>DATMLP010000015.1:0-149390 GCA_035570415.1 Solirubrobacteraceae bacterium | reverse complement strand
ACGAACGCCCAAGCACGAACGCCCAACCCACGATGAGCGCCTAACCTATTCGCATGCCCGCCCAGGCCTATGCCGGCAAGGAGTGCGTCTGTCAGCTGCGCAGAGGCATCTGCGATCAGTCCTGCGTGCAGGGCATGCTCGACACGCCCTTCTACATCGCCTGCCTGAAACTCACGGGCCGTCGCTGCCTGGTCGTGGGCGGCGGGACGATCGGCCTGGAGAAGGTCGAGGGGCTGCTCGCCTGCGACGGCGACGTCGCGCTGATCGCGCCATCCGCCGAGCCGGCGCTGCAGGAGCTGGCGCGTGAGGGCTCGATCCGCTGGGAGCGGCGCGAGTACGCCGGGCCGGAGGACCTGGAGGGCGTCTTCATGGCGATCGCAGCGACCGACGACACGGAGGTCAACATCCGCGTCTGGGAGGACGCGGAGCGGCGCGCGATGCTCGTCAACGTCGTGGACGTGCCGCCACTGTGCAACTTCATCCTGCCCGCGATCGTGCGCACCGGCCCGCTGGCGATCGCGATCTCCACGGCCGGCGCCTCGCCGGCCCTCGCCAAGCGGATGAAGCGCGAGATCGCCGCGCTGTTCGGCGAGGAGTACGCACGCCTGGCGGTGCTGCTCAACGAGGTGCGCGGCTGGGCCAAGGACACGCTGCCCACCTATGCCGAGCGGCGCGACTTCTTCGAGGGGATCGTAGGCGGCGACCCCGATCCGATCGCGCTGCTGCGCGCCGGCGACGAGCAGGGGGTGCGCGAGCTGATCGAGCGCTCGCGGCGCACCCGCTCGCTGCAGGCCGCGGGCGCCTGAGCGGGTGGCGGCGCTCGCACTCGACGCACCACCTGCCCGCCGGGCGGCGAGCGAGGGGGGGTTGGCACTCGAGCTGGAGAGCCTCACCCGCCGCTACGGCGAACGCGAGGCGCTGGGCGGCGTCTCGCTGTCGCTGGGCGAAGGGCAAACGCTGGTCGTGCTCGGCCCCAACGGCGCCGGCAAGACCACGCTGTTGCGGGTGCTCGCCACGCTGTTGCGCCCTCACGCGGGCACCGTGCGCGTGCTGGGGAGCTCGCTGCCGGATGAGTCTTGGGCCGTACGCGGCCGCATCGGCCTGCTCGGCCACGAGCCGCTGCTCTACCGCGAGCTGTCCGCTCGCGAGAACCTGCGCTACCACGCCCGCCTGCACGGCGTCGATTTCGCGCGGGTGGACGAGCTGCTCGGCGCGGTGAAGATGGCCGCGCGCGCGGACGAGCAGGTGCGCATGCTGTCGCGCGGGATGGTGCAGCGCGTGGCGATCGCCCGCGCCGTGCTGCACGACCCCGGGCTGCTGCTGCTCGACGAGCCGCGCGCCAACCTCGACCCGGCCGGCGCCGCGCTGGTCGAGCCGCTGATCGGCCCCTCGTGCGGCCGCACGCGCGTGGTGTGCAGCCACGATCCGCAGGCCGACCTGGCGGGCGCCGACCTCGTGCTCGGGTTGCGCGCCGGACGCCCGGCGCTGCTCGCCGGCCCGGCCGACGTCGATGCACAGGCGATCGAGGAGCTGTACGGATGAACGCTGTCACCGATCGGCCGCACCCACCGCCCGCTGGGTCCGGCGCGGCCGCCCCGCGGCGCGGTTCCCAGCCCCCCGGCTTCGCCCGCACGGTGGCGGCATTGCTGCGCAAGGAGCTGCTGGTGGAGCTGCGCACGCTGGAGTCGGTGCCGGGGATGTCGCTGTTCGCCGTCACCGTGTTCGTGATCTTCCACTTCGCCCTCAACCGCACCGGCGTCAGCGGCGACGAGGCCGCGGGGATCCTGTGGGTGACGCTGCTGCTGGCGGCGATGCTGGGCGTCAACCGGCTGTTCGTCGCCGACGCCGAGGAGGGCGGCTTCGACGGCTTCCTGCTGGCGCCCTGCGACCGCTCCGCGCTGCTGGTGGCCAAGGCGCTGGCGCTGTTTTCCTACCTGGTGGTGCTGGAGCTGGTGGCGGTGCCGGCGTTTGCGCTGCTGCTGCTCGAACCCTCGCTCGGCCCCGCGTTGCCCGACCTGCCCGGCGTGCTGCTGTTGGGCGACCTCGGCATCGCGCTGATCGGCACGCTGGTGGCGGCGCTGGCGGTGCGCACCCGTGCGCGCGATCTCCTGGGTCCGCTGCTGGCACTGCCGCTGCTCGTGCCGATCGTCATCGGCGGCGCCCGCGCCTCGGCGCCGCTGCTGGTTTTGACCCACCAGACGGCGCCCGCACTGCGCTGGCCGCTGGCGCTCGCGCTCTATGATCTGATTTTCGGGCTGATCGCCTACGCCGTGTTCGACTTCCTGCTGGAAGACTGACCGGACCCGTCGTCGTCGACTTCTTGTTGAGGATTAGACCAATCGCCACCGCCAGCCCCTCCATCGCCCCGCGCCCGCCCGCTGCCGCCCGCGACCGCCGCCCGCTGTACGGCCGCGGCCTGCGCACCCTGAGCCTCGCGACGGTCGCCGCGATGGTGCTCGCGCTGGCGCTGGTGTTCTTCTACGCGCCGCTGGAAGCCGAACAGGGCTTTCTGCAGAAGATCTTCTACGTCCACGTCCCGTTTGCGATCGTCGCGCTGTGCGGCTTCGTGCTCGGCGGGGTGCTGGCGATCGTCCACCTGCGCACGCGCGATCCGCGCTGGGACATGCGCTCGTATGTGGTGATCCACATGAGTTTGATCTTCGCCGTCGGCACGCTGATCACCGGCTCGATCTGGGCCAAGGGCTCGTGGGGGCACTGGTGGGTGTGGAGCGAGCCGACGCTCGTGTCGTTCCTGATCATCTTCTTGCTGTACGCCACCTACCAGCCGCTGCGCTTCGCGATCGAAGACCCCGAGCGCCAGGCGCGCTACGCCTCGGTGTTCGCGATCACCGCCGGCGCGTTCGTGCCGCTCAACTACGTCGCCGTCAACATGGCCACCGCCTACGTGCACCCGCGCGTCTTCTCCAACACCTCCAATCTGCCCGGCTCGATGGCACTCACCTTCCTGGTGTCGCTACTGGCGATGACGCTGCTGTTCGCCACGCTCTGCAAGTACGAGCTGACCGCCAAGCACGCGCGGATGCAGCTGCGCGCGCTGCGCCGGCGGCTGACGGAGGAGGCGGACACGCCGGCGCGCCGGCCGCGTAGCGCCGCCCCGTCGCACGAACCGCCGCGTCGCACCGCGGCGGACTTCCAAACCTCCACCGCGACCGCCGCGCGGCCGATCGAAGGAACGCGCGCGTGACCGCGAACTTGGCGGAGCTGCCGGCGCTGCCACTGCACACGGCCGGCAGGTACGTGGCGGGCGCCTACATCGTGCTGTTCGCGCTGGTATTGATCTACGTGGCGATCATGGCGATCCGCCTCAGCCGCATCGAGCGCCAGCTGGGGGAGCTGCTGGAGCTGGCCGAGCGCGGGCGGGAGGAGCCATGAGCGAGCTGCTGGCGCTCGGCATCTCGCACAAGACCGCGCCGGTCGCCCTGCGCGAGCGGTTGGCGTTCACCGAGCCGGGGGCGGTGCGCCTCGCGGGCGAGCTGATCGACACCGGCGAGGTGCGCGAGGCGGTGGTGCTGTCCACCTGCAACCGCACCGAGCTCTACCTGGTGGTGAGCGACCCGGTGCGCGCCGAGAGCGACGCGCTGGGGATGCTGGCCCACCACGCCGCGATCCGCCCGACGGAGGTCGCCCAGGAGATCTACTCGCCACGCAACTGCGACGCCGCGCGCCATCTCTACCGGGTGACCGCGGGCCTCGAATCGATGATCGTCGGCGAGGCCGAGATCCAGGGGCAGGTCAAGCGCGCCTTCGAGGCGGCGCTGGCCGCCGGCTGCACCGGCCCGCTCTCCAACCGCCTGTGGAACGCGGCGCTGACGGCAGGCAAACGCGTGCGCAGCGAGACCGAGATCGGCGCCGCGCACGTCAGCGTCCCCTCCGCCGCCGTGGGGCTCGCGGTCGAGCTGCTGGGGGAGCTCAGGGAGCGCCACGTGATGATCCTCGGCGCCGGCGAAACCAGCGAGCTGACCGCGCAGGCGCTGGCCGACCGCGGCGCCGGCACGATCTTCGTCGCCAACCGCCACGCCGACCGCGCCCGCAGCCTCGCGCAGCGCTTCGGCGGCGGCGTGGTCGGCCTCGACCACCTCCCCGAGCAGCTGGCGCTCGCCGACATCGTCGTCTCCTCCACCTCCTCCCCCCACCCGATCGTCGGCCGCGACGAGCTGGCGCAAGTGCTCGCCCAGCGCGACGGCCGGCCGCTGCTGTTGATCGACATCGCCGTGCCGCGCGACGTCGACCCGCGCTGCGCCGCGCTGGAGGGGGTGACGCTGTACGACATCGACGACCTGCAGCGGGTGGTCGCGCGCAACCTCGACACACGCGCCTCGGAGATCCCGCGCGCCGAGCGGATCGTCGAGGAGGAGATCCAGCGCTTCGCCGGCTGGCTCGGCCAGCTCGACGCGCTGCCGACGATCTCGGCGCTGCGCGAACAGGGCGACGCGGTGGTCGCGCAGGTGCTCGCCGAGAACGACGGCCGCTGGGAGTCGGCCTCGCCGCGCGACCTCATCCGCGTGGAGGCGCTGGCGCGCTCGATCGCCAACCGCATCCTCCACGAGCCCACGATCCGCCTGCGCAGCCTCTCCGCCGCCCGCGGCCACGCCTCGCTGCAGCTCGTGCGCGAGCTGTTCGCGCTGGAAGACGACGGGGCGAGCGAGCAGGAGCCCCGGCGCGACGCCTCCGCGAACACCACCGGCGGCAACGGCGGGCTCGCCGAGGTGCACGACCTGCGCCGCCGCCGCGAGCGCTGATGCGAATCGGCACCCGGCGCAGCGCGCTCGCGCTGGCTCAGGCCGAGTTGGTGGCGAAGCTGGTGGGCAACTGCGAGATCGTTCCGGTCGTCACCGCCGGCGACCGCGACGAGCGCACCGCCGACAAGTCGCGGTGGACAGGCGCGCTCGAGGAAGCACTGGCGGCCGGGGAGATCGACCTGGCGGTGCACTCGGCAAAGGACGTGCCCGGAGAGCTCGCCGACGGCCTTGCGCTGCTGGGCGCCCCGGCGCGGGCGGCGGCCGAGGATGCGCTGTGCGCCCCGCGTGCGATGTCTTTCTTTTCGGACGCCAACCAACCGGCCGGGCTGGACGGCCTGCCACCCGGCGCGCGGGTCGGGACGAGCAGCATCCGCCGCGCCGCCCAGTTGCGCGCGGCGCGCGAGGACCTGGAGTTGGTGTCGGTGCGCGGCAACGTCGACACGCGCCTGCGCAAGCTCGACGATGGCCACTTCGACGCGCTGGTGCTGGCCCGCGCCGGCCTGCAACGCCTCGGCCGCGGGGAGGAGATCGCCGCCGTGCTCGACCCGGCGCGCTTCGTGCCCTCGCCCGGCCAGGGCACGCTGGCACTGGAGGGCCGCGCCGAGGATGCGCGGACACGGGAGGCCGTGGAGGCGATCACCGACACGAAGGCGTTCGCCTGCCTGCAAGCCGAGCGCGCCGTGGCGCAGGCGCTCGGCGCGAGCTGCGACACGCCCCTCGGGGCGCACGCGGCGGACGCCGGCTGCGGCTGCCTGCACCTGCGCGCCTGGGTCGGCCTCCCGGACGGCTCCGCCTGGGTGAGCGACGAGTTGCTGGGAGGCTTCTACGACCCCGAGCAGCTGGGAAGACGGATGGCAGAGCGGATGCGGAGCGCCGGCGCCGGGGAGCTGCTGCGCCGGGCAGAGGAGCTGGCGGTTGAACACGCCTGAAGGGTCGGGCCGGCCGACGTACGCGGAAGGCGCCCACCAGCCTCTCGACGGCGCCGCGCCGGACGGCGGCCAGCCGCGCCCGGGCGAGGGCAGGGTATATCTCGTCGGCGCCGGTCCCGGCGACCCGGGCCTGCTGACCGCGCGCGCGTTGGAGCTGATCGCCCGCGCCGACACGATCCTCTACGACCGGCTGATCCCGGCGGAGGCGCTGGAGGGCGCGCGCGCCGACGCGGAGCTGCTGTATGTCGGCAAGGAGGGCGGGGGAGCGTCGGTGCCGCAGGAGCACACCGAAGCGCTGCTGGTGGAGCGCGCGCGCGCCGGCCGGCAGGTGGTGCGGCTGAAGGGCGGCGATCCGTTCGTGTTCGGCCGCGGCGGCGAGGAGGCGCTGGCGCTGCGCGCGGCCGGGATTTCGTTCGAGGTGGTGCCCGGCATCACCGCGGGCGTGGCCGCCCCCGCGTACGCCGGCATCCCCGTCACCCACCGCGGCATGGCGAGCGCGGTGGCGCTGATCACCGGGCACGAGGACCCCGACAAGCCCGAGAGCGCGATCGACTGGGAGGCGCTGGCCGCGTTCCCCGGCACGCTCGTGTTCTACATGGGCGTACGCCAGCTCCCCCAGATCGCGCAGGCACTGATCGCCGCCGGGCGCCCGGCCGGAGAGCCGGCGGCGGTGGTGGAACGCGGCACGCTGCCCACCCAGCGCGCGGTGGGCGGCACGCTCGCCACGATCGCCGAGCGCGCGCAGGTGGAGGGAGTGCAGCCTCCCTCGATCACGGTGGTGGGCGCCGCGGCGGAGCTGGCCGCGCAGCTGTCCTGGCGTGAGGGTGGGCTCCAATTCCCGCTCGCCGGGCGCACCGTGGCGGTCACCCGCGCCCGCGCGCAGACCAGCGGTTTGGCACGGCGGCTGCGCGAGCTGGGCGCCGAGGTGGTGCAGGCGCCGGCGATCCGCATCCGGCCGCTGCCCGGCCCACCACTGGACCTCTCCCCGTACGACCTGATCTGTTTCACCAGTCCCAACGGTGTGGAGTGCCTGTTCGAACGCCTCGCCGCCTCCGGCCACCGGCCCGCCGACGCGCGCGCACTGGCGGGTGCGCGGGTGGCGGCGATCGGCCCCGGCACGGCGCGCGCGCTGAGCGAGCGGGGAATCGTGGCTGACGTGGTGCCGCGCCGGTTCGTCGCCGAGGGACTGGTGGAGGCGCTCGCCGAGCTGCCCGTCCGTCGCGCGCTGGTCGCTCGCGCCAAGCAGGCGCGCGACGCGCTCCCCGACGCGCTGCGCGCACGCGGCGCCGAGGTGGACGTGGTCGAGCTGTACGAAACCGTCGCCGAGCCGCTGCCCCCGGCGACGTTGGCGGCGGCGCGGGCGGCCGACTACATCACCTTCACCTCCTCCTCCACCGTGCGCTTCTTCCTCGACGCCGCCGGCGGCCGCGCCGATCTGGGGCCCGCCACGCGCGTGGTGTCGATCGGGCCGGTCACCAGCGCCACGCTGCGCGAGCACGGTTTGGCGCCGCACATGGAGGCCGAGCGCCACGACGTGGAGGGGCTGGTGGCGGCGGTGGTGGCCGACGCCGTCACGGAATGAGCTCACCGGCCGCGGCTGGGCAGTCTGAGCGTGGGGTGACGTTCACCACCGCTCTCGGCCACCCGCGCCTGCACCTGCGGCGCACCGACTCGACCAACGAACGCTTGCGCGCATTGGCGACCGCGGGCGCTCCGCACGGCACACTGATGAGCGCCGCCGAGCAAACTGCTGGACGCGGGCGCCAGGGCCGCCGTTGGAGCGCCCCGGCGGGCAGCGCGCTGCTGATGTCACTGCTGCTGCGTCAGCCTCCGGCGCTGCTGCCGCTGGTCGCGGCAGTGGCGGTGTGCGACGCGGTCGAGCAGGTGAAGCCGGAGAGCCGGACGACGATCAAGTGGCCCAACGACGTCGTGCTGGAGCGGATGCCGGTGGCGCCAGCGGTGGCGCCACCGCTGGCGAAGCTCGCCGGCATCCTGGTCGAGGGCCGCCCGCAGGAGCAGTGGGCGGTACTGGGGATCGGCGTCAACGTGGCGGTGCGGGTGGAGGAGCTGCCCGAGGAGCTGCGCGAGCGGGCCGCCAGCCTTGAAATGCCGCGTGAGGCAGTGGAGACACTGCTGGCGCGGCTGCTGGCGGCGCTGGAGCGGTGGCTGGGAGAGTCGCCCCCGGGGGTGCTCGACGCTTGGCGCGCCCGCGATGCGCTGTGCGGGCGAGAGGTCTCGTGGAGCGGAGGGAGCGGACGAGCCATGGGAGTCGACGACGGCGGGCGGCTGGTGGTAGAGCTCGGCGATGGTGCGCGCACGGCTCTGGAGGCGGGGGAGGTGCATCTGGGGGTGGGGGCCACCGCTCGGCCGAACGGTCCACCTGACTGCTGAGCGGTGGGAGCACATCATCGACGGCCACCCCCACATGGCGCCACACCGCGCGAGGTACTGCGGGCCGTCCAGGAGCCCACGGAGCGGATCGCGCAGCCACGCTCAGGGCAGGACTGGTTCTACCCGCGCGCGCGGTCGATTTCGATGAGACGCCGGAAGGCCACGCCGTCAGCTACGACGCCAAGGGCGAGCTGATCGGCTTGACACTGATCGACGTGCGCCGCCTCCTAGAGGAGGCAAAGGGCGAGAAGGTGCTGATCGAGCTTCCGGCGACAGCGGACCCCGCCGAGCTTCGGCTCGCTGTGGCCTGACCATGCGTGTGCTCCTGAAGCGATCCACTGCCTAGCCGCCCGAGTTGTCGGCGCGGCGGGCTCTACTTCAGGAGACCCCATGCCGCGCCACACGCACGTCCCGACTACGAGCCGGAGGAGATCGAGGCTCTCGCTTGTGCCGCCGCGTCGGGCAGGCACCGCCACGCGAGCGCCAGGACGCCAAGCTTTACCGCGCGGCTGCATATACCGGCCTGCGGGCCGAACATGATGGGCCACCGAGCGAGAGCACCTTAATCCAGGAACACCACCCGAGTTCAATTCGTCGGGATGGTCCCCTATGGTGCCGCTTTCTTACGTCGAGGTTCTTGTGTGTCGAGCGGTCAGCCAAATACCGGCACGAGGCCGGTGGCACTATCGCCCCCAGAATGTTGGGCAACCCACTCGATGCGACGATGCCGTCTAGCACGCGGCAGCGATCAGATAGACGGCCCGCGATTGGGCAGCAATGGGCAGCAGCGACGACTCAAGCGCTTCCGAGATCGCCGTCACGGCCAGCGCCGAGGAGCGGAAACCGCTCTATGACAGGTATATTGAGAGGCCCAGGGGCCATAGCTCAGCTGGGAGAGCGCCTGCTTTGCAAGCAACCTCGGGCGTTGGGGCTGTGGGCCGGAACCTCGCATGAACACTGGGTTTCCCGCCCGTCCGACTCGCGTGAGCCACCCGGTCGAATAG
Source organism: Solirubrobacteraceae bacterium (assembly GCA_035570415.1). Taxonomy (GTDB): domain Bacteria; phylum Actinomycetota; class Thermoleophilia; order Solirubrobacterales; family Solirubrobacteraceae; genus Palsa-744. The sequence goes on along the minus strand of DATMLP010000015.1, from coordinate 140,306 downwards.
CGGACGATTGAGGGCGATTCGGGGGGATTTCGGCAGGGCTGCCGTTTACTCCGAGGCCCTTGACGGTTCAGCCCGACACGTAGACTCTCGGCGGTGGCCATCGAGCGTTTTGTCTGGACCGATCACGCCTTGCTTCGGCTTGACGAACGGCATCTGACGCGATCCGATGTCGAGCAGGCGATCCGTGACGGACACCGCGGACGGCAGGTCAACGACGGACAGGCCGACTGGCTCATCGAGGGCCTCACCGCCCACGGGGTCCGTTTTGAAGCCGTATACGACCATCCCGCCGGGGATGACAAGACGACAGCGCGCATCGTGTCGGCATGGCGGGTGGACGAATGGCCGGGAGCCTGACGCGGTAACCTCGAATGACCATGTACGCCTACTACGACCCCGAGGCGGACATCGCCTGGCTCCCGACCGGCGAGTCCGACGATGTCGTCAGCGAGCGCGTTCCTGGCGGTCTACGCGACTACGACCGCACGACTCATACGCTCGTCGCTATAGAGATCTGGGACGCCAGCACCCGCCTACCTCGAACCTTGCTCGAAGCCCTGCCGACACCCGCCGCCCCCCGTAGCGCCGCTGCATAGATCGGCGAGAAGCTGCTGCAATTTGGGAGTAGTCCCGCTCCCGCGCGTTAGCGCGGACACGGAGGCGAAAGCCGACGCCTCCGGCGCACGTAGCGGCGGCCACCGGCCGCGACAACTCACGCCGTCCGGGGTGCCGTAGTCCTCGCGCACCCTTCATCACCGACTCGCGCGTCCCCTCGGTGCTGCCGTTCGTTCGCGTCGCGTTCAGCGATCAACGAGCCCACCCGTCCGGCGGGGCGCCGGGCTGCCATGCCCGCGTGATGCCGCCGCCTTCCTGGCGAAGTTCTCGGCTGTAGTCGGAGAGCTGCGCATGAAACGCCAGCTCGTGCCGCGGGTCCTCGCGACCTGGTCGATCCAGTCGCGCCAAACCACGAGCGCACGCAGCACCTCGACGTGCGCGGCGTCCTCCCACCAGCCGTCTTTGCTTTGAGCGACCTCCCGTCGCCGAGGTCATGCTGGCTGCTCAGTTTCCGGCCGAGACAATCGACTTGGAGGTCTACGGGCGCTTTGCCAATCATGTCCGAGACGAACTGCCGCGCCGAACGCGTCAGGGCATTGTGCCGCGCAACGAAGAGAAGTTCGATCAACTCGACCAGCGACCTACCCAAGCCTTGTTCGATATTGCCTTCCTGCCGGAGGCAGAGGACGCTCACGTTGCGGCAAGGTGGCGGATACCAGGCACGGACGGTACTCCTATTGGGCGATTGCATCTCTCGATTGACCCGGGATTGAGGCCATCCCAGCCAAAGTCACCGGCCCCCACGCCAGACAAGCTGCAGCCACTCGAACTCACGCCGATATACCTTGTAAAGCTCACGGCACGGGTAAGCCCGAGCAAACATAGTGTCGCTAGTGTCACAAGGCACTTGATGTGGGACACGAGTGGGTCGTGCGTGGCTTTCAGGATCTAACTACACCAGAAACGCACCATCATTGGCGGCTGAGGAAGGGAGGCGATTGAGCGTGGGGCTCGCTTTGGAAACGTCAGCCAATGTGCCCATGCTGGGCTGGGCGCTAGGCGAACGACGACTTCTCGCAAGACAGGTCATCCGTCTTATACCCAAGCGGGAAGCACCGATCCCATCGTGGTGGGCTTTGGTCATCAATCGGCTTGAAGAACTTAGTGCCGCCACTGATATCGGGACCGAGCGACCGCTACACATTGAGGATGTAGTCGATGCTCTGAAGTTCTTGGATCGGGTTATGGGCGAGGATACGCGGCCTCCGTGGATCGGGAGGCTCAGCAGTGGGGGTATTGAGCTGGCGTGGAAGCACGCCAATGTAGAAGTAGAGGCTGTGTTTGATCGGCTTCGGGACGATCGTGAACTACTCGTCTCGGTCGGAGAGAATGAGTGGGACGCTCCCATTGACAGGGGCGACTCGCTCTTTGCCAACGTCGTAGATCGGCTATCGAGTTCCTACATTGAGCACACCCCCGAAACGTCGTCTAGAGCCGCCCGCACCCAACTCTCCAGTTGACGACGATGAGCATGTGTATTGGCTCGTGAAGGTCGATGCCCGCGAAGCTGTCGATGGTCATTGGGAGTTCCAAAGTGGCGCGTTCGACAATGCAACACCGCTCAACGACGGCGAACGAGACGACGAGATGGGGTGACCCGGACCACTGGGGTGTAGCCAAGCTCAATGCTGGCTTTCTACAAAAAGACCAAGCGCAAGAGATCCACAGAACACCAATCGAGGCTGAGTCGGCCCACGGCGATGTGCGCGGCCCGAAGAACGGCCGGCGGCGCAAACGCCTCAAGAAGCACGCCACGTGGGTCGTTGAGCCTCAGAAGCCGCCTGGCCAACATACGCTCGGAAGACCCCGGCGTCGTCCCTGGGCCACACCTGACCCGCTCTCGTGCTTCGTCTGCCGTCAAGCGATGCCGGTGAGCACGAGAGGGCCTGGCTCCTAGCCTCGTTGCAGCCGCGAAGTGGCAGATATTGGCAGACAAGTCTCCGTGGAGCCTCCGACACGCCCGAACGCGAGGCAGCCTGAGCGCCAAAACCCCGCTCCACAACGGTATATTGGGCTGTCTTGGGGCCATAGCTCAGCTGGGAGAGCGCCTGCTTTGCAAGCAGGAGGTCGGCAGTTCGATCCTGCCTGGCTCCATCGAGAAAATACCTGCAAATCGATGGTTTCCGATGGGGAGCTCCGTTAGTTATTTAGGCCAACGGGGCTCCTCGTTGGCCTAAAGTCCCGTAGCTCAAAGCTCGCTTGTTTGCTGGGGAAACGAGCGAGGGGTCGCCTGCTTGCCACGCAGGAGACCCGCGACGACACTTGCTCCTGGCGCGAATCGCCGGCGAGTCCGCAAGCGCGTGGATGTGCTGCTTGTCGTCCAAGACGAGAGCGGTGGGACCGGTTGTCGAGACGCCCGCGCTCGGTGTGGTAAGCAGGGGCGATAGGTCAAACCCTCATCCGGCACCGCATCGGATCCGGCGCCGGCGGCGATGACACCGGTGTCAGCCAGCGGTCGGGAGTAGCCCCAAGCGACCAGCGAGTTCGCGCGGGCGGGAGCCCGGCAACTCGCGTGACACCATCTCAAGCAGGTGCCACTCGCCGGAGACGACCGCGTTTTGGCGCTGTAACGCAGAATCAGCAGCGCGCCTACTCCTGCTCGCTCTCCCGTTCCTCTTTCAATCGCCGTTCGACGTCGGCCTCAGCCGCAACGAGGGCATCCCCCGCGTGATCGCAGAGTGTCGAGATCGCAGACAGGAGGAACGGCGCTGCCCAACTATCGGTCGATGTGAGCAGCGTCCCGGTCGTGACAAGCAAGGATAGTGCTACCGCGTGAGCTGGCGTCGCGATGACCAGAGGTGAGGCGCCGGTCACAAGGGTGGTCCCGAGGTGCTCGGCGTCCGGGGTTCCAACACCCACACGGCCACCGCATGCACCGCAGAGGACGACTCGCGGTAATCAACTTGCAGGTGCGTAAAGTCCGTCGCGGCCTGGATGCCGCGAAAACCACTATGCGGCTGACCTGAGAGGGCCTTCACCGCCCACCCGTAGTCGCGGACGAACTCCGCACCATAGATGTCCGCGAGCTCGTCTACACGTTCCTGCGCCTGGGCAAGGACGCCTTGCTCGTTCTCATCAAGGCGGCCCGACTCCGACGCCGCCTTGAGTAGCCGCCAGCGATTGATCGCCATGTGGTCGTAGTACCGGGCTGCAGTATCGTCGCCGCTCTGCTTGATGAACTCGCCGACCACGACTACCTCGTGTAGGGCACGCCACCGTGAGTAGGCGCCGAGCCCATAGCCGGTTCTGAGCAGGACTAGCGCCTCCTCTGCGATACGACACGAACGGGCATGAAGATGCCCGAGAACCCACCGGAGGATTGGGACATCATCCTCGCCCTCAGGGGTGCTCAAATCGACGTACTCCTCGCCGATCTCATGGGCCGACCTGAGCACGCTCTCGCAAAGGTCGAGGCCTGGACCGTATGCCTGCCGGATCATCTCGGCGATCCCGGCCTCATTCGCGCGGCGTTCGATAATTAGGCCAGGCGTTCGCTCGGCAAGACCGTCAGCGATGGACGAGCCGATCTCGGGAGCCGACGCCGTGATCGCCCTGCCAAGCTTGCCGGACTTGAGGATGCGCATAATCTCCTCCTCGCCAGCTTGCTCCGCCGCCCGCATCACAGCGTTCTCGATGACCGCCCGGAAGTCGTCCTCAATGCCCATTGCCTAAAGGCTATGCGCTTTCGGGGGCGCTTTATCACGGCGGCGTATTGCCCCGACGATTCGTCCGGCGGGCGGTCACCATGAAGTCATAGGCGACGGGCGGAGAGCGCTGGAACAGATAATCCGCCTAGGTGTCGCCCACTACCTGTCAGGAAGGCGGGGCGGCGCACAGGGAGGCTGGTCAGCGTTCGACGCGCCTCGACCAGCCTGACCACGCCCCTTGACCAGGGGGCCACCAGTCGAGGTCCCTGGAGTACACGGTTTCGCTGACCGGGGATCTCCGACGACGAAAGCACCCGCCGCACGAGGTGCGGCCGCTATCCGTGCGGCCGTTCGTGGCTCTCGCTCCCCGCAAATTATTCCGCAAGATAGTAGATTTACATGGGTGCGAACGCTTGCGTGGGCGCCGTCGCGGCCCGCGAGGGCCGAGGGCGCCCAGCACCGCTGAGCTTGGCGATCTAGAAAGGGTGGAAGGGTGACGGGACTGGGGGAGCATCATCTGCGGATACAGAGCCGCGAGCACGAGCTCGACGGCACCCCCGACCCGACGACGCACGGGGAGGCGATCCGCTCGTGGCTGACCGCGCTGGCTGGGGCCGAGCATCTAGCTCTGCTGATTGGGAGCGGCCTCGGGATTGCCGTTGCGCGCACAGTAAACGCCGCCAGCCTCAGCATGGACATCGTCGAGTTCAAGCCGGCCGAGGCTACGGCAGTGAACGCGCATGCAGCATCGCACGCCAAGGCAGCAAGGCGCGGCGATATGAACATCGAGGATCAACTGCGCAGTGCGTTGGCGCTGCTCGAGGGCCTCGAGGTGCTTGAGCCGGATTCCGAGCGCACGGCGGCTTGGCGAGCGGAGCTGACCGGCGTGCTGAGCGGTTTCGCCGAGCGCGCGCTTCAGACGGAGCAGGCAATCCGCACTGCGGTTGACCGCGACGAGGCGCCCGGGCCGCGTGCCGAGCAACTCCTGGTGGGGTTGCTGCTGGCGTTTGCGAGCCGGCCACCGTCACGGGAGCGGCTGAATGTCTTCACAACCAACTACGATCGGCTGATCGAGTTCGGCTGCGACCTCGGCGGAATCCGAGTAGTCGATCGGTTCGTTGGCGCAGTCGAGCCGGTGTTTCGCTCCTCCAGGCTGGATGTGGACCTTCACTACAACCCGCCGGGGATCCGCGGCGAGCCGCGCTACCTGGAGGGGGTGTTACGGCTGTGCAAGCTGCACGGCTCGCTCGACTGGCGCTTCGACGGCAGCAGATTGCGACGGGTGCCGCTCGCGTTCGGCGGCCGCGACCCCGAACTCAAGAAGGAGGCCCTGGAGCGGCTGATGATCTACCCAAACGCTGCGAAGGATCTTGAGACGCTGCAGTTCCCCTACGCGGAGCTGTTCCGTGACCTCTCTGCTGCATTGTGTCGCCCAAACGGTGTGCTCGTGACCTACGGATACGGGTTCGGCGATGACCACATCAACCGAGTCATCCGCGACATGCTGACGTTGCGCTCCACGCATCTCATGGTGATCTCCCATAGCGATCCGGGCGGGCGGATCGCGCGATTCCTGGACGGTGTCATGCCCGAGCAGCACAGCGTCCTGTTGGGCCCGCACTTTGGGGATCTCGCAACTTTGGTGGATAGTTACCTACCACAGGCAGGGCCGGAGCAACTGCTGCTCCGACAGGCGGCGCGAAGGCAAGCGCACGCCAGCCCACCCGAGACCAGCGGCGACCCGGGCGACGCGGATCGCAGGACTCCGGTGGGGGCGTGATGATGCGGGAGCCACTTAGCACACCTACCGAGCGCCGCGCAGCGCTGAACGTTGGCACAGTGGAGTCAGTCTCTCCGGCCCGCGTTGTGGTGTCCCTTGAGCTGGATGCACCCGTGACGACTGCGTTGAACACGGGCACGCCGATCGCGTTCCCGCGACTGAACGGGTTCGTTGTGATCCCGAACGAGTCAGGCGCACTGGTCGGAATCGTCGTGTGGCTCGGCATCGAGCATTCAAGCTATCCCAAGCGCCCCGGGCTAAAGGACTTCGGCCTGGTTGATCTGCCGTTCCCGATGCGCAAGATGAGCGTCGTACCAGTCGGCACGCTGGAGCGCTGCGGGGACCGCTCCCGCGGCGCGTTCCGGCTGCTGCGCGGCGTAGTCGCTTTCCCGTCCGTCGGTGATCCGGTTGCGCTGCCGTCCGCCGAGCAGCTCGAGGCGCTTACGCGGGGGGAGCCGGAGGACCGACGGGTGCACATTGGCCGGGCCTTACTTGGCAACGACGCGGAGGTGCGGATTGACCCTGACAAGCTCTTCGGACGTCATCTCGCGGTGCTTGGCAATACCGGGTCGGGGAAGTCGTGCACGCTGGCCGGGCTGATTCGCTGGTCGATCGCCGCCGCCGCTGATGAGCGCACCAGCGAGCGCCGTGAGAGTGACCCGAACTGCCGCTTCATCGTGCTCGACCCCTCTGGTGAGTACCGCCAGGCACTCAGCGACTTGCCTGGCTTCCACCTGTTCCAGGTGCCACCGCTCGAGACCGAGGGGGCAACTCCGTTGCGGGTGCCAGCGTGGTTGTTGAACAGTCACGAGTGGGCGAGCGTCACGTTCGCTTCCGCCCGAGTCCAGCGACCAGTGCTGACGCATAGCCTCCGCAACCTGCGCACCGGGAGCAACCCAGAGCTGGCACGCGACCAGGTGCTGTGCCGTCTGGCGCGCTCGCACCTAATGATCATCCAAGCAACCAGGGCGGTGCCGCGCCAGTACACGGTATTCCCCGCTACGAAGACGTTCGGCAAGGCGCTTGAAGCGCTGAAGGAGGGTGTCGAGCGCTACACCGACGTCGAGACGGCCGCGGCTGAGCTGCAGACCCTGATCGACACTATCGATGAGATCGTGGCTCAGCGTTGCGAACAGGGGCAATACTGGAACCCGTTCTCCGAGCCTGATCTGGACGCGTTGATCGCCGCGCTGGAGACGCTGATCGAGGTGCTTCCGAGCACGCTCGAGATTGCGCTCGGAAACGAGGACATGCCGCTGGCCTTCGACGCCGACCTGCTTGCGGATCATCTCGATGTCGTCGCCTCGCTGGGCGAGTTCGATGACGCCGCACGTTACATTGGCGGCTTGAAGCTGCGGGTGCGTTCGCTGATGGCCGATGAGCGGATCCGCCCGATCCTGGTACCCGGGGAGGCGCCGTCGCTGTCGCAGTGGATGGGGGACTTCCTAGGCGACGGGCAAGGCTCGTCGGTCGCGGTGATCGACCTATCGCTGGTGCCGAGCGATGTTGTTGAGGTGGTGGTGGCGGTGATGGCGCGGACGATCTTCGAGGCGCTGCAGCGTCATCGACGAATACACCGCGATCCGTTGCCGACGACGCTGGTGCTGGAGGAGGCGCACACGTTCGTCCGGGCACACGCCATCGGCGATGACTACCCAACGCCGGGGGAGATGTGCGTGCGCTGCTTTGAGCGGATCGCACGCGAGGGACGCAAGTTCGGCCTTGGGCTGGTGCTCGCCAGTCAGCGCCCCTCAGAGCTCTCGTCGACGATCCTCGCGCAGTGCAACAGCTTCTTGCTGCACCGCTTGGTCAACGACCGCGACCAGCAGCTCGTCGGCAAGCTCGTGCCCGACAACCTTGCCGGACTGCTGGAGGACCTGCCTTCGCTGCCGGCACGCCACGCGCTGCTACTCGGCTGGGCGGCCCCCCTGCCCACGCTGTTAGAGATCCGCGAGTTGCCCGAGCCACAACGGCCGCAAAGTGCAGACCCCGACTTCTGGAGCGTGTGGATAGGCGACCGGACGCCAGAGGTGACCTGGGATCGGGTGGCGGCGACATGGACCGGTGGCCAGCCCGCGCCGACGACAGGAGACAACGGCGCGATGGAGCCCGCGACAGAGCCACCCGCTGCAGGCCAGGCGAGCACGGTGGAGAACGGGGCGAGCGAGATGGCGCTCTGATGCACACCTTAGGCCGCGGAAGGCTCGCCTCGTGAGCGGGATCGACACGCCCACTGACACCGAGCCGGTGCTACACGTCGCCGCCGTCGCGGCGAGCATCCAGCAAAAGTTGCGTGGCATCCCGGGTGGCTGGGTGGAGGGCGAGGTTCAGGGCCTGCGCCGCCCCGGCTCTGGGCACGTGTACTTCACGCTTGCCGACCGCGAAGCCGCGATCGGGTGCATCGTGTGGCGCTCTCGCGCAGGCCGGATAGCCAACTGGCCAGAGGACGGCCGGCTAGTGCAGGCCCACTTCGACCGCGTCGACTTCTACCGTACCAATGGTCGCGTGTCGCTGCATGTCGACGCGCTGCGGCTGACTGGCGAGGGGGAGCTTTTGGCGCGCCGGGCAGCGACGCTGGCACTCCTGCGGGCAGAGGGGCTCACGGCGCGCGCGCGCCGGCCGCTGTCGCGGTTCCCGCGACGAGTGGGCGTGATCGCCGCCAGGCGGGGCGACGCTACCGTGGACGTAGTCAAGGCACTAAAAGAGCGATGGCCGGCTGTGCAGATCGTGCACCGCCCCGCGCTGATGGAGGGCGTTGCGGCAGTTGACTCGCTACTCGATGCGCTCGCCCAACTGCAGGGCACATCGGCGGTAGACGTGATCGTCATCGCCCGCGGCGGCGGTGGCGTCGCCGAGCTGATGGCGTTCGACGACGAACGGCTATGCCGCGCGATCTTCGCCTCACCCGTCCCCGTGGTCACGAGCATCGCCCATACCCCACAGCGGCCGAACTGCGACCACGTTGCCGCCGCCTATGCCGACGTCCCGGCCCGCGTCGCGGAGCTCGTCGTTCCGAGTGCCCGCGAGCTGTCTAAGAGCATCGCTCGTGCTGTTGACACGCTCGCCACGATTCCCGCACGCCTGGAGGCAGTCACCGGCATGGTCGCGACGGCGGCCGAGCGCGCCCGTCCACGGCAGACCCTGGAGCATCGCACCCTTGAGATGGGGTCCCTCGACGGGCGCCTGGTTGAGCACGCCGCAAGACGACATACCCGTTACGTGCATGCCTTGGAGAGTTCGCGGCACGCGCTAGCGCGGGCACGGGCTGCGATACCCACGTCCGGCATGCTGGACCTTCCGGCGCAGCGCCTCGCCGCCGCTAGCGGTCGTTTCCTCGCCTCGTGGCGAGGGCAGCTCGACGTCGCCGGCAGCGGCCTATCGTTGGCAAGACAGTTGCCAGTCGTCGACGGGCTCGCGAGGCTTACGGCTCTTCTTGCTCCGGCGGCGAGGCGAGCGCGCGAGCGAACGGCGGCGTGTGCAAGCGCGGTGATCCGCCGCGGGGAGGAATCGACCCGCAGCATCACCCTCCGCCTTGAGCATCGATCGCGCGACCTCGACGACGTGGACATCGCGATGACCCGGGAGATGCGCGCAGATACACAGCGGCGCCAGATGCAGCTCGAGCATGCGCTTGAGCTGATCTGGGCGCGGGACTTTCGCCGCTTCGGCTGGGTGCTCGCGGGCGACCCCGCTGGTAATTCCATACGCTCCGCACGCCAGCTCGCTACGGGCGATTCGCTGTTGCTCAGGTTCCATGACGGCCGTGCGGCGAGCACCGTTACGTCGTTAGAACACGAGGAGGCAGACGATGGGTGAGCATCTGCGCAGCGAGGTGACCTTTGAGGATGGGTATGAGGAGCTCAAGAGGATCGTCGCCCGTCTTGATGCCGAGGACGTAACGGTGCATGAGATGTGCGAGTTGTTCGCGCGCGGCAAGGGCCTCGAGCGTGCGCTGCGTGGCTACTTGGAGACGCAGAAGGGCAAGCTCGACGAGATCGAGGCAGGCGAGAACCTCCCGGAGTTCACGATTATCGCCCCGTCTTTCCCCCTCGTTGCAGCGCCTCCGGCCGACCAAAGTCGTCCCGCTCAAGCGCCGTTCGACTCGCCACCTGGCGTGGACGACGACATTCCCTTCTAACTGCCGCACGCGGACTTCGCGCAGCTCTTCGGCGGTTATCTGTCCCTGGCTTGGTGGAGACGGCGGCCTAGAATCAGGTGGCGACCGACTCCTGCTTCTCCAGCAAAGCGGTCATCGGTACCAACACCAGCAAGAGGGCTCCTTCGGACGATGTCCGCAAGCCCTGCGGAGGCGAACCCGCACGCTCGCATTTGCCAATGGTGCCGACGGCGATTCGGACACGTTTCCTTGCCTGAGGGGGAGCGTCGTTGCGAGTTTGACCCGGTTCGTTTGGAGATCGCCGCGACACGCCGAGGATCAGGTCCGTAGTCCACGCGGTGGTGTCGGTGGCTTGTTCACCCTTCGAGCCCGCGCGAGTGGCTCCAGCCGTCCCGGGGCTGCAGTTGGGTTGGCGCGGAACACGCACAGGCACAACCCACCAGGCCGCGCCGCCGAGTGGTACAGCAGACCGTCGCAGCCGGCAGCGTGCAGCCGCTCGCCGACGTCTTGGAACGCTGGCCACTGGTCTCTCGTGGGCTCGGCGGCCGGCAGTTCGAGGGCGGCGAGCGTCTCGGCGCTGGTCAGGTCTGCGACCGAGGAGAGGCTCGCCCTGTAGCGCCAGAGCTCGCGTGGCAGTCCGCGTAGCGGCTCGATCTCGAGCTCTGCGAGCCACCGGTACCACTCTGCCCATACGGTTGCCTCCTCGGCGGCGAGATAGATGCCCTCGATGGTGGCTCCGTGCTGCCATCGCCCGTCGGCGGGCGTGGGCGGACGGTACAGCGGGTTGCTGCCGGCCGGTATGTGGCGCAGCCATGTGCCCGTCACCGGCACGCGCGGCGCGTCCATGGTGAGCTACGTGAAGGTCGGGGATTCGAGTGCGGCGATGAGGCGCGATAGCTCCTCGTAGCCTCCGCTGGCGAGCACGTCGATCGGCTTGCGATGCTCGAGTGCCGCGAGCGGACGGTTCAGCCACACCGGCACGTAGTCGGCTTCTAGCACTGCCGCGAGCCGGTCGATGATCGCCGAGAGCTCCACCAGCCGCTCGGCGCGGCGACCGGTGGGGGCGCGGGTACGATGAAGCCATGCGCTGACCGTCGAGACTCCCGCCCCAGTCGCCCTGGCGATGTCGCGCTCAGTCAGCGGAGCAAGCTGCCTGATCCGGATCGCCTCGTCTGCGTAAGCCAAGCTCATCCCCCAACACTGTAGCAAGAAACGGATGCCAAACAGAAGACAAACGGAACAACCGGAGCCCGTCGGACGAGCTCGATGACCCTGCTTTACTGGCTGTGATGGTGCATGTCGAGTTCTGGCGACCCGGTCGCGAGATCGGCCGATCGGAGTGCGTGGCCACGCGCACCCAGCACGGACGAGAAGTGCCTAAGATCGACGGCCGTGAACCCAAGTAGTAGACCTCGACCGCATGGTGCTCAGCCTGAGCACCGGCCGAGCGATCCGCTGGGACGATGACCCCGAAGAGTGGGCGCGCAGCCTCCCCAGCTCTTACCGCTCCGGCTATCTCCTGGCCGAGATTACTCGCGACGATCACCCGGTACACGAGCCCGTCGGTAAGCGGCTCAACGTGCGTCGGCCTGCGCGCAGCTGACAAGCCCTGAGCGCCACTTTGCCGCGCCTGTATCGACCTCGCTGGCCGAGATCGATGAGCGCCTCGCCAAGGTGACCGAAGAACCGCCCACAACGCACGAAGACCACCAAAAAGTTTAGGCCAATGAGACCGCTCGTTGGCCTAAACCCAGCAGAAATGGGCCTAAATCAACAGAAAGTTCGGTCTCCGGCCCGGCGTCGTTTTATAGCTATTTCCAGGGAAAACGGGCCAATCCGGGCGGACTGTGCTCCCGTTTTGCAAGCAGGAGGTCACCGGTTCGATCCCGGTTGGCTCCATCGATCCTGACGGTGGTCGAACCGCAGGCACAAGGAAGGTCGGTTCGATCGCGTCGCGGCCGTCTATGCGGATTTCGTCGGTGAGTTCTTGGAGGATGGCCTTGACGCGCATGGGTCCGCCGTCGTCCAGCGCGGCGCGGACTCTTTGGCGGATTGCGTCGAGGTCGGCTTCGCTGATGCGTTGTACGGGTTCGCTGTCTGCGAGGGTGGCGAGTTCGCTGGCCCTCGCTTCGAGCGCTTTGGTCTGCTCGCCGAGTGCTGCTATGCGTGGCGCGCATGTGTTCTCGGGCATGGTGCCGTGCTCGAACGCTCGGAAGTAGCGGTCCATCGCCGCGCGTGCGTCGGCGAGCTTGCGCTGCACGCTCGATAGCTCGTCCTCGTGCTCGCCGTCGCGGTGGGCAAGCTGGGCGTAGGCGTGGTCGAGCGCGGCGGTGAGCAGGGTCTTGTCGTTGAGCACTTTCCAGAGCTGGCGGGTGACGGCTTGCTCTAGCTTCTCAGCGGGGAGCCGGTCGTTGGAGCAGTGCTCGGTGCCGTAGCGGTGGCGCGTGAAGCACGTGTAGTAGGTGTACCGGCCGTTTCGTCCGTGCGCGGCGGTGCCGATGTATGCCTGTCCGCAACGGCCGCATCTGACGCGACTGGTGAGGAGGTATTCCGAAGCGTTGGAGCGCCGTTGTGATTGGTCCTCGCCGCGTTCTTTGAGGATCGTCTGCGCACGGTCGAAAAGCTCGCGTGGGACGATCGACTCGTGCGGTGCTGGATACCAGCTTCCGCGGTAGTAAATCTCGCCGATGTACGCGCGGTTGCGAATCACTGTTAGGACGCTGCCGTGGTTCCATAGCCGGCCGTTCTTGGTGCGGTAGCCGTTGGTGTTCAGCCATTTCGCGGTCGCGCTTGAGCCGAGTTGCCGGTTGACGTAGTGATCGAAGATGACCGGCACGAGCGGCGCCTCGGTGGGGTTTCGCTCCAGGTGGTCGCGGTCGGCGGCGATGTCGTATCCATAGGGGCGCCGTCCGCCGCACCAGCCGCCGCGTGCGGCCTTGCGCTCAAGGCCAGCGAGGATGCGCTCCACGATCAGCGCGCGCTCGAACTCGGCGAACACCCCGAGCATCTGCACCATCATCCGGCCGGCCGGGGTGCCGGTGTCGAATGGCTCGGTCGCGGAGCGGAACACGACGCCGGCTTGATCAAGCTCATCGACTATCTGCGCGAGTCCCCTGATCGAGCGCGCGAGGCGATCGACGCGGTAGACGAGCAGCACATCGAAGCGCCCGCGCTTCGCGTCGCGCAGTAGCCGTGAGAGCGCAGGCCGGTCGATCACGGTCCCGGTGAACTGGTCCTCATAGCGCAGGTTGATCTGCCACTCTGGCTGACTTGAGACGAACGAGTCCAAGCGGACGCGCTGAGCCTCAAGCGAGTTCGGCTGGCGCTCCTCATCGGTGGAGATGCGGGTGTAGGTCGCCACGCGCACCGGCCCGGCGTTCCTTGCCGGGTCGGGCGCGATAGTGAGTGATGCTCGGCTCATGGCTGCTCCTTGGCTCGGGAGCATCCATCTAGATCAGATCGCGGCCGGGTTCTCAACCCATCAAGCCCACGCTCATCGGCCTCGATCAGTTCAACAATCAGCTCGCCCAACGAGACGACGAGCCGCTGTTCCTGCTCGCGGCCCATCGGCCGCGAGCGCGCCGGCAGCAGCCGTATCGGCTCATCCGCGCCCGTATCCCGGCGAGCACGGCGCCCTCGCCTACGGACGCCTTGAGTGGCGCGGCTGTGGCCGTGAGCGTCGCTGCTGGCGTCGTGGGTTGCTCGTTGGGTGCCGCTCATGTGAGCAGCTCCCAGCGGAGCTTCTTGCCGGTCGGGTGCGTGTCGGCGGCGGGCCGGCCGGGGCGGTTCCAGCGCCCGCCGCCCGCTTGGGCGGCGGCGAGCGTGAACCCGCTTGCGCGTAGAGAGGCGCCGCCCTCCTCGGGCAGCGTGTAAGTGATGACCTTGCCGTAGCCGAGCGCCTTGACCGCCCGCCACGCCGCCCGGTAGAGCATCGAGCAGGCGTTCGGCGCCCCATCGGTGCAGCAGCGGCGGACTTCGGCGGTGAACCCGTCATCGAGCGCCCTGGCGATCGGCCGCCCGACCACCGCGACGCCGCGCAGCCGCTCGCCGTCGCTCACGCCGACGACGCTGATACAGCCGGGTACTGGCCGGTTGTGGCGGTGGTACTGCGCGATATAGGCGTTTGCGATCTTGAGCGTCGTCGGGACGATCGTCAGTCGCAGCGAGGCGCGCTCGTGCGCGTATCTGTTCCTTTGCTTGTCATGTTCTGTCAATTGTCATGGTGCCGGCGGAAAGACCCTTACAACAGAAAAGGTCGTTTGGGGCGTCTGCGGGTACACGCGCCGCCCGTAAAAGATTCGAGTTACACGCTCACGGCTGCGGGCCAGCGCCAACGTATGCCGAGGCAGTCCTCGACACGACGGTTCGGCTGGCGTGGCGCGGCGGGAAGCTGATCGAAGCGGCGTTGCTGCTCGCGGGCGGGTAGTAGCTCGTAGTGCTCACCGTCGATGCTGCCCCATACCCACGGCGGGCCGGCAGGGGCGCAGCGCGCGAGGTTCGCCAAGCGGCGCCGGCCGTCGCAGACAAGCAGGATGTTCCCAAGCTCGCGGTGCGCGTCGGCGGCGAGCGCCTGCTTGTAGGCGTCGAGCTTCGCCTTCACCCGCCGCGCCGGCTCAGTCGCACGATCTACCTCCAGGTAGAACGTGACCTCGCCGTCAGGCAGCAGGTAGCGGCCGTAACCGTCCGGGCGCACGCTCGCGCCCGTGCCCTGCTGTGCCTGCTGCTCGCCGAGCCAGCGATACAAACCCTCACCCGGCCGGGTCAGGCTGCGTTCGATCATGGCGAGGAAAAAGCGTGCGACCGCGCGGCGGTGCTCGAGGTCGGGAATCGAAAGGCCCGGCGGGCGACGTGCCGGCGCACCGATCGCGCGCCGCCCGGCCGGTGAGAGGAACCACAGCGCCTCCGAGCGTCCGCCTCTGTGCGAGCGCGCCGGGTACACACGCAGCAACAGTTCGTGTGCCTCCAGCTTGACGAGTCGGTCACGACAGGTACGAACACCCGAAAAGAAAAGGAGACGAAGCTCAGACGTGGATAGGGGCTCGGATTGGGAGAGACGGTCAAGTAGCTCCCGGTCACGAATAGTCAAAGCAGCGAGAGCAAGTGTCACGGCCGCCCGCCACCAGGGATCAGGTGTTCATTGTCGGGGTTTGCCTCCGAGCCGGGATCGCCGTGCTGGTACGGGATACCGGACAGTGGGGGTCCTCCCTCAGTGGGAGCCCCGAACGGAGGACCGAACGGCGGAACCTCAGCACTCCCCGAGTCGAAGTTGTCACCTGTTTGTTCGTCGGCGTGGGCATGTCCTTGTGGTGGCTGCTCGATACGGCCGTAGCGCTCATTGATCGCCGCTTCCACCGCCCGGCGGTCGCTCGCATTGGCGCGGGCGCGACCACGGACCACGCTCGCGGTATCGCCCCGCGTGGACGGCGGCGGTGGCTCAGTGGTCGCGGTCGCGGCTGGTAGCTGGTGGTGTTCGTGAGCGACGCGGCAGGCGATCGTGTGCCTCGAGAGATGCAGGAGGTCGTGCGCGTCCAAGCGCGGCTGGAAGTGAACGACCATGCGTTTCGCGTCAGCGGCGCCGAGCCCGAAACAGAGCTTGGTCTGACAGTTCGCGTCCACGGCCTCGGCGAGCTCGCTGTCTTTGAGCTGCGCGAGGTTCTGGTGCGCGAGCACCATCCCGACGCCATAGCCGCGCGCCTGCGCCAGCGCAGTCGCCATGCCCTGCGGCATGTGACAGAAGCGGTGGCACTCATCCACCAAGCACAGGAACGGTGGCCGATCGGCGAGTGCGATCGGCCCGAGTCGCTGCGCGGCCTGCCACGCACGATGCAACAGCACCGAGCCGATCAGGTCGGCCGCGTCCTCCCCGAGCGTCTGCGGGAGGGAGACGAGCAGCCACCGGCCCGCGCTGATCCGCTCGGAGAGGTCCGGCGCGGCGGGCTGGCAGAGCATGTTGCGTAGCTGGCGGTTGCCGAGCAGCGCCCGCAGCTTGTTCGAGAGCGGTGCGAGCGCCTGCACCCTGGCCTGCTCGCTGAGCGTCTGCCACTGGCGCCAGAACACATCCAGCGCCACAGGGTCGCTCGCCCGATACCGGGTCCGCTCGCCGGGGTCAGACAAGAGCGTGAGCACGTCTGCGAGCGTCGGTGCCGGCCCGGCCGGGTCACGTCCACACAACAGCGTCGTGAGCGCGGAGCGCAGGATGTCCTCTGTGCGTGGACCCCAGAACCGTGAGAACAGGCGGGCGAAGATGCCGCAGATCGCCTGGGCGTGCGCGTCACCGTCGCCGGGCGCGCTGGCGAGCAGGTTCAACGCCGGCGGGTAACTCGTGTCACCGAGGTCGAGCAGGTCAACGTCCTCGACGCGCTCGGCCGGGATACGGGCGAGCGTCAGTGTGGTCAGCTCGCCGGTGGGGTCGAGCACTATCCCGCCCATCCCCGCGCGGATCGCCTCGACAGTCATGTTCAACAACAGCGTGCTCTTGCCGCGCCCGGTCGGGCCGAGCACGTGCGCGTGCCCAAGCAGCGCCTTCGGCTCAACGCGAATCTCGCGGTCAAACCCAGCGTGGTCGCTGCGGCCGAGCAAAAACCCGTGTGACGGTGCGTGCGCAGCCGGCGCGATACTCCGAGAGGGCGCCTCACTGAACGACAGCGGAGCGAGCGCGGTTTCCTCCGGGACCGCGATCAACGCCGCCGCCTCGCTGCTGCTCAACAGCAGCCGTGGTTTCACGGGCGGCAGGCAGAACGTCATCCGCCGCTTGCAAAATGGCTCGAAGCTCTTGTGTAGCCCGCCGAGGTCGTGGAACTGCCCGAACGCCGCGAGCAGGCCGCCGAGCCGGCCGCCCGCGCGACGGCGCCCATCCGCCCATGCCCCAACCCGGAGCGTCGCGGCAAGCAACGGTTGTGCGGCCTTCGCCTCGATCGCCTTCGCGCGCTCAAGCGAGAACGGGTCCACCCGTGTCTGCTGGCCCGCTGGCGGCGAACCGGGCAAGAACACGTCTATGAACTCAAGCAGCAGCCCACCGACAGCTTGAAGCGCACGCAACGCCAGGTCCGGTTGCAGGCCGCGCCCGGCGCGCAGCCGCCGCGCCTGTCCACGCGCCCGGTTCGCCGCTGAGCGCGGCGGCGCCTGCAAGACAAGCTGGATCGCGCCACCCTCGCGCGGTTCGTGCGCGCGCAGCGCTGCCAACAACTGGCCGGCAGGGTCAACACGATGATCGACCCGCAACGGCAAGAACCGAGAGCCGCCGGGAGCGAGACTCGCCACGCGCATGTGCTCGCACATCTCGGCAGGCGGCCCGAGCCCGACCGTCTCGACAGTGACGCCGCCGAGGCCCTGCTCAACCGCAGCGCGGACCTGCGCCACCGGCACACCACCCGAGACGAACAAACCGCACCCCGCGCGATCCTCCGTCGATGACAACTCCAACGCAACCCACGGTGCCGACCCAAGCAACGGGCGCGGCAGCCCGCCCGCAACCGTGCTCATCAACGACTCGACCGCCGCCCGTGACACCTGCTCGCCGAGGCGAACCTCAAAGCAGCGGCCCTCCGCCGCAAGACGACGACGCCCCCACACCCGCCACACCAAAACCAGCAAGAGCACCGCGAACGCGAGCACGAGCAACGGCGCGAGCGTCCCGAACACAGAGAACGAATGGTGAGCAAACGACGAGCCCGCCTGGCGCAGCGACGAATGCGCCCCACGCGCGAACTGTTCAGCGGCACGAGAGGGGCGAAGAAGATGCTGTGTGCGGTGATTTCTCATATCTGGTGGTTCTGTCTCCATTCCGTAAAGGACAAGTTGATTTCGAGTGCCCAACGGGACAGCCCAACGCCGGAAGAACTCGAGCCAACGTCCCGCCACTAGATAAAGGTCCCTTTCGGCGCCCCTGCGGTACAGGCGACCGAGAACCCCGTCCTCGCGGGGTGGGCAACCTAGAAAGGTCAATTCGACCCCCGTTATGGGACAGGCTTAGGAAATCTTTATCTGCGGCGAGTCCGAGCCTCGCTCGCATCCGCCGATCGTGCTGTGGGTCAGCTACAGGTCAGCGACCCGGCAGCAGCATGGACCCAATATGCGGGGCTCATATGCCTTCCACCGGGGCGACCTCGAAGGCAGAGACAAATTGGCCGGCACCATCAGCAGGAATCTGAAGCGGAGGGGGTCGGTTATCGGTTTGGAACTCCTCGATCACCTTGGGGCAGAGCGAGCGAAAATCGCATCCCGAGCACTTGTCAGGATGTGGTCGCATAGGGAAATCCTCTTCCAGAATCCGTGCCACCGCCCACTCGATGTTGGCGATTGCTGCGTCCACGGCCTCATCGCCGACAGGCACCGAAATCCGCTTGTTGTCCTTGAGTAGATGGACGCTGCCTGTTCGTGCCGCCTCGCCGAGAACCTCCCGCGCGGCCTTTGCGTAAAGCTGTACCTGGAGCGCCAACTCCGTCCAGTCGAGTGCGGGATTGAGCTCGGGTTCGTCGCCGCCCTTCATCGACTTGAAATCAACAACCTCAGCGTCGAGGATCTCACCGTTCTCATTTTCACGGAGCATGAGATCGATCGAGCCGGAAATGACCGCATCGCGTACCGGAATCTCGAAGCGCGCCTCGACCTTACGAGTGCGCGCAAAATCAGAGCCGTATGAGTCGGCGTAGGTGCGCAGGATTTCGACCGCGCTGTCGCGTGCTCGCTCATAAGGCCCTGGCCGCTCTGGATCACGACTCGCCGGGACATGCTTAAGATGGAACGTTTCCTCGGCGACGGTACCCGCCTCATCCGGGTCGGGGGCACGCTGAGGGAACCGCTCGTGCAACTTGCCGAGCCCAGCATGGACAGTGAGCCCGAAGCCGAACAGATCGGTAATCGGGGGGGAGAATCCGTAACTCTTTCGGAGCAGGTAGTCCCGTGGACAACCTAGATAGTAACGGATGTCTGAATATGTGGTTGGTAGCACCGTCTCGTCGATTCGCCGGGAAGGCGTTGCGGGGACGAGTCCCTCGGGCTCGCCGTCGGGGTCGTCGGCGAGCTCGTCGCCTGAAAGGCGTTGTGCGTATCTTGAGGGTTGCGCAGGTCGCCGGCCGCCGGGGAGCTGTGCAGAGCCGCTTATCTGAAGGTAACGCTCGGCGCGGGTCATCGCCGTATAGAAAAGACGCGCCTCCTCCTCAGGCGTGCTCTGATAGGCGCCTCTCCCGAGCGCCGGCTGAACGAGTTCGAGAGGCAACCAACCTTTATATTTGCCACGACGCTTGGGAAACCGCTGATTCTCAACGTCAGCGATGAATACTGCCGGGAACTCAAGGCCCTTGACTCGGTGCACGGTTGAAACGGTCACCGCGTCCGGCCGAGCGATCAGGTCATCGGTGCCGGTGTCGTAGCCGTAGCGCGCAACCTGTTGGAGGAAATTGAGAATCTGACCAAAGCGGCCGGCCGAGTCGATACTGAGATAGACCGACTCGGCGTCTTGGATCATGCGACTGAAAGAACCGATGTCGCGCATAGTTCCTGGGTCGAACGCCGTCTGTCTGATCCCGAACGCTTCCAGCAGGTCGTGCACGAGTTGCTGCGGATACACTCGCCGCCTCGCAGCTCCTACCTCCGCTGCCGGACCATGAATCTCGCGGCCCCATTGTGCGAGAACACGAACGAAGGCATTGAAGTCGGCATTGGGATAGGCCGGCAAGATCATGGAATCGAAGCGTTCACGCGCGTCCGGGCGGCTTGGGGGACCGCTTCGTAGCAGCTCAAATGCCTCGCGCAATACCTCTGCCTGCGGACGGTCGAACACACTACCCCCGGCCTCCAGCGTATAGGCGATACCCCGTGAGTTGAGCGCAGCAGTAAACGCAGCGTGGCGTGGCGATCCGGTCTGCTCCGATTCGCTGGTTGACCGCATAAGAACTGCGACGTCTGCCGGTGTAAGCCCCCGAATGCGGCCATCCTTCTCTTCGTATCCGGTGCCAAGCAGTGCCTGTATTCGATCCCCTACCCACTCAGCCTCCTGTGCACGATCCGTGAACCACACACGACGAAAGTCGCGGGGCTGCTCGGTCGGATCGGCCTCCGGTTCCTTTGGAAGGCGCAAGGGACCAAGCTCGGCGACAACAAAGGCGTCGGCTGCGTCCACGATTGCGGGAGTCGAGCGGAAATTACGCGCGAGAGTGTGCTCGGATGCCTGCGGGTAGCGTGAGGCAAACTCAAGAATGTTCGAGACGTCAGCTCCACGCCACGCATATACAGCCTGGTCGTCATCACCACACACGAAGAGGGTCTCAGACAATCCGTGCATGGCACGGATCAATGCCTCCTGAGCCGGATTGATGTCCTGATACTCATCGACGTGCAGATGGCGGAGCGTCGCAAGCGCTCCGCAAGCAACCTCATTGCCTTCTGTCAGCGCATCTGCAACACGACGGATCATCAGCGAGAAATCGATGAAGCAGTCACGATCCATGACCGCATCGAGTTCTCGGAGGACAGCACCTAGATCATTGTCGAGGCGTTCAACGTCATCGAGGTCGAGCATCTCGTCATTGAGCAGCTTCCATGCGTTGGTGACCTCGTGCACGATCTGGAAATAGCGACCGCGCCCCGTCTCCTGTAGCCGATCGTATAGCCCGAGTTGACCGGCACGAGAGATGAGAAAGAGCTTGAGACGATTATCGTCAAGCACCTCAAATTGACGGTAGCGTGCGTCCATCTCACCCAGCACGCCCTTGCACCATCCGTGGATCGTCCCAACAAACATTGCGCCAAGGACGGTCGGCTCAAGCCCTACCGCGATCAAGGCGTTGCCGATCCTGAGCTTGATTGACTCGGCCGCCTTCTCCGTGAACGTAAAGGCGATGATCGACTCTGGCTTGGCACCATTCGCGAGTAGCCACGCCACTCTGTAGGCGAGCGTACGCGACTTTCCTGAACCCGCACAGGCGAGCGCAAGCACCTCCGCGGTGGGGTCGGTAGCCGCCGCAAGTTGCGCGGGCGTCAACTCGGATCGAAGAACATCATCGATGTTGGGCATAGTCCGGGTTCCTTTAGGTAGCCGATCCTCTGCCCGGCGCCTCTGAGCGTAGGGCGTTAGCGAGTGCCGCAGCGTGGAGCGCGACAAACCGCGGTGGCAGCGCATTCCCAATCAGATCCGCGGCGTGATACTTGCCGCGATCTAGCGGAAACTTATATCCGGGTCGGAACGATTGAAGAAGCGCGGCCTCGCGAAGGGTGATAGCCCGTGCCAACTCGGGATGAAGGAATCGTCCCTTGGACGGGTTGATGCATCCGCCGGTTATCGTGGGCGCAGGTTCGTCCCATGCCATGCGGCCGTAGATGTCGTAGAACCCATTGGTGCGCTTGTGGCATCCGAGTTGAACCTCTCTGCCCATACGTCGGAAGCCTCCCTCGGCCGGTATCGTCTCGATCAGCTTGCGTATGCGCTCGCTCCTCTGCTCACCGTGATTGTGTAGCGGATCGTCGCTGTCCACCGGAGAAGGCAGCCTTCCTATGGCCTGACGGACCGTTCGCCGCCGGCGAACCGGCTCAGCGAACGAAACCTCTTGCCCGAGCAGGCCGAGCAAGACTAGCCGGCGCCGGCGTTGTGGCACACCATAGTCTGCGGCGTCGAGTACCTCATACTTGAGCGTGTAGCCGAGCCGCCGAAGCCTACCCAGGAGACGCTTTAGACGAACGTCCTCGGCGAGACCCGGGACATTCTCCATCATCAGCGCCCGTGGTCGCAAGGCTTCGGCGAAGCGGGCGAACTGAGCGACGAGGTTGTTCCGAGCATCAACCACACTGCTGCTCCGATGTCGCGTGCGCAGGCTGGAAAAACCTTGGCATGGAGGACAGCCGGCAAGAAGATCAAGCTCGCCTACCGAGATACCAGCCTCATCAGCCATAGTTAGCGGTGGCAGGCGACGTATATCTGTAAGCCACACACGAGTTTTACGGTGATTCATTCGGTACGCCTTCACCGCGAGTGGTGCGTTGTCAACCGCGGCTAGAACTTGGAATCCGGCCTGCTTCAGCCCCTCGGTGAGTCCGCCCGCGCCACAGAAGAGGTCAAACGCAGTTAGTTTGTTCATGCGGCCGTGAGACTCCCATGCATGGTTCTGACACGTTGGGCTGCCGCTTCGGCTGCTTCATGTTCCCAGCAGCGAAGCACGGTCCATCCGGCGCTGGTAAGCGCCGCATTGACGCGAGCGTCCCGTTCGACATTCTGCTGCAACTTGCGCTCCCAGAAGTCGCCATTCAAGCGTGGGTCTGTGCGATGTACGGGGCAGCGATGCCAAAAGCATCCATCAACGAACACCGCGAGAAGGCGGCCGGGGAACGCCACATCGATTCGCACGCGCAGCTCATCGAGATCGACCCGGTAGTCCTTCCGAAAGCGGAGTCCCATACGATGCAGCGCCGATCGCAATGCACGCTCAGGTCCGGTATCGGTGCGCCGATTGGATCGCATTGAGCGCCGTACCCCCGGTGACGATGCCCAGGACTCAGGGTCGCG
Source organism: Solirubrobacteraceae bacterium (assembly GCA_035570415.1). Classification (GTDB taxonomy): domain Bacteria; phylum Actinomycetota; class Thermoleophilia; order Solirubrobacterales; family Solirubrobacteraceae; genus Palsa-744. The sequence continues at coordinate 117,651 of DATMLP010000015.1, read as the reverse complement.
TGCGGTCGCAAGCGATCGCGGCGGTGGATGCAGGCTCTCCATGATGGCCCCCGATTTTACGGTGCGCCGGGGCGTCATGTGGGCTCGTCCTAGATAGCCGCCTACTCGGGATCATGTGCCCCTGCGTGCCGTGAAACGAGCAGGTTCGCCTACCAGAGTAGAACCCGTCCGACCCTGAGGGTCGGACGCTCACAGTCCCGCGCCACCCGCGACGAGATAGAATGCAGAATCCGTCTGCTCATCGGCGAACTGGGCTCAAGCTAACTGACTGCCGCCGCTATTCGGGCGTCTGCCGCGTCGGTATGCACGTGGCCCACGCATGAGTCGTAGTCGTCTTGCGGCTGCTCGATCGGGATTAGTTGACCTTGTGGGCCGTTGTGAGGGTCGGCACGGCACGACTGGGCGCGGAACGCTGAGGGTGAGACGCCGTAGCGACGTTGGAAGGCGCGGGCGAAGTGCGACGGGTGGCAGTAGCCGACCCGGCGTGCCACATCGCACACCGGGATCGCGGGCTGTGAGAGCAGTTCAGTGGCGGCGTCCATCCGTCGGGCGGTAAGGTCTTCATGGAATGTGCTGTCGCTGAACTGAGCGTATGCGCGCTGGAGTTGCCTGGGAGAACTAGCAAGCGCCCTCGCAACCGCCGTGACCGTGAGGGGTCTGCGGTAGTGGCGCTGTATCGCCACGCGCGCCATGAGATACAGCCGGTGGCGATCCTTGAGGGTGTGCGGACGCTGGCAAGTCGCCCGTGGCCGGTGGGCTTTCGCTGCGGGTGGTACTGCGTCCAGCCGGAAGTGCAAGCGAAGGAGCTGATGGACGCGCCCGCGAGTGAGATTGAATCGTTGGGCAATCTCATCGAGGGAGAGCCCGACGACCGCGCGCAGGCGGAACATCTCAAGCTCGCGCTCGCCTTGTATGTGCCCGCCCGGCCGCGAGAACGTCAGACCGCAGCGGTGTAGCTCGCGGACGATTTCGTACAGCTCGGCGCCCTTGCTGAACTCGGGGCGCTGGATCAGCCGTCCCGTCCCATGCTCAAGGAGCCGGTCCACCTCGTGGATGTCGGCCACCTCCAAGCACAGACGAGCGGATGGGCTCAGGTCAAGCTCGGTTATCCGCATGATCCCTTGCCCCCGCGTCAGAGCGTCAGTATGCGGTCGAGGTATTTGGCGACCTCGGAGGCAATCGACCGGCCGGCGCGGCGTTCGATCAACCCGGCGGCCTCCAGACGGTCCAGCGCGTCGATGATGGAGCCCTTCTGCTTCTTCTTCGCACCGAAGGCGTGCCAAAGCTGCTCGACGGTGAGCGGTCCTTGACCATCGTTGCCTCGCACGATCAGGCTTTCGAGGACCGCGCTGTCCCAGACGTGCTCGTGCCGAGAATCGGGGTCTGTGTGCTGCGTAATTTCGTGGTAGTAGACGGCGGCGTGCGACGCGGTCGCCAGATCGTTCCAGCGGTGGATGAGGCCCCCTACGCGCAGGCGTTTGAGGCTCGCCGGGACGTGGCCGGGGGTGCTGACGATGCGCGCGACCTCGGTTTCCGAGATGGGCCGTTGGCGCTCGTTGTCGAGCATGATCTGAAACACGGCCTGGTCGAGATAGGCGTGCTCCTCGGATTCGAGTGAGCTACTTTGATCGTGCATGGGAGGTTCGTCTCCTGTGTCACGGTCTCGGGCGGGGCTCCAATCCCCGCGCCGGGGCCATATTTGCCTGTACGAACGGCAGCTATACGGGCAGCGCGGCGCCCTGTGGGCGCGGTACACGAACCTGACACGCAGCGGCTACGATCACGCAACGCGCGTCGCCGGCAGCGCACGGAACGAAGCGGCCGCGAGGCGATAGCCGACGCCGCGCGTCGCGCACACCAGCCCGTCGGCGCCGGCCTCAGCGAGCTTGCGCCGCAGCCGCGAGGCGTGCGAGTCCAGCGTCCGCGTACTACCGGGCAAGCGAAACCCCCAGACTTCTCGCAGCAACTCGTCCTTGGTGTAGACACGGCCGGGGTCGCGGGCGAGGTACACAAGTAGCGCGTACTCCAAACGGCGCAGCGCGATAGGACTAGCGCCGATCGTGACCTCGTGCGCGGCGGTGTCGATCCGAAGCTCTCCGTACTCGATCACACAAGGCCCCTCCGCGAGGTCACGCCGCACGAGTGCCTGCACGCGGGCGCGAAGCTCGGGATGTGCGAAAGGTGCGCGCAGCACGTCATCGGCTCCCGCCTCGAACCCCCGCAACACGTCCTCAAGGTCGCCGTTCGGCGTCATCCACAGCGTCCGCGGACCCCGCTTGGCCTCGGGCATGAACGCGCCCGCGCGGAGCTTGCGCAGCACGTCAAGCCCCGCGCCTCGGCGCGTCGCGCGCCCGAAGATCACAAGCTCAACCTCCCACTCGCTGCATACGGCGCGCAGCTTCGCCGTGTCGCTGGCACGACGGACCTCATAGCCGTCCAGCGCCAGCTCGTCGGCAAGCGCGAGGTTCACGTGCTCCTCGCCGTAGAGAAGCAGCACAATCGGGTCATCATTGGCGGGGGCGTATCGGCCCCTGGCGCCGGGCGCGTCGTAACTTCCTGTAGGCGTAGCGGTCATCTGGCCTCCCTTTCGGCACACCGAAAAAAGCCGCCAGCGAGCAGACGACCACACCGCAGACAGCTACGGTAGGCTCTGGCATCGAAGGTCGCTTCTTCGGTGCTAACAGGCCGGGCGGGGTGTCGCAAGCATCCCGTCCGGCTGCTCAATATGTCCAATTGACGCGGATGAGATAGCGACGCCCCCGGACAGACCATTTCCCGCCAGCTACGCGAGCCGGGCCTAGACGCCCGGCAGGCCGTCGGAAGTGTGGCGGACCTTGGCCCGCGCGGCGCTCATCGCGGCTCGCGTAGCCTTTGCAGGCGTGTCTGCTGAGTTGCCAGCGAGGACGTTTACATTCCGCATCGGGGACGCCTTCCCGGCCGCCGATCCGGTCGCACGCTTCGTAGCCGTGCTGGCGATGATCTACAACGACTGGCGCCGGACGATGGATGCGATGGTGGCGTCGGTCGATCAGCCCGACGGTATGGGCGTCCGGCTGCTGCATTTCCGACAACTCGTGAGCTACTCGCACGAGGCGACTGACTTCTTGACGGGCTCCCGCAAGCGCTATGAGGAGATCGACAGGTTCATTGCGAGCCTCAATCAAGAGGCGCTAGACCACCTCGACAAGATGTTCTCCGCCCTCATCCCCGTCGAGGATTGGATTCGGCGCCAGCGGCACTCCACGTTCCACTACCCGAGCATGGTTCCCGCGAAGTACGAGGCCGACAAGGATCTGTTTGCCAAGGCGCTCGCCGCAGCCGCCGACGAGACGAGCAGCGCCACGCTTGGAGATACTTACGGCAAGGTGCGCTTCGAGTTCGTGGATGCCGTCGTCGTCCACCTGCTCGGTTTCAAGCTCCCTAAGCAAGAAGCCGAGTTCCGAACGCTCGTGCAGGCGCTTAGCGATGCCCGCTATGCGCTCGGCGTGTTCGTCGTCGCCGCCGTCTCGACGTACCTCGCCTCGCTGCCATCCGACATTCTTGCTGACCCGCCCGAGAACTAATCGTCGGCGGGCTCAACCTCGTCGCCGGCGGATTCGCCCTCGTTCCCGAAGGCAAGTAGCAGGCGGGCGCCACCGTGCAGGATCGTGAGGTGGTTTGGCGATGGCTGTTCTGTTCCCTGGAAGTGGCGCTCTTGGAGCATTATCGCTCCGTTGGAGCCCTGGACACTAGACGCAAGCCCGAGAGTGATCGTATCTCCGTGCTGTGGACTCAACACCTCCCCGTTCGGGCCGCCGACCAACGCGCCAAATGCCGTCAACAGTGGCATATCGCCTTCCGCAAGCTGCACCTGCGCCATGCACCGGCGGCCTTGCAGGTCGAACAGGACGGCGTATAGCTCGGACCAATCCATGTGCGCTGCCTATCCGACGTGCCCCATGGCTAGGCTCGATACGTGCGTAAGTGGATGCCTGTCACGGGCACGGACAACTGGCAGTACGTGGACGACGAGTCGAGCACGATCTTGCGGCACGTCGCCGTGCGACCGCCCTACCTCGGCGAGGCGGGCAGCACCAAGTATGAGGTCACGGGCAAAGGACACGAGAACAGCAAGCACGACTCGCTGCCCGATGCGATGGCCGCCGCTGAGGCGTCGCTGGCCAGCTAGCTCCTCGTCTCGCTCAAACATCGACCGCCATCTTAGGGACGACCCCGGCTGTCGCTACGATCAGAGGCCATGAGGAATGACATCCTTGAATGGCTGAAGAAGCTAGCGCGATGGTGCAAGGCCGCTGGCGCTGCCCTGAGCGCGCTGGGTGCTTGCATCGAGACTTTGTCGTGATGCTTGGCGGTCCCGACTTCGGTTTCGGCGCCGCCTAGCAAGAGCGTCCGGCTGTCGCGCGGCGATCAAGCCGCCTGTCTCGGGATCAGCCCTGAGTTCGCCCAGTCGGGTGGTTCGAGCATGTATTTCGACCGGGCGATCTCGTAGCGCCTTCGGCGACTGGTCGTCCCGTACCAGCGGACCTCGTATACGCCGCCTTCCCAGCCGATAAGACCGCCCGGTGAGAATCCCAGCACGTGCGAGTCGCCGCCCATCCCGCGGTTGGGCATCCTCCGATACTCACCGCGAGGCGACCGAAGGACCGCTTCGACATCTCCCAACGTCGCCACGCTGCTCGGCGGCGCCATATCGCATATCAGATTAAGACCATCGACCCGGCTATGGACACCGGGGAAGCGTTCGTTCGCCTTGAACGACCACGCCACCTTCCAGACCCGATCGCCTCGAAGGCGATACCAAGCAAGCAGCCAGAAGAAGATCAGCAGAACGACCGCGATCAACGTTCCCGCACCGCTGACGAGCGCGCCCACGAGTGCGCTGCTAAAAGAAGTCCCGCGCTGGGATGAAGGATGGGAAGCCGCGTAGGCCGCACCTACAAGAGCCGCCAGAGTCGGGAGCAGCAAGACCACTGGCAGGCTCGCCAGAACGTTCTCTGTGGCGTTGTAGATCCGCCACCAGACACGGAATCGAGGGAATCGCGTCGGCTGCCCGTCTTTTGCCATCGTTGGCAGTCAGCGTATGGCGCCAGGAGGCGGATCGGAGCGGCGGATGCCAGCGCCTACAGCGTGTCGTTGAGCGACATGCAGCCTCCAGCTACTTGCGCAAAAGCGGTTCGCATTGACTTCGGTTGGCTCCATAGGCACGGATTTGCAGCGGATTCCGCGGTGCGTTTCAGATGGTGGTCGCACCGCACCCGCACCCCCGACCTGTGCGGAGGAAGCAAGAGATAGGATCTCTAGGGAGACATATCGGCGACCACCGCGTGCTTCCGTCCGGACCTCACGATAGCTTCGCGACATGGCTACCGGACGCGGCCCGAGGCTGCACAGAGATGTCTTGGACAGACTAATCGCGTCGATCGTCGCTGGGGCGATTGAACCAGGTGAAATGATACCTGGGGAGGTCAATCTGATGGAGGAACATGATGTGAGTCGCGGGGTCGCACGCGAGACAGTGAGGGCTCTAGAAGAGCGTGGTTTGGTGTCCGTCAAGCACGGTAAGGGCGCCTTCGTCACTACGCCCGACAGGTGGGACACGGCCCACCCGGACGTACTCAGAGCCCTATTTAATGGCGATGAACACGACGCGGTTGTCCGAGAGAGCATTGTGTGCTGGTGTTGGCTCGTCGAAAAGGCCACCGAACTCGCCGCTTTGCGAGGTACCACCCGATGGATATCTCGCATGCGTGAAGCTGTCGCGTCGATGGAGGGTGTGTACGCATCCCGCTCTCAGGCTGCGGGGTTCGGCGAAGTAGCGACGCCGTTCTATGCGGCGCTATTTATGGCTACCGAGAACAGGCCGTTTAGAGGTATGGCAATGGGCATTCTTCCTTTGCTCGCTCTGATGCCGTCACCAATCACCGATGCGGCGTTCATACGCGAGCGGGTGCTTCCCGTTTATCGCAAGCTTCCATCCGCTATCGACTCCGGCGACCACAAGACCGCGCGCGAGCACTTGAGGGAGATATTCGTCCTCGAAGGCCGCGAGCAAGACCGCTACGCAGGGCCGAGTATTCAATCGCTTTCGGCTGCGGCTTAGTGAGCCCGCGCAGGCTGTGGAGTCCGTACTCACCACGTCGCGCTGCACTGTCGGCTATCCCGAGTCGTCCAGCAACGTGCGCCTGCCGAAAAGCAGCACAAGGCGGTTTGACGTGAGGTCGGCTGGCTCCATAACCGCGGATTGCGGCGGTTCACGGGTGGCGATCGTGACGGTGGTCGAACCGCACTTCGAGAATGGGGCGCGTCCGTGCGACAATCAGGGCATGACGAAGGCTGAGTTGCACGAGTTGGTGGACCGTCTGCCGGATGGCGCGGTAGACGGCGCTGCGGTCCTGCTTGGCGAGATCAGCGCCGGGCGCATAGACCCCGAGCAGGCGTGGTTCTGGACGCGGGAGTGGCAGGAGAAGGAGCGCGAGGCGGACGAGGATCGAGCAGCAGGTCGCGTTATGGCTTACGAGAACGATGCCGAGTTCCTAGCGGCCCTGGACGAGCGGGCGAAGCCGCTCGATGCCGACGCGTGAAGTCCTCGCGTTGTTCTGGCGCGATTGGGACCGACTGACCCCGCAACAGCAGCGAGCGTTCCGCGAGGCGCTTGTGCAGTTCATCGCTGACATCGCCGATGGGGGCCAGAGCTTCCATCCGCGTTTGCGCGTCAAGCGGGTGCAGGGCCATCATGGCGTGTGGGAGATGACCTGGGCACCGGACGGCCGTGCGACCTTCGAGTACGGCGCAGAGGTTCGACCGGGCGAGGCGCACGTCATCTGGCGACGCGTCGGCACCCACTCGGTTTTCCGGCGACCCTAACTGGATCGGCGACCCGCGGATGCTATCCCGCGTCGTCCAGCGCCATACGCCCGCCGGGAAGCCGCGCGGAGCGGTTCGACTTGAGGTCGGTTGGCTCCATCGAGAAAATACCTGCAAATCGATGGTTTCCGATGGGGGGCTCCGTTAGTTATATAGTCGCCTGGCGCCTGTCGAGCGCGAGGTTGAGTTCGAGCACGTTGATACCCGATTCGCCGAGGAACCCCAGCGAGCGAGAGTGCGTGTACTTCTTGACCATCGCCATCACCTCGGCGACTGAGAGCTTCCGCACCCTGGCCACGCGCGGAGCCTGCAGGTCAGCGTTGGCGATCGAGATTTCCGGGTCCAGGCCCGACGCCGACGCGGTCACCGCATCGACGGGAACCGGGGTGCCCGGGGACAGCGCCCACCGGGTCGCACCCAGTGTCGGGGCCCACGACATGGACCTGCGCGAAATGCGGCCACACCGTGAACGACATCGGCGCCGCAACACACCACATCGAGCTTCACCGGCTACAGGATCACCTGCCTCCCACGTCCGCCCACTGCGCACCTGGTCGAGCACGCTGGCACCGACGACACTCCGAGACCCGAGCGAAGCGCAAACCCACCGGCACGAGACTCTGAGAAGAGACGCCGTGCGCGCCGCGTGACTGAGCCCCCGCCTGCACGGATCTGTGGATCGCGCGATCGGCGCGTCTACCGCGTCACCGGCTCCTCGGTGTGCACGTGCAAGCTGATCTCGCCGCGGCCGGCGTCGTACTCGAACAGCTCGGCGTAGCGTCCCCAGTCGATCGCGGTGTCGAGCTGTGCCTGGGCCTCGTCGCGACTGTGGTGGCTGGCCAGGAGGTCGATGAAGAACCCCTCGCGCAGCGCTCCGTCGCTGGAGTGCTCGAGCGTGCGTCGAATGCGGCGTACCAGCGGCACGCGTTGGAGCGCGGCCTCGCGGAAGATCTCCTTCGAGCGCTGGATGTCGGCGCCGGCGAACCGCTCGCCGGTCTCGGTGAGGTGCAGCCGTCCGCTCGTGACCGTCGCGAAGCCGAGGATCGTAAGCGCATCCACGATCGGGAACAGATCGTCAATCGCGAATCCCACTACTGCGGCCAGGCTCGCGAGGTCGACATCCTCCTCGCCGCCGGCGAGCGTGAGCTCCGCCAGCCCGGCGATGCCGTCGACGCTCGCGTGCGGAAGGACGACGTGCTGGGCGCCGCCGCCATCCTCGTGATCTTCGGCGGGCGCGGCAGCGGTGTGGCGGTCGGTCATGATCCCGTAGATCTCATCGACGAGCGAGCTGAAATGCTCCTCTCGGCGGTCGCGCGGGCGCTCCAGATCGCACGTGAGCTCCGCGCGGATGCGCCCGGGGTTGGTGCCGAGCACGATCACGCGGTCGGCGAACGCGACGGCCTCCTCGATGTTGTGGGTGACGATCAGGATCGCCTGCGCGGGGAACTCGCCCGCCTGCCACAGCTCGAGCAGCTCGGTCCGGAGGTTCTCGGCGGTGAGCACGTCGAGCGCGCTGAACGGCTCGTCCATCAACAGCAGGTCTGGCTCGACCACGAGCGCGCGCGCGAATCCGACGCGCTGTCGCATCCCGCCCGAGAGCTCCTTGGGGAACGCCGACTCGAAGCCGTCGAGGCCGATAAGGTCGATCGCCTCGAGCGCGCGCTGCGCACGCTCGTCAGGGGGTATTCCCTGCGCCTCCAGTCCGAGTTCGACGTTCTGCTGCACCGTCAGCCACGGCAGCAGTGCAAACGTCTGAAACACAAGCGATACGCCAGGATTGATTCCGTGCAGCGGCTTGCCGCGGTAGGTGACGGTCCCGCTCGACGGCAGCACGAGCCCGGCGATGCAGCGCAGCATCGTCGACTTCCCGGAGCCCGACTTGCCGAGCAGTGCGACTATCTCCCCCGGCTGGACGTCCAGGTTGATCCCCTCGAGCACCGGCAGCCCACCTCCATCGCGCGTGGTGAACGTCTTCGTCAGCTGGCGCACGGAGACGATCGTTCGGCGGGCGGCAGCGCTGGTTCTCGGGCTCACGGTGTGCATCATGACCTCAGAGCGAGTAGCGGGTCTCGGCGAGCCGGTAGAGCCGCCGCCAGAACAGGCGATTGACGGTCACCACGAACACCGCCATCACGGCGACTCCGCAGATGAGCCTCGCCTTGTTGCCCGCGTTGCTCGCGGCGACGATGTAGGCACCGAGGCCGGTCGCGGTCAGCGTCGTGTGGTGGTAGGTCACGACTTCAGCGACGATCGACGCGTTCCACGCGCCGCCAGCCGCCGTGATGCCGCCGGTCACGTAGGAGGTGAGGATCCCGGGGACGATCAGGCGCTTCCAGCGCTGCACGCCGCGCACCCCGAGCACGCTCATCGCCTCACGCAGGTCCGAGGGGATCGCCGAGGCTCCGGCGATCACGTTGAACAGGATGTACCACTGCGCACCCAACGCCATCAGCAGGATGCCGCCGACGTCGATGGGGACCTCGAGCGCAATGAACGCGAGCGCGGCGAGCGGGAACAGGAAGTTGGCGGGGAAGCTCGCGAGCACCTGGACGACCGGCTGCGCCAGACGCGCCACGCGCGGGTTCATCCCGATCCAGACACCGACCGGGACCCATACCAGCGTCGCGAACACGAGCAGGACGACTACCCGAGAGAAGGTTGCCGCCCCCAGCACGAAGCAGTGGGGGATCTGACCGAGCCCGGCACCCGGGCTGGTGACGATGAAGCGCAGCGTCTCGTAGGCGCCGTACGCGACGAGCACGCCCGTGATCACCGCAAACGCGATATCGCCGGCGCGCTGACGGGCAGCGACGGCGACGGGCGGCGTGTCGTCCCTGCCGAGGATCCGCATCGCGCGGCCGAGCGGCTCGGCCAGCCGTGCCCGCAAGCGTCCGAGGACACGCGGCCAGGACGAGCGCGCGAGGAGCTCGAGCACGAGCGAGCGCTGCGTATCCGCCGCCTCGGTCGTCTCGTACCGGAAACGCTCCGACCAGGCGATCAGCGGGCGCCAGAACACGACGTTGACCCCTATCACCATCACGATCATCGTGGCGATCGCCAGACCGATGGCGCCGAGGTCTCCCTTTGCGACCGCGGCGCCAGCGAACGAGCCGATCCCCGGGAGCGAGTAAGTATGGTTGTGCAGCGAGATCGCCTCGGAGGCGACCAGGAAGAACCAGGCGCCGCCGAAGCTCAGCATCCCATTCCAGACGAGGCCGATCGTACCGTTGGGAACCTCGATCTTCCAGAACCGCTGCCAGCGCGTCAGCCGCAGCGAGCGAGAGAGCTCGTCCAGTTCCCTGGGCATGCTCTTTAGCGACACGTAGAACGAGAACGTCATGTTCCATGCCTGGGCGGTGAAGATCGCGAAGATCGAAGCCGCCTCGAGCCCTAGCTCAGTGCCAGGAGCCAGCGCGATGAACGCGGTTACAGTGATCGTCAGGAAGCCCAGAACGGGTACCGACTGCAGGATGTCGAGGATCGGGACGAGCACTTTCTCGGCGCGCCGGCCACGCGCCGCCGCGTAGCCGTAGACGAGCGTGAACACGGTCGAGAAGAACAGCGCGATGAACATTCGCAGCAGGCTCCGCGCAGCGTCGTAGGAAAGCCGCGACGGACTGGTCGAGACGTGCTGCAGGGCAGCCGGGGAGAACGATGCGGTCGCGCCGTGGCCCACGCGCAACACCGCATACAGCAGCACCAGCACCGCGACCAGCACCGCGAAGTCCATCAGCGAGAGAGGCCGGCGAAGCGCAAAGCGCAACGGCACATAGCTGCGCGGGGTTGTCAAAGTCGCGCAACGCTAGCGCAGCACGATCGGCCGATGGCACTCGGTGCTGTGGTTACGCTGATCCGCATGCGCAGCAGGGGTCGATCCGATGCTCTCGCGAGGGCGAGCAGGTAGCCGGGTGTGGTAGAGCGCGTACCAGTCAGGCCAGTTCTCATCCGCCTGTCCCGTTCGCTCCTCGTGCTTGCCGTGCGCCTCTGACGCGCGCCTGAGCGCGTCCGCCAGATCTTCCGCGGACTCGTATGTCATGGCCATCAGCCTCCCTCTCAGCGACCCGGCAATCGCGTCGTGATCTCCTGAAGCAACCAGCCGTTGCCATCCGGATCGCTGAACGCGGCGAACGAGCCGTAGGTGGCGCGGCCGGGCGCCGGCCCGGGCGCCCGGCCGGGGTTGTGGAAGCGAGCACCTAGCGCCTCCTCGTGGAACACCTCGCCCACCTCCACGCCTTGGGCGAGCAGCTTGCTACGCGCAGCTTCGATGTCGGGTACGGCCAGGTACAGGCTTTGGGCCGAACCGGGCGCAGCCGATGCGATGTTCGTGCCGAATTGGATCGAGCACCCGGAGCCCGGGGGCGTGAGCTGAACCAAACGGAGGTCCTCACCGCGGGCAACATCGGCGTCGAGCCTCCAGCCAAGGCTTTCGTAGAACTCCTTCGCCCGGTCGACGTCTGAGACCGGCAAGACCACGACCTCGAGCTTGAACTCTCCGGCGCCCACCAACGCGGTGCCTGCCGCGTTTTCGCCGCTCACCTCGACATTGCTCATATCGCCTCCATCGGTTGATGGCACCCCAAGACGGCACCTTCTTCTCGCCCCACCCGCACAGCGCAAGGCAGCGACCGCGACAAGGCCGACGCTGTAAGCCTGCGCTGCGGAAGGGCTATCGGCACGAGCTTCCTCTTCCTGATCGTCCCCAGGGCCGTTCTTCGACTGAGGACGCTCTCGTCGGGTCGCGCATACTTGCCTCTCATCCAAGCAGAAGTCAAGGTCATCCCCGCGCGGCCGTGACGAGTCCGGCAGCTTGAAAAGCGAACCGCTTGGCGGGCGTATCGCGAGGCATGCGACGCTGGATCGATGCCAGGAACCGAAACCGACCCGCAGGTGCCAACATGAGCGGCATGACTATGAGCGGCCAGCTTCCGGATCCCCGTCTCAGGAAGGTTTACCGCTTGGAGGTGACCCTCGGTGAGCCACTGGATCTCGGCGAGGTCGCGCAGGGCCACCGGCGGATCGTGCCCCAGACAGGCGGGACATTCACCGGTCCCGACCTCAACGGCAAGCTGCTTTCGGGCGCCAGCGCGGACTGGCAGATCGTTCTGCCGGATGGCACGTCGTTCGGCGACATCCGCTACACGCTGCAGACCGACGGCGGCGATCTGCTCTACGTCCAATCGCGAGGCGTACGCCACGGCAGCGCCGAGGTCCTCGCACGTCTCGGGCGCGGCGAGGACGTCGACGCCGGCGAGTACACCTTCCGCACCTCAACCCATATCGAGACCGCGGCTCCCCAACTCGATTGGCTGAACAAAGGCGTGTTCATCAGCGTCGGCGGCCGCCAAGCCACAGGCGTGATCTACGAAACCTACCTCGTCGAATGATCCCCTCGGCAGCATCGGACCAGAGACACACACAGGCGCGATGCGGGGTGCAGTGGCGTGACTATTGAGTCAATACCAACAACGGAGGTCAGCATGAGCAACATCAATGAGGAGATAGTCTTGACCCACTTCATCGTCTCGGACGACATCGAGCGCGCTCGGCGCTTCTACACCGACGTGCTCGGTGGAAAGGTAGCCTTCTCCGGTCCGGGCGGAGAGCCGACCAATGTCGCACTAGCCAACAGCTGGATCGTCATCAATGCGGGCGGAGGCCCGACCGACGACAAGCCCGCGGTCACTCTGGAGACGCCACCCGACCTCGACCGGGTCAGCAGCTTCCTCAATATCCGGGTCAAAGACATCGAGTCCGTGTACGCCGAATGGAGCGCCCGTGGTGCTCAATTCCTGACGCCGCCGAAGCAGCACGCGTACGAGATCCGTTGCTATATCCGCGATCCCGACGGTCATCTGATCGAGGTGGGGCAAACCACGGACTCTGAGGGAGACTGGACCCCCCCTCAGTGGCTGTCGAGTACGGCCGGCGTGGAGCCCGAGTGAATGCCGAGTTCAGCAGCGAGATCCTTCAGATCGACGGTGGCCAGCCCCCCGGACGCTGAGATCCCTACCACGCGCCGTTTCCGCGCTCTCAGCCAGCCGCTGCGAGACCGCTCGGGTCGGCGATGCTCTGGGTCGCCGTCGTTGGTACCGTGACGCTGGGAACGTCAACTAGAGGCACTATGGACGAAAGTGACACAATCAACGCGCTCCGTCGTCGCACGATCAAGCAAAGCGCCATCGCGTCTGGCTGAACTGCTCGCCCTTGGCGAAGCCGAGAATGGTGCTGGGCGTGACCCGATAGACAAGCGCCTTACCCGCGCGGATCGCGTCGCTGAGACCAAACCATGTGCCCTCGGGTGCTGTGAAGCGCGCCCCGTACTTCGACTCGTAGGTGTTGGCGACCTGGTCGAGCTCCGCTCCATCACCGACCTCGACGGCGCATCCTTCGACCACAACATCGAGACCGTCGAGTCTGTTCTGGCCCGTAGTGAGAATGCACTGTGGGTTCTGCTTTAGGTTCTTTGCCTTGCGCTCGGCCGGACCCGTGCAAAAGTACATCGCGTCGTCGTGCCACACGGCCAACAGCGGCGTGACGTGGGGCCGCCCATCAGGGCGCACGGTCGAGAGCCAGAACACCTCTGCCCCTTCGATGTGCCGGCATCCCTCCGCCCAATCTGTCGGGTTCGCCCCCGGGCTACTGAACCCGGCGTGGAGCTCCGCGACCGGTATCTCTGCCGCCATGTCAGTTCCTTTCGTTGAGAAACTAGATCATCCCTCATAGACCCCGCCAGGGTGCCCGAAGTCATCGATGCGCCCAATCGCCTGCGTGCTGCGAGCCTCTAGCGTGGCGTCGCTCGCCGCCGCTCCCGCGCAATTGCCGGGAGTGCACATGACGCGCCGCTCGCTTGCGCTCCGGACGAGCACCGGACGCTTGAGATGTCCCGCGCGGGCGTCCTGGGGGCGACCCGCCCGCGTAGGGTAAAGGAGCAGTCGTGGATCGAGCCCACGAGCAACATTCCCGCTGACCGAGATGCAGACCGTCCCAAGCGTTGCCCAGCACGGGGCACCGACCACCGGCGGCGTGGTTAGCCGGCGGGTACGCGGCCAGCGCCAAACCTGAGCCCTGTCAAGGCCAGACGGCGAGCCCTCGCGCCAGCCACTATCGTGCCGCCCATGATGCGCCTCTACCACCGAGAGCACGCGGGACGACCGATCCGCGTTGCATGGATGCTTGAGGAGCTCGGCGAGCCGTATGAAGTCACGGTGATGACACGCGAGGAGGGCAAGGGCGAGGAGCATCGCGCCCGCCATCCCCTGGGCCGCGTGCCCGTGCTCGAGGACGGGGAAGGGTTCGTATTCGAATCGGCGGCGATCTGCCTGCATCTCGCAGACCTGCATCCGGACGCCGGCCTCGCGCCGGCACCGGGGACCCACGAGCGAGCGCTGCTTTACCAATGGTCGATCTTCGCCCCAGCCGAGCTCGAGCCGCCGCTGATCGAGTCCGCCGTGCACGCTCAGCGCGACCCCGACCGTTCCGCCGCTGCCCGAGAGCGCTTTGACGAGGCCGCGAGCGCGGTGTCCAGCGCCTTGGATGGCAGCGATTATCTCGTCGGCGAGCGCTTCACGGTGGCTGACGTACTTGTCGGGAGCACGCTGGCTTTCACGGAGCGCATCGGCTTTGCGGATGAGCTCCCGGCGAACCTGAGGGACTATCTGGCGCGGCTCACGCAGCGACCCACCCGCCAGCGCGCTCTCGAGCGCACGATGTCCGGCTGACGGGCGGGAGCCCTTCGGGTGAGGCCGTTCATGCTTGCTTACGCGGCGCGATGCGGTAGCGTCCCTGTTGGCGGTCTTACGAACCAGCGCTCGAGTACACCCCGACCCAAGCGAAGAGGCTCGTCGTGGCACCCATGGTGCGCAGCATGTTCGGGTGCGTTTCAGGGTCAGCAATTGGCCCGCCCCACCAACTCAAGAGCCAGAGTCCGCGCCCCTTGCCGGCGTTCGTGGCCGCAGCCGCCGCGTTGACCTCCGCGAGCGTCAACCAGTAGGGCTCGCCCGTTGCCTGCCCGTAGGCCATCATCCACTGCATAAAGATCGCGTCGTACTCAGGCCCGTAGTTGTATTCGTAGCCATATTTGTCGACGTGCTGCTCGGCGAGCGTGGCCGCGACTCGTCCTGCCTGAACGCAGTAGCCTTCTCCCTCCCCGTCCTGACACAGTAGGTACTGCGCGTAGATCAGGGGAGCCTGCACGTAGTCGTTCACCGATTCCGGCTGGTTGGGCATCTCGAGGTAGAACTGGCGTTCATCGTGGTTGTCGTTAGCGTTTGCCCAGTCGACATACATCTTCACGTCTTCCAGCTGCCAGCGTTCGTGGTCTTCGCTGTAGAGCAGAATGCCCAAAAGACTGTCGGACGCGAGAGCGGGTCCTGAGTGGTAGGGATGGCTCGTATTCCACCATATTCCCCCGCCGTCCTTGTCCCAGCCACGGGCGGCGATGAAGTGAAACGCGCGCTGGGCGTCAAAGAGCCAACGGCGCTCGTGGGTGGCCTTGTAGGCGTCGAAGAACGCGAGCCCCTCCCAGCCGTTGTCGTCGAAAAACGCCTGGACATTTCCTGAACGGTCTCCCGGGTAAGGGGCGTAGCCGCCAAGCGCACCGTCCCAGTAGCGCTCGTTCGCACGCGCGAAACGGTCTACGAGCGCATGGTGCGCCGATGAGGGCGAGGCCATCTCGAGCGCGTCAGCCGTCTCGAATAGCGGCACCTCACCCCAAATAGTGACAAGTGGATAGGGTCCATGGATGCAGCGGAGGTATTCGCAGTACCAGGCGCCATGGCGCCATTGCGAAGCCTGACTAACCCCAGCTTCGGCGAGCTGCTGGTAGGCGAGCAAACGCGGGGGCGGAAGTTCGACAGACGATTGGCGCCACGGGGTGAGCGGCTGGAAGCCCCCAAGCCCGGTGTCGCTCGCGAGTGCCATTGACGCCACGGGCGCAGCCGCCGAAGACGCACGTCGGGCGCTCCCGTTCGCTCCCGCCGGCAGCGCCCCGCAGGCAAACGTTAACCCGGCCACGGCAATCGTCACGGCAGCTGCCGTGACGATCCCACAGGCCGATTTGTGTACTGGCGGCTTACTCACGTCTACCTCCCGACTCCCCCTGTTGGGAGTGATGACGCCTTGGCCAAGTGACGCAGCCTACCAGTGCGGCCAAACTACAGAGCGGCGGGACCATGTTGTTGGCTCGCGGTCCAGAAGCCTCGGCCCGTCAGCGTCACGTCGAGCGGTCTGTTGTCGAGGTGCGCCAACGGCGTCAGGTTCTGCGGAGAGAGGACCGCGCTGATAGCGGTGCTATACCCCGGCGCGATCGCGAAGCCGATAGAGGCGAGGCGCATTGTGCGTGTGTGGTCGTATGACACGCTCGCGTGTCGCCGCGACACGCTCGCGTGTCGCCGCGTCGCACGACCAGCTCTTCTCGCACCCTGATCGTCGCCTCGACGTCGCCCGTGCAGACTCCCCCTTCGTTGTCGCAGCTGATCACGATTGAGACGCCGTTCCTTGCCAGGGTAAGCCCCCCGCTGCTGGCGACGCCCGGCCCCCGGTGCCCTCGAGCAATAGACGTCTCTTGGCTAACCCATCTAAACCCTGTCCTCATGACGGGTCCCGTCGTGTGCGTCAGTAAACGTCATCTCTAGATGGTCTGGTGTCAATCATCGGCGCGGAAGCTGCGCGCCAGCTCCCTGCCGGTGGAGAAGTAATGCCTAAAGACATAGAGCAGCGGGCGCCATTGGTCGGGATCGACATGGCTGGTGCCGGGCTTGACCACTCCAGAGAGCGCATGAACTCGCTGGACGTGCGCCTCCGCAATGCGGAAATATGCGCCATCCGGGCGTGTGGCGGGCTCGTGGATCGCCGTGATCTTAGCCTCGAGCTGCAGCGGGCACTCGGCAATTCGAGGCGGCTTGACGGTCTCGCTCTCCTGCTCAGTCAACCCAGCGGCGTCGAACTTGCGCGGCTCGAAACGAAACTTGTCGGCCTTGTGTGCCGCCGGCGGGTTGCTGCCGGTCAGCCGAGCGAGCGTCTCGACCTGTTCGACGAGGGTGTCGTCTGGCAGATTGATTACACACTCCCGCTCCCGCTCCAGGTTGGCGAGCGTATGCGCCGTGCTCTCCCACCCCATCACGACGGTGTAGCCGAGCGCCCAAGCGGAAGACATCGGTCCGATGTTGGGACTCCCATCGGCGTTGAGTGTCGTGACGAGCGCTATCGGCGTACCGAAGTAGAGGATGGTGGGCCAGATGATCTCGTGCATGTCAGCACCGGAGGGACCATGGGCCTCGGTGTCGCTTGTTTCGGTCTTGGTCACTGGCGAAGCACCTCCCGGTCGGGTCACCTTGTGCATGGCGCAGGGTCGAGAGTAAGGGCTTTGTAGTTCGATAAGCATCGAATCGTGGGGGTCGTAGACTGTGGCGGTGACGGGAGACGCCGACATCGCTGCGGTTGCGGCAGCGATCGGGGACGGCACACGCGCCCGCTTCCTGTGCGAACTGGCCGGCGGGCAAGGTCGGCGTGCCAGCGAGCTCGCAGGCGCCGCCGGTGTCTCGAGGGCCACGGCCAGCTTCCACCTCGGCAAGCTGCTTGCGACAAACCTGTTGGAGGTCCAGATGCAGGGGCGCCATCGCACATACCGATTGGCCGGCCCTGAGGTCGCGCAGGCAATCGAGGCCCTACAGCGGATTGCGCCGCGACAGACGATTTGCTCGCTGCGCGCCGCAGGCAGCGCGCAGGCGCTCAGCTACGCCCGTTTCTGTTACGACCACCTGGCCGGCCGCTTGGCGATCGAGCTAGCGGACGCCATGACGACGGCCGGGCTCATAACCCTCGTGGGAGACCAGTTCGAACCAACCGAGCAGGGCGTCTTGTGGTTTGGGGAGCTGGGGATCGACGTGCACAAACTACGAGCGGCGCGCCGCTCGTTTGCACGCGCGTGCCTTGATTGGAGCGAGCGTCGACCGCACCTCGCCGGGGCGATCGGGGCAGCATTGGCCGGGCGGTTGCTCGAGCTCAACTGGATTGAGCGGACGCCTCAAGGCCGGGCGGTAAGACCCACTCCGGCGGGCCGTGCCCACCTCAGGACGTCGCTCGGGATTGAAGTCTGAAGGCAGCTACACCTCGTCAAGTGAGATCAGCCGATCCGTTCTGCCAGCTCGACGAGGATCCCCTCGGGGCCGCGTACGTAGCAGAGCCGGTAGCGGTCCTCGTAGCGCTCCAGCTCGCCGACGAGCTCAGCGCCGCGGGCTCGCAGGCCGGCGACGACGGCGTCGATGTCGTCGACGGCGAATGCGACATGGCGGATGCCCGGCGTGTTCGCCGGCGCGTGCCGGTCGCCGCCCTGGGTCGACGGCGTGTGGAATTTTGCCAGCTCGAGTCGTCCCTGGCCGTCCGGGGCCTGCAGCATCGCGATCTCCACCCGGACACCGTCGAGCCCCACGACGCGGTCCACCCAGCGGCCTTCGACCGGTCCCCCGCCCAGCAGCTCGAGTCCGAGCTCGACGAAGAACTCGGTTGCGGCCGCGAGATCGTCAACCACGATGCCGACGTGCTCCATCCGTTGGACCGTCATGTGCTCGATGGTAAGGAATCCAGCTCGGATTGATCTTGGAAGCTGGTGGCTACGCCGTAGCGGGTGGTCCAAACCAGTTAATCAGCGCGTCGCGCAATCCCGTATCTTCGCGGTAGGGCTGACGTTTGAGAGCTGTCTACGGATGCGGCTGAACGGCCGGCTGGAGAGCTGCGGGCGTGGGATCCGGCGGTGTCGACTGATCCATCTGCGCATCCAGGGGACTCTCCTGCACGTCCAGGTGCTCGGGGGGCGTCAGCTTGCGAGCGTCCTTCCTGGCCTGCTTGTTCAACCGACGCTCACGAAGTCGGTTCTCGCGGGCGAGCTTCGCCATTGTTGTCTTCTTCTTGCCGCTTGAGCCCATGTTCTTCCCGTCCTTTGTCGGGGCGCCGAGCGCGCACGGCAGAGCGCCGTGTTGAAGGCATCGGCTTCGTTCTGGCACCGGCGGTCGGCGTGGCCGTCTGGCCCGACGACCGCATGCGTGCGACGGGCGGTCGCCCCGGTCACACGAGCCGTCGCGGCCGCGCCACCCGAGAGCGCTATGCCAGCTGCACGTTCGTGGCCTTGGGGCCCTTGTCGCCGGCTTCGGGCTCGTAGTTCACCTTTGCCCCCTCAGCCAGCGAGCGATAGCCCTCGCCGACGATCGCGCTGTGATGGACGAACAGGTCCTTCGATTCGTCATCGGGCGTGATGAACCCAAAGCCCTTGTCGTCGCTGAACCACTTCACGGTTCCGGTAGCCATTCTGATTCCTCCTGCGGTAGTAGTGCGGCGAACGCGGAGATTGCTGAGCAATGGCTACGAGCGCTGACACTGCGGCGTCGGGCTTGATCGCCCGACCTGATGCCAAAGACGTTACAACATCCACGAGTTGCGCAGCGAGCTCAACTGCTCGGCACAGGTGGAGCCGGCGTCGGCACGCTGCCGGCTCCGCGAACGCGCCGAGCGGCGCGGAAGCCGACGAGGCATTTGGACTCCTCGTCCCACAGCTTGAGCGTGGTCGCCCGGAGCCCGTCGGCGAGTGACAGCGTGGGGACGTCGTGGAGTGCTGGATTCTGGTCGTGCGCTCGACGCAGGTTGTAGTTGGGGATCAGCGCGTTGAGATGGTGGACGTGGTGATAGCCGATGTTTCCAGTGCAAAACCTCAGCACGGCAGGAAGCCGCAGGTAGGAGCTGCCGCGCAGCGCGGCGTCGGTGAAGCTCCAGTCCAGCCCGCTGTTCCAATAGGCGTCCTCGAACTGGTGCTGGACGTAGAACAGCCAGATCCCGATCGAGCCCGCGAGCAGCGCCGACGGCCCGAATACGAGCAGGTAGTCACGCCAGCCAATCAACCAGCACAGCCCCGCCACCATCGTGGCG
Organism: Solirubrobacteraceae bacterium; assembly: GCA_035570415.1. Lineage (GTDB taxonomy): Bacteria > Actinomycetota > Thermoleophilia > Solirubrobacterales > Solirubrobacteraceae > Palsa-744. Next base: position 97,872 of record DATMLP010000015.1, on the reverse strand, counting down.
ATCGCGAGGTCGGTGGCGAGCACGCTGCGGCGCATCCGCGGGCGCGCGCCGCGCGCGACGATGCGTGGGCCGATGATCATCGCCACGATCGGCCCCAGGCCAAACATCACGAGCGGGTTGCGCAGCAGCCGGTAGCCCAGCCTTCCGCGCGTCGACAGCGCTGTGTATTCCCCCACCGTCAGGGTGCGGACGTCGCCCGTGCCGCGCCGGTCGAGATCGCCGGAGCTCGCGTGATGCACGGCATGGTCGTGGCGCCAGCGCACGAACGGCGAGTACAGCAGCAAACCGATTGCCCTTCCCAGCCACGCGTTGACCCGCCGCGAGCGCACAAACGAGCCGTGCGAGCAGTCGTGGAAGACGATGAACGAGCGCACCAGGAATATTGCCGCCGGAAGCCCGAGCAGCAGTGCAAGCGGCGAGCGCGCCAGAAGCAGGTAGATGGCAAGCGACAGGCCCAGGTACGGCGGCACCGAGCTGGCCAGGCAGAGGGCAGCACGACGCGGGTTGGCCTTGGCATAGGGGGCGAGCACCTCCCGCCATGCGCGCGCGTCCATCGCGCCTACGCTACCCGCCACCGTGGGCGCTTTGTGAGCGCCGTCCGGGAAGGTGGCGCCCATGTCGGCGTCGGCACGGCGCGCATCCGCTGCCGTCATCGCCCCGCGCGTTCCCGCGCGTGCCGGCGCGGTCGTCTTGGTGCCATGCGCCCAGCGTACTCCCCTTGGCGGTCCTCGGCGCCCCCCAGGCCGTGACTCAGTCCCAGACGCCGCGCGAGCCGGCGCATCTCCTGGCGCTCGCCTTCCCCGACCAGGGTCACCCCCACGCCGCGCTCGCCGGCGCGTCCCGTGCGCCCGACACGGTGAATGTAGGCCTGATGGTCGTCCGGGGGGTCGAAGTTGACCACATGGGAGACTCCATCGACGTCGATTCCCCGCGCGGCGACGTCGGTGGCGACCAGAGTGTCCACCCGGCCGGACTGGAAGCTCGACAGCGCGCGGTCGCGCTGGCCCTGCGACTTGTCGCCGTGAATCGACACAGCCTTCACCCCGTGCGCATCCAAACGCTTGACGAGGCGATCGGCGCTGCGCTTGGTGCGCACGAACACGATCGCCCTGTCCCGCTCGCCGCCCAACTCCTCGACGAGTGCCGGCAGGCGCTCCCCGTCGCGCACCGCGACGAAGCGGTGCTCGACTCGGCTGGTGTCGCACCGGCCGGACGCGCCGTGCTCGTGAGCGATCGCCTTGGTGGTGTAGCGGCCGGCAACATCGCCGGTGACGCCCTCGAGCGTCGCCGAGAAGAACAACGTCTGGCGCTCGGTCGGGCATGCTCCGACGATCCTGTCGATCGCCGGGCGGAAACCCATGTCGAGCATCCGGTCGGCCTCGTCCAGCACGAGGATCCCGATCCGATCGAGCGTGAACGCGCCCCGTGCCAGCAGGTCCTCGAGGCGGCCCGGCGTCGCGACGAGCAGGTGCGCCTTGGCCGCCCGCCTCGCCTGCGCGGGCAAGCCCACGCCTCCGTACACGGCGGCGGCAGTCAAGCCCTTCGCGGTGACGAGGTCGTTTAGCTCCTCGAGGATCTGGCGGGCAAGCTCCCGCGTGGGCACGAGCACGAGCGCACCAGGCGTCGCGTCGCTCGCATCGAGACGCTCGGCCACGGGGATGCCGAACGCGAGCGTCTTGCCCGAACCTGTGGGCGACTTGACAAGAACATCCCGACCGGCCAGCGCGTCCCCGAGGACGAGCTGCTGGACCGGGAAAGGCTCCGTTATGCCACGGCGCGCCAGCGCGCCGCAGACAGCGCGTGAAACGCCCAGCTGGGCGAAGGACTGCTTGGACATATGTGCTGCTCCTGACGGCGCTCGCCGGCGCCCGCGGTTGGGGAGGCTGATGCTGACCCGAACCGCTTCTGGCGGGACTCAAGCGAGCTGACCTCGCGGCCGAGGGTCTCGACCGCTGCCGCGCAACGTAGCAGACGCTCACAGCCGGCCTGCACGGTTTGGAGCTGACTCACCCGCCCAGGCGGTGGCCGAGACAGCGGATGGTTGGGGCAGTTCCTGCTACGCTGACTCGGAGATTTGGGTGAGACGCCGTGTCTCTCACCCCCAAACCAGCAACGGAGCGCGTCAGCTCTGCACGCGCCGCTGCTACTAGGAGCACGCCGTGCCAAGCCCAATGCAGCTGCGTCAGCAGGAGAAGCGCGAAGAGAAGCTTCGGGATATCCGCGAGCAGGTGGCTGAGGGCAAGCTCGTAATCCGGCAGATGACGGCGGACGAGCGCAGGCGGTTCCCGCCGCGCGAGCCCAGCACGCGCCGCGCAGTCTCGAAGCGGGGCTGATGGCCCGTTTCTTCATCCCGCCGCTCCCCGATCGCAGCCCAGCGGCAGAGCAGGCTTACAGTGAACTGCGCGACCAGGCGGAGGCATGCACGGGAGCGGTCGCCCGCGAGCGACGCATCGAGCTCGTGCAGTGCCGGGTCAGCGGCCGCGACCGCCTGCTGCAGGTTGGCGAGCCCGACGTCGCCACCGGACGCACGGTGGCGGCCATCATCCAGCTTGGTCGAAGCACCTACACCGTTCACCATGTCGGCGCACACCCGGGGGAGTACCCCGAGCCGCTCGTACTGCAGCGATCCGAGGTCTACTCCACCACCGACTTTCAGTAAAGGGCGGAGCGCGTACGACGCGCGTCGCCTCTAGCCCGCTGCGGTCTGTGTCAAACAGGCGGCGGCGCTCTCCAAGCGGTCATCGCCCCAAAATAGCTCTCCGTCGATCGCGATCGTGGGAACGCCAAACACGCCGAGGCGGTCGGCCGCGTCTGTGGCTTCGCGCAGCGCCAGCTTGATCTCGTCGTCGCGGGTTGCTTCGTCGACCTCGGCCGGGTCGAGGCCGGCGTCGCGGCCCGCATCGAGTACGCGTGCCGGCATGCCGAGGTCGTGGCCTGCCTGAAACGCACTGCGAAACGCGCGGATCGCGAAGTCATGCACGTGGCCCGCGCGCTGCGCGTAGACGGCGGCCCGCATCGCCATCAAATAATTGCCCGGCCAGGGATCGGGCCAGCGCACCGGCGGGAGCCCATAGGAGAGCGCTCGCTGCTCGACTTCTGCCATCCCCGCCTGACGGCGTGTGGCGTCGGCGAGCCCCCACGAGGATCGGCCGGTCAGCTTGAACAAGGCACCGAGTGAGATCGGCTGCCAGTGAATCGGCTCGGCGATGACGCTCGCGATGCGTTCGGCGGTCAAATACGCAAATGGCGAGCCGAGGTCGAAGTAGAAAGTCGCTCGGGGCACGTGCTTCATCCTATGTCGTGCCACCGTGGCGCACGTCGTCACGGCTCCCCGCGCCGTCAATCGGCCGCCGCCTCCGACACGGGGCGGTAGTGGCGAATCCGCTCGCGCGCGTCGGCGAAGCGGAGCGCCTCGTAGGCGATCAACGCGCTGAGCAGTGCCGCCAGCACGGCCAGCGTCGCCAGCGACGGCGCTGACAACGCGACCGCAAGTGGGATCAGTGCGAGCAGCGTGAGCGCGCACAGCAAACGGCGGCGGTTCAGAGAATGCATGTTGCGCAGCCGGAACGCCACATGAGCCAGCAAGTACAGCGCGCCCCCGCCCAGCAGCGCCGCCGTGGGGACCGGCGCCAGCGGATGGGTGACGTGGGCGAGCGTCTGCTTGAGGCCCACCGCGACCAGGGCGATGCCGGCAACCATCGGGAGGTGCAGGTAGGAGTAGGAGTCGCGCGCCAGTTCGTTGCGCTCGCGGCCAGCCACGGCGCGTGTGAGGCGGCGCTGGGCGACGATCGCCACCACATCGAAGTACAGCCACCACAGCGCCGCGGCCGCGATCACGCCGAGCAGCGCGGCGGCGAGGATGCCCGCATCGAGGTGCTCGTGCGCGCCGATCCCGATCGCCACGATCGACTCGCCGAGCGCGATGATCACGATCGCACCGTGGCGCTCGGCGAAGTGCCCGGGCACCAGCTTCCAGCCGTCGGCGCCAAACAGGTAGGGGCCGCCCATGTCGAGTGCCACCGCCAGCACCCACAGCGCGCCCTGCGCCACCCCGCCGACGAACGCGGCCGCGATCAGCAGTCCGACGCCGAGCGCGGTGCTTACGGCGAGCCCCAGCACCGAATGGCGCAGGTCGGCGTCGTCGCGGCTGGCGATCACGAACAGCAGGATGTGCGCCCCGCGCGCCACGCCGTACGCGCACGCGAACGCGAACGCGTCGGCACCAAAAGCGCCGGGGACGCACAACGCGCACACCAAAAACGCGGCCATCGCGAGGAACATCACCAGCCGCACCGCGCCCTCCTCGGGGTCGACCACGCTGGTCAGCCACGCATAACCGCCCCACGACCACCACAGGACGGTGAGCACCAGCATGCCCTTCGCGACCCCCAGCCACGTGGGCTCGTGCGCGATCAGCGTCGTGCACTGCGTGAGCGCCAGTACGAACACCAGGTCGAAAAACAGCTCCAGCGGCGTGACGCGCTCGCCTTCGCGCAGCGCCGCGCGGATCTGCGGCCGGTGGCGGGCGGCGGGGTCGCGCTCGGGCGTAGCGGTGCTCACCTCCCCCATCATGGCGCACACCCCGAGCTCAGTCGCGCGTAACATCGGCGGCGTCCCTGGCCACTTCTCTCCCTGAAAGCGACCGGGGAGAAACGATGGCTAAACGTGACGAGCAACGGTTTGAGCGCCTGTACGAAACGCACTTCAGGCGCGTCGCCGCTTACCTGCTGTCCCGCGCCGACCGCACAGTGGCCGAGGATGCACTGGCGCGCACGTTCGAGATCGCATGGCGGCGCCTCCTCGACGTGCCCGACGAGCCGCTGCCGTGGCTGCTGGGCGTGGCGCGCAAGGTGCTCGCCGACATGCGGCGAGGCCAGGCACGCCAGACCGCGCTGATCGAGCGCATCGCAGCGACGGTGGGCGAAGTCCAAGGCGATCACGCCGAGGCGCTCTCCGGCAGCCGCCACCTGCTTGCGGCGCTGCAACGCCTGACCGACGAGCAACGCGAAGTGCTGCTGCTGGTCGTGTGGGACGAGCTCAGCCAGCGAGAGGCCGCCGCGGTGCTCGGCTGCTCGAGGGGCGCAGTGGCGTTGCGCCTGCATCGGGCGCGCGCCCGGTTGCGCTCCGCGCTGGTGCAGAGCGCAACCACAGAGCAAGCGGGCGTCCGTCCGCCGCCGGCCTGCGACGCCGCTCGCCAGCACCGTCCACCCAGCCCGCACTTCGTCAAGGAGACGCCATGAACAACCAAACCGTCACGCCCATACGGGAACTGCGACCGAACGACGCAGATCGAGTGGACGAGCTCTTCCCCTCCGCACGACGCCGCGAGTTGCTGCAAACAATCGTCGGGCGCAACCCTGCCGCCGATTCCCCAGCTCAGCGCGACGTCGCTCGCGGCGGCCGGCGGCCGGCGGCGGCGCGTTACAAGCTGCGGCGTCCGGCCGCGCTGTCGGCATTCGGAGCGGCGGCGGCCGCGATCGCGGCGGCGGTGTTGAGTGCTACCTCCGCCGTCAGCCCCGGACGCGCACAGGCCGTCGCGTTTCGCACCGCGCCGGGCGGGGACATCATCGCCACGGTTACCGACCCGCTCGCGGCGCAGGCACAGCTCGACGCGGCCTTTGCCCAACAGGGGCTGAAAATCACGGTGACACTGCTGCCGGTATCGCCCAGCATCGTCGGCACCGTTGTGTCGGTGGGGGAATCGGGCCCTGGGATGGCGCAGATCAAGCCGCTCCAAGGCGGACACTGCCTGTCAGGCGGCGGCGGATGCGCGATCGGAATCGACATCCCCCGCGATTTCCACGGAGAAGGGAGTATCTACCTCGGGCGTCCTGCCAAGCCGGGGGAACCGTATGAGAGCGGTGACAGCGCGTTCGCGCCCGGCGAACCACTGCACTGCAGCGGGCTGCTAGGCGCCAGGGTGGCCGCCGCGCTGCCGGCGCTGGAAGCCAAGCATTTCACTGTGATCCAATGGCAGGAAAATGTCGAAGACTCACCAACGAGCAGTCACACGGTGGATCTGGCGCAGCCGCCCGCGCGAAACCACATCTGGGGAGCCGACCTGACCGAAGCCGGGAAGGTGACGGTCACGACCGCCCCCACGCCCTGGCCCGACAACCCCGGCGCCGGATCGGAATACAACCGGGGTTGCTGAGCGGCAGACTCACATGCCGGCGGGTCGATCACGTCGAGGTTGACCTCCGTCGCGTGTCGCCATTTGGGTGGAGCGCGCGGCGATGGCGCCCATCTGGAGAAGTCGCCGCGTAACACGGCCGGCCCACCACACAGTCGTCAGCGCGCGGCGATTGTCGAGTGGTCGTCTAGCGATGGCCCCAGCCGTGCCCGCATCACCCGCACCGCCTCGGGGTTGCTGTCGATCAGCACATACCGCCGGCCCAGCTGGGCGGCCACCGCGCCGAGTGTGCCGCTGCCGGCGAAACAGTCGAGGCAGCGGTCGCCGGGGCGGGTGGAGGCCTGCACCATGCGCCGCACGATCCCCTCCGGCTTCTGCGTGGGGTAGCCGGTCTTCTCGCGGCCGTTGGTGGGGACGATCGTGTGCCACCACACATCCGTCGGCAGCTTGCCCCGCGCCGCCTTCTCCGCGCTCACCAGGCCCGGCGCCATGTACGGCTCGCGGTCGACCGCCTCACCGTCGAAGTGGTAGGCGCGCGCGTCCTTCACATACACGAAGATCGTGTCGTGCTTGGCCGGCCAGCGCCGTTTGGCCCGGGCACCGTAGTCGTACGCCCACACGATCTCGTTCAAAAAGCACTCCCTGCCGAAGATCTCGTCCAGCAGCAGCTTGCAGTAGTGGGCCTCGCGGTAGTCGATGTGGAAGTACAGCGTGCCGCTGCGCGCCAGCACCCGTCGCGCTTCGCGCAAACGCGGCTCCAGAAACGCCAGGTAGTCGTCGAACGCATCGCGGTAAGACGACTCCGCCAGCAGCCGTGTCCGGTAGCGCCGCCCCGCGAATCCCGTGCGGTCGCCTTGCGCATCGGGCACCGTGCGCAGCGTTTTGCGCCGCTGCCTACCCCCGGTGTTGAACGGCGGGTCGATGTAGATCAGCTGGAACGACTCCTCCTCGAAGCCCGGCAGCACCTCGACGTTGTCGCCGAGGATGATCGCGTTCTCGTCGGGCACCCCAACCAATCTACGTGGCACCGCGGATACCGGCCCACGGCGGCGTTGCGGCACAACGCGTTCTTCCCCACGGCGCCACCAACCAATCTGGTTGGCGTCCAAAAAGTTTGTTGCAATACCTGCGGCCGCAACGCAGCAGCAGCAGCCCACTCACGCCGGGGCAACCACCACCAGCGGGATCGCTCGCGCCGTCTTCTGCTGGTAGGCGTCGTAGCGGTTGTGGTTGTTGTCGTTCACCAGCCGCCACAGCCGCTCGTAATCCACCTCGCCGCGCTCCACCACGCGCGCCGTGCCGGGGATACGGGTGCGGCCGACCTGGACCACCACGTCGGGCTGGGCGCGCACGTTGTGCAGCCACCCCGGCGGCCTGTCGGAGCCGCCGTTGGACGCGACCACCACGTAGTCGGCGCCGTCGGGCGCATACATCAGCGCGCTGCACCGTTGCGCGCCGCTGCGTCGGCCGGTGGTGCGCAGCAGAAGCGCCGGCACGCCCAGCATTCTGTGGCCCACCCACCCGTCGCTGCGCTCGTACAGCTGCTGGTGCAGCTTCAGCACCGGACCCTGGATCGTCTCGGTGACGCTCACGCGGTGAGTGTAAGCGAAGCCCACAGGTGCTGCAGCGCGTACGCGCGCCACGGCCGCCAGCGCTCGGCCAGGCGCGCCGCATCGCGGGGGGAGCAGCCGCCGTTCGGGGAGCCACCGCCACGGCGATCCACTGCCGGCGCAGCGCGAGACGACGTCAGGGCTTCAAGCGCGCGGCGCACGCCGAGGTCGGTGGGCAGGAACGCGTCGGGGTCGCACAGCGCGCGCATCGCGATGTAGTCGGCCGTCCACGGCCCCACCCCGGGGAGCGCCAGCAGCCGCGCGCGCACCTCGGCGCGGTCGCTGCCGGGATCGATCGCCAGCTCCCCGTCGGCCAGCAGCCCGGCCAGCGCTTGCAGCGTCTGCTGCCGGCGCGCCGGGCCGCCGGGCAGCAGCGCGGGCGTGGCGGCCGCGATCGCGGCGGGCGTCGGGAACAGGTGGGTGAGGCCGCCGTCGGGCGCCGGCAACGGGTCGCCCAGCGCTTGCGTCAGGCGCGCTGCCGCCGTGCGGGCGGCGGGCACCGAGATCTGCTGCCCCAGCACCGCGCGCACCGCCAGCTCCCCGCCGTCCACCGTGCCCGGCAGACGCAGCCCCGGCGCGGCGCGCACCAGCGGCGCCAGCAGGGGATCGCCGGCGAGATATTCTCCCGGCCCGTCGGGGTCGGCGTCGAGGTCCAGCAGGCGCCGGCAGCGCTGTACGGCGGCCGTGAGGTCGCGCAGATCGGCGAGACGCAAGCGGCACTCGATCTGGCCGTTCGCGGGAGCGAGCTCCGCCACGCCGTGGCCGTGAGGCAAGCGCAGCGTACGGCGGTAGCGCCCGTCCACCACCTCCTCCACGCCCGGCACGGCGCGCATGGCGAAAAACCCGAGCAGCCGCTCCCACGCCAGCGGCTCGCGGTAGGCGAGCCGCACCGTGAGCGGCACCGGGCCGTTGATCCTCTCAACCGCGTGCTCGACCTGCACGCCGCGCGCACGCGAGCGACCCGCTCGTCCCCGCGCTTTGTGGCGCAGCTCGGTGGGGGCGCGCCCGAACAGCGCGCGAATCGTGTCGTTGAACTGGCGCACACTGGCGAAGCCGGCGGCGTCGGCGATGTCGATCTGCCGTAGCGACGTGGTCTCGATCAGGATGCGTGCGGTTTGCGCGCGCTGCGCGCGGGCGAGCGCCAGCGGTCCGGCGCCCAGCTCCGCGGTGAGCTGGCGCGTGAGGTGGCGCTCGCTGTAGGACAGTCGCTGAGCGAGGCCGCGCACGCCCTCGCGGTCGACCACACCGTCGGCGATCAGCCCCATCGCGCGCGCCGCCAGGTCGCCGCGGAGATTCCACTCGGGCGAGCCGGGCGCAGCGTGCGGGTGGCAGCGCAGGCAGGCGCGAAAGCCGGCGCTCTGCGCGGCCGCGGCGGTCGGGTAGAAGCGCACGTTGCGGCGCTTGGGCACGATCGCGGGACAGCTCGGCCGGCAGTAGATGCCGGTGGAGGTGACCGCGACGTAGAAGCAGCCGTCGAAGCGGTGGTCGCGACTGCCGAGCACGCGGTAGCGTGCCTCGAACTCCTGCGCTGGCGGGCCCGCCTCGCCGCCGCGGGTGGTCAACTCGCCGGGCGTTGGCTGAGCTGTCGAAGGATGCGGCACAGCCTCAGTATGCACACAGCGCCTAGCGGTTTTCGGACGGCGACGGCAGCTGCCGTGTCGCTGTCCGATTTCCGCTGGATATGCAAGCGAACACGTGTCAAGGTGAGCCCATGACCACGAACTACACGACATTCGACAGCCCGGTCGGCGAGCTGCTCGCCAGCGCGGATGCGTCGGGGCGGATCACCGGCCTGCACTTCATCGACGGACATCGCCTGCCGGCGCGTGACGGCTGGGCGCGAGACGATCGGACGCTCGCCCCGTTGCGCCGGCAGCTGGAGGAGTACTTCGCGGGGGAGCGTCGCGAGTTCGAGCTCGATCTCGCCCCCAGCGGCTCGCCGTTCCAGCTCAGCGTGTGGCGTGCACTGTGTGCGATCCCCTATGGGGAGACCGCCTCCTACGGGGAGATCGCCGCGACGGTGGGGCAGCCTGGCGCGGCGCGCGCGGTGGGCGGCGCCAACAATCGCAACCCGATCGCAATCGTCGTGCCCTGCCACCGCGTGATCGGTGCCAACGGCACGCTCACCGGGTACGGCGGCGGCCTGCCCCGCAAGCAGCGGCTGCTGGCGCTGGAGTCGGGTGTGCAAGCGCTGGTATAGGCGTCTATCAGCGCTGGCGTAGGCATCTATCGCGTCCGGCGGTGTGTGTTGCCTTTACTTTTCGGACCCCAACCATTCATTTCGTGAGGCGTCGGCGTGGCAACGTCGCAGCTGGGAGTACGCCGGCTATATTCCCCCGGCGATGGCCCCGCGTCACCTGATCTCGATCGACCAGGTGGACGCCGTGCTGGCGAGCGAGATCTTTGCCGTCGCCGACGACATGGCCGCGGCGCTGCGGATTCCCACGCGGCTGTCCAGCCTCAGCGGCAGAGTGGTGGCGCTGCTGTTCTTCGAGCCCTCCTCGCGCACCATCCTCAGCTTCTCCGCCGCCGCCGCGCGGCTGGGGGCAGCGGTCATCTCCCACCGCGGCGTCGAGTCCTCCTCGCTCTCCAAGGGCGAGTCGATCGACGACACGATCCGCGTGGTGGGCGGCTACGCCGATCTGATCGTGCTGCGCCACGAGGCCGCCGGCGTCGCCGCACGCGCAGCCGAGGTCAGCCCGGTGCCGCTGATCAACGGCGGCGACGGCCCCAACGAGCACCCCACGCAGGCGCTGATCGACATGTACACGATCGAGCGCGAGCTGGGGCGACTGAGCTCGCTGCGCGTGGGGATGGGCTTCGACCCGCGCCACTCGCGCTCGATCCATTCCCTTTGCCGCGGACTCGCTCACTACCCCGACAACGACGTGCTGCTGGTGGGTCCCGAGGAGCTGTGGTTGGAGGAGGAGGAGTTGGGGGAGCTGCGAGATCGGGGGCTGCGGGTGAGCCAGAGCACCGACATGCAGGAGCTGCTGGCGCGCGAGGTGGTGTACGTCAATCGCTTCCAAACGGAGCGCATCGCCGACCGCCAACTGGCCGAGAGCTACCGCGAGCGCTACTGCATCGGGGTCGATCAGATGCGCGGCTCCGCGCTCCGGGTGCTGCTCGACCCGCTTCCGCGCATCCACGAGATCGCCCCCGACGTCGACCGGCTGCCGCAGGCGCTCTACTTCAAGCAGGCCGCCAACGGCGTCCCGATCCGGATGGCGCTGCTGTCGATGCTGGCGTAAGCCGCTATCAGCCGCGCCGGGCACGCATCCCCCGCGGGCGGTGGGTGGCTCCGAGCAGCAGCCCGGTTGCCAGCGCCAGTGCCAGCGCCGCGGCCACCACAGGTGCGATCCAGCCGCCACCTCCACCGCCCCGCGCGCCCCGCGCGCCATTGGTGAATGCCGGAGAGGCGGGCGATTCTGCCGCACGCACCGCATACTCGACGTGGCCCAAGCCGCCGCTCGCCAGCGACACCCACGCGGCCAGGGCATCGCCGGTTGACGGATCGATCGCCACCGACGGCGGTCCGTCGGCGCCCGCCGGCGCCACCTGCTCGGGGGCGTCGAACGACACTTCGCCCCGCCCCGCGTAGTGGCCGCGCGCGGCGTCGATCGCCCAAGCATCGGGGCCCGGCCGCCCGAAGGTGCCGTCGGGCAGGTGCGGGGCGACGCGCCACACCGCCACCGCTTCGGCATCGGGGCCCGGGGCGATGTCGCTCAGCACGGCCTCCTGCTGGGTCGAGCTGCCGGCCGCAGCCGACGCGCCTTCCGGCGACGCACTTCCCGGGGACCCACCGCCGATCGCCGGAGTGTCGCGTTCCGCGGTGCCCGCCGATTCGGAGATCGCCACCGGCGCCCACACGCCGCGGCGCAGCGACACGGGCGAGGCCAGCACCGCGTAGCGGCCATCGCGGACTCCCGTCCACGCGAGCATCACCGCCTCGCTGGACAGCCGGATCAGCCGCAGCGAGCCAGGGGGCGGGACGAGGCCGCCGGGGTCGCGGAAGCGTTCCAGCAGCCGCGGCGGCGCGAGTGCGAGCGCGGCGCCGGAGATGCTCAGCGCCAGCGTCGTGGTGGGGGCTCCCGACGAGGATTGGCCGCGCCAGGTGACGATCGCGTGGCCGTCGTCGCTCAACAGCGCCCCAAGTTCGAGGATGCGCAACCCGGCTTGCACCTCCGCCAACCTGTGCACCCGCTGGGAGCGGCCCGACTGGGGCAACTCGCACGCGTAGATCGCTCCGCCGCTGGCCCACACCAGCAGCGCTTCGGCGCGGAAGTCCAGCGTCACCGCCAGCGCCTGCACCGGGTGGCGTCCCACCGGCACCAAACGCGGGGCGCCGAGCGAGGTGTCGTAGTGGCGCTGCACGCGCACCGCGATCGCCCAGCCTCTGCGCGTGCGCACCGGCAAGGCGACCGCCACGTCGCCGAGATAGGCGCTGAATGCCGACACAGGCGCGGCTGGTCCGCCAAGCGGGCGCGAGGCGCTGCGGGCGCCCCCGACCTTCCCCTCCACCACCGCTCCCCCCATGTCGCTCGACCCAAACGCCACCACCTGCCCGGCGGCGGTGCCCGTCGCTGCGGTGAGCGCCGTCAGCCCGGCTTCGGCGGCGAGCGGATGAGCGTCGCCCGGCGCGGCATCGCCGGCGAGTTCTGCCGCCACCACCTCGCCCCCAGCCCCTGTCGATCCACGCGCCCCGCAGCCGTGGGGGGCGCTCCACAGTAGCGCGCCCGGACCGCTGCGCACGCTGGGTTCGGAGCTGGGAAACACCACCAGCGGCGCGACGTCGGGCGATGACGCCGAGCAGCCGGGCGGACGTGCCGGCGCCGACCAGCTGGCGCCGGCGACGGGCGCCGTCCACAGGAGCGTCAGCAGCGCCGCGAGCAGCGCCGCGCGGGTCACATGGGATCGCGACTGCACAAATTGCACCGGCACCCGGCAATCGTAGGGGCCCGGCACTGCCGGCCTGCACGCTTCGCCCCACGCCGCACCCTGCCCAGCGTCCGTCGCCGGACACCGCTGAGCGCCCCTACGGCCACCGCCCTACGCGCCGCCCGCCGCCTTCGCCGCTTCGCGGGCGCGCCGGTACTCGTTGACCACGATCTCGGTCAGCTCCTCGACCGACGTCTCCGCGGTGGGCTTGTCCAGCGCGATCGTGCCGTCCTGGATCAGGCTCACGCGGTCGCATGCTTCGAACACGTGCACATAGTTGTGGAGGATCATGATGACCGAGACCCTGCCGTCCGCCTTCAGGCGCGCCACCAGGTCGAGGATCTGCGCGCCCTCTTTGGCGCCCATCGCCGCCAGCGGCTCGTCCAGCAGGATGATGTCCGCGTCGGAGTTGACTGTGCGCGCGACCGCGATCGCCTGGCGCTGGCCGCCGGACAGGCGCGCCACCGCCACGTCGATCCGCGGGATGTTGATGCCGATCTCATCCAGGGCGGCGCGGGCTTCGCGCTTCATCTCGCGGTTGGCCAGGAACGGGATCGGACGGTGCACCTTCTCGCGGCGCAGCGCCAGGTTGTGATAGACCGACAGTTCGTCGATCAGCGCGAGGTCCTGGTAGACGGTGTCGATGCCTTTCGCGCGCGCGTCGTCGACGCTTTTTGGCTGATACGGCTTTCCGTGCAGGAACATCTGCCCCGCGTCCTGTTTCTGGAAGCCGCAGATGATCTTGATCAGCGTCGACTTGCCCGCGCCGTTGTCGCCGAGCAGGCCCAGCACCTCGCCCTTGCGCAGGTGCAGGTTGACGTCGCGCAGCGCCGTCACCGGCCCGAAGCGCTTGGCGATGTGTTCGACGCGCAGCACGTCATCCGGGGCCGCGACCGGCCCGACGATCGTCTCCGCCGGTGCGGGCCGATCAGCCACTTCGGGAACCCCTGCGCACGCGCTGCACGTACACGTTGACGGTCATCGCCAGGATGATCGCCAGGCCCAGGTAGAAGAGCTGGTAGTCGGCGTTGACGCCCTTGAGGATCAGCCCGTCGTTGAGGATGCCCAGGAACAGCGCTCCGATCAGTGCGCCTACGACGGTCCCCGACCCACCCGCAAGGAGCGTGCCGCCGATCACCGCCGCCGAGATCCCCTTGAACAGGATTTCGTTGGCCCCGGCCACGTCCGGCTGCACCGAGGAGGCCCGCACCGCCTCGAGGATGCCGGCGAAGCCCCCGGCGGCGGCGCAGAGGATGAAGTTACGGATCACCACCAGGCGCACCCGCACCCCGGCCTCGGCGGCGGCCAGCTTGTTCGAGCCCACGGCCACCGTGTACAGGCCCCAGCGGGTGAACGTCAGCACGATCTGCCCCACGACCACGATCACGATCGCCCAGGCCAGCTCCGAGTAGGTCCCCTCGCCGAGGACTTTCGCGAACGTCGAGACGTGGTTGACCGTTTCGGTGAGCACGATGTGCGCCCCATTGATCACGTGGTGGACACTGACGGTCGTGCTCGTCACTTCCGCCCCCGGCATCGCGACCGGCACGCCGTGCGAGATGATCAGCGTCAGCCCCTCAAGCGTGAAGAGCATGCCGAGCGTGGCCACGAACGAGCTGATGCCGACGACCGCCGTGAAGAACCCGTTGATGAAGCCGACCACCATGCAGCCGACCAGCGCGATAAGCACGCACGGCACGTGCGGAATCCCGGCCAACGCCAGCTTGTAGTAGAGGAACGGCGCGAGCAGGTAGGTCGCCCCGATCGACAGGTCGATCTCGCCCAGGATCATCACGAACACCTCGCCCGCGCCGAGGATCGCGAACGGAGCGAAGAACGGCAGCAGCGTCTTGAAGCTGGAGCTGGTGAGGAAGGTGCTGGTGGTCAGCGAGAAGTAGATCGCCACCAGCAGCGTGACGACGATGATGCTGCCCTCGCGCAGGGAGAGCGCGCGTTCGAGCACAACCTGTTTGCTCGGCAGGGAGACCCGCCGCGTGCGTGCCGGGTCTCCCGCCGAAGGGGTCGGTCCCTGCGCCGAGGCCGGAGCCGGAGTGGGCTCCAGAGACGGGCTGGCCACGGTCGCCGACCTTGGCTAGGCGGCGGTGCCCGCCGGGATCGGGACGACCTTCGGTTCCGAGGAGGTCCCCTCGAAGCGGCTCTTGGAGTTGACGTACGGAGTGACGGTTTCCTTGTCGATGAATTTCAGGCCCGTGTCGACTTCTGCGGGACCTGTGAGGGACCCGGAGACCTGCCACAGGAACAGCTGCAGGGCCGGCAGGAACCCCTGCAGGTAGGGCTGCTGGTCGATCGTGAATTCGATATAGCCTTCGTGGAGCAGTTTCTGGGTTTTTTCGGTCAAGTCGAAGCCGCCGGCCTTGATGCCTTTGGCGGCAAGCCCGAGCTTCTGCATCACGCCCGCCAGTTCCGCGGTGTCGCCACCGTCGACGGCGTACATCCCCTTCGTGGTCGGATGGCCGGTCCAGTAGGCTTCGATCGCCGATTTCTCACCCGATTCCAGGGAGCCGGTCACGATCGTGGCCAATTTGATCGGCGCGCCCGATTCCTTGATCGCTTTTTCAGCTCCTTCCAGGCGCGGCTGCAGGTTGGCCGAGCCGGCATTGGCGGTGAAGATCACCACGTCGCCTTCTTTGACCGCGGCGACGATCCGCTTGCCCATGAGTTCGCCGGCCAGTTTCAGGTCCTGGCCGATGTAGGCCAGGCGCTTGTTGGGAGGCGAGGGGGCGTCGGCGTTGTAGGCGAGCACCGGGATGCCCGCCTTCAGCGCGTTTTCGATGGGCACGTTGAACGCGGTCTTGCTGATCAGCGAGACCGCGATCCCCTTGGCGCCGGATGAGACGGCGGTGTTGATGGCGTTGACCATCTGGTTGATGTTTTCGCTTTCGGAGCCCGTCCACTCGTAGCTGCAGCCCAGCAGTTTGCAGGCGTCGGCGATCCCGTACTGGGTGGGGGTGAAGAACGAGTTGGTGGTCACGTGGTTGACGAACACGAATTTGTATTCGGGGTGCGACCCGAAAATCGAGGCCGAATTGCCGCCGGAGGAGGAGGCGCTCGAGCCGCATGCCTCCAGCAGCGCGCTCACCGAGCCCACGGCTGCGCCGGTAAGCGCGGTGCGGCGCAGGAATGAGCGCCGATCGAACCCCGGAACCCGATCGGAGCCCGTCCGTCCGCCGGCGTGCTCGAGGCGCTCCACCGCATCGAACACCAGATCGTTATCGGACATCTCACTCCTCCTTGTCTTGCGGGACCGGGCGCAGCTAGCGAGTCCCAGTTAAAGGTTTCCCGCTTGAGTCATCTGTTACACGCTCAATTCAGACGCGTGGGAGGGTGAGAGCGCCTCGCCCTCCGAGGATTGTCTGACCCGGACGAGGATGTCCGGCTCGGGAGCGCTACCCGGGTGCGCCCGAAGTGGCGATGGCCGCCGTCAGCGTGACCGCCATCAGCACCACCGTGATCGCGATCACCGCCCGCTCGCCGAGAAGACCGCCGGGGAAGTCGGGTTTGCGTAGGCCGAGGCCGAGCGACACCAACAGTGCCCACACAACCAGCACCCCGCCGGCGATGTAAAAGGGCACCCTGCTCTTTGCCGTCGCAAGGACTGGCGCCAGCTGCAAGACCGCCGCATGCATCCCAACCCGAGCCTAACGCATTCGCGCGCGGCCCGCCACCGAGTATGCTCCGCGGGCGATGACCGGCGCGGTGCGCACATTGGAGGAGCGCCTGGAGGGTCTGCCCGACTTCCCGTGGACCTCGCGCTATCGCGAGCTCGACGGGTTGCGCCTGGCGCACCTCGACGAGGGCGAGGGCCCGCCGGTGATCTTCATGCACGGCGAGCCCACGTGGTCGTTTCTGTGGCGCAACGTGATCCCGCCGGTACGCGACGCCGGCTTTCGCTGCATCGCACCCGACTACGCCGGGTTTGGGCGCTCCGACAAGCCGACCGACATCGGCTGGTACTCCTACGACCGCCACGTGGCGCTGGCGACGGCGCTGCTGGAGGAACTGGACATCACCGGCGCGACAATGGTGGTGCACGACTGGGGCGGACCGATCGGGCTGCGGATCGCCGTGGAACACGCCGCGCGAATCGACCGGCTGGTGATCCTCGACAGCGGCATTTTCACCGGCAACCAGAAAATGTCCGACGCGTGGCTGGCGTTCCGCGACTTCACCGCCAGCACCGAGGACCTGCCGATCGGGATGCTGGTGCGGGGCGCGTGCAAGAACGATCCGGGCGATGAGGTGATCGCAGCGTATGAGGCGCCCTACCCCGACGCGGCCTCCAAGGCGGGCGCGCGCGCCTTCCCGGCGTTGATCCCGTTCGCGCCCGACGCGCCCGGAGCCAAGGAGGGGCGCGACACGCTGCACGCGCTGCGCGAGGACACGCGGCCGACGCTGATCCTGTGGGGCGACTCCGACCCGGTGCTGCCGCTGTCGGTGGCGGAGAGCTTCGCCGGCGCGATCGCCAAGCCGCCGCCGCGAGCGATCGAGGACGCGGGCCACTTCCTGCAGGAGGACAAAGGGCCCGAGATCGGCGCGATCGTCGCCGAATGGCTCACTCAGTGAGCTGAGCCTGCTCCGGCGGTGAGGCCAGCGCCGGCTCCGAGCGTGCGGCGCGCAGCTCGTAATCGCGGCGCGCCTCCATGTCCGCGTCGGCGACCACGCGGTCGGCCTTGGTGACGCGGGCGACGCCTTCGGCGAGCGAGCGCGGCATCAGCGTGGCGAGCTGGTAGGTGCGCCTGGTGGCCTTCGGCACCCACACTTCGACGGTGCCGTGCCGGAGCGCATCGACGACCGCGTCGGCCACTTCGGTGGGCTCCACGTTGTGAAAACCGCGCGCGTGGCCGAGGCCGCCGCCGAGCTCGGTGTTGACGATGTAGGGCATCACGTAGCTGACGTCGATGTGGGCGCCCATCAGCCGCAGCTCGGCGCGCACCGCCTCGCTGAGACCGACAACGGCGTGCTTGGTGGCCGAGTAGGTGGCGATGCCGGCAGTCCCGAACTTGCCCGCCTGCGAGGCGATGTTGACGATGTGGCCGCGGTTGCGCGGCAGCATTCGCGCCAGCGCCAGCTTCATCCCGAAGATCACTCCATGCAGGTCGATGTCGATCGTGCGCCGTGCGGTGAGGTCGTCCTCGTCGATGAACCGGCCCACCGGCATGATCCCGGCGTTGTTGACCAGCACGTCCAGCGGGCCCAACTGCTCCTCGGCGGCGTCGAGGAAGCGCGCGAAGGAGTCGCGGTCGGTGACGTCCAGCGGCAGCGCCACCGTGCGCGGGCCGAGCTCGGCCGCGGTCTGCTGCGCCGCGGCGAGGTCCACGTCGCCGATCGCCACACGCATCCCGGCCGTCAGAAAGGCCTGCGCGGTGGCGCGGCCGATCCCGCGCGCCGCGCCGGTGATCGCGGCGTTCTGTCCGGCGATGAGGCGGGGCTCGCGGGCCATCGGGTGAAATCTACCAGCGCCCCGCCAGCCAACGGTCCCGGGCGAGCTTGGCGAGCGCACCTTTCGCGCCGTCGCCGGGTTTCAACTCATCGGACGACCAACCGGATCCGGCGGGACTCGGACCCCACGATCCGGCGGGGCGCCACAGAGGAGAGGGCACACACGACTCGGGCGATTCCACGGCGTCGCCCGAGCGTGTGCGGCAAGTGAGGCGCCTGCGAGGAGGCGGCTGGCGCCCGCGCGTGGAGCCCGCGAACGCCGACCGTGCAGGTGAGCGGCGGGCGGGCCCGTCGCCGCGGTGTACCCTGAGCGGATGCCGCACTTCATGTTCGAGGGGCAGCGGATCGCCTATACGGAGTACCACCCCGACCCGTCCGGTCCGGCGGCGGTGACACCGATCAGAAGCACGCGCGGTGCGCGCGCCGCGCGCACCGCCGAGCTGGCCTCGGTCGACGCGCGCACCGTCATCCTCGTGCACGGTCTGCTGCTGGCCCAGACGATGCACGCGCCGCTGGCGCGCGGTCTGGCGGCGCGCGGCAACCGCGTGGTGACCGTCGACCTGCTGGGTCACGGCGAGTCGGATCGCCCGCGCGACATGTGGCGCTACTCGATCCCCTTCTTCGCCGAACAGGTGGTGGCGCTGATGGACCATCTGGAGGTCGAGCGGGCGGTGGTGATGGGCACCTCGCTGGGCGCCAACACGGCGCTCGAGATCGCGGTGGAGCAGCCGCAGCGGCTGCAGGGGATGGTGATCGAGATGCCGGTGCTCGACAACGCGCTGCTCGCCAGCGCGCTCACCTTCACGCCGATCCTCGTGGCGCTCACGTTCGGCGAGGCGCTGATGAAGCTCGTCGCCCGCGGCACGCGCGCAATCCCGCGCGGCCTTTTGCCCTATTACGGCAACGTGGTGCTCGACACCGTACGCCAGGAGCCGGGGCCGGGCGCGGCGGTGCTGCAGGGCCTCTTCTTCGGCCGCATCGCGCCCCACCGTACCGAGCGCCGCACGCTGCAGACGCCGGCGCTCGTCATCGGCCACCGGCGCGACCCGGTGCACCCCTTCTCCGACGCCGGCATGCTCGCCGAGGAGCTGCCCCACAGCCACCTGCTGGAGGCCGACTCACTGGTCGAGTTGCGCCTCAGCCCGGAGCGGCTTACGGGGGAGATCGCCGCGTTCCTCGACGAGGTGTGGGGCAATGGTGCGGCGTCCAAGCGCCGCGCGCGGCGCTCGAGCGCTCCGCACAAGCCGCCATCGGCATAGCCGCCCGCGGTGGGTTGGGCGAGTCGCCTTGGGCGTAGCGCCGGCGCGGAAAGCGCTGCGGAAACGGTCAGGAGGACGGCGGGTAGAGCGCCACTTCGGCGAGCGCCACGCGGCCGGGGGCGGTGGGCGTCCCCTGCGCCGAGGCGGGCGCCTTCACCAGCCACACCAGCAGCCAGCGGAAGGCGTGGCCTTCGGTGCGAAGCTTCACGTGGGTGACGGTCTTCTTCAGCGTGTGCGAGCCGCTCAACAGCGTCCACCCCGGTTCGGTGATCGTGGTGGGCGCCTTCGACCCGTTGGCGCCATACACCTGCACCACCAGGCCCTTGGTGGGCGTGCGCAGTTCGACGCCGCCCAGCTTGTTGGCTTCGCGCATGTCGATCAACAGCCCCTCGGCCATGTTGGGGAAGGAGTGGGCCTGCACCTGCGCGGTCCATTCCGTCGAGGGTTCGCCGTCGATCGCCAGCTCCGGGTCGCCGAAGCTGGAAGCGGGATAGTTGTAGGGGTTGTAGGTGCTGGCCGCGTTGGTGTCCAGCAGGATCGGGCTGGGCTGTTCGCTTTTGCCCGAGGCCCCTTCCGAGCCGGTCGTCGTCGAGCTGCCGGTTTCGGTGGTTTTGCTTTTCGCCGGCGTCGTTTTGGTGGCGTTTTCGGCGCCGTTCGATTCGCCGGCGGAGCCGTTCGATTCGCCCGATGAGCCGGTGCTCGTTTTGGGGGTCGGCGTGGGGGCCGTCACCTTCGGCGGTTTGGTGGACGAGGGCGGGAACAGCAGGTTGGAGCCTTTTTTGGCGGTCGTGCTCGGCGTACCGCTGCTCGCCCCGCCGGTGCCGGTCGTGCCGGCAGGCGGCACCGTGGCGGGCGGTGCGGTGGTCGCCGGCGTCGTGGCGGGCGCAAGCGCCAGCGTGTTGCCGGCGGCAGGGCTTGCGTTACGTTCTTTGATCGCGGCCGCCACCGCCACGGCGGCACCGGCGGCGAGGATCGCCGCGGTGAGCGCCAGCACCGTCAGTGGTCGCCAGTTGGGGCGATCGCCGAGGCTGCCCGGCTCGCAGGCGCCACAGCTGAGGCACCACTGCTGACCCTCCTGCAGCGGAGTGCCGCAGTGCGGGCACTCGTGCTCTTGCGGAGCATGCTCTTGCGGAGTACTCACTGCGATTCGATTCTATCCGCGCCCCCGCGGCGCGGCGCCGGCGGGCCGCCCGAGACCAGCTCGCGGCCGGTGGGGCGCAGCTGCTCGCTAAGCTCCAGCTGCCAGTAGTAGCGGGTGAAGGAGCGCCCCGCGTGGAACTCGCCGACGTGCGGCTGGATCGTCTCGCCGGCGGCCATCCTCACGATCAGCTCCGGGTAGGTGCGGCCCGCAAGCGCCGCGTAGGCGGGCGCGGGGAAGGCACCGCCGAAACGGGTGTTGACGTCGGTGATTCCCAGACCCACCTCGGGGTCGCGGAACACCTGGATCGTCGCCGGGCCGCGCACCGCCAGCGCCTCCATCGCCCGGCGCCCCAGCTCGATCAGCTCCGCGTCGCGGATCGCCCCGCCCTTGATCGACTCGCCGCCGCGCGACTCCAGCATCGTGCGCGGGATCGCGTTCAAACAGCGGCCCTCCATGTCGCCAAGACAGTCGATCGACAGCTCCGGGCCGCCCATCGCGCGCTGCACCATCACCGGCTCGGGCTCCGGGTCAGACGCCCTGCGGTTGGGGTGCTCCTCGGAGAGGTAGCGCACGAAGAGGTCCTTCTCCACGCGGTCGCGCGCGAGGTGGATCGAGCGCGCACCCGAGCCGCGGCGCGGCTTGACCATCACCGGGTAGGAGTCGGGCTCCTGCTCGGGCAGCACCGTCGGCGGCGAGGGCAGGCCGAGCTTGCAGAGCAGCATATGGGCCTCGTACTTGTCGTAGGTCGCGCGCGCCACCTCCGGGGAGGGGACCAGTGCCGGCAGCAGGCCCTCCGCGCGTGCGTCCGCCAGCACCTCGATGTCGAGGTCGGTGAGCGGCAGCACCGCCCCCACCCCGTAACGCTCGCACAGCTCCCGCAGGAACGGCACGTACTCCGGGTCGGCAATGGGCGGTGGCGCGACGCGCACCTGCGCCGCGTACTGCGCGGGTGCCAGCGGGTTGGGGTCGGCGGCGATCGTCGTGGTCAACGCCGCGAAGCAGGCGACGATGTCATAGCGCTTGCCCACGCCGGTCAGCAATATCGCCGCGCGCTCAGCCACGAGTCACCGCCCCCATCCAAGCCGGATCGAGTGCCGCCACGCCGCCCGGAGCGGGCGAGGAGCCCCCTCACCCATCTCCCAACCCTCCCTCCCAACCACCGGTCTCGCCCTTGTACAACCCCGCGCCGCCGAACACGATCGCCAGCGTGCGCCAGAGGATGCGCAGATCGAGCGCCAGCGAGCGGTGCTCGATGTAGCGGAGGTCCAGCTCGATCCGCTCGCTCCACGGCAGCGCCGCGCGGCCGTTCACCTGCGCCCAGCCGGTGATCCCCGGCCGGATCGCCAAGCGCCCGCGCTGGCGCGGGGTGTAGCGCGCGACCTGCACCGGCACGGTGGGGCGCGGGCCGATCAGCGACATCTCGCCGCGCAGCACGTTCAGCAGGTTGGGCAGCTCATCCAGCGAAGTGCGCCGCAGGAAGGCGCCCACGCGCGTGATGCGCGAGTCGTTCTCGTCCACCGCCAAGCCGGCGCCGACGTGCTCGGCGCCGTCCACCATCGTGCGCAGCTTCAGCACGTCGAACGGGCGCCCGTCGCGGCCCACCCGCCGCTGACGGTACAGCGGGTGCCCGCGCGACTCCAACCGGATCGCCGCCATTGCCGCCGCCAGCACCGGGGCGCTCAGCACCAGCAGGGTGGCCGACACGGCGACGTCCACGGCGCGGCGGATCATGGCCGGGCGCGGGGGTCGAAGTCCACGGCGCCGACGCTCGCCCGGCGAGCCGCTCGTCGAGGCCTCATCGCGCCACCACCGCGTCGGGCGGGCGCGTACCTTCGGCCGCCTCCCAGGTGGCCACCGTGCCGTGGCGCAGCCAGTCGAGCAGGCCGAGCGCGATCGAGGCGGTGGTGAGCACGTAGTAGCGCGCGATCAGCAGCGGGCGCACGGCCGCCTTGACGAACGCCGGGAGACGGACGGCGCGCGCCACGACTTCGACCACGCCGCCCGCTCCGGCCGCCGCCAGCAGGCCGAGCTGGACGGCGAGCGCCGCCACATACAGGGCGTGCGGGCCGGCGGCGAGCGCCACCAGCGCGACGTTGGCGGCCAACGCCAGCACGTGCAGGAACGGCGTCAGGTAGCGCAGCACACGGTGGGAGAGGATCATCAGCGCATATCCGGTCGGGTAGCCGCGCGGAGAGAGCATCCCGCCGCGCAGCACGATCGGCCAGGTGTGGCTCATCATCCGCCGCTTGCGCGCCAGCTCGCCCCCGATCGAGGGCACCATCCGCTCCGATGCGCGCGCACCCGGCACATACACCGCGCGCCAACCGCGCTTGACCATGTTGAACGGGAACGACAGGTCGTGGCCCATGATCGGGTCGACCACGAGATAGGACGCGCGACGCGTGGCGTAGATCGCGCCGTTGCCGGCGGTGATCGAAGCCAGGCGCGACTCCAGCGCGCGCACCGCCATCTCGTAGCGCCAGTACACGCCCTCCTGGTTGGTGGGCGTCGCGGCGCCACCCGTGGAGCCCCGGACGGCGGAGGCGGTGCCGGCCGCGGTCGCGTCGGGGAGATCGCCTTGGAAAAACCGCACCTGCCCGCACGCGTAGCCGACGCGGAGGTCGGCGAACGCTGCCACCAGCGCCCGCGCGGCGTCGGCATCCCACAGCGCGTTGGCGTCGGAGAAGGCCACGATCTCCCCCCGCGCCCGCTCCACCGCCGCGTCCTGCGCGCGGATCTTGCCGCCGCGCGGCAGCTCCAGCACGAGGTCCGCGCCCGCGTCGCGCGCGCGCCGCGCGGTCGCGTCGGCGCAGCCGTCGCAGGCGACGATCACCTCCAGCCGCTCGCGCGGATAGTCGAGCGCCAGCGCGTTTGCCACCTTCGCGGCGATCACCGATTGCTCGTCGTGCGCGGCCACGATCAGCGACAGCGACGGCGACGAAGGCAAGGACGGCATGCCGGCTGTGACTACCGCCACCGGGCGCCCGCGCAGTCGCGCGATCACGGCCAGCACGGCGGCATAGCCGAGCTGCGTCCATACGATCAGCGCGGCTGACCACCAGAAGAGGATCTCCAGGGCGGCGTTCACTTCGTGGAGTTTCACACGCCCACCAGCAGCGAGCGGTACAGCTCCAGCGTGCGCTGGGCGATCGCCTCCCACGAGTACGGGCCGGCCGCGGCGGCATGCGCACGGTCGGTCATCGCCGCCAGGGCAATCGGGTCGGCGAGCAGCTCGCGCAGCACCGCGTGCAGGGCGGCGGAGTCTCCCGCGGGGACGGTGCGCGCAAGGCCGGTGGCGGCGACCTCGGAGAAGCCGCCGACATCGCTCAGCAGCAGCGGCTTGCCGAACGCCAGCGCCGTGAACAGCACGCCCGACTGATCGGCCTCCAGGTACGGGAGCACGACGAGGTCGGCGCGGGCGAAGTACGCGGGCAGCTGGGCGTCGGGGATGAAGCGGGGGACGAAGCGGACGTTCGGCGGCGCGGCGGCTTTCAGTGTCGCGACGTCCATGCGCGGCATGCCGACGATCCAGAGCTCAGCGTTCTCGACGCCGTGCCATGCCCGCAGGAGCACCTCGAGACCCTTATACGCGCGCAGCAGGCCGAAGAACAGCACCACGGGCTGCTCCGTTTGGGAGGGGAGCGAGTACTCCGCCCCGCCTGAGCCGACGTCCCCAGGCGCACCGGTCGGCGGCGCGGCGAGGTGGGTGAACGCTCCGTGCTGAATCACGTGCACGCGCTCCCCATCCACGCCCAGTGCCAATAGCCGCTCGCGTCCGTGCTCGGAGTGCACGACCACCGCGTCGAAGCGCCCATACAGTCGCCGCTGTGCCGCCAGCTGGCCCGGCCGCGGCTCGCGCGGAAGCACGTCGTGGGCAGTCAACACCAGCTGGGGACGGATGCCCTGCGCCGCCGGCCGCCGCCGTGGCAGCAGATGGACGTCGAGCGGCTGCACCGTCAGCCACTGGAAGTGGACGATGTCGGCGGCGCGCGCCTCGCGGCGGTAGCGGAGCATGTCGGGGACGTGCTCGGCCAGCTTCAGCGCCTGGTTTGCGCGCGAGCGCGCGCCGGTGGCAGCGGTGCGGTGGGCGAGCCGGTAGAACGACTCGTGCCGCGCGTACCCTTCGGGCGGGGGCACCTGCCCGTAGGCGAAGCGGCTGGTGTACAGCTCCACCTCGGCGCCGGCAGCCGCCAGCGCGCGGCACAGCGCGTGGTCGTACGGGGGGGTGTAGGCGGAGGGGTCGACGACGTGGACACGCATCGGCGGAGACAATAGGCCGGTGAGCGACGCGATCGAGCTGAGCTTCTGCGTAGTCAACACCTCCCAGCGCGAGTTGCTGCTGCGGGGGCTGGACGCGCTCGGGCGCGAGCGGGCCTCGCTGCCGTTCGTCACCGAGACGCTGGTGCTCGACAACGGCTCGCGCGACGGGTCCGCCGCGGCGGCACGCGCTCACCCGGCGGTCAACGAGGTGATCGCGGTGGGGGAACGGCGCGGCAAGGCGCTCAACGACTCCGAGCTGCTGCGCCGCGCGCGGGGTCGGTATGCGCTGCTGTTGAACGAGGACTCCGAGCTGCTGCCGGGGGCGACGCTGGTGCTGTGGCAGGCGCTCCGGGCGCGTGCGGACGCGGCGTGCGCGGGGGCGCAGCTGCTGCGGCCGGCCGGGGCGGGCAACGCTGGCGCAGGCAGTGGTCAGCCGTGCGCATGGCGCTTCCCGACGGTTGCCACCGCGCTCGCCGGCGCGGTCTTCGCGCATCGCCTCTACACCGTGCAGAGCAGGGGGACGCGGACGCGCGAGGTGGACTGGTGCCAGTCCTCGGCGCTGCTCGTGCGGCGCGAGGCGGCCGCGCAGGTCGGCTACCTCGACCCCGACTTCTTCGTCTACTCCGACGAGGTCGACTTCGCCCGCCGCCTGCGCAACGCCGGCTGGCGCAGCCTGTACGTGCCCGCGGCGCGCGCGATCCATCACGAGCAGCTGGCGACCGGGGCCGTACCCGAGCGGCGGATCGTGGAGATGGCGCGCAACCGCGACCTCTACATGCGCAAGCACCACTCGCCCGCCGCCGCGCGCGCGGTGCGGTGGCTCACCGCGTGGGCTTACGCCGTCCGCGCCTTCGCGGCGCTGGCGCTTCCGGGGCATTCCGCGCGGCGGTACTGGCGCCACGTCACGGCAACACTCTGGCCGCGGCGCGGCGAGGGGCTGCGGGAGGCCGCGGCCGAGTACAACCGGGTGGGCGCCACGACCGTGGCCCCGCTCGACGGAGAAGCCCCGCAGCGACGGCAGCCGCCGCCGTGAGAGACTCGGACTACGGACTACGGACTACGGGCGAAGGCTCAGGCGGCCTCCTGGAGCGTCGCGGTGACGCTCTTCCCCCTTTCGGTGAGGCGCCAAGCGTTGGGCTCCCCCTTGGCGCGGTCGCCGCCAGTGTTCTCGATCAGGCCGAACGTTCGCAGGCGGGCAAGCAGCTTCGAGATCTGGGCCGGGTCGGAGATCCCGGCGGCCGCGGCGACCTGCCGGTTACTGGGACCCGCGCCCCGGGCGGAGAGCTCGGCGATCGAGCGCAGCACGCGCACGGTGCGGTAGGTGAGACGCATCTCCAGGTCGCGTAGCGCATCGATGTGGGCGGGGTTGCGGAGTGTGGCGTCGTTGCGGGGTCTCTGTTTGGGGCGGCGCAGCTCGCGCTCGGCGGCCGCGGCGCCGAGGTAGGGGAGCACGATTAGCGCCATCAGCCGGTTCAGGAGGGGAAGCAGCGGCCGGCGCTCGATGCGGCTGGCGAGGATCGCCAGGACGGCACCGGCGAGGCCCTCGGCAGTCAGCCGGTCGGGGCGGCGCGCGCGCGGGGATTCGCGGGCGCCCTCGTGGATCGCGACGACGAGCCGCGCGATCGTCGCATTGCGGCGCTCCAGCGCGCGGGGGCCGGCGGCCTGCGAGGCGACGAGGCAGAGCTGGCCGAGGTCGGGCTCGGCGTCGAGAAACGCCAGCAGCGCCTGCAGCCCGGCCCGCACCCGCTCCTGCCAGCGGCCGGCGACGCGATACGGGGGGAGCACCCGCTCCTCGGCGAGCGCCAGCGCACGGTCGAACGCGGCGAGGAAGCACGCTTCGCGGTCGGCGAACAGTTCATAGAACGTGCGCCTGGACACCCCGGAGCGGCCCACCACGTCCGCCACCGTCACCGTTCCGGCGCCGCGCTGCACCACCACTTCGCTCATCGCGACGAGGATCCGCGCGCGCTGGATCTCCCCCAGTCCCGAGCGGGCCACCGCCCCCGGGGCCAGCTCGCGCTTGTGGACACGCGTCGTCACGCCGGCCCCTCATCCCCGCTTCCAGGCCCTCTTCGCCAGCCTCTCGCTCCCGCCGCGGCCACCCCCGTGGTGGGGCTTCTTCTTGTGGTGATGGTCGGACTTGCGCTTGTGGGCCCTCTTCTTGGCCTTCCCGCAGCCGGTGGCGGCGATCTTTGTGTCGGTGTGGATTTCGGCGCCGTTCTGCCCGACCAATTCGGTGGGCATGTTCAGCGTCTTGGCGTTGCAGAGGTTCCCGAGGCCGGTCAGCGCCGAGTAGGGGCCGGCGGGCAGGCTCAGTTCAAAGGTGCCGACCGGCACGTCAGGCACCGCCTTGAATGTGCTGCTGGTGATGCCCTGTTTGCTGATGAACGTGGTGCCGACCAGGTGCACCGTCACCCCGTACCCTTGGAGCACGATAATCAGGCTCGGGAACGCTTCCCCGCCGTGGCTGACGAAATAGGCGGGGCCTTCCAGGGGGACCGGAAGCACCGGGGTGCTCGCCCGGGCGTGCCCGATGATCGACGCCGCCGGGCACCCGGCCGGGTTTGATTCGAACACTGACGCAAGGCACGCTTTCTGCAGCGTCGGCAGTCGCGAGGGCAGCGCTTTCGGGAGTTCCACTTTGACGCGGCTGATGTTCGCGTCGTACGGCCCCGCGGGGTAGCTGAGCTTCACGTTGAAGCTCGTGCCGTCCGTCCGCGACCATTTGCCCGTGGTGGAAGCTTCGAGCTTGGGTTTGAACGCGAGGACCGCGCAGTTGGTCGCCTGGTAGGGCACCGAGAGGTTCGAGGTTGCGCCTTCGGCGCTCATAATGCTGCCCGTGATCGCAAGCGGGTTGCAGTCGGTCGCGTTGAACGTGAACCCCGGACGGCTGATATTCACGTTCACGTGCCTGATCTGCAACGGGATCCCATCCAGGAGCGTCGGGATCTTATACGGGCCTTCTGTATCCGTGACCACCGTGATCGCCGCGGTTTCCCGATTCACTTCAAGCTTCGCCCGCACCACGACCGTACCGAGGTCGAACGGGCCCGCCTTCGCCGGGTTCACGATCGACAGGCCGAACGGGGCTCCCTCATAGGGGCCGGTGATGTATACCTTCCCGCCCTTCACGGTGTACGGGTCCCCGCCGATGCCCACCGAAACGATCGTTTCCCCGATCGCCGATTCCGGGCCGCACGTCCCCGCATCGGCCTGCGCTTCCCCGCACAGCTTCACACCCGACAGCGTCCCCGATACTCCCGGCGGCATGTGCAACGTGACACCCTGCAACGGCTGTTCCCCATCTTCGCGCGACATGGTCATCGTGAACGGGCTGAACCCGCCCGCCTGGATGCTCGTCGTACCCGCCGTCAACGACGGGCTGAACGGCAACGGGCTGCTGCAAGGCGTGCCATTCGGTCCCGAGACGATCTGGAATTCCGAGGAGCTTTCCACACCCCCGTTTTCCGCCCACGGCGCGAACGAGCCTGCCGTCGTGTAGCCACCGCAACGCGACGGCGTCGCCAGCGGCGCGCGGTCGCCACCGAAGAAGTGCACTTCGATGTCTTCAAACGGGACCTCCGGCAAGAACTGCGCTTCGGGCTCCCCCGCATACCGCGGATCATTCTCGAACACCGGGTCGCCTTCGAAGTGCGCCGTCAACTGGCCCGTCACCGGGTTCTCCACCACTTCACCCGCCGCCTTCGCGCGCACACCCGACACCGGGTCTTCCGCGTACACATACATCGCGACCAGCGACCCAAACGGGTTCGCGTCCTGTTCAGCCAAATACGCAGCGCCTTCCAACGCATTCGCCAACAACGGCGTCTTGATCTTCACCGTCGCCACCTTCGACGCATCCGGGCAACCCGGCGCTTCCCCATTCTGCAAACCGATCTCACTCAACGAGCACGCCTGCAACCCATCAGCCGCCGCCGGGTTCAACGCCACACCTTCAGGCAACGTCACCGACAGACCCTTCACCGCCGACTCCGAAAGCCCCGTCGGGTTCAAATCGCTGCCCTGCGGCACATGCTCATCCACCGTCAACCCCGTCGCGGTGCTCCCCGCCTGCCCATCAGGCGTCACCTTCACACTCGGCGCGAACGGCAGCCGGTTACAACCATCCATCGCCACCATCGGTTCGCTCGTCGGGAACGAGGAGAACACCCCCTCCTCCGCCCACGAATCCGCTTCCACCGTACTCTTCAACGGACCCGAGCACGCCGTCGGCATGATCAACAACGGCGGCGTCTCGTTGGCTTCCAGCGGCTTACACGGTTCGGGGTGACTCCTCCCTTCCGCTTCCTCGAGACAGTTCCAGCCGCGCTGCCCGTTGTGACGGGGGTCGCCCGGGACCCCCCAGAACGTCACTTCGTTGGCGACGAACCCGGCGACCTGCGTGATGTTGTCCACGTGCACCGTCACGCCGTAGTCCCCGCCGGTCCGCACAGAGGCGTCGAGGTACACCGGAAGCGTTTCCACCAGGAAGCCGAAGCGCGCCGGCTCACCCGCCGGCGGTTCGAGATTGAACAGCGGGACCGTGTACGTGTGCATACCGAACAGAAGGCTGAACGGCACGCCGACCGTGACGGCCGCCACCCCGACCGCGGTCTGCGGCGGGCAAGCGTTCGGAAGCGCCCCAGCCGGGGTGTAGAAAGTTTTGAGGAAGTCGGCGGTCGAGCAGCGCGGAAACGGCGTCGGGTTGCCGATCAGACCCGGGGGGAGGTTGAAGTTCAGGTCCTTGGGCAACGCCGCCGGACCAGGCAGTTCAACGGTATATTTTTCGAAATTTCCCCGATAATAGTTAAAATGTTCGGTGATCTGGTTCAGGGCAAGCGTCGTGGTCAGCTGGAACGGGTGCGAGCCGGCCTGCGTCGCCGGTCCGCCGCCTTCTTCTTCGGGCGAGAGCTCGTACGTTTCCACACCGAACGGCGTCGGCGCTTCACCAACCGTGATCGGCCGCGCGATCGACGCCACCGGCGTGTCGCCGCCGGAGACGCCCACGCGGTTCAATTCGCCTGTGGTCGCGCCCGGCTTGACGGTCACCCCGATCGTGACTTCGATCTGCGTGTACGGCGGAAGCTTGTGCGCGAACGTACAGGTGAGCGTCTGAAGCACGCATTCCACGGGGCCGTAGTTGGCCGGCGCCCCCACGCCCCCGCCTTCGCCGGCGACGCCTTCGATCGCCGTCGCTTCCAACCCCGAGGGGAGGTGATCGGTGACCGTGACCGGCGTCGACGTGCCGTCGGCGCTCGCGTCCCCCAGGTTGGTGAGGGTCGCGATGATCTGCCCGTCGGGCGCGGCGTTGGCCACGATGGTGTCGGTCACTTCGCCTTCGCTGCCGGGCACTTCGCCTTCGAGCGGTTCGCCACCGACGAATTCGAGGTATTCCCCGGTGTCGTCTGTGACTTCCAGCTGCGGCACGGTGCGGCCCGGGGTGAGCGCGATCGTGTACTCACCGGCGCCGCCGGTGACGAGCGCCTTCTGCCCGGGGAAGATCCTCGTTTCGAGGTCATTCTGCAGTTCCGCGGTGCTCACCTTGTAGGGAACGACAACAAACGTTCCGAAGAAGTTTTCGGGGTTCCACACGACAGCGTCGCCTTTGACGGCTTTGAACGTGAGCTTCTGCACCTCGGGCGTCGCGGCGCCGGCGTGCAGGTTGCCGGGCCGGTCCTCCGAGCGCAACTTCCACCACGACGAGAGCGCACCCGCCGGCGTCGCGGCGGCGAGCGCCGCCAGCAGCACAGCCGCAAAGACCGCCAGCTTCAGCCGCATTGGGAACCTCATGACCTGCCCCTCCTCTCCTTGCCGTTCCTGCCGGCCTTTCGCGGCCGCCTCGCCTTCCCCGCCCGCTTCGGCTTCTTGCGGCGCTTCTTGCTCTTCACACAATTCCCCTTGCGAAGCGTTCGGTCCTTGGGGCACGCGCGCGGCGAGGTGGAGGGAACCCCGGCGGTCACGTTGCCGGCGCCGCTGAACGTGGCACTCGCGGGCGCACCGTAAATCGCCGGCTGCGGCGTGGGCGCCGGTTTACAGGAATCGGACGTCGTACACGGCGGCGGTTGCACCGTCGACGTCGGGCAGGGCGCCGCAGCGGTGCATTCGTGCGCATCGTAGACGCTGTAGCTGCCTTCCCCATCCTGCGGCACAAGCTTGTCATCCGTGAAAATGAACACGTCGCCACCGCTTTCGCTCGCGTCGATGAACAGCGATTCCCGGCTGGATTCACCCGAGGAGAGCAAGCCGATGCAGCCTTTGGCCTGCGCGGAGTACGCCACGCTGCCGGACGCGGTCGCGCTCGTGCAGCTGCCGACGCCTTCGGGCTCGTACTCGTACACGTCCGTCTGGCCGTTGACGTCCTTGGGTACCAGCGCTTCGGCTGTGTCGAAGAACACCTGGCCCCGGTCGGAGAGGTAACGCGGCTGGTAGTACCCCTCGTGAAGCAGGTACGCGTCCGGCCTGGGGGCGCTCACGCGGCTGGTCTGGCGCACTCCCGTCGGGTTGCACGACGCGCACGCCACCGTTTCTCGTTCGACACTATAAAGATACTCCTCGCCGACCGAATTGAACGTCATCCAGCGGCCGCTGGGCGATACCGTCACGCGGCCGGCAGCCAGGCCGGTGATGAACTTCGATTCTTCCCACGCGCCGCCGTTGTGGTGGGTTACGTAGAGGTTTTCGGCGCCCGCGACCGCTTTTTCGCCGTCCCCGTTGGGCGCAGCGCTCAGCACCGCCCTGGAGTAGCCGTACACATAGGAGCCATCGCGGCTTTTGCCGGCCAGTTCCACACCCGGGCCCGGAACGACGACGCATTCCACCTTGCCCGAGCCGCCGACCTTCGCTTCGCACTCCTGGCCGCCGCCGAAGAACACCCTGGCCCCCGGGCCGATCCCTTCCAGCTTGCCCGCGAGCGGAACCGGTTCCCCCGGCTGCGCGACATCGAACACTTCCGTGTCGAAGGCTTCTGTCCCGTTCGACGCTGGATGACAGGTGAAGAGCGGCGGGATGACCCGTTCGGTCGCGTTTTCAAAGACACCGGGCTCGTCTTCCGCCTCATTCGTACACGCCACGTGCGCGAGCCGTTCGCTCGGAGGCTTGCCGGCCGACCACAGATAAACACCTGGCCCTGTCGCGCCGGGTGTGAGCTGCGCCCACGATTCGAGCAAGACATAGCTCAGATCGCTCGATGCGCCCGCAAACCTCGGCGCGTATTCCGCCGACTTGTTCACGTCGGTAGCTGGGCGCCCGCCGAATTCCGTGCCGGGCGCCACGTCCGCGTATTCTTCGACCGCGCGCGGGCAGGGCGTGCCCTGAGGCGGGCAGCCGGTCACCAGCGGCGTATAGCAGCCTTCCGCGCACTGCCCGCCGGGGTCGCCCGCGAGCAAACCGGCGCGCAGGTACGGGGTCGCTTCGGAGGCGCTCGGCGAGAGCGCCAGGAGGCGGCTGAATTGCGGTTCGATCACCGCGTCGGCGAGGTTCGGCGAGAAGAGCGGATATTCGCTGTTGAAAAAGGTGGCCGGAGCGTCATGCGGGGTGGCGAGGTCCTGCGAGACCCAGCCGCCGCCCGGTTCGCGCGTGGAGAGGACCTGCACAGCGCCCACGTTGCCCAGCGGTTGAGATTCGGTCGGCTGAATCGCGTTGTATGTCACCGCGTCACCTTCCGCGGCAGCCTGCGTCGTCAGGGCTTCTTCCCCCGGCGGCTCGATGTGCGCCCCGTGCTTGTCCGCCGGCGAGACCAGTTCCCACCCGCGCCCGTCAGGCAGCACAAACGTGCCGCCCGTGTTCTGGGTGGTGAACGTCTGGTCGGAGCCGTAGAACGCTTCGACGCGGGGTTCGAACCTGCCGGGCGAGACTTCGGCCAGGACTTCGCTGAGCACCACCAGCCGGTAGTGGTAGACGGTGCTCGGCGCGAGGCCGTCCAGATGCATTCCCCTGACTCCCACACGCGTGGCGCCGGAGCCGATCGCTTCGCTCGGCGTTTCGTCTTCGTAGGCAGTCTTCGTGCCGTACTGGAAGCGGTAGCTGGTGAGACCGTTGTTGGGGTCGATCGTCGCGGCGAGGGTCGCCGAGGTGGACGCCACGTCCGCGGCCCACTCGCCCTCGAGGCCCGGGCCGGCCGTCGTGAAGGTGCCGAGGTCTTCCGGGGCTTCCCCGGTGTTCGTCGCGCCATCGGCGAGCGTGGTCGCGTCCAGCCGGTAGTCGTAGGTCGTGTCGGGCTGCAGCCCGGTGACGCGCGTCGATTCCTCCGCGACAGGCGTGTTGCCTTCTGGGATGCTCTTCGTGCATTTGGCGTGTTCACCGTAGGAGGCGCTGGTGCCGTACTCGAATTCGCACGTCGCTTCGCCACCAGCCGCCGGGTTGGCGGTGCCACGGAGGGTCGCGCCCGTCGTCGTCACGTCCAACGGCGGTTCGGTGACCGTCACATCGGGCTCGATCAGGTCCGGGCCGTACCGATCGCCGCCCGCGTACAGATCGCCGTCCGTCGGGTCGACGGCAACCGCCCCTTCGTTCCCTGGCAGGCGGCCCACATATTCCAGCGATTCTCCGGAGGAGGTAAGCTTGAACTCGTCGACAAAGCCCTTTTCAGATGTGACGTAGACGTCGCCGCCGTCGACCGCCCCGCTGTCCACCGCCACGGCGCGGGGGCTCAATGGGCCGCTCGGTGTTTCGGTGACCCGGCCAACGAATTCGTACTCTCCGGTGAGTGGCCCCTGCTTGAAGATTTCCACCCCGGTGGGTTCGCCCGCGACGAGGAACAGCTCGCCGTTGGCTTGATCGACCGCGATTGCGCGGAGGTGCCTGAACGGGAGTTCTTTGCCCGGGCAGGTACCCGTTGAGGCGCATGTGCCGGTCAACGGCGATCCGACGAGTTTTGCGGGTTCCCGGCCGCCGGCTTCGGGCTTGAAAATGTCCACTTCGCCTATTTCCCGATCTTCGCTGTTGGTGTTGGTCGCGACAAACACGTCGCCGGACGCCCAATCCGAAAGATTGCCAGTGTCGTTGTCCACCGCCACCGAGAGCGGGCCCGGGCCGCCGAAGGACCCGCTCGGCGTGTGGGCGCCTTTCCACCTCGCCAACAGGGCTCCCGATTCCCCAAACACGTCCACCGCTCCTGCCCTGAATCCTGGTTCTTCCAGGAGACCGCCCAGGTAGGTGACTGCTTCGCCGGTCGCGTGTCCGACGGCGACGCCGGCCATCCTCCCGAGTCCTGTACTGCTGGAAATCTGCGATTCGAATGCCCCCGAGGCGGCGCTGAAACTGTCCAGCCTGGAGCCATCCGCGATCAGCAGGTCGCCCGAGTCGACGGCGATCGCCCCGACTTCCGACAGCGGCCCGTGATTGGCGATCGGTTCGCCGTGCGGCCCGGTCGCCGGAACTTCGGTGACCTGCCCCAACAGCTTGTGTGCGATGGCGGCGTTGGCGGGAGCGCCGGTGCAGGTCACCGCCGCCGCGGTGGCGAGCACAAGCGCAAGCGCGAGGCGAATGCGGGAACGGGCCCAGCCATCCCCTCTCCCCCCTGCGGGGGCGCCCGCGCGGCGCGTCAGAGCCGAACGGGGGGTGCGACTAGAGCCTGAAGAGAGAGAGAGAGAGAGAGAGATGCGACAGCGCCAAGCTGGCGCATCTAGCGAGGCCCCTAAACCGGGGTGCAGCGTTCATCGGCACGTCTGTCCCTCTCAAACTCACGCGAAATCAGCTCCCTCGTAAAAGCGAACCCGGTTCCCTCTCCCTAAGAAGGTCCCCTGCCAATGCATCATTTGGTGTCGACCGCAAGAGGCCAGACCCAGCCAGACCCTATGTTTGGAAATGCGTCCGTCACCCCGCAGGTGACAAGATGAGACTACTATAAGCACTCCGCGAGGTTCTTGTCAAGTCCTCAGGGGTGCGAACGGCAAATCGAGTGAGCGGCGGGTCGCCGGCGGTCAAGCACGACCAAGCGCAGGGGGCGCGCTGTGGCGGTCACGGCGCCGCCGGCTGGCTAATCCGGCGGCGTGCCGCGCGCACCAGCTCCCGCGCCCCTCGCAGCTCGCGGGCACTAAAGAAGCGCGTGGCGATCAGCAGTGCCGGCGCCCACAAGAACCAGAGGACGCGCAACGCCAGACCGCCGAAGCCGTTCGTGGGGAGCAGCAGCTCGCCGGAGACCGCGACGGCGGCGAACACCGCGACCAGCAACGCCAGACGCGGCCATTCGAAGTCGACGCGGAACAGCGAGCGGGTGAGGAGGTGAAAGACCACGAGCATCGCCACGTACGCGCCGCACAAGGCGATCCCGGCACCGGCGATGCCGAGGTTGGCGCCGGAGGCGGGGACTAGCAGCAGGATCAGCGCGACGTTGACGACCAGGCCGGCGGCCGTCGCGGGGAAGTTGCGCGTCGTGTTGCCGGCCCTCCCGGCCAGCACCATCAGCACCGGGTAGAGGCCGTACAGCGCCCACCCCAGCGCCAGCCAGGGGAGCGCCTTGTAGGCGCCGAAGTAGTCGGGGTGGGCAAGCAGGCGCACGATCCAGCGGCCCACCAACGCGACCGCACACACGACCGCGCCGGTCGCCAGCACGTAGTAGGTGGTGACGAGGGAGTAGAGGCGCGAGGCCTCTTTGTCGCTCTGAATCGAGTAGGCGAGGGGGGGCCAGGCGTACTGAAAGCCGCGCACGAACAGGAACACCACGGTCGCCAGCTGCAGCGCGATCGAGTACAGGCCTGCCGCGCCTTCGTTGTAGACGCGGAAGAGGTAGAAGCGGTCCACCACCTGCAGCGCGTACACGCTCGCGTCGGCGGGGACGGTCGGCACGCCGAAGCGGAGCATCGCGCCGAGGTCGTGGGCGCGCAGGCGTAGGGAGAAGCGTTTGGCGCGGGCCAGCACCGCCCACAGGGCGAGCACGACGACCGCCGAGGCGCCGAAGTTGCCGAGCAGCAGACCGCGCGCCTGCTGGTCGAGGAACACGACCAGCGCCACGGTGAACGCGATCGTCATCGCCACATTGGCCATCGACGCGTACAGGTAGGCGCGCGCGCGTTCGTCCACGCGCAGCTGGGCATAGGCCATTTCGAGGTTCGTGAACGCCCACATGCCGAGGATCGCGCAGTCCATCAATTCGGCGTCGCGGAAGCCCAGCAGCAGCTGGCAGAGGTCCCCGGAGAAGGGCAGCGCCACCAGCGCCACGACGGTAGTCGTCCACGCGACCGCCGCCGTCACCGTGCGCGCGATCCGCGCCCGGCGCTGCTCGTCTTTGTCGGTGAAGTAGAAGCGCACGAACGCCTCGCCGAGGCCGATCCGCAGGAGGATGCTCGCCATCACGATCGCCACCAGCAGCGACTGGTAGGCGCCGTAGCCCTTCGGCAGCACGTGGGCGGTGTACAGCGGCAGCAGCAGCACCGCGAAGCCTTTGGCGAGGATGTCCGCCGCCTGGTAGGCCGCGCCGGTGCTCAGCAGCCGCTTCAGGTAGTCGCGCACGTTCTCAGCTTGTCAGCGCCGCCGGCTCGACGCGTGGGAGGGCCGCGCCGCCGGGCTCCCCGCCCACCCGCGTCGCGGCCGCGGCGAGGGCGACGCCGATCCCCAGCAACACCCACGTCTCGGGGTCCTCGAGGAAGTCGGCGTACGTGAAGGTATGCAGCACCAGCGCCGCCCAGCAGGCCGCCAGCGCGATCCTCGGCGGGGAGCGGCCGGCCCCGCGGAAGAGGACGGCGAAGGCCGAGATCAGCAGCGCGACGTACAGCGCCAGGCCGACGATCCCCTGCTCGGCCGCCACGGTAACGGGGATCGTGTGCGAGGCCGAGGTCGCGCTGGTGCTCGTCACGTGTTCGTGGGTGCGGTACTCCTGCGCGAACGAGCCGGGGCCGTAGCCCTGCAGGGGGCGGTGCGCGAAGAGGCGCAGTCCCCCTTCGATCAGCTTCGTGCGGCCGCTCGTCGCGTTGCTCGCCGAGCCGCCTCTGCCGCTGAGGCCGAGGTGCAGGCTCGGGGGGGCCACGAGTGCCACCACCAGCGCGGTCGCCGCCAGCGCCGCCGTGACGTAGATCGTGGCACGCACGTCCCAGCGGTGGGCCGCCAACACCGCGAGGCCCAGCAGCAGCGCGGCGATGCTCGACTGCGAGAAGCTCGTCACCAATCCCGCCAACAGCCACAGCAGCGCCGCGCCGCCCGCCAGCACCGGGCGGCGGCGCACGCTCCACAGCACAGCCGTCATCACGCCGATCATCGTCAGTGCGAGGAAACGGCCGTAAATGTTGGGGTCGAAAAACAGCGAGTTCACGCGGAAGTAATTGCCGTACTGGTCGGCCGCCACCACCTTCGGGTTCAAAAACAGCTGCTTGCGGCCGTACTCAATGAAGCCGATCCCGACGAACACCACCGCCAGGGCCACCGCCACCGCCAGACACTGCACGAGCAGCTCGCGCGACCACTCCACCTCGCGCAGCAGCGCAAACAACAGGGCGAAGGGGATGTAGAAAAACACGGTGTTCTCCAGCGCCTTCGTGAAGTCGGCGGAGTAGGTGGCCTGCAGTGCGTAAAAAACGACTGCGGCCATCAGCACCCATTCGAGGCCCCGGGGGGATGTCATCCACGCCCACCGACCGGTGAACTGTTCGCCCGGTCGCGAGGCCGCGCTGTCGCCGGACGGATAGTTGTGGGGCCGAACACCGTCGTGGGTGGAATCGGCGGCGAAGGCCGCCGGGTGACGCAGCCGCGGCGCCGCCCACGCCAGCGCGCCGGCCGCCACCACCAGGTAGAGGGGGATCAGCAGGTTGGAGGTGCCACCCCCCGTCGCCACCGGCAGGCGGAACGGCAGCGCGAAGATCGCCAGCAGGGGAAACGCGCGCGGGTAGCGGCCGATCGCCGCGGCCAGCGCCGCCACCAAGCACGCGCCGAGCACGATCGCCGCGGCCAGCTCGGCCGGGTGGTGGCGCAGGTGGGAGAGCTGCGAGGTGTGCCAGATGTCGATCACCAGCAACACGGGGGCCAGCACCAGCGCGCCGAGCATCACCAGCGCGCGCCGGCGTTGGCACATACGCGGCGGGCGGCCCAGCACGACGATCGCGGCGAGCAGCGCCACTACGACCACCCCCAACTTCTCGGCCGCCTCGCCGACACCGTGCGCTGTGGCAATCACCGGCAGGGCGCTCATCGCGGGGCTTCCAGTTTGAAGGTCTTGGTTGACTTCACCGTGCGCTTGGCGTCGAGCAGCTTCACCTGAATGCGGTATTCGCCGCTCGGCGCCAACCCTCCCCTCTGCGTCGCGCCCAGCTGGCCGTTCCAGCACAGCGATAGCTGTTTGTACCGTTCCGCCGGCAACCCGCGCACGATCGTCGCCACACTCTTTTCACCCGAATCGATGATTTCCACGGTCACCCGTTCGGCCTGCGCCGGCTTGAACGAGAGGTACTCCACCTGTTCGCTCGAGTTGACCAGTGAATGCGGCACCTTCCCGCGGCAGGCGGCGGCGGGCGTGGTCGTCGGGTGAAAGAGCTTGTCCGCCTCGAAGTTCTGCACCGGCGTGGGGGTGTGCTTGAGCCGCTGTGTCAGCACAAACGCCACGAAGCAGGCGACCACCAGCACGGCGAACACCACTCGCGCCAGCACCTGCGCCTGCTGTGACTCCCCGCGGGCAGTCCCACCCGCGTAGCCGGGGATGGGATCCCTCCCACCCGCGTAGCGCATCCCCTTTTAACCCTTTCCACCCAGCGCAAACCGCTCCAGCGTGTCGGAGCGCAAACCCAACCTGAGCGTCTCCAGCGACAGCACGTCGTCGGGGGCGATGTTGCCGAGATTGCACTCGCTGCCGAAGAAATCCAGTAGCCACACCTGCTGCTCCTTGCGCGGCGCCTCGAAGATCATCCGCTCGGGGGGGATCGCGTGGGCGATCTCGTCGATCAAACCGCTGCGCACCTCGCCGTCGGCGCGGTAGATGCCGGCCGTGCCCGACTCGCGCGCCTCGGCGATCACCTTCCACGCGCCCGCGGCGAGGTCGCGTTCGATCTGCTCCACCCACACGTACGGGGCCATGATGAAGTGGGCGTCCTTGCTGCCCACCTCCGCCAGCACGGTGAAGCCGGCGGCGACAAGCGTGCGGATCAGATGCGCCTTCACCTCGGGCTCCAACGCGATCGTGCCGTCCGACACCTCCACGTGGCGCAGGCCGAGCTGCTGCAGCCACTCCATGAGGCCCTCCACGCGGCCCTGTTTCACCGCCAGCTCGGTGAGCGTGCCGCCCATCACCACGGGGATGCCGTGCGCCACGTAGCGCTCCAGCTTCGGCTTCAGGTTGGCGCTCACCAGGGCGGTGCCCCACCCCAGCTTGACGATGTCCACGTACTCGCCCGCCACCTCCAGCATCCCCTCCACCTCGGCGATCGAGAGGCCGCGGTCCAGCACGTGCGTGATACCAACCCGCTCGCGCGGCTTGGTCGCGCGCGCGGGAACTTCGAGGAAGCTCACGGTTCGCCGCCGGCCGCGCCCGGTTCGCCGGCCGGTGCACCCGTGGCGTTCGCGGAGGCTTCGCCGGTGCCCGCGGCGCCGGTGCTCGACGCGCCCGTGGTAGCGCCGGTGGTGGCTTCGCCGGACGACGCTTCACCGGCGGCGGCCGCCGCCGCGGCCTTGTCGGCGCCGGCGATCACCACCACGCTCGCCCCTTCCACCAGCGGCCCGATCGCTTCTTCCAGCGGCGCCGTTTCGGTGATCGACAGCGACTGCGCCACGCGCTGCGCTTCGGCATGGTGGCCGCCGGTGTACTCCACCACCGAGGTCGAGCGGGCGCTCGGCGGGCGCGCGCTCAGCGCCTGCGCCTGGCTGTAACCCGCGCCGCGCAAGCTGCTCGCCAGCGCGTGCGCCAAGCCGGTCGTTTCGGTTGCGTTCAACACCACCACGCGGATCTGTGCCAGGCCGGCCGCCGTCGCGGCGGCACCGGAGTGAGAGTGGCGCGTGGCAGCGTGGCCACGCGCATTCGTGGCGGTCGTTTTGGCGGCGCTCGGGCTGCCGCCCCCGCCGCCGCTCGACAGCAGTGCCACCGCCAGCGCCGCCACCACCACCGCGCCGAGGGCGATCAGCAACAGCGGTTTGCGCGAGCGGTGCTCCTCTTCGATCAAAAACTTCGGAGTCGCCGGCATCCGCGGGGCCTCGTCGGCGCCCGGGCCGATCGTGCTACGCCCCACCGTCCTCCTTGGGGGCGCCGCCGGGGGCGGGGGCAGCGGCCGGGAGGGCACCGGCGCGCGGGGTGCGGGCGGGGCGGGGCGCACGCCGGCCGCCGCCGGGATCATGGGCGCACGCGGCGGGTCGGCCGGAAGGGGCGGGTCAACCGTGCTCAGCGGGTCGGCCAGCGCCCGGCTGGGCACGGTGGCTGACGCCGCCACCGCCGCGACGGTGGCCGGGGCGGCGCCCACCACTGCCGGCTGGCGCTCCTCGACAGCGGTCTCTTCGGCCGGCGCCGGCTCGGCCGCGACCGGCTCGCTCGCCACAG
Organism: Solirubrobacteraceae bacterium; assembly: GCA_035570415.1. GTDB lineage: Bacteria > Actinomycetota > Thermoleophilia > Solirubrobacterales > Solirubrobacteraceae > Palsa-744. The sequence goes on along the minus strand of DATMLP010000015.1, from coordinate 57,626 downwards.
GCACCGGCAGGGCCGCGACAGGGGGCGGGGCGGGCAGCGCCGTCTCCACGGCGCTCGGCTCGTCCTCCGTCGTCTCCTCCGCGACCGCCTGCGCCAGAATCGCGGCGGTTTGCGCGGTCGGCACGAACGCCGGCTGACCCGGCACCGGCTCCGGCAGTGGCGCCACCGTGGGCGCCGGCAGCGGCTGTTGCGCCGGCAGCGGCGATTGGTTGGCGTCCTCGGCGGGGGCAACCGCTGCGGCCGCGGCCTGCCCCGCGAGCTTCCGCGCAATCAGCGGTGTGGCGCGGGGCGTCACGCGCTGGCTGCGTAGCGCCACCTCGGCGGCCACGCGGCGCTCGAGCTCCGCCGCGCGCTCGGGGGCGCGCCCGGCCCACTCGCGCAGGCGCCGCAGCTCGCGCGCCTGCGCGAATACGAGCAGCGCCAGCAGCGCGATCCCGACGAGCGCCGCGAACGCGGCCAGCGCCCCAACCTCGAGCAGTTTGTTGGACAGCGACAGCGCCGGCAGAAGAGCGGTCATTCCCCGTCAGAGTGTATGAGGGGGACAGGCGCCGATGACGCGCCTGCCGGGACGGGTACCGCCGGTACCGACCGGCGCACGCGCGCCGTGAGGTCGGCGACCTTCGCCGCCAGCCCGGCCGCGTCGCCTTCCAGCACCAGCAGGTTGACCTCGGCGAACACCTCCTCCACCACATCCGGAGCCAGCGGCCGGCGCTCGGCACGCATGATCTTCTCGGTCGCCGTCGGCTGCGGCCGCTCGTACTCGTTGAACAGCTCCTCGTGCAGCTTCTCGCCCGGGCGCGGGCCCACCTCCTCGATCTCGATGTCGCGGTCGGGGTCGAGGCCGGACAGCTCGATCATCGCCCGCGCCAGGTCCATGATCCGCACCGGGTCGCCCATGTCCAGCACCAGCACCTCGGCGGTGGGCGGCGACTGCGGCAGCGAGCCGGCGCGGATGATCAGCTGCACCGCCTCGGGGATCGTCATGAAATAGCGGGTCATGCGCCGGTCGGTAACCGTCACCGGGCCACCGCGCGCGATCTGGCGGCGGAAGATCGGCACGACGCTGCCGGAGGAGCCCAGCACGTTGCCGAACCGCACCGCCCTGTACACGGTGTCGGGCCAGCGTGCCGCCGCCGCCTCCAGTGCCAGCTCGGCCAGCGCCTTGGAGGCCCCCATCACCGTGGCGGGGGCGACCGCCTTGTCGGTGGACACCAGCACGAAGCGCGCCACGCCCAGCTCGCCGGCCACGTGCGCCATCACGCGCGTGGCGATCGCGTTGTTGCGCACCGCCTCCACCGGGTTGGCCTCCATCAGCCCCACGTGCTTGTAGGCGGCGGCGTGGAACACCACCGTGGGGCGGTGCTCGGCCAGCACCTCGCGCATCCGCTCCTCCTCCTTGCAGTCGCCCAGCACGGCCGCCAGCGCGCCGGGCGCCACGTGGCGCTCCTCCAACAGCTCGCGCTCGATCGCAAACAGGTTGTCCTCGGCGTGGTCCAGCAGCACCAGCCGGCGCGGCCCCACGTGCGCGATCTGGCGGCACAGCTCGGCGCCGATCGAGCCGCCGGCGCCGCTCACCAGCACCACCGCCTCGCGCGCCAAATAGGCGCCGACCCGGTCGAGCTCCATCAGCACCGGCTCGCGGCCCAGCACGTCCTCCACGCGCACCTCGCGCACCTGCCGGGCGATCGCGCCGGCGGCCACACCCGGGTGGGTGGGACTCGATCCTGCGCCGGCGCGACCGGGGCTGCCGTCTCGGAGCAGCTCGAACACGGTCGGCAGCGTGCGCACCGGGATCGCGCGGGCGCGGCACTCGCGCACCACGCGCGCGCGTGTGGAGCCGGGCGCGGAGGGGATCGCGATGATCACTTCCTCGGGCTCCGCCTCCTCGAGGATGCGCGGCAAATCGCCTTCGGTGTTGCCGCGCACCTTCACCCCGTCCACCCGCATCCCCCGCTTGCGCGGATCGTCGTCGAGGAAGCCCACGGGGGTGAGGCCCAGCTCGCGGTTGCGCAGCATCTCGCGCAGCACGAGGCGCCCGCCCTCGCCAGCGCCGACGATCAGCACGCCGCGCTCGCCGTCGCGCACGCCGCGCAACCCGCCCGGCAAACGCCGTTCGTAGGCCGCACGCGCCAGCACCCGCACCCCCACCAGCGCCGCCAGCGCCAGCAAACCGAACAGCGCGATCACGCCGAGCGGCAGCTGCACCGCGTTGGTGCCGGCGGGGCGGCCGTGATGGTAGGGGCCGTAGGGGATCTGCACGGGGCGCACCACCGCCACTCCGACCACCGCCAGCACCACGATCGCCAGCACCCCGCGCAGAATCGCCTCGTAGTCGCGCTGGCCGGCGAAGCTCCAGCTGCGCAGGTATACGCGCGACAGCACCAGCACAATCACGCCGCCGAGCGCCACCCACCAGATCGTCCGTTCCAGCAGCAGCACGTAGTGGTGCGGCAGCCCCTCGTCGAAGCGCAGTTGGAAGGCGAGGTAGTAGGCGAATGCGACCAGCACCCCGTCCACGAGGATCTGGGGCAGCATGTGCCGGTGGAAGGGGATGGGGGCCGCCGAGCGGATGCGTCGGCGCATTTGCAGGGAATTGTAGGCGTCTACTTGAAGAGGGTCAGCTCCGCGATTTCCGCGGTTTCGCTGTTGGGCGGCAGGCGGGTGATCCACAGCAGGTAGTAGCGCAGCCGTGCGCCGTGCGTGTCGAGCGCGATCGTGGTCTGCGCGCCGATCGTGCGGGGCGGCGCCAACTCCCGCCAGCCGCGTGCGGCGAGGCTCTGCGTCGCTTCGTAGGGGAGCTTCGAGCTGAACCGGGTGGCGCCGTACACGGCGGCGGTAAAGCCGGGCGAGGGGGTCTGCACCTCGAGCGCCCGCGCGCGCAACCCCGGCGCCGCGTCGAGATAGACGCCGGTGCCGGGCTTGTCGGCGAACGAGTCTTCGCGGTAGTGCTCGGTGCTCCATACGGTGGAGGGGTCGCCGTCGACCACGTTGGCCACCTGCGTTTCGTGTTCCGGTTCGTTGCCGTACGGGTTGTAGTCGTGGGCGGAGGTCTGCTGCAGCGTCACCGGCTGCAGACCCTGCTTACCGTCCACGTCGGGGGGCACGCCGCTGTGGGTGTGGTTGGCCACCAACACCAGCACCAGCGCCAGCGAGCCGCCGAACAGCACAAGCGTTGCCAGCCAGCGGGCCGGGTGGCGCATCCGCCACGGCAGCCGTGCACGCGCCGGGGCCGGCAGCGTGCGCAGCACCGAGGTGACCTCGCCCGTCGTCTGGCCGGCGCGCGCCGCCTCGATCGCCAGCACCTCCTCCAGGTCAGCCAACAACGAGGGGATGTCGGGGTAGCGGCGCGCCAGGTCCTTGGCCGTCGCGCGCTCCAGCACGGCGGCGGTGGCCGCCGACACCTCCGGCCGACGGCGCTGCACGTCGGGGATCTCCTCGCGCACGTGGCGCATCGCCACCGCCACCGGCGTCGGGCCGGTGAACGGAATCTCGCCAGTCAGCAGCTCGTACAGCACCACCCCCAGCGAGTAGATGTCCGACTGCCCCGTCACCTTGTGGCCGAGTGCCTGCTCCGGGGAGACGTAGTCGGTGGTGCCCAGCACTCTGCCGTCCAGCGTCAGCCCCTCCTCGGTGAGCGAGCGGGCGATCCCGAAGTCGGTGATCTTGGCGGTGCCCTCCTCGGTCAGCAGCACGTTCTGCGGCTTGACGTCGCGGTGCACGATCTGGTGCTCGTGCGCCGCCCCCAGCGCCCGCGCGATCTCGATTGTGTAGGCGATCGCCTCGGTGATCTCGAGTGGGTCGCGATGGCGGATCACCTGCTTGAGCGTCTCGCCGTTGACGTACTCCAACACGATGTAGGGCGTCGCGGGGTGGGTGGAATCCCCATCTACGGGGTCTCCATCCATCTCCTCCCCGGCGTCGATCACCGTGACGATGTGCGGGTGGCTGAGCTGCGCCACCGCCCGCGCCTCGCGGCGGAAGCGCTCCAGCTGGTCGGAGTCGGAGGCGATCTCGCGGTGCATCAGCTTGATCGCCACCTGACGCTCCAGCACCATGTCGAACGCCCGGTACACCGTACTCATGCCGCCCCTGCCGATCTCCTCATCGAGACGGTAGCGGCCGCCGAGGGCGGTGCCCAGCATGGTTGGCGGCATAGGTGTAATTACAGCGCGATCAGCACAATGCCTGCCAGCGCGGCCGCGGCGCCGAGCGCCTGCGTGAGCGACAGCCGCTCTCCCAGCAGGCCCATGCCGAGGCCGACGGTGACGATCGGGAAGAGCGAGCCCAGCACCGACACCAGCGACAACTGGCCGTGGGCGGCGGCCGTGGTGTACATGATCGTGCCGCCCACCAGCAGCACGCCGGGGACCGCAAACACCGCGCTGACGGGCGCCAGGCGGATCGCGCGCAGCTCGCGGCCGGCCCACACCGCCATCAGCGCCATCAGCGCCACGCGCGCGTCCAACAGTGCCCACGCGCGCCCGTGCGCGGAAGCCTTGGGCAGCGCCGTGAGGAACACCCCGAACGCCACCGCCGAGGCGGCCGCCCACAGCGCTGCGGCGCGCGGGTCCGGATAACGGGTCGGGTGGTGAGCGCCGGTGCGGCGGGCGACCAGCATCGCCCCGCCCAGCGCCAACACCAGCCCCACCGCCTGCGCGGCGCTCAGCGTGTCGCCGTGCGCGAGGCTCCAGGCGACCGGCACCACCGCGCCCGCGGCCCCGATTGGCGCCACGATCGACAACGGTCCCAGCTCGGCCGCCTTGTAGAAGCCGATCAGCCCGCCCGCGTTGCCGGCACCGGCGAGCAGGGCGATCAGCGCGTCGCTCGGGGGCAATGCGCGGCCGCCTGCGAGCCCCACGTACAGCACGCACGCAGCCAGCGCCGCGACCTGGGAGAGCACCAGCACGGTGACCAGCTGGTGGCGACGCACCAGCTGCGGGCCGAGGAAGTTCGACACGCCGTAACAGAGCGACGCGCCGAGGGCGAGGGTGATCGCGAGCATCGGGGCAGTCTGGCAGGGGGCCATGTGAGCTGGCCAAGGCCGCACGTGGAGGCGTCATGTGGAGGCGTCCGTCAAATTGCCAGGGGACGCGGCTACGCTCCGGTTGTGCGTCAGTTCCCCACCGCGCCGGTCGCCGCCGGCTCGCTGATCGTCGGCTATGCCGTCGTCCTCGCCACCGGCTCACGCACGCTTGGGGGCGTGGTCCTGGCGATCGGCGGCCTCTGGTGCATCCATGCGTGGGCGAGCCGCCACGGCACGCGGACGGCCACCACACTTGGCTGTATCGGGCTCGCCCTGTTCGTCGCCTCGCACCTGCTGGCGCTGGTGGTGGGCGCCTGGCCCTCGGTGCTGGTCGTCGCCACAGTCATGGCGGCGGTGGCTTGGGCGCGGGCGGACGCCACGCTCCCGGTGCGCGCCTGAGTGGCGCGAGCCGTCAGGTTTCGATCGTGACCAGCGTGCCGATCGGCGTGTAGGGCCAGATCTCCGCCGAGGCCGCCAGCGGGAGCTCGACACAGCCGAGGCTCTGCGGAGTGCCGAACGAGGCACGGTCGAAGTTGTGCAGCGCGTCGCCGCCGTTGAAGTAGCTGACCCATTTGATCCCCGGATCTTCGTAATGAGAGCCGTCGGGGTTGGTGCCGCTCATCGTCGTTTCGGGGAGGTGCTCGAACACCGGGAACGTCCCGAGTTCGGTTTCCGCTCCGGAGATGCCGGTGTTGGCGGGCGAGCTGATGACCGTCTGGCCGTTGTGCCAAAGCGTCATGGTCTCGGGGACTTCGCGGTGTACGTACACGTAGCTGTAGCCGCTGGTGAGACGCTTGCCGGCGATCGCGTCGGCCAGCAGCATGTGCCACACGGTCGGCCCCGCGAGCCCGTCGACGGTGAGCCCGCTTTCGTCCTCGAACTTCATCACCGCGCCCTTGGTGATCACGCTCGCCTGGTCGGGGCTCCACATCGCCTGCAGCTGATGGGGGGTGTTGGGGTAGCGCCAGTTGAAGCTGCCGCTGGGAGGTTCCACAGCCGCCTGCGCCTCGGCGCTCGGCGTGTGCGCCACGGGAGCACCTGATGGCTGCCACACGACCGGCAGGTAGCCGGCTTCGGCAAGCAGCTGGTGAAGGCGCAGCGTCGAGCCGGGCGGCACCGTCCATTCGATCTGGTTGGTGGTGCGCAGCCCGCTCCCGCCGGTCGTGACCGCGACCGCGTGGGGGAGCTGGACGCGCAGCGGAGAGTCCAGCGGCGCTCCCAGCCCCGACGGGGTGAAGACGAGCGTGTGGCTGTTGGCTTCGCGCCAGCTCCCCGGTGTACTCGGCGAGAGCTGCGGGCGTGCGGAGCCCAGCACTTCGCTCACCGGCTTGGAAAACGTCAGATCGATCGGTGTGGCGGGCGCGATGCGCGAGCCGGCCGCGGGGAAGCTGACCATCACCGGGGCCTGCGAGGGCGGGAACCAGCTCACTTGCGTAGGTGCCCCAAGCCTCTCCCACGGACGCGGCGCAGCGGCGATCTCGATCGCGCCGGTGGATGCCTGCGGCCCGAGCGACACCGAGCTCTGGGCGCCGCTCAGCGTGTGGTGGGTCAAGCCATCGGCGCTGCTCCCGTAAGACACGGCGCTCACGGGCTGATCGAAGCTCACGCGCACCTCCGAGCCCGACGGCACGGTTATCCAGCGTCGGGTGACGTGCGCGACCGGCGCGCGCAGCGTCAGCTGCTCGTTGCGCTCGCTGCCCAACGCCCAACCAAGCCATCCGGGCCGACGCACCTCCACGTCCACCGTCACCTGCTCGCCTGGGGTCAGCCGCTTCAATGGCGTCAGCCGCCCGTCGTCCACCGTGAGCGGCACCTGCCGACCGTTCGGCCCATACGCCCGCACGCGCTCGATCGTCCCGCCCAGCGGCTGCACGGTCACCCGCGCGAGCGCCGTCGAATTGCTCGCCAGGGTGACGCCCGACAGCGCCAGCACCGCCACGACCAGCAGCGCAAGGATCACGGCGACCGTGATCCCCGCTCCGAGCAGCGCACGTTTCAGACGATGCTCAGGCGACACAGGATCGCGGTGAGCCGAGGCCATCGCCATGCAAGCATCGTAGAACGGTTCGCGGAGATCGTCGTGGTTGGCCGTCGCTCGCTACGCGGAGCCCGACGAGCGCCAGACCAGCACGCCCAGCGCGGTGCGGTAGAGGGCGAACGGCCAAAGCGGGCGGCCTCGCGGGCCACGGCCAAGCAGGGGCGCACAGGCGAGTGTCGAGAGGAACGCCGCACCCGCGCCGGCCGCGAGGACGAGGCTCAAGCCGGACTGGGCATTGTTCCGGCCAACACGATCGCGCGCGTCGACGGCGAGTGTCCCACGGCTTCGGCCAATACGGTAAGCCTTGAGCGCCATGGCACCGGCGAGCACCGGCAGGCCAGCGCGCCAGGAGAGTGCGTGGGCATCCTCGCGCGTGAAGCCGCGGGCACGGGCGGCGGTGAGTGTGGCGCCGTTACGCGAGACGCCCGGGAACAGCGCGAGCGCCTGAGCGATTCCGAGTGCGAGCCCGTCGCCGGGTTTGAGGTCCGCGAGCCGGCGCGTGACCGGCCCGGCGTCGGCCCACGCCATCGCGGCGCCGCCCAGCGCGAGGCCGGCGGCGACGGTCCGTGGCCGACCGGCACGGCGCTCCAGGCGCTGCTCCAGCAGGTAACCAACGAGCGCCGGCGGCGTCAGGGACAGGGCCGCTGCGCCAAGGCGTTGTTGGCTGTTGAGTTCACGCACACCTTCGGCCAACTCGCCGCGCAGCACGACCAGGAGCGCGGCTGCAGCGCCCGCGTGCAGCGCCACCTCCAGCGAGTTGCGTAGCTCGGGCTCCTCCCAGACGTCCAGTTTGCCGGCCGCGCGTGCCAACAGCGCGACGTGCGCCGAGGAGGAGACCGGCAGCACCTCCGTGGGGCCCTGCACGAGGCCGAGCAGCAACGCGCGGCGCAGCGCCACCTCAGCCGAGGTCGGTTGGCGCCGACTTTCCGACCGGCACCGCCGGCACGCGCTCCGGCTCGTCGGCGAGCGCGCTGTCGGCGGCCGCCGAGACAAGGCTGGCGCGGCGGCGCACGCGCCAGTACACCACGCCCACCACCACCAGCGCCACGATCGCGTAGTCGACGTACTCAAAGCCCTTGCGCACGCTCGTCCAGTCTCCGCCGAGCGCGTGGCCGGCGATCGCCAACGCAAGCACCCACGGAGTCGAGCCGATCACCGTGAGCACAGAGAAGCGCGGCAGCGGCATCTTCGCGACGCCCGCCGGGAGCGAGACGAAGGCGCGCACCAGCGGGATCACGCGACCGAAGAGGACGGTCATTTCGCCGTAGCGCGAGAACCAGCGGTCCGCTCGATCGATCTGCGCTGGTCCCATATGCACCAGGTGGCCGTGGCGTTCCATCAGCTCCAGGCGACCGCCGCGACCGATCGCATAGCCGGCCCACGACCCCACCAGCGTGCCCAGCAGGCCCGCCAGCACGATGCCGGTCATCGTCAGGTGGTGGTGGGCACCGGAGCCACCGGGGTCGGCGACCGCGAAGCCGGCGAACAGCATCACCACCTCGGAGGGGATCGGGATGCAGGCCGAGCCCAGCGCCATCAGCACGAACACGGCCGGCAGCCCCCCGTCGCGGACGAAGTGCCAGGTCGTGGTCACCACCGATTCGGTGACCGAGGCGAGGATCAGCATGATGGGCGTCAACGATACCGTCCCGTCGATGCGCGTATGGATCGACCTCACCAACAGCCCCCACGTACTGGTGATGCGCCCGGTGATCGACGTGCTGGAGCGCGACGGGCACGAGGTGCGGGTGACGGCCCGCGACTTCGCGCAGACGCTGGGGCTGCTGGAGCGCTTTCAAATCCCCCACACCGCCATCGGCCGCCACCGCGGCGAGCGGCTGGCCGCCAAGGCGGGGGGGCTGGTGTCACGCTCGGGGGCACTCTTGCGCTGGGCGCTGGCTGACGCTCGGGCACACGGCGCCCGCTTCGACATCGCGCTCGGCCACGGCTCCAACGACGTCAGCATCGCCGCCGCGTCGATGCGGATCCCCAGCTCCACGATGTTCGACTACGAGTGGGCCACCGTGCAGCATCAGATCAACTGCCGTCTCGCCCGCGCGGTGGTCGTGCCCGATGCGATCCCGCCCGAACGGCTCCACCGCTACGGCGCGCGCGGCAAGGTGCGCGCCTATCCAGGGCTGAAGGAGGAGTACTACCTCGCCGACTTCCAGCCCCACGCAGCGATCCTCGGCGAGCTGGGGCTCGATTCCGCGCGGCCGATCGTCGTCGTGCGCACGCCCCCGGAGGTCTCGCTCTATCACCGCTTCGAGAACGACCTCTTCGCGCAGGTGCTGGAGCGGCTGCGTTTCGCGGCGCGCGAGGATGGAGCGCAGTCGGTGGTGCTCCCCCGCACCCCCGCGCAGCGCGCCGAGCTGGCCGCCGTCGAGGGCTTCGTCGTCCCCGAGCGGGCGATCGACGCGCAGTCGCTGATCGCGTTCGCCGACCTCGTCATTTCCGCCGGCGGCACCATGAACCGCGAGGCGGTCGCCCTCGGGGTGCCCGTCTGCACCACCTTCGAGGGTCGCCTCGGGGCGGTCGACGAGCGGCTGATCGCGGAAGGCCGCATGCACAGGCTCGCCCACCCCTCCCAAATCCAAATCGAAAAAAGAACCCCCACCACCGACGCCGCGCGGATTCGACGCGATCCGCGGGTGCTGGTCGATCTGTTGCTTTCGCCGGTAAGCGGTGCTCCGGCCGGCCCCGCTCAGTAGCTGTATGCCCGCCGCGCCTGCCAGCGCTCGATCCCCAAACGGCAAAGGCGGTCCACCAGCTCGTGATAGGGGATCCCGGAGGCCTCGATCAGCTTTGCGTACACGCTGGTTGGCGTGAAGCCGGGCATCGTGTTGAGCTCGTTCACCAGCACCTCCTCGCCGTCCACGAAGAAGTCCGCGCGCGCCAGTCCCTCGCAGCCGATATACGCAAATACCTCCAGCGCCAGCGCCTTCACGCGCTCGCGGGCGGCGGCGGAGATGCGGGCGGGCACCACCAGTTGCATTGCGCCCTCCTCGTACTTGGCGGCGTGGTCATACCACTCGGTGCTCAGCACGATCTCCCCCGGCTCCGACGCCAGCGCGGGGACGCCGCCCAACACCGCGCACTCCACCTCCACACCGGGCGCCATCGCCTCCACGATCGCCAGCGGATCGTGCTCGAACGCCCGCTCCAATGCCTCCTCCAGAAGCTGCGCATCCGTCACCTTCACGATCCCCACCGACGAGCCCAAATGGGCGGGCTTGACGAATACCGGCAGCCCCAGCGAAGCCAGCTCGCCAACCACCCGCTCGCGGTCGGCCTGCCAGCGCGCCACGCGCACGCCCGCATACCTCACCTGCGGCACCCCCGCGGTGCGCATCAGCTCTTTGAACAGCACCTTGTTCATACACACTGCCGACGCCGCCACCCCCGCACCCACGTACGCCACGTCGAGCGTCTCCAGCACGCCCTGCACCGTGCCGTCCTCGCCGTACGGGCCGTGCAGCGCGGGGAACACCACATCCGCGTCCAGCAGCCCACCGGCGGGTAGAAGGCTCAGCCGCTCCCCTTCGTGATGCCACGCGCCATCGCGCTCGATCTCCACCCAGCGCACCCCGTGCCCAGCGTTCTGCAGACCTGCGCGCACGGCGCGCGCCGACGCCAGCGACACGTCGTGCTCGGAGGAGCGACCACCGGCCAGCAGCGCGACCGTCAGCGTCATGGAGCGCCACTCGCTCCCGGCGCCACGGCCGGCGCGTTGGCGGAGGTCGTGGTGGTGGTGGGCGGCGGCGTGGTGGTCGTGCCGGTGCTCGGCGTGGTCTGCGCCGCCAGCTTGCCCACGATCAGTTCGATCGACGCCCCCTTCTTGGCCTTGGTGCCACCGGCGGGGTTCTGCTGGAGCACCAGCCCCACTTCCGCTTCGCCGCTCACCGCGCGCGTGCTCGACTTCACCGTGAAGCCCGCGCCGATCAGTTCGCCTTCGGCGCGTTCGCGCTTTTTACCCACCACCCGCGGCACCGCCACTTCCTGGGAAGCCTTCGCCACCACCAGGTTGACCGCTTCGCCGCTGCGCACTTCGGCGCCGGCGGCGGGCGACTGCGACAGCACCGTTCCCGCCGCCTGGCCCGGTTCTTCCTGCTTGGTGACACTGCCGACGCTCAACCCCGCCGCGCGCAGCGTGGCACGCGCTTCGGCTTCGCTCTCACCCGCCACTTCCGGGACGCTCACCTGCTGGGGCCCGCTCGACACCAGCACCGTCACCGGGCTGCCGGTCTGCAGCGTCACGCCCTGCGAGGGTTCGGTGGAGATCACCTTGCCGCTGGGCACCGTGGCACTCGAGCGCTTCTGCACGCTCGGCTTGAAGCCCGCTTTTTCCAGCTTCTGCACCGCCTGCGCGCTCGTCAGGTCTCTCACCTCGGGCACGTCCGCGGTGGCGGGACCGGTGGACACCGCCACGTTCACGCGCGTGTTCCGCGCGACCATGCTACCGGCGCTCGGCTTGGTCGAGATCACCGCGCCGGGCGCCGTCGTGGAGCTGGGGGCCTGTTCGGTGACCGGCGCCAGCTTGACTGCTCGCAACCGGTCCACGGCAAGCGATTCCGACACACCCACCACGTTGGGCACCGTCACCTGACGGCTGCCGCCCGGCAGCAGCAACGCCGCCGCCGCCCCCACCACCAGCAGCACCGCCAGCGCCGCCGCCCACCACCACCGGCGACCGCGCCGGCGCTCCGCCTCCTCGGAGGACAGCTCCTGCGCGGGGGGCTCGGCCGCCGCCATCAGCAGCGCGGTGGCGGCTGTGAGGGGCACCGGGCCATTCCCGGCGCCGCGCGGCCGTCCCGCGCCATCCCCCGCCGGCAGACCGCGTCGCACCTCTTCCAGCGCCGCGATGAACTGCTCGGCGTCCCCATACCGCTCGGCGGGGTCCTTGGCGAGCGCCCGCAGCACAACCGCGTCCAGCTCCGGCGGGATCGGCGCCAGCGCGGCCGTGCCGGCGGTAGCGCTGGGCGCAGCCGAACGCACCACCGCGCTCGGCGCCGTCGGCGCGGCCGACACCTGCTTGAGCGCGATCGTCACCGCCGTCTCGCCATCGAACGGCACCGTGCCGGTCAGCAGCTCATACAGCACGATCCCCACCGCGTAAATGTCGGAGGCGGCGCTCACCGCCTGGCCCTGCGCCTGCTCGGGCGAGAGGTATTGGGCGGTGCCCATAATCGAGCCGGTCAGCGTCATGTCCGACGCGCCGGCGCGCGCGATCCCGAAATCGGTCACCTTCGCGCGGCCCTCCTCGTCGAGGATCACGTTGTGCGGCTTCAAATCGCGGTGAATCACGCCGCGGCGATGAGCGAAGCGCGCGGCCTGCAAAATCTGGATGACGATGTCGATCGCCTGCACCGGCGGCAGCGGTCCCTCCGCGCGCACCGCCGCCTTCAGCGAGCGGCCGGGGAGGTACTCCATCGCGATGTAATACGTCCCGTCCCACTCGCCGCGGTCGAAAATCGCCACCACGTTGGGGTGCGACAAACCGGCGGCGCTGGAGGCCTCGCGGCGGAAGCGCTCCACGAACTCCTGGTCTTCCGCGAAGCGGTGGTGCAACACCTTCACGGCGACCTGGCGCCCCAGCAGCTGATCGCGCGCCAGGTACACGTCCCCCATCCCCCCGGTGCCGATCCGCGACTGCACCTCGTAGCGGCCATCGATCACGGTGCCTTGCTCGATCATCGCCTCCGCCTATTCATGCAACAGCACTTCCAGCACTTTTCGCGCGATCGGCAGCGCGTAGGTAGCGCCGTATCCGGGCACGCCCTTCACCGTCACCGCGATCGCCGCGCGCGGGGCCGACGCGGGGGCGAAGGCGATGAACCACACGTTGTTGATCGCCGTGCCGATCTCCGTTTCGGCGGTGCCGGTCTTGCCGGCCACCTGCACGCCGGGGATCCGCGCGTTTTCACCCGTGCCTTCGTTCACCACCGCTTCCATCATCGACCGCACCGCAGCGGCCGTCGAAGGTTTCATCACCACCGACTGCACACGCGGCGCGATCCGCTGCACCGTGCTCCCTTCGGGGCTGACGATCCGTTCTGTCAGGTGCGGTGCCATCAGCGTGCCGTGGTTGGCCACCGCTGCCGCCACCTCCGCCATCTGCAGCGGCGCCACCTCCAATTTGTCCTGGCCGATGCCCAGCCGTCCGAGGTCCACCAGCGGGCTGGTGGGCGACAGCAGCTGCGTCCCCTGATACTCGCCGCTGGCCGACATTTCTTCGGCGGGATAGTCCAGCTGCGGTTTGGCGTCGAAGCCAAAGCGGCGCATGTACTCGGCGAGCGTCGGCTTGCCCACCTGCTCGGCCACCTTCGCCCACACCGTGTTCACCGATTTGGCCAGCGCCTGCGTCAGCGTCAGTTCGCCATAGCTCTCGTTCTGATCGTTGTGCAGCGGCACTCCCGACACGACGATCCCGTTGCGGCCACTAAGCGTCGAGGATGGGGTGAAGCGACCGGTGTCGAACGCCGCCGTGGCGGTCACCACCTTGAATGTGGAGCCAGGGGCATACCCGTACTGCACGGCGCGGTTGAGCAGTGGCGATTCGCTGTCGCTTTTCAGCTTTTCCGCCCCCGCCGCCGAGCGCAGCGTGTTGGGGTCATAGCTGGGAGTGGATGCCATCACCCGCACGGCGCCGGTGGACGGTTCCAACGCCACCACCGCGCCTTCGTGTTCGCCGAGCCCTTCCAGCGCCACCCGCTGCGCGGCGGGGTCGAGCGTGGTGATCACTTCGTCGCCCTTTTCCGGGCGGCCCTGGAACTGGTCGAGCAGTGACTGCAGGTTGCTCTGCGATTCGGCGCTCAGCGGCGCGTTGCGGTAGCGCTCGAGGCCCGTGCGCGCGAGCGTCAATGGGTAGGAGTAGCCGATCGCCTGGGCAAACTCAGAGCCAGTGGGATAGGTGCGTTCATAGTTGCCTTCGCGGTTGCGCACACTGCGCGCCAGCACCGTGCCGGTGCGCGCCACGATCGCGCCGCGCCTGATGTGCAGCTGCTCCAGCAGCGCGCGTTTGTTGAGCGGGTTTTCGCGCAGCGAGGAGGCCTCGAACACCGTCCAGCGCGAAGTGAACGCCACCAGCAGGGCAAACAGCACCACCACCAGGATGTAGATGCGCAGGATCGGGCGGTTCATTGCGCCAGTTCTTCGAGTTCCACGCTGCGCACCAACGCGCCGGCTTCCTTTTCCGAGCGCCACTTGTGGTCGAGCACCGCGGAGCGCCGGCCGGGACTGAGCGTGGCGGCGCTCACGCCCGACACGTAATAGCTGCTGTACAGCCTGATCCCACCCGGCAGCTGGTATGGCAGACCGCGGTACATCGTCACCAGCCCGCGCGCGTTGGTGCCGACGAAGTACACCGACTGCATCGCCACATATCCGCCGGCCACAATCAAGCCGAGTAGCGCAAGCGCCACCAAGGCTCCCAGCACCCGACGCCGGCGCCGCGCGCGGGCACCGCCGGGCCGGCCGTTGGCGGCGGCGGGCATCGGCGCGCGCGGTTGGCGCACCGCCAGGGGCTGGGTCTGCAGAGCGGCGCGCGTGCGTGCCGGGACGCCGGCCGCGGTTCGGTGCTCCTCGGCCACACCCGCAAGGGCGGCCCGCGGCTGTGGGGGTGCCGCGGCCGGCACGCCCACCAACGTGGTGTGCTCGTCGCCCGTGGCCGCCCGCCCGGGCGCCGGGGCGGGCGGGGCATCGCTGCCCACCTCCTCCAACCGCAGCAAGATCACAGTTATGTTGTCGCGCCCCCCGGCGCGGTTGGCTTCGGCGATCAGCAGCTCGCCGGTGTCGCGCAGAGGCGCGTCCGCGTGGGTGCGCAACAGCTCCGCCAGGCGTGCCTCCGGCACCATCGAGGTGAGTCCGTCGCTGCACAGCAGATAGATATCGCCGGCGCGCGCGCGAAACGAGCGGGTGTCCACCTCCACCGTCTCCTCCGGCCCCAACGCACGCGTGATGATCGAGCGCTGCGGATGCTCCTCGGCTTCTTCGGGCGTCAGCCGGCCCTCGCGAATCAGCTCGTCCACCAGCGAGTGATCGTCGGTGAGGCGCAGCAGCTCGCCGTCGCGCAGGCAGTAGGCGCGGCTGTCACCCACGTGCGCGATCGCCACCTCCCGTTCGCCCACATACACGGCGGTCAGCGTCGTTCCCATCCCGGCCTGCTCGGCGTTTTCGCGCGACAGCGTGTGGATGCGCGCGTTGGCGGCGTGCGCGTGCGCGGCCAACGCCCGCTCGGCGCCCGCGCCGTCGCCGTCGCCGTCGGGCAGGCCAGCGTGGAAAAACTCAACCGCCACCTTCGAGGCCACCTCGCCGGCCTGCGCGCCGCCCATGCCGTCGGCCACCACGAACAGCGGTGCACGCGCCAGCAGCGCGTCCTCGTTGGCGCGGCGCTGCAAGCCCGTGTCGGTGCCCGCATATTGCTCGGCCACTCGCAACATCAGTCGACCTCGAACACGAATTCGCTCTCCCCGATCCGCACATGGTCGCCGGGGTGCAGCGGTCGCGGCGTGTCGAGCAGCTCCTCGTTGAGGTAGGTGCCGTTGGTGGAGCGCAGATCCTCCAGCACCAGCGTGCCGGCCTGCTCGTAGATGCGCGCGTGGCGCGAGGAGGCGAACGGATCCTGCAGCCGTATCTCCGCCTGGTCGCCGCGCCCCAGCACCAGCTCGCCGCCGAGGTCGTAGATCATCCCCGGATCGTGACCGGTGGCGCGCGCCACCACCAGCCGCGGCGCGCGGCGGGCGAAGTCGGCGCGCCCCACCGCAGAGGCCGGCTGCAAGCCGGTAGCGTCCGGCGGGATCGCGCCCGACGGGCCGGTGCCGACCAACGAGGAGCGTTCCCCCCCGCCGCGGTCGCGCAGATCCCGCAGGGCGCTGCGCGCCACCCACAGCAAAAACAGGTACAGCACGGCGATGAAGCCGAACTTGAGGGCCACCGACACCGGCTGGAGCGTATTCATCGCTGTTCGAACACCAGCTCGGTGGAGCCCAGCTCGATGCGATCGCCGACGCGCAGCGGTTGGGCGCCGCGCAACCGCTCGCCGTTGAGCAGCACGCCGTTGGTGGATTGCAGGTCCTCGATCGCCCAACCCTCGGCGGTCGGGTGAATGTGGGCGTGGCGGCGCGAGATCCCCGAATCGTCCAGCACCACGTCGCAATCGCGGCTGCGGCCGATCACCGCCCCTTCCGGCGCCAGCAGCAGGCGGCGGCCGCCCACCAGCAGCAGGCCACGCGGGGGGCGGGCGGAGACGGGCGGTGCGCGCAGCTCGCGCGCACCGGCGGAGGCGCCGAAGATCATCGTCCGCCCGTGCTGGTCGTCCTCGGCGCGCACACCGGCTGCGCTCCCCACGCGGTCGCGTATGGCGCTCGTCGCGCGGGCCGCGGCCGGCCGGGGCTCCCACTCGACGCCTTCCGCCGCCTGCGAGGAGCGGCCGTACTCCCCGCCGTCGTCCTCGGGGTGGCCGTCGGGTCGCACCAGCCGCGCCTGGATGCCGAACTCGCCGAGCTTCAGCTCGGGGTCGGTGTGGAAGGCGATCTGCGGGTGGGAGGCCAGTGTGAGGCCCTCACTGCGCGCGTGCTCCAGCAGGTACGCGCACAGCTCGTCGATCAACTCCTGCTCCACCCCCTCATATCGGGTGCGGTCCTGCGGCGACAGCCACACGGCGTACTCGTTGGGCGCGTACACCCGCGATACCGACGTGGTGCGGTGCTCGTCCATCTCGCGCGCCAGCTTGCGCGCGATTTCCATCGGCCGCACCTCCGAGCGAAACAGGCGCCCGAAGGCGCCCTCCACAAGGGAGGCAAGCGCGGTCTCGAGGCGCGTGAGCGGGTTCATGGATGTGACGATCGCCGGCGGCCCCGCTCCGCGTCGCGGGCGGTCCGTCGCTCCCCACTTTAAGCTACGACCGGCGCCACCGGCCCGCGCAGCGCGCGGGCGACGATCGCGACCGCTGCCGCCAGGGCAACCGAGAGGATCGCCGCGTGCGACGCGGGAAGCTCGGCGTGCGGCTGCGGCAGGTCGCGGCGCAGCAGCAGCGTGCCCGCCAGCAGGGTGCTCGCCCAGGCGATCGACGCCAGCGCGTCGAGCAGCGCCGCGCGGCCGCGCACCACCCACGGCAGCACCATTGCGGCCAGCGCCCACAGCGCCAGCCCCGCCAGCAGCGCCACGCTCGCCAAGCGCAGCGACGCGTGCAGCGTGCTCGCCGCCGACGCGTGCAGCGGCAGCCGTGCCAGGCACGCCCACCAGTAGCCCAGCGCGCCCAGCAGCGCGCGTGTGCGCCAGCGGGAGAGCTGGCCCGCCAGCGCCGGGAAGGCGCCGGCAAGGCCTGCCAGACCGAGCGCCGGCGCCAACGCCGCCGCGCCCCACCGCACTCCCGGCCGGCGCACCGGCACCACCAACGGCAGTACCGCCCACAGCGCCAGCAACGCGACCGCCGGACGTCGGTCCAGCAGCTGCCACACACCCACGCCCAGCGCGGCGGCCAGCCATGCCAGACGCTCGATGGTCAGCCACCCGCCCGCGTCCGGCCGTTCCTCCGCCGGCTGCTCGGCGAAGCGTTCGGTGGCCTCACCGGCGGGGCATGGCGCGCCTCGGGTGCGCTGCAGCGACGCGTGCGCCAGCGCCTCGTACAACTCACGCAGCGTGCCGCGCGCTTCGGGGTCGGGGTAGAGGGCGCGGTCGACGGCGTGCGAGAGCTCGCGGGGCAGGTCGCGGCGGTGGCGCGCCAGCGGCGGCAGCGACTCGCCGATCCGCCGCACGGTCGCCGCCGGCGTGGGACCGCGCACGGGGTTGACGCCGCTGAACGCCTCATACAGCACGAGCGCCAGCGAGTACAGATCGGCGGCCTCGCTGACGCGATCGCCGTCGAGCTGCTCGGGCGCCATGTAGGCGAGCGTGCCCAGCACGTCGCCGGTGCGGGTGAGCGCCTCCTCGCCGGCAAGCAGCGCGCCACCGAAGTCGGTCAGCTTCGCGGCGGCCGCCAGCGGAGCATCGGTGGCGGGCACCAGCACGTTGTGTGGCTTGATGTCGCGATGGATCACCCCGCGCTGGTGGGCGTGCAGCAGTGCGTCGGCCAGCGCCACGCCGACCTCGGCGATTTCCTCGTCCGCCAGTGCGTCCGCGGCGATCAGCCGCGCCAGCGTGTCGCCGTGCACCAGCTCGGAGATCAAATAGAAGGTGTCTTCCTCCGCACACGCTTCATACAGCGCCACGATCGCCGGGTGGGCCAGGCGGGCGGTGGCGAGCGCCTCGCGCGTAGCTCGCTCGCGCTCCTCTCCGTCCGGCAGCGGGATCGCCTTGACGGCCACCTCGCGGTCCAGCAGCTGGTCGTGTGCACGCCACACGATGCCGAAGCCACCCGCGCCCAACCGCTCCAGCAGGCGATAGCGCCCCAGCACCTGCGGGTGGGCAGGAGCAATCAACGTGTCATGAGAATCCACCGCCTTCTCCGTTCGGCGGGCCGCCCATGCTCCCTGCCGCGCGCGGCAGGAAAACGGCGGTTGAGCGAGAAGTTGCAGATGGCACCAATCCGCAGGCAGGTGGCCGGATGGGCGGTCATACTGGTGCCTTCCTCAAACGCCAACCAACAGCCCTGCGAGGAGCATTTCAGCTTGTCGTTTTTCGACGATGACGAGGGAGGAGCGCCGCGGCCAGCCGCGGCGGGCGGGCGCGGCGCCACGCAGCCGCGGCCACGCCGTCCGCAGCGGGCGGGTGGGAATCCACGGGCGGGCGGGAATCTAATCGACCACCACACAGTGGTGGTGAGGCGACGGATCGCAGCGGGGGTGGGCGTGGTGCTGCTGGTCGTGATCGTGCTGCTGATCAACGGCTGCCTGAAAAGCGGCAAAGAAGCGGCGCTCGAGCAGTACAACCGCGAAGCGGGGCAGTTGGCGCAGGAATCCGACCAGCAGGTCTCGCGTCCGCTGTTCGCCACGTTGTCCAGCGCGTCGGGCGAACAGCCGCTGAACGTGGAGCAGAAAGTCAACCAGCTGCGCGGCGCGGCCCAGCACCAGGCCGAACAGGCCAGGCGGCTGAGCGTGCCCGGAGGCATGGAAGCGGCGCAGCACAACCTCACGCTGGTGCTCAACCTGCGCGAAGAAGCGCTCGGCAAGATCGCCTCGCTCGTGCGCCAAGTGCTCGGCGGCCAAGGCAAGCAGGCCAGTGCGTGGATTGCCGGCGGGATGGAGATGCTGCTCAGCTCCGATGTGATCTACTCGCAGCGGGTGGCACCGCTGATCCAGCAGCAGCTGGCCGCCGCCGGCATCCACGGCCTCAGCACCGCCGGCACGCAGTTCCTTCCCAACCTCGGGTGGCTGGAACCGACCACCGTCGAGGAGCGCCTCACCGGCAAGACCTCGGGCGACGCCAAAAGCGGGCAGGTCGCGCCCGGCACGCACGGATCGGCGCTGAAGGGCGTGAGCGTCGGCTCCACCACCCTGGAACCGGAATCGACGGGCACCGTCAACCACCTCAGCGGCGGCTCCAGCCCCACCTTCAAGGTGATGGTCGAAGACTCCGGCAGCAACAGCGAGACCGACGTCAAGGTGGAAGTGACGGTGACCGCCGGCGGCAAGCAGCTCAAGGACAGCCGCACGATCGCCAAAACCGAACCGGGGGTGACCTCCACGGCGAGCGTCCCCGTCGAAGGGCTTCCGCTCGGCGCCGCCGCGCGCGTCGTCGTCTACGTCCAGCCGGTGCCCGGCGAGACCAACGTCGAAAACAACAAGGGCACCTACCTGGCGGTGTTCGAGCAGTAGTGGATAGCTTTTCGGCGATGACCCTCGCCACCCTCACCGACACTCAGGGGATCGTCGCGCTGGCCGCGGTTGCGCTGGGCGTGATAGCGCTGGCGGGATGCGCGGCGCTCGCGCTCGCGCTGCGACGGGTGCGGAGCGCCCAGAAGGCGGTGCTGGGCGACGGCGAGCGCGACGTGGTGGCGCACGCGGCCGGCATGCAGGCGGGGTTCGAAGACCTGCGCGAGTACGTGGGCGAGGTGGCCGAGCAACTGCACGCGCGGCTGGGCGACGTCGAGGCGGGCCTGCGGGGCGCGATCACCCACTGCGCGCTGGTGCGCTACGACGCCTACAACGAGTTCTCCGGGCAGCAGTCGGTGTCGCTGGCGCTGCTCGACGGCACCGGGTCGGGGGTGGTGCTCACCTGCATCCACCACCGCGAACAGGCGCGCGTGTACCTCAAGCAGATACGCGCCGGCAGCGGTGAGCTGGAGCTGTCGCCCGAGGAGGCCGAGGCGGTGACGCTGGCGCTCGCACCGGCCGGCGCCGCCGAAGCTGGACACGCGGCCGGGCAGTAGGCGAGACGATGCCCGCGCCAAGCGACGCAGAGCTGCCGCACATCGGCTACCTGGGCCCGGCGGGCACGTTCAGCGAGGAAGCCCTGCTGCGCAGCGCGCGCGAGGACGCCGTGCAGCCAGTGGCGCTGGCCACGATCTACGAGACCGTGTTGGCCGTGCGGCGCGGCAAGGTGCGCTGGGCCGTAGTGCCGATCGAGAACTCGCTGGAGGGCTCGGTGACGGTGACGCTCGATCTGCTGGCCGAAACGGGGATGCAAGCCGAAGGCGAGCGTCTCCCGGCTACGGCCGATGAGCACGGCGACCTGGAGATCGTGGGCGAGGCGCTGCTGGCGGTGCGGCACTCGCTGATCGCGGCCGCTCCGCTCCAGCTGGCGGAGATCGACACGGTACTCACTCACCCGCAGGTGCCCGGCCAGTGCACGCGTCTGCTGCGCGGCGAGCTGTCGCGCGCGCGGGTGCTGCCGGCCAGTTCCACCGCCGAGGCGGTGCGCCTGGTCGTGAGCGAGCGGGGTCCCGGCAGCGCGGCGATCGGTACCCGCCTGGCGGCCGAGATCTACGGGGGGACGGTGATCCGCGAGGGGGTGCAGGACCGCGACGACAACGTCACCCGCTTCGTGTGGCTGGCGCGCACCGGCGAAGCGGCGGAGTCGCCACCGCTGCGTACCGACGAGGAGCCGGGTGGACCTGGCGACGGCGGGGGGCGCGGGTGGAAGACATCGGTGGTGTTCTGGGGCGCCGGCGCCGAGCGCCCCGGTTGGTTGGTGCGCTGTTTGGATGAGTTTGCGCGCCGCGCCATCAACCTGACGAAGATCGAGTCGCGGCCGCAGCGCGCGCGGCTCGGGCACTACGTGTTCTTCGTCGACCTTCAAGGCAGCACCGAGGATCCCCGCGTGGCCGAGGCGCTGGCGGGAATGCGCGAGGTGTGCGAGCAAGTGCGCATCCTCGGCTCCTACCGCGCCGGCGGCGGGGCGCAGCCCTAGAGAGGTCGCGGCGGCGCTGCGACGGGCAGCCGCAAACCGCCACCGACGACCACTTTCGCCGCTACACTGCGGCCACGAATGGATACCACCGTTCCACCAGACCCAGTTCGGTCCGCGCCGCCATCCGAGCACCGGCGGCGCGGGCCTGATAGTGGTCGGGTGCTCGTCCTCAACGCTACCTACGAGCCGATCAACGTGTGCTCGGTACGCCGCGCGGTGGTGCTGCTGCTGAAGGAGAAGGCCGAGCTGGTGGAGCGCGGCCGCTGGGAGCTGCACTCCGAGCGCACCACGCTGGCGCGGCCCGCGGTGATCCGGCTGGTGGCCTATGTGCGCGTTCCCCGCGACGCCCACCAGCGCAAGATCACGCGCCGCGCGGTGTTCGCCCGCGACGGCTGGACTTGCCAGTACTGTGGCTCGCGCTCCAACCTCACCGTCGACCACGTCATCCCCCGCTCCAAGGGCGGCCCGTCCAGCTGGGAGAACATCGTCGCCTCCTGCGCCCCTTGCAACCGTCGCAAGGGCGACCGCCTACCGCGCCAGGCGGGCATGCACCCGCGCCACGTGCCGAAAGTGCCGCGCGCGGAGGTGTTCATCCACGTCGCCTCGCCGTCGATCCCGGCGGCGTGGCGGCAGTATCTGCCGCAGGCGGCCGCCGCTTAAAGTCGCAGGTCATAGCGGTTTGGGTCGAGAACGACGAAGGGCGCCCCGACGGCGGACGCCCTTCGCGTGCTGACTGGAATATCCGAGGACGGCTTACCGATCGTCGATCAGCGGGATCGATTGACCGGCCAGCACCGGGGGGACCAGATCCGGCTGCCGTCTCGGGGTGTCCCGGGTTGGATTCCGCTACGCGGTCCAGCCTGCCGACCTAGCGGCCGGTCACCTCCAGGGTCCCGCAAGAACTGTCACTAGACGTACGGACCACCTCCTTTCTCTGGTCTGGCCAGAGTAGCGGACGGACATGACGTCACGCAAGGGGGTACTACGGAGTCGCGTCCTCGCCAGCGCTGTTGCCGTCGTCGGGCGCGGAGGAAAGTGCCGAGGCGCCGTCGGGCGAAGACGCCTCGGGCACACCGGACTCGTCTCCCTCGCTCTCCACCACCAACGCCACCGCGCTGACGGTGTCGTCGCCCTTGAGGTTCATCAAACGCACGCCCTGCGAGGCGCGGCCGTAGCGGCTGATGCCCTTTACGGAGGTGCGCTGCACCATGCCGCCGGTGGAGATGAACACCAGCTCCTCGTGCTCGCGCACCACCAGCGCCCCCGCCAGCGCGCCCTTGCGGTCGGTGAGCGCGACTGTCTTGACGCCCATCGCGCCGCGGTTCTTGCGCGGGTAGTCGGAGATCGGCGTGCGCTTGCCGTAGCCGTTCTCGGTGACAACCAGCAACTCTTGGTCGTCGCGGGCCACGTCCATCGCCAGCACGTAGTTGCCGTCCTGGCTGACGTTCATGCCGCGCACGCCGGAGGTGTCGCGGCCCATTGCGCGTGCTTGGGACTCCTGGAAGCGCGTGGCCTGACCGGAGCGCGACACCATCAAGATGTCGTCCTCGCCGCTGGTGCGGCGCACCGCCACGAGCTCGTCGTCGTCGCGGATTTTGATGGCGATGATGCCGTCGGCGTTGATCGGCGTGTTGTACGCCTGGAACGCGGTCTTCTTGACGATCCCCTGGCGGGTGGCGAACACCAGGTAGGCGCCCTCGCTGTAGTCGCGCGTGGCCAGCACCGACTGCACGCGCTCGCCCTCGCGCAGCGGCAGCACGTTCACCAGCGCACGGCCCTTGGCGGTGCGCGAGGCCTCCGGCAGCTCGTACACCTTCGAGCGGTACACCTTGCCGCGGTTGGAGAAGAACAGCAGGTAGTCGTGCGAGGAGCACACGAACAGGTGCTCGATGAAGTCGCCGTCCTTCATGTCCATTCCCGTCACGCCGCGCCCGCCCCGGTGCTGCTGGCGGTAGGTGGCCAGCGGCAGCGACTTGATGTAGCCGGTACGGGTGATCGTGATCACCATCTGCTGATCGGCGATCAGATCCTCGATGTCGATTTCGCCTTCGGCGTGGGTGATCTCGGTGCGGCGCTCGTCGGCGAAGCGCTCGCGGATCTCGCTCAGCTCCTCCTTGATCACCGCCAGCACGCGGGACTCATCGCCGAGGATCGCACGCAGCTCCGCGATCCGCTCGGTCACGTCGGCGTGCTCCTGCTTGATCGAGTCGGCCTCCAGCGCCGTCAGCTGGGAGAGGCGCAGGTCGAGGATCGCGCTGGCCTGGATGTGTGAAAGCATGAAGCGCTCCACCAACTGCTCGCGCGCGGCGTCGCGGTCGCGCGCGGCGCGGATCAGTTCGATGATCGCGTCGAGGTTCTCCAGCGCGATCAACAGCCCCTGGAGGATGTGAGCGCGCGCCTCCTTCTCGGAGAGCTCGTGCTTGGTGCGACGCACGATCACTTCGCGCTGGTGGGCCACGTAATTGTGGATCACCGCGCGCAGATTGAGCGTGCGGGGCACGTTGTCCACCAGCGCCACCATGTTCACTCCGAACGTGGATTGCATGGGGGTGTGCTTGTAGAGCTTGTTGAGCACCACCTTGGGGATCGCGTCTCGCTTGAGCTCGATCACGATCCGCATCCCGCGTTTGTCGGTGAAGTCCTCGATGTTGGCGATCTCGGTGATCCGCCCCTCTTTCACCAGATCGGCGACTTTCTGGATCAAGCCGCCCTCGCCGCCCTTTTTCACCATGAACGGCAGCTCTGTGACCACGATCGCCTCTTTGCCCTGTTTGAGGGGCTCCACGTGCGCCTTGGCCTGCACCCGCACGCGGCCTTTGCCGGTCTCGTATGCGTCTTTGATCCCCGAGCGGCCGAGGATGATTCCGCCAGTGGGGAAGTCGGGGCCCTTGATGTACTGCATCAGGCCCTCCACCTCGAGGTCGGGGTCGTCGATGTAGGCGATCGTCGCGTCGATCACCTCGCCCAAATTGTGCGGCGGGATGTTGGTCGCCATCCCCACCGCAATCCCCGAGGAACCGTTCACCAGCAGGTTGGGGAAGCGCGCCGGCAGCACCAGCGGTTCGCGCTTGGAGCCGTCGTAGTTGGGCGCGAAGTCGACAGTGTCCATGTCGAGGTCGCGCAGCATCTCGGTGGCGATCCG
The DNA here is from genome assembly GCA_035570415.1 of Solirubrobacteraceae bacterium. GTDB lineage: Bacteria > Actinomycetota > Thermoleophilia > Solirubrobacterales > Solirubrobacteraceae > Palsa-744. The sequence goes on along the minus strand of DATMLP010000015.1, from coordinate 33,137 downwards.
CGCCAGCCGCGCCTCGGTGTACCGCATCGCCGCGGCCGGGTCGTCGTCGATCGAGCCGAAGTTGCCCTGGCCGTCGACGAGCTCGTTGCGCATCGAGAACTCCTGGGCCATCCGCACGAGCGTGTCGTAGATCGCGGAGTCCCCATGCGGGTGGTACTTGCCCATGACCTCGCCCACGATCAGCGCGCACTTGGAGTAGGAACGGGTGGGGCCCAGTCCCAGCTCGTTCATCGCGTACAGCACGCGCCGGTGCACCGGCTTCAGCCCGTCGCGCACGTCGGGCAGCGCGCGACCGACGATCACCGACATGGCGTAGTCGAGATACGCGGTGCGCATCTCCTCCTCGAGGCCGCGCGGCTCGATATTACCCCCGCCTATGACGTCGGCACTAGCCATTACGCATCACCCCCTACACGTCAAGATTCGCGACAAGACGGGCGTTGTCCTCGATAAACGCCCTCCGGGGCTCCACCTGGTCGCCCATCAGCATCGAGAAGATGCGGTCGGCCGCGGCGGCATCCTCGATCGTGACCTGCGCCAGGGTGCGGGTCTGTTGCGCCATCGTGGTTTCGCCGAGCTGATCGGCGTTCATCTCGCCGAGACCCTTGAAACGCTGCAGTTTGACGCCCTTCTGCGCCACACTCAGCACCGCCGCCCGCAACGCCTCGAACGACGGGGCGCTTTCAAATGCGTCGCCGAGGCGCACCTCGAACGCAGGGGTGCCGGCCAGCTCGGCCAGCTGCTGGTGGACGGACGCCAACTGGCGGTACTCCTGGGAGTCGAACATCCGGCGCGGGATACGGTGCGTGCGGGCCAGGCCGGTGCGGGTTTCCACGGCCTTGACGCGCAGCTCCACCAGATCGACCTGGAGCAGCTCGGTGGCGTGCGTCTCGCCCTCCAGCCCCTCGCGCGAGAGCAGCTGGATCGCCTGCTCGGCGCTCTGCACGCGCTCGCCCAGCAGCGCCGACTCCTCCAGGAACTGCACCATGTCGTGGCCGTGGGCGGCGCGCAGCGAGGACGCCCACCCTTCGTACTGCTTGAGCAGCCTTGTGAAGCGTTGCCAGCGCACCTCGGTGAGCTTGAACTGGGCGCCATGGCGGTCGGCGATCTGGAGCTTCTCCCACTTGTCGGCCAGCAAGATCTCCTCCAGCTCCGACTCCTTCTCGATGTAGCGCTCGCGCGATCCCTGCTTGAGCTTGTAGAGGGGCGGCTTGGCGATGTACACGTACCCCTCTTCGATCAGCTCTTTCATCTCGCGGAACAGCAGCGTGAGCGCCAGCGTGCGGATGTGGGCGCCGTCGACGTCGGCGTCGGTCATCAAGATCACCTTGTGGTAGCGCGCGTTGGCGATGTTGAACTCGTCGCGCACCCCCGTCCCGATCGCGGTGATCAGCGCCTGGATCTCGGTGTTCTGCAGCACCTTGTCGATGCGGCTCTTCTCGACGTTGAGGATCTTCCCGCGCAGCGGCAACACCGCCTGTGTGTTGCGGTCGCGTCCCTGCTTGGCCGACCCGCCGGCGGAGTCGCCCTCGACCACGAACAGCTCGGCCAGCGCCGGGTCCTTCACCGAACAGTCGGCCAGCTTGCCGGGCAGCGTCGAGTTCTCCAGCGCCGACTTGCGGCGCGTGAGGTCACGCGCCTTGCGGGCCGCCTCGCGGGCGCGTTGCGCCTGCACCGACTTCATGATCACCGCGCGCGCCTCGCTGGGGTTCTCCTCCAGGAACTCGCCCAAACCGCTGTTGACAACCGACTCGACGAAGCCCGCCATCCCGGGGTTGCCGAGCTTGGTCTTTGTCTGCCCCTCGAACTGCGGATCGCGCAGCTTCACCGAGATCACCGCCGTCAGCCCCTCGCGCACGTCCTCGCCGGAGAGGTTGTCGTCTTTCTCCTTCAGCAGCCCGTGCTCGCGCGCGTAGCGGTTGAGGGTGCGCGTCAGCGCCGAGCGAAAGCCCGACAGGTGACTGCCGCCCTCGCGTGTGTTGATGTTGTTGGCGAACGAGTGGATCGACTCCTGGTAGGAGGAGTTCCACTGCATCGCCACCTCCGCCGCGCCTTCGTCGCCCTCGCCGGTGAAGAACACCACCTTGCGGTGGACGGTGTCCTTGTTCTCGTTGAGATACGCCACGAAGTCCTCGATCCCGCCCTCGTAGCGAAACTCGGCCGAGTGGCCCTCAGCGCGCTCGTCGACGATCGCGATGTGCAGGCCACGGGTCAGGAACGCGGTCTCGCGCAGCCGCTCCTCCAGCGTGCGGAACTCGAAGTCGAGCGACTCGAAGATGTCGGCGTCGGGCAGGAACGTCACGGTCGTGCCGGTGGAGGCGCCGGCCGGCAGCTTCTCGCCGCGCCGCAGCTCGCCCAGCGGAGCGCCGCGTGAGTACTCCTGGCTCCACACATACCCGTCGCGGCGGATCTCCACAAGCAGGCGTTCGGAGAGCGCGTTGACGACCGACACTCCCACGCCGTGCAGGCCGCCGGAGACCTTGTAGCCGCCGCCGTCACCGAACTTGCCCCCGGAGTGCAGCACGGTCAGCACGACCTCGACGGCGGGACGGCCCTCTTTCTCGTGCATCGCCACGGGGATGCCGCGGCCGTTGTCGATGACGGTGACCGAGTTGTCGGGGTGGATCGTCACCGACACCTCGGTGCAAAACCCCGCCAGCGCCTCGTCCACAGAGTTGTCCACCACCTCGTACACGAGGTGGTGGAGACCCATGATGCCGGTCGAGCCGATGTACATGCCGGGGCGCTTGCGAACAGCCTCCAAGCCCTCCAGCACTGTGATGTCCTGGGCGTCGTAGCTGGCCGCTCCGTCGCCCTGCTTGTCATTCGCGGCCAACTGACGGGCCTCCCACTCCATGTGTGTATCTCTGAAGACGTGACAAAGCCCCGGAATCCGAGCGCGACAAGCCGCGGACCGGGGCCGTGCTTTGTCCACACAACAATAGCACAAAGGGTCCCTCGACCCGGTTGACGAGTAGGCGCAAATGCCAGTGAATACCAGGGAAAACCGGGTATCGCACCTCAGCTGGCACGGCAGCGCAGCTTGTGCAGGAGATCCTCGCCGAGCGCGCCGTTGAGGCGGCCGAGCAGCTCGCTCGCCATCAGCTCGAGCTCCTGCGCCCAAACGGCCGACTCGCAGCGCACCGTCAGCGCCCCCCCGCGCTCGGCCACCGGCTTGGCGGCGGCCGCGATCGCCTCCCCAACAGCCTCCCCCCAAAGCTCCTGCACGCGGGCGAGCGTGGTGGCGGGCGCCAGCGTGGCGGTGAAGCCGTCGAGCGCCCGCGCGAGGGGGCGGGGGGCGCGGCGAGCGGGGCTCATCGGGCGCCCCCCGGTTGTCCCCGGCGGCACCTCACGCGGCAAGCGCCTCCGCCAGCACGACGCCGGGCGCCACCCGCAGGCTGGCGGCGGCGTGGGCGCCCGGCACGTGGGCGAGGTCGGTGGTGGCGATCACACTCTGGCCGGCGCTGGTCAACTCGCCGGCCAGCAGCTCGCGGCGCTGCGGATCGAGCTCGCTCATCACGTCGTCCAGCAGCAGCAGCGGGACTCGCCCGCAGCGCTCGCCCAGCACGTCGCGCTCGGCCAGCAGCAGCGCCAGCAGCGCCAGGCGCAGCTCACCCTGAGAGCCATAGCTGCGCAGCTCCCGACCGTCACGCAAAAACAACAGCTCGTCGCGGTGCGGGCCGTGGGCGCCGAAGCCACGCTCGATCTCACCAGACAATCGCTCCTGCAACTCGGCGACGAACTCTTCCACAACGGCGGCACGCGAGCGCGGACGGTAGCGCAGCGCGCACTCGCCGCTCAAACCCAGCTGTGTGGCGCGTGTCGCGAACACGTCGCTCAACAGCCCCACCGCGCGCTCCCGGTCCTCGCGCAGTGCGACTGCGTGGCGCGCCAGTTCGCGGTCCCACGTCGGGAGCGTGGCGCGCGAGGCACGCCCGGCGCGGATCCCGGCGAGCAGCGCGTTGCGCTGCGCCAATGCCTGTGAGTAGGCGCGGCGCGTGGCGGCGCGTGGCGGCCACAGCGCCGCGACCAGCCGGTCGAGGTGCGCGCGGCGCGGCGCCGGAGAGCCTTTGAGCAGCTCCAGCCGATCGGGGACGAACACACCCAGCAGCGGGCGCACCTCCACATCGAGCAGTCGCTCCACCACGGCGCCGTCACAGGTCATCCGCTTGACGGAGCGCTCCTCACCATCATCCAGGCCGTACCCCACCGACAGCTCGTGGCGCTCTCCGCCATCGTCCACCACCACCGACACACGCGCCACGCGCTCGCCGAAGCGCACCAGCTCGCGCTCGTTGCGGGTGCGCAGCGGATGGCCGGTGCAGCCGAAATACAGCGCCTCCAGCAGGTTCGACTTGCCGGCGCCGTTGGGCCCGTGCAGCACCGTCAGCCCCTCACCGAGCTGCGCTTCGGCACGGGCATACGTTCGAAAATCACGCAGTGAGACGCTCAGGACCCGCACACGGGACGTCATGACCGGCGCTGGCCGATCTGTCGTGCGCATCTGCTCGTCGATCGGTCGGCGTCCTCGATCGCTCGCGTGCTAACGCACGCCACGCTCACCGCGTCCTTGATCTGCTTGGTTCTGACGTCCCGTCCTGCTCATGTGTTGAGTCTGATCGGCATGACCAAATACACAAAGTCGCCGGCCTCCGGAGACTCGATCAGGCCCGGGCGCAGCGGGCTGATCAGCTTCATAACGAGCTCCTCGGTGTCGATGCTCTCAACGCCGTCGCGCAAGAACTCGGGGTTGAAGCCGATCTCGAACGACTCTCCGTGAAAAGGCACGGGGATCGTCTCACTGGCCTCGCCGACGTCCGGGGTCTGGGCTGAGACGGTCAGCTCGCCCTCGCGGAAAGCCAGGCGCAGGGGGGCGTTCTTCTGCGCCAGCAGGCTGATGCGGCGCACCACGCCGGCCAGCTCGACGGTGGCGAGTGTCAGCTCGTGGTCGGCCGACTCGGGTATCAGTTGACGGTAGTTGGGGAACTGGCCGTCGATCAGTCGCGAGGAGAGCACCACGCCGCCCAACTCGAAGATCACCTGGTTCTGACCGACACCCAGAGTTACCTCGGTGCACTGATACTGCTGAGCCACGCGGCTCAGCTCCTGCAGCGCGCGGGCCGGGACGTTAGCCTCGATCGAGCCCTGCAGTGGCGTCTCCAGCACGGTGCGCTTAACGCCGAGACGGTAGGAGTCGGTTGCCACCATGCGCAACTCGCGGTCGGCCGCAGAGATCAGGATCCCGGTGAGCACCGGCCTGGTCTCGTCGTGCGATGCCGAGCGCGCCACGCGCTCCACCGTCTGCACGAACGCATCGGCCGGCAGCATCATGCGCCCCTCCTCGCCCGCAGTCGGCAGCGACGGGAAATCCTCCGCCCGCAGCGTGCGCAGGTGGAAGGTGGCGCCGCCACAGAGAAGCTCGACGTCCTGCTCTGAGGGTCGCAGCTCGAGGCTGAGCTCCTGCGCCGGTAGCGCGCGGACGACGTCGAGCAGTAGGCGCCCGGGCAGCAGCGCGCGGCCGGGGCGGGCGGTCTGAGCTTGGAGCGGCAGGCGCAGACCCACCTCCATGTCGGTCGCTTGCAGCTCCGCACCATCGTCCCCCGCGATGATCATCACGCCAGATAGAGCTTGAACGGCGCTTCGCGTAGATGCCACGCGCGTGACGGTTTGCAGTTGAGTCAACAGCTCGCTTGTCTGCAGGGATATCTTCATCTACTTCGTCTTTGTTGGTAAAGGAGTAGTAGGGGCTGTGGATATGTGCGTGCCGGGTGTGGTGCTGGGATAGGAGGTGCGAGCGCGCGGAAGGCCAGTGGATAAGTGTGGCAAGTGCGCCGGTCAGGAGCCTGTGCCCTGCAAGTTGGCACGCAGATCATCCACAGCTTGACGGGACGACCGGTCGGCAACGATGCGTGCCTCGGTACGCCGCACCGCGTGCAGCACGGTGGAGTGATCGCGGCGACCGAAGTGCCGGCCGATTGCCGGCAGCGACTCGCTTGTGAGCTCGCGGGCGAGGTACATCGCGACCTGTCGAGGCCAGGCGACGCGCGCGGCGCGTGAGGAGGAGAGGAGCTCATCGGCGGAGAGACCGAAGTGCTGGCAAGCGGCGTCCTCAATCTGCTGGAGTGTGCGGGCTGGCTGTGTTGTCCGTGGGTAGAGGCCGTCGAGCACCTCGCTGGCCAGCTCGGAGGTGATGGGCCTGCCGGTAAGCGAACTGAACGCGACGACCCTGATCAGTGCCCCCTCCAGCGTGCGCACGTTGAGCGAGATGCGCTTGGCGATCAGCTCCAGCGCCTCCTCGGGAGGGTGCTCGAGGCGATCCTGGTGGATGCGCTTGCGCAGGATCGTCAGGCGGGTGTTGATGTCGGGCGCCTGGATGTCGGCCACGAGTCCCGCGGCGAAGCGCTCGCGCAGGCGGTCTTCAAGCGCCTGGAGATCGCGCGGCGGCCGGTCGGAGGTCAGCACCAGTTGAGCGCCGGCCTCTTGCAGCGTGTTGAAAGTGTGGAAGAACTCCTCCTCGGTGCGTGCCTTGCGCTCGAGAAACTGCACGTCGTCCACGAGCAGCACGTCGATGTCGCGAAAGCGGCGCTTGAACGACTCCAGTCCACCGCCGGCTAGTGCGCGCTGAAACTCGTTGGTGAACCCCTCTCCGGTGCAGGCGCGCACGCCCAGCGAGGGGTTGCAGCTGTGGATCAGGCTGGCGATCGAGCGCAGCAGGTGGGTCTTGCCGACCCCCGGAGCGCCGCAGATGAACAGTGGGCTGTACGACTGGCCGGGGAGCTCGGCGACGGTGAGCGCCGCGGCGTGGGCGAGGCGGTTGCAGTCGCCGATGACGAATTGGTCGAAGGTGAAGCGGGGGTTGGGCGCCAGCTCGGAGTCGATCGCGGGTACGGGCGCTTCCCGGGGATCGTTGCCGGTGCCCGCCATGTGGCCGGGTCGTGGGCGCGTGGATGGGGTTCGCCGCCTGCTTGGGCCTGCTGGCGGGTGTTCTCCACCGGGTGCAATCACGACCGCCGTTTGCGGTCCCAGCTCGGCATTGGCGCAGGTTTGCAGCAGGCGCCCGAAGCGCTCACGCACCCAGGCGCTCGTGCGCTCGTGCGCCTCGACGGTGAGTGTGCCGTGGGCGAATGCGCGGGGCCGCAGCGGCTCCAGCCAGACGCGATATGTGGAGTCGTCCACGGCGCCCTGGAGCCTGCTCTGCACCCGCGACCAGATCTGCTCCAATTCGGTGCTCACGCCAGCGCTGACCCGCCCCTTCGGGAGTCGTTGGTCTTCTCGGGAGAGGGCCCAAAGGGGCCCGGCCAACTGAATATATCCGAAGCGCGTCCGGTGCTTGGCGTGGTCGCGCTGCCGATGGCGCAAATGGCGAGAAAAATAGCTTGTGGCGTCCGGGAGGTGCGCGAGCGACGCCTTCGGGCACCGGCCGGATGGGTGGATCTCTATACTGAGCGTGCCGCACGAGCGCTGGGCGATGATCGCCGGGTGTGGTCGTGCGCAAGGCGAGACGATGAAGCGCACCTACCAGCCCAAGAAGCGCAAGCGCGCCCGTGCGCACGGGTTTCGCTCGCGCATGCTCACGCGCAGCGGGCGCCTGATTCTCAAGCGCCGCCGCGACAAGGGCCGCAAGCGTCTTTCGGCCTGAGCTGATGGCGCCGCGAGTGCCACGCCGCGCCGCTCAACGGGGACGCCTCTCGCACAGCGCGGAGTTCGAGCGGGTGTACCGTCACGGGCGCTCCTCGGCCAACCGCCACCTGGTGCTCTACAGCTTCCCCAATGCCGCTGCCGAGCGGCCGCGGTTGGGTCTGTCGGTGTCGCGCAAGGTCGGTGGCGCCGTCGAGCGCAACCGCGTGAAGCGGCTGTTGCGTGAGGCGTTCAGGGGTGTGGAGGACGATTTGCGGCCTGGTCACGACGTGGTCGTGGTCGCACGGCCGCCGGTGAGCGAGCTGGCCGAGCGCGAGGGTCTCGCGGGCGTTGATGCCGCGCTCGCGGAGTTGCTGGAGCGCGCTGGCGTGTTAGCGGGTGAGCGGGAGGGAAGTGAGCCGCCCCGAGCGCGAGAGCAGGATGAGCAGGGCTCCGAGCCCCCGCCGGACGATCAGAGCACGGAGCGGCGGTCATGAGCGATGAGCGCCGACACGGCTTCGCACGCTTCGCCGCCGCCGCCGCCCGCGCCCCTCGGATCGTGGTGAGCGCCCCGATCGTGGTGTATCAGCGGGTTATCTCGCCCGGGTTGCCGCGGCGCTGCCGCTACGAGCCGACCTGCTCTCGGTATGCGCTGCAGGCGCTCTCCGAGTACGGCATACTGAGGGGGCTGGTGCTCGCCGTGTGGCGCCTGCTCCGGTGCAACCCGTGGAGTCGCGGTGGGTACGATCCGGTGGGGGCCCAACGTCTGTTCGGGGCGCCCACCGCCCACGCTCGCCGCTGACGCGAGGATCCGCGGACGAGCGACAACCCACGCAGGAGAGCGCCACCACCGCCAACGCCGATGCCGATCCTCGCGAACATCATCCAGGAAGCGTTTTCGCCGCTCATCAGCCTGTTCGAAGCGGTGCTGGTGTTCCTCCACGAACACGTCGGGCTCAGCTGGGGGTTGGCGATCGTCGGGTTGACCGTGCTCGTGCGGGCGGTGATGACACCGGCCACCGTCAGCCAGATCCGCTCGATGCGCAAGATGCAGCTGGTCGCCCCAGAGCTGAAGGCGCTGAAAGAGAAGTACAAGGACGACAAACAGCGCCAGCAGGAGGAGATGATGAAGCTCTACCGGGAGAAGGGAATCAACCCCTTCGCCTCGTGCCTGCCGCTGGTGCTGCAGTTGCCGGTGTTCATATCGCTCTTCTACATGCTGCGCACCGACCTGAAGAAGCACATCTGCGGCGACAGTTTGGTGGCGCACTACAACGCGCTCCACCACACCGCGCTCCACAGCGTGTCGCAACTGCCGGCCAAATACATCGAAAAGACCGGCTGCCAGATGGTGGCGCCGGGCTCGGCGAAGTTCCTGTTCATACCGGATATCACCGCCAAGGCGACGGGCGTGGTGCTGGTGGTGCTGATCCTGCTGTACATCGGCTCGCAGGTGACCTCCACCCTGCTGATGAGCGGGAGCATGGAACCCAACCAGCGGTGGATGATGCTGGGGCTGCCGCTGATCTTCGTGGTGATTCTCTTTCGCTACCCGGCGGGCCTCCTCCTGTACTGGATCACCACCAACTTGTGGACGATCGGCCAGGGATTCATCGTACGCCGCAGCGTCGCTCCGCCACCACCGCCGCCGGGGAAGGGCCCGGCGCCGCCGGGCAGCGGCGGCTCGCCCAACGGCAAGGCGAGCGGAGATGGCGCTGGCAAGGGCGGTTCCGTGGCTTCCTCCGGCCAGCCAGCCTTGGCGGGCGTTGCCGCGGCGGGCGCGGCACCACCACCGCCGCCGCGTAAGAAAAAGAAACGGTCGGGGCGGCGACGGTGAGCGACCCTGTCGAAGTCGACCGACAGCAGGAGGCCGAGGAGCCGGAGGAGCTTTTGCTGGAGCTGCTCGAGGAGGTGCTCGACGGCCTCGGGCTGGAGTGCGAGGTGACGGTGGAATCGAGCGACGGAGAGCTGCGCGGGCGCGTCGCGGGCGATGATGTGGGTCTGCTGATCGGCCGCCGCGGCCAGACGATCGACGCGGTGCAGCACCTGGCGCAGCGAATCGTGATGCGCGGCGGCGAATCGCATGCGCGGGTGGTGATCGACGCCGACGGCTACCGCGAGCGGCGTGCGCAGGCATTGCGCGCGGAGGCCGACGAGGTTGCCGAGGAAGTACTGAGCTCGGGCGAGCCGGTGGAGCTGGCGCCGATGCCGGCGTCCGAGCGCCGGGTGGTGCACGAACACCTGCGCGATCGTGGGGATGTGAGCACCCATAGCGAGGGCGAGGAGCCCGAGCGGTGCCTGGTGGTATCGCCGCTGAGCGAGTGATCGCGACACGTTCCACCGCGTGAGTGTGTCGTAAGTGTGTCGCGAGTGTTGCAGGAGTGTTTCACGTGAAAGGGTCCGGACACGCTCGTCCAGCGCCAAGTGCGTTGGAGGATGTCGCGGCGCGGCGCGGTATCGAGCTGCTGGCTGCTCGATACAAGTTGGACGGTCGCCAGCGGGCACAGTTCGAAACGATCCTGTTGGCGTTGGCGGACGATGAGCGGGCGCCCACTGCCGTGCGCGATCCGGCGCGGGCGGTGGATGTGCACCTCGCCGACTCGCTGGCGGCGCTGGAAGTAGATGCCGTGCGCGGTTCCCACACAATCGCGGACGTGGGCGCCGGCGCCGGCTTTCCGGGCTTGGCGCTCGCGGTGGCGCTGCCCGAGGCGAGCGTCAGCTTGGTCGAGTCGCAGGCGCGCAAGTGCCGGTTCGCGGAGGTGGTGCGCGCTGGCGCCGGGATCGACAACGCTCACGTGGTGCGCGCCCGCGCCGAGGAGTGGGAGTTGGGGCGGGGCGCCAACGATGCGGTGCTCGCTCGGGCGCTGGCGGAGCCCGCGGTAGTTCTGGAGTACGCGGCGCCGTTGCTGCGGATCGGCGGGTCGCTGGTGGAATGGCGTGGGCGTCGGGAGGCGGCAGAGGAGCGACGAGCGGCCGCGGCGGCCGAGGTGCTCGACATGGAGCTGGTCGAAGTCCGCCGGGTGGAGCCGTACGCGGGGGCGCACGATCGTCATCTGCACGTCTACGCCAAGACCAACTCCACGCCGGACGGCTTCCCTCGGCGTGCGGGAATGGCGCGCAAGCGGCCGCTCGGGCGTGGGGTGTGACCGGGATCGACGCTAGCGTGCGGTGACGATGGGCACCGTTTACGCGATCGCCAACCAGAAGGGCGGGGTGGGCAAGACCACCACCGCGGTGAACGTCGGCGCCTGCATCGCCGAGGCCGGCTACCGGACGCTGCTGGTGGACGTGGACCCGCAGGCCAATGCGACGGTCGGTCTCGGCTTCCTTCGCACGCAGGCACCGGGGCTATATGAGGTTTTGACCGGCTCCGCCCCGACGGCCGAGGCCGTCGTGGAGACGGCGATCGGCGGACTGGCGCTGCTTCCCGCCGGCGCGGGTCTGGCGGGGGCCAACGTCGAGCTGCCGCGGTTGGAGGGCTTCGAGCGCCTCCTCCGTGAGGGCCTGGCGCCGATCAGGGGGGATTTCGAGTACATCCTGCTCGACTGCCCCCCGTCGTTGGGGCCGCTCACGGTGAGCGCGCTGGCGTCGGCCGACCGGGTGATCGTGCCGGTACAGACCGAGTACTTCGCGCTGGAGGGGCTGGCGGGCTTGCTGGAGACGCTGGAGCTGGTGCGGCGCGAACTGAACCCCGGGCTGACCGTCGCGGGAATGCTGTTGACGATGCACGACAGTCGCACCCGGTTGGGGCGCGACGTGGAGCGCGAGGTGCGCGAGCACTTCCGCGAGCTGGTGTTCCAGACGGTGATCCCGCGCAACGTCCGCGTCGGCGAGGCGCCCAGCTATGGGCTGCCGGTCACCCACCACGATCCGCACAGCAGCGGTGCGGAGGCGTACTTTGAGTTGGCGCGTGAGGTGGCCGCTCGTGGCTAGGCGGCTGGTCGGAGGACCGGTATGAGCCCACCGAAGCGGGGTATGGGGAGGGGTTTGGAGGCGATCCTGTCGGTGTCGTCGCCCGGTGCGGCGCGGGGGGAGGAGTTGCGGGAGGTGCCGGTGGAGTCGATCGCGCCCAACCCCAACCAGCCGCGGCGGCACTTCGACGAGCAAGCGCTGAACGCGCTGGCCGAGTCGTTGGCCGATCGCGGGGTGCTGCAGCCGGTGCTGGTGCGGCCCAAGGTGGACGGCACCTACGAGCTGATCGCTGGCGAGCGTCGCTGGCGAGCGTCGCGGATCGCCGGCTTGAAGACGGTCCCGGCGATGGTGCGCCCCCACGACGACGCCGCGTCGCTGGAGTTGGCGCTGATCGAGAACATGGCGCGCGAGGACCTCAACCCCGTGGAGGAGGCGCGCGCCTGCGCGGCACTGGTGGAGGAGTTGGGGCTCACGCGCGAGCAGGTCGGCCGTCGCGTGGGGCGCGGCAGGGTGGCGGTGTCCAACCTGATGCGGCTGCTCGACCTACCCGACGAGGCGTTGGAATCGCTGGAGCATGGCACGCTCAGCGAGGGCCACGGCCGCGCGCTGCTGCTGGCCAAAGATCACGCCGAGCGGCGCCGGCTGGCACGTGAGGCGGTTGCCGAGGATTGGTCGGTGCGGACGCTGGAGGAGCGGGCGCGCAGCAGCAATGGTGCCGCGCGCGACGACGGCAAGAGCAAGCGTCCTCGCGCCGCGCGCGGGGTGCACCCCGACCAGCTGGCCGCCGCGTCGGAGATCGAGGCGAGCTGGGGCGAGGCGCTGGGTGCCGAGGTTCGCGCGCGGCCGCGGGCCGACGGCGGCTACAAGGTGGAGCTGTCGTTCGGGTCCTCCGAGGAGGCGCTGGAGTTCGCGCAGCGGTGGGCGGGTCGCCGGGGCTGAGCAGTGTCGATGGGGCGCTCGGCTACCAGTCGGTCTCTTCGAGCGTCATCCGGACCCCGAGCATCCGCAGGATTCTGAAAACGCGTTTCAGCTGCTCGGTCTCCTTGCCGGCCTCCAACTCCGAGAGGTAGCTGCGCTGGATGCCCGCCATCTCGGCCAGTTCCGCCTGCGTCAGCCCGGCGGCCCTCCGGTAGTGACGGATCGCGGTGCCCAGCGAGGCGGGGGTGTAGATGCGAAACGGCATCCCGTCAGAGAGCGTCCCGTCGGGGAGTGATTTGTCAGTTGCCGGCATAATCCGACAGAGTAGCGGCCTGGCGGTGAATGCAGACAGGTCGTCGGGATATTCTCACAGCACGTGGATCGGCTACCATTCAGCGGACTTGGCGCCTTCGAGCGCTGGATAGGGCGATTAGCTCAGTCGGTTAGAGCGCTTCTCTGATAAGGAAGAGGTCCCTGGTTCGAATCCAGGATCGCCCATTCCCAGTAAGCCACACCAGCATTGGGGATTCTTGCCATCGTCGCCGGCCCTTGGTAGCAAGCTTCTCGGTCGTGGCTGATGGGGCAATCGCATGTGTCGAGGCGGGTGTGTCGAGTAGCGTCAGCATGATTCGCACTCATGCCGGACACGCGGTGGCACCTTTGTGTTGGTTCCTTTCAAGGGTCCGAGATTGGCTTGCTAGAGCGGATTGCGGTTTCCTGAGTGTCCTGGGAGTTTTCTAGCTGATGTCCTGCTCCGTAGAGCCCTGTTTCCGGGCCGAAAAATCCGAAAAACGTTCGCTGGCGGGGAACTCGCGCGAAAAGTCGGTCGCTGTGTTGGTCCCGCGTATTCTCGCCAGGCAGTGATCAGCCCGGGACGTTGGCTGGCGGCACGACCCGAAGGTCGGCGCACCCAGGCGCTTGTGAGGTTCCTGCCCGTATGGGTCGCGTTGTTGCGCCGTGGCGGTCTCGTGCGGCTAAACGGGCTAAAGCACGAACCCGCCCGCGAAGCGTCTCCGCACCCGCCGAGGACGAGTCCTGGTCAATTTTTGACGCCCTCGGGTTTGCGGGCCTACCACGCAATATGCGGCGCGAGCTGGAGCAGAACTTTTCTGCTTCTGACGACTCAGAGTTTGCCGGATTGGGGCGAATGATTGTCAAGCCACCAGCGACTCTGCTCAATCCCATCGCCATCTATCACTGATAAGTGTAAGTGGGCAGACAGACGCCGCTAGAGCGTCGCTTGGCACGCCCAAGCGACGAGCCGACCTCGCTCTGGCGGGAGCGCCACGAGAAGTTCGATGTGGCCTGACCCCCGTGGAATGGTCCGGGTGGTCAACTGGACCAGCAAACGGGGGTCGATCAGATGCCTGGGTACAGGCGAATGAACCCAGCGCCAACGAAACCAAATGGGAGGAGTCGCCGTGGTCCCCAGGCGCAACGAGCATCACCAACGGACAGCACCGCACTTGTGCGCTAAAGGCTGCGGGTGCACCGTTTTGCGCGGTCCTGACTTACGGAGAATTTCCTTATGAGGCGTCGTTTGGTGAGCCACATTGGCGAGCGCAGAGCACCCTGGCTGCGTATTGGGCGAAGAGGCTCGGAGGGGACCGCAAGCGCCACGAATCGCTGTAAGGAATCTTGTTGTGGCAGGCCGATCTGACGGTTTGGGTGCTAGCCGTGAGAATCTCCTGGACGATAGTCCTGCCTATTTTCGGGGGTTCGGGGCCAATACATGTGTGAGGCAGCACGCTCGTACGGTGGTCAAACGACGCCGCGCCGGTATGGCTCGCTGGTTGCTCGCCGTCGAACTCGGCGAGCACGCTCTCAAGCGGCGCCGGCTCGATGCCCCGCTCGCGTTCAGCGCGAGCCTCGGCGACCGCCCGACGGTCTCGGGCTCGTCGTCAAGGGGACAGCCGCAAGAGCCGCCAGCGCCGGGTCCTTGCCACGGGTCGGCAGGACCACGGCGGCGTCCAGGCTCTCGTCGGGCAACTCGTCCACAAGGCGGTGCAGATCGGCTCGTATCATGGCCTTAGGTTACGGTAGCGTCGTGTCCATGGAGATGGCGGAGATCGTTGATCGTGCCGGGCGCCTGTTGGCGGACGCGGCGCCGCCCGAGTCGAAGGTGATCCTCTTCGGGTCGCGTGGCCGCGGTGACGTTGGTACGGATAGCGACTTCGACTTCCTCGTGATCGAGCCGTCGGTTGTGAGCAAGGCGGCGGAGATGGTGCGGCTCCGCGCTGTGCTCGATCCGCTGAAGGTCGCCGCGGATGTCGTGGTCGTACCGCGGGAGCAGGCGGAGGCGTGGGGCGATGTCCCCGGGACGTTGATCTACGACGCGCTAGCAGAGGGACGTGTCCTCGCAGAAACCTGACCTGGGCGATCTCGCCGTCCGGTTCGCTCGCAAGGCCGAGAGCGACGAGATCGCCCTCCAGAAGCTCGGCGACGATCCCGATGTGCCCGACGATCTCATCGGTTTCCATGGCCAGCAGGCGCTGGAGAAGCTGCTGAAGGCCGCCCTGGCGCACGCCGGTGTCGCGCCGCCCCGCATACACGATCTCGGCAAGCTGCTTTCCTTGCTCGCAGACGCAGGCATGGTTCCGCCCGTCTCGGCAGACGAGGCACGCGTCATGGTCCCCTGGGCGGTGGAGTTCCGCTACGACGACGTGCTCGACGAACGACTTGATCGCACGGCATCCCGTGGGGCGGTCAAGAAGATGCGCGCGTGGGTTGACGATCTACTCGCCGAACCAAAGCCGTGAGTCGAAATGACAGCCCCGCCGGGGCCGGCGTAGCAAATTGGTAGCACGTAGCAGGCTGCTCCAAACCGCATCTGGCTTCAACAAACCAGACCCGCCACCACGAAGCCAACCCCCGATAAGGACTAGGTCCCTGGTTCGAATCCAGGATCACCCATAGACGATTCGACCAGCATCCCGCATGGATACTGGGCTGTTGGGCGAGCGCCAGTCGATTGCTCGGGATGCCTCTTTTGGCTCAGGTATGTCCAGTTCTCCGTGTCGGCGGATCGATCCGGCGGAGATCCTTGCGAGCGGTCATCAGCAGCCAGCCGCCGGTAACGTAGAGTTAGGCAGTGACACCGACGACGACAAGGAGCACCAATGCCGGGAACTTCCCACCGACGCACGTGGCGCCGCCGTCCACTCCTAACGACCGCCGTGCTTGGCGTGCTCGTTGCGCTCGCGCTCGTCGCCGCGGCGGTTGCGGCCTCCAACAGCATCCATGTGAAGGTGACCAAGAAGCAGCTCGCGTTCGCCGGCACCGCGGCGGCCACGGGGGATTCGGTCCAGGTCAACTTCGATCCGCACAAGTGCGCCGCCAACTACTCGAAGGAGAGCAAGCGCCACAAAGTGGCGTTCACGTCGTTTAAAACCACCGGCGCCGGGCCGTTCGAGTTCACGATCAAACTGCCGGTCCCAGCTCCCGCGGGGGACAAGCCCGGGCGCTACGCGTGTGCGTACCTGCTCGCAATCAACGGCGACAACATCGCCCCGGTCGCCTCGGCCAGCGCCAAATATTAGGACGGCTTTAGCACAGCGCCAGCGGTCGTACCCATGAGCCGGTGGCGCCGCTGATCTTCAGCGGCAAACAGGCGAACGCGAACTCGTACACGCGGTCGCGTGCCAGCTCCTCCAGGTAGACCATCTCGAGGATGAACACGCCGCGCTCGATCAGCGCCGCCAGGTGGACGGGGTGGGGGCTCTCCGGGTCGGGGGACGGGAGCACCTCCAGCGACTCGGTGTCGCCGGCCAGGGCCACCACGCCGGCATCCATCAGCATCGTTGCCGCCTCCAAATCGATGCCGGCGTCGGCATAGTCGGCCAAACGCCCGCGGTCGGGCCATGCGGAGAGGTAGCCGGTGCGGATCAGGGCCACGTCTCCCGGGCGGATCTCGCTGCTCTGCGCGCTCAGCGTGCGCTCCAGCTCGGCGGCGCCGATCGCGGTGCTGGCCGGCAGCGCCTCCACGCCGAGTGCGCCCGCCACGTCCAGCAGCACGCCGCGCGTGAAAATCGGCGGGATCGCCGCCGCGTCGTGCGTCAGTGGGCCGAAGTCGCCCAGCTGCTTCTCGGGCGTGCCGCCGCCAAACCAGTGGTCGTCGGGGCCGCAGGTGGCGTGGCACAGCGCGTCGATGTGGGTGCCGGTGTGGGCGCTGCCCGACAGCAGCTCGCTGTGGATGCCAAAGTTCACCGTGTTCTTGCCCAGCCAGTCCCAGTCGTTCTGCACGCGCACTCCCCGGGGGGTGCGGTAGGTGAGCACCTGGAAGGGGGCGTGGCCGTCCCACTGGGGCATGCTCGGCCAGCGGCCGCAGTCGAGGTCGTAGGTGCGGCCCGTGCGGATCAGCTGTGCGGCCGCCAGCACGCTGTCGGGGCCCAACTGCTCCAGCGGAATCGGCGGCGAGCTGTCGGTGGGCTGTGGCGACGACGGGCCGTTCATGTGACCTCCCTGGTTTGGGGTGTGCAGAGCACTTCGGCCGCCGCCTCCTCCAGCGCGGCGAGAAACCGCTCGACCTGCTCGTCGGTGGTCGCCGTGCAGGTGGCGAAACGGCAATCGGGCGACACCAGCACACCGCGCTCCAGCAGCGCGCGGTAGAGGTCGATCCGCGGCCCACGGGGCTGCGCGATCGCCGCGCGCGCCGAGTCGGGGGGCTCGTGCGCCACGTGCAGACGCCCGATGCCACCGAAGTGGGTGGCGGTGAGCGGCAGCTCGCGCTCGCCGCCGATTCCTCGCGCGCCCTCCGCCAGACGCCGGCCCTGGTCGTTCATGCGTTCGATCGCCTCCCTGCCGAGCGCCTCCAGCACCGCCACCCCGGCCGCCATCGCCACCGGGTGGCCGTTGAACGTCCCGGCGTGGCGCACCACGATGCGCTCGCGCGGATCGAACACCGCCATCACCTCCGCGCGCCCGCCGAGCGCGCCGATCGGCAGACCGCCGCCCAGCGCCTTTCCGAGGCAGATCAGGTCGGGCGTCAGCCCAAGGTGCTCGGCGGCGGCGCCGCGGTAGCCGGTGCGCCAGCTGGCCACCTCGTCGAGGATCAACAGCACCCCGCGCGTCTTGCACCAGTCGGCGATCCCGCGCAAAAACTCCGGGCGGGCGGGGATCACGCCGGCGGAGTTGAGGAACACCTCGATCAGCACCCCCGCCAGCCGCTGCGCCTGCGGCTCCAGCACCGCCAGCGCGCCGTCGAGGTCGTTGTAGGGGAACACGCTCACGCCCGCCACCACCTCGCTGGCGATCCCCGGCGTCTCCGCCACCGCCTCGCCCGGGCTCGCGCCGAAGCGGGTGATGCCGATGTCCACCAAGTCGTGGCTGCCGTGGTAGCCGCCCTCCGCCTTGGCGATCCGCGATCGACCGCTGAACGCGCGCGCTGCGCGCACCGCCTGCAGCGTCGCCTCCGAGCCGGAGTTGGTGAAACGCACCAGCTCCACCCCGGCGAAGCGCCTGCGCATGTGCTCCGCCAGCTGCACCTCGTCTGGCACCGACAAACCAAACGGGCCGCCGGCGTCGATCCCGCGGTGGATCGCCGCGGTCACCTCCGGGTGGCGGTGGCCGAGCGCCGACGCGGAGTAGTTGAGCAGGAAGTCGTCCACCTCCACCCCGTCGAGCAACTGCACCCGCGCGCCGTTGCCGCGCTCGGCGTACAGCGGGAACGGTGCCACGTGCACCTGCGTGCGCGTGTTGGCGCCCGGCAGCGACGCCAGCGCGCGCTCGTACATCGCGCGCGATTGCGGCCAGCTGCGCTCATACCGTTGCTCGAGTCGCTTCACGCCGGCGCTTTGAGATCCTCGACTGCGACCTCGCGGTGCGGCCCCGCCAGGCCGGCTTTGACCTTGGGGCGGACCCACACGAGGAACCACACCGCTCCCACCGCAATCATCGCCAGCGTGGTAACGCCGATTTTGAAATTGATCTTCGGCAGCGTCAGCGTGCCTATCAAGAAGATCTGCCAGACGACCGACACCCACGCGATCGGCCTGCCCCAGCGACCGAGCGAGAAGCGGCCGAACTGGTTGGGCAGTGTCCCGCGATAGGACATGAACAGGTAGATCCCGGCGATCAGCGCATACACGAGGTTGAACCCAACCGATGCCGTTCCGAGAATGTATTCAAGCACTTTCGCGGAGATCAATGCCGGCACCGTGAACATCGCGATCCCGAAAACCGCAGTGCCTGCCAGCGCCGTGTAGGGGGTTTTGAAGCGGACGTGCACTTTGCCGAAGAAGGTGCCAAACGGCGCCATGTTGTCGCGCCCGAGGCTGAACAGCAGGCGCGCGGCGCCCGCCTGAATCAGCAACACCACCGACACAAACGAGATCAGGAACAGGATGTCAACGATCTGCCTCCCCGTCGTGCCCCACTGATACTGGATGATGGAGAGCACCGGAGTGGATTCCCCCAGGGTCTTGGAGATGCCGGGGCTGGCATAGGAGAAGCCGATCAACAGGATGAAGCCGCTGACCGCCACCGCGAGCACCGAGGCGATGATCGTCCGCTGTGTGACGGTGGTCGCGTTGCGGGTCTCCTCGGCGAGGTCCGCGGGCAGCTCCCACCCGGCGAACGTGTAGGCGCCGAGCAGGAACGCCAAGAGGAAGGCGCCGAAGTAGGCGCCGTGCACCCCGGGCTGTTGCTGGAACAAGAAGGACGCAGGATGCGGATGCTCGATGATCGCGTACACCAGCAATGCGATCGCCACACCCACCCCGCCGATGATCTCGGTGACGACCGCCGCGTTGTTGAAGGTCGTGGCGATGCGGATTCCCGCGATGTTGATCAGCATCACGATCAGCGTCAGCGCGGCCGCGCCGAGGATCGTCGCGTTGCGGGTGGTTTCGATCCCGAACTCCGAGAGGAAGTACGGGGTCACGCCATACGCCGTCCCCGCGGCTCCCACGCCGAAGCCGATCAGCCCGCACACCGCCACGAACCAGCCGAGGTTGGGGTTGGTGAGGCGGCTGGCCCACTGGTAGGCATAGCCCGCGATCGGGATCCGCCCCGCGAGGTCGGCGAAGATCGCCGCGATCAGCAGGCAGCCGGCCGCGGAGATGATCCACGTCCACAGGCCACCGGTGCCGGCCTGCGTCAGCACGAACGGCAGCGTCAACAGCACCCCGGTCGTGATCGACACCCCCGAGAACGACGCCGCGAACGACGAGAACCACCCCATCTCGCGGTCGAGCTGTTGCTCGTAGCCAAAGTGCTCGAGGATCTCGTTCTGCTGCCCCTCGGAGGCGTATGCCCCCGCCGTGCCGGCCCCGCTGTATGTCTCTGTGCTCACGGCTTCCTCCCCACGGTCGCAGTTCTCATCCCACTACCCCTCTCCTGACGGCGCTTGTGCGCTCGTTTGGCCAGACAGCGACGCGCGCCCCGGCAGCAGTTGCTCCGCCTCTGCTCCCAGGCTGCGCGCCTCTCCAAATACGATCCACTCTGCCGCCAGCCGTCCCACGATCGGCGACACCTGAATTCCGTAGCCGCCCACGCCACAGGCCGCGATCACGCTCCGGTCCTCCGGGCACGGCCCCACCAGCGGGCGGCCGTCGGGGCTCACCGGATACAGCCCCGCCCAGCCGCGGCCGAGGCGGATGTCGGTGAGCGTCGGCAGGCGGAACGGCAGCAGCTCGGCCAACTGCTCCAGATAGGACTGCTCGACGCCCTCATACCACTCGTCGGGGTCCACCACCGGGTGCACCGCCTCCTCGCTGTGCAGTCCGCCGAGGAACGTGTCAAACGTCTCGTGGCGGAAGTACAGCCCCGAGCGCCCTTCGGCAGGGGCGTAGTCCATCACCTCGGGCATCATGTAATCCAGTGTGCGCGGCAAATGCATGCTCACCGCCTCGTGGCGCTGGGGCAGAATCGGCGTGGCCACGCCCAGCAGCTCCCCCACCTCTTGCGCCCATGCGCCGGCGGCGTTGACCACGCGCTCGCACACCACCTCGCCGGCGGTGGTGAGCAGGCGGTGGCGGCCGTCGGGGAGCACCTCGTGACCGGTGAGGCGAGTCTGCTGCACCAATCGCGCCCCTTTGGCCTGCGCCAGCTCGGCCAGCAACGCACAGTAAAGGTGGCCGTCGACGAACCCGTCGCTCGGCCCGTACAACCCGGCGCTGATGTCGTCGCTGCGCACGTCCGGGAAGCGCGCGGCGATCCCCTCCGCGTCGAGCACCACCGCGTCGTCGATCCCCAGCTCGCGCTGCACCGCCACGCTGCGCTCGAAGCGCGCGGCGTCCTCGGCGGTGTGGCCGATGCGCAGGTAGCCGTTGCGCGTGAACCGCAGCCCGTGGTCGCGCTCCAGCTGCTCGAAGGTGCGCTTGGATGGGACCCGCAGGGCGATGTCGAAGGGGTCCACGTATTGGGTCTCCACCACGCCCACCGAGCGCCCGGAGGAGCCGCCGGCCGGGTGGGTGCGCTCGAGCACCACCACGTCCTCCACGCCCAGCTCGGCGAGCGCCCGCGCGGCACTCAGCCCGACGGCTCCGGCCCCGACTATGACCACTGAGGTTTTGCTGTTCATTCGCCCGTGCAGCGAACTACGACGATCCGCTCAACTCCCGACGACGGTCACGCTCTGCTCTCGCATGTACTGCTGGAGGTAGTGGATCCCACCTGCTCCGCGTCCCGTACTTCCGGAACCCTCCCAACCTCCGAATGACTGTATACCAGGCCACGCCCCGGTGGTGGCGCCCGCCTCGCGATTGACGTAGATCACCCCCGCCTTCACCGTACGCCGGAATCGTTCGATCTCCTCCGAGTCCTCGGCGTAGAGACCGGCGGTCAACCCGAACACCAGCCCGTTGGCGAGTTCCAGCGCCTCGTCCAGCGAGCCGACCGGGTGGAGCGCCACAAACGGCGTGAACAGCTCCTCGCGCAGCAGCCGGCTGTCGGCGGCCGGGATCTCGGCGACGGTCGGCTCGGCGTAGTTGCCGAAGCGCAACTCGCCGGCGGTGAGCGCGCCGCCGCCGTGCACCCGCCAACCCTCCGCGCCGCACTCGCGCGCCGCCTCCAACAGCCGCTCCACCGACGCCCGCGAGATCACCGGTCCCACCTGCGTCGCCGGGTCGAGCGGGCTCGCCACGCACACCTCGCGGCGGCGCTGCTCCAGCAGCTCGGCCAACTCGTCGTGCACCTCGCGCGCCACCAGCACCCGTGAGCAGCCCGAGCAGCGCTGGCCGCTGAAGCCGAATGCCGAGCGTGCCACGCCCACTGCCGCCTTGCGCAGGTCGGCGGAAGCGGTGACGATCGCCGGGTTCTTGCCGCCCATCTCGCAGATCGCCGGCCGCGGATACTCGCGCGAGAACCCGTGAAACACACGCATGCCGGTGGCGTGGGAGCCGGTGAACGTGAGGCCGTCGAGGCCGGGGTGCGTGTACAACCGCTTGCCCAGCCGCTCGTCGGGAATGTTCAGCATCTGCAGCGCGCCGGCCGGCACACCGGCTTCGCCGAACAACTCATATACGGCCAGCCCACTCAAATAGCCGTGCGGCGAGGGCTTCGCCACCACCGTGTTGCCGGCGATCAGCGCCGCCGCGATCGGGCCCAGCAGCAGCGCCATCGGGAAGTTGAACGGGCCGATCACCCCCCACACCCCGTACGGGCGCAGGAGGCTGTACACGTGCTCGCCCCCGGGCGTGCCGCCATCGGCGGGCGGGGCGACCCCCTCTCCTCCTCCTCCTCCTCCTCCTTTCCCCCCTCCTCCCGTCGCCACGCCGCCCGCCGGTCCCATCTCGAGCGCAAAGCCCTCGTTGGCGGCCATCTGTGCGCAGTAGTAGTCGATCAGCACCACGCACTCGTCCACCTCGCCCAGTGCCTCCAGCAGCGGCTTGCCGATCTCGTACGCGAGGATCGCCGCCAGCTCGTGGCGCCGAGCCGTTACCTTCGCCGACACGCCGGCGACGATCCGTACCCGCTCGCGCCACTCGGTGGCCGCCCACTCCGGCGCAAAACGGCGCGCCGCTTCGACCGCGCGGTCGAAATCGTCCATCGTGGCGGACGCAAACTCGCCGATCGGCACACGGCTGTCGGCCGGCGAGCGCTCCTCGATCCACCCCTCGCCCGTCTGCGCGACGCCGTTGATGTGGAAGGGGTGGCGCTCCCCCAGTCGCCCCGCCACCCGCTCGAGCTGCGCACGGAAGGCGCGCGCATCCTCCTCGGCGGCGGCGAACGTCTCGTAGGTCACCATCGGCGTGTTCGCCATCAGGCCTATACCTTAAAGCGCCTCGATGGTCGATCCCGTGATGATCACCGCCGCCGTCACCGGCAGCATCGCCTCCGCCAGGCACTCGCCCCACATACCGCTCAGCATCGAGCAGATCGTCGAGGCGGCGGTGGAGAGCTCGCTGGCGGGCGCGGCGATCGTGCACGTGCACGCGCGGGATGCGCACGGCACGCCCACGCAGGACCCCGCCACCTGCCGCGCGCTGCTGGAGCGCCTGCGCGATCGGGGGTGCGAGGCGATCGTCAACCTCAGCACCGGCAGCGCCGGCGGGCGCGCCACGATCGAGCAGCGCCTGGGGTGCATCGAGCTGGCGCCGGAGATGGCCACGCTCGACTGCGGCTCGGTCAACCTCGCCGACGGTTGGGTGTTCGCCAACCCCTACTCCGCCTTCCTGCAACCGGCGGCCGAGCGGCTGCGCGACCTCGAAATCGCCGTCGAGATCGAGACGTTCGACAGCGGCATGATCCGCAACGGGCTGCGGCTGATGCGCGAAGGGCTGCTGCGGCCGCCCGGCTTCTGGCAGCTGTGCGTCGGCGTCCCCGCCGGCGCCGCGCCCGACCTGCAGACGATCGGCTACCTCCTCGGCCGGCTGCCCGAGGGCGCGCGCTGGAGCATGCTCGGGATCGGCCGCCACCAGCTGGAGGTGAACGTGCTCAGCCTGCTCTACGGCGGGCACGTGCGCACGGGACTGGAGGACAACGTCTACTACCGCCGCGGCCAGCTCGCGCGCTCCAACGCGCAACTGGTCGAGCGGGTGGTGCGGCTCGCCGAGGAGTTCGGGCGGCCGGTCGCCACGCCTGAGGAGGCGCGGCGGATGCTGGGCGTGCGCGGCTACGGCGAGGTGGACGGCGGCTAACCGATACTCTGGCGGCCCCCGATCCGTGGAACCATGAGCTCGACGCCCGAACCAGTGATCCTCTCCGCCGTGCGCACCCCCGTGGGCCGCTACGGCGGCGCGCTGTCGCACGTGCGCCCCGACGATCTGGCGGCCGTGGCGCTGCGCGCCGCGGTCGATCGCGTGCCCAGCCTCGATCCGGGGGAGATCGAGGAGGTGTACTTCGGCTGCGCCAACCAGGCCGGCGAGGACAACCGCAACGTGGCGCGCATGGCGCTGCTGCTGGCGGGGCTGCCGCAGGAGATCCCCGGCGTCACCGTCAACCGCCTGTGCGCGTCGGGCCTGGCGGCGGTGGTGTGCGCCTGCCAGGCGATCCGCGCCGGCGAAATCGAGCTGGCGGTGGCGGGCGGCGTGGAATCGATGAGCCGCGCGCCGCTGGTGATGGGCAAGGACGAAAAGCCGTTCGCGCGCGGCGAGCGCACGCTGTACGACACCACGATCGGCTGGCGCTTCCCCAATCCGCGGATGGCGGAGCTGTTCCCGCTGGAGAGCATGGGCGAGACGGGCGAGAACGTGGCCGAGCGGTGGGGCGTGTCGCGCGAGGACCAGGACGCGTTCGCGCTTGAAAGCCAACGGCGCTGGGCGGCCGCGCTCCAGGCCGGGCGCTTCGCCGAGGAACTGGTGGCGGTGGGCGAGTGCGAGCGCGATGAGCACCCCCGCCCGCAAACCACGCCCGAGGCGCTGGCCAAGCTGCGCACGGTGTTCCGCGACGGCGGCACCGTCACCGCCGGCAACTCCTCCGGCGTCAACGACGGCGCCGCTGCGCTGGTGATCGCCAGCGCCGCGCTGGCCGAGCGGCTGGGCGCCGAACCGCTCGTGCGCTTCGTCGGCTCGGCTGCCGCGGGCGTCGATCCCCGCGTGATGGGGATCGGGCCGATCCCGGCGGTGCGCAAGCTCCTGGAGCGCACCGCCACCGCGATCGAGCAGATCGACCTGGTGGAGCTCAACGAGGCGTTCGCCTCCCAAAGCCTTGCTGTGATCCGCGAGCTCGGGCTCGACCCGTCGCGCGTCAACGTCAACGGCGGCGCCATCGCCATCGGCCATCCGCTGGGGATGAGCGGCGCGCGACTGGTCGTCAGCCTCGCGCACGAGTTGCGCCGCCGCGACGCCCACCTCGGCCTCGCCACGCTGTGCGTCGGCGTCGGGCAGGGGCAGGCAGCGCTGTTCTCGCGCTGACGGCGGCCACCGGGCCTTGATGCGCCGCGCGCGCGTGCGGTCGTCCAGGAGCGCTAATGCGAGCCGTGCGCGATGCCGATGTAGGCCTCGTGACGCTCCGTCTCCGCTTCCGTTCGATGCCGTCCGTCGTATGCCGGTTGATGCTTGCCCTTGGTGGGGTCGCGGTGCTCTGGCTCCTGCAGGCGGCGCCCGCGGGCGCCAAGGTGGTCACGGTGCCCACCGGCTCAGGCTCCGAAGAAGTGAACGTCGGCCTGCTACCGCGCGAGTCGGAATTCGCGCTCGATGGCGCCACCGTCGGGAGCTTCAACAATCCCGAAGGCAACCCGGTACTGCACAAGAACGAAACGTACGCGATCTACTGGGATCCGACTGACCACTACCACGGGGACTGGCAGCACCTGATCGACACCTTCTTCCAGGGGCTTGGCGACGAAAGCGGCACGACGGGCACCGTGTTCGCGGTGGACAGCCAGTACACCGACAGGTCCAACCAGCCCGCCTCCTACCGCTCGATCTTCCGCGGCGCCTACACCGATACGGACCCGTATCCGGTCACGAGCAACTGCACCGACCCGCACCCGCTCGAAGTCCTCGATCGGATCGGACCCGAAAACGCGAAAAAAGAACACACCCCGGTGTGCCTCACCGACGCGCAACTTCGCAAGGAGCTCCAAACCTTCATCGCGGATCACGACCTGCAGAAGGGGATGAGCTCGATCTTCTACCTGCTCACCCCCCCGGGCGTCACCGTCTGCCTGGATGAAGGCGCAGCCCTCGGCGCCGTCGGCCACTGCTCCGATTACACCGGCTCGACGGAAAGCTATGAAAACAGCTTCTGCAGCTATCACTCCGCGTTCTCCGACGCCACGCTCAAAGACACCACCACACCTGAAGCAAACACGGTTCTCTACGGGGTGATCCCATGGACCGCGGGAGGCCAGGGCGACTACCACCTGCTACCGAGCGACCAGACATCTGCCTACGACTGCCAGGACGGCGGCTGGTATCGCAATCCAGCTAACTCCACCTTTGAACAGGAGAAAGCGAAGGAAGCAAAAATAGAATCCAAAAAGGAAGAAGAAGAACACCCTAAAAACGCAGAAGAAAAGCAGATCAAGGCAAGGGAAGAAGCCAAGCGGAAAGCCCTCGAAGGCCCGCACGAGGAGGAGCCCAACCAGCCGCCTGAAAAGAAGGTCGGCCCCGACGGCAGCCCCGACACCGGGTTGGCGGACCTGATCATCAGCCAGATCGGGGTGCAGCAACAAAGCATCGTCACCGATCCGCTGCTGGACGCGTGGCACGACGAAGCGGGCTACGAGGTCGCCGAAGAGTGTCGCAATTTCTTCCTGGAATACCTGGGGGGCAGCGCGTCTGCCAGTGAATTCACCTTCGCGGGCACGCTCTACAATCAGTTGTACAACGGCTTCAAGTCATACATCACCGATGCCTTCGATCTGGCCGCTGAGCGACTGCCGTATCCCGGCGTCCCCTGCATGACGGGCATCGATCTCGTTCCGCAGTTCACCGCCCCCAATACCGTCAACACGGGCGAACTGGTGGGCTTCAACGGCATGGAGTCCAACATCACGCTGGGCGACGACATCGCCTACTCAAAAAGCGGCACGGAGGAATCCAAGTACGCGACCTACAAATGGAACTTCGGCGACGGCACTCCCGAAATCACGGGCGTGGCCCCCGGCGCTCCGTCGCTGAACTCCCCGGAAACCTCCCCGTGCGAACTCCCGTGGCAGGCCCCGTGTGCGGCGAGCACGTTCCACTCCTACCAGTACGGCGGCAAATACAACGTCACGCTCACGGTCACCGACACAGGCGGCAACACCGCCACTGTGACCGAACCCATCACGGTGGTGGGCCCGTCCCCGCCGCCCCCGCCGGGCGCCGGCGGCGGCTCCGGTGCTGCTGGCGCCAACAGCACTCCCGGTGGCAGCTCGGGCGGGTCGGGCAAGTCCTCCTCCACCCCCTCCGTGCCCGGCCCGATCGCCACCGCGGCAGCCGTGTCCAACTCGCTCAAGCAGGTCGCAAAGGGCGGCCTCGTCGTCCGCTACTCGGTCAACGAGCAGGTCGCGGGTCGCTTCGAAGTCCTGCTCGAGGCCGCCACAGCCCACCGTCTCAGGATCTCGGGGCCGGCCGCCACCAACCTGCCCGCGGGCTCGCCGGCGTCGCTTGTGATCGGCCACGCGCTGCTGGTCACCACCAAGGGCGGCAAGAGCTCGGTGAGAATCAAGTTCTCTAAGAGCGTCGCCAAGCGCCTACGCCACGCAAAGCGGGTAAAGCTGACGCTGCGCCTCACGGCCCGCAACGCCAACGCGCAGAACCCGCTGTTCACCACGGTGATGAGCACCGTGGAACTGCATCGCTGAGGTCTAAAACCCCGGCGGGTGGCGCGCCACGAAGCCGGCGTTGGAGCGGATTTCCGGCTGCCAGCGCGAGGCGTAAGGGCCGGAGCGCCCGACCGTGTCGAAGCGCATCCAGCGCCCGCCGACGTTCACGTACATGTACACGTGGCCGGCGTTGGCGTAAATCGTGATCCACTTCCCCGGTCCCGGTTCGCCCCAGCTCTCCAGCTGTCCGGAGGTCTCCGGCGCGCTCAAAAGGCCGCCGGCTGCCAGCGCATAGGAGACCGAGCCGGAGCAGTCGTAAGAGTTGCTGACGAACGACGCGTGCCCGCCGCCATACACGTAGGGGAAGTCGGTGATCGCGTTGGCGCCGGCGATCACCCGCTGCACCACTTCGGGGATGCCGGCGGGGATCGGGATAGTGCCGTTGCCGCCCACCGAGTCGCCCCCGGGCACGGTGGCGACGGTCGCCTGCGCCTGCGCGCGCGCGGCGCTTTCGACGTGGTGCATGCGGTTGAGCTCGGCGCGCACTTCGGCGTTGGATTGCGCCCCGGGAGCCACATATTCTTCAGCCGCGCGCGCGGGGGTTGCGGCCGCGGAGTGATGCACCGACCCCGACACGGGGAAGCTCTTGGCTTCTTCGGGGTCGCGCACCTCAGCCACCGGCTTGGCGGCGGCCAGCTCCGCTTTATGCGCCGGCTTCACGGCTTTGCGCGGCGGCCGTTGCGCGCCCGGCACCCTCGCGCCCACGGTGCGAGCCACAGCATGGTGGGAGGGCGAGGAGGCGGGGACGAGCAGCGCCACCAACGCGCCCGCCACGGCGGCGACAACGATGGCCAGCGCCACGCGCCGCCAAGGAAAGCCCGGCCGCGGCCGTCCGGCCGTCCCCGCGCCGTCCACCCTCCCGGGCGCGCCGTCTATCTGCTGCTGGACGCTCACCTCCGCAAAGGCTAGCGCGGCCCTCCGGCGACGGTGCCGCTACCCTTGGCGGATGCAAGAGGAGGCGACCGCCGTGGAGATGTCGCGCCACAGCATCCACGCCCCTGCGGAGATCCGGCCCCACGTGCGGCTGCTGCACGGGATGCGCAAGCCCGCCAACTGGCTGCAGCTGGTGCGTTTCGGGATCGTCGGCGGCAGCGGTTTCGTGGTCAACATCGTCGTGTACGCGCTTTGCGTGCACGGCGCCAGCATCGACTACCAGGTCTCGAGCGTTTTGGCGTGGCTGGTGGCGGTGCTCAACAACTTCGTGCTCAATCGCCACTGGACGTTCGACGCGGCGGCCGGCAGCGCACGACTGCAGGGGGTGCGCTTCTTTGTTGTCAGCCTCGTGGGTGAGGGCTTCAGCCTGGCGCTGCTGACGGCGTTCGTGGAGGGCGCGGGGATGGAGAAGGTGGCGGCGCAGGCGCTGGCAGTGGCGCTGGTGATGCCGCTCAACTTCCTCGGCAACAAGCTGTGGAGCTTCCGCGCACGGGGCTGAAGGCTCGCTCGGGGGCCTCTGCGGGTACCTATACTCTGGATTCCCCACTGCGGAGGAACGGTCCGTGCAGGAGATGGTCATCTACGGTGTCAGCTTCGACATGGTCGGCAAGCAGCCGATCGTGCTGCTGAAGACGGTTGAGGGCAACAGGTTCCTGCCGATCTGGATCGGCCACCCCGAGGCGGCGTCGATCCTGATGAAGCTGCAGGGCGCTTCCACACCGCGGCCGATGACGCACGACTTGTTGTGCGACCTGCTGGGCGAGCTCGACGTGCGCTGCACGCAGGTGGCGGTCACAGAGCTGCGCGAGAACACCTTCTTCGCGTCCATCACGCTGTCGGTCAACGGCCGCGAGCTCGAGATCGACTCGCGCCCCAGCGACGCCATCGCACTGGCGGTGCGCTCCGGCGCGCCGATCTACGCCGCCGAGGAGGTGATCGCCGAGTCGGCGATCGAATTCGAGCAGAACGAGGAGGAGTCCGAGGACGTGGTCGAGCAGTTCAAGGAGTTCCTCGACCAGGTCTCGCCAGAGGATTTCGCGGCGGGCGACTCCTAGCCGCGTGTGAACGCGCTCTGCAGGATCCGCTCCACCAGCGCGTCGAAGCCGATCCCCGCGGCGTCGGCCGCCTGCGGCAGGAGGCTGGTTTCGGTGAGGCCCGGGACCACGTTGGTCTCCAGCACCGTCGGCTCCTCGCTCTCTTGCGCCAGCATCAAATCGACGCGCGCCACGCCGTGGCAGCCGAGCAGCCGGTAGGTCTCCAGCGCCAGCTGCTGCGCCCGCGCGGCGATCCCCTCGGGCAGCTCGGCGGGACACACGAACGTTGTCATCCCGATCTCATACCGCGACTCGTACGCGTAGAAGTCCTGCTCGCGCGGGATTGCCTCCACCACCGGGAGCACCTGCGGCTCGGGGATGGGAACCAGCCCGCGCGCCGGCCCACCCGCCGCGTCGAGCACCGACACGGCGAGATCACGCCCCTTCACGTAGCGTTCCAGCACCACCCGATCGTCGTAGGAGAACGCCGCCACCAACGCGTTCGGCAGCTCGGTGGCGTCGGCCGCAAACTTCACGCCCAGCGCGGAGCCGCCGTGGGTGGGCTTCACCACCAGCGGATACCCGGGGCTGCGCTCCAGCTCCCCCAGCGCGTCGGCGAGGCCCAGTCCCTCCAGCGACTCCTCGGCGAACGAGCGAAACTCGGGCGTGGGGATGCCTGCCTCGCCCATCAAATGCTTGGCCAGCGCCTTGTCGGTGGCGCGCACGCACGCCGCCGGGCCCGATCCGGTGTAGGGGATGCCGAGCAGCTCCAGCAGACCCTGCACCGTGCCATTCTCGCCGTCACTGCCGTGTAGCGCCACGAACACCGCGTCGGGCACCTGCTCTCGCAGCCGCGCCACCAGTTCCGGCCCCGGATCGAGCGCCAGCACCTCGTGGCCGGCGCGCCGCAGCGCCTCTTGCACGTGCGTCCCCGAACGCAGCGACACGCCGCGCTCCAGCGAGCGCCCGCCCTGCAGCACCGTCACCCTCATCGGTTGGCGCGGCCGCGCCGCAGTTGCACCACATCGGCGAGGCCTTCGTCAGCTCCAGTCTCTGCGGCGTCCTGCTCGGGCTGACGCTGCCTCGCGGCGGACTGCTTGGTCGGCCGCGGCGTTTTGGTGACCGTGCCAAACACCCGCATCGGCCTCTCGGCCATTGCCGCGATCCGCCCGATCCCCTCGCGGATCTCCTCCTCCGGCAGGCCGGCGAAGTTCAGCCGCATCGAGGACGCCCCCAGCCGTCCCTCGGCGTCCATGTAGGCGGCCCGGCCGGGGACGAACGCCACGTTGGTGCACTGCGCCAGCAGGTTGGTGGTGTCGATGTAGTCCGGCAACGTCGCCCAGACGAACAAACCGCCCTGCGGGGTGCTCCAGCGAGCCTCCTCGCCGAAGTGCGCGGCGAGCGCCTCCAGCATCGCATCGCGCCGCGCGCGGTAGAGATCCCGCAGCTCCCGCAGGTATCCGCGCCAGTCGTGCTCGCGGAAGTAGGTGGCCACGAACAGCTGCGTCATCGACGACGAGCACAGGTCGGCGCCCTGTTTGCCGAGGTTGAGCTTCTCCAGCACCGGGCGCGGCGCCACCGCCCAGCCGAGGCGGATGCCGGGGGAGAGGATCTTCGAGAACGTGCCCAGGTAGATGACGAAGTCCGACTTGCCGTCGCGATCGGCGTTGGCGGCGTCCAGCGAGTACAGCGTCGGCAGCGGCTGGCCCTCGTAGCGCAGCAACCCGTAGGGGTTGTCCTCCAGCACCAGCAGCTCTCTTTCGCGCGCCATCGCCACCAGCTCTCGCCGGCGCTCCAGCGACATCGTCACCCCGCCGGGGTTTTGGAAGTTGGGGATCGTGTAGATGAACTTCGGCCGCCGCCCCTCCCGCTGCAGGCGGTCGAGCGTGTCGCGCAACGCGTCGATCGGCATGCCGTGCGCGTCCATCTCGATCTGCACCACGTCCGCCTGGTAGGCGCCGAACGTCGGCACCGCGCCAGGGTAGGTGGGCGCCTCGGCGACGATCACGTCGCCGGGGTCGATCAGCGTCTTGCACACCAGGTCGATCACCTGCTGGCCGCCAGTGGTGACGATCATCTCCTCGATGCCCACCGCTGTGCCCTCCTCGGCCATCACCTGCACGACGCACTCCATCGCCGCCGCCATCCCCTCGGTGGGGCCGTACTGCAGCGCCCGCGCAGTCGAGTCGGCCGCCACCTGCGCCATCAGCCTCGCGTACAGCTCCGGCGGGAAGGTCGAGGTGTCGGGCAGCCCCCCCGCCAGGGAGATCACCTCGGGCCGTTCGGTGAGCGCCATCATCTCGCGCATCGCCGAGCTGCGCATCCCGCGCGTGCGCGCCGCAAACAGCCGCTCGTAACGCTCCAACTCGTGCGCGGTGCGGCGCGCCCCGCGGGTGGTCGGTGGGCGCTCATCCTCTATCGTCATGGCGCCTCAGACCGTAGCGCACGCACGCGCGCGGGATGCAAACGTCCAATCATGCACGGGCTCGTCTTCTACATCGGACTCGGAATCGGGCTGGCGCTCGCCGCCGGGCTGCGGCCGTTCCTGCCGGCGCTGCTCGCCGGCGCGCTCGCCTCATCGGGAACGCTCGGCGTGACGTTCGCGCATGGCACCTTTCACTTCCTGCAAGAAGACTGGTGGCTGCTCGCCGTGTGTGTGGCGCTCGCGCTCAGCTATGCGGTCCAGATCCTGATGGGACTCTCGCCGATCATCGATCCCAGCGACCGTGCCCAGCGTCTGGACCCGCTCGGCGCCGCGCTCGCCGGCGTCGGGATCGGCACCGGCATGTTGCTGTTCGCCGGCACGCTCGCCGCTCACCACGATGCCGCCTGGCCTGGACTGCTGGGGGGCTTCTTCGCCGTCGGGCTCTCCCAGCGGGCCTTCTGGCCGCTCGTTTTCCGTGCGCGCGCCCGATTGGCCGATGGTGGGGCGCGCCACGCGCTGACGCTCTACCTCGACGCAGCCTCGCTCGTGCTGGCGGCGCTGGTCGCGCTGCTGCATCCGCTCGGCTACGTCGCGCTCGCGCTGTGCGGCTGGATGCTGGTGCTCGACCGCCGCCGCGCCGGGCGCAAGTACGCCGGCCTGCGCATTTTGGGACGGTGAGCCCCTCAAAGCTCGTCCTCTGCGTGATCGACGCGATGGCGCCGGCGATGCTCGAGCGGGCGGTCGCCGAGGGGGTGGCGCCGGTGCTCGGCGAGATCATGCGGCGCGGCACCTATGTTCCCGACTGTGCCGCCGCGTTCCCGTCGGTCACGCCGGTCTGCGCCGCCTCGATCGCCACCGGCGCGCTGCAGGATCGCCATTTGATCCCGGCGATGAACTGGTACCACCGCGCCGAGTCGCGCTACGTCGAGTACGGCTCCTCATTCCGCGCCTCGCAGCGATTCGGGATCGCGCGCCAGCTCACCGACACCGTCTACAACATGAACCGCGCCCACCTCGCGCCGGAGCCGCTCACGGTGTTCGAGGCGCTCGACGACGCCGGCGTGCGCACCGCCGGCACCACCTATCTCATCTATCGCGGGCGCTTTCGCCACGAGCCCCAGCGCGATTCCGCGCTCACGCGGATCGCCTCGGCCACGCTGTTGCGCCACCCGGTGATGGGCCCGCGCGAGCTCTTCTACGCCGACATCTTCGCCAGCCGCCGCACGGGTTGTCATTCGACGCTCGGCATGCCTGGCGTGCGCGATCAGCACTCCGGTTGCGTAGGCGCCTACATGGTCGAGCACGATCTCTTCGACTTCCTGCTGCTCTCATTGCCCGACAACGACTGGTACTCCCACAAGCACGGGCCCGACGGTCAGGTGCACTCGCTCGCGCTCGCCGATCTGCAGCTCGCCCGCATGATGGAGGCCGCCGGCGGCCTCGAGGCCTTTCTGGCCGAGCATGCCGTGATCGTGATGGCCGATCACGCGCATGCGCTGGTACGCGACACCATCGACCTGCGGGGCGCGCTCGCGGATCTCGGGGTCCGCGGCCCGACGGGCCGCGGGGCCGAGAGTGCCAGGATTGCCGTCTGCCCGTCGCA
>DATMLP010000014.1:0-152012 GCA_035570415.1 Solirubrobacteraceae bacterium | reverse complement strand
GAGGTGGACGTCCACGCAGAGTTCCAGGACGCCGCGCTGCGCTTCATCGACCCCGAAACGATCCGCGCGGCGCCACGCCCCCTGAAGGTGGTGGTGGACGGCGGCAACGGCATGGCCGGCCCGATGGTGGGAGCGCTGTTGGAGGGTCTGGGGCTGGAGCTGAGCGAGACCTACTGGATCCCCGACGGCAACTTCCCCGACCACGAGCCCAACCCGCTGTTGCCGGAGAATCGGAAGTTCATCATCGAGAAGGTGCGCGCGACGGGCGCCGATCTGGGGATCGCCTGGGACGGGGACGCCGACCGCTGCTTCTTCATCGACGACACCGGCACGTTCGTCGACGGCGACTTCCTCACGGCGCTGCTGGCCGAGTCGCTGCTCGCCAAGCGGGTGGGTGGGGATCCCAAACAAACGATCCTCTACGACGTGCGCGCCTCGCGCGCCGTGGCCGACACGGTGCGGCGCGCCGGCGGCACGCCACACGTCAACCGCGTGGGCCACGCGTTTTTCAAGACACGCATGCGCGAGGAGGGCTCGCTGTTTGGCGGCGAGGTGTCGGGGCACTACTACTTTCGTGACTTCTACTGCGCCGACTCCGGCACGTTGCCCGCCCTGCTGATCCTCGAGCAGCTATCGCGCAGCGGCCGGCGCATGTCGGAGCTGCTGGCGCCCTACCGCGAGCGGTATTTCATCTCCGGCGAGATCAACTCCGAGGTGGGCGACCAGCAGGCCAAGATCGAGGAGATCGCCGCGCGCTACGCCGACGCCGAGCAGTCACGTTTGGACGGGATCTCGATCGACTACCCCGACTGGCACTTCAACGTGCGGCCCTCCAACACCGAGCCGCTGCTGCGCCTCTGCCTGGAGTCGTTGCGCTCGCGCGAGGACATGGAGCGCCGCCGCGACGAGGTGCTGGCGCTGATCCGCGCATGAGCCCGGCGCGCGCGAGATCCGCGGCAGGCGACGAGCCGGCTGACGCGCCGGCGGCGTCTGAGCAGCCTGTTGCATCGGAGACGTCGGAGTCGGGCGGGACCCATGCCGAGGAGCAGGACGCGGCCGCGCTGCTGGCGCGCGCGGCCGCGGAGGGCATCCACTGCCTGGCGATCCCCACCCCGTTCGCGGTGGGGCGCGTCAACGCCTACCTGATCGAGGACGAGCCGCTCACGCTGGTCGACTCCGGCCCCAACTCGGCCAAGGCGCTGGACGAGCTGGAACAGGCGCTGGCCGCGCGCGGCCACGCGATCGAGGACCTGGAGCTGCTGGTGATCACTCACCAGCACATCGACCACATCGGCCTCGCGGCGATCCTCGCGCGGCGCTCGGGCGCGCCGGTGGCGGCGCTCGCCGGCCTCGACCGGCGGCTGCGCGACTACCGCAGCGAGGCCGAATACGACGACCGCTTCGCCGCGCGGATCATGCTGCGCCACGGCGTGCCCACCGACGTGGTGACCGCGCTGCGCGCGGTGTCGGCGAGCTTCCAGGCGTGGGGCTGCACGGTGGAGGTCGACCGGGTGCTGGAGGCGGGCGAGGAGCTGAAGCTGCGCGACCGCACGCTGCGCGTGCTGCACCGGCCCGGCCACAGCCCCTCCGACACGGTGTTCCACGACGAGCAGCGCCGGCTGCTGGTCGCCGGCGACCACCTGCTGGCGCACATCTCCTCCAACCCGTTGATCGCGCGGCCGCTGGAGGTGGAGGGCGACTACGACGGCCAGCGGCCGCAGGCGCTGATCACCTACCTGGAGTCGCTCGCGAAGACCCGGGCGATGGATCTCGAGCTGGTGCTCGGCGGCCACGGCGCACCGATCTCTGCGCACGCCGCGCTGATCGACGAGCGCAACCGGATGCACGAGCGCCGCGCCGAGAAGATCCGCCGGCTGGTGGCCGAGCGGCCGCGCACCGCGTATGAGGTGGCATACGAGATGTGGGGCAACGTGGCCGTCACCCAGGCGTACTTGACGATCTCCGAGGTGCTCGGCCACGTCGACCTGCTGCTGCGCGACGGGCGCGTGAGCGAAGCGGTGACCGACGGGATCGCGCGGTTCGCGGCGGCGTAGGGCCGCTGCCCGTGGCGGTAGGCAGCAGGTTGCATGCAACGCTCGGGCTAGGCGCGAGTGCGGTCGAGCTCCGCGAGATGCTCGACGCTGGCCCGGTCGTCGGCCTGGACCGACGGCTGACCGGCAAACCACGCGTCGAGAATCTCCTGCAACTCCGCCTCTGAGGTCGAGCGCAGGCTGAGCGCGAGCACGTTGGCGTCGTTCCAGCGTCGCGCGCCAGCCGCCGTCGGCGCATCCGTGCACAGCGCCGCGCGCACGCCCGCCACCTTGTTGGCGGCGATCGAGGCGCCGGTGCCGGTCCAGCAGCAGACCACCGCCTGCTCGGCGCGACCGTCGGCCACCTCGCGTGCCGCTGCCGCCGAGGCCCACGCCCAGTCGTCGCGCTCGCGGTCGGCGAGCGCGCCATGGGCGCTCACCGTGTGGCCGCGGCGCTCGAGCGCGCCCACCAACGTGTCCGCGATACCCACGCGTTCGTCGGCGGACACGGCGATGCGCATCGTCACATCCTGCCAAACCCCGACCAGAAACGACAACGTGCGCTAAAGTCTTTGACAGTCCGCTGATCCGACGTACAGGATCAGCACCCAAAAAACGCGGGGCAGGGTCCCAGCGGGGGCGCACATGTGACCGCGGAGGGCGGCGCAGGCGGAGAGAGCTAGTTGGAAGTGAGGGAGGGCGATGGGGTCTTACCGGACCGGGAGCCGGCTCTGGGACGAGGGAGAGGCAAGGTGGACAGCGCCACCGCCAATCCGCACCTGAACGTGTTCGACCCCTACCGCGACCTGGGGCGCACGCACGAGGACCAGTTGACGCGCGCGGCGATGATCGTGCTGCGGCTGGTGCCGATGGCGCGCGAGACGCTGCTGCGCTCGATCGGCGAGCCGTCGCAGTCGGAGCTGCCGGACTGCGCGGTGGACATGCAGGCGACGCACATCGTCGACGCCTCCGAGGAGTCGGCCGGCGGCGGCGAGGTGAAACGCGGGCGCCTGGTGAGCGTGTTCCTCACGCCGGACACCGAACCGGCGGAGAGCGACGGCGAGGTGAAGGACACCAGCCGCGGGCAGCGCTTCGACGGGGTGCTGCGGTTCGACCCGGAGCTGGTGGTGTTGCTGGAGAGCAAGGTGTGCACCCGCTGGGCGCGCCGCAACGGGCACCGGGTGGGCGAGCTTAATCTCGGCTCGGCGCGCTTCGCGCAGCGGCGCACGTGCGTGCTGCGCTGGCACGACCTGCTGGAGTCGTGGTGGCGGTTGGTGGAGCTCGGCGTGCTCTCCCCCGCCGAACGCGCGGTGGTGCAGGACCTGCTCACCTACGCGCACCAGGACTTCGGCCACCTGCTGCCGTTCGGCTCGTTGCGTCGCGTGGGCGCCGACCCGGTGCGGCGCAAGTGGCGGCTGCGCTCGCTGTTGCGCGAAGCGACCGGCTTGCAGCCCGAGCGGATCGGGCTGGCGCACGTGCGCCTGGACACGTCGCTCGGGGCGATCTCGATGCAGCGGGCCGCGCTCGACCTCGACGACGACGCGTTGATCCTCCACTTCTGGCCGGGTGAGCTCAAGCGCCAGGCCGAGCACCTGTACGGGGGCGGGCTGGCCGAACGACTGGTGGAGCTGGACGGCACCGAGAGGGCGCCCGGAGCTGCCGTCAACGCGAGCGTGCCAGCCGCCGGCTGGCACGTCGAGCCGCAGCCGCAGCTCGGCTTCCGCAACGCCCCGGCACGCACCCGCGTGTACCTCAGCTCGCGCCTGGACGCCGCCACCTATGTGCGTCGCTGGCGGGGCGAGGACTGGAGTCAGGTGGGCGCGCACGGCCCTGACACGATCCTGCCGGAGCTGTGGCCGTGGCTGCTGCGCCGCCGGCACGCATCGGCGCGCGACAAAGCGCGTCTGGAACCGTTCCTGCGCACGCTCGGCCGCCGTGCCGCGCACCTGCGGCCCTCGATCCACGTGTGGCGCGCTTGGCCGTTCGAGCAGGCGGTGGCGCTCGACGACGAGGGGCTGCTCGCCGGCGAGATCCACGACGCGATCAACCGCGTGCTGGACCTGCTGGAAGAGCCGCTGATCATCCTGCCGGCCGAGCTCCAGGCGCAGACAGCCAACGGCAGCGCGAGCCGGGGCGCTCGACCGGCCTGATCACCGTTCGGCTTTGATCACGTCTTCAGCTGTGGCCCTGAGCAGGTCGAGGTTCTCGATCGCCATGTTGCGGCCATCGGGCGACGGCAGGCCGAGTTGGTAGTCGATCACCTGATCGACCAGCGCAGACACCTGCGACCCACCGCAGCCGGTGGCTGCCGGCGCCGAGAACGCGTTATCGACCAGCCTGGCGCCGGTCGCCTCATCCACGCGCAAACCGTCGCTTAGGTCGTAGGCCTTCTCGTCTCCAAGTGTGCCCGCGATCGGCGTGTTTGGGGCGTCCGGGCTCGTTTCCCCCGTGGTGAAGTTCAGGACGATTGGCTTGACACGCGTGCCGATATAGCATTCGCCGCCCAACAATAGGTTTTCGAGATGGATCTTGACCG
Organism: Solirubrobacteraceae bacterium; assembly: GCA_035570415.1. Classification (GTDB taxonomy): domain Bacteria; phylum Actinomycetota; class Thermoleophilia; order Solirubrobacterales; family Solirubrobacteraceae; genus Palsa-744. The sequence continues at coordinate 147,446 of DATMLP010000014.1, read as the reverse complement.
GCAAGGAGACCGCCACGCCTTCTTGGTTTACGAAATTGCTCGCCGAGAAGCCAATCGCGCCCGCCGGCGCGGCCAGTTCGAGCGTGGCATAGAGCGGCAGACCGAGCAGGCCGCCTGGCACACGCTGGCGCCCCCTCGACAGCGTTTCCCCGTTCAACGCCCCGACCATCGTTTCCGACCACGGTTCCACATTCTCATTCTGGATATCTCCGGCCTGCAGCACGAACGGCGCTTCGATCGGTACCGTCCGCTGACCCAGTCGCATCGCGCCGCCCACCGTCTTGGCATAGATACAGAAGTTCACACCGGTCGTCAAGCGCGGGCACTCGTTGAACACCGCGGCTTCGCCGGCGAGGCCCTCTGCCCCCGCACCCCCAACTGCGATTGCGCCCTGAGCGAGCACGGCCAGCGCAAGCACCGAGACACCACCGGCCATCCATCTGCGACTCCACACAATCGCGCTCCTCTCCGCTTACCGTTTTCCACGCCGCTTGCGGTGCGCATGCCGAGCCCTGTCCTTGCGTGGCCTTTTCTTGTGCTTGGCGCCCTTGACCCCATGGCAGCCCCGAACTTCGAGATCGGTGCTCTGGTGGATTTCGGCGCCATCTTGACCGATGAATTCGGTTGGCATCACGAGCTTTTCGCCTTTGCAGAGGTTCCCGAGCGCCGCGAGCGCGGAGAACTGGCCCTCGGGCAAGTTGAGTTCGAAGCTCTGGATCGGCACATCCGGGACCGCCTTGAACGTGCTGCTCGTGATCCCCGCTTTGCTGATGAACGTGTCACCCACCACATGGATCGTGACCCCATAGCCCTGCAGCACCATGATCAGGTTCGGGAACGCTTCACCGCCGTTGGAGACGAAATAAGCGGGGCCTTCGAGCGGCACCGGCAGCACCGGCGTGATCACTTTCACGTGCCCGACCACCGAGGCCGCCGGGCAACCCGCGGGATTCGCGTTGAACTGAGATGCGGTGCACGCTTTCTGCAACGTGCTCAGCCGCGATGGCAGCCGCCTTGGCAGTTCGACTTTTACGGTCTTGATATTCGACTGGCTGCTCGCCTGGTTGGCCCCGAGCGCCCCTGCTGGATAGACGATCTTCACGGCCAGACTCGCTCCACCGGCCCTGCTGGTCCTTCCCGAGGTGGAGACTTTGAAGTCGGGCTGGAACAGCAACGCCCGGCAGGAGCCCATCTGGAAGTGGCTTGCGATGGGCGCCTGCGCCCCTTCGCTGCCGTAGGCGGTTCCGGAGAACGCTTTCGGTTCGCAGTTAGTCGGGTTGAACATGAACCCGGGCTTGTCGATCACCGCGTCGATCGTCCGCAGATCCGTCGGGACCCCCGCCACATACTGCGGCAACGGGTCCGTCGTGATCGACAGCTGCGCCGTCAGCGGATCCACTTCGATCCTCGCCCGCACCCGCTGCGTCGGCAGCACGAACGGGCCGACGTGCAGCGGCACCACGATCGACAGCCCGTAGTTGCCGCCGTCGTAACCTTCGGTGAGGTAGATCGGCGCCGGCGGCTGGCCGGGCTGCGGGACGACGAGCGGATAGGGGCCAGGACCCGACTGCACGGTCGTGTGCCCGATCTGCGACGCCGCGGGGCAGGCATTGGCTTCGGCCTGCGCATTCGTGCACAACGGCACTTTGCTGATCTCGCCAAGCAGCCCCTCGGGCGTCTTGAACTGCAGCCGTTCGGTGCGCTGGTTGTCGTCAGGCACCTGCAACAGCAGGCTGAAATCCGTGAACCCTCCCGCCTGGTCGGTGGTCGCACCGGCCGTCATGTTCGGCGCATACCGCAGCGGCGTGGCCGGGCAGGCGGCGCCGCCGCTGCCCGCGGTGATCGCGAATGCGCTTTCCTGCAGGTAGTCCCCGATGAACGGGCTGCTCCACGGCGTGTAGTCGACGTTCGACGCATACGTGCCGCAGGTGGTCGGGGTCGCAAGCGCGGCCTGGGCGCCGCCGCTGAACGACAGTTTGAAGTTCGTGAACGGCAGCTCCGGGGTGCCCTCGAAGGTGCTCGTCAACTGTCCCGTCCGTTCGTTCAAGCTCACCGTGCCGACGAGCTTGATGTTCACTCCTTCCGCCGTGGCCGCGACCAGCAGCTTCAATTCCGGCGGATTGGAGTCGAGCACGTAGACGTTACCTTCCAACGGCGCGCTCAGCAGCGGCGTATCGATCGTGACCGTCCCCACTTTCGAGGACGCCGGGCAATCAGCAGGGCCGTTGTCTTCGCGGCCTTCGGCCCTTTCCGCTTCCGTCGTCAGCCCGTCCTGTTCCGGGCTGCACGCCGTCAGGCCGGCGGCCTGCCCGGGGTTGATCGCGATACCTTCCGGCAGCACCACCTTCGTGTCCTGCAGATCGGAGGTCGACAGGCCCTCCAGTTCCTGCAGCCCCCCCACGGGCGGCGTGACTTCCACCGTCAGCCCGGCCGGCGTATCGGCATACGACGTATCCGGCGCCAGCGTGATCCTGGGGTCGAAGCTCAGCTTTTCACAGCCCGTGATCCCAGTCGGCGTGCCACTGTCCGCCAGCAGCGGCGAAGACAGGCTCGCGGTCAGCGCCGGGTTTTCCCACGTGTCGGCGCTGATCGCGAACACGGGCGGCGCACCGCAAGCCGTCGGAAGCGTCAAGAGCGGCCTCGGTTCCACCCCTGCAACACTCGGGCACGTCCGTTCTGGGGTTTCGATACAGCCACTCAAACTGGCCACCCGCCACGGGTCGTGGCTTGGGTCCGCCGGATAGCCCCACAGCGTCAGCAGCGAGTTCTGGACGCCGCGTTGGGGAACCGGGTCGACACGCGTCGCGATCGCATAGTCGCTGCCCGACCTCACGCTCGAGTCGATGAACGTCGGCACACCAAGGAAGCTGAAGCCGAACTCTGCCGGCTCGCCGGTCGGCGGGAGCATGTTATACACCGGAAAAGTCAAATAGGCTGGCAGAGCGATAAAAACCAATATGTACCCGACCTGCGTTGCGAGCGGACACTTTCCGACCGCGAGCTGCGACCTGAGGCAGTAGGGAACCGCGTGGGGGTTCCCCACCAGGCCGGGCGGCAGCGAGGCTACGATCGAGTTGACTTCGCCGCCGGCCGCTCCAGAGATTTCGCACGCTGCGACCTTTTCGTGGAGACATTCCTCGGCGTTGCGCGGAGCGGTATTGAGGTTGAACGCGAACGTCGCGGCGTACGGGTGCGACCCGGCCTGCGTATCGAGCGAGCCGTCTTCATTGCTGAACCACATGTTCACGTTGCTGAAGCCGAAGCCCGCGGGGGTCGAGCTGATCGTCACCGGGTAGGACCTGACCGACGGGGTCGCGGCGCCACCGCCGGTGACCGTGACCTGGTTTTCGAAGGTGCCCGACGCGCCGGGTTCGGGGGCGACGTTCACCGCGATCTCCATTCTGATCGGGAACCCCGCTCCAGCGCCGTCTTTCGTCACCTGGAAGCTGTTGCTGCCCGCTTCGGCCGTGCACGTCACCACCCGCCCGACGCCACACGACCACGGCTCTCGGCCCGAATATGGCGTGTAGATGCCACCGTAGCCGAATTCCTGGGTGACGCCTTCGCTGTGGAAGAGGTCGGTCTGCCCGGCGTTGGTGGCCGTCAGCCCCGGCGGCAACACGTCGGTGACGTTCAACTCGCCGCTCGGTTCCCCCGCGCCGACGTTGAACAGTTCGATGATGATCAGGCCTTTGCCGCCCGGGGACAGGTTCGTCGGGCGCGTATTGCTGAACACCTCCCAGCCGGCGCCGGGAGCCGCCCACGCGCCGGTCGCGTCGAGCGCCCATCCGGCGCATGCCGCGAGCGCGAGCGCCAGCGCCAGCCAACCACGTTTCCGCCAATGTAGAGCGGTCATCGTCCAACACCTCCCCGCCTCGCAGGCTCACCGAACCCGGAGCTCTTCGTCGTCGCCCGCGCGCGTCTGGGCCTTCGCTTGCTTTTGGCTTGCACATGGTGCTTGCGCCCGCGGCGGGCGCATCGTCCGCCGCGCTTCACGAAGCCCTTCGCGCATCGCTTCGCCTTCGGCTTCACGGCGGTGGGCCGCGGTGGCTGCGCAAAGTTCCCCACGCCTTCGTATGTCACGCTCGCGGGCGTCGCGAAGCTCGGCGGCGCGGACGGCAGTCCCTGGCAGCCCGTGCCGGAGCAGGCCGGCGGCGAAAGCGGTGGGCGGCCATTGGCGTGCGCGTCGTAGATCACCGCGGCATTGCCACGGTCCCGGGGGACGAGATCCGCGCGTGTCGCGAAGAACACGTCTTCGCCACCCGCCCCGGCGTCGAGGAAATAGGCTTCCTTTTCTGCCGAGGAGAGCAGCGCGATGCAGCCGCCCGGGCGCTGGCAGCCACCGGCTCCCTGCTGCTCCCACTCGTAGACGTGCATCTTGCCACTCGCTGCCTGCGGGACGAGCGGCTCGGCGCTGTCGAAGAAGACCTCGGTGCCGGCTTCGTCGATCCACCGTGGCAGGTGGTCGTGGCCGGTCGGCAGCGACAGCAGGCCGCCGCCCGCCTGGATCGGCGCACCCGACTCGTTGCACGAGGCGCACGCGAGCTTCGCTGTGTCGGCGTCGTAGACGAACACCTCGTCGCAAGCCTGCAACGGTTCGCCAACCTGTGTTTCTTTGCATTCTCCCGGTTTTGGCCGTGCGTTGTCATAGCCGGTCAGGTCGCGATCCGACATGAACACCACCGCGCCGCCGCTGGGCGCCACCTCCGCGGTGCGATACAGGTCGGGCGCGTTTGTTTCGGCGAGCCCTTCGTTCCAGATCTGTTCGATCAGCCAATCGCTCGAGTCGGCTGCACCGTCGAGCGTGGCGATGAAGCTGAGCGCGCCTTCGTGCAGGAGGTAGAGGTTGTCTTCTCCGGCAGTCGGCTCGCTGCCCTGGCCGTTGCTCAACGGCGCGCCGCCGGCGCCCTTCAGCGCCGCGCGGGCGACGAAGTACACATACGCGCCATCTTCGCTCACGCCGACTACGCCCTGAACTTCGCCGCCGGGGGCCAGATCGCTTCTCGCGCCCGTCGCCGCGTCGAACGAGTAGAGGTCCCCTTCCTTGGCGTAGAGCACCGGCGAGCCATCGGCGCCAGCTGCCAGGAATTCGCCGCCTTCGGCGACGAGCACGGTCCTCGCCGACGGCGTGCCGCCGTCTTCACGAATGTACAGGTCGTGATCGGACAGGTCGGTCCAGATCAGCCGCGACCCGTCGGCGGAGACGACCCCGCCGGTGAACCGACTGGTCGTCGATCCGAACTTCGCGTCGCCGGCCGGCTCGCCGCCGGGCAGGATGTTCACCAGCCGCAGCGTCCCGCCGCTCACTTCATACAGGTCGCCTTCGCCGCCGCCGGGCGCTTCAGGCGTCAGCGCCCGCGGCATTTCGAATGCTACGACCGAGCCATCGGCAGAAGCGCCGGCGAACTGTGCACCGAAGCATCCTGCTTCTTCTTCCGCGGGTACGCGCGTTTTCGTGAACAACGGTTGGATCGGGATCTCGCCGCCACGTTGGTAGAGCGTCGTGCAGCGTGGCGCGCCGGGGGCGAGCGGTTCGTCGGCGAACGACTCGAGCACGCCCACCGATAGGCCGCTGGAGAAACCCTGGTAGACGCCGCCATAGTTGCCGGTGCCGCTGGGGGTGATCGCCGTCGACGTCCAGCCGCTCGCCGAGCGCGACGCGAGGAACTCGTCGCCCAGCCCACCGCCGACCGCGCCATTGCTGCCCGGCACCGGGTCGCCGACAAAGGCCAGCCCGCTGCCGTCCGCGGCGGCTTGCGTCGGCCGATCGCCGCAGAGAAATTCTGGACCATTTTCCGAGCTCGAAGCACATTCGAAAAGCGGCGGGTACACATCCCAGTCTTCGGTTTCATGCGGCGCGGCAACCAGTTCGTAGACACGGCCGTCGGGCAGCGCCGAGCTCGTCGCGCCGGCTGCCAGACCCGTGGTGAACGTCTCGTCAGGACCATGCTCGGTCCCATCGGCGTTGCTGGCCGCGAATCGGAAGTGGTACTCGGTGTCCGGCTGCAGCCCCACGAGCTGCGCCTGTACACCCACCGGCGCTTCACCGTCTCCCGCGCTCACCGCGTGCGTCGAGGCGCCGTACTGCGCGCCTGTCCCGTATTCCACCCAGTAGCTGGTTGGAAGCGATGCCGCGTTCACCCGTGCGCTCACCGTCGCCTGCGCCGAGCCGATGTCGTCGTAGGAGCTCGCTTCGACCAGTGGCGCTGTCGAGGTGAAAAAGGTCACGGTTTCGCTGCGGTTGACGCCGTTCACGTCGCTCGCGTCGAGTCGTAGCGCATAGCGCGTGTCCGGGTCCAGACCTGACACTTTCGCGCTCACGGGCACGGCGCTGGTGCCGCCCCCAGGCTGCTGTTCACACCCGACTTCGGCGGCTTGCCCTTCGTCGAAAGCCGCTACGGTCGCATATTCGAACAGGCATTCGCCCGCCGCCACGCCCTCCGGATCGACTTGCCCGCTCAGCGTCGCCGCCGTCGGCTGCAGAGCCGACGGCACGTTCGCGGCGACGTCGGGCAGCAGCGACATGCCGTACACCGCCTCACTGACGAACCGTTCGCCGACGTAGATTTCACCGTGAACATAGAGTTCGCCCGTCGCGCCGTCGAATGCGATGCTGCGTGGCCTTTCGATGCCTGTGGCCTGCGGGGACAGGTATTCGCCGGCGGCGTCGAACACGTCGATGTCGTGATTCGCGATGTCGGCGACCAGCACGTCGCCGTTCGTCTGGTCGATCGTAAGGCCCAAACCCAGACTGGCGCCAAACTGGCCCGTGGGTGTCGCGAACCCCCACCAGCTCGCCAGATACCTGCCCGACGCGCCGAACACGTCGATCAGGCCCGGCGTCGCGCTGCCGTGGTTCGGCTCCTCCGCGACCAGCAGATCGCCGGTGACGTCGTCCACGGCGATCTGCGCTGAGTCGTAGCCATGTGCGTCCTGGCCGTGATGATGGAATCCCTGCAGCGGCGTTTCGGCCGCGGCGCTTTCCAAGAGATAGGCCCCCGACGCGTCGAACACGTCGACGACTTCAGCGCCTTCATCGAGCGCGTATACACGACCATTGACCGAGTCGACTGCGACCTGCGTCAACTGCTCGAACGACTTCGCCGGCGTGTTGGATCCTGTCCACTTTTCGATGAACACCCCCGACGCTTCGAAGATGTCGATCGCGTTCTTCGCGCTGTCGGCGACGTAGATGTCGCCGTCGGCCGCCACCGCGACGCTCGCGACGTGCCCGAACGGCCCTTCGGGCGTTCCCGTGAGCTTTGCGCCGCTGACATAGGGGACCACGCCTGAATCGATGAATTCGACGGCGCTTTCCGCCGGGGAGAGCTTTTCCACCACGGTTTCGTCGGCGTGATAGATGTCCCCGGGCGCGTCAAATGCGTCAGCGTCGGTGACTTCGATCGAGGATGTCCGCAGGAAGCTGCTCTTCAGCGCTGCGTGCGCCGAGACGCTGCCCCACGCGAGCGTCGCCAGAGCCGCCAGCAACATCGCCAGCGTGGTGAGCGCGCCGCGGCGCGCGGTGCCAGCGTTAGTCGAACCCGTCATTGCAGCGCTCATCAAGCTGTCTCCTCCCGCGTTCATCGTGTCTCTCATTAGGCAGCCCTCCGCCGGCCGGCGGCGTGTACGCCGATCCCGCGCGCCACCAGCGCTCCCTGGTCGGTCAGCCACCACGCATTTGGCTCGCCCTGCGCATGCCCCAGCCCACGGTTCTCGAGCAACCCGAGGCGCTCCAGGCGGCGTAGGAGCTTCGACACCTGTCCGGGGTCGCCGATCCCCGCGTACGCGGCGACCTGCCGGTTGCTGGCGCCGGGGTGCTCGTGCACGCCTGCCAACACTCGCGCCGTGCGATACGTGACCCGCATCGGCACCCCGTGCAGGGGATCGCCCACCAACGGCAGGAGCGGCGCCGCGCCCGTCTGTGTACCGGTGCGCCCACCGGGCGAGAACGGTCGGGCCTGCTCGCGCCGCGCTGCCGCGGCGCCGAGATAGGGCAGCACGATCATGCCCATCAAATTGCCCTGCAGCTCATGAAAGGACCCTCGGCTCCCACCGGTCAGTCGCGCTTGCACGATCGCCAACAGCGCACCCACCAACCCCTCCGCGGTCAGTGCACTGTGACCCTCGCCGCGTGCGCTCTGCAAGCGGCCTTGGTCGAGCACGCCCGCGATACCCGCCAGCACCGCCGCACGCCGCTCCTGCACCAGCCCGCTCGCCCGCGCGGACTGCACCACGCATACGCGCGCCAGCACCGGCTCGCGCTCGAGGAACTCGAGGATCACGCCAAGGCCGGTGCGCACCCGCTCACGCCACGGCAGGTCCGCCACGCCAGCGGCCGCGAGCTCCCGTTCGACCTGGGCGGTGACATCGTCCATCACCGCCACGAAGCACTCCTCGCGGTTGGCGAACAGCTCATAGAAGGTGCGCCGCGAAACTCTCGCCCGCGCGGTGATCTGTCCCACCGTCACCCGCTCGTAGCCGAGCTCCTCTATCGCCGCCACCACGCCCGCCTTCAGCCGCGAGCGCTGAATGTCCACCACCTGCTCGCGTGAAAGCCCACGGCCGGCGAGCCCCACCTCGACCAGCCTCGGATCCGTGTCGGAGGCCCTCCGTACGCCCTTGTCCAACCGGCCGCGCGCACTCATCGCGCGGCCCCCCACACGAGCAGCCCCACCCCACCCGCGACGGGAAAGCTCATATGGCCCTTTGGGGCCCGCGGACGAGGCGCCTGAGCGCCTACCGGCTCAGTGCAAGAGAGAGAGAGAGAGAGAGAGATGCGACAGCGCCAAGCTGGCGCATCTAGCATCACCCTCACCACAGGGCGCGGCGATCACCGGCACGTATCCCTCTCTGGAAAGCACGCTAAAACCAACTCCCTCGTCCGATGCGATCCGATCCCTCTACCCAGCTAACGCCCAGCTAGCGCCTGAAGTCAACCGCAAGACGCTGCGACCCTCAACCGATCCTCTATGTCAAGCTTTGGTCACCACAGCGTGGATGACCAAGACAACGGCAACTGTACACGAAGCGTTCGTTCTTGTCAATAGTGGAGAGGACGACCGGCGACGTACCGTTCGACGGCATCGAGGAACAGCCGGTGCAGCCGCACGTCGTCGGTCAACTCGGCGTGAAAGGCGACCGCCAGCATGTTGCCCTCGCGCGCCGCCACGGGGTGACCGTCGACCTCCGCGAGGATCTGAACGCCCGGCCCGTGCTCGGCGATGTAGGGCGCGCGGATGAACACGCCGCGCAGCGGCGGGCCGTCGATCCCTCCGATCGTCAGCGGCGCCTCGAAGCTGTTGATCTGGCGCCCGAACGCGTTGCGGCGCGCCACGACGTCCATCAGCCCAAGGTGCTGGCGGTCGAGCATGATCAGTCCCGCGCACGAGCCCAGCACCGGCACGCCACGACCGGCGGGCGGTGGCGCGAGCAGCTCCCGCAGCGGCTCGGCGAGACCCTCGCGCTCGATCCCGAGCGTCATCGTGGTCGACTCGCCGCCGGGGATCACGAGGCCGTCGAGGCCTTCCAGGCCGGCGGCCGTGCGCACCTCCCGCACCTCCGCGCCGAGGCGGCGCAGCACCCGCGCGTGCGCCTCGAAGCCGCCTTGCAGCGCGAGCACACCGATCAAGGGCACGTCGCCGTCTCTCACTGCCGCGCCACCTGCCGGCCCGTCGCCGCCGATCGCCACCGTCGGGGACGGGCTCTGCTCACCAACCACGCTGGGCGAGCAGTTGCTCCTGCTCCAGCTTGGAGCTCTCCAGGCTGACCATCGCCGTCCCCAGCCCGCGCGAGGCGGCGGCCACACGCGCGGGGTCCCGCCAGTGGGTGGTGGCCTCCACGATCGCGCGGGCCCGTGAAGGGGGGTCTTCGGCCTTGAAGATGCCCGAGCCCACGAACACGCCCTCGGCGCCCAGCGCCATCATCAGCGCGGCGTCGGCGGGCGTGGCGATGCCGCCGGCGCAGAACAGCACCACCGGCAGGCGGCCGTCGGCCGCTACACGGCGCACCAGGTCGAGCGGCGCCCCGTGCTGTTTGGCGGCGCTGGCCAGCTCACTCTCTTCGAGGGCGCCCAGCCGGCGGATGTCGCCGCCGATCACGCGCATGTGGCGCACCGCCTCGACGATGTCGCCGGTGCCGGCCTCGCCCTTGGAGCGGATCATCGCGGCGCCCTCGCCGATGCGCCGCAGCGCCTCGCCGAGGTTGGTCGCGCCGCACACGAACGGCACCTTGAAGTCCCACTTGTCGATGTGGTTGGCCTCGTCGGCGGGCGTGAGCACCTCCGACTCGTCGACGTAGTCGACCTCCAGCGCCTCCAGCACCTGCGCCTCGACGAAATGGCCGATCCGTGCCTTCGCCATCACCGGGATGCTGACCGCCTCCTGGATGCCGGCGATCATCTCCGGGTCGCTCATCCGCGCGACGCCGCCGTCGCGGCGGATGTCGGCCGGCACGCGCTCCAGCGCCATCACCGCGGCGGCGCCCGCGTCCTCGGCGACCTTGGCCTGCTCGGGCGTGACCACGTCCATGATCACGCCGCCCTTCAGCATCTCCGCCAGGCCGGCCTTCACCGCGAATGTCGCCTCGTCGCGCATGAGGCTAAGTTTATCTGCCACTGGCGCATGCGCCAGTGGCCCGGGGCGCGCATGCGCGCCCCGGCCGGTCGGCGCATGCGCCGACCGGAACCGCATCACGAAGGATCACTTCAACCGGAACGCCTTGATGCGGTCTTCGTACTGCGCCGAGTCGCGTGCGTACACACCGTAGGCGAGCGCCTGGATCAGCGACAAGAGCGCCGCGTGCGAGCGCACGTAGGCGGGGCTGTTGGAGGAGTAGTACAGCTTGATCTGCCCCAGCTTGGCGACCTCCGAAAGCGTGGCATCGGTGATCGCGGCGGTGCGCGCCTTGCGGTGGCGCGCGAGCTTCATCGCGCGGAGCACCAGCGGGTGCGGGCGCCCCGCGGAGAGCCCGATCACCAGGGTGCCCTCGTCGATCCGCCCGAGCCGGCTGAGCGCCTCCTGGGAGGGGCTGGCGACCACATCGACGCGCAGGTCCAGGAGCATCAGCAGGTGGCGTAGGTAGCTGGCGAAGAACGCCATCTGATCGGTGCCCGCCACCAGCACCTTTTCGGCGCTCACGATCGCGTCGATCAGCTCGTCCACGTCGCCACGACTCACCTTGCGCGCGGTCTCCTCCACGTTCAGATGGTCGGCCGCCAGCGCCGCCTCGAACTCGTTCTGGTCGAGCGCAAACAGCGGGCCGCCGCCGTTGCCGTTGGTGGGCGCTTGAGGGCCATTGGCGTGCACGCGCCGGTACTCTTCGCGCGCCGCGGCCTGCAGCTCGGGGAAGCCCTCGAAGCCCAGCGCCTGCGAGAAGCGCACCACCGTGCTGCTCGAGGTGTTGGCGCGGCGCGCCAGCTCCTCGGCGGTTTGGAAGGCGGCCTCGTCGAGGTGGTCGACGATGTACTGCGCCACGTCCTTCTGCGAGCGCGAGCACTCCTCGAATCGGGTTTGGATGTACTTGGAGAGGCTCTGGTGCTCTGCGGCGCCGGCCGAAGCCGGGAGACACGCGCCCTTGGCGTTGGCCGATCCGGGGACACGAGCGGAGCGAGTGTCTCCCTGATCGGTCCCCGTTTCGGACAGCGGCGGCTCGGCGATGGGGGTCGATGTGGATCGCTTCATCGGCCCCGTTGTTCGACGTCGCCTGCACCGACTCCTCCCGAGACGGCATGTGTTTCTCGGCGCAGCGCCTGCGCCGCACGCACACGTTTTGTAAGTGTTTTGCGCTTGCCAACCAAACCTTGACAACAAAAATGAGATCTTGAGTTGGTTGGCGTCCAAAAAGCACATGCGCATCGCCGCGGCCGCCGCCCACCCCGGCGCTCGCGGCCGCCACCCCAGCGCTCGCGGCCGCCGGACCGCACTCAGCGCAGCGTCTGCGCCAGCCCCAGGAAGTAGTCGAGCGAGTGGGGGTTGGCCAGCGAGTCCACGCTGGCCGCCTGCGCGGCGGGAGCACCCATCAGGATCCGCTTCACCGGCACCTCCAGCGTCTTGCCCGACAGTGTGCGCGGAACCTCGTCGATCTGCAGCACCTCGTCGGGGACGTGCCGCGGCGAGCAGTCTTCGCGCACGCGACGCTTGATCCGCGCCTTCAACTCCTCGTCCAGCGTGGCGCCGGGGCGCAGCACCACGAACAGCCACATCTGCAGCTCGGGTGGGTGGGACCCGATCTTGCGGCCGTGGGGGATGTCGACCACCAGCGCATCCACCACCTCCTCCACCGCGCCCGCGGCGCGGTAGATCTCGCTGGTGCCCATCCGCACGCCCTGGCGGTTGATGGTGGCGTCGGAGCGACCGTAGATGACGGCCCCGCCGCGCGGCGTGATCCTGATCCAATCGCCGTGGCGCCACACACCCGGATACATCGAGAAGTAGCTCTCCAGATACCGCGGCCCCACGCGGGACTCCGGCGCGTCGAGATCACGGGTGGGTGGGTCGGCGGGCGGGTCTCCCCAAAAAAACAGCGGCATCGACGGCAGCGGCTCGGTGAGCACCAACTCCCCCACCTCGTCCATCACGCTGCGCCCCTGCTCGTCCCACGCCTCCACTGCGCACCCCAGACTGCGGCACTGCAGCTCCCCTTCGTACACCGGCAGCAGCGGGCAACCGCCCACGAACGCGGTGCACACGTCGGTGCCGCCGCTGGTGGAAAACAGCCACACGTCGTCTTTCACCTCGCGGTACACCCATGCGAAGCTCTCCGGCGCCAGCGGCGAGCCGGTGGATCCGATCGCGCGCAGCGCGCTCAAATCGTAGTCGCGCCCCGGCTTCACCCCCGCCTGCTCGCACGCGCTGAGCAGGCCGGCGCTGACGCCCATGCACGTCATTCGCGTGCGCTCCGCCAGCGCCCACATCGCGCCGAGGTCGGGGTGCCCCGGACTGCCGTCGTAGAGCACGATCGCGGCGTCGGTGAGGAGGCAGCCCAGCAGGAAGTTCCACATCATCCAGCCGGTTGTCGTAAACCAGAACATCCGCTCGCCGGCGTGCAGATCGAGGTGCAGGTGGGCCTTCTTCAGCTGCTCCACCAGGATCCCGCCGTGGCCGTGCACGATCGCCTTCGGCAGCCCGGTGGTGCCCGAGGAGTACAGCACCCACAGCGGGTGGTCGAACGGCACCTGCTCAAACCGCAACGGCTCGCCCTCGCCGCGCGCGCAGAGATCTTCCCAGGTGAGCCCGCCCGGCCAATCCTCGGGAGCCCCACCCGTTCCCGGGGCCTGCTCCTCCAAGTAGGGCACCAGCACGGTGTGGCGCACGGTGGGCAGCTCCGCCAGGATCTCGCTCACCACCGCGCGGCGGTCGAAGTCTTTGCCGCCGTGGCGGTAGCCGTCCACCGCCAGCACCACCTTCGGCTGGATCTGCGCGAAGCGGTCGATCACGCTGCGTGCGCCAAACTCCGGAGCCGCGCTCGACCAGATCGCGCCGATGCTGGCGGTGGCGAGGAACGCGACCACGGTCTCGGGAATGTTGGGCATGTATGCCACCACGCGGTCGCCGCGCTTCACGCCCAGCGCGCGCAACCCGCCGGCGACCGCGGCCACCCGCTCCGACAGCTCGCCCCAGCTCAGCTCCCCCTGCTGGCGCAACTCGGAGGCGTGCAGCAGCGCGGTTTGATTGGGATCCCGCCCAGCCCCGCGAGGGCCGCCGGTGCGTTGACCGAACGGGGGATTCGGACCAAAGGCGCATGTCTCCCCGCTTCGGTCGCACAGCATGTTCTCCGCGTAGTTGAGCTCCGCGCCCGCAAACCAGCGCGCGCCCGGCATCGTGTGTCGGCCGGAACGGGGATGCCGGCCAACGGCCGGTGTCTCCCGGCTCCGGTCCAACACCCCCTCGTAGGGGCGTGAGCAGAGCACCCCGAAGTACTCCCACACGCTCTCCCAAAAGCGCTCCAGCTCCAGCACCGACCAGCGGCGCAGCTGCTCGTAGTCGGCGAACGTCACGCCCTCGCGCACACCCACCCAGCGCATGAAATCGGTCAGCCACGCCCGCTCGCGCTGGGTCTCCGTCGGGCGCCACAGCAAGCGCTCGCCCGCAGGTTGCGTCAGCTCCCACGGCGGCTGCTCGCGATCAGGACTCATCCACCCTCCCTTCCACTCGCTCCAACCTGCCCCCAATCTTTCAACTCATTGTCAATGATTCGTATAAGCTGAAAGTCCTTATTCAGTATGCCAGGACGACCGTTGGCGCGTCGTTATGCTGCGCGCTGGTGAACGTCGATGCGTTGCGCGCGCACTTCCCGGCGCTCAGCCGTGTGGCCTACTTCAACGCCGGCACCGACGGGCCGCTGCCCGACGCCGCCGTGCGGGCCGCGGCGCAGACGCTCGAGGACGAGGCGCGCCACGGGCGCACCCACCGTCACTTCGAGCGGCGCACCGCGCTCAGCGGGGAGCTGCGCGGCGCCTATGCCTCGCTGCTGGGATGCGCCGATGAGGACGTGTCGCTCACCACCTGCACCAGCGAGGGGTTGTCGCTGGTGATCGAGGGGCTGCGGCTGGAGGCGGGCGATGAGATCCTCACAAGCGACGAGGAGCACCCGGGGCTGCTGGGCGCGCTGATCGCCGCGCGCGAGCTGCGCGGAGTGAGCATCCGCACCGTGCCGTGGGCGCAGCTGCCCGACGCCGTCGGCCCCCGCACCCGGCTGATCGCCTGCTCGCACGTCAGCTGGATGACCGGCGCCGTCGCGCCCGCCGCGCTCGCGCAGGTGAAGGTGCCGGTGCTGCTGGACGGCGCCCAGGGGGTGGGCGCGATCCCCACCGACGTGCGCGCCCTGCGCTGCGCCGCCTACGCCGGGCCCGGCCAGAAGTGGCTGTGCGGCCCCGACAGCACCGGCATGCTGTACACCGCCCCCGAGCTGCGCGCGCGGCTGGCGGTCGGCCGCCGCGGCTACGCCAACCTCGACGACCCCTCCGCCGGCTTGCAGGCCGGACTGCACGACGACGGCCGGCGCCTGGACACGCTGTCGCTGAACGCCGAGACCGTCGCCGGCGCGCTGGCCGCCTTCGGAGTGCTGGAGCACTTCGGCTGGGCCGCCCTGCACGAGCGCGCGCGGCGGCTGGCCGGCGAGCTGGCCGAGCGGCTGCGCGCGGCGGGGCGCGAAACGATCGCACGGCCGCAGGGTGCCGCCGGGCAGGCCGACGCCGGCGCCGGAACGCTCGTCACCTTCTCCAGCCCCAACCCGTCCGCTGAGCGCGAGCGCCTCACCGAGCGCGGCATCGCGCTGCGCGACATCCCCGGTCGCCCGTGGCTGAGGGCGTCGGTTGGCGGCTGGAACAACCAAGCGGACATTGTGCGGTTGGTGGACGCCCTGCGAGAATGAGCGGACCTCGATCTTAGAGGTCTCTTAGGTCTTAATGCTCTTTTAGCATCGTTTCCGCTTTGCTTATCGGGTGCGGGCGAGGTTCCGACCGCACGCCCCCACCCATCCCTCACATGAGCGCTTCGCCCCCGCAAACACCTCCCTCACCGCCGCCCTTGCCTGAGCCCGAAGATCAGCCGGGAGCGGCGACCGAACTCCAGACGCCGCCCGCGACGGCGCTGCTCACCGAGCCGCCGGCCCCGGCGCGCGCAGCGTCCGCCCCTGCGACACGCGCTCGTGCCCGGCTGGCGGCGCCGTCGCTGTCAAGGCTGCGGGCTCCCAGCAGCGAGGCGCTTGTGGGCTGGGCGGCGCTGACGCCGATCCTCGTGCTGTCGGCGGTGCTCAACACCGAGAAGCTCTCCCAAAACGGCTTCGCCAACGTGTTTTACGCCGCCGGCGTGAAGTCGATGGTGGGCTCGTGGCACGACTTCCTCTTCAACTCGTTCGACCCCGGCGGGCTGGTCACAATCGACAAGCCGCCGCTGGCGCTGTGGGTGCAGGCGCTGAGCGCCAGGCTGTTCGGCTTCGCTCCGCTCAGCCTGCTGCTGCCCCAGGCGATCATCGGCGTGCTGACGGTGGCGCTGCTGTACGCCGTAATGCGCCGCCCCTTCGGCCGCCCGGCGGCGCTGGTGGGCGCGCTGGCGTTGGCGGTGTTCCCCGCGTTCGTCGCCGTGTCGCGCGAGAACGGCGTGGACCCGCTGTTGATCGTGCTGCTGCTGCTGGCGTGCGCCGCCGCCCTTCGCGCGATCCGCACCGGGGGCTGGCCGTCGCTGCTGGCGTGCGCGGCGCTGGTGGGGCTGGCGTTCAACACCAAGACACTCGCCGCCTATCTGGTGGTGCCGGGGATCGCGCTCGGCTACCTGCTGTGCGCCCGCGGCTCGCTGCCGCGGCGCGCGGTGCGGCTGCTCGTCGCCGGCGTGGTGATGGGCGCCGTGTCGTTCTCGTGGATCGCATTCGTCGAAGCCACACCCGCCTCGCAGCGGCCGTATGTGGGCGGCTCCACCGACAACACCGAGCTCAACCTCACGTTCGGCTACAACGGCTTCGGCCGCGTCGAAGGCCAGGTGGGCGGCCCTGGGCAGATATTCATCAAGCTCGGCGCGGTGGCGCCGTTTCCGTCGCGCACGCGCACGTTGCTGCGAGCCAAAAAGACACACGCGCCCACGCAGGTGCCCAACCCGCTGCTGCCCGACGGCCACTACACCAACCCCACCCCATTCGGCGGTCCCACCGGGCCGCTGCGCCTCTTCCACACCGGCCTCGGCGGCCAGAGCGCGTGGCTGCTGCCGTTTGCGCTGCTGGGCACGTTGGCGCTCGCGCTCTCGATCCTCTGGCCGCCGCGGGGAACCCCGCCCGAGCAGGAGAAGGGGCTGAAGAGAAAGGATGAGGGGGAGGGGCGCAACTCCGAGCAGCACACCACCGGGCAGGCCGGGCGCGCCGGGCGCGCCGGCGCCCGCGCGGCCGACGCGCCCGGTCGGCGCGCCCGCGCCGAAGCCTGGTGGGGGCGCGTGCGCCGCGACGCGCGCACCGCGGGGCTGCTGGTGCTGGGCGGCTGGTTTTTGGTCGAGGCCGTGGTGCTCAGCTTCTCCAAAGGGATCGTGCACCCCTATTACGTGTCCGCCATGGGCCCCGGCGCCGCCGCGATGGTGGGGGCCGGCGCGGTGGCGTTCGCGCGCTTCGCGCGCGCCCGCGACTGGCGCGTGCTGCTGCTGGCGGCCGCCGTGGCGTTCACCATCGCCGCGCAACTGGTGCTGCTGCGCCGCGAACACTTCCTGCACTGGCTGCCCACCGTGTTGATCCTCGCCAGCGCGGTGGGACTGCTGGCGCTGCTGGCAGTGCGCCGTTTGGCGGCGCCCGCGATGACGCTGATCCTCGCCGTGCTGTTCATCGCTCCGCTGGCGTTTGCCACCACCACCTGGTCGGTGCCCGTGGAGGGCACCTTCCCGGCGGCCGGACCCCGCGTGGCGGGCGCCCTCGGACGTTATGGCGTCACCGCCCACGACATCAAGGTCGACCGCGATTTGCTGCGCTACGTCGACCGCCACCACCCCACCCGCAAGTGGGAAGTGCTGAGTGTCTCCTCCAACACCTCCGCCACCATGATCCTGCTCGGCTACCGCGCCGGCGCGCTGGGCGGCTACAGCGGCACCGACCCGGCCGTCGACGGCCCGCAGCTGGCGCGGATGGTGGCCCGCCGCGAAGCGCGCTACATAGTGCTGGGCGGCGCCTACTCCTCGCGCGGCGGCAACGCCGCCACCCGCGCGGTGATCCGCGCCTGCCGCTACATTCCCTCCGAAGTGTGGCTGCACTTCCCACGCTGGTCGATCTACAGCCTCGCGCTGTACGACTGCGCCGGGGCCGAGCGGCGACTGGCGCGCACCTGAGCGCCCCTACGCCACCACCGACAGCTGGCGGTCGAACGCGCGCGCGAACAGCTCGCTCTCTCTGCCCGCCGCCCAGCGCGGGACCGCCACGCCGCCGTCCGCCAGCAGCCGCAGCTGCACCGAGCCGTTGTGGCTGCTCAGCTCCGTGTCGCGCACCAGCTGGTCGCGCGAGCGCTCGAGGTCCTCGGCGAGGCGCAGCAGCACCGCGCAACGATCGAGGCGGGCGGCGTCGCCAGGGGCGAACAGCGCCGCCAGCGGGCCGGGATCAGGCAGACCCTTGCGGTGGTAGCGCGCCGCCTGCGCCACGATCGCCGCCTCCACCGGGCTGAAACCGGGCAAACCGGCGCTCAAAATCAGATAGCGCGAGTGCTTGTGGTGGTCGTCGTAGTCCACCGACATGCCGATGTCATGCAGCATGCACGCCGCCCACAACAGCTCACGCTCTGTGGGGTCGCCGGCGTGCAAGCCGAGGCGCGCCAGCTGGTCGAACATCCCCAGCGCCAGCGCCGCCACGTGCTGGGTGTGGGCGCCCTGCACGCCATACCGCGCCGCCAGGTTGAGCACCGACGCGCAACGCACGTCGGCAAACAGCGGCGGCCTGTCCGGGTACTCGGCGTCGGCGAGGTGGCGCTCGAAGAACACGCCCTCACGGAGCCCCGCCTCGGTCACCTCCAGCGCCTCGAAGTCACCCGCCACCAGCGCGCCCTCCACCGCGAGCGCGCCGGCGAGGATCAGATCGGCGCGCGTGGGCTTCACGCCGGGCACGCTGGCGCGCTGCGCCGGTGACAGCGCCGCCAGTCGCTCGACGATCTCCGTCAACGCCGCGCGCGTGACCACCATTCCCTGCACGCCGTTGCTCGGCAGCCCCTGCGCGCGCTGCGCCACCGCAGCGAGGCTGCGCACGGTGCCGCCGATCCCCACCAGTCGCCTCCCGGCGCTCTTCAGCCAGGTGGCGCTCCGCAGCTGCTCGGCCAGGTGTTCGCGCAGCTGCTCCACCTGAGCGCCCTTGGGCGGGTTGGGGCCGGGCAGGAAGCGCTCGCTCATGCGCACCGCGCCCACCCGCCACGAGCCCGACGCGCGCGCCAGACGATCCTCCACCCGCACCAGCTGCATCGAGCCGCCGCCCAGGTCCAGCACGCAGCCGTCGCTCAGCGTGGTCGAGTTGACCGCCGCCAGATATCCATAACGGGCCTCCTGCTCGCGGCTCAGCACGCGGATCGGCAGGCGCGACTGCGCGCGGGCCCGCGCGAGGAACGCCTCGGCGTTGTCGGCGTCGCGGATCGCGCTCGTCGCCACCGCGTCCACCGCCGCCCCCACCAGCGCGCCGCCTTCGACGCCAGCGCCTGCGACGGCCGGCTCCATGTGCGCACCACGTCCGACGGTCGGCTCCATGCCCGGCTTCAACAACCCCGCCGCCGCGCAGAAGTGGTCGAACACCTCCAGCGCCGCCAGCGCGCGGTGCATCGGCTCCTCGCCGAGACCGCCCGTCGCCGCCATCCCTTCGCCGATCCTCACCGGCTGGTAGACCTCGTCGGTACGTTGCCACCACCCTCGCGCGGCGGTGAACACCACCAGCCGGAAGGAGTTGGAGCCGAGGTCGATCACCGCCAGCCGCCCGCTTTGCCTCATACACTGAGCGTATTGCCTGCGGCGGCGGGTTCCGGCGGGCGTGTCAGGCGTCGCCGCTGGCCGAAGCGGGGTGACGCTCGCCTGCGGCGCTGGCCGATTTGGGGATGCTGGCCGAAACGGGGACTCGCCCCGAAGGGGCGTGTCTCCCGGCTTCGGTAGAGCGAGTGTCTCCCCAATCGGTCCCCCTTTCGACCGAAGCGGGGTGACGCTCGCCCGCGGCTCGCATCCCCCTTTCGGCCAGCGCGGCGGTGACGTAGCGCTTGTCGGAGAAGATCTGGACATGCGCCACCAGCCCATCCCTGAACCTCACCATCCAAGTGGTGGGAGCATCCTCGAAGGAACCCTCCTCGCCGCGGCCGCTCACGAGACCCAACGCCACCACCGCGCTCCCGGCGGAGCGGATCTGCTTGAGCTGGATCGTCAGCTGCCGCCAATGCCTCTCCACGTCCTCGGTGTATCGGCGGATCCCCGCATGGCCCCTGTAGGGCTCTCCATCCTGCGTCACCGTCGCGGTCATCGGCGCAAACACGACGTCGGGGTGCATCAGCTCAAGCGCCCGCTCCACCTCGCGGCGGCTGAACGCCTCGAACAGCGCCCTCACCGCCGCCTCGTACGGCGCCGGCGCGGCGCCGTCAACCAGCGGCATCTCCACGTTCAGCGGCGATGCAAGCGTACTACCCACGCGAAACAGTTTACCCGTGCGCCTGTCCGGCAAACTACTGCCAATACGTAGATTCCCGCAGTTTTGCGCCGCTTGAAGCGGCGCTGCGGGGTGCCGGCGCCGACGTACTGCTCCCTTCAGAAACACCAACCACCTTCTGCGCCCCAAACGGTTCCCGTTGTGCGCGGCCCCGTTGTGTCCGCTGGCCGGAGCAATTACGTTGATCGGACTGCTACCCCACCCAACAATGAAAGGGATGCGATGCTGAGAGTCACAACAATCATGGCCGCCGTGGCGGCCGTCGCACTGACGGCCGCCACGCTGACGGTCGCGCTGCTGCCGGCCACGGCCGCCGCCAGCTATACCGTGCCGTACGGGAACGCGGCGCTGAGCGAAGCAATCTGGAACGAGACGTGGGAGCCGGAATCGGTGGTGGGCGCCAACAACGGCTGCAAGCCCGGCGCGGCGCACCCCTACCCTGTCGTGCTGGTGCACGCCACGCTCGCCGACGAGGGCTCCAACTGGGTGACGCTGGCGCCGCTGCTGGCCAACGAAGGGTATTGCGTGTACGCGTTCAACTACGGCGCCACCGCGGCCTCGCTGGAAGTGTGGCCGTTCATCGGGCCGCGCATCGACGGGCTTGGCCACATCGAACGCTCCGCCGAAGAACTGTCGTCGTTCGTCAACAGCGTGCTGTCGAAAACAAAAGCGTCCAAGGTCGATCTCGTCGGCCACTCACAGGGCGGGATGATGCCCAACTACTACATCAAGTACCTCGGCGGCGCCTCCAAGGTGAACGAGCTGATCGGGCTGGCGCCCTCCAACCACGGCACCACGCTCGACGGGCTCACCACGCTGCTGGAAGTGTTCCCGTTCGCCTCCGAAATCGTCACCGGGCTGCTCGAATTCTTCGGCGCGCCGGCGCTGCCCGAACAGGAGGAGAGCTCGGCGTTCATCAAAAAGCTGTTCGGCTCCGGCGAACCGGTGGTGTCGGGAGTGAAATATGTGGTGATCGAGACCACGCACGATGAGGTGGTCACGCCCTACACCAACGCGTTCCTCAGCGGGTCGGGGGTCACCAACATCACGATTCAGAGCCAGTGTCCCAGCGATCCGGTGGGACACATCGGGATGTTCGACGACTCGCCGGCGTTGCAAAACGTGGTCAATCAGTTGAGCGCGTCTCCCGACCCGTCGTTCAAAGCCACCTGCAGCAACTACGGGCAGGGGATATAGAGAGGGGATACAGGAGAACAGGCGTGTGGCTGCCCAGCGCCGCACCGCATTCGCTTCGCCCCCCCGCCGCACATCTGCGCGGGGGGGCGTGCAGCGCTTCCCGGTGGCGGCGAGACAGTTTGCCCGCCGCCACTTTGGAGTCTGTAGAGGTCTTCGGCACGCCGGCATCTGTGCGCTTGGCATGCGCATTGCCGCCGTACGGTTCCGTACGCTTCCGTACGATCTGCTGTCGTGGCGGGGCGATGGCGATGATCAAAGCTGAGGAAGTGCGAATTCCGCGAAGAGCGCGTGAGGCGGTGGCGGATCACGAGGAGGTCGTCGTCGTCAACCGCGACCGGCCGGCGCTTCATCGATCTGGAGCGCGCCACCCGCAGGCTGCCCGCCGCGCAGGCGATGCCCACCGTCGGCAGCCAGTTGGAACACCACCTCGGGGCAGACGACGAGGTGGCGATCGCGGCGATCACCGCCTCCGAGCTGCTGCATGGGGTGCATCGGGCCACCGCCGAGCACCGAGGGCGCCGCGAGGCGTTTGTCGAGGCCGTGCTCGCCGCCTTCCCCACGATCCCCTTCGACCTCCTCCTCGCGCGGGTGCACGCGAGGCTGTGGGCCGCGCTCGGCGCGGCCGGCACGGACGTCAGGGCGCACGATCGACTCGTCGCGGCTACGGCGATCTCAGCCGGTTGGCGGGTAGGGAGCGCCAACACGCAGCACTTCCGGCGCGTTCAGGGACTGGAGGTGGTGGAGGTGTCGTTTGGATGACGATGGCACGCCCGTTCACCCGTACGCTTGTTCGAAGCCGCCTTCGAGGGGGCCTCCATATGCGCGGCGCCTCCTCAACCATGAGCTGTCCGCCGTGGTAGAGCGCGCGTAAACACGGCTGGCGGCGTGCTCGTCGGAGTAGCGGGCGAGTGAGCAACCCAGCGCAACAGCCTCAGACACGCCTCCCGTAAGTACTGGGCGAAGATCACCAGCGAACCGTGTGAGATCTACACCGCTCCCACCGTCGAAGCCGCGCAGACACGCTTCGGTGAGTTCGCCGATAACTGGCGGGCGCTCTACCCCGCGACGATCAGAATTCCTGGGAAGGAATCCAGCCGCCACCGCGATAGCTGGAACAGTGGCTATGAGTGAAGGCGGCTCGAAGACCGCGCCCACGATGGCATCGAGGACCAAACCATAAGTCGCGGCAGTCATCTTCTTAGCGACCCAAATCGCAGCAACCAAAGCGGCTTTAGCCAGAATGCATTCAAGCGAGCCTGGGATGGCCTGCCGTCCCCAGCACGTGATTGCTGCGTTCTGTTCCGTTTGCAGGCGTTTTCGCCATGGGCCCGGCTGGACTCGAACCAGCGACCGACGGATTATGAGTCCGCTGCTCTAACCAACTGAGCTACAGGCCCTCCCCGCGCGGCGGTCCCGCACGGTCCGCAAGACGCTACCAGCGATCTCGACCACGGCCGCGATCGGTGGCCGGGATCAGTGGCGCCCTGAGCCGCCTGCGACGCGCCGCGGCCCTCCGAGTGGTTTGATTCTGCCTATCGAGCCAACCACGAAGGAAGGGGCGCAGATGGCAGAGCGAGCGGCGATCGTCACAGGGGCTTCGAGCGGGATCGGACTGGCGATCGCTCGCGTGCTGGGCGAGGAGGGGTATGGGGTCACGATGGCCGCGCGGCGGCCGGAGAAGCTGGAGGGCGCCGTGACGGAACTGGAGGAGGCCGGCTTCGACGTGCACGGGGTTCCGGCCAATGTTTCCCACGAGGAGGAGATCCAGAAGATCGTCGAGGCCCACCGGGAGCGGTATGAGCGGCTGGATGTGCTCGTCAACAACGCCGGCGTGGGGATCGGGGCACCGGTGGGCGACATTCAAATCAAGCGGCTGGACATGCAGCTCGACATCAACCTGCGCGCGATCGTGATCTTCTACCGCGAATGCCTCTCATTGCTGCGCGCCGCCGCCGCCGAGCATCGCAACGCGCTGGTCGTCAACACCTCCTCGATCTCCGGCAAGCGCGCGGAGGCGTGGCTGTCGGTGTACTCGGCCTCCAAGCACGGCGTGGTGGGCTGGACCGAAGCGATGAACAAGGAGCTGGGCGGCGAAGGGATCAAGTCCACGGCGCTTTGCCCCGCGTTCGTCGACACGCCCATGACCGACTTCATCAAGGAGCAGGTCGCGCCCGAGGACATGATCCGCTCGGAGGACATCGCCGAGGCGGTGCGCTATCTGCTGCGGGTCTCCCCCGCGTGCGTCGTGCCGGAGATGATGTTCGTGCGGCCAGGCGACGCGCTGTAGCGGCTACGCCGGCACCTTCTCCCGGCGGCGACCCAGCCAGCGCGGCGCGCGCAGACGCCGCGCGACGATCTCGCCGCCGGGGTCGGCTTCGGACTCAAGCCACCGGCGCACGCGGCCGCGCTCGGCATACTCCTCGCGCTCGCGTCGTTCTCGCAGCGCCGCGTGCTCGGCGATAACACCGCCGAGGTCCACGCGCTCCTCGTCCAGCAAACTGCCCTCCAGCAGCGCCACCAGCGTGCGCAGCTCGCGAGCTGTCGCCGGACGGCGGCGACAGGCTCCTGTGAAGCGGTCCCAGGAGCGGGCGAACGAGAGGAAATTGGTGCGACCGCCGCGGCGGTGGGCGGCCAGCATCGGACACACGCCGCCCTCGCCGTCGGTGTACGCCCCGACGATGATCCGGGGGCTGTGCTGCACGCCCTCCAGCATCGCTTCGCGGGTGCCCACGGGCAGGCAGTCGATCGCGAGGCGCAACTCGCGGATGGTGCGGGCATGGCGGTGGCGGAGAATTGGCATAGGCTGTATCGCCGGTCGGCCACCGAAGCCTGGAGACACCGCCTCTGGCGGGTGTCCCCGTTTCGGCCGGCGGCCGGCGGGCGCGCCCCCCAGCGTAAGGCAGGGAGTCGCGTCCGGCAACGAATCCCCTTCCCTTGAAAGGAAACTTGCGCATGAAGCTCGGCGTTCACATCGGCTACTGGGGGCTCGGCCTCACCTCCGAGGATCAGCTGCGCATCGTGCAGGAGGCCGAGCGGCTGGGCTACGACTCGGTGTGGGCGGCCGAGGCGTACGGCTCCGACACCGCCACCGTGCTCGCCTGGCTGGCGGGACAAACTTCCAAGATCCGGCTCGGTGCGGGGATCTTCCAGATGCCCGGGCGCTCGGCAGCGATGACCGCGATGACCGCCGCCACCATCGACCAGCTCTCCGGTGGGCGCATGATCTGCGGGATCGGCTCCTCCGGTCCGCAGGTCGCCGAAGGGTGGCACGGACAGCGCTTCGCCAAACAGCTGCAGCGCACCCGCGAGTACGTCGCGGTCGTGCGGATGGCGCTCGCACGCGAGCGCGTGGAGTTCCACGGCGAAACGCTCGATCTGCCGCTGCCCGACGGACAGGGCAAGGCGCTGAAGCTGACGATCAAGCCAGTGCAGGAGCGCATCCCGATCTACCTCGCGGCGATCGGCCCCAAAAATACCGCGCTCGCCGGCGAGATCGCCGACGGCTGGATCCCCACCCTCTTCTCCCCTGAGCACGTCTCCGAGCTGCGCCCGCTGCTGGAGGAGGGAGCAGCGCGGGCGGGACGGACGCTTGAGGGCTTCGACATCGCGCCCACCGTCAACGCCTTCGTCACCGACGACCTGGAGGCGGCGCGCAACGCCACGCGGCCGTTCATCGCGCTCTACGTCGGCGGCATGGGCTCGCGCAAGCAAAACTTCTACAACAACCTCGTCCAGCGCTACGGCTTCGAGGCGGAGGCCGCGACGATCCAAAACCTCTATCTCGAAGGCAAGCGCGAGGAGGCCATGGCGGCGATCCCCGACGCGCTGATCGACGCCGTCTCGCTCGTCGGCCCGCCCGATGTCGTGCGCGAGCGCCTCGCGGTGTTCCGCGACGCCGGCGTCGGCACGCTTGGCATCACCCCGCTCGCGTTCACCGCCGAGCAGCGCCTCACGCAGCTGCGGCTGGTGGCGGAACTGGCCGGGGCGTAGAGCCGGTTCCCACGATCAACGCCTGCGGCCGTCGGCGGTGATGCCAACTCGGGAACAGATCGGCAATGGAGGCGGCCCGTTGGCCGGGGGCCGTTCGCGTCGCATGCTGCTCGGCGCGTTCGGCGACCCCGGCCACGCCTTCCCGATGATCGCGCTCGGACGCGCGCTCGCCGCGCGTGGGCACGACGTGACGCTGCAAACATGGGAGCGCTGGCGCGCTCCCGTCGAGGCCGAGGGCATGCGATTCGCCGCCGCACCCGAGTACCGCGTGTCCCCCGACAGCCTCCAGCCGCTGGACTTCTACGAGGCGGTCGTGCACGCCACGCGCGACACGCTGCCGCTGGTGCAGGAGCTCGCGCCCGAGGTGGTGGTCGCCGACATCCTCACGCTCGCGCCCGCGCTCGCCGCCGAGCTGTGCGGGGTTCCGTTCGCCACGCTGATTCCCCACGTCCACCCCCACCCGCCGGACGGCGCCCCGATCTACTCGATCGGTGCGCGCCTCCCCCGCACCGCCGTCGGGCGCGGGCTCTGGCGGCGCGCCTCGCGGCCGGTCGCCAAGGCGCTGGAGCACGGCCGCCGCGACCTCAACGGCGTGCGCACCCGCCTAAACCTGCCGCCGCTCGATTACGTCCATGGCGGCATCAGCCGGCGGCTGGCGCTGGTGGGCACGTTTCCCCAACTCGAGTACCCGCGGACCTGGCCTGCCTACGCGCACGTCGTCGGCCCTCTGATCTGGGAGCCGCCCACTGCCGACGTCGAGCTGCCGCCGGGCGAGCACCCGCTCGTGCTGATCGCCCCGTCCACCGCCCAAGACCCAGAGCACCGACTCCTACACGCCGCGCTGCGCGGCCTCGCCGACGCGCCTGTGCGCGTGCTCGCCACCTGGAACCGTCGGCTGCCCCCACGACCGCTCCCGGTGCCCGCCAACACGCGTCTCGTCGAGTGGGTCTCCTACGCGCGCACCATGCACCGCTGCGACGTCGTCGTCTGCCACGCCGGCCACGGCACGCTCGCGCGGGCGCTCGCCAGCGGCTGCGCGGTCGTCGCCTGCCCGGTCGCCGGCGACATGAGCGAGAACGCCGCGCGACTCGACTGGGCCGGCGCAGGCGTGCGCCTGCCGCGACGCTTCATCTCCCCCCGGCCGCTGCGGCTGGCGGTGGAGCGGGCGCTGGAGGAGCCGGCGATCCGAGAACGAGCGGGGGAGTTGGCGGCCTGGTGGGCCTCCAACGATCCCGCTGGAACCGCCGCCGCGCTGGTTGAGAGGCTGGCCGCCGTTAGCAGCCTGGAAGGACCAGCCCAACCCCTCCATACCTGCCCACCCGGAAACCCGCCTGGAGGGGTCGTGAAGCTCTGGGGGTGGGACTCGAACCCACAACTTCGGCGTTAACAGCGCCGCACTCTGCCAATTGAGTTACCCCAGATCGTCCAGTTGTGCTACCCCGGAGGCCGTGACATGTCGCTCGGAATCGACGCCACGCCATCCTCGACCTCCGCGTGACAATTAGAGCATAGAAGCACACACTTGCGCGCCTCGACGCGCAGCTTGTCGAGAGCGATCGCGACGCCCTTGGCGTTGATCTCGTGACGCTTCTGCGACGGTTCGAGATGATGGAAATGCAGGGCCCGCATGTTACGGTCATATCCGCATATGCAGCAGCGCCCTCCCGCCTCACCAACCAGGATCGCCTTGACCTTGCGTCGTCTACGAGAGACCGCGTCAGATCGGCATCGCTTGCAACGATAGTTGCCTTGCCCGGTAAGCCAGAACTCCGTCTCGCCATGCAGTTTGCAGCACATCGTCACAACCCGAAGCCCAGCCTCCTTCGCTGCCAGGATCTTCTCCGAGGGTCGCCTGCCGCGGTTGCTGTGCGTTTTCAGCCCATACCTGATCAGCCAGTGGCGCACCGTGCCCTTGCTGCGCCCGAGCGCGTCTGCAATCTCGGCGATGGTCGCACCCTGATCGACTAGCAACTCGACCTCCTCTCGACGCAGTCCACCCCGAGCTACGTGCTTCTCGCGATTGACTGCCTGCAACCCGTGTTTCTGAACCCGGTAGGCGATTGTCGCTTCATGCCGATCAAACCGCCGGCCGATCTCGGCCTGCGACAGTCCTTGCATCAACAGCTTCTCCAGCGAGCCCCGATCCATGAACCGCATTGTCTGCGATGGCTCGGACGGAAAACCGAACAGACGTTCGCCTCCCCCTACCCCCCGGTCTCCGCCAGCGCCCGCTCGTAGGCCTGCTCGAACTCGCGTTTGACCTCGATGCGCTGCTGAGCCAACGCGCTGACCTCGCCGGACCCGGAGGCGCGGGCGGCACGGATGCGGCGCTCCAGGCGGGCCAGCTCCAGCTGCATGCGCTGGGTTTGAAGCATGCCCGGGCGGGGCTGCTCTTTGGCGGCCTGCACCGCCAACTCGGCCAAGGCGCCCGCCAGCGCGGGGTCGTCCTCGGCGAGGCCGGCGCCGGGATCGGACAGGTGCTCGCGCAAGTGGATGGCGGCGCGGCGCAGCACGTCGTTGGTGAAGTGCTCCTCCGGGTCCACCGCGGCGAGCGCCTGCGCGCCTTCCTGCGGCTCGGCGATGCACTGTGCGAGAAACGCGCGCTCGGTACGCTCGCCACGCGACACCACCGCCACCAGCGGCCGTGCCGCGGTCCGGCCACCAGCCGTCTCGGCGTCGCCCGTGCCCCGTGTATTCCCGCCGGGTGCCTCGCGGGGCGGGGCATCGCCGCCGGCGCCGGCGGCCAGCGTGCGTTCGGCGAGGCTCTGCGGGAGGTCCAACCGCTCCGACACCACCCGCGTCAACTCCATCCGCATCGTGCCCTGCGGCAGGCTGGCCAGCTCGCCCCGCAGCTGCTGGAGCATCCGTTCGCGGCCCTCTGCGCTGCCGTGGTCGCCGGCGGCGAGCACCCGCTCCACGCGGAAGCGCGCCAGCGGGATCGCGTCGCCGATCGCGCGCTCGATCGCCGCCGCGCCCTCGCGCTGCACCAGTTCCGCTGGGTCGGCGCCTGCCGGCAGCGGGATCACGCTCAGCTCCAGCTTGCGGCGGGCCGCCAGCGTCGCGGCGCGCAGCATCGCCTCCTGGCCGGCGCCGTCGGCGTCCAGCGCCAGCAGCACCGTCGGGGCCATCCGCGCGAGGCCGCCCACCTGCTCGGGGGTCAGCGCCGTGCCCATCAGCCCCACCGCGTTCTTCATTCCCGCCTGGTGCAGCGCGATCACGTCGGTGTACCCCTCGCAGAGGATCGTCCGGCCCGCCTTCGCCGCGTGCGCGCGCGCCAGGTCGGCCCCGTACAGGTGCGCGCCCTTGTGGTACACGTCGTTGTCAGAGGTGTTGAGGTACTTCGGCCTCTGGTCCTCGCGCAGCGCGCGGGCGCCGAAGCCCAGCACGCGCCCGCGCACGTCGGCTAGCGGGAACATGATCCGCGCGCGGAAGCGGTCATACACGCGCCCGCGCTCAGCGCTGGAGCGCTGCGCGAGGCCGGTCGCGTACAGCTCCCGCTCGGAAAAGCCCGCCCGCAGCGATGCCGTCAGCACACGGTCCCACGCGCTCGGGGCGTACCCCACGTGGAATTCGCGCAGGCTCTCCTCGCGCAAACCCCTACCCAGCAAGTACTCCCGCGCGCGCGCCGCCTCGCTCGACTCCCACAGACAGCGCTCGTAGTAGGCCGCGGTGCGCGCCAGCAGCTCCCACAGCCGCTCGCGCACGCGCCGGCGCTCGGCCTCCTTCGGGTCCTCCTTTTCGCGCTCCAGCTCCACGCCACAGCGATCCGCCAGCAGCTCCAGCGCCGCGGTGAAGTCCACGTTCTCGGTGTCCTGCACGAACGTGAACACGTCGCCCTTCGCCTGGCAGCCGAAGCAGTAGTACAGCTTGCGCGACGGGTCGATCCCGAACGAGGGCGTGCGCTCGTCGTGGAACGGGCACAACCCCTCGTACGCGCTCGGGCCCGCGCGACGCAAATCGGTGCGCGCCGACACCAGCTCCACGAAGTCCACCACGTCGCGCACCCGTTCCTTGGAGGCCTGTGTGTAGCGGGGCATCGGAGCTACGCTACCGCGCAAACGCGCGCGGCACGTGCAGGTCGGTGTAGGCACGGATGCAATACCGATCGGTCATCCCGGCGATGTAGTCGGTTACGCGCTGCGCCACCTCGTCCTCGGCCGCCGGCGCCTCGGGCAGCTGCTCGGGGTGCTCGACGTAGTGCTCCCACAGCGCTCTCACCACGCCCGCGATCCGCTCGCGCTCGGCCAGCACCTCCGGGCCGAGGTAGACGCGCTCGAACATGAAGTCGCGCAGCTCCCCCATCGCCGCGGCGGCCTCCTCCCCCTGCACGATCTCCCCGGCGCGCTCCGAGCGCTCCACCATGTCGTGCACCAGCGCGTCGATCCGCTGCGAGCCGGTGCGCCCCAGCGCCGCGATCGGCTCCGCCGGCAGCGCACGCTCGTCCAGCAAACCGGCGCGCACCGCGTCGTCGATGTCGTGGTTTATGTACGCCACGCGATCCATCACCCGCACGATCCTCCCCTCCAGCGTCGCCGGCTCCGGCGCGCGGCTGGAGTGGCGGGCGATCCCGTCGCGCACCTGCTCGGTGAGGTTCAGCCCGCCGCCCGCCGACGGTCCGCCGGTCGCCGTTGCCGGCTCCAGGCGCTCCACCACGCGCAGCGAGTGCTCGTAGTGGCGAAACCCGCTGCCGAAGCGCTCGCGCAAACAGGCGTCCAGCACCTCCTCGCCGATGTGCCCGAACGGCGGGTGGCCGAGGTCGTGGCCGAGGCCGATCGCCTCCACCAGGTCCTCGTTCAGGCGCAGCGCCCGCGCCACCGTGCGCGAGATACCCGCCACCTCCAGCGTATGCGTCAGCCGCGTACGGTAGTGGTCGCCCATCGGGGCCACAAACACCTGCGTCTTGTGCTTCAACCGCCGGAACGCCTTGCAGTGCACGATCCGGTCGCGGTCGCGCTGGAAGGGAGTTCGCAGCGTGCACTCCTCCTCCTGGCGCGCGCGCCGTGCCGGGTACGAGCGCGCCGCGCGCGGCGCCAGCGTCAGCTCCTCCAGCTCTTCGCGCCGGCGCGCATACCCCGCCGCCAACGTCTGCCCGTCAACCAACGAGTCCATCGTTCGATTCTGGCACGCGGGGTGTTTACCGCGAGCGGCCGGCCACCGGCATCAGGCGCAGGTGGGCATGGTGCTCCAGCATCTGCGCCACCGCGCGCTCCACCTGGCCCAGCGCGCGCTCGGAGGCGAAGGGGGTCTCGGCCAGCGCCCGCCCCAGCGCGTCGGTCATGAATCCGTGCGCGTCCTCCTCCAATGCGAACGAGCCCGCCTCGCACGCGGCGCACACCACACCGCCGGCCGCGCCGGAGAAACCCACCAGATGCTCGCGCTCGCCGCAGTGCGCGCACGCGCCCAAATGGGGCGCGAAGCCGGCGGCGTGCAGCAGCTTCAGGCGGAACTGCAACCCGCCGGCACGGGTCGCCGTGTCAGGGCGCTCGTCCAGCAAGCACAGCCGGCGACACAGCAAGTTGAAAACATTGGGGTGCGGCTCCTCGGTCTCGAACAGCCTGCCCACCGCGTCGCACGCGCGCGCGGCAGCGTCCAGCGCCGCGGCGTGCTCGCGCAAACGGGGGTAGCCGTCCACCGTGTGTGCGCCGGTGACCGTCAGCAGCTCGCCGCGGCCCTCGTGCAGCTCCAGCCGGAGGCGGAAAAACGGCTCCAGGCGGCCACCGAAGCGGCTGCGGGCGCGCCGCACCCCCTTGGCGATCGCGCTCACCCGCCCGCGATGGGGGGTATACACGTGCAGGATCCTGTCCGCCTCGCCGTAACGGATCGAGCGCAGCACCACGGCCTCGGTCTTCAGCGGTCCGGGCATCTCCGGGCGAGTGTAGGGGCCGTCCCGGCAGCTTCGGATCACTCCGCACGCGCGGCCCCCGCGCTGCGGGGATTCTATGTGATGCGCAAGTGGGAACAGTACGTGAATTACCACAATCAGCCCGTTAAATGAAAATATGTGCGAAAACAACACATTTCGCATTTTGCGTGGTACTATTCCGACTGACACAACCGTCCATGGGGATGCTCGTTGGCCGGATCGGTTTTGGCTGGGCATCCTCGCGTCTGTGCGCACGGCGAACAGAAAGGGTGGGCGGCGGCGAATACACATGCGCTGCCGCTTGGAGAAAGGGAATGGGACACGAGGCAAGCGAATTCTCGCCGGGGGCCGACGTGCTGCCCCGACCACCGTCGCCGCCCCGACGCGGCCGTCGATCGTCCGTAGATTCCCGCGACCCGCGGGCGCCGGGCTCCATCGGCCTACGCAACAACTTCTCCGCAGCCCAGCCCACTGAGGTGTCGTTCGGCGGACACAACCACGACGGCCCTCAGGGCCAAGTGTCGGCCGCCCCGCGCGACGACGCCGGCCTGTCCACGCGGGCGCGGGCGCCCGCCGGCCTGGAGGAAGATCTCGCGGGCATGCCGGCCGCGTGGCGCGGGCAACTCAAGCTCGAGCGGCCCCGCCCGGCGATCGCGATCGCGCTGATCGGCGGGCAATGCCTGCTGCGCGAGGCGACCGCCAGCCTGCTTACCGCGCAGGACGGGCTGCACGTGCTCGGCACGTTCGCGTGCCCGGAGGAGTTCATGGCGACGAGCTTCGCGGCACCTCCCGCGGTGCTCCTGCTCGACGGCGACGCCGGACACGGCGAGTGCGCCGCCGCGCTCGAGCAGCTGCGGGCCGCGCCCGGGGGTCCGCGGATAGTGCTGCTCTGCCGATCGACCAGCGAGGAGGTGGTTCGCTGCGCGATCGAGCATCGCGCAGCCGGCGTGCTGTTGAAGAGCTACTCCACCGCCGACGTCCTTGCGGCGCTCGCCTACACCGCCACCGGGCGCACCGTGCTCCCCGCGGGGTGGCAGCGGTCGCTCCCCTCCCACCCGGGCACGGCAGCGTTGAGCCGCCGCCACCGCCAGATCCTGGCGCTGATCGCCGCCGGCCGGCGCAACGAGGAGATCGCGCTCGATCTCGATCTCAGCGCCAACACGATCAAGTTTCACATCCGGGCCCTGTACTCGCGGCTGGGAGTGCGCAATCGCGTCGAAGCCGCCAATCAGTACGCACAGATCGCCGGTGGCGGCGGCTGAGCCGAGGATCGCGATCGTGGGGGGCGCCGAGACACTTGTCGCGGAGGCGCTCGCGTGGATGCTCACCAAAGGCGGCTGCAGGGTGGTCGGCATCTACCCTGGCTGGCGCGAGCTGCTCGGCGCAATGCGTGCCTCCAAACTCCGCGCCCAAGCCGCGGTCGTGTACGTCGAGGACCCCGCCACCGGCACCGAGGCGGTGGCCGAGATCAAGCTCGTCCACCCCGAGCTGAAGCTGCTCTTGCTCTGCCAGCTCGCCACGCCTGCGCTGGTGCGCTGCGCAATCGAAGAGCGGGTCGAGGGGGTCGTGCTGACCTCCGACACCGCCGAGGACACCATCCTCGCGCTGCGCAACGTCTTGGAGGGTCGGGCGGTGATGCCCGCGGGCTGGCAGGCGATCTCCACCCAGGGGAGCGACCCGCTGGCCACGCTCAGCGCCCGCGAGCGCGAGATCCTCTCGCTGCTGTCCTGCGGGTTAAGCAACAAGCAGATCGCCGCCCACCTCACGATCTCCTCCAACACCGTCAAGTTTCATCTGCGCACGATCTACTCCAAGCTGGGCGTGCGCAACCGTGTGCAGGCGACGCACACCATGGGGCAACAGACGCCCGTGTCCGACGCCGCTGCCACGCACGGCGCGAGCGAGGGCGAGCAGGACTGCACCCCCACCCCGGCGAAGCATTAACGGGTCGCGCACATCGCGATCCGCTGGTATGGCTGGGGCAACGGCGCTCGATCACCGTTGGGGTGGCGCCGGCCTACCCACCCGAGCGGGGTAAAAGACTACCCCACATGATGATTGCGCCGCCTGCGCGATGCGCTTAGCATCGGCTGCGATGGAATCCCCTCGTGGGCCCATCGTGCATCTGGCTTTTCACACCCCGCGTGCCAATGCAGGCACAGTTCATCCATCCAAGGAGGAGGCCGCATTCATGCGACCACAAGCTATAAGGAAAATAGTCGCGGGTTTGATAACCGCGATAGGAGCTGCGCTGCTTGCCCTCGGCATATTCTCTGCAGGCGCGCTCGCCGCTCCCAGTGAGACCTTCACACCCACATCCGACGGCCCGCAAAGCGCCAACATCCCATATGTGGCCTGGGTCGGCGAGCATGTGCGTCTGGTCGCGTGTGACCCCCGCATCGAAACAAGCGAAGCCGAAGGGCAGCGCGTCAACTTCCGACTCGAGGACTGGTCGGGCAAGCCCGAATCGGCCGAGCTGCCGGAATCCGAATCGGGATCGCAGGCGTTCTTTGCGCCCAGCGCAGGCAGCGCCCAGGCCGAAAGCGGCGACGGGTGCGTGAAGATCGACTACAAGTCGCTCAGCCCCGGCTTGGGACGAATCCGGGCGGTGGTGACCAACGATGCAGGCACGATCCTCTACTCCCACCAGTTCATCGTGATCTGGTTGACCGCCAACAAGCCGACACTGTCGGAGGCCGGGCTCGAAAAGAACGTGCCCGACGAAGACAGCACGTTCCAATCGCAGCTGAGCGGCGAGGGCCACAGCAACCTCCGCTCCTACCTGGGCGACCCCGAAGGCAATGGCGAATTCGCCCCCTCGCCGTTCGAACCGGAAACAGCCCCCAACCAGGAGAAGGGCCTGGTCCAGATCAAGGTGACCGGCAGCTTCCCCGTGGAAGCCGGGGCGCTGTTGCACAACGTGCTTCCCGAAGCAAGCTACACATTGCCCGAAAGCTGGCCGACACTCGCCAAAGCGCTTGCCGTCAGCTCCGAAGAAATCGAACAGCCGGGTACCAACCCGGGTCTGTGGGACATCCACGGCACCCCGAGCGAAGGCGGCAACGAAAACGCCTCTGAACCCTCCAACGATCCGCTGACCGCCGACTACTGGCGGCCCGCGTTCGACAACTACACCTCTGGCGCAACCGCCACGATCGGACCCTTCGATCCGCAGGCGCCCAACGAAACGCTGCTGAGTGACAACCGGCTGAATGCCGACGATGCGCCGATGCCCTCGATCCGGGTCGACGTTCACATCGCCAAAAACGAAGGCGGTGCCGATCTCGGTGGTGTGGGTAAAATCTCAGGCGCGAGCAAGGCGTTGATCTATAGCCATAACTTCAATGGCGACGCCACCGAGTCCGGCAACCTGTACAACCCCTACTACGGGGAGTACCTGCCGGCCACCGCTCGCCCCGAGCCGCAGGCATCGGGGGTCGACGGGCCGAGCCACGGAGGCGACTTCCCCGGGTTCCTGAACGAAGAACAGCCGTACACGTTCTGGACCTCGGTACATAGCCAGGAAGACCGCTCCGCTGAATCAACCGGCTGCACGCGGAGCCTCTACGGCGGCGATGACGACTCGACCGACTATGAAACGCCCAGCGGGCCGCTCACCGAATCGTTCTACACCGACGAGCGCGGCGAGGCGTACGTCACCTACACACCGGGCGACGGGTTCTACCTGAACCACATCCCAACCCTCGAAAAAGCCGGCGAAGAAGAAGCCGGCAAGATCGTCAAGAACAGCGACGGCGGTTGCGATCTGAAGAACCTCTACAAAGCAGTGATCGGGGAATCCTCGATTACCGCCACGGCGGTGTACCCCTACCAGCCGGTGGACTTCACCTCGCAGCCCTCCGCCAACACGCTGGTCAAGAAAGTCCGGTCGTATTGGGAAAAGGAATTCTATGCGTTCCCCAAGGGTCCCGGGTCCAACGAACAGAACGTCAGGATCGTCGTTGCCAAGGCGCAGGACATCGACGGCAACCCGATCCCCGACGAGCTGGTTTGCTTCGGCGCCCAGCAGGAGGCCAAGCTGTTCCCGTTCAGCAATCCGACCAACGGCGATCGACTGGCGGATCCAGAAGATCTGCTGGGCCGGGGCAGCGAAGTGTACCTTGGCGAAAGCTACGTGCCGTTCCCATGGACCATCGGTACCGACAACCTTTGCGAGTTCACCAACTACGAAGGCCTTGCCGGGATCGACGTGGACAACAGCACCGCGCCGTCAGTGGACGTAACCGCTCGCTACGAAGACGAGGCGATCATCCGCGATCACCTTGTCAGCTTCACGGGCAACATCGGCTCTGAAGAACTGCGCAAAGCAGAAGAAAAAGCAGCCGAAGAAAAGAAAATCGCCGAAGAAAAAGCCAAAGCCGAACGCGAAGCCGAACGCAAAGCAGCCGAAGAAGCGGCGAAAGCCGAACGCGAAGCGGAACGCAAAGCGGCTGAAGAAAAAGCCAAAGTCGAACACGAAGCGGCCGAAACGAAACAGCGCGAACGGGAAATCGCATCCGAAAAAGCCCGTCAAGAACGCGAACAAGCCGCCGAAAAACGCGCCCACGAACGCGAAGAAGCCAAGGAAAAGGAAGAAAAAAAGACCGAAGCCGAAATCGAAGCCGCCAACAAACGGCGCGCTGAAGAAGAAGCGGCCACCAAGAAGCGCGACGAAGAAGAACTGGCCAAACGCAAAACAGAAATCGAATCGCTGGCCAAGCCGCTGGTGAGCCCGATCGCGGGGTCGCCCACCGACCCGCCCAAGAGTGAGGGCAAGAAAGGCAAGGCGCACACGGCCAGCAAGAAGAAGGGCAAGAAGAAGAGCACGAAGGGCAAGCACCACAAGAAGTAGACCCACCACCCCTCCATCGAGCGCCGAGGGCCCGCCACGTGCGGGCCCTCGGTCGTGAGGGCACCTGGGTGTGCGGGCCCAAGGCGCGGGCATCCCATCGGACTGCGACTACGCGAACGCCGCGACATCGCTGGGCGTCCAGCCGACCGCGAGCGACGCGACAGCGGTGCTATACCTTTTGAAGTATGAGCAGGATCACCGTCTATACGACCGAGCCGTGCGCCTACTGCGCGCGTGTCAAGGGACTGTTGCGCTCGCGCGGGGCGGAGTTCGCCGAGATCAACCTCACTAAGGACCCCGAGGGGCGCATGGAGCTGGCGCGCAAAACGGGGATGATGACCTTCCCGCAGGTGCTCGTCGACGGACAGCTGGTGGGCGGCTTCACCGAGACGCGGGCGGCCGCCGAGAGCGGCCGACTGGACGAGTTGCTGGCGGCGTGAGCTACGACGTGGCCCGACCGGTCGTCAGCTACGCGACATGGCCCGGCGCGTCGTGAGCTACGCGCCGTAGCCCGGCCTGGCTTGGTCGGGAGCGCGCGGGGGGCGCCGGCGCTGGCCCCCACCACGCGGGCGCGGCTGGCAGCGCTCGCACACGTAGGTGCCGCGGCCGCCCACCACCAGCTTGACGATCGTGTGGCCGCACCGCGGGCACGGCAACCCGGCGCGGCGGTGCACCAGAAAGCGGTCTTGGAAGGAGCCGCGTACACCGTCGATGTGGCGGAAGTCGTCGATCGACGCCCCACGCGCGTCGATCCCTTCGTTCAGCGCCTCGATCACGCCCTCACGCACTCGCTCCCATTGGGCAAGCGACAGCCGCCCTGCGGGGCGCAGTGGGTGGACGCCGGCCCGGAACAGCGACTCGTCGGCGTAGATGTTGCCGACGCCCGCCACGCGGCGCTGGTCGAGCAGGAACGCCTTCACCGGCGCGCGGCGCCCACGCGCCAACGCCCGCAGGTGCTGTGCCGTGAACCGCTCGTCCAGGGGCTCCAGGCCGAGACGCTCGGCGAAGAAGCGCTCCATCGCCTCCTCCCCCAACAGCAGCTCGCCGGTGCCGAAGCGGCGCGGGTCGGCGATCGCCAGGCGCAGACGTCGGGGCGCGGATGATCGCGGCGCGCGCGAGGAGCGGGATGCGCGAGGCCGTTGCGAGCGGTCGTCGTGGCGGCGATCGCTGTGACGGCGGTCGCCGGGCGCGCCCAGCTCGATCCGGACGCCCACGTGCACCGGCTCGGGCTTGGGGTCGCACAGGACCGCGCCGGTCATGCGCAGGTGCTGCGCGAGGAACACCTCGTCGGAGAGGCGCCACAGCAGGTACTTGCCGCGCCGCTCCAACCGCTCCACGCGGCGTCCCCTGAGCGCGTCGGCCAGCTCATCGGGTGTGAGCGGGCGCGACCAGCGCGGGTCGAGGATCTCCACGCGCAGCAGCCGCCGACCCTCGACCAGGGGCGCCAGCTGGCGGCGGATCGTCTCGACCTCGGGAAGCTCGGGCAACAACGCCAGCTTAATGAAAGCTCACGCGGGCAAGTCGGGTGAGAGCCCCGCGTGTGCACATTAACTTTTCGGCCGCCAACCAGTTTGGTTGGAGCCTCAGCCGGACAACGTCACATCCGCACCCGCGGACGGGTCACCGCTGCGCGCGCGGGTGGGCGGCGAAGTACACGCCCTTGAGCCGCTCGGCCGAAAGGTGAGTGTAGATCTGCGTAGTGGCGAGGTCGGCGTGGCCGAGCATGTCCTGCACCGAGCGCAGGTCGCAGCCGCCGGCGAGCAGGTGGGTGGCAAACGTGTGGCGCAGCGTGTGGGGGCTCATCCGGTCGGCCAGGCCTGCGGAGCGCGCGTGCGACTGCACGATCTTGTAGAGACCCTGGCGGGTGAGCGGCCGGCCGCGGTGGTTGAGCAGCAGTGCATAGCCGGAGTCGCCGTTGGCGGCCGCCGCCGGCCCGGAGCGACCCTCGCCTCGGGCTCGCATCGCCGACGCCGCCAGCGCGGGGCGGGCGAGCTCGCAATACGCGCGCAACGCTGTTACCGCGGCGCTCCCGACCGGGACGATCCTTTCCTTGGAGCCCTTGCCGCGCGCGCGCAACATCCCCTCGTCGAGGTCCACATCGCCCACCTGCAGCGCGATCGTCTCCGAGGCGCGCAGCCCACACGCGTACATCGTCTCCAGCAACGCGCGATCGCGCAGCGCCAGCGGGTCGCTGCCGGCAGGCTGGCGCAGCAGCAGCGCCACCTCCTCGCGCGAAAGCACCGACGGCAGGCGCTGCAAACGCGGCGGCCCGCGCAGCTCCGCCGTGGGGTCGCGCTCCAAGAGGCCCTCGCGGCGCAGGTGGCGGTAGAAGGAGCGCAGACAGGCGGCCTTGCGTTGGAGCGTGGCGGGCGCCACCGCCGCGCGATCCTCGCTGCCGTCAGCCAGCTCCGAGAGGAACGCGGCGAGATCGCCGTGTTCGGCCTCCAGCACACCGACGCCGCGCCGGCGCAGGAACTCCCCCAGCTGCAGCAGGTCGACGCGGTAGGCCTCCAGCGTGTTGCGCGACAGCCCTCGCTCCAGCTCCAGGTAGGCCAGGAAGTCGAGCGACAGGCCCTCGATCGAGGTCTCAGCAACAGGGGTGCTCACGGTCTGGGCATTTCGCCCTCGACGCGTTTACTCCTGCTGGCCGAAACGGGGACCGATGAGGGAGACGCTCGCTTCGCTCGCATCCCCACGGATCGGCCAGCGCCGAAAGGCGCGTGTCTACCGGCTTCGGTGGGCCGCAGCGGCCGCCGGCAGCGCAAGCGCAATCTCGAGCATCGCCTCCAGCGCCGCCGCGCTCACCCGCTCGCCGGGCTCGTGGTTGCGCTCGGTGCCGTTGGCGAGGTTGACCACCGTCAGGCCGGCCGCGATCAGCGCGTTGGCGTCAGAGGCGCCGCCGCTGGAGATCCGCACCGGCTCGTGGCAGCATGCGCGCAGCGCCCGCTCAGCGGCGCGCACGGCCGGCGCCGAAGGCGAGGTGCGGTAGCCGGCGAAGGTGCGCTCGACGGTGACGTCCACGTCGCATTCGCACTCCGGCAGGTTGGCAGCCTCGTGGACGCAGTCCAGCAGCTCCGCCACCAGCTGCTCGCCGCGCTGCTCACGCAGCGCGCGCACCTCGGCGACGATCGCGCAGCGCTCGGGCACCACATTGATGGCGCTGCCGCCGGCGATCGTGCCGACGTTGGCGGTCGTGTGCGCGTCGATCCGCCCGAGGCGCATGTCGGCGACGGCGCGCGCGGCGGCGAGAATCGCGCTGCGCCCCTCCTCCGGGCGCACGCCGGCGTGCGCGGCTACCCCGCGAAAGGTTGCCTGAAGGCGGTGGTGGGTGGGCGAGGAGAGCACCAGCTCGCCGATCGGCGAGGCGTGGTCGAACACGTAGCCGAAGTGACTGCGCAGTTGCGCGCGGTCGAACGCGCGCGCCCCCGCCAGCATCTGCTCCTCGCCGACCGTGAACAGCAGCTCGATGTCCACGGGCGGCATCGCGGCGGCTGGGCGAGTGTCCGGCCGGACGGTGCCTCCGGGTGGAGGTCCGCTCGCGGCGAGCCCGGATGAGCACGGGCGCACGCCGTCGCGGTGCAGGTGCCGAGCAAGCGCCAGCAGCACCGCCACGGCCGCCTTGTTGTCGGCGCCGAGAATGCCGTCGTTGGCGTTTTCCCAGAAACCGTCGCGCAGCACCGGCTCCACCGGGGCCTGCGGCGGCACGGTGTCCATGTGGGCGCACAGCAGGATGCACAAACGCTCGCCCTCGATCGGCCCTCCGGCCGTCGCGCGCGGGGAGCCCCCGGCCCGTGCTCGCCCGCTGTTCGCGGCAGCCGCACCCGCGTCGCCCCGGCGATCGACGGGCGGCGCCTCGATCCGTGCCAGCAGATTGCCGCAGTCCGAGCCTGCCGGTAGTCCGGCGTCGTCCTCGTACACCTCGATCCCCAGCCCCCGCAGCTCCTCGGTGATCCTCGCCGCGCACGCACGCTCGCGCCCCGAGGGACTTTCGATGGCGCACAGCTCCGCGAAGATGTCGTGCAGGTAGCGGCGCTCCACCTCATCCAGCGTGGCGGGACCCGCCGGCTCGGCCGACATCGGCGCATCGCTCGGGCCGCCGCCGGCCGGCGCGCTCACCGGTTGTCGGCGACGCTCCGCCCGCCGTCCCGTGCGGCGACCGGCTCTGCGTCGTGCGCGCGATCGAGCTCCTCCTCGCCCGTCTCCTCACCGGCGCGCGCGAGCGCGGCGGCGACGAACTCGCGGAACAGCGGCGCGGGGCGCTCGGGGCGCGACTTGAACTCCGGATGGAACTGGGAGGCGACGAAGAACGGGTGGTCGGGCAGCTCGATCGTCTCCACCAGCCGTTCGTCGGGCGAGGTGCCGGCGATCCCGAGGCCGGCGTTCTGCAGCTGCCGGCGCAGCAGGTTGTTGACCTCATAGCGGTGGCGGTGGCGCTCGTACACGACCGCCTCGCCGTAGATCGCCCGCGCACGCGAGCCCTCGTGCAGCTTGATCGGGTCGGCGCCGAGGCGCATGGTGCCGCCGAGGTCGGCGATCTCCTTCTGCTCGGGCAGCAAATCGATCACCGGGAACGGCGTCTCGAGGTCGAACTCGGTGGAGTTGGCGCCCTCCATGCCGGCCACGTGGCGGGCGAACTCGGCCACCGCCACCTGCATCCCCAAACAGATCCCCAAGTAGGGAATCCGCTGCTCGCGGGCGATCTGAGCGGCCGCGATCTTGCCCTCGATCCCCCGGCCGCCGAAGCCGCCGGGGATCAAAATGCCGTCGACGCCGCCCAACTGCTCGCGTGCGCGCTCGCGCTCGTCGAGGTTCTGTTGACCCACCCCCTCCAGCCGTTCGGAGTCAACCCATTCCAGCGCCACGCGCGCGTCCTGCAGCGCACCGGCGTGGCGCAATGCTTCGGACACCGACAGGTAGGCATCCTCCAGCTGCACATACTTGCCGACGATCGCGATCCGCACCGTGCTGGCCGATCCTCGATCGGTCGCCCGCTGCGCGCGCTCGATCGGCTCCTGCCAGCGCGAGAGGTCGGGCGCGGGCGCCTGGAGGTCGAAGTGCTCGAGGATGCAGTCGTCCACGCCCTGCTCGCGGAAGGTGAGCGGCACCTTGTAGATGTTGTCGACGTCGCACGCGCTCACAATCGCTTCCGAGGGCAGGCTGGCGAACAGCGCGATCTTCTTGCGGATCTCCTGCGACAGCGGGCTCTCGGAGCGGCACATCAGCATGTCGGGCGCGATCCCGATGCGGCGCAGCTCGTTCACCGAATGCTGGGTGGGCTTGGTCTTCAACTCGCCGGCGTGACCGATGAAAGGCACCAGCGTGAGGTGGATGAACATGCACCTGCGCCTGCCCACGTCCACCGGGAACTGGCGGATGGCCTCCAGGAACGGCAGCGACTCGATGTCGCCGACAGTGCCGCCGATCTCGGTGATCACGAAGTCCACGTCGCTCGACTGCGCGATCAGCGCGATCCGCTGCTTGATCTCGTCGGTGATGTGCGGCACCACCTGCACGGTGGCGCCGAGATAGTCGCCGCGACGCTCGCGGCGGATCACCGCGTCGTAGATTCCGCCCGCGGTGACATTGGACGCGCGCGAGGTGTTGGCGTCGGTGAAGCGCTCGTAGTGGCCGAGGTCGAGGTCAGTCTCGGCGCCGTCCTCGGTGACGAACACCTCGCCGTGCTGGTAGGGCGACATGGTGCCCGGATCGACGTTGATGTAGGGGTCGAACTTCTGCAGCCCCACCGTCAATCCGCGCGCCACCAGCAGGCGCCCGATCGAAGCGGCGGCGATGCCCTTACCGAGCGACGACACCACGCCACCGGTGATGAAAATGAACCGGGTCTTGGCCGGCGGATCGGCGTGGCGGTCGGGCGCGGAGCGGCTCATGCAGTTGCCCCGAGAGTTTAGCTGCCGCTTCCCCGGAAATCTGAGACCACTGCCTCCGGCCGGCAATAAGCGCGCGACGGCAACCGCTTCGCGTGATCCTCCTCACCGGGACTCCACCATCGCCATCCCGGGCTGGTCTCCGCCCTTCGTCCACGATTGCCCCGCGCGCCTGCGGCCGGGCAGCCGCCTCACCGATGAGTTGACGGGCGCCGCCCTCCGCGACGCCGCACCAAAGCTCCACTACCCATGCCAAGGAGATCCTCCCGGTGATCGCCGCCATTCCCGCACGCGCCGTGCGCATCGCACGCGCCGCCACCGTCGTGGCCGCCCTCCTGGCCGCCGCGCTGCTCCTGGCACTGGGGCTCTCTCCGCGTGCCGATGCCCACGCGCACAGCGCCACCTGCACCCGCGCCACCGCCCGCTCCCGCCACGGCGCTCACGGCTGTGCCGCGGGCAGCGACCGCTCGCACCGCCACGGCAAGCCCCACTCTTCGCACACCAAGCCGGCGCATCGGCATCCAGCCAAGCGTGTGGGCGCAGCCGGAGGCGGCGAAGAAGGCGAAGAAGGCGAAGGCGGCCAAGCGGGCGGTGAAGAAGAAGGCGCCGGCCAGGGCGGGAGCAATACGCCCGCGGCCTCCACCGACGCTCACGCACTCTGCGAAGACAACAGCGCCCCCGAACCGGTGGAAGGCGGCGAAAACGGCTCCGAAGAAGCGTTCGTCTGCGACGACGGCTCCGAACCGGCCTGCGATCGGGGGCTTTCGCCGATCGCGTCCGGCGACGGGCTGCAGTTGCTGTGCGAGACGGCCTCCGACGACCGCTGACGTCCGGCCGTTGCTTACGCCGCCTTGCGCAGCTCGCGGGCGTGGCGGCGGGCGGCGACGTCGCGCTCGGGGGCGCCCAGCATCCGCACCAGCTCGTTCACCACCTCCCCCTCGCCCAGCTGCTCCACGCAGGTGCGGGTCTCACCGCCGACGGCGTTCTTCGACACCGTGAAGTGGCGCTCCGCCAGCGAGGCGATCTGCGGCAGGTGGGTGATGCACACCACCTGGCGGCTCCCCGCCAACTGGCGCAGACGCTCGCCCACCGCGCGTGCGGTGTGGCCGCCGATGCCCGCATCCACCTCGTCGAACACCAGCGTCGTCTGCGCGCGGCCCGTGGGCTTGCTCCGCCGCCTGGCTCCCGCGCGGCCGGTTGCGGCGGTGCCGTCGGCGACGCCGCCGTCCTCGGCAACCGTGGTCAGCGCCAGCATCACCCGCGACAGCTCGCCGCCCGACGCAATCTCGCGAAGCGGAGCGGCCGGCACGCCGGGGTTGGGGGCGATCGTCAGCTCCACCGTGTCGCCGCCTGCCGGGCCCGGCTCGCGGGGGTGGAGCTCCACGGCGAACTCTGCGTCCGGCATCGCCAGCGCGGCCAGTTGCGCGCGCACCGCCTCCGCCAACCGCGGTGCGGCGGCTGTGCGCGCCGTGCGCAACTCCTCGACGTGCCGCGCCAGCGTCGCCCGGGCATCGCCCAGGCGGGCGGTCGTGTCCTCCAGCGCCACCGCGGCTCCCAGCAGCTGCTCGCGCCGTTCGCGGCCGCGCTCGGCAAACTCCAGCACGGATGCGAGCGTGCCGTCGCCGTGCTTGCGCAGCACCCGCTCCAGCGCCGCCAGCCGCTCCTCCACCGCCTGC
The DNA here is from genome assembly GCA_035570415.1 of Solirubrobacteraceae bacterium. Taxonomy (GTDB): domain Bacteria; phylum Actinomycetota; class Thermoleophilia; order Solirubrobacterales; family Solirubrobacteraceae; genus Palsa-744. Next base: position 103,862 of record DATMLP010000014.1, on the reverse strand, counting down.
AGGCCGGTCTCCCCGTCTCCGGCGCGCTCGCCCGCCGCACCCTCTCCCAGTCGCTCCCCATACGCGCGCAGCTCGCCGGCGAGATCGCCCGCCTCGATCGCCAACGCCCGTGCCCGCTCGGACAGCGCATCCAGTGCGCCGTCCACGCCCGCGAGCGCCTCCAAGCGGTCGGCCGCGCCGGCCAGCAGCGTGCATGCGTCGGCGCCCGCATCGGCCGCGCCGCCTTCCAGACCGCCGCCGGTCAACGCCGCCTCCGCGGATCCGGTGGCCGCCAGCAACGCGTCCACGCGGCGCAGCCGCTCACGCTCGGCGTGCAGCCGCTCGCGCTCGTCCGCGCGCGGGTCGAGCGTCTCGATCTCCCCCAGCTCGTGCTCCAGCAGGCTCAGCTCGCGCTCGCGCGCCTCTTCCAGCTCGCGCAGCTCCGCCATGCGACCCTCCAGCTCGCGTACCTCGCCATACGCCTGCGCGCACTCCGCACGGCGGGCGGCCTGCCCGGGGCCGCAGTAGCCGTCGAGGATCTCCAGCTGCGCGGCTGTCAACGTCAGCTTGCGGTGCTCGTGCTGGCCGTAAAACGACAGCAGCGCCTCACCGATGCCGCGCAGGTCGCCCACCGCCGCGCTGCGACCGTTCAGGTACGCGCGCGTGCGGCCGTCCGCGCCCACGCGCCGTGCCAGCACCAGCTCCTGGGCGTCCTGCGCCAGCAGCTCCCCGTGCTCGCCAGCGCGCAGTCGCTCCAGCAGCGCCGGCGCCGGCGCAAACACGCCCTCCACATACGCCTCGCCGGCGCCCGGGCGGACGATCCCCGGGCGTGCCCGCCCGCCCAGCAGCAGGTCCAGAGCGTGTGCCAGCACCGTCTTGCCCGCGCCCGTCTCGCCCGTCAGCACATTCAAGCCGGCCGCCAGGCGCAGCTCCGCCCGCTCGATCAGCAGCAGATTCTCCACGCGCAACTCCATCAGCATGCACGCAGGTGTATCAGTGCGCACCGACGGATTGCTCGCGCGAGCCGCGCCCATACACTTGCGTTTGTTGATTGGCACACTGTCCCACCCCTCCCCCGCATCCGGCATGGCCGCCCGCGCAACCGACCACACCGACGGCTCCCCGCGGGGCTCGATCGAGTATCTCTCCGAACTGGCGCTGCGCGAGCGGCTGGAGGAGGAGGTCAACCGCGCCGCGCGGCACAACACCGCGCTGTCCTGCCTGCTGCTCGCGCTCGACGATCTGCCCGCGCTGCGCCGCGCGCACGGTGACGCGCTCGCCGAGCGGGTGCTCGCCTACGTCGAGCTCGCGCTGCGCCGCGAGCTGCGGCGCTTCGATCGCGTCGGGCGGCCCTCCGAAAGCGAGCTGTTGATCGTGCTGCCGGGCGCCGACTCGCGCCGTGGCGAGATGGTCGCGCGACGGGTGCTCGCGCGGCTGCGCGCCGTCAAGCTCGAATTCGCCGGCGCCCGCCGTCCGCTGCGGGTCGCTGTCACGCTTGCCCCGTGGCACGCCGGGATGAGCGCCGCGGCGCTGCTCGAGGCCACGCGCGCCGACGGCTTGCGCCGCAACGGCCGCCCGCCCGGCTAGATTTCCTGCATGCTTTCCGGCTCCGAGCTGTGGCTTCTGCGCCTCATGGCCGACCGCGGCCTTGCGCTGCTCGACGCCACCACGCTGTTGATGGTGATCGAGGAGCGCGCCGAGCTGCGCGTCGCCGCCGCCTCAGGGGCCGGCACGCCGCGGCTGCGGGTGGTGCCCGTCGAAGGCTCTGCCCTCGGGACGCTCTACCGCGCCGGGCAGCCGGTCGCGCTCGACCGCCCGCGCGGGCAGGATGCGGCTTGGCTGCACGAACTCGGGTTGGAGGCGCGCGCGGCGCTGGTGGAGCCGCTTTCGATGGAGGGCCACGGCGGCGGCCTCGTGATCGCTCTGCGCGCCGGCAGCTCCTTTCGCGGCGCCGACCGGCAGGCGCTGGCGGCGTTCGCCGCCAGCGTCGCCCAGCGCCTGGCAGCCGAGCGCTCGGTCGAGATCGAGCGGCTGCGCTTCGGCATGGAGGCCCGCGAGCGCGAGCGCACCCGCTGGGCGCGCGAGATCCACGACGAGACCGTGCAGGGTCTCGGGGCGCTGCGGCTGAAACTCGCCGACGCGCGCGACCGCGAGGATCCCACGGCGATCAACGAGGCGGTCGACGTCGTGCTGGAGGGGCTCGGCATCGAGATCGACGGCCTGCGCCATCTGATCACCGAGCTGCGTCCCGCCGCGCTCGACGACCTCGGGCTGGTGCCCGCGCTCGAAGCGCTCGCGCGCCGCGCCCACGCGATCGAGGGATTGGAGGTGCAGACCGAGATCGCGTTCGACCCCACCCGCGAGCGGCTCGACGCGGAGCTCGAGAGCACCATCTATCGCGTCGTCCAGGAGGCGCTCACCAACGTCTCCCGCCACGCCGAAGCTTCGCGCGCCGTCGTCTCGATCGCGCTCGGCGGCACCGGCTCCACGATGCGCGTCGCGGTCACCGACGACGGCCGCGGGCTGCCGGCGGGCGGTGCCGGGCTCGGTCCCCGCGGCGACGGCCTCGAGGGCGGCTTCGGCATGTCAGGGATGCGCGAGCGCGCCGAGCTTGTCGGTGGCGAGCTCGAGCTCGGACCCGCGCCGGGCGGGCAGGGCACCACCGTGCGCCTCACCGTGCCGCTCGCCGGGCGGCCTGCCGCGGTTTGACGGTGCGCGGGTAGTCGCCGGCCCATCGTCGGCGGCGCGGGACGGGCTCAGGGCGTCGAGATCAACGTGGCGCTGTAGGTGAGGCGCGCTTCGCGGTAGAGGCAGTAGTACTGCACGCTGGCCCCCACCTGCTGCATCGACTCGATGCTCGTGTTCGAGCACTGGCTGCGCAGGCGGCTGGCGCGCCAGGAGGTTTCGTTGGTGAAGCCCAGGGCCAGCGCCGGCGCCCAGGTGGGCACGGCGAGTGCCAGCACGTCGCCCTTTTTCACCGGCAGCGTGCTGGCCAGCGGGAACTGGGCGGTCTTGCCGAAGTACTTCTGCAACTGCACCGTCGGGCCCTGCGCCACCAACCTGTAGGTCAGGTTGGGCTTCGGCACCGGCCGCAACACCGCCAGCGCGGCCGCGGCGGTGCCACCCTCGTTGCTGTTGAAATACTTGATCTGCGTCGCGTTGGGCTTGCCCAGCGAGATCGTCCACGCCACCACCGTGCCTTCGCGGGGCACCGCCACGAGACTGCGGGTTTTACCCACCTTCACCTGGAAGCCCGTGGTCCGCGTCACCGCCAGACACGACGTCGGGCAGCTCGGCGTGGTGGGGGGCGTCGTCGTCGCCGGGATCACCCCCACTTCCGACAGCGTCGCCAGCGAGATCGCGGGCGCCATCAGGGTCAAAATCGCGCCCAGCGGGAGCGCGGCCAATATTTTGCGTCGCATCTTGGGCATAGAACACACCGAGAACGGGTATGTAGCGGTTCGCCGCGCGCGGCCAAGTTCCTGCCGAACTGGGCGCATCTACGGCGCGCTCAGCTCGCGGGCGGCGGCAGCTATCTCCTCCGTCTCGCCCGGAGCCGGCTGCCAGGGCAGCCGCAGCGGATCGCCCAGGTAGCGAGGGATCACATGCAGGTGGAAGTGGAACACCGTCTGCCACGCTGCGCCGCCACACGAGTTGATCACGTTGATCCCCGCCACGCCCAACCGCTCGCGCATCCGCGTCGCCAAACGCTGCGCCGCCATGGCGGTGGCGGCGAGATCGTCGGCGTCGATGCTCAACAGGTCGCGCGCGTGGTTGCGCGGCACCACCAGCACGTGACCGCGCGTGGCCGGGTTGATGTCCATGAACGACACCGTGTGCGCGTCTTCGTCGACGATCGTCGCGGGCAGCTCGCCGGCGACGATCTTGCAGAAGATGCAATCGGGGTCGGGCATCGCGCGGCCAATCCTACCCGGCATGCGCACGGGCGTATGCAAGTGCCTGTTCGCGCGTAGCGATCTCACTCGCATATTGAGCCGCCGCCAGCTCCTCCAGCAGCTCCCCCAGGCGGGGACCGGCGGCGATGTTGAGCGCGGCGGCCAGCTCGTCGCCGCGCACGAGCGGCCGCGGCGGCCCCGCAGCGCGCCAGGCGAGCGCGTCCGCCAGCATCTCGCGCGCCAGGCGCAGATGCGCCTCAATCGCCTCCTGCGAGCGCTCGCCGCGTGTGGCCAGGCGGTCGGCCACCGACAGCAGCGTGACGTCCACCTCCACCGGCTCGCATGTGCGCATGTACTCGAAGACCGTGCGTCGCGCCAGCGGCTGGGGCTCGTGCACGAGGAACCCGAGGCGCAGGTGGTGGCGTACGAGCGCCGCGACGTGTGCGCGCAAACGGCCGCTGGCGCGCAAACGGCCGAGCAGCGCATCGGCGATCTGCGCCCCCAGCGCGTCGTGCCCCATGAACGTCACGCGTCCGTCGGACGCGCGCACCGCGCGGGTGGCCGGCTTGGCGATGTCGTGCAGCAACGCCCCCCAGCGCAGCGCCCCGCCGCGGGTGAGGCCGTCGGCGAGTGGCTCCGCGAGCAACGCTTCGAGCTGGGCCGCGCAAGCATCCTCGCCCTGCACGGCGCCCGCCTGCGTCTGCGGTCCGAGCGCCTCGACTCTCGCCTCGTTGAGGATGGCGCCCGGCCGCGTGTGCAGCGCGATCGTCTGCTCCAGCACCTCCAACGTGTGCCCGTACACGTCGCGGTGGTGGAAATGGCTCTGCGTCACGTCCCGCAGCGCCTCCAGCTCCGGCAGCACCACCGTGCTCGCCCCCACCTCCCCCATCAGCTCCAGGCCTCGCACGGCATCGGGCGTATCGATGATCCGGCACAGCTCCATGAAGCTTCGCTCGGGCGCCACCTGCCGCAGGCCGCCCGCGTGCGCACGCGCGTCAGCAAGCGTGTGGCGGTCGGGCCGGAGGTCCAGCTCGACCGCCATCCGCACCAGTCGCAGCACGCGCAGGGCGTCGTCGGCGAACGCGCGCGGACCCGCCTCGCGCAGGCGCCGCTGCGCGAGGTCCTCCCTGCCGCCCAGGGGATCGATCGGCGCGGCGGCGCTCGCGCCCGGCTCCCCCAGCGGCTGGGCGATCGCGTTGATGGTGAAGTCGCGCAGCGCCAGATCCTCCTCCAGGGTGGCGCCCCGGAGGCGCTCGAAGTCGACCTGCCAGGCGCCATCGCGGGCGACCACGCGCCAGCCACCGTACTCCTCCGAGAGCGCAAACGCGGCCGCCCGTGTCGCACGGGCCAGCGCACGCGCCGCCTCACACGGCTCGCCGTCCAGCACCACGTCGAGATCCCGGGTGCCCCGTCCCAGCAGTCGGTCGCGCACGGCGCCGCCCACCAGCCACGCCCGTCTGCCGGCCAGCGCGGCGCGGGTCAGTTCCAGCGGATCGTCACTCGGCGGCAAAGCGCGCCACCCCGCGGTCGCCGTGATGCACGCGGTCCACGCGCGCGGTGAGGCCGCAGGTGATCTCGTAGTTGATCGTCTGAAGCTGCCGCGCCAGCTGCTCGGCGGTGATCCGCCGCTCCCCCCGGGCGCCGATCAACACCGCCGGGCGCTCCAGCAATTGCGCCGCGACGGCGGGGTCGGGGCCGAGGTCGACGGCGACGCTGTCCATGCTGACGGTGCCCACCAGCGGGTAGCAGCGCCCCTCGATCAGCACCTCGGCGGCGCCCGACAGACCCCGCCGCCAGCCGTCTCCGTAGCCGATCGGCAGCAAACCGATGTGGGTGTCGCGCGCGGCCACATACCGCCGGCCGTATCCGGTGCTCTCGCCGGCGCGGCACAGCTTGACGGTCGACACGTACGAGCTCAGCTCCAGCGCCGGCTCCAGCGTCTGCGCCAGCGGGTCCTCGCCGAACGGGTCCATCCCGTAGATGGCGATGCCGCAGCGCACCATGTCGAAGTGGGCAGCCGCGTCGCGCAGCACCGCCGCGCTGTTGGCGGCGTGTGCCAGCACGTGCGGATATTCGCGCTTGATCGCCTGCGCCCACTCCGCGAAACGTCGCAGTTGCGCGTCGAAGAACGCGTTGCCGCGCTCGTCGGCGGTGGCGAAGTGGGTCATCACGCCCACCAGCTCCACGCCCGGGTGTGCCGCCGCGGCGGCCACCAGACGCGTGGCCAGGACGGGGTCGCGCACACCGTAGCGACCCATTCCGGTATCCAGCTTCACGTGCACGCGGGCGGGCCTGCCGATCTCCTCGGCGATCGCGCCGGCTTCGGCGATCAGCTCCTCCCGCCACACCACGAAGTCGTGCCGCAGCAGCACCGTCTCTTCGACCTCGCTCTCGCGCAGCGGCCCCAGCACCAGCAGGCGCGCCTCCTGGTCAATCTCCGATCGCTCGTCCACCAGCTCGCGCGCCTCCGGCACGCTGGCGACCGCCAGCCAGGTGGCGCCGCCGGCGAGCGCCGCGCCGGCGCACTCCAGCATCCCGTGGCCGTACCCATCGGCCTTCACCACCGCGCACAGCTGCACGCCGTCACGCAGCTCGCTCCGCAACCGCTCGCAGTTGCGCGCGATCGCGTCCAGGTTGACGCGCGCCGTGGCGCGGTCCACGGTCATCGCTCGGCCTCCACGGTGCTCGCCGACGTCGGTCGCTCCTCGATCCCCGCGTGGCGAGCACGCGGGAGCGCCGCGATCACGTCGGAGGCGATCACCGCGTCGGCGCTGCCGATGGTCTGAGCGGCCACGCGCCCGGCGGCCGCGTGCAGCTGCACACCCGCGGCGGCCGCCGCGAAGGGCGGCAGGCCCTGGGCGAGCAGCGCGGCGATCACGCCGGTGAGCACGTCGCCGCTGCCGGCGGTCGCAAGCGCGGGGCTGGCGCCGGCGCTGACGGCCACGATCACCGACGGGGCGCTGTCGGACCGGTCGACCGCAGCGGCGGAGTGTTGGTTGGCGGCCTCGGCGCAGACGACCGCGGCCGTGCCGCCGGGCGCCGCAATCAGCGTGTCGTCGCCCTTCAGCACCACCACCGCCTGCGCCAGCTCGGCGGCGGCGCGCGCGTGGCGCAAACGCTCGCGCTCCACCTCGTCGCTTGAGATCTCCAGCAGCCGCCCCAGCTCGCCGGCGTGCGGGGTGAGGACGGTGGGCGCCTCGCGCCGTGCCAGGTCCGCCAGATGCCCCGCATGGGCATTGAGGCCGTCAGCATCGATCACGGCGGGCAAAGGCGCGCGGCGAGCCAGCTCGCGGGCAAACGCCACCGCCCCGTCGGTGCGTCCGAGGCCGGGGCCGAGCGCGAGCGCGCCGCCGCGCCGGGCCGCTCCGAGCGCTCCGTCGACACCGGCGAGTACGAGCGCGCCTTCCTCGTCGTCGGGCAGCGCGCGGGTCATCAGCTCCGGAAGCTCGCCGCCGGCGAGGATCGGCTGCGCGGAGGCGGGCACGCAGGCGGTGACGTAGCCGGCGCCGGCGCGCATCGCCGCATGGGCGGCCATCCGCGGCGCGCCGGTGAGGCCGCGCGAGCCGCCGGCGACCAGCACGTGGCCGCTGGAGAACTTCGTCGAGGCGGCGGTGCGATGCGGGAGCAGCTCCAACACGCGGCGCTCGATCAAGCCCACGTCGGCGACGGCTGGTGCGCCACGCGGGATGCCGATGTCGAACACCCTCACCGCGCCGGCGTGCGCCTTGCCGGGGCGTATCCACAGGCCGGGCTTGGCGGCGTGGAAGGTCACGGTGATCGCGGCGCACACCGCGCGCGCGTCCACCACGCCGGTGGACGCGTCCACGCCGCTGGGCACGTCCACGCTCACCACCGGCGCCGCGCACGCGTTGGCGGCGTCGATCGCCGCGGCGATCGCGCCCCGCGGCTGTCCGGCGAAGCCGGTGCCGAGCAGCGCGTCGATCACCACCGCGCCGTCGAGCGGGCGATCGGCCTCGAACAGCGCCGGCGGCGCGCCCGGCAGCCGCAGCAGGTTCTCGCGCGCGTCGCCCTTCAGCTCATCGGGCGGCCCGACGGTGAGCACGCTCACCTGGCGGCCGGCTTCTCGCAGCAGCCGCGCCGCCACCAAGCCGTCGCCGCCGTTGTTGCCCTTGCCGCACAACACCGTCACGGGGCCGTCGGGCGCCAACTCTTCGGCCGCGCGCGCCACGCCGGCCCCGGCGCGCTCCATCAAGTCCAGCGACGGCACCCCCCGCTCGTCGATCGCCCAGCGGTCGATCGCCCGCATCGCCTCGGCGTGCGGCAGCGGCAGGCACCACTCGGGAAGCGCACCCATGGTGCGATCCTACGAGGTGCGAGCGCTACTCGACGGTGACCGTCTTGGCGAGGTTGCGCGGCTGGTCGACGTCGAGGCCGCGCCGGCGGGCGATCTCGTAGGCGAGCAGTTGCAGCGGGATCACCGCGAGGATCGGCTGCAGCATCCAGTCGATCGCCGGCACCGGAACGGCGGCGTCGGCGTGCGCCAGCACCTCGTGGTTGCCGGCGCTGGTGATCGCGATCACGTGCGCGCCGCGGGCGCGTACCTCCTGCATGTTGGAGGCCACCTTCTCCAGCACCGGCGAGTCGGTGGCCACGCACACCACCGGCGTCGACTCGTCCAGCAACGCGATCGGGCCGTGCTTCATCTCGCCGGCGGCGTACGCGTCGGTGGCGATGTAGGAGATCTCCTTCAGCTTCAGCGCGCCCTCCAACGCCACCGGCAGGCCGACGTGGCGACCGATGTAGAGGAAGAACTCCTTCTGCCAGTGTTCGTCGGCGATCCGCCGCACCTGCGCCACCGTCGCGGTGGGCTCGCCCTGCCCGTCGCCGGGACCGGTCAGCTCGGCGATGCAACGCGGCAACCGCTTGATCTCGCCCACCAGCTCCGCGATCCGCGCCGCCGGCAGCGTGTTGCGCAGCTCGGCCAGACGCAACCCCAGCAGGTAGAGGACGGCGACCTGGCAGATGAACGTCTTCGTGGCAGCCACACCGATCTCCAATCCGGCGCGTGTGAACAGCACGCCGTCGGCGTCGCGGGTGGCCTGTGAGCCCATCACGTTGGTGATCGCCAGCACCGTGGCGCCGCGCTCGTGCGCGAGGCGCATCGCGGCCAGCGTGTCGGCGGTCTCGCCCGACTGGGAGATGCCGATCACCAGGTCGCCTTTGCCGACCACCGGGTTGCGGTAGCGGTACTCGGAGGCGACGTCCATCTCCACCGGCACGCGCGCCCACTCCTCGATCGCGTAGCGCCCGATTAGCCCGGCATGGTAGGAGGTGCCGCAGGCGACGATCACGATCCGGCCCACGCCGGCCAGTAACGCCTCGTCAAGCGCGCCGTGGTCGGCGAGGCTGACGCCGTCGCCGCGCGCGGTGCGGTCGGCGATCGTCTCGGCCACCGCGTCGGCCTGTTCGTGGATCTCCTTCAGCATGAACGTCTCGAAGCCGCCCTTCTCGGCGGCGTCGTCGTCCCAGTCGACGGTCTCCACCGCACGCTCCAGCGGGGTGCCGTCGGGCGTGGTGATCGTCACCCCGTCGGGGCTCAGCACCGCGATCTCGCCGTTGTCGAGGTACTGCACGGTGCGGGTGTGCGCGAGGAAGGCGGGCACCGCGGAGGCGAGGAACTGCTCGCCGTCGCCGCGGCCCACCACCAGCGGGCACTCGCGGCGAGCCCCCACCAGCGTGTCGGGCTCCTCGACGCTCATCGCCACGAACGCGAAGTGGCCCTCCAGTTCGGCGTAGGCGGCGCGCACGGCGTCGGCGAGGTCGCCGGCGTAGTGGTGGGCGATCAGGTGGGCGATCACCTCGGCGTCGGTCTCGGAGGTGAAGTGGCAGCCGTCCGCCTGCAGCCGCCGGCGCAGCGGCATGTAGTTCTCGACGATCCCGTTCACCACCACGTGGATGCGATCGTCGCTGTCGAAGTGCGGGTGGGCGTTCTCCTCGCTGACGCGCCCGTGCGTGGCCCAGCGGGTGTGGGCGATGCCGGTGGTGGGAGGGCGCGTGAGCGTGGCCACTGCCCCGTGTGGCTCGACCTCGCCGTCGCCCGGCTGGCCGGCGTGCAGCTTGGCCTCCAGCGCACGCAGGTTGCCCACCGCTCGCACCGCCTCGATGCGGTCGTCGGCGATCACCGAGATGCCGGCGCTGTCGTAGCCCCGGTACTCCAGCCGGCGCAACCCGCCCAGCAACACATCCTGCAACGGCGCTCCGTTTTCCCTGCGCTCGCGCCTACCGACATAGCCGACGATTCCACACACGGGCGATCGAATCCTTTCTCACAAACGCAAACGGCCGGGGTGGGCGGGTTCCCATCACCGGCTCCGTCTCCGTATCGGAGGACGCCTTCGAAGATACCACCGGGTTGGCGGCTCTTACGACAGGCGTCCGCGATGCGCCCTACCCCAACTCCCGCTCCACCAGCGCCACCAGCTCGCCGCATACGTGGTCGGCCTCCTCGCCGGTGGGCGCCTCCACCATCACGCGCACCAGCGGCTCGGTGCCGGAGGGGCGCACCAGCACGCGGCCACGGCCCGACAAGGCCTCGTCGGCGGCCTTCACCGCGTCGGCGACGCTCGCCGCCTGGGTGAGCGCGTCGCGGTCGCGCACGCGCACGTTCACCAAACGCTGGGGCAGCTTGTGCATCGCGTCGCGCGCGCTCAGCGGCGCGCCCGCCAGCGCCTCCAGCACCAGCAGCGCGCTGGCGATGCCGTCGCCGGAGCGGTTGAAGTCGAGCTCGATGATGTGCCCCGACTGCTCCCCGCCCAGCGCCCAACCGCGCGCGCGCAGCTCCTCCAGCACGTAGCGGTCGCCCACCTTCGTCGACGCCACCTCGATCCCCGCCTCGCGCATGGCGGCGTGGAAGCCGTAGTTGGTCATCACCGTCACCGCCACGCCCCCGCCGGACAGGCGCCCGGCGCGCTTGAGGTGCAGCGCGGTGAGCGCCATCAGCTCGTCGCCGTCCACCACCGCGCCCTCGCCGTCCACGGCCAGCACGCGGTCGCCGTCGCCGTCGAACGCAAACCCGATCGCGTGGCCGCCCGCCACCACTTGCGTGGCCAGCTGCTCGACGTGGGTGGAGCCGCAACCGTCGTTGATGTTGCGCCCGTCGGGCACGTCCCCAACCACGCTCACCTCCGCGCCCAGCCGCCTGAAGATCTCCGGGGCCACGCGGTGGGTGGCCCCGTTGGCGCAGTCCAGCAGCACATCCAAGCCGCTCAAATCCAGCGCGGCGAAGCGCGTGTGCAGCTCGCGCAGGTAGTCCTCGCCGGTGCCGTGCCACTCGCGCACGTGGCCGATGGCACGGCGAGCGCTGGGGGCGCCGTCCTCCAGCTCGCGCTCGATCTCGAGCTCCGTGTCATCGGACAGCTTGAAGCCGTCGGGGCCGAAAAACTTGATGCCGTTGTCCGCGTAGGGGTTGTGCGAAGCGGAGATGACCGCCGCCAAATCGAAGCCGTAGCGGGCGATCGACAGGGGCGCGGCCGGCGTGGGCAGCACGCCGCCCAGCAGCGCGTCCCCCCCGGCCGCGCTCACCCCCGCGGCCAGCGCCGCCTGCAGCATCTCCCCCGACTCGCGTGTGTCGCGGATTATGAGCACCTGCGGGCGCTCCGCCTGCGCGAGCGCCGTGGCGGCGCGGCCGAGACCGAGCGCCAGCTCGGCGCTCAGCAACTCGCCGGCGACCCCCCGGACGCCGTCGGTACCAAACAACTTGCGCGCCATGGAGGACGTATTCGGCAGCGGCCGGCCGCAGCCTTTACCGCTTGGAGAACTGCGGACGCTTACGCGCCTTCTTCAAGCCCGCCTTCTTGCGCTCCTTGGCGCGCGAGTCGCGCGTAAGGAAGCCGCGGCGCTTCAGCTCGCCGCGCAGATTCGGGTCGGCCTCGAGCAGCGCACGCGAGACGCCGTGGCGCAGCGCACCTGCCTGTGAGGAGATGCCGCCGCCGTGCAGCAGCGCCACCACATCCATCTTCTCCTCATACCCCACCGTCTCCAGCGGCTGGCGGATGTTGCGCTGCAGCGTGGCGCGCGGGAAATACGCCTCCAAAGGGCGCCCGTTGATCAAATAGGCACCGCTCCCCGGACGCAAAGTCACCCGCGCGATCGCCGTCTTGCGCTTGCCGGTCGCGCGGTAGCGCGCCCCCGCCGCCAAGTCGATCGCCGCCGTCGAAATCGGCTGCGGCAGCTGCGGCTCCTCCTCAGCCTGCTCCTCCGCCGCCAGTTCCTCTTCGTACTCCGCCGTCGCATACGGGTCAGCCTGCTCCCGCGCCAAAGGATCGACGCCCTCCGGGACGATGTCCACTTCCAGGTGAGCCCCGGGCACCGCGGGCTTCACCCGCGGTGCGGGCTCCTCCTCCTCTTCCTCCTCCTCGGACTCCTCCGTCTCGGCGGCAGGCTCCGCAGCAACCGCGGGCTCCGCAGCGGCCTGCCCGTCCTCCACGATCGACTCCTCCACCAGCAGGTCGCCCGGCGCGACCTCCTCAGCCACGATCTCCACCGACTCCTCGACCACGATCTCCTGCACCACCACCGGCTCCTCGGCGGGCGCGTCCTCGGCCGTGGGCTCCTCAGCGATGAGCTCCTCAGCGACGGCCTCCTCCACCGCGGCGGGCCCCTCGGCGGGCGGCTGCTGCTCCTCCGGCACGGTGGGCTCGTCGGCCATCAGGCGTCGATCTCCAGTGGCGTGGGCTTCTGCGCGACGTGCGGATGCTCCGGTCCGGCGTAGATCTTCAGCTTGGTCAGCTGTTTGCGAGCCAGCCGGTTGCGCGGCATCATCCCCCGCACGGCGATCCGGATGATCTCCTCGGGACGACGGGCCAGCATCTCCTCGAAGCTGCGCGAACGCAAACCCCCGGGGTAGCCGGAGTGGCGGTAGTAGCGCTTGTCGGTGCGCTTTTTGCCGGTGACCGCCACCTTCTCCGCGTTTACGACCACCACGAAATCGCCGGTGTCGATATGCGGCGTGTACTGCGGCTTGCGCTTGCCGCGCAGCAAATCCGCCAGCTGCGTCGACAGACGGCCGAGCGTCTTGCCGTTGGCGTCGACCAGCAGCCAGTTGCGCTCGCGATCGGTGGGGGTGGCAACGTAAGTTTTCATGGCGTGAAAAAGGCCGCACGCAAGCTGCCGCGCGCGGCGAGACGGCGCATGATAGCTACTCCCACTCGATTGTGCCGGGGGGCTTGCTGGTGATGTCCAACACGACCCGGTTGACCTCGCGCAGCTCGCCGATCATGCGCGAGGCGATCTGCTCCAACAGGTCGTATGGCAGCCGCGCCCAGTCGGCGGTCATGGCGTCGTCGGAGGTGACGGCGCGGATCACCACCACGTGACCGTAGGTGCGCTCGTCGCCCTGCACGCCCACGGTGCGGATGTCGGGGAGCACGCAGAACGACTGCCACAGCTCGCGGTAGAGGCCGGCTTTGCGGATCTCGTCCTGGAGGATGTGGTCGGCCTCGCGCAGCACCTGCAAACGCTCCTTGGTCGCTTCGCCGCCGACGATCCGGATGGCGAGTCCCGGGCCGGGAAACGGCTGGCGCCACACCAGACGCTCGGGCAGGCCCAGCTCGGCGCCGACGGCGCGCACCTCGTCCTTGAACAGCGCCCGCAGCGGCTCCACCAGCTCGAACCGCAGGTCGTCGGGGAGACCGCCGACGTTGTGGTGGGACTTGATCGTGGCCGCGCCGGTGCCGCCACCGGACTCGATCACGTCGGAGTAGAGCGTGCCTTGCACGAGGAAGCGCGCGGCCTCGCCTTCGGCATCGCCGTCGCCCGCAGTGCCGGCCCACGCCGCTCGCGTGCTCCCGGCGGCAAGCTTGGCGGCCTCCTCCTCGAACACGCGGATGAACTCGGCGCCGATCGTCTTGCGCTTGGCCTCCGGCTCGGTGACGCCTTTCAGCCGCTCCAGGAAACGCTGCTCGGCGTCGACCGCCACCAGCGGCACCTTGAACGTGTCTCTGAAGGTGGCGATCACCTGCTGGCCCTCGTCCTTGCGCATGAGGCCGTGGTCGACGAACACGCACGTCAGCTGGTCGCCGACGGCGCGGTGCACGAGCAGTGCGGCCACTGAGGAGTCGACACCGCCGGAGAGACCGCAGATCACCTTCCCTTCCCCCACCTGCGCGCGGATGCGGGCGATCTGCTCCTCCACGATCGACGCGGCCGACCAGGTGGGGGCGCACCCGCACACATCCATGAGGAAGCGGCCGAGGATCTGCTGCCCGTAGGGGGTGTGAACGACCTCGGGGTGAAACTGGATGCCGTAGATCCCGCGCTCGACGCTCTCGAACGCCGCCACCGGCGAAGTGGAGGTGTGCGCGAGCGCAGTGAAGCCGGGCGGCGCTTCATAAACGGTGTCGCGGTGCGACATCCAGCAGGTTTGTTCGCGCGGCGTGTCGCGCAGCAGCGTGCCGTGCTCGTCCACCACGAGGTCGGAGCGGCCGAATTCGCCGACGTCGGCCTGCTCGACGCGGCCGCCCAGCTCGTGCACCAGCAACTGCATGCCGTAACAGATGCCCAACACCGGGACGCCCAACTCCAAGAGGCCGCGCTCCAACCGGGGCGCGCCGGGGGCGTACACCGACGCGGGGCCGCCGGAGAGGATCACCCCGCGCGGGCGGCGCGCGGCAATCTCGGCGAGCGGCACGTGGTGGGGGATTAGCTCGGAAAACACCCCGCACTCGCGTACACGACGGGCGATCAGCTGCGAGTACTGGCCGCCGTAGTCGATGACGACCACCGTGTCGGTGGCGGTCGTCGGACGCCTCTCGGCCATGGCATCGGGCGCCGCGGCCCGTTCCTCGGCCAGCGGCTCCGATGCCACAGCCCCCTCACTCATTGACCAGCGCCGCAGCCTTCCCGTTAATGGCCCCCATGCCGACGCCCTGGTCGCGCTGAAGCGCCTTGCCCTCGGTTTGCAGCGAGGGGGCGACCACGACCTCGGCGCGGTTGAACTCGGCAAGGTCCTTGTGTCCGCAGGTGGCCATCGAGGTGCGCAGTCCGCCGAACAGGTTGAACGTGCCGTCGTTCTCGCGCGCGGGACCGACGAGGATCTCCTCGAGCGTGCCGTTTTGGGCAGTGGACACGCGCGCACCGCGCGGGAGCGTGGGGTGGAACGTGGCCATCCCCCAGTGGTAGCCGCGGCCGGGCGCTTCGTAGGCGCGGGCCAGCGGCGAGCCGATCATCACCGCGTCGGCGCCCAGCGCAACGGCCTTGGCGACGTCGCCGCCGTTGCGCATGCCGCCGTCGGCGATCACCATCGAGTAGTCGCCGGTCTCCAGCATGTGGGTGGAGCGGGCGTGCGCCACGTCGGCGATCGCCGTGGCCTGGGGCACGCCGATGCCGAGCACACCTCTGGTGGTGCAGGCCGCGCCGGGGCCCACGCCGACGAGCACGCCGGCGGCGCCGGTGCGCATCAGGTGAAGACCCGTGTGGTAGGAGGCGCAGCCGCCCACCACCACGGGCACGTCGAGCGAGGGGATGAACTCCTTGAGGTTGAGCGGGGTGGAGACGGTGGAGACGTGTTCGCCGGAAACCACGGTGCCCTGGATCACCAGCACGTCGAGGCCGGCCTCCAGCGCGAGCTCGTGGTAGCGCAGCACCCGTTGGGGTGTGAGCGAGGCGGCCACGACCACTTTGTGCTGCTTGATTTCCTGGAGGCGCTGGGCGATCAGCTCGGGCTTGACGGGCTCACGGTAGATCTCCTGCATCTCGCGTGTGGCGATCTCCTTGGGCAACGAGGAGATGCGCTCCAGCTGCGCGTCGGCGTCCTCGTAGCGGGTGAAGATCCCCTCGAGGTTGAGCACCGCCAGACCGCCGAGGCGGCCGACGATGCCAGCGGTCTCGGGCGAGACGACGCCGTCCATCGCGGAGGCCATCATCGGCAGCTCGAACTGGTAGGGCCCCAGCTTCCAGGAGATGTCGATGTCGTCGGGGTCGCGGGTGCGCCGCGAGGGCACGATCGCGATGTCGTCGAATCCATACGCGCGGCGGGCTTTCTTGCCGCGTCCGATCTCTATCTCCATCTCAGGATCCTTGCACTCGGGGCGGACGAGAAAACCCCGCACAGGGCGGGGCCGAAGGGGGGTCGGCGAGCTGCCGAGACGTGCCTGTGGAAGGCGGCGACCAAGTGGGTTTGAGCATAGCAACGGCCCCTGTCGCCACGCCTAGCGGGATTGGTTGGCGTCCGAAAAGTAAACACACAACACCCCTCCCCAGCCCCCTCTCGCCCACCCCCGCGTGGCGGGCGAGAGGCTGGGATATCCTCGCGGTGTGAACGATGTGAATCTCACCGGAGACGGCGGGCGGCCGGCGCACGACGGCCAAGCCGGCGACCACGCGGGCGGCGGCCGCTCGTACGACCCGCGTGCGATCGAGGTCAGCCGCCAGCGCGAGTGGGCGGCGCGCGAGGCGTTCCGCACGCCGCCGATGAGGGCCGACGAAAGCGGCATCTACATCAAGGCGTCGGCTCCGTTCACGTCGGGGAACGTGCACATCGGCCACGTGCGCAGCTACGCGATCGGAGACGCGTACGCCCGCTTCCAGCGCGCGCGCGGCGAGGCGGTGCTGTTCGCGTTCGGCTTCGACGCGTTCGGCCTGCCGGCCGAGCTGGGTGCGATCGCCGGCGGCGTGTCGCCGTCGGAGTGGGTGAGCAGGTGCGCCGCGCACATGACCGGTCAGCTGCAGCGTTTGGGCTTCTCGTTCGACTGGGAGCGGACGTTCATGAGCAGCGACGCGATCATGTACCGCTGGTCGCAGTGGCTGTTCCTCACGCTGCTGGACGCCGGCTTGATCTACCACGGCAGCGGCAGCGTGGACTGGTGCGATACGTGCCAGACGACGTTGGCGACGATCCAGGTGGAGAACGGGACCTGCTGGCGCTGCCACAACCCGGTGAGGCTGATCCAACGCGCGCAGTGGTACCTGCGGATCAGCGCATACCTGGAGGAGAACGACCGCCGGATCGACGGACTACAGAAATGGGACGACACCTCGCTGGCGAGCCAGCGCTTCGTGCTGGGCCGCGTGGACGGCGTGGAGCTGCAGGCGCACGCGGAGAGCGTGGGAGACGACGCGCCCGGGAGCGATACCGCGGATGAGACACGGGCGCCAGGCAGCGGGGACGCCCGGACGCTGACGGTGTTCACGCCCCACGGCGAGGCCATCGCGGACGCTCGCTTCGTGCTGATCTCCCCCAAGCATCCGGACGTGGAGCGCTGGAGCGCGAACGTGGAGGAGCAGCTGGAGGAGATGCGTTTGGGCGGCTGGGAGCGCAGCTCGCGCGGCGCCGAGACGGTGGCGCTGGTGGACACGGGCCGCAAGCTGGAGGTCGCCGGACGACCCCTCCCCCTGTTGATCTCCCCCGCCGTGGACGAGCGCTTCGGCGCGACTGCCGTGCTTGGGATTCCCAAGCTGGACCACACGGACGAGCTGATCGCCGAGCGATTGGGCATTTCGTTGGGGGAGGAGGAGGGGCGGGGCTCACCGCCGGCCGACGCGGCCAGCCTGGGCGATGGGCCGGGCGCCGGCCAGTCGCCGGACGGCGCATCGGCGTACGGCGCGAACCCCACGGTGCGGTACAAGGCCGGCGACTTCTCGATCTCGCGCCAGCGCTCGTGGGGCACGCCGATCCCGATCGTGTACTGCGAGCAATGCGGCACGGTGCCGGTGCCGAAGGAGCAACTGCCGGTGGAGCTGCCGCGCGATTTGAAACCGACCGGTGAGGGCAACCCGCTGGCCGAAAGGGAGGAGTTCGTCAACACGACCTGCCCCGGCTGCGGCGGCCCCGCCAAGCGCGAGACGGACACGCTGGACTGCCACTTCGACGCGCTGTGGTTGTGGATCCCGGCCTGCGTGCCGGCGCCTGAGCGGGGCCGCACGCTGGAGGAGATCCTGGCGCTGGAGGACCTGCGCGCGTGGCTGCCCTCCGAGCGGCTGGTGGCGGGCAGCGACAGCGGCAACTTCATGTTCGATCAGCGGATCACCACCAAGGCGCTGCGCGACATCGGCCCACTGGCGTTCCTCGCCGACGGCGAGCCGTTCGCGGGCGCGCTGATGCACGAGATGGTGATTCGCGACGGGCGCAAGATGAGTAAGCACCTCGGCAACGTGGTGGACCCCGACGAACTGGTGGAGCGCTTCGGCGCCGACACCGTACGACTTGCGGTGCTGTGGGCGGCGCGGCCGCAGAAGTCGCTGAACTGGAGCGACAGCGCGGTGCAGTTCTGCCAGCGGTTCCTGCACAACCTGTGGCAGTACGCGCAGGCGCGCTTCGCCCAGCGCGACCAGGAGTTCGAGCGGCGTGACCCGCGCCGCACCGAGCATCTGCGCCGGCGTTTGGAGAAATGGTGCGACACCGCGGTGGAGAAGATCACCGAGGAGCTGGCGGAGCTCGAGATGCACAGCGCGGTGCGCAACGTGATCCGGCTGCTGGACCGGATCAAGGACTACGAGAAGCGCGTGATCCAGCACTCCGGCACGCTGTGCCGCGAGGATCACGAGGCGCTGGTCGACGCGCTGGGGCTGATCGTGCGCGTGCTGACCCCGTTCGCGCCGCACGCCGGCGAGGAGCTGTGGGAGGCCTCGGGCCTCGGGCGGCCAGGCGTGGATCCGTTGTGGCCGGTGCCGGGCGGGTGGTCGCGCCAGCCGCCGATCGCCGAGCGCGCGGAGCCACTGCCGGTGGCGGGCGGCGAGGAGTAGGAATGTCCCTCGGTACCGCCAAAGCTGGCCCGCGGGCGACGCCGGCGCGGCGGACGGGCGGCGTTCAGAGAGAAACAAACCCGACGCCGGCCGTGGCGAGCGGACAGACTGTGCAGATGGCCGCCACGGCGCCCACCGGCCCCAACCGAGGGATGGCTTCACCGAATATGACCATTTCGGCTGCCGCCCACTCTGCGATGATGTGGACAGGACGCGCATGAGCACCGCACGAGACAACGCCGGGGGGTCCCAGCACACGCGCTCCTGCGCGACCGAGCTGGTGTGCCGCAAATGCGACGTGCACATGCCGCTGGCCGACGGCGGCGCGTACTGCCCGCGCTGCAACAAGAGCCTCGACATCGACTACGACTACGAGCTGGCTGCGCGGCGGATCGCACAGACGCCGATGAGCGAGCGCCCGCTCAACATCTGGTTTCTGGAGGAGCTGCTGCCGATCCACGACGCGGTCGGGCCGGCGCGCGTGGGCGAGTTCGCCGGCTTCACGCCGCTGATCCGCGCCGACCGGCTGGGCGAGGCGGTGGGCTTGAACAACCTCTACATCAAGGACGACTCCACCTCGCGCCCCAGCCTGTCATACAAGGATCGCGTGGTTTCGATGGCGGTGGCGCGCCTCTTGGAGCTGGGCCGCCGCGAGATCGGGTGTGTGTCGACCGGCAACGTCGGCACGGCGGTGGCGGCGCTGGCGGCGAAGGCGGGGGTGGCGGCGTACGTGTTCTACCCCAACCGGCTGGAGTCCACCAAGGCCCACGCCTGCCGCGCGCTCGGCGCGAAGGTGTGCCAGCTGGAGGCCAACTACGACGAAGCCAACAAAGCCTGCCGCGCGCTGGCCGAAGCGACGGGGCTGGAGTTCGCCAACATCACGCTGCGCCCCTTCTACGCCGAGGGCGCCAAGACCGAGGCGTACGAGATCGTGCAGCAGCTGGGCTGGAAGGCGCCCGACCGGATCGTCTCTCCCGCCGCGGGCGGCACGCTCTCCTCGCGCATCCACAAGGGTCTGCGCGAGCTGGAGATCGTGGGGCTGGCGAAGACCGCCGACACGAAGATCGACATCGCCCAGCCGGAGGGGTGCAACCCGATCGCGCACGCGATCCTCACCGGCGCCTCGGAGATCAACCCGGTGAAGCCGACCACGCAGGCGCACTCGCTGGGGATCGGCTCGCCCGGCGACGGCGTGTTCGTGATCGACGCGGTGCGCTCCCGCGGCGGCACGGCGGCGGCCGTGAGCGACAAAGAGATCTGGGCCGGCATCGACCTGTTGGCCTCGACCGAGGGCCTGCTCACCGAGCCGGCCGGCGGCACGACGGTGGCGGTCGTCAAGAAGCTGGCGGCCGAACGGCGAGTGGACCCTGACGAAACGATCGTGGCGGTGATCACCGGCAATGGCCTGAAGACCTTGTACGACCACCCCGCCAAGCCGTGGCCGTCGAAGGTGGAGTGCGACCCGGCCACGATGCGCGGCGTGCTGGAGGACTTCCAGCGCGAGGCGGGGCTCGAGCCGGCCAGCCAGCGTCTGCACGCGTAGGGCGGGCGAGCGCCCAACCCAATAGGGTGCCCGGCATGGACGCCGCCCTGTACGCTGACGCGCTCGCGCCGTTCCTCGCCGACACACAGCGGCTGCTGCCGCAGGACGCGGAGGTGCTCGACTGCCACACCCACCTCGGCCTGGACGAGGACGGGCGCTCGCTGACGCTCCCCGAGCTGCTGGCGCAGCTGGATGCGGCCGGCGCGCAACGGGCGTGCGTGTTCCCGCTGCACGACCCCGAGCGCCGTCCCGCCTACCGCGTGCCCAACGACCGTGTGCTGGCGTGGGCGGCGGAAAGCGACGGGCGGCTGATCCCGTTCTGCCGCCTCGACCCGTTCGACGACCCGCTGCCCGAGGCCGAGCGCTGTTTGGCGGCGGGAGCGCGCGGGATCAAGCTGCACCCGCGCGCACAGGAGTTCGCGTTCGACGGGCAACAGCTGGAGGGGATCTTCGCCGTCGCAGAGGAGGCGCGCGTGCCGATTTTGATCCACGCCGGGCGCGGCCTGCCGCCGATCGCCGAGGGGCTCGCCGAGCTGGCGCTGCGCCACCCCGAGGTGGTGCTGATCCTCGCGCACGGGGCGATCTGCGACCAGGGCGTACTCACCTCGATGCTGGCCGACCACCCCGGCGTGCTGTACGACATCTCGTGTTTCTTCGCGCTCGACGTCGTGCAGCTGTATGCCCGCGTGCCCGCCGAGCGGATCGTGTTCGCCTCCGATCCCCCCTACGGGCGCCCGCAGAGCGGCCTCTACGTGGCGCTGCGCACGGCCGCCCACGCCGGCCTCGACGAGCGCACGGTGCGCGGTGTGCTGGGCGAGACGGTGGGCGGGCTGTTCGACGGTCGCGGCCTGCCGTCCGTCACGCCCCCGCGGCGTGGTCCGCAGATCACGCTCTCCGGGCGGCTGGCGCGCGTGTACGGCTACGGCAGCCTCGCCGGCCCGGCGCTGTTCGGGGGGATCCCCGAGCAGGCGCTGGCGATGCTGGAAATGGCGCTCGCCGCCTGCCGCGACCCCGACCCGGGTGACGTGGGCGAAGCGCTGGAGACGATCGGCCCCGCGCTCGCAGCCGCCTGCGCGCTGCTGCAGAGCAAGGATGGCGTGCGCGCCGCGATCGATTTGATCTTCCGCGCGATGGCACGCGCGGTCACCGAGCTGCCCGATCCGGCGTAGCTACAGCCGACGGACAGTCACCGCCGCAAGGCTCAGGCACCGGCGCGCGCTGTCGGTCATGAATCGCGCGTAAACCACGCCGCGGCCCACTCGCCGCCGGTGCGCCGCGCGCGCTCGTGCATGTGCAAACACTCTTTGTAGACGCCAACCAACTCGTCGACCTGCTCGGCGAGAAGCCCGCCGACGATCAGGTCGGCCGGCGGGCGCTCGAGCGCGTGGGTGAGGTCCAGCAGCAGCGGCAGCAGCAGGTTGGCCAGCACGATCGGCGGCTGCGCACCGCCGAGCAGCGGCAGGCGCTCGCGGCGCAGGTCGCAACGCGCCACCTCGATCGACACACCGTTGACGGCGGCGTTGGCCGTCGCCGCGGCGACGCTCTCCGGGTCGTTGTCGAGCGCGATCACCGGCGCATAGCCGAGGTGCGCCGCCGCGATCGCCAGCACACCCGAGCCGGTGCCGACATCCACCAGCGGGCCCCTCCCCACGTCGTGCGATCTCCCCACGTCGTGCGATCGCCCCGCATCGCGCGGCCGCGCCGCGTTCCCCTCGGCGGCCAACTCCAGCAGCAGCTCCAGGCACAATCGTGTGGTGGCGTGTGCGCCAGTGCCAAACGCCTGGCCGGGGTCGATGACGATCTCCGCAACATCGTCTCGGCCGCTTGGCGGCTCCCACGGCGGCCGCACGTGCAGGCCGGGGACGCGACCGTCGCGCGCTGCGGCTGGATCCACTGCCGAGGACTCGGCTGGACCGACAGCCGGGGGTGCGATCGACACCGGCCGGTGAAAGTGCTTCCAGCGTTCGTCCCAGTCGTCGGGCAGCTCGCTGGTGGCGACCTCCACCAGAGCCTCACCGGCGGCCGCACGCAGGTCGGGCAGGTGGGGCAGCTCGCCGGGGCTGCCGTACACCGCGTACTCCACCACGCCCTCCCCCACCTCGCTCTCTTCCACACCGGAGGGCGCCAGCTCCAGCAGCTCGGCCAGCACCAGCTCGGCGTGCTCGCACCGCACGCGGACCGCGAGACGGATCACGCCGGCTGGTGGCGCAGCGCGCGGCGCAGCTTGGCGAGCATCGACTCATCGCCGCGCAGGTTGTCGTCGGTGAGCGTCTCCTGGAAGCGCTCCAGCAACTCGCGCTGCTCGGAGCTGAGGCGACGGGGGACCACCACGTTGACCACCACCTGCAGCTGGCCGCGGCGGCCGTTGCGCAGGTTGGGCATCCCCTGGCCGCGCACGGTGAGCACCTCTCCCGGCTGGGTGCCCGGCGCGATCTTCACGGTGGCGGCGCCGTCGAGCGTGGGCACCTCCAGCGTGGCGCCCATCGCCGCCAGCGGCGCAGCGACGTCAAGCGCGGTGATCAACTCGTCGCCTTCACGCACAAACCGCTCGTCGGGGCGCACCCTCACCAACACGTACAGGTCGCCGGGCGGCGCACCGGCCTCGCCGGCGTGGCCCTTGCCGCCGAGGCGGATACGCTGGCCGTCGGCGATTCCCGCGGGCACGTCCACCTCGAGCGTGCGCCGGGCGGCGCGGCGGCCGCGGCCGCGGCACTCGCGACAGGGCTGCTTGGCGATCCGCCCGTCGCCGTGACACTCCTCGCACGCCACCGTGCGCATCATCTGGCCGAACGGCGTGCGCGTCACCGCCTGCAGCTGCCCGGCACCGCCGCAGCGCTCGCACGTATCGATCGGGGTGCCCGGCTCGGCGCCGTTGCCGCGACAGTGCTCGCAGCGCTGCACCACCTCGAAGACCACCTCGGCGCGCCTGCCGACAGCCGCCTCGCCGAGTTCGATTTCGAGCGTGGCCGCCACATCGCCGCCCTGCGCCGGTCCGGCGGCGCGGCCGCCGAAGGGACTGGCGCCGCCGAAGAACGCCTCGAACAGGTCGCCAATCGAGCCGAACGCGTCGAAGTTGGGCGCATACCCGCCGCTGCGCAACCCTTCGTGGCCGTAGCGATCGTAGGTGGCACGGCGTTCGGGGTCGGAGAGGATCTCGTACGCCTCCGCGGCCTCCTTGAACTTCTCCTCGGCCTGCGGGTCGTGCGCGTTGACGTCCGGATGCAGCTCCCGCGCCAGGCGGCGGAACGACTTCTTCACCTCCTGCTCGGAAGCGTCGCGGGCGAGACCCAGCACCTCGTAGGGGTCGCGGGGGGTGGATGCGCGGCTCATGATGCAGACACGGTAGGGGGTTTCAGACGGGATCCGGTTACCCGCTCACTCCTCCGCGTAGGCGTCTTCGACGAACCGCGACAGCTCGTGGGCGACCTCGCGGACGGTGGGGATCGCGTAGGCGTAGTCCATCCGCACCGGGCCGATCACCGACACGATCCCCAGATGACGCCGAGCGAAGCCGTAGCCGGAGGCGACCATCGCCAGGGAGCGCATCGCCGGGATCTCGTTCTCGCGGCCGATCCGCACGTAAACGTCGGGCTCGCTGAGCGCCGTGCGCAGCACGCCGAGCAGCGACACGCGTCGCTCCAGCAGCTCCATCAGCTCGTTGATCTCGCCCACGTCGCGC
Organism: Solirubrobacteraceae bacterium; assembly: GCA_035570415.1. Classification (GTDB taxonomy): domain Bacteria; phylum Actinomycetota; class Thermoleophilia; order Solirubrobacterales; family Solirubrobacteraceae; genus Palsa-744. Next base: position 80,065 of record DATMLP010000014.1, on the reverse strand, counting down.
ATGTGCGCCTCGGAGAACAGGCGCGCTGTGCCCCCCAGGTAGAGCTCGTGCTCGGACTCGGCCGCGAGTCCGCCGAACGCGGGGATCAGACGGTCGAGGAAGGCACGCTCCCGCGCCGGCAGCGTGGGGTCGGCGAGGCGTTGATGGAGCATGCGCGCCCCCAAACCGAGGCCGACGAGGCGCTCGTTGAGATACTCCCCCGCCCACGCCACCAACCCCGCGTCCATCGGCTCGTCGAAGGTGGCGAACACGCGCGACACGCCGCCGGTGGATGTGACCACCACCGCCACCACCATGCGCGGCTGCACCGCCAGCACCTCCACATGGCGGATCGTCGCGGTGCTGGCGGAGGGCGCCGATACGACCGCCAGCAGATCGGTCACCTGCGAGAGGGTCTCGGTGGTCGCCCGCATCGCCTCCTCCACCTCCTGACGCGTAAGCGACAGCTCCAGGCGCGGGGCCGCCACGAGGCCCTCGCCGGAGGCCAGCATCCGGTCGACCACATAGCGCTGGCCGGCGTCGGTGGGTACGCGACCGGCAGAGGTGTGCGGGTGCGCAAGCAATCCGCGCTCCTCGAGCAGCGCGAGCTCGTTGCGAACGGTGGAGGGCCCGCAGTCCAGCTCCGGGTCGCGCGCGATCGCGCGCGACGCCACCGGCTGGCCGGTGCGCAAGTATCCCTCCACCACCTTGCACAGGATCAGCTCCTGCCTGACGGTGAGCATCCTTTGATTTTATGTCCCGCCACGGGGCGACCCGGGGGGCGGCACGGACCTCACCGACGCCCGCCGGCAGCCGGCGGGGCCGCTACACCGTGACTTCGGCCTCGGCGTTGCGGATGATCTCCTTGTCGGCTTGCACCGCCACGGTGTCGATCAGCACCTTGCCGTCGTGCGCCTCACGCACGGTGCCGGTGACCGTCACCTCCTGCTCGGGGACGCCCATGCCGCGGAACTGAACCTTCAGCCGCCGCAGGTGCTCGGGACCGCCGGCCGCGTCGGTTTGCGCGCGCGCCACCTGCGCCATGGTCCACAAACCGTGCAGGATGCGCCCGGGCAGGCCCACCATCTTCGCAAACTCGTCGTCGACGTGGATCGGGTTGAAGTCGCCCGACGCGCCCGCGTAGCGGACGGTGAGGTACTTGTCGGGCGTGATCTTCAGCTCGGGGATCTGCGCCCCGGGGGTCAACTCGGCCATGCTCACACTCCTCGAACGATCTGGGTCCAGGTGCCCTTGCACACCTGCTCGTTGCGCTGGTTGGTCGAGATCGACTCGAACACGTAGTAGCCGCGCCCGCCGTCTTCGTGGATTTCCTTCACCGACGCGGTCGTGGTGATTTCATCGCCGGCCACCACCGGGGAGCCCCACTCGAGCTCCTGGCCGCCGTGCACCATCATCGGGAAGTTGATTTCCAGCTCGGGGTCGAAGATCGGCGGACCCACCGACGGGGCGCAGTAGACGACCGCGAACATCGGCGGCGCCACCACGTCGGTGTAGCCGGCGGCGCGCGCCGCCTCCACGTCGAGATGCACCATGTTGGTCTCGCCGACCGCCCGGGCGTACTCCCTGATCTTCTCGCGGCCCACCGCATACACCGTGGGCTCGTAGGTCTTGCCGACCGCTTTGTCGTTCACTGGCACCTGTGTGGTCTCCTTGCGCGGGAGGGTTCGGCGCGGGAGCATACCCCTTAAATGCGAAAAGCGGCCCGGGGCCGCTCGCGGGACACCGTGACCACCGGCATCCCGCGAGCAGCTCAGACTGTGGCCGCTAGAACATCAGGTCGAGCCCGCCCGCGCTGGCGCCGACGAGCTCGGGCTCGCCCTCGACGCCCGACTCGACGGCAGCGCCGAGCTCACCGTCGGACGCGGGCTCGTCGTCGGCGGCGCGTCGCTCGAGGAACTGGATGTTCTCGGCCACGACCTTCACCGCCTGGCGTCGCTGCTGCTCTGCGTTCTCCCACTCGCGCCACTCCAGGCGCCCGCCGACCGCCAGCAGGCTGCCCCGGCGCATGTAGCGCGCGACGTTCTCCCCCAACCCTCCGAAGGCGGCGACGTCGAAGTAGTTGGGACGCTCGTGGTACTCACCGTCGGCGGCGCGGCGGATGCCGTTGCACACGATCCGCAGATCGCACACGCTCTGACCGGAGGGCAGCTCGCGCAGCTCGGGGTCGTGAGTGAGGCGGCCAACCAACACAACACTGTTGATGCTTGCGTACGACATGACTTCGTCTCCTTTGCTGTAAGCCACTGCCCCGCCCAAGAAGTTACGCGCGGCCTGCGACGGTACGCTCGGCCGGGCCGTGGCGATTCGCTGATTGTGGCTTCATTGCTGGTAATCGGTGAGCGAATTCAGTGGCACCACCAGCACCCGCTGGTGCGCCCGCGCACGCTCGACCGCCCGCGCCACCGCACGTTCCACCTCCGGCGGGGCAAGGTAGAGCACGCCCGCCACGCATCCCGCACGCGCCCACGCCCGGCAGATAGCGACCAGGCGCTCGGGCGCCTTGACGGTCAGCTCCACCTCCACCGCCACCGGCAGGCCATCCGCGGGCTCGCAGGGCCACAGCACGAGGTCGGGGCGGTGGCGGCGACGGCCGGCCTCCACGCCGCCCGTGTGCGCGCCCGCGCCGAGCTGCGCGCTGGCGAGCAGCCGGCCGCAGGCGCGCTCCTGCGCCCGCAGAAGCCGCTCCCCCTGCACTCGGTGGTCGGGGTAGCAGCGCTCCAGCGATGCGGCCACGCGGGCGCACTCGATCAGGTGCAGCGCACCCGATGCGCTCACCGTGCATGGGTCCACGCCCTCCACGCCGGCGGCCCGCAGGCCGGCGCGTGTCACCCCGTACAGCGCCGGTTGGTCGGCGAGCGGGCTGCAGCGCCGCACCAAGCCCTTGGCGACGGCCGTGCGCAGGCGACCCCGCGCGGAGGCGACGCTCACGCCGAGGTGCGCGGCGAGGGCGTCTGCCGTGACGGCACCCAGGCCGGCGGTCCAGCGCAGGAGCGCCAGCTGGCTCTCGTCGCGGTTGCGGCTTTGGCTTTGGTCAGTGTGGTGGTGGTGATTGTGGTTGGCGTGCTCAGAGATCATCGCGAGGCTCCTTGTGTGGTTGGTTGTGTGTCGTCGCGTGCGCCTCACCCCGGCGAGCGCATCCGCGCAATCGCTGCCGCGCGCGGAGAGGCGAGGCGGAGTACCGCGGCGCAGCCGCGCGGCAGGCCCATCACCTCCTCGTGACCGATCAGCGGCGCACTGATCCGCGTGCGAGTGGTGCGGCCGTCGCTGCCGACGCTCGCGCGCCACACCCCTCGGCTGCCGGCCAGCCGAGCGATCAGCTCGGCGGACGCGGGCACCGTTTGGCGGTGGGCGATGAGCGTGGTGAGGTTGCCCAGCACCTGCTCCAGCAGCGTCTCGCGTCCGGGGAGACGCAGGTCGGAGAGCTCCTGGGTTCCCAGCAACAGGCTGACGCCGGCGGAGCGGGCGCGGGCGAACAGCGCCGCCACCTGCTCGGCAGCCACCGCGGAGAACTCGTCGATCGCCACCAGGCAACGCCCGGGACGGCCTTGCAACGCGGCCACGACGCTCTGCAGATCCTGCACGATCGCGCGGCCCAACATCTGCGCTAGCAGCGGGCGGGCGTCGGCGTCGAGCACGAAGTACACCACCGCCCCCGTGCGCACCGCGTCGAGCAGCTCGAACGACGGGGCGAATGTGATCGGGTCGAGCCACCGGCCGACATCGGACTCGGCGAGGATCGCGAGGCGGTCGCGCACCCCGCCGAGATCGGCCCGCTGACGCGGCGCGAGCGAATCGAGGTAGGCGTGCACCGTATGCGCCGACCCGTCGTCCAGCCGCCGCGCCAGCAACTCCAGGCCGTCGGGGTCGAGCGCGTCGACCAGTCCGGCGAGCGTGACCTCGCCGCGGGTGGCCAACAGCGCCCGCACGGCATGCCCGAGGTAGCGCTGCGCCTGGCGCTGGTAGTGGGGCTCGGTGAAGCGCTCGCCGGCGAGCGCCCGGTCGGCGATCTCGCCGGCGGTGCCGCGGGCGAACGGGTTGTAAACGGAGGGCCCGTCGGGCGTCCACAGATGGAAAGCCACGCCGCGCGCCTGCGCCGCGTCGTGCAGGCGCCGGTGCAGCCCGGCGTCGCCCTTGGGGTCGACCGCGATCACCGACATCCCCTGCGCGATTGCCTGCGTGGCGATCCACGCCTGCGTGAACGTCTTGCCGGCGCCGGTGGCGCCCGCCACGAGCGTGTGCGCGCCACCACCGTCGTCGCCGAGCTCGATCGACACCGGGCGATGGCGGCGGTCGGAGCCCACGCGCAGGCGACCGCCGCACCACGCTGCACCGCCTGGGCTGTCCGCGACCGTGGCCCGCCGTAGAGCGTCCAACCAGCTCGCCGCCGAGCGGCCGGCGGGTCCCGGGAGGGCACGTGCAGAGAGCCACGCGGCCGTCACCGCGGTTGCACGGGCAGCCAGCCTGCGCGCCGTACGCATACCGTCGCGCGCGCCATCGAGCGGGGTGGTGCGCTCGGCCGCGATCGTCGCCAGATCGGCTCCAGCCTGGAGGTCTTCGTCGTGCCAGCGCCGCCCACGGAAGGCGGCGGCAAGCGTGGCGATGCCGAGCGTGAAAGCCTCGCCGGCGAGCGCCGCGTGGGCGAGAAGCACGAGCGCCAAGGCAGCGGCCGCCCAGCTCCAGTGCAGGTGCAGGCGGCGCATCGCGCGGGCGGCGAGCATGCCCAGCAGCAGGCCGATGGCGAGGTGTGCCGCCGTGCCGACCAACCACTGCAGCAGATGCTCCACAGAGGGGGCATCGCGCCCGAAGGGCGCGGTCGGGTCGATGGTGGGTTGATTTGGTTCGAGGGTGGATTTGTTGGGCGGGGGCATGCGCCCCTCCTTTCGTGTCGAGCGCGCGGCGCGAGCCGAGCGCGGGCTTAACGAGCCGCGGCGAGCCCGAAGGCTCGCCGTGGTGGTTGGCGCACAGAAAGAGCGCAGCGACCGACAGCCGGCTACGCGCGAGCGTCGAGAAGCTCAGTCAGGCTCAGATGAGGCGGTAGCCGACGCCACGCACGTTGATCACCCACGGCCCGCCGTCGGCGGCGCGCAGCTTGCGGCGCAGGCGACTGGCGTGTGTGTCGAGTGTGCGGGTGCGGATCGCCACCGGGTAGCCCCACGCCGCGTGCAGCAGCTCCTGCTTGGTAAACACGCGGTGGGGCTGACGGGCGAGGTGCGCAAGCAGCTGGTACTCCTGGTGGCACAGCGGCACCGGACGTGCGTCCACACACGCGGTGCGAGCTTGAAGGTCGAGCGCCAGCGCCCCCACCAACAGCCGATCGCCTCGATCCGCCGGGGGGCCGCAGGCACGCCGGAGCACCGCGCGCAGGCGCGCCCGCAGCTCCAGGTAGCCGGCTGGGCGCGTCAGGGAGCGCCGGGCCAGGAAATCGTCGGCGCCGGCCTCGAACGCGCGCAGCAGGTCGGCCGCGTGGTTGAGCGTGCCGCACACGATCACTGGAAGGCCCGCCAACCACGCGCTTTCGCCGGGCCGGCGGATCTCCGCCAACAGCTCCAGCGACGCGTCCGGCGGCTGCAGCTGGCCGAGCAGCACGATCGCGGGAGGATCGCCCCGGGCAAGCGCGCGGGCGTGCCCGGCGGTGCGGGCCAGCCGCGCTCGATAGCCGTCGGCGGCGAGCTGCTCCACCAGCGGCGGTCCGACGTCCGGGTCGTGCTCGACCACCAGCACGCGCGGGGGCGAGTGGTCGCTCACAGCTCCACCTCGTGCGGGCTGATGCCGAGACCCTCGCGCGCGATCAGCGCGAGCACCTCGGTGTGGATCCATGGCGTGGGCTCGCCGTGGGCGCCGCCCTCGGGCGCGATACCCACGCGGCGTGCCAGCCAGCTGGTCTCGCCGCTGCCGCGGCCGCCGACGTCGCGCTTGACGCGCCCGCAGCGGTAGGCGATCTCGCTGAGCGTGAGGTTTTGGGTGCGCATCGCCCGCAGCACCGCCCGCCGCAGCCCGCGGTTGAGCACGATGCGGCTGGCGTCGAGGCGCTCCAACTCGCCGCGCAGCGCCGCCACCGACACGGACGGGTCGTCGCGGTGGCACCCGAGCGCGGCGGCCGTGAGCGTGCGGACCGGCTCATAGCTCTCCATGCACGCCACCACGTCGCGCACGCTCTCGGCACGCCCGGGGGCGGCGTCGTCGCGGGGGCACCAGCGCAGCTCCGGCAGCGAACGCCCGGTGGCGAGCCGCTCCAGCCGGTGGCGGCGGCCGCGGCGGTCGCGCAGCTCCACGGCGGGGGGCGGCATCGGCGAGTGGTGCTCCAGGGCGGCAGGCGGCAGCTGCGGACCGTGGCGAGCGGGATCGACCGCGTCGGCCGGCTGGCGGCCGTCACCGAACGGCACCGCGCGCAGATCCTCGGGAGCGAGCGACCGGCAGCGGACGGCGGTGGGACGGCGGAGGTAGTCGCGGCACACCAGCCGCGCGTTGTCCAACGGCTCGTCGGGCGCCAGGTGCGCCACCAGGCGCCGGTCGCCCCAGCTGAGCGCGTCGCGGTCGACCACCAGCGTGCTGCCGCCGCGCCCGGGCAGCGCCAACACCTCGCGTGGGCGGCCGTCGGTGTCGGTGTAGCGCCCGAGCGACGGGGCGGGAAACGGCGTGACAACGGGACGGGGAGCTGTGGTGGATCTCATGTGCGCCTCCTGCTTGTGGGCTCCATCGAGTGGGAGCTTTTAGGGCTGGCGCCGACGGCAGTCAAGCGAGGACGATGCCGCGCTGCGGTGGCGGGCGAGAGCGAGATCCCCTTAAGGGATCTCAGTGCAAGAGCGAGCGGCGCGAGGCGCAACGAAGTTGGCGCGATCGGGCTCATCGGTGAACGCCAAAGGGCGGACGCGGGACTTCAAAATGACGCTGCGCGGCCTGGTGAAAAGAGATTCGAGGAGGTGAGCGTAGCGGCGCCGAGACCGTGCCGTGCGCGCGTTGCGCGCCGGTCCCGCCGCGGCCGTGCAGTCGCCCGATGGGCAGCAGGCGACTGCGCTTACGTGGAGCCGTTTCACCGCGCAGTCGCCCCGCCACTGCGCCGTCGTCGAACTGCGCGCGACAGCCCTCGACACAAGGGCGACTGCGAATCCGCGCAGGGCAAACGCACGAGGGGCAGGCCAAACTGCGTGCGTCGTAGTGCGCCAGGCCCGAAGTCGGGCGACGGCGAGCCGGGTTGGCGTTTGGCCAAACGCGCGATCCGAGCTGGCGGGGTGTTGTCGTATGTACTTTTTGGGCACCAACCAGCTTCACTTTGTAAAGCCGCGCATTTTGGTTGGCGCGTAAAAAGTAAGCAACACAACACCCCCTCCCGTTCGGAGTCGTCAGCTTCCCGCGCGCCCCCGCCCCGGCAGCAACGCCCACGACCGAAAGGCGGCCTCGCACGCCCGCCAGGCCTGCAGCCCCACGTATGCGCCACCCGGGCGCTCAGCCTCCTGTGTGGACCAGCCCCGGCAGCAGCGCCCGCGACCGGCAGGCAGCCTCGCGCGCACCGGGGTCGCCGGCGGCGGCACGCACCTCGGGCGGCAGCGGGGGGACGGTGTAGGCGCGCAGCACACCCTCGTGCGCGTCGCGCTCGGCCGCGAACACGATCGCGGCGCGGCCGGGGTACTCCCATTCCCACGGGTGCCCGCCCGGCAGTTTTGGGCGTAATGGGCCGCAACGCGCCGTTTCCCGCATGGTAGCGGGGCATTTGGGCGCTGAGCAGGCGTTGCAGGCTGCGCAGAGCGCCCTGGACGCCGCTCTGCGGGCCTTCGATGGTTTTGATGAGCCGGCCGCCCGCCAGCGGCTGCTGGAGTTGCGCCAGGCGCGAGACGCCGCACAGTCCCGTCTGGATCAGCTTGGCGGCGCTAGCCGGCCGTCACGATCAACGGGGCTGAGGACTGGGATCGGCTGACGCTTTCAGAGCGTCGCGCGTTGCCTCGCGCAATCGTCGCGCGGGCCGTCGTCCGTCCCGGCCGAGGCCCCGATCGGGTCGCGGTCGAGTTGGTCGGCTCGAACGGCGGTGCCCGTCAGTGATCCTGGCCATGTCGTCAAGTTGTTCGTGAAGCAACCGGCGAGCGGCTCCATCCAAGATGCGGCGCACCTCAGCCTGGACATCGGGCGGGAGGGCATGGTCTGTGCGGAGTGGCATCGGCTATTCGCCTCTGGGAGGGGGCTTCTGCTCTCTTCTCCGCCGGCGTCTGCCTTGTGGGACGCCGTCCGGCCCCGCGGCGACCACCCAGACCGGCGGTCACCGCGGGGTGTAGTGCTTTCCCACAGGCCCCCGGCCCGCTGGCTGCGTGTTGGGCTGGGCGCCCCCTCCCCGTTTCATGCCACCAGATCCGCGCTCGTCGCGGCGGGGCCGTAACCGCCTCATCGTCGAAGACGATGTCATTGCCTGGGGGTCCCCGCCACTGTCTACGGCCCCATGCCCGCCACCCCACACCGCCACCCCTCGTCGCGCAGTTTTTGACAGCCTCCCGTCCCGCCGCGCGCGTTCTCGATACCCATCACCCCACCTTCCGAGCCCACACTCTTGGGATCGCAGAGGCCGAGGGCACCAACTGCGGTGCTCACGTGTGCGTCGAGAGGATCACCATGATCACGATCGAGATCAGGCCGATCAGGATGCCGATATCCGTCTTATCCATCGAGGTCTCCTTGCATTCGGGTTGAGAGGTTGCAACCCGGCTTGCTCGGAGAGCTCCGTGGCTTTGCGTCCCGCGCTTGCGCAGCGGTTTGCCCGTACGTGCATAGGCTCGACGGGCGGGGCCGGGGTCTTTATCCCTACGTGGGTGCCCTAAACACTTGACTCACCGCTGGCCGTAACGGGCAACATATGGACAACGGCCGGGTGGCGCTGACAGTCCGCCGCTTGTGCCACCGCCACGGTGATGCGAACATACGTTCGCTATGGGGGAAGTGCCGTACCGCCCGATCAAAGAAATCGAGAACCTGTGCGCTCGCGGCGACCTGCGGCTCGCCGTCGCCATCGATTACGCCCGCGAAACGGGCCACCCTATCCCGCTGGCCGGCGCCCTGGGCATGCTCGCGGCCATCGTCCGCGAAAGCCCGGGCGAGTACGACGCTTGGGCGTGCCGGTGGCTTTCACGTTGGCTGGCCGAGCGCAACGCACCGACGATCGCCAAGGCGGCCGAGCTGGCCGCCCTACTCGCGGCGCTGCCGGAGGAGCCGGCGGCGCTCGACGCGCTGCGGCGGGCGCTGTAGGCAAGGCCAGGTTGCTCAGCGCCCGAACGGGTCGCGGGGCATGTCGGTCCGGTGGCCGGCGAAACGTCCGAGCGCGTGGCGCAGGCGGTGGTGCTTGGGCGATTCGCCGACTGCCTGTACGGGTCCCCCGGGGACGTCGGCTGTGCTCGACGCCGTGGGTTGATCGTCCGGCGTCGACCGCTGGCCGGCTTCTTCGCTGAGCCGCGCGAGTTCCTCTTCATCGAAGCCCCCGTCGGCTTCGGCGAGGATTTCGCGTGCACGCGGAAGGTCGTCCTGCTCGACCACGATATCCCGGCCGCCTACAGGGCGGCTCCTGACTTCGCCGGCGCGCCGGACGCATGGGATGCCGGCTTCGGCGAGCCGGCCGACAAGCAGATCGGCCTCGATCTCGCTACCTACCGTTGTGAGGAGCTTCTGCATGGCGGGCGAGATTCTACTCTGCCGATTCGCGCACGGTGGTAGGGCCGAGCGCCCGGGGACCGGTGAGCGAATGTGATCGTCGTTTGTCTCTCGCGGGCGGGGCGGCGCGGGGCCGGGGACGCGCAGGCGAAGGCCTCGATCCGGGCGAAGGGGCGCACCCCGCAGGGAGGGGAGAGGCCTTCGGCGCCGGTCCACCGAGCCCCGCGCCGCCCCGCCCGCCCCGGACGCCCCGGACGCCCCGGACGCAGGCCGGGTGTAACTCCTCCAACTCCCAATCAATGCATCTGCTGCGTCTGAGCTGGGCGCCTCCCCACCGTTTCATGCCACCGATCCGCACTTCGTCGCGGCGGGGCCGTGACCGCCTCATCGGCAGAGCCGATGTTCTTGCCTTGGGGGTCCCCGCCGCTGTCTACGGCCTTATGCCCGCCACCCCACGCCGCCACCCCTGGGAGCGCTTGCGCCAGCCAAACGCAGGCGCGAAGGCGCCGTTCGCTTGACCTCGACGACGCGCGCTGGGCGGCTACGGGCAGCCGCGCCGCCTGTCGCCCCGCTCGTGGCAGTCAAAAACAAGCGCGGATATCTGGCATCTACCTAGGGCGCCCGGAATGGCTCGGTTTTCTTGGCGCTTGCTGTGCTTCGAACTGTGGGCGCTCGCCAGGTCCCCATATACGCTGGTCACGCCTGACACCCCCGAGCGATTCGTGCTACCCCATGATCTGCCGCAAAAACTGCACAAACGAATAGGAGGTGTTGAGATGCATTCAAGTCGATTAGCCCTGTCGATCCGCCTGCTTGTGAGCCTGTTGTCAATGTTCATGTTCGGCGCTATCACGGCAATGGCGGCGCAGGCGTAAAACCAAGAACTCCTGATGCCCCGCGAGGTACACCGACTGAGCCCGTTGGGCTTCTCGGCTATGGAGAATAAATCGATGTAGGAGGTAGATGAGATGTTTGGCAATCGATCCGCCACGGTAGAGCGAGTGCTGGTCGCGCTCTTGATGATGCTCACACTCGGTGGAGTCGCCGCCGCGGCGGCTCACGCCGAAGAAGCGCCGTATTGGGCCATAGAAGGCGCAAGCCTCGCCAAAGAAAGAACCCATAACATCACCGCGAAAGCGACAAAAGGATTTGAACTGGCTGCCGGTACGGACAAAATCTCGTGTGGAAGTCTCAAATTGAGCGAAGGGACACTCGTCGGCTCGAATGCCGGTGAACCAGGCACGATCAAAGAGGTCGTTGAACTGGAAAGCTGCACACTGACAGGTAACGGAACAAAATGCAAGGTCAAAGAACCAATAGTCAGCAACCACCTCAAGCCCGAGCTCGTATACAACGTCGAAAGCAAAAAAGAACGCGGCAAAAAGCCCCTGCTATTCATCAAGCCAGAAACAGGCGGCACACTGGCCACAATCCATTTTGAAGCCGAAACGGGCGGTACCTGCACTCAACTGGAAACCAAATTGACAGGTTTCCCAGTTGGAGAAATAGAGACCGATCCAGGCGAAGAACACGTCGAAGTCGGCGAAGCAAAAACATGGCTGGTCAACTTTCCCAAAACCCCAATCGAAGAAGTATGGTTAATTAAAGGCGGTAAAGGTTCGAGAGTGATCATTGAAGAAGCCGAACGGCCGGAGGCGTTTGGCTCACCGGCCACACTCCAATGGCAGACGTCGATATCGCTTGCCAACGAAAAACATGAAGCCGAAGAAACAAAATGGGGCTTCCAAATACTACCGAGGATAAAAAGCGGTGAATTTGTGAACTCGGCAGGAAATGCACTAGGGAAAAACCTATTCAAAGGAGAATCACTGTTGACGGCCGTCTTTGAACAACAAGGCGGCACCATTATGACATGCTCGGGCGCGACCTGGATAGGCACGATCAGCAGCAAGACCGCCGGTGTGCTCACCGAGGCTCTCATCGGGTGCGTCACAGGCGGCAAACTCTGCAATACGACCGGCAAAGGAGCCGGCATCGTGACGTTGGGACTTACGCTCAACGTCGTCAATGAATCATCCGTTGCCGAAACAAAAGAACTCGACTATTTGCTGATAAAAACGCCGGAAACCGACATTTTCTGCGAAGGCGGTACTGAAATCAAAGTCAGAGGTGACTATCTCACGCCCGTAGCAACTGAACAAAAACTTCAAGAATCCTACACCTATACCGCCAAAGGAAAAGGCGCCGGTACCGGCGAACAGGAACCGGAGCTTTCAAAAGCTCAAACCACGGCAAAAGTGCCCCATTTCGAAATGTCTGTCGGTGGTGGTGGGTTTGCTAACGCCGGTGTTACCGTCGAACAGGTACATACCAAATACGAAGAACAAGCAAAGTACATTTGACAGACCGAGAACAGCCCGTCTCCAGGCACGGTCGAGCTGGCTGGCAGCGTTCTGTCCGAAAGCCGAAAAGAGATATTCTTGGAATGTAAGGGTGAAGGAGGAATTATCTTTGGGTCGAACAAACCGGCATAGAAATTGGAGCTATCATACAGGCGAAGAAGAAGTAGAAACTAGGGAAAAATAGTTCAATGGAATTGAGTATCAGTCGCCAGCTGGGTGGTTTTGCTTCTCCAATTCGCTTCCTCGGCAGGCGTCAGCCTGCCGAGGGGTGATTGACCCTCACCACCGCCGGGGCTTGCTCGGTGCCGGGGGTGATGAGGACGGCCCACCCGGTGGGTAGGCGCTTGATGCGGTCGGGGTGGATTTGGAACTCGTGGCCGCGGCGGCGCGAGCCGCGGCCGCTCGGGCCGTTGAACATGATGCCCTCCTCGGTCTGCTCGGTGGCGACCCATACGGGTTTGGTGCCGGCGACGGCGGCGATCAGCTCGGCTGATTCAGGAACGTTTTGGCGGTGCGCGATCAGGGTCTGCACGTTGGCGAGGACCTGCTCGCGCAGGCCCTCTTGGCCGACGGCCTTGAGGTCTGCCAGCTCCTGGGTGCCGAGGATCAGGCTGATGCCCGCGGAGCGGGCGCGGGCGAAGAGGCGCGTCGAGCAGGTCCCGGGGTGGCCTGCCCGGGGGCAGGCCGTACTTGCGTAGTGTCGCTCTGGCGAGCTGCTCCCCTGGGTGTAGGGGAGTGGCGCTCACGAGTCGACGAGGGCCTTGAGGTAGCGGTAGTCGGCGAAGGCACCCTCGACGCGCTCTCTCACGTGCTGGATCTGTGCGCCGTCGGCTGCGCGCAACAGCACACCGCTTGGCGCGGTGTCTCGCTCGCCGAACAGGAAGTCATCCGTGCGTATCTGCAGGTGCTCGCACAGCAGCGCCAGCTCGCCGGCGGCGAGGCCGCGCTTGCCTTTCTCGATCTTTGAGATCGTGCTTTCGTCCACCTCAAGCACGTGCGCGAGTTGGGCTTGACTTACGCCCCGCTGGGTGCGGATTGCCCGCACGCGCGAGCCGATCTCCTGAAGGTCGTCTTTCATGGCTCACCCCTACACTGGTTGCCGACCGTACTTGCGATTATCGCAGGTCGCGCAGCTGCATGATCTCCGGGTGTGCTGGGGAGATAGATCGCGCCGTAACGCTCGGCTTCTGCGGCGTGCGCGAGCTGGGCGACTGTGATCTGGAGTGCTTGGCTGAGGTCGCAGAGCTTTGACCAGGTGGGGTTGCGCAGGCCGCGCTCGATCGCGGAGAGGTAGGTGGGGTGCATGTGCGCCGCGCCGGCGAGTTCTTCCAGTGAGTGGCGGCGCGCTTGGCGCAGCCGGCGAACCGCGTGGCCGAGCTGGGCGTTGCTGGCGCTCATGGGCTGATGGGGTGTTTGGCGTGGGTTGGCGGCTTTCGCTCTCGTGGTGCGGGGAGACCGTCAAGGAGCGCGGCGGGTGGGAGCGCGAGGTGCTCGGCGAGGATCAACAGCATCGAGAGGTGCGGGTCGCGGTGGCCTTGCTCCAAGGCGCCGATGTGCGTGCGGTGCACATCGGCGCGCCGGGCGAGGGTTTCCTGGGATAACCCTTGCTGCTCGCGCGCGGCGCGCAGCCGCGCCCCGAAGGTGTGCAGCAGCCGGGTGCGCTCTGTGGTGTAGGCGTCGGGGGTGCGCATCAGATCGAGATCATCCCGAGTTGCTCAAGACGCCGGGTGGCGAGGCTGGCACGGACGTGCTCGCCATCGAGGCGGATCACGCCGACGGCGCCCAGCTGTGTGAGCGCCGCGGCGAGCACGCCGGGGTCGATGTCGCCGAGCGTGTCCTTGAGCCGCGCACGTGTCCAGGTCGCTGGTGGGTCGCGGTCGAGTAGCGCGAGGATGACCGCGCGCTGGGCGACGTCGGTGTCTGCTTGCGCGCTCATATGGCGATCACCCCGAGCGCGTCGATGTGGCGGGCGCAAGTGCTGGGCGCGATCCGCTCCCCGTGGATCACGGCGACGCCGTGAGCGCGGAGGTGCGCCAGCGCGACCTCGATCGCGTCGGGGTCGATGTCGCGCAGCTCCAGCTGCAAGGCGGCACGTGTTTGGGGGCGCTCTGACGCGGGGCGCAGCAGCTGCAAAAGGATCAGGGCCTGCGTGCGAGCCTCCCGCAGCGGGCTGGTGTTACTAGGCTGGTCGGGCATGGGAAGAAACAGTCCTTTCTTTCCGTGCGGGTCCCGGCGCGGCCTTCAACCCGTGCCGGGACCAGCTTTCTTTTTTGGGTTCGGGGTGACGTTCGGGTTGTGGCCGCCGCGCCTACTCGTACATGGGGACGGTGAGCGCGTAGAAGCGCTCGGCCGCGTAAGTGGCGTGCGCGAACTCGCCGTTCAGATGCGCGAGGCCGGCGGCGTGCAGCCCGGCGAGCGCGACCCCGGCCTGCTCGGGGTCGCCGACCTCGCGGGCCAGCTCCTGGGCGTGCCAGGGGCCACGCCGGTCGTGGCGCAACAGCAACCACAACAGGTGCTGTTCGGTCTTCTCAACAAGCGCGCACGCGGGTGCGCAAGTAGTCTGGTCCTGCATGGGAGCTGATACCTCCTGTGCCACGCCCCCGGCCGTTGACGCGGCGCGGGGGCACTTGTTTGCTGGACTCCCCCGACGCTTGCAGGTCGGGCGGGGAATGTCAAGGTTTCGGGGGAAACTTGGCGCGATCGGGCTCTTAAGCGGCGCGAAGCGGGCTTCGCGCCGGGTTAATCCATAGTGTGCGCACATGGAACTGAGCTATATAGTCGGCGCTGGCATCGGAGCCGGAGCAGTGCTGCTCGGCGTGGTGTTGACGGGTCGGCGCGATAATCGAGTTCGCACGGAGGAGCGACGAGTTGCCGAGCGCGCCGAGCTTAGGCAGGCGCTGCGCAGCTACCTGGCCGCAATCGACGCCCTGACGGCCATGATGCCTGAAGATCCACCACCGAAGCCACCGCTGACACCGCTCGATCAGCGGCTCCTAAAAATTGCGCGAGGGACAGGATTAGAGCTGCTCGCTTTCATCATCAACCGCATCTTGCAGCGCGCAATGTACGGCAATCGCCCTCATCAGTTACTTGATCGGTTGGCAGACGCGTCGGCCCATTTGCGCCTGATCGCTCCTCCCACAGTCGCACAGTTCATGATCGAAGGTGAGCACCTTGCGAACAAATATGCTCCTCACGATGAGCAATGGCTTGCAGACTGGAGAGAGTTCCGTAAGCACATGCGTTCCGGGTTCCGCGAAGCTCTCGACCATTTGGACTAGGCAAGGAGAGGAAGTGCCACCTTGTCGGGTGAAGCGAGCTTCGCAGCACGGGGCCTATACCAACTCAGGTCGCTGACACGTCCGCATCCCGCTCCTCGATCTGGCTGAGACTCGACTGCGGCAACGCATCATAGATCGCGTTCAGTTCTTTTGGCTGGGTGATCTGCTGCTCCACGATGTAGTTCATGAGGCCGAAGAGGGCGACAGCCCTATCTAGGTCGTCGGTCAAGTCTATCTGGCCAGGATGCACCGCGTTGTTGCCAGTTACCCTGAGTGTATCGAGTGCCTGCTGAACACGCATCGGCAGCCCCTGCTTCACCAATGCACCGATGTCGGCGTTAAGATCTTTGCCAGGCCGGCCCAGCGCGACTACGAGCTTTTGCACTGCCAGGCGGAGAAGTGCGACTGCCCCCCTCGGGGAACCCTGCACGATGCTCCGTGCCTCTTCATAGTCAGCCCTTGGCTCGCCCGGCATGTCAATGTGCGCTGCTGGAGCCGAGGGGGATGCGACGGGCCATAGAAGCTGGCTAGATGCACCCTCAGGGCGACCATCATCAGGAGCTAGCCAGTAAGTGTGCTGCCTGCAGTTACCGCACGCGCTACGTTGAATGAGCGTCGGGGTCATGAACTGATATCCGCCACCGATACGTACCTCCAGAGTTGTCCAGGATTGCTGAGCGTAAACACCACAGAACGGACAGTGAAACGCCATCCGATCAACTTGAGGGGCTACATATTCCGTCGCATGGACAGGCCGACGCCCGGTCTCCATCTTCAGCTCACCTTCTTGTACCGGTGCGAAGCCCGCTTCGCGCCGCTTCCCTTCGCACCGAGCGTGAGCGCTACGCGTGCCCCTCCCGCGAGCCTGGTCCCGGCCGCGGCGCTTTGGGCGTTGACGTGGAGCGTGCCGTGGTGGTGGGCGGGCCGGTGGATGGCGCCGAGGCGGCAGTGCGCGTGGCGCAGGGCGTGGCGGGCGCCGGGGAGCGTGTCGCCTTTAAGGTTGGGTACGGTGCAGGCGGGGTGTTCGGCTTCTTCGCGTTCGGTGGCTTCTTTGGTCTCGCGTTGCTCGGCCTGTTTGAGTTGGGCTTGTTCGGTGGCGAGGCGGGCGGCGTTTTCGGCGGCGTGTTGGTGTTCTTGTTGTTCTTTGGCTTGTTGGCGTTCGGCTTCGGTTTTGGCGAAGTTGATTGCGGCTTGGTGTTCGGCGGATGCATAGGCTGCGGGTGAGATTTCTGTTTCGTAGGGGGTGGCGGGTCCGAGTCCTTCGGGGTGGGCGCCGGGTGGGGGTTCGGGTACGGTGAGTTCGCCCTCTTTGATGGTTTCGCCGGCGGCGTTGGCGGCGTAGACGTAGAAGCGGTAGTTGCCTGGTTTGATGCCTGTGAGGTTGAGGCTCACCGGTCGGCGTTCTTCGACGGCGGGGAGTTGCCCGATGGCGGGCTGGTAGCCGGGCGGGCCGCAGGTGTGGCAGAACAACCCGACTTCGTAGGTGGTTTCGAGGCCGTGGGGATTGATTTCGCCGCCGACGGTGATTCGGCCGCCGGCACTCCATTCGAGGCTGACGATCACGGGCGCTTTGCCGGCGGCGGCTGCGGTGGCGGGTGTGAGCGCGAGGACGGCGAGCAGCGCGGCGGCGAGGCCGAGGACGGCGTGGCGCCGTCCCGCGCCGGCTGGGGTTTGGTCTGCTCGCGTTCGCACGGTCTGAAGGTCGGGATCATATCGGGAGCCTTCCCCCGGACACGGGCTGGTCGGCCTGGACGCATCAGGCGGGGTGTGGGGAGCGCAACCGGGGGTTTGTTTTGCCGGCGCATTCGGTGCGGTGCGCCTGGGCGTGGGGGGCCTGGCGGTGGCGCGCGTCCGCACCGAAGCTCAACACACCCTCGATGGCGCGGCGCGGCGACTGCTAGACGAACAACTCAACCGCGATCCGGTCAGCGCTGTTGTAGGTCCCGACCGCCACGCCACGTTCGCGCTTGCCGGCGCCAGGCGTAACGGTTGCGCGGGAGACGAGCGCGCGGATTAGCGCGCGTTTCTCATCGGGCAGCAGCTTCTCCCAATCCGCGTTACCGTCGATCGTGACAGTGGACCGGGGGCCGCCTACCTGCTCGAAATGAGCTTCCGCTGTCTCTACGTCTTGGCGCAACTGCTCAAGGCGAGAACGTGTCGCCGGCACGTTCTCGAACCCCGACAACGCCTCGATGGCGCCGGCCAGCGCGGCGTTTGCGTTCGCCAGTTTCGCTTCGGCATCCCAGATGTTCCGTTGAGCTGACGCGCGGCCTTGCACGTTCGCCAGCTCGACCCGCACGCGGTCGGTGACGACCTGCTCGGCAACCGCGGCGCTGATCGCCGCGCGGTTGGTGCAGTCGCTTGTGCCGGGGCAACGGTAGATCGCCCTGCGATACCCCCGCTTTGTCGTGCTGCCCACGGTCATGCGCGCGCCGCAACCGCCGCAACGTAGGACGCCGAGCCGCGCCAACAGCCGGTCGGAGGTGGGCCGAGGACCGCGTGGCACCTTGACCGCCTGCACGGCATCCCACACGGCGCGGTCAACGATCGGCTCGTGTGCTTCGGTGTTGACGAGCGCGCCAAAGTGGATTTCTCCGAGCACCACACGCGATGCGAGTAGTCGCTGTGTGACGGAGAACGACTTGTCCACGCCGTGTCGTTTCAGCAACGCCTGCACCTGGCGGATGCTGGCCCCCGTGGCGCGCAGTTGGAACGCTTCGGCGGTGGCGCGCGCCTCATCCGGCACGACAACCAATATGCCGTCATCGCCGCGCCGATATCCAAGCGGAAGCTCTGGCCACGGCAATACGCCGCGTTCCACAACGTCGCGCATGGCGTTGCCGCTGCGTTCTTTGGCCGTCCGACGCTGGTACTCGCTGACGGCGCCCAGCATCGTGCCTGACAACCACTGGCCGGCGGTCGCTTCCGACACGGCGCCTACATCGACGGCGAGCACCTGCCCGCCTGCCGTCTCGACGCGGCGCACGACCTCGCCCTGCACCTGGAGGCTGCGGAACAGCCGGTCGAAGTAGGCGGCGACGATCACGTCCGCCTTGTCGGCCTCGACCGCCTCGACCGCTTTGCGCAGGCCGGCGCGCTCGTCCAACGGCGTGCCGCCTTTGACGTTGATTTCTTGCATCTCCTCGACGCCGATAAGCGCCATGCCGTCGCGCGCGCACATGGCTTCGATGCGTTCGCGCTGCTCGCGGGGCGAAATGAAACTGGCCTCGCGGCCCTTCGTC
Organism: Solirubrobacteraceae bacterium; assembly: GCA_035570415.1. Taxonomy (GTDB): domain Bacteria; phylum Actinomycetota; class Thermoleophilia; order Solirubrobacterales; family Solirubrobacteraceae; genus Palsa-744. The sequence goes on along the minus strand of DATMLP010000014.1, from coordinate 61,555 downwards.
TTGCCGCGGTCGCCCTGGTCGCTGACGCGGACGATCCCTACGGCCCGGCGTTGGGCGGTCATGTCGTTCCCCCTTGTGTTCGTGGGTGCCATTACGCCTAATAATACCGCACGGGTGCTCACCCGGATAGGCGCGGCAGGCGCGCAGCAGGTGGTCGGCCCAGCGGGCGCACTCGCGGGCGCGAGCACGGTCGCGGCACAGGTACACCACCAGCGGTGGGAGCGCGCCGTGGCGCGTGAAGCGGGGAAGGCAGGTCAACCAGCCTGCGAGCAGGTGGTCGTAGCGCTCGAGCTTGGCGACGGCGCCCGCGCCGGTCAGGCGGTCGTCGCGCTCGATCAGTACGCACACGCCGGCACGCGGCACTTCCACCGAGGCGTCGGGGCGCACCGTATCGAAGCGCTCCACCGCCACTCGTCTACCGTCGGGGCCGGTGCGCAGGAAGTCGTGCGCCACGCGCCCGCCCCCCAGTCGCAGCTCGCCGGGTCCGATCGCCACCCGGCCGGACGGGGCGGCACGCAGCGGCGGCGACAGCACCGACTCCTCCGGCCCGCGCGCCCGCAGCCCGCCACCGCCCATGGCACGCTCGAGCGCGAGCAGCCAACCGGTGACGTGCACGTCGTGGCGAGCCCGGCGCAGGCGAGCGTCGGAGGTCGAGGCGGCCGGCGAGGAGGAGGAGGAGGAGGAGGAGGAGGCTGCATGGTCGTCCGCCGCGCCCTGCCCACCGGCGGCGGAGCTGCCGCGCGCCCGCAGCAACTCGACCCCGGCGGGCGCGATCACGTAGCACATCGGCGCCCCTCCCCCATCGCGGCGATGGAACTGAAAGCGCGCCACCAGCCCGGCGTCGGACAGCCGCTTCAGGCGCCGCTGTGTGGTGGTGAGCGCGCGGGCGCGGTTGAAGCGGCGGTGGATCTGGCTGGTGAGCACGTGGCGCATCGATGCCACCAACGCGAGGATCTCCACGTCCAGCGGATCGGGCTCCAGCCGCACGGGCGCAGCGGGCGCCTTCGCCCAGCGCAACCGCTGCGCCCGGTCGAGGGCCACCAGCTCGGCGTAGCTGTCAGCGGCCACGTCGGGGAGTGGCGGCCACTGGCGGTCGCGGGGGTGCGAGCCGGCCGGCGTCTCCCGACTCCGCTCCCAGTGCGGCTGGCTCAAATCTGCGAGGTAGCGGCCGCCGCGGGCGGCCTGGCGGGCGGCGTGCAACGCGATTCGCTGCTCGTCCACCTGCAGCGGGATAGTGCTCGCCACGAACGGCGCCTGGCGGCCCTCCGGCGTCACCCAGCTGACGATCGCGTGGTGGCGTGGTAGGTGCAGCCGCGCGTCGGGGCGGCCCAGCGCGGTGAGGCCGGGGATCTCGGGGCGCACGGTGTCGGAGTACTGGGCCATCATCAGCCGCGCCGCGTTGCGTGCGTCCGTGGCCGACGCTGTGGCGAAGTGCACACGGTGGGCGAACAGCGCGTCCAACTGGTCGCGCAGCTCGCGCTCGGTCCACTGCGCGTCGGTCTGCCAGCACGCCACCGTCTCAAGGCCTGCCGAGCGCTTCAGCGCCAGCGTCTCCGCGAAGCCGCGGTTGATCGCCAGCGGCGCCTCGTCAACCTTCAGCGCCACCGTCACCCGCTGCTCCGGCGCCACCGCATCCTGCTGGCGGGCCAGTGCCGCGTCCAGCATCCCCACCAGCAGCTGCATCAGCACGGAGGTGTTGCCCGCCCCCATCGCGCCCAACGCACCCTTCACTACCAGTACCTCTTCGCGCGCGATCACGCCGTCGAGGTCGATCCGCAGCGAGTCGTTGAGCAGCACCCGCTTGATCGAGGGAGAGTTGAGCAGCCTTGCCAGCTTGTTCACCGGAGCGTCCAGCTTCGCCGTCGTCGTGCTGCGCGAGTCGGCCAGCTGGGCGGTCAGCTCCGCCGTGAAAAACTGCGCGATCTCGCTGTACTGCGGCAGCGTGCGCACGTGCGCGCCCACCTTCGCGCGGTACGCATACCCCTCCTCCCCCACCGACAGCAACCGCGCCGCGTCCCACAGCGTCGCGTTGCGGTCGTGCGCCAGCACCGCGATGATCGCGTTGCGCAAATACCGGTCGGAGCTGGCACGTATGTCGGCATCTGTAAAGAGCCCTTTCAACGCCCCCACCACGTAGTCGGCGATCGTGTCCGCCGGCGCCTCCACCGCCAGCGGGTTGAACCCGCACGTGGGGTGCGCCAAATCCAGCAGCGTGCACGTGCGCCGCGGCGGCACCGCGCTCACCGCCGCCTGCGCCGCGTCGCCCTTGGGGTCCAGCACGATCACCGCGCACCGCTCCCGCCTCAGGTCCTCGGCCACCGTGGCCGCCAGGAAGCTGGACTTGCCCTGGTCCACCGCGCCCGGCACGGCGGTGTTGAGGCGGCGCATCGCCGGGTGGATCGCCACCGCACCCAGCGCATCGCACAACACGCCGCCGCCCGCGTGCGGGCGCATGATCGCCGGCGGGGCCGGTGCCAGCGGCAGTGCGGTGCGCGCCAACGGCACGGTGGCGTAGTCGATCGACGGCAGCTGCCACATCGCCGCCAGCTCGGGGCTCGCCAGCACGCCCCTGTGCCACCCAGGCCACGGGTTGCCCTCGCCGCGTTCCAGCCGCCGCTCATACAAGCCCAGCACACCGTGACGCACGGCGGTGCCGCGCTCGATCAGCCGGTTCTCCGCGCCCTCTGCGCGCAGCTCCGAGGCGATCTGCTCGCACACGCGCCGGCTGGGAGCGACCACGCGCACGTCGGCGAAATACAGCGGGCGGTGCTGCACTTCCAGCCCGCCGCGCACCTCAGCCTCCTCCACCTGTGAGCGGTCGTGGCGCAGCAAATGCTCGCGTCGCGCGCGCGACAGGTGGTCTTCGTGCTGCTTCAGCCGCCACTTCGCATACCGTTCGAACAGCGCCGGCACCGGCGTCAGCGCCAGCTGCACCAGCGCCTGCTCGCCGCACGCGCCCATCACCGTCAGCAGCCGGTCGATCGGCGGCTCGCGCGCCAGCTCGTAGCGGTCGAGGTGCTTCACACGCTTGATGAAACTCGCGCGCTTCTTCAACCGCAGCAGCGCCGGGCGGCGCGCGCTGGTTGGCGTGCGCCCCGAGAACATCCGGATCCGCCGGATTGGCGGCTGGCGGGCGGGCGCCCGCCGGGAGCCGCCCTCACGGCGTGGCCGTTGCGCCGGCGCATCCGACATCGCCCTCGGGGACAGCGCCAACGTCTTCTCCCACGGCGCCAAGCAGCAGTTGGGGTAGGCGCTGCGCAGCGCCGCCTCCACCAGCCGCTCCATTCCGGCGGGGCACGCCACCGCCAGCATCGCCCTCGGTGGTTGGCGTTCGTCGCGAATGTAATGCGCCTCCAGCGCCACCGACGGCTGACCGCCCGCCAGCCGCCGCCACCAGCGGCGCTGCAGCCGCTTGTGGAGCGCCTCATACATCGCCACCAGCCCCTCCACGCTGGTGCTGTCGGTGCGGTAGGCATCCACGCGCATCCGCACATAGCGCCGCCGGTTGCGCGCCCTGCGGCACAGCGCCAACAGCCCCGCCGCCGCGCACAGCAGCAAGGCGGCCAGCGACGCGACCACGAGCGCGGCGAGGTCCAGCACATGCCACAGCGGCAGCCGCGAAAGCATTGTCTCCCGCTGCTCCGACCGCTTCCGTCGAGTGGGACGCGACGGCGACCGAGCGGCGTCGATTCAACACCTCATCAGTCGCGCCGCCGCGGGCACGTGGTGTTGTGTATCTACTTTTTGGGCTCCAACCAGCTTCACTTTGTGAAGCAGCGGCTCGCCCCTCGACGGCGGCGCGGCGGCGCCTGCTATCGCGGCCGCGTGGCGCGCTCCACTTGGCCGCCGCGGTCGGTGAGATACCACTCGTTGGAGGCGCCCATCACCTGGCCCTCGCCGACGTTGTGCACCAGTTGCAGCCGCTCCAGCCGCGTCAGCAGCTTGGAGATCTGGCCCTGGTCGGAGATGCCGGCGCCTTCGGCGATCTCGCGATTGGAGGCGCCTGGCGATTCGCCGATGAACGTGAGCACGCGCACGGTGCGGTAGGTGAGGCGCATGTCGAGACCCTCCAGCGGATCCTTCACGGCGCGCCGCGGCGGTTTGCGCCGCTTGGGCGGCGGCGGCGGCTTGCGCGTCAACTCGGCGCTGCCGGCGCGCGGGCCGAGGTATGGCAGGACGATCATGCTCATCAGTGGCCCCAGCAGCGACAGGAACGGCTCGCGGCTGCGCGCCAGCAGGCGCGAGTGCAGCACGGCGAACACCGCCCCGATCACCCCTTCGGCGGTGACCTGCGGCGACTGCGCGGTGGCGCTGGCCAGCTTGGCGCCCGAGCACGTGCGCCCCTGGTCGACCACCTCGCGCAGCTGCGCCAGCACCTGCGTGCGCCGTTTCAGCACGCGTGGGCCGGCGCCCAGCGCCTCCACCACGCACAGCCGCGCCAAACCGGGCTCCTCGTCCATGAAACGCAGCATCGCCACCAGCCCGGCGCGCACGCCGTCGCGCCAGCCCGACTCGCCCGTATACGCCTCGCTCACCAACCCGCTCAGCTGATCGATCGTCTGGTCGAACACCGCCAGAAAGCAGTCCTCCCGATCCTCGAACAGGTCGTAGAACGTCTTGCGCGACACCCGCGCGCGGGAGATCACCTGTGCCACCGTCAAGCGCGCGTAGCCCACCTCTTCCACAGCCTCCGCCGCCGCGGTGAGCATGCGACTGCGTTGAATCTCCGAAACCTGCTCGCGCGGCACGCCATTGGCGCCGGAGCGCAGCCGCGCGGTGGTGGAGCGCGGGTTGCGTTTCGCAGCCGACGCGCCGCGCCCGATCTCGTTTGCCGGCTGCAGCCTCGCCGAGGTTGAGCGCGTCTTATCTTTCGAAGCCATTTTGTTCCGCCTAATTGCTGGGTCGTGGGCAGTTTGGACGAACGGGACAGGGCATGTGGCGCATTCGCGTCACCGTCCCCGGCGAGGATCCGCCCCCGCGATGGCGCGGCGGCAGGCCCTCAGATGGTTTCCACAAAGGTTCATGGGTTGATGCCAAGAAGTCGAGCCGCGTCTCCCACTCGCTCCCGCAAGCTTTCGAGCGACTTCCCTGGTTCCGATAAATCAGATTTTCGCGATGGGATCGACCGAGGAATGGGGCCATGTGGACACCCTGTTGTCAACATGTGTCAATGACACTGTGGAACGATCGTAACGGGAGCGTCCGACGGACGCTCTGCGGGGTCGCCCCCCGCCGGGGCGTGTGCGATGCTGGTGGCGCTGTGAGCGGCGCTCCAACCAGCCACGCCCCCCAACCGTCGACCATGGCACCGCCGGCGCACGCGCCCCTCGAGCTGCGTGGCGTGCTCCCCAATCAGGCGCTGTGGCAGGCGGTGCAGGAGGGCTGGATCTCCTCCGGCGACTTCCGCATCCACTCCGAGAGCATCCAGCCGGCCAGCATCGACCTGCGGCTGGCCGACCACGCGTGGGCGCTGCGCTGCAGCTTCCTGCCCAGCACCGGCACCGGCGTGATGGATCGGCTGGAGGAACTGGCGCTCGACCGCGTGGATCTGCGCGACGGCGCCACGCTGGAGCGCGACCGCCCCTATCTGATCCCGCTGGTGGAGGAGCTCACGCTGCCCTCGTATGTGCGCGCCAAGGCCAACCCCAAGAGCTCCACCGGGCGCTTGGACGTGTTCACGCGCGTGATCACCGACGGCAACCACCGCTTCGATGAGATCCCCGCCGGCTATGCGGGCAAGCTCTATCTGGAGGTGGTGCCGCGCTCGTTCGCGGTGCGCGTGCAGCCGCTGCTCAGCCTCAACCAGCTGCGGCTGGCGGCCGGCGACCCGCGTGTGGGCGATGCCGAGCTGATTCGTCTCCACGAAGAGTTTCCGCTGCTGTACATCGACACGCACGCGCTGCCCGTCGGCGACCTGTCGTTCGCCGACGGGCTGTTCTTGAGCGTCGACCTCAGTGGCCCCCACAACCGCGTGGTGGGGTATCGCGCCAAGAAGAACAGCAACCGCCTCGATATGGCATCGTTGGCCCACTACCGCTGGCGCGACTACTGGGAGCCCGTGTACCCCGAGGCGGGCGGGAGGATCGTGCTGGACCCCGAGGTCTTCTACCTGCTGCTGTCGGCCGAGGGCGTGTGCGTGCCGCCGGGGTATGCGGCCGAGATGATGGCGTACGACCCCACCGCCGGCGAGCTGCGCACCCACTACGCCGGCTTCTTCGACCCCGGCTTCGGCTACGACGCCACCGGCCATCGCTTCGGCTCGCGCGCGGCGCTGGAGGTGCGGGCGCGCGACGTGCCGTTCATGGTTGAGCACCGCCAGCCGATCTGCAAGCTGGGCTACGAAACGATGCTGGAGCAGCCCACCAAGCTGTATGGCGCCGACATCGGCTCCAACTACCAGGGGCAGGAGACGATGCTCAGCAAGCACTTCGTCGAGCACACCACCGCCGCGCCGCACGGGAAGCCGGCGGGGTGATCGCGGGGGCATCGCCCACGCGCCACCGCACCCGCCGACCCGCCGCTCTGCTGCTGGCGGCGATGACCGGCGGCGGGGCGCTGCTGGCGGGCTGCGGCAGCAGCGGCCCCACCAAGGCCGAATACACCGCGAAAGCCAACGCGATCTGCCGCGGCGCAAGTACCCAAACCGTGCCGCTCGTCGGGCGGCTGACCTCAGCGGCCGGCTCGCTGAGTGCCACCGACCCGGCCACGACGCGCGAGCTGGCGGGCACGCTGGAACGGCTGCACACCGTCGCCGCCACCACGCTCGCCCAGCTGCAGGCGCTGGCGCGGCCCGCGGGCGACCGCGCCGCGATCGAACGCTTCTCGAGCTCGTTGGCCGTCGTCGCCGAAACGCTCGGCAAGACCGCCACCGCCGCCGGCGCCGGCCAGCTGCGGGAGACGCTCGCCCAACTGGAGGCCACGGCGCCGGCCGCCGGGCAGATGGCGAGCGCCTCGAAGGCATACGGCTTGAACGAGTGCGCCACGCTGTTTGGGCCGCTGGGCGGTACCACCAGCACGCAGTCAGCCGCCGCGGTGCACGCGACGGTGGTTGGCGAAAGCCACGAACCAACCGTCAACCAGCCGTGGCGCTACACGGTTGCCGTGACCAACGCGCAGGGCCGCAGGCTGAGCGGCACGGAGACCACGCAATACACGTTCAACGGCGCGGTGGTGGGCACCGAAAAGCCGGAAAACGTGAAGTTCACGGGCGGCGTGTACCGCGACACGGTCGAGTTCCCCGCCACCTCCGTCGGCTTCCCGCTGACGGTGCAGGCCGTTGTGCACACCAGCGGGGGCTCGGCGACGGCGACCTGGCCGGTGAAAGTGCGGCGGTAGCGAGGAGGCCCCCGTTTCGCGGGTTGTGCTGGGAAGACCCCCACCGGCGGTACGTGGTGGTCGAAGCCGGGGCTTCGACCACCGGGACCTCTAGTACCGCCAACGGGATTCGAACCCGTGTTACCGCCGTGAGAGGGCGGCGTCCTAGTCCCCTAGACGATGGCGGCGCGCACAGGGAGAGTGTTCGAGGCTAGCAAAACCGGTCACAGAAGAGCCGACGCGCTCGGTTGCCGACTCCGGCGCGGCGTGTGCGATATCGTCGGCGTCCAGCTTGCGGATGTGGCGGAATTGGTAGACGCGCACGGTTCAGGTCCGTGTCGGAGCAATCCGGTGGAGGTTCGAGTCCTCTCATCCGCACCATTAGACTCTCGTTGGAACCAAGGCCCCAAAAGCTGGGGATCTTGGCCGTTGTGGGGCCGATTGGTGCTGGCGTGGGTGTTTGAGCCGATGAGGCTGCGGATCTGGCTGTAGATGGGCTCCTCCTCGCCTTCGAGCTGGTCCATGCGGACAAGGAACCGCTCGCAGGTTGCCCGGTTCATCAGGCGGCGCAGCTCGTGGTCGCCGGCGATGTAGGTCGCGTGGTGGTTCTCGACGATCGCCAGGGCCTCGTCTACGGTTTTTCGCAGTGCCTGTCTGGTCGGGTGCCGAGCCGCCAACTTCATCTGCGTCTATGAGATTCGTGGAAGTCATGATCTCGAACAACGAGTTGCTCGATGGCTCGCGATTGTTCTGTCGTCACCGTGGGTGGCAGTTCGTTCAGTAGATCAAGGATGTAGTCCGTTGAGGTAGCGATTAGCTGCACCGCAACGTTGTGGCAGCTTCCCACGCGGGATTTACGGTGCGTGAGTAGAACGACCCTCTGGACCAGTAGCCCGTGACCGCGTTCTTGGAGGAAATTTTCGAGTAGGTCGGCTGGCTCGTTCAGTTGCTCACTCGGAGAGCGTCCGCGCCGGTCCGTGAGCTCGCCGCGGCCCACGTGATTGCCGTATTTGTCGTACTTGTCGTACCACCAGCTGCTGCCGTCGCAGTGGACGGTGGCATTGCGATGCTTGACCTCGATCGCAACCAGTCCGCGCGGCCCTAGCAGTATGTGGTCGATCTCGCCGCCGCGGTTCTTGTAACCACGAAACAGCGTCCATTCGTTGCCCAAGTTGCGGCCGAGTTGTGCGGCGACCAACTGCTCGCCTTCCATGCCGGCGGTCAGGCTTGCCTCCAGGTTTGCGTTGCCGGCGGGCCGCGTCGGACGCAGAGGCGCTTCCAGCAGCTGCGCTTTCCAAAGCGCGAAAGTGAGCGGGATGGATCTCCACCAGCGAAAGCCCGTCAGGGCCGCGTCTCGCTCTTGGCGGATGCTGGCGACTGACGCTCGGTGTTGAGAGGCTGCTGCTTCGTAATCCTTCTTCGCCGCCTGTTCTGTTGTGAGGCGCTGCCGATACGCCTGTTCGCGCATCAGTTCAGGATGATTGGATAGCTCTATGACTCGCATGCTGGGTCCTGGGTGCAGGCGTCAGCGGCCGATCATTCTAGCCATCGACTCTGACCTCCTTGCGTCAGGCACCGACCGGCTGAGCGAGCCGCACGCGCTCCGCGATCCCCGGAGGCCGTGATCCCCATGCGTTGGCCGAGCTGACATCCTTCCAGCCACGTGGAGCCGAACAAGATGTGCCAGATGTACCACGGGCAGCGCGCTCACCGGCGCCGCGTAGATCTTCAGAGCGGTCCTCGTGATGCGTTAGGATGTATGTATGAAGCGCACGACGATCATGCTGCCCGAGGAGGTAGATGTGCGGTTGCGACTGGAGGCACGTCGGCGCGGTACGTCGGTCGCAGAGGTCGCTCGTGAGGCGATCGAGAAACAGCTACCGGCTCAGCCCGACGGGCGGCTGAGCTTCTTCGCGGTTGGTGATGGCTCCCCGCGAGATGCTTCTGAGCGGGTCGATGAGCTGGTCGCAAAGAGCGTGGCTCGTCGTCGGGCAGGGCGCCGGTAGTGCTGATTGTGGACGCCGGGCCGCTGTATGCGGCGGCGGCCAGGCGCGACAAGCACCATGAGCGCGCCGTCGCGTTGCTCTCCAGTAGTCCGCGGCCCCTGCTCGTCCCTGCGCTCGTGGTGACAGAGGTTGCGTATCTGCTCGCCGACCGGATCGGCGCTCACGCCGAGCTTGCGTTTGGCCGTGCGCTTGCGGACGGCGAGCTGGTGGTCGAGCCGGTCGCCGACACAGATTGGCCTCGTATCGCCGCACTGATGGAGCAGTACCTCGACCTGCCGCTGGGGATGGTCCACGCTTCGGTGATCGCGCTGGCCGAGCGCCGTGAGGTGGACGTGATCGCCACGCTCGACCAGCGGCACTTCAGCGTCGTGCGGCCACGCCACGTCGAGGCGTTCAGGCTGGTTCCCTAGCGGAAGACGCTGGGGCGCTCGGCGTCATAGTGGATCTCCAGGCGCTGCTGGGCACGGGTGAACGCCACGTAGCCGAGACGGCGCTCGGCTTCGATCCCCGACGGCGACGTTCGGACATGCGAGATATTCTTGCGCATCAACTTGGATGACGCCCACCGGCCCTCCAGCCGCTTCTGCGCCGGCGCGGAGGACGGCGTTGGCCGTCCTACACGTCTTCCAACTCAATCACCAGCGCCACGCCGTGCTCGAACCAGCTGCGATGCAGGTCGGCGATCTTGGCGCGGCTCGGGAGCCCGCCGCGATGAAAGACACACTCGACATAGTCGAACGGGTTGACCGCACGGCAGTAGGTCTCGACCGCCGCCTCACGCTCCCCCGGGTCGGACAGCTCGCGGGCGCGACCGCTGAAGGCTCCCTCCGCGATCCGCAGGCGCACGTCGGGGTTGGCCCTGGTGTTCAGCACCCACGCGGCGATCCGCTTGGAGGCGATCGCGGCCGGCGTGGGGCGAATCATCACGACGAACGCCCGCTGGCCGTCGCGGATCACGTGAATGCATTTGTGGCGCTGCTTGCCCGTGCGCCGGCCGGTGGTGGTGAGCACCCCGAAGCCGGCCGGCGGGCGCAGCCAAAACAGCGGCAGCATCATCGCGCTGAGCACCCGCCCGCCGGCGGGGCCGCGGAAGAACGGGTTGCGCTTGCGCTCGGGCAGGTCCACCGACGTGGGTGTGGTTGTGGGTGTGGTCGAGGTCATCGCCGCGCGCCGACAGTCATAAGATCATTCTCCTCGTATCGTACGACCCGTATCGTACGACCCGTATCGTGCGTACCGTACCGCTACCGCCTGGGCACGGCACGCAATCCCAGCCAGCCAGGGGAGTACATTCCCAATTGCATGGTCGCGTCCTTCCACATCGCCGACGTGGGCATCGGTGCGCTCGCTCGTTTGCGGCCGGGCGCGGTCTCACCGAACCCCGCCGGTTGGCGCTACGCGGAGCTGGCGATCGCGGCGCCGCTGGGCGGCCGGCTGCTGCCCCGCCCCCAGCCCGGCCGGGCGGTGCTGGTCGCTGCCTGGGACGACGACGACGCGCTCGATCGCTTCCTCGCCCAGCACCCGCTGGCGGCGCGGCTGGCGGGCGGCTGGCACGTGCGCCTGCAGCCGACCCACGTGTTTGGCAGCTGGGCGCGACTGCCGGGTCTGCCCGAGCGCGAGCAGCCGATGGACGACGAGGAGCCGGCCGCGGTGCTGACGATCGGCCGTTTGCGTCTCGCCCAGGCGCTGCGCTTCCTGCGGGCCAGCGCAGCGGCCGAGGAGCTGGCGGTAGGCGACCCGGCGCTGCTGGCCTCCACCGGGCTGGCGCGCCCGCCCCGCTTGCTGGGCACGTTTTCGCTGTGGCGCACCACCGCCGCGATGCGCGCATACGCCTCCGGCCGCGCCGACCCCCGCCACAACGCGGCCGCGCGCGAGCACCGCGACCGCCCCTTTCACAGCGAGTCGGCGTTCGTTCGCTTCCGCCCCTACGCGGCGCGCGGCAGCTGGGACGGCCGCGACCCGCTGGCAGGCGTGGCGGCGCTCGCCGGCGCGGCATAGGCAGCGCTGCGCCACAGTCGCCCCAACCTCGCCCACGCCAGGGAGCGACGAGCGAGCAGAGGGTGCCACCATACGCCGATGGCGCCCCCCGCCCACACCGACGCGCACGAGGCGATCGTCGCGCGAGTGCGCGCGATTCCGCCGGGCTTCGTGCGCACTTACGGTGACGTGTCGCCGGGCGCGCCGCGGGTGGCGGGGTACGTGCTGAGTCGCACCAACCAGCCGGGGGTGCCGTGGCATCGGGTGGTGCGCGCCGACGGCTCACTCGCCAAGGGCGCCCGCCAGCGCCGTCTGCTGGAGGCCGAGGGCGTGCCGTTCTGCGGCGAGCGGGTGGCGATGCGCAGCGTGCGCGCGCACCATCTCGACGAGTCGTAGGGGGATCGCCGCATGCGGCGATCCCGGTAGGGCCGCATGCGGCCCTACCCAACCGGCCGCATGCGGCCGGTTCCGCCGCCGCGCATGCGCGGCGGCGCCGTGGGCGCATGCGCCCACGGAACAGCAACCCGCTACCAATGCATGCGCCGCCGGAACAGCATCCGAGGTGTCAAAGCGTCCAGCGGTGAATCGGCGTCGCCGGACCGCTTGCTAGCATCGCGCCCCGGCAGGAGGTGGCCGGATTCCCTCGTTTCGCTCTCTCCGAGCGCGGGGTTCGCGCGCCGGTGAATCGACATGACCGATTGGAGTCGCGAATGAGTGTGCTGCGTGCGATGGTGTCGTCCGACCGCGGGAATGCCCGCAGGAGCGCCTGCGGACTGCTTGCCGCGCTCGCGCCGGCGATCGCGCTGCTCCTCCCTTCGACCGCGCTGGCCGGCGAAGCGCCGGTGAGCGTCAAGCCCGCCGAAGTCTCCACGGCGCTGTTCGTGGCCGGCGACATCGCGCGGCTCAGCAAAGCGCCGGGCGGCACCGAGGACGTGGTGCTGGAGAAGGCGCTGCAACAGCTGTACGCCGACGAACCCACGCTCTCGCCGACGAGCGCCGAGGGGTACGTGGGCGACATGAAAGCGCTGCTCGCCGCGCCCTCCTCACCCTCGCCCGCCAGTCTTGAGCTGATGGCCGGCAACCAGCGGATCGTGGCGATCCTCGCGGCCCTGGAGCGTCCCTACGGCTCGCCCGCGGTCGAACTGCCGCCGGCGGCGAAGCTGGCGGTGACGCACCTCGCCGCGGTGGCGCTGTCGGACTCCTCCGACATCTTTGCCGACGCCGAAAACCCCAAGTACTTCGAACCGCTGGCCGACGCCCGCACCAACCTCTCCTACACCACGTTCGCGCCGGCCACCGTGCTGCGCGCCACGCGCGAACTGGCGGCCGGCAACCGGCTGTTCGGGCAAGCGCGCGACGCGCTGTGGAAGACCGCCGGCGAAGAGAGCGTGTTCTCCGAATGGAAAGAACTGCTGAGCGAAAGCAAGGCGCTTGACAGCGAAGCGCTCAAAGGCGTGCGCGAAGCGATCGAAGCCGGCGACGGCACGCTCACCGACACGCCCACGCAGCTCACCGATCTCTTCACCGCCGGCCAGAAAGCCACCCAGGAACAGGCCTGCGAACACGGGGGCGCCGGCGAAGAAGCGATCGGCGGCGAATCGATCGGCGGCGTGCCCCGCCTGAAATGCAGCGGCGGGGCGCTCTACGAAGACGCGCACGTCGCGCGCAGCTGCCCCGAAAAGTCCAAATGCGAAGCCGAACTGGAACATCTGCAGGCACAGGCGCAGAAGCAGGCCAAAGCGATCGCCGAACAGCGCGCCGCGATGACCGCCGCCGGCGAACTGCTGCGCCCCTCCGACAACACCGCCGCCGCGCTGCAGCAGGCGACCACGCAGGCGCAGGCGCAGATCACCGAAGAGGAAACCGCATACGCCACCTACGAAGCCGAAAATGCGCAGAAGGAAGCGATTGCGGGCGGCGTCAAGAGCGGCCTGCTGGGCGGCACCGCGGTGCTGGCGCTGGCCACCGGCAACTACTCCGAAGGGATCGCCGGGCTGATCGGGGTGGGCTTCGAACTCTACGAACACACCGAAGAAGGGCTCTCCAACCCTCCCCCGGGTCCCCAGGAAATCACGCTGCAAGACCTCGCCGACCTCAGCACGCAGCTGGCCGGCTTCCAGCAGTACACCCAGGAAGCGTTCCACGCGATCAACACGCAGCTGGCGCAGCTCACCTCGCAGATGGCGCGTGAAAACTACGAACTCAAAGAAGAACTGTCCGCGCTCGGCGCGCGTTTGCAGAAAGAGCAAAGCACGATCTTCGCGCTGCAAGACCAGGTCAAGGAACTGTTTGCCGCGCAAACCAAAGCCGACCTGCAAACCACGATCGAAGACAGCGTCGGCTGGCTGCGGCGCACCGGCGAACCGCTGGCGGGCGCGAAAATCCAGGAATCGCTGGTGGCGCTCAAAAAATACGCCACCGAAATCGCCAACGGCGCGCTGGTCAACAACTCCGAAACCCAGCCCTTCACCTTCGAAGGCGCCGACCACCAGCTCACCGGCAAAACCACCGGCGAACCGGCCGAACTGAGCGAAGACATCACCTACCTCGGGCGCTTCCCCGTCGAAGCCGGCTGGAGTGTGCTTGCCCCGCCGCCGTCGCTGGCCAACACCACGTTCTGGTCGGAAAGCGCGCGCGCCTACGCGCAACTGCTGCTGGAAAACTCCGGCCACGCCACCGGGCCCGACGTGGCCGGCTTGAAAGCGCTGGAAAAGGAAGGCGTCACGCTGGAGAAGGCGCAGGGGGCGTGGTCGGAAGCCTCCGGCGGCGGCAAGACCGGCAACGCGATCCTCGACCAGGCGCTGTCGCACTTCGAAGCGGCCGCCGACGGCAGCGGCGTGGACAGAACCGGCTCGATCCAAACGTTGCTGGAAGAAGCCGCCGAAAAGTATTTGAGCCACAACCTCATCACCGGCAGCCCCTCCGGCGGCAACCCCACCGGCGCCAAATTGTGGGGCGGTGCCGAACAGTCGTTCTCCGCCGGCGCCGTCGCCGCCGCCAAATACCCCGCGCTCAAGTGGGAAGAATGCTCCGGCAGCAATGCCAGCAACGGCAAACAGGAAATGCCCGAAGCGTTCATCGCCACCCTGCCCCGCGCGTTCGTCGACGGCGTCAGGCTCGGCGTGATCGGCGCTCCGGGCTCCGGCGACCCGCTGATTTTCAAAGCGTGCCGCACGATCGCCAAAACCAACTCGGTCGCAAGCACCAAAAACGCCGAACACCGTGAAGGATGCCCACACCTGCTCAGCGAAACGTGCGAAATCGTGTATCAGGCCGAAGCCAAACAGGAAAAGGAAGCCGAAACCGCCGGCGAGACGCTGACGCTGCAAGAAGGCGAAGGCGGCCACCAGCTCGCCTCGGTGACCGCGGGCGAATGCAACCAGACGGCGCTGTTCTGGAAAGGCGCCGCCCACTCCGAATCCGAAGACCCGGAGGATTCCGAGCTGGACGGCGATGTGTACGGATACAGCGCCATCGGCCCGCCATTCGAAGAACGCCACGTCGGCTCGATCACCAGCCTTCACTACGAAGGCACTGATTTGCACTGGGAATACTTCTCGAGCCCGATCGAAGGCACCGCCTGCCCCTACCTGGTCGAAGGCGGCGGCGAAGACAAGGCGGGCGTCGAGTACGCCAACTACAACTCCGGCGCCGCACCGCTCGGTGGAGTCGAACCGACGCTGGTGAAAGACATCGACGCCAAGCTGGGCGAACTGCAGGAGGGCGCTTACGACGAAGGCTACAAAGCGCTCACCAACCCCCCCACGGGCGACCCGCTGGCGAGCCTCGCGGGAGCACGAGCGCTGGTGCAGAGCTACATCAAGCTGGGCTTCCCCCAAGCGCTCGCCAGCGACACGGCGCTGGACAGCGACGTGGAGGGCTTCGGCGCGCAGTTCCTCGCCCCCCAGCCGGAAAGCCCGCCGGAACCGTTGCCCGGGCAGGTGACCAGCCTGATCGGCAGCTGGGTGAAGCGCGTCAAAAACGCAGGCGAAACCGAACTCAAAACGCTGCTGGGCGAAAACCTGATCGGCGAAGTCGCCCACCGCGCCTCCGCGTGGGTGAGCGAACTCGTCACCCAGCTGAAGCCCTACGTGGAAGGCAAGGTGGAAGGCCTCACGCCCGGTGCCAGCGAAGCGGTGAGCGAGCAGTCGGCGCTGGTGGAAGCGACCCTCAACCGCTTGCAGCTGACCCGCGACGTGCTCGCCGAAGCGCGCGCGCCCAGCGCCGAAACGCTGGCGCCCAGCGGCGTGGGCGTCGCCGAAGCGACGGTCAGGGGCGAAGTCGACGCCAACGGCGGCGTGGTGGAATCGTGCGTGTTCGAATACGGCGCCTCCGAATACTACGGCCACACCACCCCCTGCTCCGCCACCCCGGGCGCCACCGAAAAAGCGGCAGTGGTGTCCGCCAAGATCGCCGACTGGACCCCCGAAGGCAGCTTCCACGAGCGCGTGGTGATGAAGACCTGGGGCGGCACCACCTACGGCGAGGACGTCAAGGTGCAGCTGGCGCAGTCCACCCAGGCGCCGTCCGGGCTGGTGATCGCCCAGACCGACACCCAGGGCGCCACGATCGGCGCCTTCAAGGCCGAAGAACTCCCCGCCACCGTGACCCTGCCCCCCGGCCTGACGCCGCTGGTGGGCTCGCTCAAATTCACCGTCAACGCGACCCCCGGCGGCAGCGCCCGCGTGAAGATCGAGCTGCCCGCCGGCAGCGCCCCCTCGGCGCTGTACAAGCTCGTGCACACCGCCGGCGGCGAGGAATACAAGGAAATCCCCGCCTCGCTGTACACGATCGCGGGCAACACGATCGAACTCACCCTGGTGGACGGCGGCCCCGACGACGAAGACGGCGAAGTCAACGGCGTGATCGTCGACCCGCTGGTGCCGGTGGCCGGGACGGCGCAGCCGCCCGCGACCGTCGCGCCGGCCACGTCGCCCACCGCGCCAACCGCCACGGTCACCTCACCGACGCCCGCCACCCCGGCGCCGAAAACGAAACCCCCCGCGCACAAATCGGCGTCGCGGGAGTGCGTCAGCCGCCGCGAGGTGACCGTGCACGTCTCCAGCCACGTCACGCCGCCGCCGGGCACCAAAGTGGTGCGCAGCAAGATTTTGCTGCGCGGTCGCGTCGTCGCCAGCCTCAGCGGCCCCAACGAGGTCGCCGTGGTGGTGTTCGCCGGCGCCCCCAAAGGCACCTACGAGGTGACGCTGGTGGCGACGCTGTCCAACGGCGGCACGCAGCGCAAAACGCTCGTGTTTCACACGTGCATCGGCGAGAAGACCGCCGGCAAGCTCAGCCGTCCTGCGCCGCGGCGAGCTGCGCCTTCATAGCCTCCGCCAGCGCCAGCGCGCCCGACAGCGGGCGCACCATCACCACCAGCTCGTCGATCGCGCCGTGCTGGTCGACGTGCACGAAGTCGCACCCCTCCACCTGCCTGTCGCCGACCCGCGCCTCAAACACCAGCGCATGATCGGAAGCGTCCGGCGCCCCGATTTCGCGGGTGTAGGTGAAGTCCTCGAACACCCGCGACACGGCGCTCAGCAGCACCCCCACCGCCTCGCGGCCGTGGTAGGGCTTGAACACGATCGGGCTGCGAAACACCACATCGTCGGAGAGCAGCGCGATGGCGGCCTGCAGGTCCTGGGCTTCGACGGCGCGTCGGAAAGGGTGCATCGGGGCCCAACCTCCCTCGTGGTGGGCGGGCGAGTGAACGGACCAGGCACGGTACCACGACCCCACCGCGCCCTGCTCGGCCCTTCTCGCGGTGGCCGGCGTCGGCGACGCCATCGCATACTAAATCGAGGGACAGCAACGGCTACTTGGTCGATCAAGAAAGGCCGCACTGAGCTGGCCTGGTTCGGCCAACCGGCGCCCGCCGCGGCGCTTGCCCGCGAGACCGCGGACATCGAGCGCTTCCTTTTGTCGTAGCGTGGCCGGACGTAATTCGCAGAGATGTCGTGGCATTTGTTCCGCGGCGGGAGCTGTCACTGGTGGCGGTTTCGTAATGCAACGACACCCGTGTGAACAGTCGCGAGTACGAATGCTTTCGCGCATTGCCGGGTGCTCCTCGATTCCGGCGGGAGGCGCGTACCGCGGACGAAGCCGGTTCGGTCATCAATTGGCTGCGTCGAGGATCGCGCGTGCGGCGCGACGAACGTCATCTTCGGTTGTCGACCAGTTGGAGAACGACACCCGCAGAGCGTGACGTCCGCGCCACGCTGTCCCGCCGAGCCAGCATTCGCCGTCGGCTTGCACGCGGGCGAGGTGCTCCGGCGTGCCCGCGACCAGGACCTGATTCAGCACGACGTCATTCAGCACCTCCAGGCCGCCCTCCCGAAGCAGGGAGGCCATGAGCGTCGCATGCCCGCAGCATCGCTCGACCAGTTCGGCGACGCCGCGCCGGCCGAGATATCGCAGCGCCGCGTACACGGGGATCGCACGCCCCCGGCGGGAGGCCTCGGGCACGAACTCCGCCGGCTCTCGGTGATCGCTGCGCGCGAGATACGCCGCGCTCACCGCCATCGCACGCGGTAGCGCCTCTGGCGGCGCGACAATCGCGAACGCGCAGTCGTAGGGAACGTTGAGCCACTTGTGCGCATCGACGGCCCAGGAGTCGGCCCGGTCCCTGCCGGCCACCAGGCCCTCGAAGCGCGGCGACGCAGCGGCCCACAGGCCGAACGCTCCATCGACGTGAAGCCACGCGCCGTGCTCAGCCGTGAGATTTCCGATCGCCCCGAGGGGATCGCACGCGCCAGTGTTGACGTTGCCCGCCTGGGCACAGACGAGCACCGTGCCCTTGGCGGCGAGCAGCCGTCCCTCGAGCGCCAACGGGTCCATCGCACCGTTGGCGTCGACGCCCACCCGCGTCACGCGATCATGGCCAAGACCGAGGTAGCCGAGCGCCCGTAACACGGTCACGTGTACCTCCTCGCCGACTAGCACCTCGATTGGCGGAGCCCCAAACAGTCCCTGCGCGTCGGCGTCCCAGCCCGCTCGCCGCAACAGCTCGCCACGCGCAGCCGCCAGGCAGCTGAAGTTGGCCATCTGCGCGCCGGTGACGAAGCCAACGCTCGCGCCCGGAGGGAGACCAAGCAACTCCAAGATCCACCCTGCTGCGACCTCCTCGGCGACCGCCACCGCTGGCGATGCGCTGTACATGCCGCACATTTGGTCCCACGCGGAAACAAGCCAATCAGCCCCGAGCGCCACCGGGAGCGACCCACCGACGACAAATCCGAAGTAGCGCGGCCCAGCGGACGCGACCAGCCCTGGATCGGCATCAGCGGCCAACTGCTCGAGGACGTCCACCGCGCCCTCACCGGAATCGGTCAGCGGCCGGCGCAGCGCCACCGGATCGGAGCCGCCCACGTGCCGCTCGCTCACACCGTCGAGGTATGCGCGCGCCAGTCGGTGTGCATGAGCGAGCAGGTCTTCGTCGGTCACGTCGGAACAGCCTATAGCCGGCGCCCCGCCTCCTACCGCTGCGGCTGTTTGACGAGCCCGCTCGTCGAGCATCGGGCGCGATCTGTCCTCAGGCGCCGGCGATCGTGAAGCTCAGGTGTACCGCTCGCGAGGCCTCGCCCGTGGCGGTAGCCGTAATCAGCAACGTGTAATGGCCGGGCGCGAGCTTGCGCGAGGTCGAGACACGCCCCTGGAAGGAAACCTTGTTGATGCCGGCGTGGCCTGTGAAAGAGAGGATCGCCGCGGTCGCGGTGCGGGTGCAGGCGGGCTTGCGGGCGTTCTTCCTGCTCTGCGCGACGCAGCCGCCCTTGGCCTTGCGCCCCGCGAGCTTATGTGTGAACGCGAAGCTCACGTGCGCCGGCTCGTTGAGCGCAAAGGAGAACTTCGTGCCGATCGGCGGGGCTTTCTTCTGCTTGCTCCTCGCGAAGCTCGCCAGTGCCTCGCCCTCCCGCCAGACCGCGTGCGACTGCGTCGCCTGCGTCACCGTTGGCACTGCGCTGAGCGTTGTCGAGGTCGGCAACATCGACGTCGTGGACGCGGTCGGTGCGGCGGAGATCGTGACGGTATGCGTCGCGGTGGCCTGCGGACCGCCGTCGAGGCTCATCGTCTGACCGGTGAACACCTGCGCGAGCGACGTGCCGGCGCTGTCGGTGACCGTCAGGCTGACGGTGTACACACCCGGCGTCGCGTACACATGCGAGGTCGTCGGGCCCGTCGTCGTCGCGCTCTGGCCGTCGCCGAAGCTCCATTGGTAGCTGGCGATCGACCCGACCGCGCTCGAAGACGACGACGCGTCGAAGCTCGACGGCAAACCGGACGATGCGGCAGTGAGCGAGAACGCGGCCTGCGGCGCCTGGTCGGGTGCGATCGCGATCGCACCCAGGTCCGAGCCGGTGATGCTCGTGCCCGCTTTGCCGTCCGTCAGGTCGATCGGCGTCACCGTCGTGCCGGAGAAGTTCGTGACATAGGCGGTCCCGCTGTCGGGGGTAATCGCGATCCAGTGCAATTCTTCGCCGAGCACGATCGGCGTCTGTGCTGCGTCGTCCGCCGTGTCGATCGGCGTAACCGAGCCGTCGTAATCGGTCGCGTAGACCGTCTGACCGTTGGGTGCCATCGCGAGCCCCTCGGGGTAGTCGGTGCCGACGTGGACGGCGCTGCCGGCCTGGCCGGTGGCGAGGTCGATCGGTGTGACGTTGCCATTGCCCCCGCTGCCGGAGCCCTGGTTGGCGACGTAGGCAGTCTGCCCATCCGGCGCGATCGCGATCGCGATCGGCTCGACGCCGACATGGATCGGCGCTTCGGCCTGCCCGCTGCTCAGGTTGATCGGCGTGATGCTTTCACCGGCGTAGTTGGCGACGTAGGCAGTCTGGCCGTCGGGTGCGATCGCGATCGCGCCGGGTTTCGGGCCGACCGTTATGGCCGCGCCCTTCTCACCGGAGGCGAGGTCGATCGGCACGACGGTGCCATCGCCGCCACCGCCCTCGTTGACGACGTAGGCGGTCTGGCCGTTGGGCGTAATCGCGATCGCGGCCGGGTAGGTGCCGACATTTTCGATCGACGGCTCCGCGGCGCCCGTGGCGAGGTCGATCGGTGTCACTTCGCCGTAGTAGTCGGCGACGTAGGCGGTCTGGCCGTCGGGCGTGAGGGCGATCGCGTCGGGGTACTGGCCGGCGCCGTCGATCATGGTCCCGGCCGCGCCGGTCGCGGTGTCGATCGGCAAGACACCTCCGCTGGCACTATCCGTGACGGCATAGGCCGTCCATCCGGATGCTCCCTGCGCGGTCGCGGCAAAGCTCGCCAGCAGCAGGACCCACGCGGCCACTGCGGCCAGCATGGACACCAGCCACCCATCGCTCCTGTGTGCTCGTCCCCGCACAGTCATATGATCGCGCATCTGCCGCGCGAGCATCGTCAGGCTCTCGCTCGCTCCGGGGCGGCGTGGCGATGCAGTTCTTCTACAAATTCCCCCAGCGCACCACGCCCGGCCCGTCGCGCAGCGCGTGGTAGACGATCGGCAGCTCATTGAGGACGTCCCACGCCTCTTGCATCGCGCGCTGAGGCTTCCCGCCGCCGCCTTCTTGGCGAGCGCATTGGCGATCTCGCAGCGGGCGAGCGCAGGCCATGTAGGCTGCGAAGCGCGTGTCGGGAAGATCGCGATCTTTAGCCGTATTCGTCGGACCGCGTTGGACACCGCCTCCGTGCCGCCGTGGTGGCATGGTGCTCATCTTGGCGTGCATCGCGTGGTTGGCCTCGGTGTCCGCCGCAAGCGCAGCGATTCCGGCGGGCGCCTCGCCGGTCAACACCGCGGCGCCGGTGCTCGGCGGGACGCCGTCGGTGGGCAAGACCCTCAACTGCTCCACCGGGACGTGGGCTGGCGAACCGACCGGGTTCGGATATGCCTGGTTGCGCGACGGGCGGCCGATCGCGGGGCAGACCGGCAGCACCTATGTCGTGCAGGCCACCGATCGCGGCCACTTGCTGTCGTGCCAGGTGGCCGCCACCGTAGGCGCGGGGCAGTACACGATCATCGGGCTGCCCTCGGGCGCCTACAAACTCGTGTTTCGCGCCGGCTCGTACGGCGACTCCGACGAAATCGGCGACTACCTCACCACCTACTACCACGAGCAGTTCGCGCCCGGCGAAGCCAACGGTGTGCTCGTCACCGCCGGCGCGGTCACGTCGGGCATCGACGCGACGATGCCTGTCGGCGGTGAGATCACCGGGACGGTCACCGACGCAGTCACGCACGCGGGCGTCTCCGGCGTGGGGGCGTGCGCGGAAACCGAAGGCCGCCAGGAAGCCTGCGCCACAACCAATGCCGCGGGCGAATACACGATCTCGGGACTGCCCAGCGGCTCATACACCATCTGGTACTACGCCAGCTCCGGGCGTCCTGGCTGGAGCTGGACCGAGTTCTACGACGGCAAGGCCGCGCGCGGCGAAGCCGACCAGGTGGCGGTCAGCGCCAGCGGTGTCACCTCGGGGATCGACATCGAAATGCACATCGGCCAGATCGCGGGCACAGTTACCAGCGCCACGGGCAACGCGCCGCTGGCCGGAATCGAAGTGTGCGCATCGAGCTTGGGCGCATCTCCTGCGACCGCGTCCCCCACCAGGGGATGCGCGCTCACCGACGCCAGCGGCGACTACACCATCGCGCAGCTGCAGTCCGGTGCCTACCAGGTGCGCTTTTCCCAGGCTTACGCACACCACAGCAACTACATCAGCCAGTACTACCAGGCGGCCGCCACGCCATCCAAGGCCGCCGAAGTCACGGTCGCCGACGGCCTGACGACCACAGGCATCGATGCGCAACTGCTCACCGGGGGACAAATCGCCGGTACCGTCACCAGCACCTCCACCCACGCACCGCTCGAAGAAGTCTACATCTGCGCCTCGCCCACCTCCGGAGGCATCGAATCGGGTCCATGTGCTTTCACCGACGCCACGGGCGCATACACCCTGATGGGCCTACCCACCGGCTCGTACATCCTCACACTCGGCACCGACTGGGAAAGCCCAAGCTCCAACTACCTGGGAGGCTACCTCGACGGCAGATCAGCAGGTGGGGAACCGACACCCGTCGCAGTGAACTCCGGAAGCGTCACTGGCGGGACCAACGCGGAACTGCAGGCCGGCGGGCAGATCGCGGGGACCGTCACGTCCGCCGCAACTGGCGTGGGGATCGGTGGCATCCTAGTGTGTGCCGACAACAGCAACGAGCGCTGTGCGCACACCGATGCCGCCGGCGACTACACCATCCAGGGCGTAGCGAGCGGCTCCACACGCGTCAAATTCACCCGCTACCCGGAAGAGCCCAACTACCTCTCGCAGCTCTACTCCGGCCAGGTCACTTTCAGCGCGGCCGCACTCGTGCCGGTCATGCCCGGCGACCTCACCACCGGGATCGACGCGCAACTGCTCACCGGAGGGCAGATTACCGGCAGGGCCAGCAGCAGCAACGGTTCCGGGCTTGCCGGGGTCAGGGTCTGCGCCGAACACATCGGCGCCTTCAGCGAAGCGTTCTCCAACCAACTCTACGGCAGCGAAACGGAATGCACCGTCACCGCCGGCGCGGGCGGCTCGGCGAGCGCCGCCAGCAACAAGCTGGCCGTTCCAGGTCGTCCAAGCTGCCGCTGCATCCTCGGACGACCCACCGTCCAAATCGCGGGCGGCCCACTCCTCGACCGGCACGGGACCGCCACGTTGCGCCTCACCTGCTCCAGCAGCGTGAGCTACTGCGAAGGCACAGTCACCATCACCACCGCCTCCGCCTTCGCACGCGCCTCTCGCGCTCGACGGCGCCAACCACGCGCACCACTGCGGCTCGGGCGCGCCCACTTCCGCATCTCGGGAGGAAAGTCCGCGCGCGTGAAGGTCCACCTCGCTCGCTCCGCGCTCGCCAGGCTTACCCCGCGCGGACGCACCAAAGTGCGCGTGCGGATTCGCGACCACGACAAAGCGGGCGTCACCGTCACCGCGACAAGCGAACGCGTCCTGCGCCTGCGTCCCTCCAAGGGGCGCGCACGCTGAAGCCGGGTGCGTCGTGAGCGATCAGACGAGCGCCGAACACGTCTCGCAGCCGGCTCGTCCAGGCGCCATTGAGACCAAGCCTTCCCTTTACAACAAAAATCCCGCTCGGTTGAGCGGGATTCTCTCGATGCCGGAGGAGGGACTCGAACCCCCGACACGCGGATTATGATTCCGCTGCTCTAACCAGCTGAGCTACTCCGGCGGGAGGCCGCAGTGTAGCCAGCCGGCCGCCGAGCGGGAAGCCAGGAAGCCCTCACCCCGCAAGGAACGCATCGCCCCGCGGACCGCGTCGCCCGCCGGCGGCGCGCTCCCGCCCGCTTAACCGCTCCCTACTGCGGCAGCTTGAGCGAGTCGAGGATCTTGGTGTAGTCGGAGACCGCTTCGGCTTCGAATTCGGCGAGCGGTTCTTCGAGCTGTTTTGTGCGGCGCAGCAGCGAAGCCTCGGTCGCGCTCTCGTAGGGGCGCAGCAGCCGCAGCTTGACTTCTTCGGCTTCGAGGCTGAACGTTTCGACGCCCTTGTCAAACGCCACAGTGCCGGCGGGAAGCGTGCGGAAACCGCTGCTCGCCCAGGCACCGACGTCGCCGCAGATGTTGGGGAGCGCCAGCGTGGGGAAGCCTTCGAGCTTGATGGCGTACGCGTGCACCATGCGCGTGAGTTTGCGGTTGCTCCAGTGCAGGCCGCGGATGGCGTGCGCGAAGGCGAGCATCGACGCGTGGTCGGCTTCGGAGCCCACCACCTCCAGCGCCCCCACCACCTCGTCGCTGAGCTGTTCGGCGTCGTGGTTTTGCGGCGCTTGCGCCGCGACCAGCGGGCATTCCCCGGAGACTCGTTCGCCGAGGCCGTGGATCGCCGCCTGCGAGGCCGGCAGGTTGGCGCGGGCGGCTTGCACGAGCGTGTGGTTGGCGTCGATATAGGTCGTGGTGGCAACCACGTTGGGGGTGACCGGACGCCGGTGCTTGGCGTGCGGCTTCGCGGCGCACGCGGTGGGTACCAGCAGAAGCGCCGCGATGGCGGCGACGGCGAAGCTGGTCAGCGGTGGTCGGACGCTCACGATCGGACAAAGAGTATGGCGACTGGCAATCAATGTGCCTCTCACATGCCAAACACGCGGCCTGCCACGATGGAGCGGCCGCGACCCGCGGTCTACTCTTCGGAACAACCATGTAGTGCATCATCCGAATGCGTTAGCCTTTGGGATATGAGCGCGCCGCTCGATCGCGGACGAGACGGATCCCGGGAGCCGAGCACGCAAGGGCGCTCGCGAGCGCTCTCGATGACGCTCTCGATCGCCGCAGTCGCCGTGGTCGCGATCGTGGTGGGATTGGTGCTCTCGCGCGATGGCGGTGGTGGGCTGCTGGCCTCAGCCGGCGCCTCCCCCACGCCACCGCTGCCGGCCACGCGCCTGGTGGCGATCCCGCCACGGAAAATCGTCAACGGCGCGGGGGCGCTGCGCGTCACGCTGTCGGCGCCACCGGCCGAGGACTCGCCGCGCCCGACGCTCAACCCTGCGGTGCCCGGCAGCTGGAGCACCGAAGGCGACACCGAGGTGTTCAAGCCGGCGAGCACACTGGCCCCCTGCGGCAGCTACACGCTGACGGTGTGGAAGCACACGTTCGCCAAGGAACATTCGGGCCTGCTGGAACGGCACGTGCTGCCGCTGCACGTGGCCTGCCCGTCGATCGCCGCGCTGCAGGAGGCGCTGGCGCGCCAGGGCTACATCGGCGCCGTGCTCCACCCCCGCTACGCGGTGCGCGTGTCCCGCGGGCCGGAGTCGCTGAACGCGGCGGCCGAACACGCCTTCCTGCCCTACCACGGCCGCCTCGCGCCCTCGCCGGCGAACGCGCCGCCGGTGGCAATGGGCACGCTGGACGAGACCACCAAAGGGGCGCTGGAGGTGTTTCAGGCCGACCACAACCTCGAACCGACTGGCCAACCCGACGCGCGCACGTGGCAGCTGCTGATGGAGGTGGAGGCGCTCGGCCACCGCGCCCCGCGCCCATACACGTGGGTGTCGGTGAGCGAGGCCGAACCGGAGACGATGGAGGTGCACGAAGGCGACCGCGTGGCGATCTCGAGCGCAGCCAACACGGGCGTGGCGGGCGCGGAAACGGCGCAGGGCATCTTCCCGATATACGCGCGTTATGAATCCACGACGATGGAAGGCACCGACCCCGACGGCACGCATTATGTAGCCCCCGACGTGCCGTGGGTCAACTACTTCAACGGCGGCGACGCGGTACACGGCTACCCGCGCGCCTCCTACGGCTTCCCCCAGTCCAACGGCTGCGTGGAGCTGCCGATCGAAACGGCCGCCGCGGTCTACCCCAGACTGCAGATCGGCGACATCGTCTGGGTCACCTAGCCTCCCCCCAGCAGGTTGGCACGCGCGGGGTGCGCTACCGAGGCTGGCCCTCGACCTCCGGCTGAGACCCGTCGGGCAGCGCGTCGGCGGCCGCCTCGGCGGCCGCGCGGTTCTCCTCCTTGACGGCCAACCAGATCTCCTCGCGGTAGATCGGCAGCCCCTGCGGCGCGGCGATCCCCAGGCGGACCGTTTGGCCGCTTATCTCCATCACGGTGACGAGCACGTCCTCGCCGATCACGACACGCTCTCCGGCGCGCCGCGTGAGAATCAGCATGAGTCGATTATGAACTAGCGGCGGGACGTTGGCGGCCGCCGGCGAACAGCGGCACCCGCAGCTCGGCCCCGGGCGCGGTGTTGAGCACCTGGTGACCGCGCCCCTCCCACACCACCAGCGGCGCGCGGAGGTTGACGAGCGTGTCGGCCGGGCTGGGGGCGGCGCGCACGGTGACGTACACCTCGGCGGCCGACAGATCGGCGGCGCCGATCAGCTCGCGGTCCTCCTCGCCAAGCACCAGCGCGAAATCGCTGAAGAAGCGCTGCGGCTCGACCACCGGCAGCGCCAGCGCGTGGTCGTCGAGCGAGTGCAGCCAGTGGAAGCCCGACCCTGGGTTGCGGTCAAGCAGCACATATCTCAGGCCGCCGAGCCCGATCAGCCCGAGCGGAAACTCGATCACGGCCTCCTCGGGCACCTCGAGCGCGCCGAAGCGCGAGCTGTCGATCGTCACGGGCACGGAGCGAGCGGATTGGTTGGCGTCGAAGAAGAAGACAAGGTTGCCACGGTTATCGGCAGACACAACTAGTGGAGGAATTCCAGCAGGGACTCCTGCACGATCGAGGCGCCGGCGCGCAGCGCCGCTTCGAAGGCGGCGTGCTGATTGGAATATTCGATAGACACCTGCGCGATGTTGGCGTCCTGCACATTGGACAGTTGTACGGTGGCGGTCTCCTGCAGCGAAGAGATACGCGACAGCGCCAGCTGCAGCTGATCGGTGACAGCGCCCGCTTCAGCCTGCAGGCCGGTGAGCGAGTTGAGATTGGTGTCGAGTGCGGCGAGGTCGGTGGTGCGCAGCGTTTCCACCGCCGCCGGCCCTTCGCGCATGTTTTTGGCGATCGTGCGCAGCGTGCTCAGCAGCTTGCCGTCGCCGCCGCCGTTGCCGAGCACCGAGGCGAGGTTGACGGAGACGTTGACGGAGCTGCCGGGGCCGAGCGCGCGGCTGACGGCGCCGCCATTGCCCTGGTAGGCGTCTTCGGCGCCGGCTTTGTAGGGGGCGGTGGAGGTGAGCGTCCCCGAGAACACGTACTGCCCGGCGTACTGGGTGTCGGCGCTCTGCTTTACCCCTTCGGTGAGCTGTTCGACCTCCTCAGCGATGTTTTCGAGATCGGTGGCGCTGTTCATACCGGAGGCGCCCTGCAGCACCAGTTCGCGCACGCGCTGCACCTGCGAGTCGATCGAGGTGAGCGCGCTGGAGGAGGTGTTCATCCAGGAGACGCCGTCCTGGGCGCCGTGTTCGTAGGCCGACAGCCCGTTGATGGAGCTCTGCAGCGTGATCGCCTGCGCGGCACCGTAGGGGTTGTCGGAGGGTTCGAGAATCGACTTGCCGGAGGACAGCTCTTCCTGGGAGCGGGTCATGGTCGCCTGCGCTGCGTTGATGTCGGCGAGCGTGGAGCCGATCACCATGTCGGTGGTGATGCGCGCGCTCATCGTCACACCCCCGTGTGGTTGATCAGTGTTTCGAGCATTTCGTTCATCGCGTTGAGCGCCCGCGCGGAGGCCTCGTACCCGCGCTGGAAGGTGATGAGATTGGTCATTTCTTCGTCCAGTGACACGCCCGACACCGACTGGCGCGCGTCCGAAAGCGTGTTGACGACCGCCTGCGAGGTGGCCTGGGAGGCCTGCGCGTTCTGCACGCCGGAGCCGACCTGCTCGACGAGCGCGGCGTAGCGCTGGTCGGCAGCGCCGCCGCGCAGCGCGGCGATCGCAAGCGCCACTTTGTTGCCGCCCGACGCGGCTTCGGAGGAGGTCTGGACTTCGGCTGGGGTCACCGCCACTTCCAGCGTGGCGGCGGTGGCGCCTTTGAAGAACGGCGTCGCGGTATGCAGCGCGTTGACCGATTTGGCGAGCGTGGCGGCGAATTCGTTGAGCCCATCCTGGTATTGCGCGAGCGCGCCTTCGGGCGAGGAGAGCGACAGCAGCGCGCCGAGCTGCCCGCCGGCGGCCGGCGTGAGCGCCTGCGGCCAGTTGACTTTGCCGCCTTCCACCAGCGGCGCGGCGGCGTTGCCGAACGCGATCGTGTCGGTTCCGTCGGCTTCCGTGGTGACGGTCACCGACGCCAGCGAGGAGAGCTTGTCGATCAGCAGGTCGCGGCGGTCTTCGAGGTTGTTGGGCTGCTGATGGGCCAGCAGCGACTGCTTGATCTGCTGATTGAGCTGGGCGATCTGTTCGGCGTCGCCGGCGACGGTTCCGGAGGGCCCGGCGAGCGAGGCGTACTGGGCGGTGGCCTGCCCTTCGATCGATTGCAGCTGGGAGCTCAGCTGGTGGAGGGTGTCGGTGAGCTGCGTGGCGACCGACACCACGCCTACCTTGGCCGCTTCGGAGGACGGCGAGTCGGCGAGTTCCGACCAGGAGCTCCAGAAGGCCGACAGCTGCGAGGAGAGCCCGGCCGAGGAGGGCTCGTCGAAGGCGCCCTGCGCCTGCTGGAGCTCTTCGAGCTGGGTGTTGGCGGCGCCCAACGCGGTGTTTTGGCTGCGGTACTCGCCATCGAGGTAGGTGTTGCGGATGCGCGTGATGGTCTGCACCGACACGCCCGTGCCGAGCTGCGCCCCTTCGCCGGTGACGGGCGACAGCGCGGCGATGCGCAGCGGTTCGTTGGCCTGCAGCACCGCCGTCTGGCGCGAGTAGCCTTCGGTGTTGGCGTTGGTGATGTTCTGCCCGGTGGTGTCGATCGCCTCCTGGTTGGCCAGCAGCCCCGACAGCGCCGTTTGCAGTCCTTGCAGTGTGGGAATCGACATCGGTGTCCCCTATGCCTGCAGGTCGAGCACGCGCAACGCGCCGGCGGAGCCGGCGCGTGCGCCGCTGGTGGCAGTGCCGCGCGGGTCGTAGGAGTGGATCGAGGCGTCGAGCGACAGCGAGCGCATGAGGTGATTGAGGAACGACAGCTCCACCTGCATCAGCGCGCGGTTGCAGGCGTGCTGGCGGCGCAGCTCGCCCACCAGCCCCCGCAGCTGTGCCGAGCGCTCGGCCGCCAGCGCGGCGCAGGCGGGATCCATCAGCGTGGACATCGCACTGAGCGTCACCGCCGCCGCCGGCATCCCCAGCCGCAGGCCGGCCCGCTCCAACAGCCGCGAGCGCGCCTGCTCGATCGCCGCGCGCCGCGTGAGCTCGCCGTGGAGCAGCCCTGCGAGGCGCACCACGTCGTGCACGTCGCGCGCGCGGATCGCCGCGCCCTGCTCCAACACGATCTCCAGCAGCCGCCCCACGGAGGCGATCTGCGCGTCGAGGTGGGCCAGCACGTCGGGCGCGAGCGGGGGCGCCTCGAGGAGAGCAGTCACGCCGATGCACCTCCCGCATGTGCGCCAGACTGCGGGGCCGAAGCCGCGGCCGGGTCGAGTGCATGCATCAGCTGGGTGGCCAGCCCCAGCCCGCCGTCGCGGGTGAGGCTTTCGGCGAGCGTTTGCGGCAACAGCGCACCCACCATGCCGCCGCCTTCGCCACCCGCCGCGAGGCCGGACTGGGAGGAACCCCCTCCCGCTCCCCCTTCTTCTTCTCCTCCTTCTTGTGCCCCTTCGCCGCCCAAGCCGCTGCTTTGCGCCAGCGACTGCGAAAGCTGGTTGAGCAGCATCTCTTCGAATCCCACCGCGGTGGAATAGTCCTGTTTGACGGTGGTCGAGCCTTCGCGCACATACGCGGGCGCGCGCGTTTCGTCGACCGCCGGCAGCCCCGTGGCGGACGCGGCACCGGCCGTGGCGGACGCAGGCAGCGCCCCGATCGCCGCGGCGACGCTCATGAGCCGCTCACCAGCTGGTTGGCGATCGACATCATCTGGTTTTCGGTTTGAATCGCGCTGCTCTCCATCTGATAGGCGCGCTGGGCGCTCATCATCTGCGTCATGTCGGTGGCCACGTCCACGTTGGAGCCCTCCAGCGCCTCCTGGTGAATGGTGGCGGCGGCGGTAGGCCGCGTGGCGCCGGAGGCCGTGGTGGGCGTGAACAGGTTGCCGCCGGCCGCCAGCAGCTTGTCGGGCGCCTGCACGCTCACCAGCGCAATCTTGCCGATCGTCTGGCCTTTCACGGTGACGGTGCCGTCGGCGGCGATCCCCACTTCGCTGGGCGACGCGCCCTTGGGCAGCGCGATCGGCGGGTCCAGCAGGGCGCCTTCGGCTGTCGTCAACTGCCCTTGCGAGTTGACCTGGAAAGAGCCGTCGCGGGTCAGCGCCACGCTGCCCCCGGGCTGCTTGACAGTGAAATACCCTTCCCCTTCGATCGCCAGATCGAGCGGGTCGCCGGTGTCTTGGATCGCGCCCTGCGCTTGGTCGCGGCCGATCGACTGCGCCGCGGCGCCGGTGCCGACGGGCGCGACGGTGCCAGCGATTTCCAGGTGGTTGTACAGCAAATCGCGGAAGCCCACCCGTTCGGCCTTGTAGCCGGTGGTCGACACGTTGGCGATGTCGTTGCCGATCGCGTCCAGCTGCTGCTGCTGGGCTTCCATCCCCGAGGCGGCGGCCATCATTCCTTCGAGCATCGCGGTGTCCTCTCTAGCTTGAACCGTTCAGCGAGCCGACCTGCGTGGCGGCCGCGCCGAGCGTGGTGTCGATCGCCTGGATGGCCTGCTGGCCGGATTGGAAGGTGCGCAGCGAGCCGATCATTTCGACCATCGTGCGCGCCGGGTTGACGTCCGATTCCTCCAGCACACCGGAGCGCACCGTGCCGGTGGCGCGCCCGGAGGCGGTGCCGGTGAGGAGGTTTTCGCCCTGCTTCGCCGCGCCGGTGAGTTCGAACACGCCGAGCGAACCGGGGGGCACGGTGCCGCCCGGCCCGACGGCGATCGGCGCGCCGCCCTGGCCGAGCACGGGGTTGCCGGCGCCATCCACCAGCTGCCCGGAGGCGGAGGTGGTGAACTGGCCGTCGCGCGTATACCGCACCCCCTGTGGGGTCTGCACGGCGAAGAAGCCGCTGCCCACGATCCCGAAGTCCAGCGGTTGGCCGGTGGACTGCATTCCGGCGGGATTCGTGTCAAGGAAGCTTTTGCCCAGCTGCACGCCCTCGGTGAGCGAGCCGATCGTGCGCCCGTCGGTCGTGTTGGCCAGCAGCAGTTCGCCGAAGCTGTGCTGCGGGGAACCTTCGGACTTGTACCCGGGCGTGGAGGCGTTTGCCAGATCGTTGGACAGCTGCGCCTGCCGAGTCTGCTCGGCGACCATGCCGGACGCCGCGATGAAGAGACCGAGGTCCATCTCGGTGCGGGTGATCGCCCGATACGGTCGATTCTTTAGCGCTTGGCCGAGCCAATTCACACAACGGTGAACAGCGCTTCGTCACCGGCGAGGCGCTCGCGCAGGCGCCGGCGCAGCTCGGTGTGGATCTGCGACACGCGGCTCTCGGACACGCCGAGGCGGGCGCCGATGTCGCGCAGCGTGTGCCCCTCCACATACAGCAGCACCGCCACCTGACGCTCGCGCGCGGGCAGCTGCGCGAAGGCGGCGCGGAAGCGCTCCTTGGCGGCGCACCGTTCGGCAGCCAGCGTGGGGTCGGCACTGTCGTCGTCGCTCTCCAGCGTGTCGATCCGCTCGATCGTGGTCGACTCCTCCGAGCGGATCGTGCGGTTGAGCGAACTCACCTCGGTCAGCGCCAGCTCGTCCAGGCGGCTGCTCAACTCCGCCGGACTCATGCCGGCGGCGGCGGCCAGCTCCGCGCGCTCGGGCTGGCGTTCGTGCTCGGCCACGAACCGCTCGCGCGCCCCGTTGATCGTCCGCTCGGCGCGGCGCAGCGAGCGGGGCGCCCAGTCATGGCGGCGCAGCTCATCCAGCACCGCGCCGTGGATGCGCGTCCAGGCGAACTGCTCCAGAGTGGCGCCCTTGGCCGGGTCGTAGCGCTCGATCGAGCGGATCAGCGCCTCCAGCCCGCAGGACAGGAAGTCCTCCACGTCGCACTGCGCCGGCACCTCGCGCACCTTGCGGTAGACGATGTAACGCACCATCGGCGTAAACGTGAAAATCAAACGATCGCGCACGGCGAGATCGCCGGTGCGCTTGTACTGCTGCCAGAGTGCCAGCACCTCGGCGACCGAGGCCCTGGCGGCGCGGTGCTCCATAGATCTCATCTGACGCTCCGACTTCTCGAGGGAAAGTGGCGCCTCCCGGAGCCCGCCCGCCGTCCGCTGAGACGAGGCCAGGATCCGGAAGACCCCGCCGTCATCGGAGCGGCCGACGACGGGCTTTAGCGGCGGTTTCCGATTCTCAGCACTCGGGTGCACGCACTTATCAGAATCGACCACGTCAATGCGCCCCCCGGCAGCCGTGAATCTCCCCTCACGGATGCCGCGGCACGGTCGATCACCGGAGACGTGCAAACGCGCAACCTCGACCACCCGGCCGCCGACCTAAAGTTTTCCGGCGGTGGACCGATGCAGATGAGCAAACCATTCACCCCCACACGAGCGACATGGCCCAAGGACGGGGCCGCTACCAGCGCCTTCAGGAGGAAGACAGCATGAGCTCGATCGACACCGTTCCGGCGGACCCCCCGCCGGAGGTGCTCAACCAGATGGAGGAGGCCGCCCACACCTACGAGCGGCTGAGCGACCAGGGTCGCGAACTGCGCTTCGCGCGGGACGCCTGCGGCGGACGCGCGCGCATCGAGGTGCGCGACCGCTCGGGCGCGGTGCTGCGGACGCTGTCGGCCGCGCAGGCGCTGGCGGTGGCGGCGGGCACGCCGCTCGACTCGCTGGACACCCTCGAGGCCGCGGGGCAACTGCACACCCCCGCGGTGGCGGCCGGCGTGCCGCTGGAGTAGGTGAGCTCCGGATGACCGCCATCGGCTCCACCGCCAGTGCCCCGATCAACTTCAGCGGTCTGGCGTCGGGTCTCAACACCGGCGAAATCATTCAGGCGCTGCTGGGGGTGGAACGCGAGCCGATCACACGCCTCAGCGACGAGCAAACCACCCTGGAAGGACAGCGCACGGAGCTGCAGTCGCTGCAGAGCAACCTCACCCAGCTCGGCTTCGACGCGCAGGAACTGGGCTCGCCGACGCTGTTCAAAAGCTCGCAGAGCGTCACCTCCAGCGAACCGGACCGCGTGTCGGCCACCACCTCCGCCGGTGCCGCCGTGGGCGGGTATGAGGTGGAAGTGACGCAGCTGGCCAATTCGGGGCAGCGCACCTTCACCTTCAAAAGCCCCACCGCCGCCGAAAAACTGACGATCGACGGCCACGAAATCGAAGTGGCGGCGGGCGCCACCGTGCAGGACCTGGTGGACGACATCAACGCCGACTCCAGCGCCACTGTGTATGCGGCGGCGCTCGGCGAAGGCTCGGTGGTGCTGTCCACCCGCGAAACCGGCGCCACCGGGGCGGGCTTCATCGCCGTCAGCGACCCCGGCGAAACGCTTGTCGAACAGGCGGGACTGGCCAAAGAAGGCCGCAACGCGGAATACAAGATTGACGGCGTCGCCGGCAGCTCCGCCTCCAACAAGCTCACCGGCGCGATTCCCGGCGTGACGCTGGAACTGAAGGCGCTCACCACCACCGGCGGGCCGGTCACGGTGGATGTGCAGCCGCCGGCCGCCAACGTCAGCGCGATCGTCTCCCAGGTGCAGTCGTTCGTCAACCTCTACAACTCCACGGTCGCCTCGATCAACACGCAACTCACCACCAAGCCGCCCACCTCGCCGGGCGGCACCAGCGAACTGCAGAGCGGCACGCTGTTTGGCGACTTCGAACTCACCGGCCTGCTCAACGCGATGCGCCAGGCGATGTACGAACCGGGCAAAGAACTGCCGGCGGCGATGTCCAGCCTCGCCGACATCGGCATCAGCACCGGCGCCCCCACCGGCAAAGCCACTCCGTCGCAGTCGGCGATCGAAGGCCAGCTGACGCTCAACACCGCCGAACTGGAAAACGCGATCACCACCAACCAGGCGGGCGTGGAAAAGATGCTGCAGGGCTTCTCCAAAAGCTTCTACGCGCTCGTCAACTCCAACACCGGCCCGGGCGGCACGCTGGAAGCACGGATCAGCGGCGACAGCGAACAGGTGACCCAGCTGGGCGCCAAGATCACGGCGATGAACGAAAATCTCGCCGTGCGCCAGCAGGCGCTGGAGACGGAATTCGAGGCGATGGAAAAGGTGGTCGCCCAAAACAAGTCGACCTCCGCCCGCCTCAGCGAGCAGCTCACCTCGATGCTCGCCGGCGAGGCCTCCTCGGGCTCCTCCAGCTCCAGCTCCTCCAGCGGCGGCTGAGGCTGGGTAACGGCGTCCACGCGCTCCACCCGTGCCAGCCCGCTCGTAGGCGTTTTGGAGGCGGCGGCCCCGCCAGTAGAGCGTGGAGGCGGCCTCGATTGCAACATCGGCCGCACCTCAACTTCGCGCCCGCGCGACCGATCACCAGGGCGTCCATCCCAGCGACGATGCAAAGCGACTCGACGGAGGAGCGCATGGCCCCACTCACCGCAGCACCCCAGACCTACCGCGAGAACGCGGTGCTGTCGGCCAGCCCGTCGCACCTGGTGGTGATGCTGTACGACGGCGCGCGACGCTACCTGCGTCAGGCGGCCGCCGCGATGGAGGAGGGAGAGGTGGAGCGCGCCCACAACACGCTGCGCCGCGCCGAAACGATCATCACCCACCTCGACGGCGTGCTCGACCACGAGCAAGGCGGCCAGCTGGCGGGGCGGCTGCACGCGATCTACGAGTTCTGTCTGGCTCACCTCAACCGCGCGCGCCTCGGGCAGGACGCCGGAAAGGTCGAGCAGGTGTCGGCGATGCTGGGCGAGCTGCGCGAGTCGTGGGCGCAGATCGCGCACGGATAGCGAGATGCGCGGCAAGCCCAACACGGCAACGGCAACGGCGAGCGCCGCACCGCGCGACCCTTACGCAGCGATCCTCGAGCTGGCCGAGCACGAGCTGCAGCTCGCACGCGACGGGCGCATCGAAGACCTGCGCTCGCTGGGACCACGCTGGGAGGAGCTGACGGCCAACCTGCCGCTGCCCCCTCCCCCCTACGCGCGCGGCCCGCTGGAACGCGCCGCCGCCCTGCACGAGCGCACCACCGCCACGCTGATGTGCCTGCGCGAGGCGATGCTGTGCGACGTGCGCACGGCCGCCCGCGCCAGCCGCACGGCGCACGGCTACGCCCGCCAGGGCGCGCGCCGCGTGCACCGGGTCGATCAAAGCGCGTAGAACGCTAAAGCTCGGCCCCGCGCTGCCGATGACGGGAGCGACCCGGGCGAGACCCGGGAGGCGGCTCACATGGACGGGAGCCGGGTATGGCCCACGGAGGGCAGCAATCCCTCGTAGCCACATCTGCCAACTTCCCGCCACCTTCCACTGCCGCCTTCCCACCTCCGCGCCCGATGTCCCTGATCGATACCACGCAGTTGGCTCTCGAAAGCGCGATGCGCGGCGCCTGGACGCGCCAGACGCTGCTCACCAACAACATCGCCAACGCCAACAGCCCCGGCTACCACCGCGAGGACCTCAACTTCCAGGGTGCGCTGCGCCAGGCGCTGGCCGACGGTGAGTCGCCGGCCGCGGTGCAGTTCACCCCGGAAGTCAGCCCGCAGGTGGTGGACGCCGAAGGCAACGGCGTCTCGATCGACCAGGAATCGTCGCTGTTGGCCGAGAACGGCCTCGAATACGAGGCGCTCACGCAGGTGATGAACACCCGCAACGAAATCCTGCGTTCGGCGATGGGGGTCAGCAGCTGATGGGCCTGTTCGACGCGATCGAAATCGCCGGCAGCGGCCTCAGCGCCGAACGGGTGCGGATGGACGTCACCTCCGAGAACCTCGCCAACGCGCAAACCACCCGCACCGCCTCAGGTCAGCCCTACCAGCGCCAGGAGGTCGTGCTCCACCAGATCGGCGGGCCCTCCGACTTCGAATCCACGCTCGCCGGGGCGCTCGGCTCCGACTCCGGGATCAACGCACCCGAGGGCGGTCCCGCGGGCGGCGTGGAGGTGACTGGGATCGTCGCCGACAAAACGCCCGACCAGATGGTGTACGACCCGGGCAACCCCGAAGCCGACGCCAAAGGGTACGTGCGGATGCCCAACATCAGCACCGTCACTGAAATGACGGACCTGATCGACGAGTCGCGCTCCTACCAATCCGACGTGACCGCCATGCAAACCGCCAAGTCGATGTTCAGCGCCACGCTCGGGATCCTCAAGTGAGCGTGCTGCCGGTGGGCGCCGTGAGCGCCGCGCTCTCCTCCACCGGGCTCAGCGGCGGGGCCACCTCGGCGCTGTCGGCAGCCGAACGGGCGCTCGGCGGCTCCTCGCCGGCGGGCGGCTCGGCCGCGAGCGGCGCCGCCAACAGGCTCAACCTCGGCTCCTCCGGCGGCGCCACCGGCGCGTTCTCCGGCAGCGCCCTGGAAGGCGTCGAAGGGGGAGGGCGGCTGCGCGGTGTCCAAGGCGCCGGCGGATCGGCCGGCCTGGAAGGCGCCGGCGGCCCGGAAGGCGCCTCGGGTTTGGAAGGCGCCGGCGGCCTCGAAGGCGCCGGCGGCTCCGCCGGGTCCGAAGGCGCCGGAAGCGGCGAAGGTGCGGGCGGTGGCGGCTTCGGCGAAGCGCTCACGCACGCCATCTCCTCGCTCGAAGCCACCCAGCAGAGCTCTGACGGCGCCGCGCAGGCGCTCGCCACCGGCACCGCCGGCAACCCCGAGAGCGCCGTGGTGACTGTCGCCGATGCACAGCTGGCGATGCAGCTGGCCTCGCAGGTGCGCACCAAGGCGGTCGAAGCCGTCCAGCAGATCTTCCAAACACAGGTGTAACCACCCATGCCCATTCGACAAATCACCTCGCGCCTCACCCCCCGTGGCTGGTTGCTGCTCGGCGCCAGCACGCTCGCCGGAATCGTGTTCATCTACCTGTTCGTGCACATGGTCTCCAAACCGTCCTACTCCATGATCGCCACCGGCCTGGAACCGGCGCAGACGGGGAAGATGACCAGCGCGCTCGACCAGCAGGGGATCGGCTACGAACTGCAAAACAACGGCACCGCGCTGGCGGTGCAGTCCAACGAGACCGCCCGCGCGCGGGTGGCGCTGGCCGGCGCGGGACTGCTCGGCAACACCCAGCCCGGCTTCTCGCTGTTTGAAAAATCCAGCCTCGGCGAAAGCAACTTCCAGCAGCAGGTCACCTACCAACGCGCGCTGCAGGGACAGCTCGAGCAGACGATCGACAACATCCAGGGCGTATCGGGCGCACAGGTCGAGCTGGTCCTCCCCTCCCAGCAAAACCAGCTGTTCGGCGAAAACCAAAACGCCGCCTCCGCCGCGGTGCTGCTGAGCGGCTCCAGCTCCAGTTCGCTCAACTCCACCTCGGTGCGCGGCATCGCGCAGTTGGTCGCCTCCTCGGTGCCCGGGCTGCAGCTACGGAAGGTGACCATCACCGGTGCCAGCGGGCAGCTGCTGTGGCCCTCACAGGAAGGCGAACCGGGCGGTGGCGCAGGCGGAAAGCAGGCCGCCCAGGAACGCTACGACGACTCGATGGAGGCATCGCTGGACACGATGCTCGCGCAAACGCTCGGGGCCGGCAAAGCCGAGGTGCAGGTGTACGCCACGCTCAACACCAACCAAACCACTCAAGAACTGCTCACCTACGGCAAGGCGGGCGTGCCGTTGCAACAGAGCAAAAACCTCGAAACGCTCACCGGCTCGGGCGGCACGGGCGCCGCCGGCACCGCCAACATCCCCGCCTACGCGCAAACCGGCGGCTCGGGCAAGTCCAACTACAAGCACGAAGTAACCAGCTCCGCGCTCGGCGTCGACAAGACCGTCACCCACTCCACAGTCACCCCCGGGGCGGTCGAAAACCAGCACGTCTCCGTGCTGCTCGACCACTCCGTGCCCGCCGCCTCGATCCCCGCGATCAAGGAAGCGATCACCAACGCCGCCGGCATCAACGCCAAGCGCGGCGACACCATCTCGATCGGGCAGATGGCCTTCGCCAAGCCCGTCTCCCCCGCCGCCGCCGAAAGCGCCACCGGCGGGATCATGGGCGACGCCAAGTACGTGCTGATCGGAATCGCTTCGCTGATCTTCCTGTTCTTCACCACCCGCGCCCTGCGCAAGCGCGAGCGCGAAGCGATCGACCACCAGCCGCCGTGGCTGCGCGAGCTGGAGCTCCCCATCCGCCTTTCCGAGCTGCAGCGCGAAAGCTCCTCCGCGCCGGGCGACGGCGGCGGCCGCCAGCCGGTCCCGGCGCTTGCCGCCGCCGGCGCGGGCTTGGGCGACGACGGTGCGCCGCTGCCGGTGCGCAAGCAGGTCGAGAACCTCGCGCAGAGCAATCCCGACCGCGTCGCCCAGCAGGTGCGCAACTGGATGCAGGAGGACTAGCCCGTGGCGATCGAGCTGCCGCCCGCCTCCGAGCAGCCCACCCCCGCGGCGCTGCCCATGCACACCGTGGCGCGCCTCGCCGGCCGCCGCAAGGCCGCCGTGCTGATGGCCGCGCTCGGCTCCGAACGCGCCGCCGACGTGATGCAGCACCTGCACGAGGAAGAGATCGAGAGCCTCTCGCTGGAGATGGCCAAGATGGGCTCCGTCGAAGAGCAAACCGCCGAGGCGATCCTCGGCGAGGTCGCCGCCGCCGCGGGCGCCGACGGGTTGGGCAGCACCACCGGTGGAATCGACTTCGCGCGCGACGTGCTCGAGCGCGCGGTCGGCGCCGAGCGCGCCGAGGAGCTGCTGGGACGCCTCTCCACCGTGATCGAGATGCGTCCGTTCGAGTTCCTGCGCCGCACGCCCCCCGAGCAGATCGTCTCGTTTTTGCGCTCCGAGTCGCCGCAAACGATCGCGCTGGTGACCGCCAACCTGCACACCGTGCTCGCCGCCCAGGTGCTGGCGCGGCTGCCCGAGCGGATGCAGCCCGACATCGCGCTGCGCATCGCGCGGATGGGCGAGACCTCGCCGAGCGTCATTCAGCAGGTGGAGGAAGTGGTGCGCCGCAAGCTCACCGCCGTGGCCGAGCAGGAGTACGCCACCGCCGGCGGCGCCAAGGCGCTCGCCGACATCATCAACCACGCCGACCGCTCCACCGAGCGCGCCGTGCTCGACCACCTCGGCGACGTCGACCCCGACCTGGCCGAGGAGGTGCGACGGATGCTGTTCGTGTTCGAGGACATCGTGCAGCTCGACGACCGCGCCATCCAACAGGTGCTGCGCGAGGCCAACCAGAAGGACCTCGTGCTCGCGCTGCGCGGCGTGCCCGACGCCGTCAAGGAGAAGCTGCTCACCAACATGTCCGAGCGCGGCGCCGCCATGCTCCAGGAGGAGATGGAGGTCCAGCAACCCCAGCGCAAGCGCGATGTCGACGCCGCCCAAGGCCGGATCGTCGCGGTCGTGCGCCGCCTCGAGGAGGCCGGCACGATCGTCATCGGCGGCGGCGACGACGACAGCGAAGAGGACGCGGTGGTATGAGCGCCGAAGGCGCGGTCAAGGGCGCCCGGACGGCGCCCGACTCCATCACAAAGACCGACTGGACGGAGGCCCGAGCTTACCCGCTGGAGCAGCTCGAGCCCTCGGCACCGCCGCCGCTCGGCAGTCCGGCGCGGATTCTCGCCGACGCCGACGCCGAAGCCCAGCGGATCCGCGAGGCGGCGCGAGCCGAGGGCTATGCCGACGGTCTCGCGCTCGGGCGCGAGGATGGGCACGCCGAGGTTCTCGCCGCCGCCGAAACGCTCACCGCCGCGCTCGCCGACGCCGCCACATTGCGCCGGCGGCTCGCCGACGAGACCGAGCGCGACGCGGTCGCGCTGGCACTCACGCTCGCCGCCAAGGTGCTCGCCGGCGCGCTCCACGTCCAGCCCGAGCGCGTGCTCGACACGGTCCGCGGCGCGCTGCGCCGCGTCACCGAGCGACGGCGTATCACCGTGCTGGTCGACCCCGCCGACCTCGAGCTCGTCAGCGCCGCCATCGGCGAGCTGCAAAACGAAGCCGGCGGCATCGAGCACTGCGAGGTTCACTGCGACCGTCGCGTGGGACGTGGCGGCGCGATCGTGCGCACCGTCGAGTGCGAGATCGACGCCACCGTGCAAACCCAGCTGGAGCGCGCGCGCGAGGTGGTGCAAACGGAGCTTGGCGGCGCCACGCCGGAGACGATCGACCTCGACGTCCGCCAGCCGCCACGCGACACGGACGACCTCGCCACCGCACAACCGGACGGCGGCGATGACCGCTGAGCTCCTCGCCCGCGCCGCCACCGCGCTCGAAGGCGCCGATCTGGCCCGCTGCCACGGCCGCGTCAGCAACCTGATCGGGCTGATCATCGAGGCAACCGGCCTGCGGGCCGAGGTCGGCGAGGTGTGCCTGGTGGGCGCCACCGAGCGCGACCCCGTCGCCGACGGCGAGCCCCCCGAGCCCGGCAGGCGCGGCGGCGGCGCGGCGCCGGTGCCGGCCGAGGTCGTGGGCTTTCGCGACGGCCGCACGCTGCTGATGCCATTGGGGGAGCTGCACGGGATCGGCCCCGGCACCAGGGTGCTGCCCACCGGAGCGCCGTTTCGCGTGCCCGCCGGCGCACAGCTGCTGGGGCGCGTCATCGACGGGCTCGGCGCCCCGCTCGACGAGCGCCCGGCGCCGGCGGCCGGCGAGCTCTGCTCCACGCTCGCACCGCCGCCCTCGGCGATGGAGCGACCGCGGATCAGCGAGCGGGTGGCGCTCGGCGTGCGCGCGCTCGACAGCCTCGTCCCCTGCGGGCGCGGTCAGCGCCTGGGGATCTTCGCCGGCTCGGGCGTCGGCAAGTCCTCGCTGCTGGGGATGATCGCCCGCTCCACCTCTGCCACCGTCAACGTGATCGCGCTGGTGGGCGAGCGCGGGCGCGAGGTGCGGGAGTTCGTAGAGCGCGATCTCGGCGACGCCCTGGAGCGCTCGGTGGTGGTCGTCGCCACCTCCGACCAGCCGGCGCTGGTGCGGATCAAGGCGGCCTTCACCGCCACCACGATCGCCGAGCACTTCCGCGACCACGGCCACCACGTGATGCTGATGATGGATTCCGTCACGCGTTTCGCCACCGCGCAGCGCGAGGTGGGCCTGGCGATCGGCGAGCCGCCCGCCACGCGCGGCTACACGCCGTCGGTGTTCGCGCTGCTGCCGCGCCTGCTGGAGCGCGCCGGCACCAGCCCCGAGGGCTCCATAACCGGTCTCTACACCGTGCTGGTCGACGGCGACGACATGAACGAGCCGATCGCCGACGCCGTGCGCTCGATCCTCGACGGGCACATCGTTTTGACGCGCTCGCTCGCCCACGCCGGCCACTATCCGGCGATCGACGTGCTGCAAAGCGTCTCCCGCCTCATCGGCGAGATCGTCCCCGAGGAGATCGCCACCGCCGGGCAGCGGCTGCGCGCGGCGCTGGCCACGCTGCGCGAGAAGGAGGATCTGATCTCGATCGGCGCCTACCACGCCGGCAGCGACCCGCTGCTCGACACCGCCCTGGAGCACCGCGCGCGGATCGACGCCTTCCTGCGCCAAGCGGTCGCCGAGCCGAGCGATCCGCGCGAGTCAGATCGCGCGCTGCTGGAGCTCAGCGAGTCGCTGGAGCGCTCGCTGGTGCAGCGCAGCGGCGAGATCCTCGACGCCGAGGAGATCGTCCCGAGCGCCGGCGGCGAGTCGCA
Source organism: Solirubrobacteraceae bacterium (assembly GCA_035570415.1). Taxonomy (GTDB): domain Bacteria; phylum Actinomycetota; class Thermoleophilia; order Solirubrobacterales; family Solirubrobacteraceae; genus Palsa-744. Next base: position 20,084 of record DATMLP010000014.1, on the reverse strand, counting down.
GGCCGCGGCTCCCGGCGGGAGCCGCACGGAGGCGCCCGGAAGCGCCCCCGACGTCTTCGTCGCCACCGCGATTCCGGCACTCGGCCTGGAGCTTTGATCGCGACCGAGGACACAGCAGCGCGCCGGCATACACCGCCCTACGTTGCCGCCACCGGGCGGTACTCGCGTGTCTCGGGGTTCTGCTCCAGCAGGCCCACCGCCCGCAGCGTCTTCACGTAGCGGTGGGTTGTCGACGGCGACATCCCCAGCTGCCCCGCGAGGTCGATGATCGCCCGCCACGGGCGATCGGGCCCGTATGAGGCGAGGATCGCCAGGCCGCGCAGAAGCGACTGCGACAGTTGCGGGTCCTCCAGCGCATCTTCCAGCGCCGCCCGCGTGGCCTTTTGCAGTGGGGATGGTTTCCCCTTGCCGTTTTTTTCGTTGGGTTGATAGGCATGATTGAGCGCCGCCAGCAGCAGGTTGGACACCGTGCCGTTGCGGCTGCGCCCGGCGGAGCGCATCACCTGCTCCACCTGCAGCGGTGAGAGCGCGATCACTACTTCATCGGTTTTTTTCTTGCTCATGTTTTCTCCCCCGGGCTGTTGGTCGATAGGTTGGCTCCACCCGCTCGCCCGGGCATGGCGTCGCTTCCTTGCTGCTTTGGACGAAGGTGGTCATACTGTATTTTGCGAATCGTCTTGTCGTTCGGATCACTTCTCTATGAAATAGATCCGATCATCAGATCCACTGGAAACCCGGATCTACCCGGGACGCACCACCCGTACGGCGGACAAGCGCCGCCCGGCGGTCGCTCAGAGGCGTCCACACGAAACTCTCCTCCGTGGTGCATACACAAGAGGTTACATAGATTCGTTGATCGGGATAGTTTTTGGCTTGGGGCCCCCGCCTGCGAGTGATCGCGCAGGCCTCCGGCGCCCATGCGAATGCCCTCCGCACGACTCCGATGCCCAAGCGAGTGCCCTCAAGAACCGCGCCGTCCGTCCGATTACGGGGCCCGTGAGCACTGCTCCCTCGTTCCGCTTCCGCCTCGAGCGCGTCCGGGCGCTGCGCCAGCGCACCGAGGATCTCGCACGCCAGGAGCTTGCGCATGCGGTGGTGGAGCTCACCGCCAGCCACGATCGTCTGCGCGCGGTCGAGTACCACCTCGAGCAGGCCCGCGACGGCCAGCGTCTGGCGGCCGGAGAGTCGGAGGGAGAGTCCGTCGACGCGACCGAGCTGCTCGCCCGCCAGGCCTTCATCGAACACGTCGAGGCGCAGCGCACGATGGGCATGCGCGAGCTCGAGCGCCACGAGGCCGACGTCGCCAACCGCAACGCTCAGCTCGGGCTGGCCGCGCGCGAGCACCGTATGCTGGAGCGTCTCAAGGAGCGCCAGCACGCCGAGCACACCCGCGAGGCCGCGCGCCGCGAAGACCGGCAGCTCGACGAGATCGCGCTCGAGCGCTTCCGCAGGAGCGCCGCATGAGCGTCGCCGCGATCGGCGAAGTGGGCGCGATCGCGCCGGCCACGACCGGCACCGACGCTGCCGCCAGCGGCGGGTGGAATCCGATGGTGGCGGCGGCCGAACGCATCCAGCAGTTGCAGGCGCTCATCTCCCAGGTGGAAACCGGCACGCCCAGCGAAGTGGCAACCGGCTCGCCCAGCGCTAGCTTCGGCGCGGCGCTCAACGCCGCGCAATCCACGGATGTCGAAGCGGGCGCCGACGCTGCGTCCCCGATCGCCACGGTTTCGGACGAGACGCCTGTTGCCGCGTATGGCCCGACGAGCACCGCCACCGGCTCCGGTACGAGCACCGCCACCGGCTCCGGCGCTCCCGTTGCGGGCGCCGCCTACGTCCCGATGATCCAACAGGCCGCCGCCCGCAACGGGCTGGACCCGGCGCTGCTGTACGGGCTGATCGAGCAAGAGTCGGGTTTCGACCCCGGCGCCCACAGCGGCGCCGGCGCCGAGGGGCTCACCCAGCTGATGCCCGGCACGGCCGCGTCGCTGGGCGTGGCCGAACCGCTCAACCCCGCCGAAGCGATCGAAGGGGGCGCCCACTTCCTCGCCGAGCAGATGCGCCAGTTCGGCGGCAACGCCGCCGACGCGCTGGCGGCCTACAACGCCGGCCCCGGAGCGGTGCAGCAGTACGGCGGCGTGCCGCCCTACGCCGAAACCCAACAGTACGTCAGCAAAGTGCTGGGCAACGCGGCCGCCTACAACCAGACCGTCGCCGGGGACGTGCGAGCGTGAGTCCCGCCGCCCCCGCACCGCTGCTTGCGCTCGCCCCGCCGGGAGCCCCGCCCGGCGCGGGGCCGCCGCGGGGCGCGCCGCCCGAAGGCGCTCCATTCGCGAGCACGCTCAGCACCGAACAGGCCCGGACCGCCGTTGCGGAAGGCCACCAACGCGAATCGCGTCGCGAGGAACGCGAAGCCGAACAAGCCCATCAGGGAACGACCGCCTCTGCTGGTCAGCCCGCCGCCAACGGCCCACCGGGCCTGGGGCAGCCAGTCGCAGGCCAGCCGGTCGCAGACCAGCCCACCGCTGGTCAAGCCGCCGCCGGTCAGACTGGTTCCGACAGTGCCGCCGCGCACGGCGCAGCCGCTGGCGGCGTGGCGCCACTGGCCACCTCTGCCGGTGCGTCCAGTCCGCGGGGTGACGGATATCCGCCAGCCGGCGACGCGTCGCGCATGGACGCCGGCGACGACAGCTCACGCACCCCGAGCATCGGCGCCGCGCAGGGGCGCGCAGCCGCGGGAAACGAGCAGGCTCCCACCGGGTCCCCCGGACCTGGGCTCGGGGCCGCCAGCCCCCACACCGAGAGCGAAGCTCGCAGCACCGGGTCCGCTCCGTCCAGCGGCGCCGCGCAACACCCACCTGGCCGCACAGGCGTACTCGACGCCACACCGGTCGACACCGCTTCGATGCCCGACCAGTCGGGCGACACCACTCTGCCGGGCGGGCGAAGCCTCTCGTCGTCGCCGGGAGCTGACGCAACGGCCGGCGACGCACTCGGGAGCGCTGTGGTCGCAACCGGCGACGAACTCGGGAGCGGTGCTGCGGCAGCCGGCAGCGGGCGGGCCACTCCTGCGGCGACGGCCGCGGGCGCCGATCGGCCCACGTCCGACGGCTCCAGGCTCGCGGGCGCCCCGGGATCCACGCCCGCATCGACGTTCGCCGTCGAACCGCACACGGCCGGCTCCGGTCTCCGTTCGGCCATCCAGGGCACCGCCGGCCACGACCACGGATATGGGGCGGCCACCCAGCATCCACACCCACCCCTGCAACCGAGCGGCTCCACCGTCCGACGGGCCGCCTCGGCGCCGCTTGCCGCACACGACCTGCGCTCGGCGACGGACGCCGCTCCGAGCTTGGGTGCCGGCACGCCGGCGACGGCCGGCGAATCGGGCCTGGCAGCCGCCAGCGGCGGTGCCGCGGGCACCAACGCCCTCGGCGACCACGCGCAGGCGGAGCCGGCCGACGCCGGCGTCGGCCTGCAACAGGCGCTCGACGAACTCGACGGCACCATCCAGCTCGCCGCCCGCCAGGGGCTGGCGCAGGCCCGCATCGCGCTGGAACCGGCCGAGCTCGGTGAGATTCGCATCCACCTGGTGCAGACCGCCGCAGGGCTGATCGCGCGCGTCACCGCCGGCACCTCGGCCGTCGCGCAAGCACTCGTCGGCGGGCACGGCGAGCTGCGCCAGTCGCTCACCTCGCTCGGCCTCAACCTCGCCACTCTCGAACTTGGCCATCACGAGCAGGCCGCCCACGGCGGCCCCACGGCCGAGCACGGCCACAACGGGGCGGCCGGACGCGGCGAAAGCGGCCAGCGCAGCCCCCGAGGCGAGCGCGGCGAAGTCGACAACTCTACTTCCGACATACAGATCGAGCAGCAAGCCGTGGCCCCGACCCAGAGCCAAGGCAATGGCGCCTTGGTGGACGTGCTCGCGTGAATTTGGTTGGAGTCCAAAAAGAGCACACAACACCTTCCGGGTCGCCCCAGATAACGCCCATCAGCTCGCACACCAACCAATAATTCGCGCGCCCCCGCCAACCACTCACACCAACCAACCAGCTCGCCCACCACAGCCACCTGAGAAATCGAGAGACAACGCGATGACCACCTCAACAGTCACCCCTACCGCATCGCCGGCGCCCGCCGCCGCGAGCGCCGCGCAGAAAGGCGCCGCCACCGAACCCGCCAATCCCGGCGCCGAACTCGGCAAGAACGCGTTCCTGCAGTTGATGGTCGCGCAGTTGAAGGCCCAAAACCCGCTGGAACCCAGCAACGGCACCGAATACGTCAGCGAGCTCGCGCAGTTTTCCCAGCTCGAGCAAACCACCAACCTCGCGGAAACCAGCTCGCACGCCGCATCCGCCCAGCAGGTTGCGCAGGCCGTGGGGCTGATCGGGCACACCGTCTCCTACACCGACCCCTCCACCGGCGCCACCGCCCAGGGAACCGTCCAGAGCGTCGAGGTTTCCTCCAGCGGCGCCATGCTCACCGTCGAAGGGACCAGCGGAATCGAACCGTCGAGCATCACGGAGGTTTCGTGAGCGTTGCGCTCAATCCCGCACTGCTGCCTCCGGGTGGTATTCCGGGCGACAATGCGCCCGGCACGAGCCGGCCGGCGCCCGCCGCGGCTCCCACCGGGCCGTCGTTCGCCGACGTGCTGCAGCGCGCCGCCAAGACGAGCGGCGCGCAGCCGCTGCATTTCTCCAAGCACGCGCTGCAGCGGGTGGAACGCCGCGGAATCCCGCTCGATCCCAGCACGCTCAGCCGTCTGGAAGACGGTGTCGGACGGGCCGCCGGGAAGGGTTCGCGCGACTCGGTGGTACTGGTCGACGGTACCGCCTTCGTCGTCTCCGTCGCCAATCGCACCGTCCTCACGGCGGTGAGCCCGGAACACATGCGCGAGCACGTGTTCACCAACATCGACAGCGCCGTTCTCGCATAGCGACGAGCTGGTCATTCACGAACAAGGAGAAACACCCGCTCGATCCGATCCCCCGCAGACCAACTCAATCGATGGACACCCGAAAAACCCCATACCGCTACCAACAGGAAGCAACTCAACGACAGGGTCCACGATGGACCACCGCAACCACGGCCGGACCTCTCAGAGGAGGCCGCGAAAGGAAGTGATCGCCCATGATGGGTGGTATGTACGCCGCGATCAGCGGCCTCGACGCAAATCAGACGATGCTCAACCAGACCGCCAACGACCTGGCCAACGTCAACACCGTCGGCTTCAAGTCCTCGCGGGTGACGTTCGCCGACTCGCTCACCCAGGTACTGCGCGGCGCCTCCGGCACCACCTCCACCAACGGCGGCACCAACCCGCTGCAGGTGGGCCTCGGCGTGCAGCTGTCGGCGATCGAAAACGAAATGTCGGAGGGCTCCTTCCAATCCACCAACAACCCGCTCGACATCGCCATCCAGGGCGAAGGGTTCCTGCGCGTCGGCGCCGGTGCGCCGCCGGCACTGCCCACCAACGTCGACTACACGCGCGCCGGCAACCTCTCCACCAACACCAAGGGCTATCTCACCACGCAGTCCGGGTTGTATGTGATGGGCGTGAACGCGGTCAAAGAAGAACCGGAACCCGGCAACATCACCTACAAACCGGGCAAAGAAGAAAGCTACCTCGTAATCCCTCCCGGCTCGGCCAACATCTCGATCGGACAGGACGGCTCAGTCACCTACACCGACGAGAACCCCGCCTCGCCCACCTACCAGAAACAGGTGACAGCAGGCTACCTGACGCTCGCGCAGTTCCCCAACGAGGCCGGGCTGCAGCGCCTCGGCGGCTCGGTGTGGGCGCAGAGCGCCAACTCCGGCGCACCGGTCGTCGGAACCCCCGACACCGGCGGCTTCGGCCAGACGATCGGCGGCGAGCTCGAGATGTCCAACGTCGACCTCGCCACCGAAATGACCCAGATGATCACCGCCGAGCGCGGCTACCAAGCCAACTCGAAGGTCATCACCACCGCCAACGAAATGCTGCAGACGGTGGTGAGCATGGTCCAGTAACTCGTTGCACGCCGACCGCGCCGCGCCGCGCCTCGCCTGGTCACGGGGCTCGGGATCGCGGGACGGCAGGGACGACACACCGAGGCCGGTGGGCGCGGCGCGCGAGGAGCGTCGCGCCCCACCACATCCGGCTCGCGCCAACCAACCGCCAACCTCGCACTGCAACCAGGTCTTCATCGACACCCACACCAGAGAGAAGGCTTCGCATGATCACCGTGCACCGGCTCGGGCACTCCGACGAGCCCTTCCAGATCAACCCCGATTTGATCGTCACCGTCGAGTCGACGCCCGACACCGTCGTGACGCTCGCCACCACCGCCAAGGTGGTGGTCGCCGAGAGCCCCGCCGAGGTCGCCGACGCCGTGCGCGCGTGGCGGGTGGACGTGCTGTCGGAGGCGATGCGCAACCGCCGGGGCGGGCGGGAACAGGAAGATCCCGAGCGCGGCCCGGCGAGGACCGGCGCGGTGCGTGATCTGCGCACACGTCCAGCACGGGTTGAAGGATCGCCGGCCACGGCCGATGAACGAGGGCGATGAAGGCCGCCACCGCCATAGGAATCGGGTGCGCGTTCGGCGCTCTGCTGCTCAGCTCGATGATGGACGGCACCTCGCCGGCCGCGTTCATCAACATCCCGGCGCTGATGATCATCCTCGGCGGCACCGGCGGCGTCACGCTGGCGAGCGTCGGGATGCCCGCGATGAAGCGCATCCCGAGCCTCTACAAGCTCAGCTTCTCCTCCGAACCGCCCGATCTGCGGGGGCGCCTCGACATGCTGGTGGGGCTCGCCGACCAGGCCCGCCGCGACGGCCTGCTGGCGCTCGACGCCCAGCTCGGCGAGATCGAGGATCCCTTCACCCGCAACGCCCTGCAGCTGGTGGTCGACGGCACCGACCCGGAGATGGTGCACGCGATCATCGAGGCCGAGGTCGACGGCATGGCCGCCCGCCACGCGGTCGCGGCGGCGCCGTTCGAGAAGGCCGGCGGGTTTGCCCCGACGATGGGGATCATCGGCACCGTGCTGGGACTGGTGCACGTGCTCGCCAACCTCTCCGCGCCCTCCACGCTCGGCCCCTCGATCTCCTCCGCGTTCCTCGCCACGCTGATGGGCGTCGGCGCCGCCAACGTCATCTTCCTGCCGATCGCCAACCGCCTGAAGGCGATCTCCGCCGAAGAGGTGGGGCTGCGGATGATGACGCTCGAGGGGATCCTCTCGATCCAGGCCGGCGACAACCCGCGGTTGGTGTCGGAAAAGTTGATGTCCTACCTGCCCCCACTGGAACGCGAGGGCGAGGAGGAAGGCGCCGGCAGCGGCGCCCCCGCGCGCGCCGGGGCCGGTGCACGCGTCCAGGCCGAGGCCGCGTGATGATCGGTACCGCCGCGAGCGCGCCGGCTGGATCGCCGACCCACGGAAGGCTTCCCTGATGGCGCGCCGGCACGGTCGCAAACGTGGCGGGCACGCCGCCGAGCACGACAACGACGAGCGTTGGCTGCTCACCTACGCCGACATGATCACGCTGCTGATGGCGCTGTTCATGGTGCTGTTTTCGATCTCCTCGGTCAACATCTCCAAGTTCGTCACCCTCCAGCAGGCGCTCAAAGCGGCCTTCTCCGGCAACATCCTGCCGGGCGGCAAGGCGATCGCACAGCCGGGCGCCAGCGCCAACTCCAGCCGCATCCCCACCAAGATCGACACGCCCGCGATCGTGCGCCTGACGCCGAACGCCACCAGCGAACTCGAACACACATCCAGCTCCTCCTCGAGCGCCGCCGCGGCACACAGCATGCCCAGCACCGCCAACCTCAACGCCGCCGCACAGGAGCAACGCAACTTCGAAGCGCTGCAACGCAAGCTCAACGAATACGCCGCCCACCACGGCTTCTCCCAGCAACTGCACGCCACGATCGAACAGCGCGGCCTGGCGATCCGCGTGCTCACCGACAGCCTGCTGTTCCCCTCCGGCAGCGCCGCGCTGCAGCCCCAGGGCGCACCGCTGCTGAGCGAGATCGCGCAACTGCTCGACATCGACCACGTCCACCCGGTGGCGGTCGAAGGCAACACCGACGACGTGCCGATCAGCGGCACCTACGCCAGCAACTGGGAGCTCTCCACCGCGCGTGCCAGCGCGGTCGTGCGCTTCCTCATCTCCCGCGGCGTCGACCCCGGGCGCCTCAGCGCCGTCGGCTACGCCGAACAGCACCCCGTCGCCTCCAACGCCACCGCCGCCGGCCGCGCGCTCAACCGGCGCGTGGAGATCGTCTTGCAACGCCTCTACTGATAGCCCGAGTCCGGCCGATACACAGGAGGACGGCCGCCTCGTCGGCGCACGCCGATCACCGTCCGCCAGCACCTTCAACCACTGCTGTCATCCGACCCCCACGCGATCATGTCCAAAGCCAAGATCATCGTTCCCGTCGTGCTGCTGCTGGTGCTCGGCGTCGGCTACACCATGATGAAGCCCAAAAAGACCGTCAAGATGAAGATCCAGGGGACGATCTACGCGATGCCGCAGTCGTTCCTGCTCAACCTCGAGGAAGGCCACTACGCCAAGCTCTCGGTGGCGCTCGACCTCGCACCCGGACAGAGCGACGGCGCGTCGGCGACCGCCTCCTCCAGCTCCAGTGAAGGCCCCGGCACGCTGCCGGAGGAACCGGTGGTGCGCGAAATCGTCACCAACGTCGTCACCGGCCAAACCGGCAGCGCGCTCGTCTCCGACCACGGCCGTGAAGCGATCAAGCACCAGATCCTCGCCGACATCCGCAAGCAGACCGACGTCAAGGTCGAAGCGGTGCTGCTGCCGGAAGTGACCGTGCAATGAGCGACGCCGTCGTCTATGAGCAGCTCGACGAGAGCGCTCCCGCCGGCGCCGGCGCCGACCCCGACCTGCGGCGGCTGAGCGACGTGCCGCTGGAGCTGAGCGTCGAGATCGGCCGCACGCGCATGACCGTCGGCGAGACGCTGCAGTTGCGCCCCGGCTCGATCCTCACCTTGGAGCGGCTCGCCGGCGAGCCGGTGGACCTGCTGGTCAACGGCACGCCGATCGCGCGCGGCGAGGTGGTGGTGGTCGACGAGCAGTTCGGTTTGCGCGTCAGCGAGCTGATCGAGGGCGATGTCGCCGCGCAGGCGCTCGCCGAGGAGCGGCCCGACGCCGCGGCGCTGGGGCTCGGCGACGCGCAGCCCGACGCCGAGCGCACGTCTCCCGCGCCACCCACGGCCCCCACCGCCCCCGCATAGGAGTGATGCAACCCCGATGAGTGTCGCCGAGCCTGCGATCCGCACGGTCGACTTCTCGCAGCCGACCAAGTTCACCGCCGAGTTGCGCCGTCGCATCGTGCGCGTGCTGGGCCCCTTCTGCGAAGCCTTCTCGCTGCGCCTCTCCACGGAGCTGCGCGCGCCGGTGGAGCTCACGCTCGCCGACTCCAGTCAGCTCACGTGGGCGGCCGCCAAGGCGCAGCTGTCCGCGAACGCGATCGCCGTGGCGCTGGGAGTGGCGCCGATCGAGCGCCAGCTGCTGCTGTGCGTCGAGCCGCCGCTGATCTTGCAGGCGCTCGAGTGCCTGCTCGGCGGCGCCGCCAGCCAGGCTCCGCAGGAGCGGCGCCTGAGCGAGGTCGACTGGGCGCTCACCAAACGGCTGCTGGAGTCGCTCACCGCCCACCTCAACACCGCCTGGCGCGACCTCGGCGGCGTGGAACTGCAGCTCGGCGAGGTCGATCTCGAGGGCGACGCCGGCGTGGTCGTGCCCATGGGCGAACCCACCTTCGCGCTCACCTTCGACAGCCGCATCGACGCCACGCCGTCCAGCATGTGCCTGCTGCTCCCGTGGTCGGCAATCGAGCCGGTGGCCGATGAGATCCTCGGCGGCGGCTCCTCCTCGCGCGAGGCCGATCCGCGCGCGGGGCGCGTCGTCAGCCACGGGCTGTCCGGCGCACACATCTGCTTGCGCGCCGAGGTGGGGGCGCTACGGATGCCGGTCGAGCAGATGCTGGCGCTCACGCCCGGCGCCGTGCTGGCGCTCGAGGAGCGCGCCGACGCGGGGGTGCGGCTGTACGCCGAGGGCGTTCCGCTCGGCCACGCGCGGCCGGGGCTGCGCGGCGCGCGGCGCGCGGTGAAGCTCACCGAGGCGATCGCGCCGGGCGCGGCGGTCGCGCAGTCGCAGCCGGCCCGCGTCTCGGCGCCGGTACTGCCCCCAACCGAGGACGACCACCAGCCGCCTGCCCCCACGCCCGAGAGCCTTGCGCGAATGATGGGCGTGCCGGTGCGCGTGTGGGCGGAGCTCGGCCGCACCACGCTGGCGCTCGGCGAGGCGCTGCAACTGCCGTCCGGCAGTGTCGTCGAGCTCGACCAGGGCGGTGACGATCCGATCGAGCTGTACGTCAACGGCCGCCATTTCGCCCACGGCACGCTTCAGGTCGGCGCCGGCGGCGAGTGGGCCGTGCAGATCGACGCACTCGTGTGAGCTTCACCGCTGTGCGCGATTAAAGGCATTTAGACCGCCGCCGATAAACGGGGCGACTCTCCTCGGAGTCGTCCCTCGATGACCAGGTTCATGACGCCTACGCGCGCGGCCGTTCGTGCCGTGCTACCCGTGCTCGGCACGCTGCTCGCGGCCGCCGTGCTGCTCCTCGACGCCTGCCCGGCGCAGGCGTTCACGCCCACATCCAAGTCCAGCGGCGAATCGACTCCGCTCAATTTCTCCACCTCCTCCGGCGGTGGATCGCACACCAGCACCGGCGGCGCCTCGATCGTGCGCACGATCGTCGGGCTGTTGATCGTGATCGCGGTGATCTGGGGGCTGACCTGGATTCTCAAGCAGGTCAAGTCCTCGCGCGACACGCGCTCCGCCGGCACCGGCCTGTCGAGTCTCGCCACGCTCGCGCTCGGCTCCGGGCGAACGCTTCACCTCGTCCGCGCCGGGCGCGACTACCTGCTGGTGGGCAGCGCCGAGCACGGGGTGGCCCCGATTCACCGTTACACCGAGGACCAGGCGCGAGAGGTGGGGCTGCACGAGCTGCTGGCCGAGCAGGGCGACGACGACGGCGAAACCGGCACCGGCACCGGTCGGCCACGCTCGCTGGAGATCCCCGGCCAGGCGCGCCCGCGCATACCCGGAGCAGGCGTGCCGCTGCTCGACCGTTTGCGCGAATGGACGGTCCGCCGATGAGCCCGCGAGCGAGCACGCGATCCGCCGGCGGCGTCGCGGGAGCACTTAGGTGAACCTGAACTCCTCCAACGCCGTGCAGATCCTGCTGCTGGTCGGCGGTTTGGCGCTGATCCCGGCGATCCTGTTCACCGTCACCGGCTTCAGCCGCATTTTGATCGTGCTCGGCTTCATCCGCACCGCGATCGGCACCAACACCGCGCCGCCCAACCAAGTGCTGGTCGGGATCGCGCTGTTTTTGACGATCTTCGTGATGGCGCCCACCGTCGGCGCGATCAAGCGCGACGCGGTCGAACCGCTCTCCGAGCACCACATCAGCACCACCGTGGCGATCGAGCGAGCGGAGCAGCCGCTGCGCGAATTCATGTTCCAACAGACACGCGTGCAGGACATCGCGCTGTTCGTCAACCTCGCCCACGCCAAAGACCCGCACACGCGTGCGGAAGTGCCCACCGAGGTGCTGATCCCGGCGTTCATCGTCTCCGAGCTGAAGACCGCGTTTCAGATCGGCTTTCTCATCTTCCTGCCGTTTCTGATCATCGATTTGATCGTCTCTTCCACGCTGATGAGCATGGGGATGATCATGCTGCCCCCCACCTTCATCTCACTCCCGTTCAAGGTCCTGCTGTTCGTGCTCGTCGACGGGTGGGACCTTGTCATCAAGGCGCTCGTGCAGAGCTTTCACGTTCACTAGCGCCGCCATCTTTGCCACAACGCGTTTCACCCGGCGAGCACCCCCTTCCCCTTCCCCCTACCCCTACCCCCTCCTCTCCTTCCCTCAAAAAACCATGGACCAAGACACAGTCGTCAACCTCGCCTCCCAAGCCATGAGCCTGGCGTTCAAGGTCGGCGGCCCGATGCTGCTCGCGGCGATGCTCGTCGGCCTGCTGGTGAGCATCTTCCAGGCCGTCACCCAGATCCAGGAGCAGAGCCTCACGCTGATCCCGAAGATCGCCGCGCTGGCGGTGATCGTGGTGCTGCTCGGCCCGTGGATGCTCGGGCAGATCGTCGCCTACACCACCAACCTCTACACCGCGATTCCCACGCTGGTGGGCTGATGACGCGAATCCTCAGCGAGCTCGCCGGCAACCAGCTCGCCGGTTTCATCCTCGTGCTGGCGCGCGTCTCGCCGCTGTTCCTGCTGGCGCCGCCATTCTCCTCGCCGATCATCCCGCCGCGCGTACGCGGGATCATCGCCGTGGGGATCGCCATCGGTTTCGCGCCGATCGCGCTGCACGGCCAGCACATCCCCAGCGGGCCGGTCGGGCTCGGTGCGCTCGCGGTCGAGAACATCCTCGTCGGGCTCGGCTTCGCCTTCTCCTTCTCGGTGCTGTTCGCCGCCATCGAAGCGGCCGGCTCGCTCGCCGACCTCGGCGCCGGCTTCTCCTACGGCAACCTCATCAACCCGCTCAACGGCGCCGAAAGCAGCGTGTTCGCGCATCTCTACTCGCTGTTTGGGATCGCCGTCTTCCTGGTCGTCGACGGCGAAGCGTGGCTGCTGCGCGGGCTGGATCGCACCTTCACGCTTGTGCCCCTCACCTCCGCGCCGCGTATCTCCTCGCTGTGGGCTGGTGTCGAGCAGGTGTTCGCCACCGTGTTCGTGTCCGCTCTGGAGATCGCCGCGCCGGTGCTGATCGCGCTGCTGATCACCGACGTCGCCTTCGGCGTCGTCTCGCGCGTGGTGCCGCAGTTCAACGTGTTCGCCGTCGGCTTCCCCGCGAAGGTCGCGGTCGCGCTGCTGATGGTGGGCGCCTCGCTGCCGTTCGTCGCCGGTTGGATCTCCAACCAGATGTCCATCTCGGTCGGCTCCGCGCTCGGCGCCTTGCACGTGGGGTGATCCGCCTTGGCACGTGACGACCGCACCGAGAAGCCCACCCCGCGGCGGCGCCAGCGCGCGCGCAAGGAGGGCCAGTTCGCCCGCTCCGCCGACGTCGGCGGCTCGCTGGTGCTGGCCGCGGGCCTGTTCGCGATCACGCTGCTCGGCCCCGCGGTGGTCAGCTCCACGGGCAACGCCTTCCGCGAGATCTTCGGCGAGATCGCCATGCCCGGCCGCGCCGTCACCGCCGGCGGGCTGCACGCGCTGCTGGAGGTGGGGCTCACCACGATCGGCTACACGGTCGGCCCGATCGCGCTCGTGTGCTTGCTCGCCGGCCTGCTCGCCGGCGCCGGCCAGGTCGGCTTCCGCCCCGCGCCGCGTCCGCTGAAGCTCGACTTCAAGCGCATCAACCCCGTCTCCGGAGCGCGCAACCTGTTCGGTCCCAACGCCGTGTTCGAGACCCTCAAGGCGCTCACCAAGCTCTCGGTCGTCGGCGGCGCCGCGGCGCTCGCGATCGTCCCCGGGATGAACGCGCTCGCCGCCGAAGTCGGGCTGCCGCCCGGACTGCTCGGCAAAACGATGGGCAACCGCGGCATGGCCATCGCCCAGCACGCCGCCTTCGCCTATCTGGTGATCGCCGTGCTCGACTACGTCTGGCAGCGCCACCGCCACGAGCGCGCGCTGCGGATGACCAAGCAGGAGGTCAAAGACGAGATGCGCCAGTACGGCCTGCCGGCCGAGGTCAAAACCGCCCTGCGCCGCCGTCAGGCGCAGGCGGCGCGCAAACGGATGATGGCCGCCGTCCCCACCGCCGACGTGGTGATCGCCAACCCCACCCACTTCGCTGTCGCGCTCCGCTACGACGGCTCGCGCACCGCGCCGGAGGTGGTCGCCAAGGGCCAAGACCTGATCGCACTGCAGATCCGCCGGATCGCCGAAGAGCACGACGTCCCGATCGTCCACCAGCCGCCGCTCGCGCGCGCTCTGCACGCCTCCTGCGAGATCGGCCACACGATCCCCGAGGAGCTCTATGCGGCCGTCGCGCGCGTGCTGGCGTTCGTCTACCGGTTGGCGCGCAAGCGGAGGTATGCGGCATGAGCTTGTGTTTCAAATTTCAGGTTGCGTATAACCATAGTCATACAGAACTCGAAAACTTGATATCAAAGCGTACGCGCCTTCGGAGGGCGGTGGTGGCGCGACGTCCGCGCCTTCGCTGGGCGGCGGTGGCGCGATGAACATCGACAACCTCCGCGGCCTGCTGCGCCACACCGACCTGCTCGCCGCGGTCGCCGTGGTCACCGTCGTGACGATGCTGGTGGTGCCGCTGCCCTCGGCGCTGCTGGACGTCCTGATCACGCTCAACATCTCCGGCGCGCTGATGATCGTGGTGACGACCATGTATCTCGGCAAGGCGCTCGACTTCGCCGCGTTCCCGTCGCTGCTGCTGCTCACCACGATGTTCCGGCTGGCGATCAACGTGTCGGTGACGCGGTTGATCCTCACCACCGGCGACGCCGGCAACGTGGTGAAGGCGTTCGGGCAGTTCGTGGTCGGCGGCGACGTGGTGGTGGGCCTCGTGATCTTCCTGATCCTCGTGGTCATCCAGTTCGTGGTGGTGACCAACGGGGCAGGACGCGTCGCCGAGGTGGGGGCGCGCTTCACGCTGGACGCGATGCCCGGCAAGCAGATGGCGATCGATGCCGACCTCAACGCGGGGCTCATCACCGACGACCAGGCCCGCGCGCGCCGCTCCGAGATCGCCCAGGAAGCCGACTTCTACGGAGCGATGGACGGCGCCTCCAAGTTCGTCAAAGGCGACGCCATGGCCGCGGTGATCATCACCGCCATCAACCTCGTCGGGGGAATCGTGGTGGGCATGCTGCAGCGCCACCTGTCGTTCACCGAAGCCACCCACCAGTTCTCGCTGCTGACCGTCGGCGACGGCCTCGCCGCGCAGATCCCGGCGCTGTTGATCTCGGTGGCGACCGGCATCATCGTCACGCGCGCCGCCTCCGACAAAGACCTCGGCTCCGACGTCGCCACCCAGATCCTGCGCCAGCGCAAGGCGCCGCTGGTGGCAGCCGGCGCGATCGGGCTGTTCGCGCTGGTCCCCGGATTGCCCAAGCTGCCGTTCCTGTTCATCGCCGCGATCTTCGGCGCCGTCGGCTGGAGCGTGCGCAACGGGCTGCCCGGCGAGCACGACACCGCGGACGCCGCCGGCGCCGGCGCGCTCGCCGGCGGTGCGGGCGGGCCGGGCGGCGTTGCCGGCGGGGCCGGCGGTAAGGCGCTGCCGGCGGGAGCGGGCTCGCAGGAGGCGATGGAGCACATCACCGTCGACGCGTTGGAGCTGGCGGTCGGCTTCGGCCTCGTGCCGCTGGTGGACGGCGGGGCGGGTGGCTCACTGATGCAGCGCGTCGGCACCATCCGCCGCCAGATCGCAGGTGAGCTGGGAATCGTGATCCCGGCTGTGCGCATCCACGACGAGCTGGGTCTCGACTCCCACGAGTACCTGATCAAGGTGCGCGGCTCGGAGGTGGCGCGCGCGCGGATCATGCCCGGCCACCTGCTGGCGATGGACCCCGGCGACGCCGCCGGCGGCCTGCAGGGGATCCCCACCACCGAGCCCACCTACGGGCTGCAGGCCTACTGGGTGCACGCCTCCGACCGCGCCGACGCCGAAGCGCAGGGCTACACGGTCGTGGACGCCGAGTCGATGATCGTCACCCACCTCACCGAGACCATCCGCGCGCACGCCGCCGAGCTGCTCACCCGCCAGGACGTCAAGACGCTGCTGGATCGCCTCAAGGAGATCAACGCCGCCGTGGTCGAGGAGATCGTGCCCGACACACTCACACTCGGCGAGATCCAGCGGGTGCTGCGCTCGCTGCTGGCCGAAGGCGTGCCGGTGCGCGACCTCTCCACGATCATGGAGGCGATCGGCGACAAGGCGCGAATTACACGTGACACCGGCCTGCTCACCGAGTACGCCCGCCAGGCGCTGGGCCGCGCGATCACCGCGCCCCATCTGGACGAGCGCCTCTGTCTGCAGGCCATCACCCTCGATCCGGCCATCGAGCAGGAGGTGGCCACCTCGATCACGCAAACCACCGACGGCGAGTACCTGGCGATCGACCCGCCGCGCGCGCAGGCGATCGTGAGCGCGTTGCGCGCCCAGGTCGACCACGCTCGCGCCCGCGGCGCCGCGGGCGGACGGGAACCGGTGCTCCTGTGCTCGGCGCGCGTGCGCCGCCACCTGCGCCGCCTGATCGCCCAGGCCCAGCCCCACCTGCCGGTGTGCTCCTACAACGAGATCGCGCCCGGCGTCAACGTCGAGACGATTGGAGTCATCCACGCATGAGCCCCACCACGTTGGACCTACTTTCCCCGCACACCACTTCCTCGCCGGCCGTGCCCGCGGCTGCCACGCGCATCTACCGCGGACGCACAATCGAGGAGCTGCTCCCCAAGATCCAAGCCGACCTGGGCGCCGACGCCGTGGTGGTGCGCCGCGAAAAAGGCCTCACCGGTGGCTTCGCCGGCTTCTTCCAGCGCCCGTTCGTGGAGATCGAGGCGCGGCGTGGCACGCCGGCGATCGACTGCTACGACGACGACGGCACGCCGGCGCTGCCGCCAGTCGAGAGCCCGAAAGTCGACGATGCCGAGCCCGAGCAGTTCCACGACCTGATCCCATCGATCGTCAAAGACGACGACCCGTTCGCGGCGGCGCTGGCCGAGGCCGAAACGGCGGTGGCGCCGCTCGCCGCTGGGGCAGATCCCACGTCGACCGAGCCGCCGCCTTTGCACGTGGCGCCCGCCGCAACCCCGCCCGCCGGCCGCACGCGCACGAGCATCGAGCGCACGCTGCTGGAGGCGGGGATGGACGCGGAGCTGACGCGCGAGCTGATCGAAACGGCGGCCGCCCACGTGCTGGCGCTGATGCCCGGCCGCCCCAGCTTGGCGCGGGCGGTGCACACCGCGCTGGCGAGGCGGATCCCCAGCTGCCCGCCGTTGCCGGCCGGCAACGCCACGATCGCCGTGGTGGGGCCGGGCGGCGCCGGCAAGAGCGCCCTGTGCGCCGCGCTGCTGGGCGCCTACCGCCGACGCTCCACGCTGCCGGCGACATGCACAACACTCGCGCACGACGCCAACCAGGCCGCCAAGGCCACGGTGCGCGCGGCGCGCGAGCAGGGCGTGCTGCTGCTGGACACCCCCGCCTGCTCCCCCGCCGACCCGGCGGCGATCCGCGCGTTGGCGGCGCAGCTGCACGAGCTGAAACCCGACTGCGTGGTGGTGGCGCTGCCGGCCACGCTCGGCGCCAAGCCGGCGGCGCAGCTGCTGGAGGCGCTGATGCCGCTGAAAGCGAGCGCGCTGGCGATCACCCACGTCGACGAGACCAACCAGCTGGGCGTGGCGGTGAGCGCGGCGTGCGCCGCCGGCCTCGGCCCCGTTCACCTGCTGGGCCGCCTCGAGCGCGCCCGCACGACCGGCGGTCTCACCCCCACCGACCCCGCCGACCTCGCCGAGAGGCTGCTCCCGGTGCGATGAAGCTGAGACGCACAAAGAGCGAGCGGCGCACGGAGCTGGAACTGCCCGAGCGCTCCGACGCGGTCACGCTGGTACGTCCCAGCGGCGAGCGCGTGCAGGCGCGGGTGGCCGAACGCCACGGCGGGGAGCTGCTGGTGGCGCTGATGTTCCGCCCCGAAGCGCCGCTGCACCCCGGCCGCCTGGACGGGCTGCTGCTGGAGTTCACCAGCCCCCGCGGGCGCGTCCGGCTGCATGGCGCGGTGACGCTGGTGGAGCGCGAGCTGCTGCGCTTCAGCGGCCTCGAGCCGGCGGAGCTGCTGCAGGAGCGCGAATACGTGCGCGCGCAGGCCACGCGGCCGGTGCTGGTGAGCGGCTCGGCCGGCAACTCGATCCAGACCTTCTCGGTGGACCTCAGCGGGGGCGGCATGCTGCTGGCGGGCCCCGCCACGCTGAAGGTGGGCGAGCGCATCCAGTTCCGTTTGATCACCGCGCAGGGCAGCCCGCCGATCTCCGGCTTGGGCGTCGTCGTGCGCACCGACAGCCAGGGCCGGCGCGCGGTCTGCTTCGAGGAAATCGGCGAGGGCGATCACCGCCGCCTGGTGCGCTTCATTTTCGAGTGCCAACGTTTGGACCGACGCAAGGGCTTGGAGGACAGCCGTGGCCGCTAAGGAGAAGAAGGAAAAGGATAAGAAGAAGGGGAAGGGGGATGGTGCCGCAAAGCCCGCTGAGGGCTCCGCGTCCACGGGCGGCGGCGGCCCGAGCCTCGCCGAGCACCCGCGGGCGGTGGGCGCCGTGGCCCGCGCCAAGAGCTGGGGGGCGCTGGCTGGCTTTGCGCTCGGCGGCTACCTGTCGCTGCCCACCCACACGCTGGCGCAGGCCGGCTTCCGCGCGCTGCTGGCGGGGATCGTGTGTTATGTGGCGGTGTGGGCCGCCTCGGTGTTCCTCTGGCGGCGGCTGGTGGCCGCCGAGCTGCGCCACGCCCAGCACGAGCTGCTCTCCGAAGAGCTGGCGCGACTGGGGCTGCACGATTCCTAGCGCGGCGCTCGCCTGCCACCGCCGGTCGGCGTGGCGTGGCGTGGCGTGGACATCGTCTCGCGGCCCTCAAGTCTGAGTCGCGGCTGACGATAACGGGCATGAAGGAAGGGCCGACAAGGAGTTGGCCCGGGACTATTCAACAACCGTCATCAAGGAGATGAACGCATGTCCCTGAGCATCCAAACCAACATCGAGGCACTCGGTGCGCAGCGTAACCTGCAGACCACCGAAAACATGCTGAACACCTCGATGGAACGCCTCTCCTCGGGCCTGAAGATCAACTCGGCCGCCGACGACGTCGCCGGCTACGCGATCAACCAGCGCCTGCAGGGTCAGGTCAACGGCGTCGCCCAGGCGACCCAGAACAGCCAGGACGCGGTTTCGCTCGTGCAGACCGCTCAGGGCGCGCTCAACGACGTGCAGCAGATGCTGCAGCGTGTCCGCGAGCTGGCGGTGCAGTACGCCAACGGCACCAACACCGAATCCGACAAGGAAGCGATCAAAGGCGAGGCCACAGAACTCGAATCCGAGATCACCCGCGTCGGCGAAGCGACGAAGTTCAACGGCGTTGCGCTGCTGGCCAAAGAAGAAGAAATCAAGTTCCAGATCGGCGCCAACGAAAAAGAAACGATCGGCGTCAAAACGACGGAATTGAAAAAAGCCGTCGCCGGCATCAGCGTCGAAAAAATCGAATCGGTGGAAAAAGCCATCAACGAAGTGTCGAAGGCCGCCGCCAACTTCGGTTCGGTGCAGGACCGCCTGCAGTACACCCAGAGCAACCTGGCGATCTACGGGGAGAACCTCTCCGCCGCCCAGAGCTCTCTGGCGGATGCCAACATGGCCGAAGAAATGACCAACTTCACCAAGGACCAGGTGCTGCAGCAGGCCGGCGTGGCGATCCTCGCCCAGGCCAACTCGCTGCCCCAGGCCGTACTGAAGCTGGTGGGTGGCTGATCGAGGCTCGTCAGGTACCTGCTTGACGATCTGATTGCCACAGGAGCGACCCGGCGCGGTCGCCACCGCCGACCGCGCCGCCCGCTCCACCCAGATCTTCCTCAGCGGCACCGCCACGCGCGTGGCCGCTGCAGCGAAGCCTCCTCACGGCGGGTATCCCGCCCGAGGGACGGACACAACAACGCTTCGGACGGTCGGGAAGGCCGGCAGAAGCCACATACCGCCGATTCATCGAGGGAACGGTGGTTGGGAGGGGCGGCTCTGCCGCCCCTCCTGCTTTTAAGATCGCGGATATCATCTGTCGCCCTATCGAGGGTTGTGAGCCATGCCGCCGATCGTCACCAGCAACGCGACCGTTCTCTGCGCACACGGCGGGCAGGTGATGCTCGTGCCCACCCAGACACAGGTCACGATCCAGGGCGGCGCCGTGATGTGCGAACCCGACCTCATGGGAGCCGTGATCGTCGGCTGCGCACAACCCCCCACCCCCAGCACCGTGCCCTGCACCGCGGTCGTGTCGGCGCTCCCGGGCTCCACCTCGCTGACGGTCTCGGTGGGCGGATGCCCGGCTTACGTGGCCACCCTCA
>DATMLP010000013.1:0-123777 GCA_035570415.1 Solirubrobacteraceae bacterium | reverse complement strand
GATGGGGACCTTGCCGCTGGTGATCGGCGGCCTCAGCGTCCTGCTCGAAACGGGTGGCGGCCTGTATTGGATCGCCGCGGGTGTCGTCCTGGCGATCTGCGGCGCCGTCGCCAACGCCTGGGTCCTGCTCGTCGAGATCCTCCGCTGAGCGCCGCCGCCGCGCCCGCGCTGAGCGCACCGCGCTTCCTGAGTGCCCGGCCTGAGAGAATGCCCTGATGCGCCGCTCCGACCAACGCCGTGACGCCGTCTTCGCCAGCTACCAGCGCGACGTCACCGGCCGCCCGCTCGCCGAGCTCGTCGCCGACTCGAAACCGCTGACGCGGGAACTGGCCGAAGGGGTCGAGGACGCCCGCGAAGACCTCGACGAGACGATCTCCGAACACCTGCGAAGCGGCTGGACCGTCGACCGGCTCGCGCCGCTCGACCTCAACGTGATCCGCGTCGCGCTGTTCGAGATCGAGGAGGGGGAGACCCCGCCCGAGGTCGCGATCAACGAGGCGGTCGAGATCGCCAAGGAGTACTGCGGCGCCGACGCGCCGAGCTTCATCAATGGCGTGCTGGGGGCGATCCTCCGCGAGCGCGAGCCGACCGCGTGAGCCGCCTGCACGAGATCGCCGAGCGGCTGGGCCAGATCGCCGCCGAGCTCGACGGCGAGGGTGAGCTCGAGGAGGGCCGCGCCGCCGCGCTCGCCGCCGAGGCGGGGGAGCTCTCGCAGGAGGCGGTCGAGGAGACCAACCGCCGTGCCCGCGAGGCGGCCGCCGCCGACCGTGAGTAGCCCCGCCGTGGGCGCGCTGCGTGGATTTTCCACGCCATACGGTGGAAAACACACACAGCGCGAGTGGCGCTGATGGGAACCGAGCAGACGCTCTACCCCGAGGACCTGCGCGCGCTGGTCGAAGGCGCCCTCACCGACCTGCGCTTCGCGACCGCGCCGCCCACCGAGGGGCTCGAGGAGGCGATGCGGTACTCGCTGCTCGCCGGCGGCAAGCGCGTGCGCCCGGTCCTCGCCCTCGCCACCGCCCGCGCCCTCGGCGCGTCGCCGGAGAGCTTCCTCCCGGTCGCCTCGGCGATCGAGCTGATCCACACCTACTCGCTGATCCACGACGACCTGCCGGCGATGGACGACGACGCGCTGCGCCGCGGTCAGCCCACCTGCCACGTGGCGTTCGGAGAGGACGTCGCGATCCTCGCCGGCGACGGGCTCTATGCGGAGGCGTTCCGGCATCTGCTCACGCACACGCACGCGCCGCCCGAGCGGGTGCTGGCGGCGGCAGCCGAGCTGGCAGCCGCCACCGGCGCGGGGGGGATGGTGGGCGGCCAGTACGCGGACGTGCGTCGCACCGCCTCGTCCGGGGCAGCGGGGCTGCGGCGTCTGCACGAGCTGAAGACCGGCAGGCTGATCGGCGCGTCGGTGATGTGCGTGCTCACGCTAGGTGCCGTTGACGGACCTGCGACAATGGCGTTCAATCGCTTCGCGGCCGAGTTGGGCGTGCTGTTTCAGATCGTCGACGACATCCTCGACGTGACCGGAACCGACGACGCACTGGGCAAGCCGCGGGGCAGCGATGAGCGTCACGGCAAGCGCACCTACGTGAGCGAGTTCGGAATCGATCAAGCGAGGCACCTGGCCGCGGAGTCTCACCGCACGGCGCGCAAGGCGCTGGCCGAGGCCGCCTCCGCCGGTTTCGAGCACTCCGGACGCCCGCGCGACACCCGGGAGCTGGAGCGGATCACCGACTTCGTCTACACGCGCACCTCATGAGCCTGCTCGAGAAGATCGACGGTCCCGACGACCTCCACGGCCTCTCCGAGGAGGAGCTGCAGCGCTTGGCGCAGGAGGTGCGCGAGTACATCATCGACACCGTCGGCGAGATCGGCGGGCACTTCGGCGCCAACCTCGGCACCTGCGAGCTGGCGGTGGCGCTGCACTCGCTGCTGCACTCCCCGCGCGACAAGATTCTCTGGGACGTCGGTCACCAGGCCTATCCGCACAAGGTGCTCACCGGCAGACGCGACCGCCTGCACACAATCCGCCAGTACGGCGGCCTGGCGCCATTCTGCGCGATCGCCGAGTCCCCGCACGACATCATCGGCGCCGGCCACGCCTCCACCTCGGTGGGGTATGCGGTGGGGATCAAGGAGGGCATGCGCCATCTGGCCGTGTCCAACCAGGGCAACGTGGTGGCGGTGATCGGCGACGGCGCCATGACCGGCGGTGTCGCGTTCGAGGCGATCGGCCAGGCGGGCGGGCTGGGCACGCCGATCGTGGTGGTGCTCAACGACAACGGCATGTCGATCGCGCCCAACGTGGGCGCGCTGTCGCGCTACTTCAACCGCGTGCGGCTCAACCCCAAACTGTGGCACGCGCGCGAGGAGGTGGAGGGCGGCCTGGCCCGCCTGCCCGGCGCGGTGGGTGCCGCCTTCGAGAAGCTGGGCCCGCAGCTGAAGGAGTCGCTGAAGGCGTTTTGGGCGCCCGGCCTGTGGTGGGAGGAGCTCGACTGGGCCTACATGGGCGTGATCGACGGCCACGACGTGCGCGCGCTGCGGATTGCGCTGCGCGAGGCGCTGGCCGCACAGCGCCCGGTGGTGGTGCACATCGCCACCGTCAAGGGCAAGGGCTTCGCGCCGGCCGAGGACGGCGGGTTGGAGGGGATGGAGAGGTGGCACGCCGCCAAGCCCCACTCGATCCTCAACGGCTCCCCGACACCCCCGCCGGAGCCCGCGGGCCGCGCCGCCGGCGCGGCGGCCGCCAAGCCGAAGCCGCCGCAGTACACGCAGGTGTTCGGCGAAGCGCTGGTGCGCGAGTGCGAACGCGACCCCCGCGTGGTGGGGATCACGGCTGCCATGAACTCCGGCACCGGCCTCAACATCCTGCAGAAGGCGCTTCCGGAGCGCTACTTCGACGTGGGCATCGCCGAGCAGCAGGCGATCCTGTTCGCGGCCGGCCTGTCGCTCGAGGGCGTCAAGCCGGTGGCGGCGATCTACTCCACCTTTTTGCAGCGCGCCTACGACCAAATCGTGCACGACGTGTGCTTGCAGAAACTCAATGTCGTGTTCGCCATGGATCGCGCCGGATTGGTGGGCGACGACGGCCCCACCCACCACGGCGCGTTCGACATCGCCTACCTGCGCTGTTTGCCCAACATCGTGCTGATGGCGCCGCGCGACGAGGCCATGCTGGTGCACATGCTGCACACCGCGCTGCTCTACGACGACGGCCCGGTCGCGCTGCGCTACCCCCGTGGCGAGGGCGAGGGCGTGCCGCTGCCCGAAGCGCCGCACACGATCGCCATTGGCGCCGGTGAGATTTTGCGGGAAAACGGGGGGAGAAGCCTGGTCGCCGCCGCCGGTCACCGCGTGGCGCTGGTCGGGTACGGCAGCGGCGTCCCCAAGGCGCTCGAGGCCGCCACTCTGCTGGAGGGCCGCGGATTGGGCGTGACGGTCGCCGACGCGCGCTTCGCCAAGCCGATCGACGGCGGCCTGATGGCGCAGCTGGCGGCCGAGCACGACCTGCTGGTCACGGTCGAGGAGGGCGTCCTCGCCGGTGGCTTCGGCAGCGCCGTGTGGGAGACCCTCAGCGAGATGGGCATCACCCCGCGCATCCTGCGCGTCGGCCTCCCCGACCGCTACATAACTCACGGCAAGCCCGCGCTCCTGCACGAGGAGGTCGGCTTCACCGGCGCCAAGATCGCCGAGCGCGTCGCCCGCGCGATCCTCGATCGCGACTCGGCAACCGTAGGCGCTTAGGGCATGTGTGTTCACACTCACACACAAGCCCCCTCGCAGTGGGCATGATGCTTTCAGACCCGAAGTACAGCAGCATCCCTCCTCCCTCGAAACGGCCCGCTTCCCAGGCGGGCCGTTTCATTTAACACGCCGATGGCCAAGCAGCGTCTGGACACCCTCCTGGCCGAGCGCGGCCTGTTCGAGTCGCGCAGCCGGGCGGCGGCCTCGGTAATGGCGGGCGACGTGCTCCTCGGCGAACAGGAGCGACAGGCGCAGAAGCCGGGGGAGATGGTCGCGTCCGACGTGCTGATACGCGTGCGTGCGCAGCCCCGTTATGTGTCGCGCGGGGGGATCAAGTTGGACAACGCCCTCCTGCGCACCGAGATCGACGTGGCCGGACGGGTGGCACTCGACGTGGGGGCATCCACCGGGGGATTCACCGACTGTTTGTTGCAGCGCGGCGCCGCCGAGGTGATCGCTGTGGACGTCGGTTATGGAGAGCTGGCCCACCGGCTGCGCACCGACCCGCGCGTGCACGTTTTGGAGCGCACCAACGCGCGGGCGCTCGCACCTGCGATGCTGCCTGCCGTGCCCAACCTGGCGGTGGTTGACGTGTCGTTCATCTCGCTCACCAAGGTGCTCCCCGCCGTGCTGGCCTGCCTGGCCGCTCCCTACGACGTGCTGGCGCTGGTCAAGCCGCAGTTCGAGGCGCCGCGCGCCAGCGTCGGCAAAGGGGGGGTCGTGCGCGACGCCGCCGCGCGCCTCGCCGCGCTGGTTGCCGTCGGGCGTGCCGCCGTTGCGATCGACTCGCCGTCCGGTCCGCCCGCGGTGCTGGGCTTCCGCTCCTCCGGCCTCCCCGGCCCGAAGGGCAACCGCGAGACGTTCATCTGGCTGGCGCCCCCGGGACCGGCCGGCGGGGTGCGCGGCGCGGAGGAGATCGAGCGGATGGCTCTCGTCGAGGAGCGGCCGGCGTGATCGATCGCGCGCAGCCCACCCCGCGCCCGAAGGGCGCCCATCAAGAAAGAAGTGCCTCCTCGTCGGAACCCTTCAGCGGCGCTCCCTTCGAGCGCATCGCCGTGCTCACCCACCGGCGCACACAGGAAACGCGGGCGGCGCTCGCCACGCTGATCGACACCGCGCGCGCCGCCGGTGCCACGCTGCGGTTCGACGCCGAGGAGACCGCCAAGCACGGCTTGCGCGCCGGCGCCGGCGTCGAGGTCGATGCCGCGATCGCCGCCGGCGGCGAGCAGCTGTGCGTGGTGCTGGGCGGCGACGGCACCATCCTGCGCGCGCTGCGACTCTACGCCGGCAGCTCGGTGCCGGTGTTCGCGATCAACTTCGGCGAGATCGGCTTTCTCGCCACGGTCGAGCCGGATGAGATCGACGACGGCATCACCCGCGCGCTCTCCGGCCGCTTCGAGCTGTTGCGCCTGCCCGGCATCGTGCTCGACACGCCCCACGGCTCCGAGACGGCGATCAACGACGTTGCCATCCACCGCCGCGTGGGCGAGCGCGTGGCGGAGCTGGCGTACGCGCTCGACGGCGAGGAGGTCGGCTCGGTGCGCTGCGACGGCCTCGTGCTCGCCACCCCCGCCGGCTCCACCGGCTACAACCTCGCCAACGGCGGACCGGTGATGGCGTGGGGGGTGAAGGGGTTCGTGGTGTCGTTCATCGCGCCCCACTCGCTCACTGCGCGCGCGCTGGTGGCGGCGCCCACCGACCCCATCACGATCCACAATCGCTCGCGCGATCCGCTCGACGTGTCGGTTGACGGCCGTCCCGTGTGCGAGCTGGCGCCCGACGCGCGCATCCGCGCGCGGTTCGTCGACGGCGTTGGCACCATCGCGCAGCTGCCCGGCTCCTCGTTCTACCGGCGTTTGCGCATCAAGTTCGGCCGGCTCGCGCGCTGAGCGCCCGGCTCAGGCCGCGCGGCGGGCGCCCTGCACGCCGGGCTGGCCGGGGCTCTGCAGCGAGCCCACGAACGCGTCCAGCTGCTCGCGCGAGAAGCGCCGCTGTCCGCCGGGCGTGCGGTAGCAGTCGAGGTGGCCGGCGTCCGCCCAACGGCGGATGGTCGCCAGCGACACGCCCAGGTAGCGCGCCGCCTGCGAGCTCGTAAACACCAGTTGGCGATCGCCGTGCGGGGAGGTGGGTGCGGGGAATGGCATGGACGTCCTCTCGTTCTGGATGCCGTTGGCCACGGGGCCCGGGCCGGTTGGCACCCGGATCGATCTCCGGAGTGCCTCCTGGGTCGAGTTTCGGCATCTCGCCCGACGAAGTTGAGCGTCGCGCACGTTTGTGGACGTTTGCCACACGCCCCGTCAGACGGCCATCGAGCATTGCGAACGTCTCAAAAGTCCTGCATCCTGCAAGAAATGCTGCACAATGCACCGAATATCTGATCGAAACTAGACAATTCGTCCAATCCTGGTACTATCCTCCACAAACCTACTCATATGGGTAGGTGGCGGTTGTCCTGGAGAGGTTGGGACCGGGGGCCGCGAGCCCCACCAAAGTGGCCCAGGGCCCCGAGCTAGGAGGACGAGCATGGGCTGGAACAAATAATAATCGCCCCTTGGCTGTTGTCAGGCCAAACAGCTTGTTAACGAACGCCGCCCACCAGCGGCGTTCGTTCGTTATGGCGCTTGTGCCCAACCTTCGCTACGAAGTCGTGGGCTGCGCGATCGCGCGCGCGCGGCGCTCGAACGCCAGCTCGGCCTCGAAATCGGCGTCGTCGCCCGCCGCCAGCTTCGTCGGCCCCTCGCGCTCCAGCATCGCCACGAAGCTCTTCACCAGCTCTTCGTCGAACTGGCGTCCCGCCATCCGTCGCAGCTCGGCGATCGCGTCCTGGGGGGTTTTGGTACCGCGGTAGGAGTCGCGCGAGGTCATCGTGTCGTACGCGCTGCAGATCGCCAAAATGCGCGACGGAAGGGGGATCTCGTTGCCGATCAGCCCCGCCGGGTAGCCGCCGCCGTCGACCCGCTCGTGGTGGTAGAGGATCGCGTCGGCCACCGGGCCGTACCCGTCGAGACGCCCCACCAGCGTCGCCCCGTCCTGGGGGTGACGGCGGATCAGCGCCCAATCCTCGTCGGAGAGGATCTCCGCGTTGAGGATCCGATCGGGCAGCGCAAACTTGCCGATGTCGTGCAGCAGCCCCGCCGTGTGCGCGATGTCCTGCTCAGACTCGCTGCGCCCCGCCTCCTGTGCCAGTGCGCGCGCGTAGCGTGCCACCGCGGCCGCGTGGCGCGCGGTCACGCGATCGCGTAGCGCCAGTGTCTCCACCAGCGTGGTCAGCACGCCCAGCTGCAGCGACGCCAGGTGCATCGAGCGCGCCTCCAGCTGGTCGGCGCGCTCCTCGGAGCGCAGCAGCGCCACGCCCAGCGACTGAAAGATCAGCAGCACGATGATCGCGCCCAGCAGCGCCGGGAAGCCGAGGTTGGTGTAGGCCACGGCGAGGATCGCCGCCAGTGCGCCGGTGGCGATCTGGCCGGGAAGCAGCGGGATGAAGAGGTCGCGCACCTGACTGGGCAGCCGGCGGCCCTGCATCACGCGGTTGTCGAGCGCCACCAACAGGAAGTTGACGGCGTTGGTCACCATAAACACGGCGAACACCACCAATCCGAATTCGACGCTCTGGGTCGTATGCAGGAGGTGCGGATCGTGGACGTTGCCGATGATCGCCCGCACGAGCAGTCCGCCCAGCAACGGGAAAGCCGCGAATGTCGCCAGATTGTTCAGCCACGAGTCCAGTGGCAGTTTCCGCGTCGCCGAGGTCAGCACCATCGCCGCCAAACCAAACAGCACCGCCGGCGCCGGTCCCAGCAGGCTCATCGCCAGCACCAGCGCCACAAACGCGGCTGTCACCTGCTGGCCGCGGATGTCGATGCTGAGCCGCTGGCCCCCCAGTGCCAGCGCCATCAACAGCCCCACCAGCAGCAGCGGCTGCCAATCTTCTGCGCGCGAGGTCAGCATCGCCACGGCGATCGCGCCTGCGAGCAGCAGCGCCTCGGCCGCCCAAAACAGCTGTCTGGTGAGCTTGGATTCCGGCATGCCGATCGCCTGTCGTCCTTAACGGCCGATAACGCGTAGCACTTAACGGCACTCCGTCATATCGGGCACGACTACGAGTGTGTGGTCTGAATCGGGCCCGACGGCGAGGGGTCGAGCGGGTGAACGCGTGACATCCGGGAGGCAGTCGCGGCTAGTGCGCATCGCTCCCGTCGCCCACAGCCGCGCAAACCCCACTGTGGCCACGGCGATGATCGAGCCGAAGATCAAAAACGCCGCGCGCGGCGACGTGAGCGCCATCACCGCGCCACTCAGCGGCACCCCGATCAGCGGGCACAGCGCGCCGATCGATTCCACGCCGCCCATCAGCCGCCCACGCAGCCGCTGCGGCGTGAGCAGCTGCACCGACCCCAGCAGCGATGCCCACTGCATGCCGTTGCCCACGCCGCCCAGCAGCGCCGCCAGTGCCGCCAATGCAAGCGTGGGCGCCGCCGCAAAGCCCACATACGCCAGCCCCACCGCGAGCGTGCCCAACGTCAGCATCGCTCCCAGCGAGCGGCGCCCGCCGCGCGCGAACACCACGCTGCCGCCCAGCTGGCCCACGCCCCATGCGGTCAACAGCGCGCCGTACCCCACGTCGCCGGCATGCAGCGCGCCCTTCGCGTAAAACACCTCCACCGGCGCGGCGGTCTCGAAAAACACCAGCGCAAACGCCTGAACCAACAGCAGCGTGCGCAGCGCCGGCGCCGTTCGCACGTGCGTCCACGCCGCCGCCAGACGTGCGCGCACCGAGCCGCCGGAGCGTTCCTCCACATGGGTGTGGAGGTCCACCAGCAGCGCGCCGCACACCAAAAACGAGCCGGCGTCGATCAGCAGCGCCACCGGCCCGCCCAGCGTGTGCACGGCAACGGCTCCCAGCGTGGGGCCGATCACCACCGACGCCGACAGCGCCACGTTGAGCGCCGCGTTGGCGTCGTACAGCCCCTGCTCGGAGGAGCGCTCGGCGCCGGCGCGGGCCGCCTGTGCGCGCAGCAGCGAGCTGGCCGTCAATTCCACAGCGCCGTCCAGTGCCACCAAAATCAAAATGGGCGCCAGCAGGAAGTGCCACACCAGCGCCGCCAGCAGCGCCGCGCAGATCCCCTCCAGCGCATACATCGCGCCCAGCGCGCCACGGCGGGAGGAGACCTCCACGCGGGCGACCAGCGCCGGCACGATCAGCGCCGGCAGATAGCGCGCGACGAACAGTGCGGTGACTGCCGCCGCCGAGTGAGTGTGGTCGTACACGGCCAGCGACAGCGCCACCGTGCCAAACCAGGTGCCCAGCTTGTTGACCGTGTAGGCGGCCAAAATCCTCCGCAGCTTGGGGGAGGTGGGGAGCATCGGCACGCCGCCACGCTAGCGGCTGGGCCGGAGGTGCCCGGTGCGTGCGGACGGCTTGGTTGGCTTCCTGCAAAGGGCCGTTGGCGGCCGAAGCGAGTGTCTCCCCGATCGGTTCCCGTTTCGGCCGGTGGCCGCGCACCGCGGGCGGCTCACCGACCCGCTGAGGCCACACCGCGACGAGTGGTACCCGCCGTCGGGCGGCCCCCCCGCCGGGTCGTGCTGCGCCGGGTGCGCGACAAGGGGCGGCCTAACGCCACCACGGGCAGACTGGGATGGCGGTGTCCCAGCAGCTGCATCGCCGATTCCGCCGGCAGGCCGCCGATGTCGCCGGCCAGCATCACCACACTGCTGGAGGAGGCGCGCTCGAGCACCTCCGACATCGCGCCGGCCTCGCCCAGCTGCGCGCCGGCGGGCAGCGATTCGCTGAGGTCGTGCAGCACCGCCGCGCGCCGTGCCGGATCGTCGCCCGCCACGAGGATGCGCGAGCTGGTGCGCGCGCCCGCCGGCGGGCCGTTCAGGGTGGAGGGGGTCATCATGGAAGGGCTCATGTGGCGGGGCTCATATGGTCATGTAGCTGGTGTCGATCAGGTCGCTGTCGCAGACGATCCCCAGCTCGGCATCGACGTTTCTGCTAGCCGACCACTTCGCCAGCGCCGACAGCACCAAGAACGCCACAGCGGCGATTCCCAGCCAGACGAGTGCAACGCCGAGGATCGTCATCGCTCCCCGCCCTTCGCGTTGCATGTGATGGTTGTGTGCATCCTTGCATTTGCATTTGTGTGCATCCTTGCACCTCACATCTGCTCTGCGGCGCCTCGCCCTGCCTCACTGCCGCTCGGATTGGCCGGCGCCATTTGAATAGGTCACTGCCATCCGACATGATGCGGCCTGGGCGGGCGTTTGTCTGCCGTCTGGATGGTGCCGATCGTGTCGTCCCAAAGGTGCCGATCGATGTCGTCCCGACGGGACCTCGCGGCCGCGCGGGGGCGTGGCGCCTCATGTTCGCCGGCGCCGGCCGAGGCCGCCCGTCGGGCTGGTTGGGTTTGCCGATGGCGTTGGGGCCGCCCGCTGTGCTGGTTGGGCTTGCCGACGGCGTTGGGGCCGCCCGCCGTGCTGGTTGGTCGGGGTTGCCAGTGGCGGCCGGGTTCGCGGGCTGTGGGGGTGTGTTGTGTGTTTACTTTTGCGACCCCAACTACTTCACTTTGTGAAGTAGTTGGCGTCTTCAAAGAGACATGATCATCTCCCCGGCTCGCCAGCGCAGGCCGCGGCGCTCGCCCCGGCGGTTTGGACGATCTGTCCAACTGCTTTGGTACGTTTTGATCACAGTGGCTGATTGCCCGCTCGGCGGGATCTTCGCCGCTCCGTGGTTTATACGGCCACGGTGGACTGTGGCGCGGGCTGCCGCCTGCCCGGTCGCTACGGTGTGCGGCAATGCAAGCCGGCCTACCAGACATGCCTGGCGCGATCGGTGGCCCCAACGCGGCGGGCGCTCCCGGGGGAACCCCGGGCGTGGATCGCCCGATCGACGTGATCATCGCCGACGACCATGCGGTGGTGCGCGACGGCATCCGCACGCTGCTGGAGCGCGAAGCACAGGAGTTCCGGGTGGTGGCCGAGGCGGCGGACGTGCCCGCCACGATCCGCGAAGTGCGCGCCCACAAGCCCGATCTGCTGACGCTCGATTTGACGATGCCCGGCGGCTCCAGCTTGGCGGCGCTGCCGCAGTGCTTCGTCGCCCACCCGCCGCTGGCGGTGGCGATCCTGACGATGCGCGAGGATCCCGAGTATGCCCGCCAGGCGCTGCGGGCGGGGGCACGCAGCTATGTGTTGAAGGAGGCGGAGCCCGCCGAGCTGCTGCAGGCGTTCCGCTTGGCGGTGGCGGGCGGCAACTATCTGCACCCGCGTCTGGGAGCGCTGATGGCCACCGGCGGCGAGAGCGCCCAGGACGGGCCGGCGCTGTCGGAGCGCGAGCGCGAGGTGGTGAGGCTGATCGCGCTGGGCCACACCAACCCGCAGATCGCCGAACAGCTGCATGTGGCGGAGCGCACCGTCAAGACCTATCGCGCGCGCGCGATCGAGAAGCTGGGCTTCTCCTCGCGTGCCGAGATCACCGCCTATGCGCGGCGGCTGGGTCTGGTGGACTGACGCGCCCTCAGGGCGCTTTGGCCCCGCCCGTGGGACCGCCGGCGGAGCCGCCGCCGGTCGCTTCCGAGCCACCTTTGGTGGCGCTTTCTCCGGTCCCCCCGCTGCTGCCGCCCGTTTCCGGGGAGCCGCCAGTGGTCGCGCCGCCCGAGCTGCCGGCGCTTTCGCCGCCGGTGCCTTCTTTGGAGGAGCTGCTGGGGCTCGATGGTTCAACGCTTGAGCTGCCTTCTTCGGGGGTGGTGCTGGAGCCGCCCGTCGTGGCGGTGGTGGCAGCCGTCGAGGTCGAGGTGGTGGGGGTGGCTTCGCTTTCGGCCTGTGTGCTGGTGGGCGGCGTGATTTCGGGGGTGCTGCCCGGGCGCACGTCGGCCGAGTTGCCTCCACCGCACGCTCCCAGCGTCAGGCCCGACAGAAGCACGGCCGCCCCGGCGAGCACACAGGCGCGACGCGAGCGCACGGCTGTTACTCCAGCGGCCCCATGCGACGGCCGCAGGTGGGGCAGTCGTTGAGGTCCTTCTGCGCCAGCTGCCCGCACCAGGGGCAGAAGCGCAGGTTCTCCACCGACCACGCCAGCTTCGACTGCGATGGCGCCAGCGGCAGCACCTTGCCCACCACTTCCAGCGGCTCGCCGGTGTCGCGGTCGAGATAGATCTCGCCGGGCCGCGCCTCGAGGATCACTTCCCGCCCGCCGGTGGGATTGCGCAGACGATATCGCTGCTGTGCGCTCACCGCTGGCACTCTAGCGAAGCGGGCGGGGGAGGATAGGGTGGCCGCAGATGCGCATCCTGATCTTCCACGGCTACCTGCTGGCGGGCACCGGCTCCAACATCTACAACGCGCGCCTCGCGCGGGCACTGGTGGGGCTGGGACACGAGGTGCACCTGCTCTGCCAAGACCGCCACCCCGACGACCAACCGTGGGTGGACGCCGCCGGCGACTGGGACGGGGGCGCGCTGCAGGTGCGCAGCTTGCACCGGGTGCGGTGCACCGTGTACCGGCCAGACATCGGAGGGCTGCTGCCGGTGTACGTGGAGGATCCCTACGAGGGGATCGAAGCCCGGGCGTTCGCGCGCTGCAGCGACGCGGAGATCGCACGCTACATCGACGCCAACGTAGCCGCCGTGCGCGAGGTGCTCGAGCACGTGCGCCCCGATTTGGCGCTCGCCAACCACCTCGTGATGGGCCCCGCGATCCTCGCACGAGCCCTGGCTGGCAGCGGGGTGGGGTACGCGGTGAAGGTGCACGGCAGCGCGCTGGAGTACACGGTGAAGCCCGACCCCGAGCGCTTTTTGCCGTACGCGCGCGAGGGTGTACGCGCGGCCGCGGGGGTGCTGGTGGGCTCCGGGCACACCGCGCGCAGCCTGTGGGCGGCGCTGGGTGACCCCGCGGTCGAGGCCCGCACCCGTCTGGGCCCGCCCGGGGTGGACGTGGAGCTGTTCAAGCCGCTGCCCGCGCGCCGGCGACCAGCTGAGCCGGCGGTGGCGTTCGTGGGCAAGCTGATCGTCAACAAGGGCGTCGATCTGCTGATTGCCGCCTGGCCGCTGGTGCTGGAACGGGTGCCGCGGGCGCGCCTGGAGATCGTCGGCTTCGGCGGCGACCGGGAGTGGCTGGAGTGTCTGACGAACACACTTGCCGCCGGTCGGATCGAGGAGGCGGGCGGCGGGGCGCGGCGGCATCTGCTGGCGTTTCTGGACGATTTGCGCGGAGCGAGACGCGAGCGCTACGTGGCCGCCGCGCGGGCGCTCCCGGAGCGTGTGCGGTTCGTGGGGCGCTATGAGCACGATCGGCTGGCCGAGCTGCTGCCGAGGTGCGAGGCGCTGGTCGTGCCCAGCACGTTTCCCGAGGCATTCGGGATGGTGGCGGTGGAGGGGGCGGCGTGCGGCGCGCTGCCGGTGAGCGCCGCGCATTCGGGCCTGGCGGAGGTGAGCGCGGCGTTGGCGCGCGCGGTGCCCGCACCGGCGGCGGGGTGGCTGTCGTTCCCGGTGGACGACCACGCCGTGCCTGCCATCGCCGAGCGCGTGGTGGGCTGGCTGGAGTCCGATCCGCAGCTGCGCGAGCGCACCCGTACGGCGCTGGTGGGCACCGTGCGCGAGCGCTGGTCGTGGGAGGGCGTTGCGCGCGGCGTGATCGCGGCGGCGCGGGGCGAACTGGAGTGGCTGCCGGCGCCGTAGTGGAACACCGACCCGGCCGCTGCACAGACACGTGCGAGCGCGTAGCTGCACCGACATGCGGGCGTGCACGCACACGGTGTGAGAAAAAGTTCTCGCCGCCGCGATGCCGCCCGCTGTATCGGGTAGAGTTCCGACTGGTGTGAGGGAGCTGGGTAAAGCCGGGACGTTGCTGATAGCTGGTGGCCTGATGCTGGCGGCCCTGGCTGGTTGCGGCTCGGTGAAACACGGCGAAGAAGCCAATCTGATCGCCGGCAAGCAGGCGTTCGTGGCCAAGTGCGGCGCCTGCCACACGATGGCGCGGGCCGGCACCAAGGGAACGGTGGGCCCCAACCTCGACGAAGCGTTCCGCCACACCGTCGACGAAGGGCTGGGGCGCAACACGATCCGCGGCGTGGTGCAATACCAGGTGGAATACCCCAACCCCGAAAACGTGATGCCCAAGGGGCTGGCCAGCGGCGCCACGCTGAAAGACATCGCCGCCTACGTCGCCTACGCAGCGGCGCGTCCGGGCGAAGACGGCGGGCTGCTGGCCAACGCCACCAAGCAGGTGGGCAAGGGCGTGGCGACCACGCCGCTGCTGATGGAAGGCAAGGACACGTTCCTCGGCTCCAGCGGCTGCACCTCCTGTCACACACTCGCCGACGCCGGCGCCACCGGCACCGTCGGGCCCGACCTCAACCAGCGACTGCGCAGCGACTGCGCCATCGCGGCCTCCAAGGCGGCGCGCGGCGCCACCCTGCAGCAGTGCATCGAAGTGGCGATCACCCACCCTTACAAGTACATCCCCAGCGGCTACCGCGCCGGCGTGATGCCGGCCACGTTCGCCAGCTCGCTGTCGCGTAAGCAGGTGGAAGCGCTGGTCGCCTACCTCGTCAAGGCGACCGAACCGGGCGCCGCCAAGCACTGAGCCCCGCGCTCAAAAGATCGCGCGCGCGATCAAAATCGCCGCGATGATCACGGCGAACACGGCGATCACATACAGCAGCAGGCGGAACATCTCCGCCTCGGAGCGCAGAGGGTTCAGCATCGCTCAGATTATGTACACCGTCGTGTAGACCACGATCCACATGATGTCGACGAAGTGCCAGTAGATCCCGGGCACCTCCACGCCGCGGTGCTCCTCGGGGGTGTAGTGGCCCCGCCAGGAGCGGATCGTGACGATCAGCAGCAGTATCAGCCCGATCGTCACGTGCGCGCCGTGCAGGCCGGTGAGCGAGTAGAAGATCGTCTGCTGCGCGTGGTCTTGCGGGGCGAAGCCGATGTTGGCGTACTCGTTGATCTGCAGAGTGAGGAACGTGACGCCCAGCAGGAAGGTGGTGAGGATGCCCGCCTTCAGGCCGAAGCGGTTGCCCTTCTTGATCGACGTTTGCGCCCAGTGCATGGTGAACGACGACGACACCAATATGCAGGTGTTGACCAGCGTGGGGTACACCGGCAGCGCGGTGCCGTGGGCCGGCCACGGGTCGCCCTGAGCGACGCGGATGAAGAAGTAGGCGGTGAAAAACGCGCCGAAGATCATCACCTCGGAGATGATGAACAGCAGCATCCCCAGCAATTGGGGATCTACCCGCGAGCTTTTGTGCGCGGGCGGGGGGCCGTGGTGCTCGTGCTCCGCGGTGGATGGGTGGGGTGGTTTGGCTCCCCTTCCATGGGCGATGCTAGCGGCCTCCATTGCGCTACCCGATCACCTTTCGGATTCCGCCAGCAATCGCAGTCGCATTGCGCGCTCAGCTCCCCGTCGCGACCGGTGTCGCGGCGCTTTGCGCCTGCAAGTCCACCACCACGTGCTCCACCGGTAGGGCGGTGGCGTGGCGCACGCGCTCGATCAAATTGGAGCGCATCCAGCCGGAGCGCTCGTCGGGCAGCGTGGAGATCACCACATCGTCCACTCTGAACAGCTCCAGGGCGTTCATGCAGGCGGTGTATGGGTCGGGGTCGCCGATCATTCCCGAGCTGAGCAGCCCCTCGGCGCGCAGCTTCTCCAACATTCGCGCCAACCGCGCACGCGCCTCGCGTGGGGCGTTGCCGTTGCCGTCCTGCTGGGGCACCACCGCGATGAACAGGTGGCGTTGGCCATGCGCCGCCTTCTCCTTCAAGCGCTCGATCAGCTCCTCGCCGCCGGAGGTTTTGTTGGCGATCACCAGCGTCACTTTGAACGGCAGCCCCTCGCTCTCCAGATCGGTAACGATGTGCTCCACCGGCAACCCCGACGCGATTTGCACGCGCTCGATCAGATCGCGCCGCAGCCAGCCGGAGTGGGTGACTGGGTGGGTGGAGATGATGACCTCGCTGGGGTGGTGCTCGGCGATCGCATCCATCGTCGCCAGAAACGGGTCGGCGTCGCCGACGGCGCCGGTCGCCTCAATGCCCTCGTCGGCCAGCAGCGACACCGCCAGGTCGATGCGCACTTCGGCGGCGTGGCGCACCGCCTCGTCGTATATCACCAGGCCCGAGGAGGGTTTGGTGATTGGCACCACCAACCGGAAGCGCACGTCGCCCTCTGCCGCCAGCCCTCGCACTCTGTCGAGGAGCTTTCTGCCGCCCAGCGTGCGGTTGGCGACCACCAAAATATCGTTCATGTCGACACCACCTCCTCACTAGATGCTGTTCTCACCTCGGCGGGCCGCGGCGCCGGCGCGAAAGTGCCGTGCACGGCGCCGGGCACGCCATACTCATATGGACCGCCCACCACCGTGGGCACGCGGTCGAAGTTGAACACCGGCGGCGGCGAGGAGACCTGCCACTCGAGCGTCATCGCTCGCCACGGGTTGGCGGTCGCGCGCGGGCCGCCGCGCCAAGAGTTGACCATGTTGTAGAGGAAAATCAGCGTGCTGGCGCCGAGAAACCAGCTGCTGATCGAGATCAACAGATTCATTTCGCCGAATTCGGCGGCGTAGGTGGAGACGCGACGCGGCATCCCCTCCAGGCCGAGGATGTGCATCGGCCCGAACGTGAGGTTGAAGAACACGAACGTCGTCCAGAAGTGCCATTTGCCGAGGCGCTCGTCATACATGCGGCCGGTCATCTTCGGAAACCAGTAGTAGACGCCCGCGAAGATCGTCATCAACGAGCCGCCGAACAGCACGTAGTGGATGTGGGCGACGATGAAGTAGGAGGAGCTGACGTGGATGTCGAACGGCAGCATCGCCAGCATGATGCCGCTGATGCCGCCGGCGGTGAACGCGAACAGGAAGCCCAGCGCGAACAGCATCGGCGTGTCGAGGTGCAAAACCCCGCGCCATAGCGTGGCCAGCCACGAGAAGATCTTGATGCCGGTGGGCACGGCGATGATCACGGTGGTGACCGCCATCGGGTAGCGCACCCACGCGGGCATGCCCGACACGAACATGTGGTGCGCCCACACCGTGAAGCCCAGCACCACGATCGCCAGCAGCGAGAAGGCCATCATGCGGTAGCCGAAGATCGGTTTGCGCGCCTTCACGGCGAGGATCTCGCTGATGATGCCGAACCCGGGCAGCATCATGATGTAGACGGCCGGGTGTGAGTAAAACCAGAAGATGTGCTGGTACATCAGCACGTTGCCGCCCTTGTCGGCGTCGAAGAAGTTGAAGCCCAGCGAGCGATCCAGCAGGACCATGAACTGCGACGCGGCCACGAACGGGGTGGCGATCACCACCAGCAGCGAGGTGGAGAAGTTGGCCCACACCAGCAGCGGCATCCGGAAGAAGCTCATCCCCGG
This sequence comes from Solirubrobacteraceae bacterium, assembly GCA_035570415.1. Taxonomy (GTDB): domain Bacteria; phylum Actinomycetota; class Thermoleophilia; order Solirubrobacterales; family Solirubrobacteraceae; genus Palsa-744. Next base: position 106,656 of record DATMLP010000013.1, on the reverse strand, counting down.
CGCGCGCATGGTGATGATCGTGACCAAGAAGTTGAGCGCCGTGGCGACCGAGGAGGCGCCGGCGAACTGCACCCCGACCGAGAAGAAGTTCTGGCCGATCGGTGCGATCGTGGAAAGCGGCGCGTACGCGGTCCAGCCGTCCGAGAAGGAGCCGCCGGGGGCGAGGAAGCTCAGCAGCATGATCGCGCCGCCCAGCGGCAGCATCCAGAAGGAGAGCGCGTTCAGCCGTGGAAACGCCATGTCGGGGGCGCCGATCATCAGCGGCAGCACATAGTTGGCCAGGCCCGCGAACACGGGGATCACGAAGAAGAAGATCAGCAGCGTGGCGTGCACCGAGAAGAGGCCGTTGTAGGTGTTGGGGTTCACGAACTTCGAGCCCGGCTGCGCCAGCTGGATGCGGATCAGCATCGCCAGCATGCCGCCCACCAGCAAGAAGAAGAACGAGGTGACCACGTACTGCACGCCGATCACCTTGTGGTCGGTGTTGACCTTGAAGTAGTCCTTCCACGTGTACGCGCCGTGGTTGGCGTGGCTCTCCGCCCGGGTGGGGCGCCCGGCCGCCCAGTAAAACCAGTAGTCGAACGCGCCCAGCCCGATCAGGAAGAAGATCGGGCAGGCGATCAGCGACACCGTCAAAATCGCGTCGCCGCTCAGGTAATGCGTGTAGGTTTGGTGCCCGGTGGAGAAGCGCACCACCCACGTGAGCCCGGTCGCCACCACCACCGCCAGCGCCGCCGCCAGGGTGGCGCGGTAGAAGCCCGGCGCGCGCAGTTTGGCGACCACGCCGCCGTCTCGCGGCGGCTGGTCGTGCGGGGCCCGCAACGGCGCCGTGGGGCCCCGCGTGGCTGTCGTCTGGCTTCCGACCATCAGCTCATCCTCCCGCTATGGCTCTCGAAGGCACGAATCGTTTGAGTAGCCCGCAACACCATACTCCTACCCGGTCGCGACCGTCGAGGGTTTACCCGTCTGGCTCTTGATCCACGCCGCAAACTGCGCTGGGGTGACCACGTGCACCGAGGAGCGCATCAGCGAGTGGCCCACCCCGCACAGCAGGTTGCACACCACCGGATAGGTGCCGAGTTTGATCGGCGTCACTCGCATGTGCGTGGTGATGCCCGGCACCGCGTCAATCTGCTCGCGGAAGGCGGGGATCCAGAAGCCGTGGATGACGTCCCGGGCATGGATGTCGAAGTAGGTCGACTCGCCCTCCGGCATGTACAGCGAGTAGCTCTTCAATGGTGCCCCACCGGTCACCGACGAGGGGTATTCGTAGCTCCAGAAGAACTGCTGCCCGGTGACGCTCAGCTGGATTTCGCGGCCGGCCGGTTTGCGTTCGTTTTCGTGCAACACCACAAACGAGTACGACACGAGGCTCAACACCAGCACCGCCGGCAGCGCCGTCCAGAACACCTCCAGCCGCGTGTTTCCATGAATCGGGGGGCCGTCCATCAGCTCCTGCCCCGGGCGCATCCGGTACCGCCACACGCAGTAGACGATCACCGCCACCACCAGCACGAAAATCGGGATCGAGGCGATCACCAGCACGTGATACAGCCTGTCGGTGTTCTTCGCCTGCTCGGATGCCGCCGGCGGGAACCAGCGGATCACGAAGCTCAGCACGATCCCGATCGCAGTCGCCAGCACGCCCGCGACGGCCGTGAGGATCAGCGCCCGTCGCGACTCGGGGCTCTCAGGCGGCACCGACACCTCGCGCGCCCGAGTGATCCATCTCGACGAGAGGGATCACGGATGCAGCACTCCCATGATTTACAGCAGACCCAACCATCCCATATGGATCCTATTCCCATCGGCCGACGGATTGCAAGTGGCCGTGTCCGGAGCTTCGACGGGCACCTCTTGACAAGCTTCGCCCGGTCCTCTACATTGAGGCAATCGTTGCAAGCTCAAAGGTCGAAAGTCCGCAGTCCGCAGTCCGCAGTCCGAGGGTCGTGAGGGGATGACGGGAGGGCTCAGTCCAGAAAGGAGTGGCCGATGCGAGTGCATGAATGGATGAGTCCGCTGGTTGTGACCGCCGGTCCCCGCCACACGTTGCGCGACGCCGCGCGGCTGATGTCGGAGCGCAGCGTTGGCGCGGCGATCGTGATGGACCCGGAGGGGAACGGTCCCGGCATCCTCACCGAGCGCGACATCCTGCGCTCGGTAGGCGCCGGGCAAGACCCCGATCGAGAGCTGGTTGCCGAGCACCTCACCAGCGAGGCGGTGTATGCCGCCCCCGATTGGTCGCTGGAGGAGGCCGCCGCCGCGATGGTGCGGGGCGGGTTTCGGCACCTGATCGTCGTCGAGGGAGGGGAGACCGTGGGCGTCCTCTCCGTTCGCGACGTCGTGCGCTGCTGGACAGAAGATGGGGCTGCCTGTCCCGTTCCGGCGAGCGCCGCGGTGGGGTAGGAGAGGTGTGGTCGGCCCGCCGGGGGACGGGCCGCCACTGCCGATGGGGCCGCGCATGGGAGAGGGACCATGCGCGGCACTCCACCGACTGGTCTCGTGTGCCGGCGCTCCCACCGGCGGACGCGTGGGTCGGAGCGTCGACGGGCGTGGAAGCTCCGGTGCCGCCGCGGCCGGGCAGTTTCAATCGGGCCTCGCCGGCGCACGCGGAGTGATGTTTGCGCTTGCAAGCCCTAACCAAAGTTCAACAACAAATATGTTGTCGCGAAGTGGTTGGAGCCTACGAAGAGCAAGCAACACCCAACGCGCGGCGATGCCGCACTTTGCGGCGCCGCAGTGAACGATGCCGCTCTTTGCGGCGTCGGCGTTGGCGTGGGCTGGCTGCCTCAGTGATGGTGATGCTCGAGCGGCAGCTCGTCGATTTCGCGCCGCGTGTCTTTGATCCACAGCGCGATGCACACGACGGTGAGGATCACGCCGATCACGGTCAGCTCGATCATCGTCGTGATGCCCACCAGCGCCAGCGTGATTCCGACCGCCGTCAGCAGCGGCAGGATGCTGGGGCCGGGGAGGTGGACCTCCTCGCCGACGGGCGGGATCTCCGGGTCGCGGGGGCTCACGACACGTAGAGCGCGGCGACTACGAAGCTGATGCCGAACATGAACATGCAGATGCCCCCCACGATCAGGGCCATGCGGATGTTCTTGCGTGCCAGGCGACGATCCATCGGGCGGTAGTTTACAGATGCAGCCGGGCGTCGAGCACCATCGCGCTGAACAGCAGCGCCAGGTAGGCGAGGGAGAAGAGGTACAGCTGCAGGGCGCTGCGGCGGTCGGCGCGACGGTAGAGCCGCACCGCGCCGACGATGAATCCGAGGCCGAGCAGCATCGAGGCCGTCAGATAGATCGCGCCGAAGCCGCCGGCGCAGAACGGCAGCTGCGTGACTGCATACAGCAACACCGCGTACAGCAAGATCTGGCGGCGCGTCTCGGCCTCGCCGCGCACGACGGGCAGCATCGGCACCCCCACCTTCTCGTACTCGTCCTTCATCAGCAGCGACAGCGCCCAGAAGTGCGGAGGGGTCCAGAAGAAGACGATGAAGAACAGCAGCACCGCGATCGGGCTCACCGAGCCGGTAACCGCGGCCCAGCCGACCAGCGGCGGCACGGCGCCGGCGGCGCCGCCGATCACGATGTTTTGCGGCGTGCGCCGCTTCAGCCACACGGTGTACACAAACACGTAGCCAAAAAAGCCGGCCAGCGAGAGGCTGGCGGCGAGCACGTTGACGGTCAGCGACAGCTCTGCGAAGGAGAGCGCAGCCAGGGTGCAGCCAAACGCCAGCGCGGCGGCCGGCGCGATCCTGCCGGCGGGGATCGGTCGCGTGGCGGTGCGCGCCATGCGTGCATCGATGTCGCGGTCGAACCAGTGGTTGACGGCGCCGGCGCCGCCGGCGGAAAGGTAGCCGCCCAGGCAGGTGAGCGCCACCAGCAGCGGCGAAGGGTCACCGGCCACGTACATCGTGGCGATCGTGGTGAGCAGCAGCAGCGACTGCACCTTCGGCTTGGTCAGCTCCAGGTAGTCGCGCAGCAGCTGCAAGCGCGGCGTGGCGTCGACTGCCGTGGCTGCCGTCAGCGGTGCCGAGGAACCCTCCATCGCGAGTAGTCTAAGCCCGCCGGGGCGTGCCGCGCTACACGCCCACCTGCGTGGCCCCCACCGGCACGGTGGCATGGCCTGGTGCCGGCGCGGTGGAGGTGCGGCGCTCGATCTCCTGGCGGATGTCCTTCATCGGTTCGGCCGAGCGCACGCGCGGGACCGCGTCGAAGTTGTTGACCGCCGGCGGCGAGGTGGTAAACCACTCCAGCGTGTTGGCCCGCCACGGGTCGGGCCCGGCGATCGCGCCCCGCTTGAGCGAGCGCAGCACGTTGATCACCGTCACCAGCACGCCGGCGGCGAGGATGAACGAGCCGATCGTGGAGATCAGGTTGTAGAGCGCCAGGTTGCCCACGTTTTCGTACTCGTACACCCGCCGCGGCATCCCTTCGAGGCCGATCGCGTGCTGGATCAGGAAGGTGACGATGATGCCGAAGAACATCAGCCAGAAGCTGAGCTTGCCGAGTCCTTCGTTCAGCATCCGCCCTGTGATCTTCGGGAACCAGTAGTAGATCGCGGCGAAGATCGGCATCACCGCGCCGCCCACCAGCACGAAGTGGATGTGGGCGACCACGAAGTAGGTTTCGTTGAGCTGCCAGTCGACCGGGAAGATCGCCAAAAACACGCCGGAGATGCCACCGATGATGAACAGCGCGATGAAGCCGACGCAGAACATCAGCGGCGTCGTGAATTCGATCGACCCTCGCCACAGCGTGCCGATCCAGTTGAAGATCTTCACGCCGGTGGGGATCGCGATCAACATCGAGCTGAGCATCGCGAAGACGACGATCGCCTCCGGCAGCGGCGTGGCGAACATGTGGTGGGCCCACACGAGGAAGCCGAGGAAGCCGATCGCGGCAGTGGAGGCGGCGATCGCCTTGTAGCCGAAGATCGGCTTGCGCGCGAACACCGGCAGCACCTCCGACACCACGCCGAACGCGGGCAGCACCATGATGTACACCTCGGGGTGCCCGAAGAACCAGAAGAGGTCCTGCCACAAGAGCGGCGAGCCGCCGGTGCCGGCGTCGAAGAAGTGGGTGCCGAAGTGCCGATCGGTGAGCAGCATCGTCACCGCGGCGGCGATCACCGGCAGCGCGAAGATCAGCAGCACCGAGTAGGTGAGGATCGCCCAGATGAACAGCGGCAGCCGGCCCCAGCTCATCCCCGGCGCGCGCATGTTGGCGACCGTCACGTAGAAGTTGATCGCGCCCACCAGCGAGGAGATGCCGGTGAGGTGGATCAGGTAGATCCACGCATCCTGGCCGCCGCCGGGGGAGAAGAAGGCGTTGGAGAGCGGCGGGTAGCTGGTCCAGCCGGCTTCCGGGGGGTTCCAGAAGATCGAGGCGTAAAACACGATGCCGCCCGCCAGCAGCAGCCAGAAGGAGAGCGCGTTGAGCCGCGGGAAGGCCATGTCGCGCGCGCCGATCATCAGCGGCAGGAAGTAGTTGGCGAGACCCGCCATCATCGGCACCACGAACAGGAAGATCATCGTGGTGCCGTGCATCGTGAACAGCTCGTTGTAGGTCTGGGGTGCGACCAACGTGTTCTCGGGAGCGCCCAGCTGCAGGCGGATCATCAGCGCCTCGACGCCGCCGAGGATGAAGAACACGAACGTGAGGACCATGTACATGATCCCGATGCGCTTGTGGTCGGTGGTGGTCAGCCAGCTCATGAAGCCGCGGTCGTCGCGCTCGACGCGATGGGCGACTACCTGGGGGGCGGGGGCGACATAGGTGGCCATGGCGGTGGTTTGCTCTCTCGCTTTTGCTCTCGTTGTGTGTGTGCGTATCGCTGTGGTGGTGGAAGATGCTCGCTCGGCGGCGTCGCTCAGGGGTTCTCTACGCCGGCGGGGCCCGCTTGGGAGTTGAGTTTCGTCCGTTCCGCCGCCGCTTCGGTCTCGGCTTCGGCGAGCTCGCGCTTCTGATTGGCCAGCCACGCTTCGAACTGCGCCGGTTCCTCGGCGCGCACGAACGCGATCATGCGGGCGTGGCCGCGGCCGCAGAGGTTGGCGCACTGTCCGCGGTAGACGCCGGGCTTTTCGATCTTGAACCAGCCGTAGTTGTGGTAGCCGGGGATGGCCTGGTACTTGCCGCCCAGCTGCGGTATCCACCACGAGTGGACCACGTCGGAGGAAACGATGTCGAGCGTCACCGTGGTTTTGGTGGGGACGACCATTTCGGTGTAGCTGTACGGCGCTCCCAGCCCGTCGGGGTTGGCGGCGCCGGGGTAGATGTACTGCCAGATGAACTGGCGGCCGATCACTTTGATTTCAAGCGATTTGCCGTTGGGGGGCAGGTGCTTGTCGGCGGTCGCGTACAGCGTCCCGCCGCCGTCCCCCACCAGCGCGCCGCCGGGGTCCGAGTTGGGCGGGTTTTGGATCGAGGAGAGCTTGACGAACGTAATCACCGAGAGGATCACCACGATCAGCGCCGCGCCCAGCGTCCAGCCGATCTCCAGGCGCGTGTTGCCGTGGATCTGCGCGGCCACGACGCCCTTGCGCTTGCGGAACTTCCAGAGGGCGTACCCAAGCGCCCCCTCGACGCCGACGAAGATCACCAGCGCCACCCACAGGGTGATGTCGTAGAGGCTGTTGATCTCGTTGGCGTTCGGCGACGCCCCGCCCTTCGGGGCGAACAGCACGGCCAGGGTTGTGTGCAAGAGCTGACTCAAGGCGGGCGGGATTCTATTCAGCCTGGGGCGGAACGCGCTTGATGACGTTTGCCACAAACAATTTGGGCGGGTGGGAGGGCCCGATTACCGGCCCGAAAACCGCGCCGGGCGCTTCTCGACGAAGGCCATGGCGCCCTCGAGAAAATCGTCGGAGTGCGCCATCTCGCGTTGTAGCTGCGCCTCCAACTCCAGCTGCTCGTCCATACGGGTGTAGAGCCAGTTGTTGATCAAACGCTTGGTGCCCGCGTAGGAGTGGGTGGGGCCGGCGGCCAGGCGCTCCGCCAGCGCACCCGTCTCCTCGGTGAGACGCTCGTCGGGGACGACGCGGTTGACGAGACCCCACGCGAGCGCCTGCGGCGCGGAGATGCGCTCGCCGAGCATCGCCATCTCGGTGGCGCGAGCCATGCCGACGCGCGTGGGGACGAACAGCGACGATCCACCGTCGGGCACGAGGCCGATGTTGACGAATGCCAGCAGCAGGTAGGAGCTCTCCGCGGCGACGATCAGATCGCAGCACAGCGCCAGCGAGCAGCCGATCCCGGCGGCGGCGCCGTTGACCGACGCCACCACCGGCTTGGGCAGCTCGCGGATGGCGTGCATCACCGGGTGGTAGCGCTCGGTGAGCGCCTTGTACACGTCGGGCCGGCCATCGGCATCCAGCTCGGCGCCGAAGTCCTTCAGATCGGCGCCCGAGGAGAAGGCGCGCCCGGCGCCGGTGATCACCACCGCCTGCGCCTGCGGCGCCTCGCCGGCCCGTTCCAGCGCCGCGCGCAGGTCGAGGCCGAGCTGCTGGTTCCAGGCGTTGAGCGCCTGCGGGCGGTTGAGCTCGATCGTGGCGACCCCGCGAGCGTCGATCGAGAGGTTGACGGTTTCCAAGGCGGTGGTGGTCTCGCTCATCGCTGCCTCCTCTGGCGCGGTGGTGTGTGGGCTCTCCGGGTGGCGGCGCTCGCCGACTGCTCGCGCCGGCTTGCATGGCGGGCTTGCGTGCTGCCATCCTATGGATCTGATGGCAAGACCTGTGATCGGCATCTGCACGGCGCTGGAGCGGGCCCGCTGGAGCGTGTGGGACCAGCAGGCGGCGCTGCTGCCGCGCAACTATGTGGAGGCGGTACAGGGCGCGGGCGGGCTGGCGCTGATGATCCCGCCCGATCCGTCGCTCGTGGAGGACCCGGTGGAGGTGCTGGAGCTGATCGACGGCCTGATGCTGGCGGGCGGCGTGGACATCGATCCCGCGAGCTACGGGGAGCCGCGCCACGAGGAGACGACCAGCACCGTGCCCGAGCGCGATGTTTTCGAGCTGGCGCTGTTGCGGGCGGCGATCGCGCGCGAGCTGCCGGTGCTGGGGATCTGCCGCGGCATGCAGCTGATCAACGTGGCGCACGGCGGCACGCTGTTCCAGCACCTGCCCGAGCGGTTCGGCCACCACGAGCACTGCCGCGTGGCGGGCAGCTTCGACGACGCCGACCACGACGTGCTGCTGGCGGAGGGCTCGCTGGTGGCGCAGATCGTCGGCGGCACGAGTCACGCCACCAAGTCCCACCACCATCAGGGGGTGGACCGCCTCGGGGAGGGGTTGGTGGTGACCGGCACCTCGGCGATAGACGGCCTGCCGGAGGCGCTGGAGCTGGACGGCCAGGTGGCCGAGCATGCCGCGGATGGCGCCTCGCGGCCATTTTTGCTCGGCGTGCAGTGGCACCCCGAGGCCGACGAAACCAGTCCGGTCGTGGGCGCGCTGGTGGCGGCGGCGCAGGACGTGCGAGTGGCATTGAGCGACGCCTGAACGCTCATATACTCCCCGCCCTGTGAGGCGGTCGAAGGCGATCAGAGCAACCGCCTGGGGGGTGGTGGCGGCGGGAGTGCTGGCGCCGCTGGTGCGCAGGCAGGTGAAGGCGCCGCCGCTGGTGTTGCAGGCGGTGGCCTTCTGTGCCCCCGTCGGCCTGTGCGTGGCCACGCGCCGCTCGCGGGCGCGGGACGTGGCGACCTGCGGCTTGCAGATGTGGGCGTACGTGGCGGCGTACAAGACACCTCATGACGACGCGGCCGTGCAGACGACGCGCGTGCACGTGGACTACCCGATCGCGATCGATTGCGCGCTCGGTTTCGGCACGCTGCCCACCACCCGCCTGCAGCGTTGCCTCGCACAGGTGGGTCCCGACGGTCCGCGGTGGCGCACGCTCGACAAGGTGCTGGTGTGGGCGCACTGGTCGTGGTTTCTGGTGCCGCACGGAACGCTGGTGTACTTGATGCTGCGTCACCCGAATCGCTTCGAGCGGGCGGCGACGCTGACCTACGCCGTGTTCGATGTCGGCGGGATGATCTACTGGGTGCTGCCGACGGCGCCGCCGTGGTATGCGGCCGCGGCGCCCGAGAACGGTCGCGCGGGAAACGCCGTCGATGAGCCTGTGGCGGTGGCGCACCCCGAGCCGCGCCGCATGGTCGAGGTGCGGCGGATGATGGTGGAGTACGGAGAGTCGTTCTGGCGAGACGGCTGGGGGCCCCTCTACAGTGTGCTCGGAGGCAACCCCCTAGCCGCGATGCCCTCGTTGCACTTCGCAACATCCGTGATGGCCGCGCTGCTGCTCGCCGAGAGCGGGCCGGTGGCGGGCGCGGTTGGCTGGGCGTACGCGGGGACGCTGGGGTTCGCGCTGGTGTATCTGGGCGAGCACTACGTTGCCGATCTGCTGGGTGGCGCGGCGCTGACGCTGGCGGTGCGCCGTCTGGCGCCGCGCGCGGCGCCGGTCGCGATCCGCTTCGCGCGCGGCGTGGCGGGGCTGGAGGCGATTGCCCACGAGGAGCGAAATGCCGCCGCGTGAGGCGTGCGTGGATCGCCGCGAGCAGGGGCATGCCGCCCAGCCCGAGGAGCGGGCCACGCAGGGGTCGAACGGGGATGCGTCGAAGGAGAAGCAGATGGCTGTGATGCAAGCTGAGGCGCTGGCCGAAACGGGGATTCGCGCCAAAGGCGCGTGTCACCCGGCTTCGGCCGCCGGCGCGGCCGCCAGCACGCGTGCGGGGGCCCGGCGCTTGATCGTCCGCCCCGGGCGGATAACGGAGCGGCGCGCCGAGCGGCAGCCCAGCCACGAAGAGCTGTTGCGCGTGCGGCTGACGCGCCGGCGGATGCTGGCGTTTGCGGCGTTCGTGCTGGCGGCGCTGGCGTTTCTGTACTTCGTGCTGCCGCAGGTGGGCGGCGTGCAACAGACGTGGGACCGCCTCAACGAAGGCGACGCATGGTGGATCGCGGTGGCGGTGGCGGTGGAGGTGGTGTCGATGGCCAGTTACGTCGCGATCTTCCAGGGCGTGCACGTGCCGTCGGGCTCGCCGATCCGCTGGCGCCACAGCTACCAGATCACGATGGCGGGTCTGGCCGCCACGCGCCTGTTCGCGGCTGGCGGCGCGGGTGGGGTGGCGGTGACGGCGTGGTCGCTGCGACGCTCCGGAATGGCCAGCCGCGAGGTGGCGCAGCGGATGATCGCCTTTCTGGTGCTGCTTTACGGCGTGTATATGGCGGCGCTGGTGGTGTGCGGCGTGGGCCTCTACACGGGTGTCTTCCCAGGTCCGCACCCGTTCGCGATCACGATCGTGCCGGCGATCGTCGGTGCTGTGGGGCTGGTGGCGATCGTCGGGCTGGCGTTCGTACCGCCCGACCTGGAGGAGCGCCTCGCGCGCGGGCGCCTCGCGCGGCTGCAGCGGTTCGCGGCGGCACCGGCTTCGGCGTCGGGCGGAGCGCGCTTTGCGATGCAGAAGTTGCGCCACCCCGAATGGGCGCTGCTGGGGGTGGTCACCTGGTGGGGTTTCAACGTCGCCGTGCTGTATGCCACCTTCCGGGCATTTGGCGACGCGCCGCCGGTGGCGGTGCTGGTGCAGGCGTATTTCGTCGGAATGCTCGCCAACCTGCTGCCGCTGCCGGGCGGCATCGGAGGCGTGGACGGCGGCATGATCGGGGCGTTGGTGGCGTTCGGCGTGGGTGGGGGGCTGGCGCTGATCGCGGTGCTCGTATACCGCCTGCTGGCCTTCTGGCTGCCCAGCATCCCCGGTGTGATCGCCTACTTCCAGCTGCGCCGCACGGTCGGCCGCTGGGAGTTGCACACCGAGCCGGCGCCCGGTGCCGTGTCGGCGCCGACCGCGTGAGCGCCTTCGGGCGGCGCCGGCGGTCGGCGACGGGATCGGCGGCGAAACGCTCTACGATCTCCATGGAGATAGCGACGCCTGACTCGGACAGATAAACTACAGACATAACGCTTCGCGAGCCGTTTGGGGGCTCGACACCAACTCTGGAGCCAGCCGTGGGGGCGGCGGCTCCGCCAAGCGCCGGCGCTGACTTCCTCCAAGGGCATGTCATGCGCTGGCTGGCCGGCGCCGGGGTTCCTTCCTTCCTTCCCCGGCGCCGGCCGCCCTACTCGGGTAGGGTTGGGGTCTTGGCGGACCGTGTGCTGATCCTCTCGTGGGAGTACCCGCCCGTGATCGAGGGCGGGCTGGCGCGGCACGTGCGCAAGCTGGCGGAGGAGCTGGTGCGCCAGGGTGTGGCGGTGGACGTGCTGACGCGCGGGACGGGCGACTCGTTGGAGAGCGAAGAGCGTGCAGGCGTAGCGGTGCACCGCGTCCGCGAGCCGCGCTGGCCGCGCGATCTGGAGCGGTTCGTGGGGTGGGTGGAGCGGATGAACGAGGACATGCTGCAGGCGGGGGAAGGGCTGGCGCAGGGGCGGGAATACCAGCTGGTGCACGGCCATGACTGGCTGGTGGCGCACGCCGGCGCGGCGTTGGCCGAGCGTTTGGGGGTGCCGTACCTGACGACGATCCACGCGACCGAGCACGGTCGCCATCAGGGCTGGGTGCAGGAGCAGCCGCAGGCCCACATTCATGCGACCGAGCGCTGGATGGCGGGGCGCGCGGACTCGGTGATCGTGTGCTCGCACTACATGCGCGGGCATGTGGCCGACATCTTCGACATCGACGAAAGCCGGATCGCGGTGATCCCGAACGGGATCGACCCGCTCGACTTGCGCCCGGTGGGCGACCTGGAGGCGCTGCGCGCTGAGTTTGCCGCGCCGCACGAGCGGCTGGTGCTGCTGGTGGGGCGGCTGGTGTACGAGAAGGGCTTCCAGCTGGCGCTGGACGCGCTGCCGGACGTGATCGAGCGCGTCGGCGACGCGCGTTTTCTGGTGGCGGGCAGCGGCACGCACGAAGCGGAGCTGAAAGCGCAGGCGCAGCGTTTGGGGCTGCTGGAGCACGGGGCGTTCCTGGGCTGGATCGGCGACGACGCGCTGCACTCGCTGTACCGGATCGCCGACCTGTGCGTGGTGCCCTCGATTTACGAGCCGTTCGGGCTGGTGGCGCTGGAGGCGATGGCCTCCGGCTGCCCGTGCATCGTCGCCGACACCGGCGGTCTGCGTGAGGTGGTGCCGGCGGGCGAGCGCGTGGGGTTGCGCTTCAACGGCGGCGACGCGGCGCACCTCGGCGTGATGATCGAGCGGTTGCTGACCGACGAGCCGCTGCGCGAGCGCCTGGTGGCCGAGGCGTCCGAGCACGTGCTGAGCTTCGACTGGAGCGACGTGGCGCGGCGCACGCGCGGGGTGTACCGCGATCTCACCGCGGGCACACGCACAAGCCAGCGCGTGTGAGGTGGGCGGGGGAGCAGGGTTTGGATGAGGGCCGCCCGGAGGCGGCCCGGGGTGGGACTGCGCACGCGGTGACGCTCCCGGTCAAGGTCCCGGGGGACGAGTGGTGAGCGGCTTGCGCGTGGCGCTGCTGCGGGGCCTCTACCGGGTGGCGTGGCGCGGGGTGCAGCTGCGCTCGATGCTGGGGCATCGCGGCAACGGGGTGAAGTGCCTGCTGACGCACGACGGCAAGGTGCTGATGGTGCGCCACACCTACGGCCGGCGGGATGTGTGGTACCTGCCTGGCGGCGGCGTGCACCGTGGCGAGCCGCCGCTCGATGCGGCCGCGCGGGAGATGGAGGAGGAGCTGGGCTTGCGCGAGCTGCGGTTTCGCACGCTGGCCAGGTTCGAGACGCGCCTGGAGCGGATCGACGTGCGTTTGACGTGCGCGCACGCCGAGGTGACCGACCCGACCGCCGTGTCGCCCGACCCGGTGGAGATCGCCGACGTCGGCTGGTTTGTGCCGGAGCGGCTGCCGACGCGGATGGGATTGGAGGAGCGGCGTCTGATCGGGCTGCTCGGGACTGAGTCCGGCTCGCCGGCGCCGCCGCAGGAGGATGGGCCGCCGGGTCACGTCTGAGTCGCCAATGCGAGACGCCAATCATCGGCGTCCTTGGGCGGGTCGATGCCCCCATCTCTCTCAAAGACGGTTTTTTAGGATGGTTCCTTCCAAGGCGACAAACCGCGATTTCTTAGGGTACGATTGCTCGGAACTCTGTCGAGCGCCTGGAAAGGATGGTCGGGCCGGATGGCTGCAAAGCACCTCGTGTTGGGGTTGATTGTCAGGCGACCGGACTACGGGTACTCGCTGAAGCAGAGGTTCAACAAGGAGTTCGGTGATACGGAGTTCGCGGCGTCGATGATCTACTCGGCGTTGACCGCGCTGGAACGGGAGGGTCTGATCGAGCGGGTCGGTGAGCCCAGAGTCGCCGTGGGCCGGCGAGGGTCGGTACGCACCAGGTATAGGGCGACGCAGCGAGGCGTCGCCGAGTTCGATGGGTGGATGATTGGGCCTTCCCAGCCGACGCCGATGCGCGCTGAACTGCGATCTAAGCTGGCGCTCTGCGAGCCTCGTCATGTTCCTGCGCTGATCGATGCCGCGTGGGCACAGGAGCAGCAGTGTCTGGATCGCTTGAAGGAGTTGCAGTCCGCTGATGGTGTGGCGTTGGATGACTGCTCGACGTTGACGGAGGGTGTGGAGGCGCTGCTGCTGGATGCGGACGTGGCGTTTCTGCAGACGACGATCGAGACGCTGCGCAAGATGCGAGCGGTGCTGCGGCGGCTTGGTGGCGAGTACCGTGGGGGTCGTATTGGGCCTGGTTTGCGCGGGGTGTGAAGTGTGAGCCTGCTCGAGCTTGAGGGGGTCCATAAGAGTCGTTGGCGTGGGCCGCACAGGGTCGTGGTACTGGACGGCATCGACCTCGTGATCGATGCCGGCGAGCTTGTCGCCGTGTGGGGCAGCCGGGGAACCGGCAAGACGACGCTCGCACAGATCGCGGCCGGCCTTGAGGCGCCGGACGATGGGACGGCCCGCTTCGATGGAAGTGATCTTGCGAAGCTCTCGCGCAGGGCGCTCGCCCGCCTGCTGTTGAGCGAGGTTGGTTGGGCGCAGCGCGTGGGACCGGTAGACGAGGAGTTCCAGATGCTCGATTACGTAGCAGTTCCGCTGCTTGCGGCTTGCGGTCCGTGCCAGGCCAGGCGCGGAGCATCCGGAGCGTTGGCGCAGGTCGGGCTGCGGGGCTGTGGAGAGAAGCGATGGGCTGAGCTGACCGATGGGGAGCGCACGCTTGCCGCAATCGCTCACGCGCTGGTGCGCAACCCGCGACTGCTGGTGGTTGACGATCCGACCGCGAACCTCGACATGATCGACAGCAGGGCGGTGATGGGGCTGTTGCACTCGTTGGCCGAAGATGCCGGTCTTGGGGTCCTGGTCACGGTCCCGGACATGTCGGACATGCTTCAGGCACACAGGATCGCGTCGCTCAGCGAGGGACGGCTGCTGGTGCCGAGCGAGCCACAGGCGCCATTCGAGGATGGCGGCGAGGTGATCGAGCTCCCGGTTCGCCAGCGGTCGGCCTGAGCGTGCTCGAGCTGCGGGATCTCGTCAAGCTCTACCCGGTGGGCGACGGGGAGCCGGTGCACGCGGTGGACGGCGTCTCGCTGAGGGTCGCGGCGGGGGAGCTGGTGGCCCTGTATGGGCCGAGCGGGTCGGGCAAGACGACGCTCCTGATGATGGCTGCCGCGCTGCTGGCGCCCGATCGCGGCGCGGTGCTCGTGGGTGGACGCGAGGTCTCGTCTCTGAGCGCCGGCGAGGCCGCGAGCTACCGGCTGCGCGAGCTGGGGTTCGTGCGTCAGTCGTTGGAGTTGCTCCCGGGAGCGAGCGCGCTCGATAACGCGGCGCTGAAGCTGCTGGGGGCAGGCGCCACGCCGCGACAGGCCAAGCGTGACGTGGTGCCGCTGCTGAAACAGTTGGGGCTCGACGGCCGGTATGGTCATCGCGCGGAGCAGCTCTCGATGGGTGAGCGCCAGCGCGTGATGATCGCCCGGGCGCTCTCAACCGACCCGAAGCTCGTACTCGCGGATGAGCCGACGGGAAGCCTTGACACCGTTCGCGGACGGGAGGTGCTGGAGCTGCTTGCCGGGGTCTGCCGCGAACGGGAGGTCGCGACCCTGCTCGTCACACACGATCCGCAGGCCGCCGGCTATGCCGATCGCGTACATGCCTTGCGCGATGGGCGGCTCGTTGAGTACGAGCCCGATCTTGCCTGGGTGTCGGCGGCGGGGAGACCGGAGGTCGCGCGGTGAAGTGGCGCGGCATCGTCTACCTCTACCGCGTGCGCCTGCGTCGACGGCGCGTGCAGGAGCTGCTCGCGCTCGTGGGGATCGCGGCCGGTGTCGCGCTGCTGTTCGCCTCGCAAGTATCGAGCGCGAGTCTCACGGGATCGGTTGAACAGCTGACGAGCGGGATCGTCGGCAGGGCACAGCTTCAGCTCGCAGCTCGTGGCCCAGGTGGGTTCAATGAGCGGCTGCTTGGGGAGGTGCAGCGTCTGCCGGGCGTGCGGACCGCGGTGCCGGTGTTGGAGGAGCAGGCGAGCGTGATCGGCCCTGCCGGCGAACAGTCGGTGGACCTGATCGGCACCGAACCGCGATTCGCGCGGCTCGGCGGCTCGCTGCTGCGCCACTTCACCGTCGCGCAGCTCGCCGCCCAGCGAGGCATCGCGTTGCCCACGGCGGTCGCTCACGCCACGGGCGCCGGCTTTCTACAGACGGTCAAGCTGCGCATCGGGGCGAACCTGCTCCCGGCACTGGTGGGAGCCGAACTGACCACGGGGGAGATCGGCGCGTTGGCGCACAGCCCCGTGGCGGTCGCGCCGCTCGCGTACGCCCAGCGGATCACCGGCATGTCTGGGCGAATCACCCGGATCTTCGTGCTGACCAAGCCGGATGCTGAACGCCAGGTGCAGGCTGGTCTCACCCGACTGGCGGCCGGCCGCCTGAATGTCGAGCCCGCGAACTTCGAGGCCACCCTGTTTCGCAGCGCCGCGCGGCCAACTACCGAGTCAACGGAACTGTTTGCGGCGCTCAGCGCGCTCGTGGGATTCCTGTTCGCGTTCAACGCGATGCTGCTCACAGTGCCCCGCCGCCGTGGACAGGTCGCCGACCTACGACTGGATGGCTACGGCCCGTTGACGATCGTCAAGATGCTGCTGTTCGATGCCCTCGTGCTGGGTATCGCCGCATCGCTGGTGGGGCTAGCGCTCGGCGAGGCGCTGTCGATCTACTCCTTCCACCCCGACCCCAGCTATCTCTCGTTTGGGTTCCCCGTTGGCTCGCAGCGGATCGTGACCTGGCAGAGCATCGCGATCGCGGCTGCCGGCGGCCTGTTGGCGGCCTCGATTGGTGTGCTCGTCCCGCTCAGGCGAGAGATCTTTGCGCGCAGACCCCTCTTGGCAGGACGAAGTCACTCAGCAAACGTCGCGGATCGCTGGCTGCTGCTCAGCGGAGGCGCGTGCCTGGCAGCGACTGTCGGGGTCGTGGCCTTTGCTCCCAAGGTGGCGGTGATCGCGGTCGTGTGTCTGACGGCCGCGATGCTGCTCGTGCTGCCGGGGCTCATCCGGGCGATCCTCGCCGGGGTGGAGCGGCTGTTCTACGACGTGAGGGCATCCGCGCCATTCATCGCGGTGCGTGAGCTGCGGTCGGGCGCGACACGCGCACGGACGATCGCGGTCGCGTCGACGGGAGCGGTTGCGGTGTTCGGCGCCGTCGCGATCCAGGGAGCGCATGCCAACCTGCTGCGCGGCCTCTACAACATGGATCGCGAAGTCGGCGCGGTCGCCGACCTATGGGTCGTGCCGCCAGGGGTGAGCAACCTCCTCACGACAGCGCAGTACCGCGCCATTGACATGGCCGCGTTGAGGCGCCTGCCAGGTGTGGGGGTTGTGCGTGTGTATCGCGCGGGGCTGCTCGACTATGGGACACGCCGGGTGTGGGTGATCGCGCCTCCGCGCGGCGCGCAACCGCTGGTGCCTCCAGGGCAGATCGCGGCGGGCAACCACTCGCTCGCGGCGGCCAGGGTACGGGCCGGTGGTTGGGCGGTGGTCTCGCAGACGATCGCCGAAGAACGCCACCTCCATATCGGCCAAGCTTTCACGCTGCCCGCACCACAGCCAACCATCTTCAGGGTCGCGGCGCTCAGCACAAACGTGGGATGGTCGCCAGGGGCGATCATCGTCAATGCCGACGACTACGCTCACGCATGGGGCAGCACGGACGCGAGCGCCTACAACGTGATTGTCGCCTCCGGCGCCGCGCCCGGCAAGGTTCAGCGCGAGATCCGCCAGGTGCTCGGCCCGGACTCCGGGTTGAGCGTGCAGACCGTCGTACAGTTCAACCGGCGCAGGGAAACCGCGACCCGCGAAGGACTCGCACAGCTCACGCAGATATCTGAGATGGTGCTCGTCGGCGCGATCCTGGCGATGGCCGCGGCGATGGGCTCGATGATCTGGCAGCGCCGCTCGCGCCTGGCGCAACTGAAGCTCGACGGTCTCTCCGACGGCGCGGTGTGGCGCGCGCTGCTGCTCGAGACCGCCCTGCTGCTCGGCGCGGGATGCTCAATCGGCGCGATCTTCGGGCTGTACGGCCAGGTCGTGATGACCCGCGCGCTCGTGGCGGTCACCGGCTACCCAGTGATCCTCTCACTCGGCCTGCTGATAGCACTCGGCAGCTTCCTGCTCGTGTGCGCCGTCGCGGTCGCGGTCGTCGCGATACCCGGCTATCTCGCAGCCAGGGTGCATCCCATCGCTGCAACTCGGTGAAAGTCCAATGCTCCTACCATTCAGAGGAATGCAAGGAACCTAAGCGATCCTGCGCCGCTCAGCCCGAGGCAGGTCCGCGCGCTCCTGGTTGCCACGGCACGCGAGCTGCGATGGGGACTGCCGACGGTCGCACGCGAGATCGCCGGATGGCGCCGCCGAGCACGCGCGATTCCCGATGCTCCCGTGCGCGAGGACGCGCTTGACTCGATCGCGCGCAAGCGCGCCAACGCTGAGGGGGCGGCGCTGTTCTGGATTGTGCCCCGGCAGCGGAACACGACTCTGCTGGAGCTGCTCGTGGCCTACCAGACGATGTGGGACTACCTGGACAGCGCAAGCGAGCGCGGAGCGAGCGAGGGAGAAGCCAACACGCATCAGCTGCATCTCGCGCTCGCCGCGGCGCTCGACCCCGAAATGCCCATAACCGACTACTACCGATTGCATCCGTGGCGCGACGACGGCGGCTACCTGGACACGCTCGTGGACGCTTGCCGAGAAAGGTGCCCTGCGCTGCCCTCCTTCAAAAGCGTCTCCACGCTCGTGTGCGAGGCGGCCCGGCGCTGCACGGTGCAGGCCTTGAACCACAACCCCAACCCGATTGATCGCGAGCGTGCGCTCCGCGCGTGGGCAGTGCGCGAATGCCCAAACAGCGACGCTCCGTGGTTCGAGTCCACCGCAGCCGCAAGCGCCTCCGTCGCGCCTCACGCCCTGCTCGCGCTCGCAGCCGAATCGACATGCGAGGAGCACGAGATCGCACGCACGCATGCCGCGTACCAGTCAGTCTCGCCAGCAATCGCGATGCTCGACAGCTATGCCGACCAGGCCGACGACGCCGCGACCGACGCACACAGCTACATCGCCCACTACGCCGATCCCGATACGGCCGTCGAGCGGCTGGCAGATATCGTCGAGCGAGCCATGCGTGCAACACGCTCCCTGACGCGTGGCCATCGGCACGCTGTGATCTCGGCGTGCATGGTCGCGATGTACCTCTCGAAGAACGACGACACCAACAGGACGCCGGCGGCGGGGCGACTCGCACGCGCCGGCGGCTCGCTCACGACCCTTCTCCTGCCCGTCCTTCGCCTTTGGCGTGCCGTCTACTCATTGCACTCGGTGTAGATGCACCCCTCACGGCGCCGCGGCCGCGCCCATACCAGAAGCCCAGCAGTTTGTCTAGTCAAAATCAACTACTCAGTTTCGACTACCGCAACGCGCCTATGACTGAGACGATCGACCGCAAATGTCACGCGCCGAACCTGTCGTCCAGTCAGACCGCTCCGACGGTGGGCACGTCCGGCGCGTCAACGGCAGGGTTGTGCGTCCAAACCAAGGAGAAATCATGAGGAGCAGTCTGTTGGTGTGCGATCGTGGCACGGGCCGCTTGGCTTGTCTGATGGTCCTCGCCGTTGCGGTGCTGGGATGCGTCATTCCGCAGGCCGCAAGCGCCGATGGAGCCTTTGCGCTCTCCACGACGGCGAAACCCTACTCCGTCTGCCCCGAAGCAGAAGCGGGCAAGGCAGAATGCCTGGCGATACGCGTTCCGACCGTGCCCGCCGGCTCAGCCGAAGCGACCGGACCGGACCTCGAAGGCGGTGGCGAATTGGGGGGCTTTGACTCGAAGGAACTGCGTGAAGCGTACAAGCTGCCCGAAACGGGCGGGTCGAGCCAGACCGTCGCGATCGTCGACGCCTACAACGATCCCTACGCGGAATCCGACCTGCAAAAATACCGCGAAAAGTACAAAGATTATTTCAAAGGTACTGAAACCGCGTGCACCGAAACGAACGATTGCTTCAAGAAGGTCAACCAGAGCGGGGAAACCAAAAACTACCCGGAAAACAGATCAGAATGGAGCGGAGAGATATCTCTGGACGTGGACATGGTCTCCTCGGCCTGTCCGGAATGTCACATCCTGCTTGTGGAGGCGAGCAATGAAGAAGTCTCCAACCTGATCGCGGCCAACGCGGAGGCCGTCAAACTGAAAGCGACGGAGGTCAGCAACAGTTGGGGCACAGTCGACTTCCCCGGAGAGACCTCCGATGACAAATCCTTGGATCATCCGGGTATACCGATACTGGCCGCCGCCGGCGATGTAGGCTACGATGGCTGTGACCACCAGCCTGGAGCCGGTATCTGCTACCCGGCTGCCTCCCGCTACGTGATCGCCGTTGGTGGTACCAAGCTCACGAAGGAATCAAAAAGCTCTCGCAAATGGACCGAGGAAGTATGGTCTAAAAGCGGGAGCGGTTGCAGCAAATATGAGACCAAGCCACCCTGGCAGACAGGGCCGCCGTGGGAAGCCGACACAGGCTGTACACACCGAACCGACAACGATGTCGCGGCGGACGCCAGCCTCGAATCGGCGGTGTCTGTCTGTGACTCCTACATATCCGGCTGTTGGGAAGACTTCGGTGGGACGAGCGTATCCTCGCCGTTCGTCGCCGGGGTCGAGGCCCTCGCGACCAGCGCTACAAAACTGCTGGCCGCCGACGCCTTTTACAAGAAACCAGGCATGTTGTTCCATGTCAGCGTGGGAAGCAACGGCTCATGCGGCATTGAATCTGAACCGACATGGTATCGATGCCACGCCACCAAAGAAGGCTACAACGGCCCGACGGGCGAGGGCACGCCCGACGGCGTGTTCGAATCCACTGCGGCCGCGGTGGGTACCGAGCTGGCGACAAAAGTGGCGAGCAAAGAAGCAACGCTCAACGGTCTCGTCAATCCGAACGGTCTGGCCACCAAATACTATCTCGAATATGGCACAACGGAATCATACGGCAAAAAAACAGAAGAAGTGAGCGCCGGTTCGGGTACGAGCAACCTGGAAGAGAGCCAAGCGATTACGGGGCTGACGGCGGGAACGACCTACCATTTTCGGATTGTCGCTACGAACAGCAACGGGACGACCGATGGGTTGGATGAAGTATTTACCACGACCGTGGGGCCGCCGGAAAATACTGCGCCGCCCGTCGCCTCTCCGGAAACGCCTGACCAGGCGGTTCCTGAGTCCACCACCACAGGTACGTGGACGAACAGCCCTACGAGCTACGCCTACCAGTGGGAGCTGTGCAACGCTACCGGCGGCGAATGTGCAGCCATCTCTGGTGCGACCAGCTCGAAATATACGCCGGTCGAAGCGGATGTGGAACATACGCTTGTCGTGAAGGTCACGGCTAAAAACAGCGGAGGGGAAAGCTCGGCGCTCTCCAAAACGACGAACAAGGTCAAGCCGATTGGACAGATCACCGAATATTTGCTGCCCGAAAACAGCGGCCCCTACCGCGGGATTACTACGGGTCCGGACGGCAACCTGTGGTTCACCGATGCTTTCAGCAGCAAGATCGGCAAGGTCACGACATCGGGTACGATCACGGAATACGCACTGCCGAAAGGAAGCTACCCATATGGGATTGCTGCTGGTCCTGAAGATAGTCTTTGGTTCGCAGAGCGCGAGAGCTCCAAGATTGGCAAAATCACAACGGCAGGCAAAGTGACTGAATATTCGCTACCCCTAGGCAGCGAACCATCTGGGATTACTGAGGGTCCTGATGGAAATATGTGGTTTACTGACACGTGGTTCGGCAAGGTCGGAAAGATTACGCCGTCGGGCACGATCACAGAGTACTCCCTGCCTGAAGGGAGCGCCCCTAACGGGATTGCTGCGGGTCCCGACGGCAACCTCTGGTTCACTAACGAAACCGGCAAGATCGGAAAGATCACCACATCCGGCACGATCACCGAATACGCCCTACCTGAAAGCAGCTGGCCGATCGGGATAGCCGCGGGTCCTGACGGCAATATGTGGTTCACAGACTACCGCACCAGCAAGATCGGGAAGATCACGACGTCTGGCACGATCACCGAATACTCCCTACCCAAAGGAAGCGCACCGTCCGGGATCGCCGCGGGTCCCGACGGCAACCTCTGGTTCACGGGTGATGGCACGAACAAGATTGGGAAGATCACGACCTCGGGAACGGTGAGCGAATACTCGCTGCCCGAAGGTAGCGATCCGTCCGTGATCGCCGCGGGACCTGATGACAATATGTGGTTCACGGACTTCGAGAGCAACAAGGTCGGGGACATCACTCCGTAGAGGTACGTCAACCTGGATGACCCCCGAGGATCGTGTATTCCCTCGGGGTCATTCGCCTCATCGGGAGCCAGAATGAGCGGACGCGAGACGGCACGAAAAAGCGATACCATTCTGAGCATGGGACTGCATGATAAGCGAGTAGCATTCTGGCTTACCGGGCTCTTGGCCTTTGTGCTTGCAGGTGGCCTTCCAGCGAGCGCCAATCCGGCGCATGCCGCTTCGCCGCTGAGCTGGTCCTCGCCGGCGCTGATCGACAGCCAGCCGCCGTTCCCGCAGCTCGACGGCGTGTCTTGTGCGTCCGCCGGCCTGTGCGTGGCCGTCGATGCCTTCGGCAACGTGGTCACCTCGACCGATCCGACGGGCGGCGCGGGCGCATGGGTGCTGGCCAACGTGGACGGCGGCAACCAGATCTACGGCGTGTCGTGCACGGCGGGGCCGCTGTGCGTGGCCGTTGACAGCGCTGGGGATGCGGTCACGTCGACCGACCCCACGGGTGGCCCCGGCCAATGGAGCGTGGCTTACGTAGACAGCGGCCATGAACTCCTGGGTGTCTCTTGCGTGTCGGGGCCGCTGTGCGTGGCCGTTGACAACGGCGGTAATGTCGTCGTCTCGACCGACCCGACCGGCGGCGAACACGCCTGGACCGTCACCCATGTGGACGATCACCTGATCCGGAGCGTGTCGTGCGCATCGACGTCGCTGTGCGTGGCGGTCGATGCCAACGGGAATGTGATTACCTCGACCGAACCGGCCAAGGGGGTTTGGGCCGTGGCGCATGTCGACGGCGACGTGTACATCCTCGGCATCTCCTGCCCGTCGACGTCACTGTGTGTCGCGGTCGACGGGGAGGGCAACGTTCTCACCTCGACCGAACCGGCCGGCGGCGAACACGCTTGGACCTCCTCGGAAGTCGAGGGTTACGGTCATGTGCTCGGCGGCGTCTCGTGCTCCTCGGAATCGCTCTGCGTAGCCACTGACGGAGCCGGAGACGTCCTGACCTCGACCGAACCGGCCAACGGCAAGAGCGCATGGAGCGCGGCGCACGTGGACCCAGCCGACTTCCTGTATGAAGTCTCATGCACGACCGGCTTGTGTGTCGCGGTGAACGGCAACGGCGACGTGTTCAGCTCCACCAACCCGACGACGGGCGCCGCGAGCTGGTCGGCCGCGCACGTGGACAGCAGCAACCCCGTCGGGCTCACGAGCGTCTCCTGCGCCTCCACGGCGTTGTGCGTCGCCGCTGACAGCGGAGGGTATGAAGTGGAAGACGTGGTGACCTCCACCGACCCCACCGGGGGGAGCGCCGCCTGGACCACGACCCCGCTCGAAACGGGACCTCTCGGCGGAGTCTCCTGCCCATCCACGACTCTCTGCATCGCGGGGGCTTATGACAAGGCGCTGTTCACTTCGACCGATCCAACGGGCGGAGCGAGTGCTTGGGCCTTTCAGACGAGCTACGCATATCCGCCGCTAGAAAGAGTAAACGCAAAATACTTTGGTCCGCTTGCCAGCGTGTCCTGCGCATCCGTGTCTTTTTGCCTGGCCGACCTCGACTCGTACAACGACTTCGATACGCTGGCAACGTCGATCGATCCTACAGGTGGTGAAAGCGCTTGGCCTGTCACCAAGCCCTATCTTGCGGGTGACCGGAGTGGTAAGCCAATCCTTGGTGTGTCATGCGCGTCGATGTCGCTGTGTGTGGCGGTGGATGGCGCTGGAAACGTGCTGAGCTCGACGGACCCGGCGAGCAGCGAAAAGGCTTGGACGATCACCTCGGTGGGCGTCAACCCATTGTGGGGGGTGTCGTGTCCGTCGAACCAGTTTTGTGTCGCCGTCGACAATGCCGGCGACGTGGCAACCTCGACTGACCCGGCGGAAAGCACCCCCGTATGGACCGTTGCCAACGTGGACGGGGGCAACCATCTGACGGGCGTCTCGTGCGCCTCGGAATCGCTGTGCGTGGCCGTGGACGCCTCCGGGAACGCGCTCTCCTCGACCGACCCGGCGGGTGGCTCGGGCGCATGGAACGTCGTCCCCGCGGACCCCGGCCACGCTCTCACCAGCGTCTCATGCACGCCCGCGGGCCTGTGCGTGGCCGTCGATAACGCCGGGTATGCGGTGACGAGCACCTTCTCTCCGCAGGCTGTGGGCGAACATAGTGGGAACAGCCAGAATAGCGGCGGCGGATCCGGCGGAGGCGAGTCCGGAGGGCAGGTCGCCTCGACGGGATTCTCGCTACCGCCACCCATCGTTGTCTCCAGTGTGTTCAGAATCTTGACCGTCAAGGTTGGCAGCGATGGTCAGATCGCGCTCACCGTGAAGGCTCCCTCGTCAGGATCAATCGACGCCCGAGCGAGTGCGTCGATCCGCGAAGCGACCGCCGGATCACGCAAACGTAAGACCGGGCACGCCCACAAGATCGCCTACGGGGCGGGCTCGGCGATCGCCCTGAGCGCGGGCGCCGAGACCGTCACGATCAAACCCACCAGGAGCGTCCTCCTCGCCCTGAAGAACTCGCATACGCTGCGCGTGCCGGTTACGGTCGTCTTCCACCCGCGCAGCGGCCCGCCGACGACCGTGAGCGAGACCGTGAGCGTTCGCTACCGGTCGCCTCGGCGCGCCGAGGCGTGCCCTGCGTCGAAGGGAGTCTGCCGTGGGAGGCGGTGAGGGCAGACGTTCGCGGCTGTGGCTTGCACGGGCGGTCATCGCTCTCGGTGTGCCGATGGCCGGGTGTGGGGCATCTGGGAGCACAGCCCAGGCAGGGCACGATCCGACATCCAACGGGGCCGGGAGGGAGTTGACTCCCGTGACGGCCACCAGGCGCTCCGGGGGCCTGACGATAACGCTGACGGCGACGCCGACGCGGTCGAAGGTGGGCTCCTCGGTCGAGTTCGACGCCACCGCGTATGCGCGCCGCGCCCAGGGAGCCATCGGCTACCGGCTCGTCTACGGCGATGGGGCCGCCACCCCACCGAGCGTGCTTCCTCAGTTCTGCCTTGCGGCACCGCGCCCCGCGCACAAAGCTTGGCGGCTTTCTCACCGCTACAGGTCGCCGGGCAAATACACGGTGTCGCTGAGCGTCGATGTCAACTGCACCCGCGATCATGCGAGGACGAGCGTCACCGTCAGCGTTGTCTGATGAGCAGGACGGCAAAGTCTGAAATCTCAACCGCCGCAGTCCGGCGGCGTCGAGCGTGGCGAGGTAGCGCCGGCGCGGCGCGGAGCCGTCGAGATGCTGCGTCCCATTACGGCTGACGAACACCAGGTCATCGTTGGCGGTGTGAGGGTGCCGCGCTCAAGGTATGCTCCGGGGATGGGGATGCTGGAAGGGTTGATGCAGGATGATTTTCCGCTGAGTTTGCAACACGCGCGGCGGCGGATGCGCGACTGCCACCCGGCGGCGCGGGTGATGACGCTGACGCCGGAGGGCACTGCGGCTGCGACCTTCGGCGAAGTCTGCGAGCGGGTGGACCGCTTGGCGCGGGTGCTGAAGCGGCTGGGGATCGAGCAGGGCGACCGGGTGGGGACGTTCGCGTGGAACAACCAGCGCCACTTCGAGCTGTATATGGCGGTGCCGTGCATCGGCGCGGTGCTGCACACGCTCAACATCCGCCTGTTTGCGGAGCAGCTGACGTACATCGTCAACCACGCCGAGGACCGGGTGATCTTCGTCGACGACTCGCTGGTGGGGCTGCTGGAGCCGCTGGCGCCGACCTTCGGGGGCGTGCGCCACTTCATTGTGATGGGGGACGGAGACAGCGGCTCGCTGCCCAACGTGTTGCGCTATGAGGAGCTGCTGGCGGAATCGACCGCGGCGGCCGATCGGTTGGCGGTTGCGCGAGCGCCCGGTGCTTCGCCCGCCGACTCCGTTCCAGCGGCGGGGGTGCCAGGCGCTTCGCCCGCCGACTCCAGTCCGGCGGCGCGGGCGGAGGCGGAAACGCTCTACCCCGAGCTGGACGAGCGCCAGGCGGCGTCGTTGTGCTACACGAGCGGCACCACCGGCAACCCCAAGGGCGTGCTGTACTCGCACCGCTCGATCTGCCTGCACGCGACGGCCGCGCTGATGGCCGACAACCTCGGCCTCTCGCGCCGCGAGCGGGTGCTGGCGGTGGTGCCGATGTTCCACGTCAACGCCTGGGGCCTCCCGTACGCGGCGGCGTTGTGCGGCGCCGATCTGGTGCTGCCCGACCGCTTCATGGCGGCCGAGCCGCTGGCGCGCGCGATCGAGCGCGAGCGCCCCACGGTGATGGGCTGCGTGCCGACGATCTTCGCCGACCTGCTGCGCTATGCCGATACGCACGCGGTAGACCTCTCCTCGCTCACCAACGCGGTGTGCGGCGGCTCGGCGGTACCGCGGCAGCTGATGAAGGACTTCCAGGAGCGCCACGGCGTGGTGATCCACCAGGGATGGGGGATGACCGAGACGAGCCCCGTGGTGACCTTCTCCGACCCCTCCGAGGAGCGCGGGCACGACGAGCGCTACTGGGACGAACGGGCGTTGCAGGGCAAGCCGCTGCCGTGGACGGAGCTGCGGCTGATCGGCGACGACGGCGAGGAGGTGCCGTGGGACGGCGAGTCGACGGGCGAGGTCGAGGTGCGCGGCCCGTGGATCGCGCGCCGCTACTTCAACGACCCCTCTGGCGACGAGAAGTTCGACGACGGCTGGCTGCGCACCGGCGACATCGCCGCGATCGACGACCAGGCGTTCGTGCGGATCACCGACCGCTCCAAGGATGTGATCAAGTCGGGCGGCGAGTGGATCAGCTCGGTGGAGTTGGAGAACGAGCTGATGGCCCACCCCGAGGTGCTGGAGGCGGCGGTGATCGCCAAGCCCGATGAGCGCTGGGCCGAGCGGCCGCTGTGCTGCGTGGTGCTGTGCGAGGAGTCCACCGTCACCGCGCAGGAGCTGGTGGAGCACTTGCGCCCGCGCGTGGCCAAGTGGTGGCTGCCCGACGAGTTTGCGTTCGTCGCCGAAGTGCCCAAAACCAGCGTGGGCAAGTTCGACAAGAAGGTGCTGCGCGCGCAGCTCGCCGAGGGGGCGCTCGAAGGGCGCGTGTTGGTGGCAGGAGAAGTGCGCGCCGGGTAGAAAGGAAGGAGGCCGCAAAACCGCGGTCCGGCGATGTCAATACACTCCGCAAAACCCCTAACCGGGCTCCAACCCCCGCCGGGGCCCGGATCGAACACCGAAACACGGGAGGTGCGCATGACTTCGACCCACGGAAAGGCGTCGATCGGCCCGCAAGCAGATGGGGCAGCAACGTTCAGCCGAGCTCGCCGTCGCCGCCGTGGCGGTGTCCGCCGCCGCTTCGCGCGCCGCGAGCTGCTGGCGCTGCCGGCCGCGCTGGTGCTGCTGGTGCCCGCCGCGTCCGCCATCGCGCAGACGTCGAGCACCGGCACCTCTGGTTATGGCACCAAACCGCCCACGCCCACAACCAAAACCGAACCCAAAAAAGAAGTAGAACACTCCAAAGAAAAAACCGCCACCACGCCGAAAGCCGCTCCGGAACCGGTCAAAGAAGTGGCCACCACGCCCACGCCCACGCCCACGACCCCCAAAGCCGCGACGCTGCCGTTCACCGGCCTCAACCTGACGTGGGTCCTCGGCGGTGGCCTGCTGCTGCTTGCCGCCGGGCTGTCGATCCGTCTCGCGCTGCGCACCCGCGCCGGCGGCTGACACCTCCTGCAGCGGCAAAGCTCCGCGCCGAGCGAAGAAGGCTCGGCGCGGGGTTGCCACCTGTGGGGCCGCCAACCACCCTTCTCCCTATGGCTGCAGCCGCACCGGCAGCGTCTTCAGCTGGTTGATGAACGGCGACTGCACCCAGGTGGGCTCGCCGATCATCTCCATCGCCGGGAAGCGCTTCAGCGTCTCCTCCATCAGGATCCGCAGCTCCAGCCGCGCCAGCGCTGTGCCGAGGCAGAAGTGCCGCCCGCCGGCGCCGAACGCCTGGTGCTCGGGGTTGCGGGTGACATCGAAGCGGTGGGGGTCCTCGTAGCGCGTCTCGTCGCGGTTGGAGGACGCGTACCACATCATCACCTTGTCGCCCTCCTTGATCGGCTGCCCGCCGATCTCGGTGTCGCAGGTCGCAGTGCGGCGGAAGTGGGCGAACGCAGGGAACATGCGCAGCGACTCCTCCACCGCGCTGGGGATCAGAGAGGGATCGTCCAGCAGCAGTTGGCGCTGCGAGGGGTCTTCCATCAACGCCCGCATGCCGCTGCAGTAAGTGGCCTTGGTGGAGTCGTTGCCGGCGGCCACCAGTAGGAAGAAGCCCATCACGATCTCGTGTTCCTCCAGGCGCTGCCCGTCGATCTCGGCGTGCACCAGCACGCTGGTGAGGTCCTCGGTCGGGTTTTCGCGGCGTTCGGCGATCATCTTGCCGCAGCGCGCGAAAATCTCCGGCACCTCTTTTTCCACTGCCCCCTCGGTCCCGTCGGGGTTGAGGTCGGGGTCGTTGGCGCCCAGCGTGGCGTTCATCAGCCGCGCCCACACAAGGTCGTCCTCCTCGGAGATGCCCATGAAGCTGCCGATCACGCGGGCGACCACCGGCTGCGCGAGGTCGTTCACCAGATCGCACGTCTCGCGGGCGGGCGGGCCCTCCAATCCGTCGAGTACGCGCGCGACGATCTCGCGGATCGTCGGCTCGTGCGCGGCGATCCGCTTCGGCGTGAAGCCGGCCTGGAAGAGCGCCTTGATGCGATCGTGCTTGGGGGGGTCCATGCCGATGAACATCGCCCGCACGAGCTCCAGTGGGAAGACGGCGTTGACGCCGGTGACGCCGCCCTTTTCGGAGGAGAAGGTCTGCCAGTCGCGGCTCACCGTCAGCACGTCGTCGGCGGTGGTGATCGACCAGAAGCCGGCCTCCTCGGGGAATTCGGTGATCTTCTTGGTGAAGTGCACGGGGCACTCGCGGCGCAGCCGCGCAAACAGCTCGTGCGGGGGGCCTTCCTCCCAGAAGGGGTTCTCCGTTACCAGCACCTCCTCCAGATCGAGGCTGTCGACGTCGGTCTGCCGCACGCCGCTCTCGCCTTGCACGCCGAAGCTCTCTGCCGTTGCCATTGGGAACCTCCGTATCGCCGAGGAGTGGGGTCTTCGGAGATGATACTGGCTGGCTGGCCAGGATGGCGCCCGGCCAGCCGGCGCCCCCGTCCTACCCGGCCGCGGCCGCCTGGAGATCGGGTGGGAAGTCGGTCATCTCGTACACCTGGCGCACCTCGATCGTGTCGCCGTCGGCCGCCGGGCACTTGGTTGCCCACGGCACCGCCTCCCCCTTGGAGGAAACGTCGATCATCCAGTAGCCGCCGATCGTGGGTTGGCACCAGCCTCCGATCCCGTCGCGGAGGTTTTACCCGGCTCTGACACCACGTCGAACGGTTGCACGCCGGATCGACATTTTCATCGGACCGACCTCGCGGTCGCGGGCCGGCCGCGTCCGATCTCGTGGCTGCCGGGCGGGCTGCGTCCGCTCGCAAGGGCGGCGCCCAACGGCACCGATTTCGTGAAGATCCCGTGACTTCGATGGCGATCCGGTGAACATTCCGTGATCGCTCCCCGGAGCGGCGCCGTCGCCGTGGTAGAAGCCCGGCGTCAACCTCGGACGGGAGGATCCCTGTGCTTTTGCCGCTTCGCCGCCTCGTGCTGTGTGCCCTGCTCGTGCTCTGCGGGAGCGCCACCGTCTCGCTGCTCGCGGGCGCCGCGCCGGCAGCGGCGGGCACCACCTACACGCCGAGCGCGCCGGTGCTCGACAGCGTGACCGGCGGGCCGTGGAACGCCTCGCAGGGGGACTCCTCGGCGGGTGAACCGTACGCGAGCGCCGATCTCCTTCCGACCTACACGCCGGGCGGCAGCCAGACGCTGCTGGGCGGGCTCGAAGAGCCCAACCTCGCCGTCTACCCGACCGGCTCCGAAACCGCCACCGTGCCCTACCCGAGCGGCGTGGCCGGCACCCCCGGCCCGCTCGACGGCTACTGCTCGAGCCTCGGCGCCAATCCCGAGACGGGCACCCCGGTGCTACAGCCGGGCCGGCCGCTGCCGATGTCGCCGTATTACTTCCCCGACGTGGTGCGCAACGCCGACGGCTCGCTCACCGGCTACTTCGACTACCGCCCGAAGGACGCCGAAGAGGCGATCACGGTCGCGAAGTCGACCGACAACGGCGAAAGCTGGACCACCGAGGGCAAAGCGCTCGGCGAGAACTCCGGCTACTGCCCGACCGCCGACGACAGCGACGACGGCCAGGGCCACCCGTACGTGGCGAACGTCGATGGCAGCAGCGACCTGTACACGCTGCAGCGCCCTGCGGGCGACAACACCGGCGTCGGCCTGCTCGTCCACCACGTCGATCCGTCAGCGTCGAACCCGTTGGAAGGGCTCCCGGCCAACGAACCGGTGGGCGTCGATCCCAACACCTACGCCGGCGGGGAAGTGACGATCCCGACGAGCGGCAACGAAGGCGCGCAGATCCCCGTTTCCACACTCGGCAGCGCCGGCTCGCCCGAGCAGATCGTCGCCGGCCCCTACGAGGATGCAGCCGCGAGCTCGCCGTCGAGCCAGATCGTCACCTGCACCGGCGTCGCCAGCGAACCCTCGCCGGCGCTCACCAACTGCACGGTCGCCGGCTCCGAAGCGCTCACCGTGCACACGGGCGACGACCTGCTGCAGGTGATCGCCAAAGCCGAAAGCGCTGTCACGATCCCCGCAGGCCCCAACAAGCCGAGCGGCGAAGGCGGCCTGGAAGCCCTGAAATTCGTGAACGGCAACGCCACCGTCTCGCCGATCACCACCTACCTGATGAACCTCGACGCGCCCAACCGCGTGTACATCGACGGCGCGACCGTGTACTGCTCGCAGGGCAACGCCAACCCAACCACCAAGCTCGAGGACTGCACCACCACCGGGCCGGCGCTCAGCGTCCACGCCGGCGACGCGATCACCGCCGACCCGATCGTGCCGCCGTCGGCGAGCATGACCACCGGCCTGCTCGCGCCTGACGGGATCGTCGGCACGCTGCCGAAGTACTCCGGCGCGCCGGAAGGCTCGACCGTGGTGCTGTACACGCAGAAGGTGCTCTCCTACTTCATCGTCGGCACCACCGACGGAATCATCGAAGGCACCACCAAATTCAAGGCGGGCACGATCAAACTGCCGGCCACCACGATCAACTACAAGCCGTCGGTCACCGAAAGCGAGCCGCTGCCGGCGACCGGCACGTTCAAGATCTATCTCGGCACCGAAGTGGGACAGCCGATCCAGGAAGTGACGTGCACCGGCGTCAGCGCCGCCACCCAGAGCGGCGCGCCGGCGGGCAGCAAGAACCTCACCGGCTGCAGTGGCGGCACCGGCTCGGTGAAGGAAGGCAACTGGATCGGCGGGCCCAACGCCGCGGTGGCGCCGTACAGCGCGCTGGAAAAGATCGGCGAGGGCACCGACGGCAAAAGCAAGGGTCCCGAGAAGCTGTTCGGCAACAACGAGGACTTCTCGATCCTGCGCGCCGCGTACACCACCAACGGCGTCGAATTCCACGACCTCGGGCCGATCAGCGGCACCACGTCGGGCACCGGCAACGACACCGGCGAATACAACGACCTCTCCAACCCCGACCAGCAGTCGAGCCCGTCGAGCGGCAGCCCGACGAGCCTCGCGCCGGGCAGCCTCGACACGACCGAGCTGCGCTACATCGGCTCGCGCGGCACGGTCGTCACCAACCCCGACGGCAGCTACGGGCTGTTCCTGTCGGGCTCGTGGGCGACCGACGGCGACAGCGACGCGTTCAACCAGATCTTCTACTCCACCTCCACCAACGGCAAGGAATGGTCGGTGCCGCAGGTGGTGCTGAGCACCGACTACACGTTCGCGGCCTCCGCGGCGCAAGACAAGGCGCTCGCCGAAGGCAAAAACGAACCGCTCGGGATCAGCGCCTACTACTCCGGGCGCGCGTACGGCCCGGCGATCGCGCAGAACCCCAACGGGTCACTGACGATGGTGTTCGCCGGCTACCGCATCCCCAAGCCGATCGTCAGCGCCGGCATCAAACTCGGCACCAACCCTGCCGCCCAGTACACGGTCGGCGGAAAAGACCCGGCGCTGTACCGCGACATCCTGACGATGCGCCTGACGCCGTCCACCAGCCCCAAGGTGGCGACGGTCACGGCGCTTGAAGCATCCGACGCGGGCATCGGTGATGTTGGCGCCCCGGTCACCTACACCGCGGCGGTGGCGCCGCTGACGCCGGGCGTGGGCGTTCCCACGGGTACTGTGACCTTCTCCGACAGCCACGGCGCGATCGCCGGCTGCACCGACATGCCGCTGAACGAAGGCGCACCTGACACCGCCACCTGTGCCACCACGCACGAGCGCCCGGCGGGCAGCGAGGAAGTGAGCGCCACATATTCGGGCGACTCCGACTACGAAGGCTCCACCGGCGCCACCACCGAGAACGTGCAGGAAACGCCCACGATCACCTCTGCCGGCAGCGCGACCTTCACCGAGGGTCACGAAGGCAGCTTCACGGTGAGCGCCGAAGGGGTGCCCACGCCGACGCTGTCAAAGGTTGGGACGCTGCCGCAGGGTGTCGCCTTCGACGCCGCCACCGGCGTGCTGTCGGGCACACCCACCGAAGAAGGCGAATTCCACGTCACGTTCAAGGCCAGCAACGCCGCCGGGACGGCCACCCAGAGCTTCACGCTCACCGTGGACGCGCCGCCGGCGATCACTTCGCCCGCGGAAGCGACGTTCGACGACGACGCCTCCAACCTGTTCGCGGTGACGGCCACCGGCACGCCCGCCCCGACGATCATCAAGTGGGGCAACCTCCCCGCAGGCGTGCGCTTCGAAAACGGCCTGCTCGTCGGCACCCCCACGCAAACCGGCACGTACGAGATCACGTTCACCGCCGAAAACGGCGTGGGCGCCGCTGTCAACCAGCGGTTCACGCTGACGGTGGAGGGCTTGCACGTCACCACCGCCTCGCTGCCCACGGTCACCCCCAACGTGCTCTACCGCCAGCAGCTGACGGCCGCCGGGGGGATTGCTCCCTTCAAATGGAAAGTGACTCCCGGCAGCCTGCCCAAAGGGCTCAGCCTGACGATGGGTGGCCTGCTGGCCGGGAAAGTGAATCCCAAACTGTACCCGCACGGGGGCACGTTCCCGATCACGGTGACGGTCACCGACGCCACCAAAAAAGTCCACCAGACGGCGACCGCGTCGTTCACGCTGGTCGTCTCATAGACGGCCGATCGGCCCGGTCGCGCTTGCGATCGGGCCAGTCGGCCCGCGATGGGCCAATTGCGCCTGGTCGTGGCCGCTCTTCTAGCTGGCGAGCGCCGCTGTAGCCTGTGCTCATGAGCGTAAGCGAGTGGGCGGCACAGCCGCGACTCGGTCGCAAACCCCACGCGCGCCGGTTGTTCGCGCCACTGGGCCCGGATTACGACCGCGTCGCCACGCTGCTCAGTTTCGGACAGGACCCGCGCTGGCGGCGGGCGCTGGTCGCGGCGATCGGCGCGGCGACGGGGGAGCGCGTGCTCGACGTGGCGACCGGCACGGGAATGGTTGCGCAGGAGCTGGTGCACCGCTACGGCTGCGCCGTGGTGGGCCTCGATCAGAGCCCCGAGATGCTGGCCGGCGCGCGGGCGCGGCTGGCGCGCGACCCGGCGCTTACGGCGAAGGTGACGCTGATCGAAGGTGAGGCCGAGAGGCTGCCGTTCGCCACAGGATCTTTCGACCACCTCACGTTCACCTACCTGCTGCGCTACGTCGAGGACCCCGCCGCCACGCTCGCGGAGCTGGCGCGCGTCGTTCGACCCGGCGGCCGCATCGGGATGCTGGAGTTCGCGGTGCCCCCCAACCGGCTGTGGCGGGCGGCGTGGCGGCTGTACACGCGCGTCGGGCTGCCCCTGCTGGGGCGGGCCTTCTCGCGCGAGTGGTCGGCGACGGGCGTCTTCCTCGCGCGCAGCATCCCCGACTTCTATCGGCGCGTTCCCGTGCAGCGGCTGGTGGAGTTGTGGGCGCAGGCGGGGATCGAACAGGTGCGAGTGCGGCGCATGAGCCGGGGCGGAGGCGTGGTGATGTGGGGGATCCGGCGATGAGCGCCGCCAAGCCGCTCGACCGTCCCGCCTTCTACGCCCTGCGCCCGGGAGGCTGGCGCGACCTGGTGACGGTGCTGCACCCGCCGTACACCGCCTGGAACCTCGCCAACGTGGCGATCGGGGCGGCGCTCGCGCCCCACCTCTACGCAGGTCGCCTGCTGGCTGCGCTCGCGGCGTTCCTGCTGGGCGTGGGCGTGTGCGCGCACGTGCTCGACGAGCTCAACGGTCGCCCGCTCGGCACGCGCCTGTCGCGCGGCGCGCTGGTGGCGCTGGCGGCGGTGTCGCTGGTGGGGGCGGTGGCGATCGGGGTGGTCGGCGCGGTGACGGTCTCCCCGACGCTGATCCCGTTCGTGGCGGTGGGGGCGTTCATCGTGCTGGCCTACAACCTGGAGTGGTGGGGCGGGCGCTTTCACACCTCCTTCTGGCTGGCCGCCTCGTGGGGCGCGTTCGCGGCGCTCACCGGCTACTGGGTCAACGCACTGGCGTTCCGGTGGGCCGTGCTGCCGGCGGCGGCTGGCTGCTTCATGCTGACGCTCGCCCAGCGGCGCCTCTCCACTCCCGTGCGCGAGCTGCGCCGGCGCACCGTGTCGGTGACCGGCGAGCAGCGTCTCGCCGACGGCACGGTGGTGGCGCTCGACGCGGCGCGCCTCGCCGCGCCCGCCGAGGGCGCGCTCAGCGCCTGCGCGATCGCGATGGTGCTGCTGGCCACGGGACTCGTGCTGGCGCGGCTGTGAACCCCCTGCTCGCCGTCCCCAACGTCTCCGAGGGCCGCGACCACCCGGGCGTGGTGGCGATCGCCGCCGCGTTCACGTCCGGCGGTGGGGTGCGCCTGCTCGACGTGCACCGCGACGCCGACCACCACCGGGCGGTGGTCACGCTTGCGGGCGGTCCCGGCGAGTTGGCGCAGGCGCTGATGCGCGGCACCGCCGAGGCGCTGCAGCGGATCGACATCGGCGACGGGCGCGACCGAAGCCGGGAGACCCTCGCCCCGGGGGAGCGTCCCCGCTTCGGTCAGCACCCGCACGTGGGCGCCGTCGACGTGGTGCCGGTCGTGCACCTCACTGCCGCGCAGCGCGGCGCGGCGTGCGCGGAGGCGCTGGTGGCGGCCGAGGAGATCGGCGCGCTGGGGGTGCCGGTGTTCCTCTACGGTGAGCTGGCGGGTTCCCGCACCCGCGCGGAGCTGCGCCGGGGTGGCATCAAAGCGCTGGCGGCGCGGATGCTGGCGGGCGAGCTGCGCCCCGACTTCGGTCCCTCCGCGCCACATCCCACCGGCGGCGCTGCGCTGGTCGGCGCGCGCCCGCCGCTGGTCGCGTTCAACCTCGAGTTGGCGCCCCCCGCCACCGTCGAGGACGCCCGCCGGATCGCCGCGCTGATCCGTGAGGGCGGCGAGCACGGGCTGCCCGGGGTGCGCGCAATCGGTGTAGCGCTCCAGCGCGGCCCGCAGGTGTCGCTCAACATCGAGCGCCCCACGGAGGTGCCGCTGCGCACGGTGGTGTCAGCGGTGCGCGCCCATGCCGCGGTCGCCCGCGCTGAGCTCGTCGGCCTCGCGCCGGCGGCGGCACTGGAGGGTTTCCCCGCAGACGTGCCGCTCCCCGGCTTCGACCCGGTGCGCCATCTGATCGAGAATGCGCTGAAGCTCTAAGCTTGCAGGCGGGATGGCATCCACCAAGCGCAAAACCAAGCATCGCGGCAACCCGCTGGGGATGGTGGAGTCGCGTGGGCGCACCGGGCGGCCGCCCACCGCCGCCGAGCGCAGCGGCGCGGCGGCGGCGCGCGAGAAAGCGAAAGCGCGCGAGCAGCGACTGCAGCGCCAGGATCGCCCGCCGACATGGCGGGGCGCGATCACCCGCGCGATGATCGCCGCGGTCGGGATGCTGCTGATCGGCATCGTCTTCTTGAAAAACGGCAACGAGGCGATTGCGCTGTTCCCGATCGTGCTGTTGCTGTACATCCCGATCAGCTACTACACCGACGTGTGGATGTACCGCCGCCGCCAGCGCCGCAAAGCGCAGGCGAAGGCGGACGCCAAGGCGCGTGCGAAGGCCGAGTCGCAGTGAGTCTCGACGTGCGCATGTTCACGGTTGGCCCGGTGCAGGAGAACGCCTATATCGTCACCGCCAACCGCGAGGGCGCCCGCGCGCTGATGGTCGACCCCGGCGAGGAGCCCGAGCGGCTGCTGGCGGCGGCGCGGGCGTTGGGGGTGGAGATCGAGGCGATCCTCGTCACCCATGGCCACTTCGACCACATCGGCGCCGTGGCTCCCGTGGCGCGCGCCACCGGCGCTCCGGTGTACTGCCCGGAGATCGAGCGCCCCCTGCTGAGCGACATCCGCTCGTGGACGCCCCCCGGCTTCGGCCCGTTCGAGAGCTGGGAGCCAGAGCACACGCTCACCGGCGGCGAGCGGCTGGAGTTGGCGGGGATGGAGATCGAGGTGCTGTTCACGCCGGGGCACAGCCCGGGGCACCTGACGTACGCGATCTCACCGCCCGCCGCGCCCGCCGACGAGAACGGGACGGAGCCGGAAGCCCCCGCGCTGCTCTCCGGCGACGTGCTGTTTCAAGGATCGGTCGGACGTGTTGACCTGCCCGGTGGCGACTGGAGCGTGTTGGAGCAGTCGATCGCCGCGCTGATGGATCGCTTCCCCGCCGAGACGGTGGTCTACCCCGGGCACATGGGCGTCACCACGCTCGGCCGCGAGCTGCAGACCAACCCGTTCCTCACCGAGCTCCGCGCCACGCACGAGGGGTCGGCCGCTGCCGACCCGGCCGGCAGGTGAGCGCCGCCAAGCTGAAGGCCCCGCGGGGCACGCACGACGTGCTGGGCGAGCAGGCGGCGGCGCGCGCCCGCGTGGAGAGCGCCGCCCGCGCGCTGCTGGAGGGGGCAGGGTATGCGCGGATCGAGACGCCCACGTTCGAGGCCACGGAGCTGTTTGCGCGCGGCGTGGGCGCGTCCACCGACATCGTGCAGAAGGAGATGTACACGTTCACCGACGGCGGCGGGCGCTCGTTGACGCTGCGTCCAGAGGGCACCGCGCCGGTGTGCCGCGCGTATGTTGAGCACGGCATGCACAAGCTGCGCGCGCCGGTGAAGCTGTGGTACCTGTCGAGCTTCTACCGCTATGAGCGCGCCCAGGCCGGCCGCCAGCGCCAGTTCTGGCAGGTGGGCGCCGAGGCGCTGGGCAGCGAGGAGCCGGCGGTGGACGCCGAGTCGATTGTGCTGCTGTGCGCGCTGCTGGACGAGCTGGACGTACGCGAGGTGCGCCTGCGCCTCTCCTCGCTCGGCGGCCCCGACGCGCGTGCCGCCTACCGCGAGCGTTTGCAGGCACACCTGCGTGCGCACGAAGCCGCGCTGGCGCCCGAGGTGCGCGAGCGGATCGACCTCAACCCGCTGCGCGCGTTCGACTCAGAACACGACGGCACCCGCGCGGTGATGGCCACCGCCCCGCGGCTGCTCGACCACCTGAGCACCGACGACCAGTCGCACTTCGCCGAGGTGCGCGCGCTGCTGGACGAGGCGGGTGTGGCGTACGCGATCGACCCCACGCTGGTGCGCGGTCTCGACTACTACACCCGCACCGTGTTCGAGCTCACCTCCGACGCGCTCGGCGCGCAGAGCGGCGTGGGTGGGGGGGGTCGCTACGACGGCCTGGTGGCGCAGCTCGGCGGCCCATCCACCCCGGGGATGGGTTGGGCGATGGGGATCGAGCGAGCGCTGCTCGCGGGCGATGCTCGCGCCGAGGCGTCCCCCGCGATCGACCTGTTCGTCGCCGTGTCCGACGGGGCGGCCCGGCCGGCGTTCAAGCTGCTGCACGAAGCGCGCACCGCCGGGCTCGCCGCGCAGATGGAGCTGGCGGGGCGCTCGCTGAAGAACCAGCTCGCCCACGCCGAGCGGCTGGGGGCGCGGTATGTGGCGGTGGTGGGCGCCGGAGGGGACGGCGCAAGCGGTGCCGGCGGGGCCGGGACGCAGCTGAAGGACGTGCAGGCGCACACGCAGGAGGAGATCTCCGCCGATGCCGTGGTGCACGCGGTGTTGCGGGGGCGGGGAGCGTTGTAGAGGGCCACGGCAGTTGGCGTCAGGTGGCCCGATCCAACGCTGTGCGGATGTCCTTGACGAGGATCATGAGATGTCGCTCATTGGTCGGCCCGGGGAGGAGCCCGTGCCGAAGGTAGAAGGCCCGTGCCCTGTCGTCCAGCGCGTGCACGAGCAGCGCGCGAATGCCGAGCAGTTCGGCGGCCGCCAGCGAGCGTTTCATTGCATCGGCCAGCAGCCAAGCGCCGAGGCCGTGAGCCTGTACAGATAGATCGACGGCGAGCCGGGCGAGCAGGATCACCGGTATCGGATGTCGCGGCATCCCCCGCCTCACACGCTCGGTCGCCTCCGCGGGCTCGAGCGAGGCGGCAGTGAGCGCGTGGTAGCCGGCGACTCGGCCCTGCACTGTGTCGATGGTCACGAACGTCCGCGCCGATCCGGCACCCGCCGCGGCGTGGGCGTGCCGAAGCAGCCACACGTTCAAGGACGCTGCCCCGCAGTCGAACCCCTCGAGCACGTGGTGGGTCCCGAGCGGCTCGGGATCGGTGAACCGCGGCACTACTCGGGGCGTGCGCGGCGGAACAGCTCGATCAACTCTGGGTTCGCCTGTGCCGGCCGATTCAACGCGGCGGTGAAGGCGGCCCACTGCTCCTCGGAGAGCACGAATTGCGTGCGATCCGCCAGCAGCCGCTCAGCGCGCTCCCGGCCACCCTCCACGAGGAACTCCGACAGCGACTCCTCTGCGACCTCGGCAGCACGGCGGAACAGGTTGTCGTCGCGCTCGGCCACCCGCAGGTTGACGCGTCTTGTCTTGACCTCAGCCATCGCTGTCATTGTACAGACTTTGTATGTACCTGACCGTATGTTGCGTCGCTCGTGCCCGTCCAAGCCCCAATTTGGGCTCAACTCGCGCCGCGTGAATGCCGAAGTTGGGGTGGATGGCCCAGATCTCGCGCCCCTTCCAGATCGTGCTGGCTGTGTTCGTGCTGTTTGCGGCGGCGTGGTTCGCCGTGCTGCGCCCCAGCGGCGGATCTTCGACCGGCGCCTCCGCGCCGAGCTCCGCCTCCCCGGCTGGGGGCGCGGCGGCCCACGCGAGCCCGGCGGCGCACGCGGGCACCGCGACCCACGGCACCGCGACCCACGGCACCGCGAAGCACGGCGCCGCGACGCACGCGACCGGACACAGCTCGGCGTCTGCGATCCACCACACTTCGGCGCCCGCCACCCGTCACGCGCGTGTGGCACCGGCGACGCACCCCGCCAAAGTCGCGGCGCAAGCGCACGCGAGGCCGGCGACGCCCGCCACGGCCGAGCACCACAAGGCCGCCGCCCATGCCGGCGCGGCGCGATCGGGGCACAGCGGCGCCCATGCTTCGCAGCAGTCGAACACGGCGGCTGCCACCACCGCGACGGCCGCGTTCACGCTCCACAACCTCACGACCGCGCTGCATCTGAACACCGTGGTGAAGCTGGTTGGGCTGCTCGATCCGGGGCTGAACCTGCAGGCGAAGGTGACGCACGCCGAAGGCGTGTTGATCGGGAGGATGAAGGTCGCGCTGCAGCCCGCCTCGCAGGCGACGGTCGCCTCCGAGTTGCACCACGGCAAAACGGTGCTGCTGCTGTTCGTGAACCCTCACTCCTACGACGACGACGCGAGCGCGATCGACGTGGTCGAAGTGGCGCACAGGCTCGGCCACAAGGTGGCGGTGCACCTGGCGCTCGCCAAGCAGGTCAACTCGTTCGGCTCGATCACCCGCGCCATCCAGGTCTACCAGACCCCGACGCTGCTGATCGTCAACGCCAAGCGCCAGGTGGAAACGCTCACCGGGTTGGTCGACGCCTACACGATCGAACAGGCTGTCGCCGAAGCGCGTGGCGAAGCGGTGAAGCTGCCGGGGTGATCGTAAACTCGGCTGAGTGATCGCCGAGTCCCCTTTCGCCACGCATCTGGAGCGCCCGCTCGGCCGCGGGCACACCCCTGCGGATGCCTTCACCGGCGCCGCCGGCGGGGCAGCCTGCGGCGATCTCATCCGCATCTCGTTGGCGCTTGACCTTGCCAGCCCTCACGGCCGCATCGCCGACGCCGGCTTCGACGCCTCCGGCTGCGGCGCGGTGCTGGCCGCCGGCTCGGCCACGGTCGCGCTCGTACGCGACACGCCGCTGCTCGACGCCGCGCGCGTCGGCGCCGAGGAGATCGCCGCCGAGCTCGGGGGGCTGCTCCCCGCCAAGCGCCACGCCGCCGAGCTGGCCGCCGACGCGCTGCACCGGGCGCTGGGGGCGGCGGCGCGGGCGTGCGGGCCGCTGGCAGGGCCGATCGACGCCGCCACAGAGGGCGAGCGTACGCACGGAGGGGGCCGGGCTCCGGCGGCGCGCACGCTGGTCGCCATGAGCGGCGGCGTGGACTCCGCCGTGGCGGCGCTGCTGACCGCGCGCACCGGCGAACAGGTGGTGGGGGTGACACTGGAGCTGTGGGCCGACGCGGAGAACGACGCCGAGCGCAGCTGCTGCTCGGCGCAGGCGGTGCGCACCGCGCGCGACCTGGCTCACGCGCAGGGCTTTCCCCACTTCTCGATCGACCTGCGCGAGGAGTTCCGCGCCGGCGTGGTGGACGGCTGGTTGGAGGGTTACGCGCAGGGGGTCACGCCCAACCCCTGCATCCGCTGCAACGGCTCGGTGCGGCTGGACGCGATGCTGGAGCTGGCCGCGCGGCTCGGGGCCGAGCGGTTGGTGACCGGCCACTATGCCCGCGTGGTGGACGGCCCTCCGCCGCTGCTGCGGGTGGCGCGCGACAAGCTCAAGGACCAGAGCTACGCGCTCGCCGGGCTCGATCCGGCGTCGCTGGCGCGACTGAAGTTCCCGCTGGGGGACATAACCAAGGACGAGGTGCGCGAGATCGCCGCGCGCGGGGGGCTGTCGGTGGCGGGCAAGCCCGACTCGCAGGACCTCTGCTTTCTGGCGGGCACCTCGCTGCCGCGCTTCCTCGCCCGTCATGGTGGGTCCGGTGCAGCCCACGCACCTGCGGCAAGCGACGACAGCGTGGGCAACGGCGATGTGGGAAACGGCGGCGCCGAGGGGGAGGGCAGCATCGTCGACCTCGACGGGCGCACACTGGGCATCCACCGCGGCGCGCACACGTTCACCGTCGGCCAGCGCCACGGCCTCGGCCTGCCGGGCGGGTCCGAGCCGCTGTTCGTGCTGAGCACCGACGTGGTCGCCAACACCGTCACCGTCGGTCCCCGCGCGGAGCTGATGACGGGCACGGTGGCCGTCCGCGACGTGACGCTGCGGGCGCCGGGCGCCGGCGTGGATGGCGTGCGAGTGCGCTCACATGGACCGCTGCTCCCATGCCGTTTGACCTCGGATCCGGGACCCGGGCGGCACGACGGTGTCGAGGTGTGCCTGAATAAGCCCACCGCGCGCGCCGCTCCGGGGCAGATCGCCTGCCTGTACGAGGGCGATGTGATCCTCGGTTACGGCATCATCTCGGCATGACCTCCGACGAGATCCGCGAGCGCTACCTGGCGTTCTTCGAGGAGCGCGGCCACCGGCGCCTGGCCTCGGCCTCGCTGGTGCCGCCGCCCGAGGACCGCACGGTGCTGCTCACCACGGCCGGGATGCAGCCGTTGAAGCCCTATTTCCTCGGCCGCGAAGCGCCGCCGGCGCCGAAGTTGACGAGCTGCCAGAAGTGCTTCCGCACGCCCGACATCGAGAAGGTGGGCTCGACGCTGCGCCACCTCACGTGCTTCGAGATGCTGGGCAACTTCTCGATCGGCGAGTA
Source organism: Solirubrobacteraceae bacterium (assembly GCA_035570415.1). GTDB lineage: Bacteria > Actinomycetota > Thermoleophilia > Solirubrobacterales > Solirubrobacteraceae > Palsa-744. The sequence goes on along the minus strand of DATMLP010000013.1, from coordinate 64,983 downwards.
CTTCAAGCAGGGTGCGATCGAGCTGGCGTGGGAGCTTTCGCGGGAGGTGTTCGGCTTCAAGCCGGACGACATCTGGGTGACGGTGTTCGAGGGCGACGACGCGCTCGGGCTCGGCGCCGACGAGGAGGCGATCGAGCTGTGGGAGGCGGTGGGGCTGCCGCGCGAGCGGATCGTCGGCTGCCCGCGCTCGGAGAACTTCTGGGAAGCGGGGCCGGTGGGGCCGAGCGGCCCGTGCTCGGAGTTGTACCTCGACCGCGGCCTGCACTTCGGCAAGCCCGACGACTTGCCCGGCGGCGAGAACGAGCGCTTCTTGGAGTTTTGGAACCTGGTGTTCATGCAGTACAACCAGGATCCGCACGACCACCTGACGGCGCTGCCGAGCCGCAACATCGACACCGGCCTCGGTCTCAACCGAATGGCGGCGATCCTCCAGGGGAAGGAGTCGGTGTTCGAGACCGATCAGTTCCAGCCGCTGATCGATCTTGGCGAACGCCTGTCGGGCAGGCGCTACGGCGAGGAGTTCCCGACCGATCGCGCGCTGCGGATCCTCGCCGACCACGCGCGCGGGATGTCGTTCATGGTGGCCGACGGTGTGGTGCCGTCCAACGAGGAACGCGGGTATGTGCTGCGCCGCGTGATGCGCCGCGCGATCCAGCAGGGCCGCACGCTGGGCATGGAGCCCGGCTTCCTGGTGCGCTACGCCGAGGTGGTGCGGGAGTTGATGGGCGCCGCCTACCCGGAACTGAGCGCGCAGCGCACCGCGATCGAGAAGTGGTTGGCCTCCGAGGAGGAGTCCTTCGGGCGTACGCTGGCGCAGGGCACGCGTCTCCTGGAGGAGCTGATCAAACGGGCGCTCGACGCCGACGATGAGGGGATCGCCGCGGCTGACGCCTTCGAGTTGCACGACACCTATGGCTTCCCCTTCGACCTCACGCGCGAACTGGTGGCCGAGCGCGGCCTCGGCGTCGACCCGGACGGCTTCGAGCGGCTGATGGACGCGCAGCGCGCCCGCGCCCGCGCGGCGGCCGGGAGCGGCGCGCAGGCGGCCGGCGAGGATCCGCGCGAGCGAGCGCGGGAGCTGGCGGTGCAGGCGGGCTTTCAGACGCGCTTCACCGGGTATGAGACCGAGCTGCAGCGCACCTCCGTGGGGGCGCTGGCACAGGAGAACGGCCACCTCATCGTGAAGCTCGCCGAGTCCCCGTTCTACCCCGCCGGCGGCGGCCAGGTGTCGGACACCGGCACGATCGAGTGCGAGCACGGCGACTGCCGCGCGCGTGTCGAGGGCGTGTACCGGCTGGGCGACGACCAGGCACTGGCGGTGGTGGTGGAGGCGGGCACGCTCGACCCCGACGAGCCGGTGGTGGCGCGTGTCGACCACGCGGCGCGCCACGCCACCGAGTGCAACCACACCGCCACCCACCTGTTGCACGCGGCGCTGCGCGAACGCCTCGGCGAGCACGTGCGCCAGGCGGGCTCCTACGTGGGCCCCGACAAGCTGCGCTTCGACTTCAGCCACTCGCAGGCGCTGACCACCGAGGAGCTGCGCGACGTGGAGGATCGGGTGAACGCGTGGATCCTCGCCGACGATTCGGTGCGGGCGATCACGACCACGCTGGAGGAGGCCCGCCGGCTGGGCGCGATGGCGCTGTTCGGCGAGAAGTACGGCGACGTGGTGCGGATGGTGCAGATCGGCGACGGGGGCAGCGGGGGGGCCAGCGAGGGGGGAAATCACCAATACTCGCGCGAGCTGTGCGGCGGCACGCACGTGCGTGCCACGGCGGAGATCGGGCTGTTCCACGTCGTCAGCGAGACATCCTCGGCCGCCAACGTGCGCCGCATAGAGGCGCTCACCGGCCCCGCCGCGGTGGAGCTGCTGCGCGCGCGCAACAGGTGGTTGGCGGAGGTTGCCATCACGCTGCGCACCCTCCCCGAGGGCGCGCCCGAGGCGGTGCGCGAACGAGAGTTGGAGCGCCGGCGGTTGGAGAAGGAGCTGAAGGAGCTTCACACCCGCGGCGGGTCGGCCGGCGGCGGGGCCGGCGCGAACGGCGCGGGCCTCGACATCGAGGCGCTGGCGGCGCAGGCCGTCGAGGTCGCCGGCGCACGCGTGCTCGCGGCCGCCCTCCCGGTCGCCGACCCCAAGGCGCTGCCGGGACTGGTGGATCGGCTGAAGGGCAAGCTGACGGATGCGGCGATCGTGCTGGGCGGCGAGCAGGACGGCCGCGTGCATCTGATCGTTGGCGTCACCCCCTCGCTGGTGGAGCGCGGCGTGAAGGCCGGCGCGGTCGTCAAGGCGGCCGCCGCGGTGGTCGGTGGCGGAGGCGGCGGTCGCGACACGCTCGCGCAGGCCGGCGGCCGCGACGTGGAAAAGCTTGAGCAGGCGATCGCCGCTGGCCGCGCCGCGATCGAGGCTGCCCTCGGGGGCGCGGGTGTCGATAGTTAAAATCGCGACTCCGTATAACCATTGTTAGACGCCCTCCAAAAAGTGCATATATGAACACACGCGTCCTCCACTCGCGCGTGCACCAACGCATCCCCCAACCGGTGTGATGCGCGTGCTGGGCCTCGACTACGGCAGCGCCCGCTGCGGCTGCGCGCTGGCCGACCCCAGCGGCACGATCGTCACGCCGGTCGCGGCGGTTCCGCTTCCGGCGACTCGCCGCGGTCTGGACGCGCTGAGAACGCTGGTGGCCGAGCGCGAGGTGGAGCGCGTCGTCGTCGGCCTGCCGCTGTCGCTGAGCGGCGCGGAAAGCGACCAGACGCGCGAGACCCGCAGGTTCGCCGCCCGACTGGCCCGCCGTCTGGGGGAGGGGGTGCCGGTGGAGCTGCACGACGAGCGCCTGACCACGCGCATGGCTCAGCGCATCGATGGCGCCTCGACTCCCGAGGACTCGCGCGCGGCGGCGCTGATGCTGGAGTCATGGCTGTCAAGGTGAGGGTCAGGCGCGGGCGTGTGGCGCTGCTGTGCGTAGTCGTGCTCGCCGTTGCCGCCTTCGCGCTGGCGGCAGCCCTGCACCACTCCAAACCCCCGCCGGCGCCGCCCTCGCCGAAGGTTGTGCGGGTGACGATCCCCGAGGGCGAGACGCGCTGGCAGATCGCGCAGATCGCCGCGCGCGAAGGGCTCTCCGGCCGCTACCTGGCGGCGGCGCACAGTACGGGCGCGGCCGGCTCCGGTGCCGACAGACCGCCGGCCTTCGATCCCGCCCACTACGGCGCGCCCCGGGGCACCCCGAACCTCGAAGGCTTTTTGTTCCCAGCGACATACGAACTGTACGCGGGCGCCCCCGCGAGCCATCTGGTCGCATTGCAGCTGCAGGCATTCGAAGAAAACTTCGGCCGCGAAGAGATCCACGCGGCGCATTTGCTGCACATAACCCCCTACCAGATGCTGACGGTGGCCTCAATGATCGAACGCGAGGCGTACCTGCCGCGCGACCGTCCGCGCGTGGCGGCGGTGATCTACAACCGCCTGCGGATCGGCATGCCGCTGGGGATCGACGCGACGATCCGCTACGCGCTCAACGACTTCTCGGCGCCGTTGACCGAAGCGCAACTGCACACGGACTCCCCGTACAACACCCGCACCCACGTGGGCCTGCCGCCGACCCCGATCAGCAACCCCGGGATGGCGTCGATCGACGCCGCCGCGCACCCCGCGCACGTTCGGTACCTGTATTACGTCAACGGCGCGGACGGCTGCGGCGAGCTGGTGTTTTCGACGAGCGGCGCCGAATTCGAACGCAATGCGGCCGCCTACAACCAAGCGGTGGCGCGCAACGGCGGCCACGAACCGAGGTGCCGGAGGCGCGGCAAGTGAGCGGCTCCGCCGAGACGGCTCCCGCGGGCGGCGAGGCGGCTGTCGGAGGCGCCGATCGCGAAGCGCGCCGAGGGTCCCGCGGGCCGCGCCTCGGCGTGCTGGGCTGGCCGGTGGCGCACAGCCGCTCGCCGGCGATGCAGAACGCCGCGCTGCGTGAGCTCGGGCTGGGCGACTGGATCTACCAGCGCTTGCCGGTGCCCCCGGAGCTTTTGGAGGAGACGACGCGCGCGCTGGGCGCGGCCGGCTTCGTGGGCGCGAACGTGACGATTCCCCACAAGCGGGCGGCGCTGGCGGTGGCGAGCGAGGCGAGCGCGGCGGCGCGGGCGATCGGCGCCGCCAACACGCTGACGTTCGCGCGCGGCGGGGGGATCGCCGCCGAGAACACCGATGCGCCCGGATTGATCGCGGCGATGCGGCGCGCCGGCCAGGATCCGCACGGCCGCACCGCCCTGGTGCTGGGGGCGGGTGGCAGCGCTCGCGCCGCGGTGTGGGCGCTGCGCGAGGCCGGCGCCGCCGAGGTGACGGTGTGGAACCGCACGGCCGCGCGCGCCCGCGAGCTCGCCGCCGCGTTGGAGGTCCGCGTCGTCCTTTTGCCCGAAAAGGCCGACATCCTGATCAACTGCACCTCCGTCGGCCTAGTACCCCCGGCTAGCGGTTCCGAGAGCGCCCTCAACCTGCTGAGCCTTACGCACGATCTGGTCGGTAGGTACTCGTATGTGGTCGACTTCGTCTACGGCACAAACATCACCGAACTGCTCGCCGCCGCGCGCGAGCGGGGGGTGCCGACGCTCGACGGCCTGGAGCTGCTGGTCTCCCAGGGTGCGCTCAGCCTCGGGGCGTGGACCGGCCAGCCGATCGCGGAGCGCGAGGATCTGCTGGAGATCATGCGCCGCGCCGCCGGGGAGGCGCCCGTGGCGTGAGGAGAGGCGGTCGTGAATCCGTATCCCTCCGAGGGCACCGACCTGCACGAGATCTTCGGGATGAGCGCGGAGCAGTCGCCGGTGGTGATGACGGAGCAGTCGCCGGTGGTCGTCGCGCTGCCCGAGCCGCAGCCGCCCGCCATCGAGGAGCCTCCTGCCGAAGCGCCCCAGGGCCGCCCCGGCATCACCTCGCCCAGCCGCCGCGGCAGCTCCTCGCGCTTCTTGACCGACGTGATCGTCGACATGGGCCTGGTGGGCCGCGAGCGCGTGGACGACGCGATCGCCTCCTCGCGCAGCTCCGGCACGACGCCCGAGCGGGTGCTGGTGGAACAGAGCGTGCTCAACCACGACGGGCTGGCGCGCGCGCTGGCCGAGCGCTACGGCCTGGACCACCTCGACCTCGGCCTGTTCGGAGTGGACATGGGCGCCGCCAACCTGGTGACGACGGCGGCGGCGAAGCGCTACCAGGCGGTGCCGGTGGCGTTCGTGGACAAGCGCACGCTGCTGGTGGCGATGACCGACCCCTCAAACGTGCTGGCGGTGGACGACATCGCGATCATGACCGGCTACGAGGTGCGCGTGGCGGTCGCGGCGCCGGAGGACATCGCCGCGCTGATCTCGCGGCTGGACCGCCTCGACGACGTGGTGGCCGCGACCGGCGAGCTGACCGAGGAGGACTCGCAGGGCGAGGTCGTCGAGCTGCACGAGACCGACGAGGACGCGCCGGTCATCAAGCTGGTCAACCAGATCGTCGCCCAGGCGGTGGAGCAGGGCGCCTCCGACATCCACCTGTCGCCCGACGGCAAGGAGACGCGGGTGCGCTTCCGCGTGGACGGGGTGCTGCAGGACATCACCACGGTGCCGCGCAAAATGGGCCCGGGGGTGGTGTCGCGTGTGAAGATCATGGCCGAACTGGACATCTCCGAGCGGCGGCTGCCCCAGGACGGCCGCGTGGGCCTCACGGTGGACGGCCGCCACGTGGATCTGCGCGTGGTGACGCTGCCGAGCGTGCACGGCGAGTCGATCGTGATGCGGATCCTCGACAAGGACTCGGTGGTGATGAAGCTGGAGAAGCTGGGGTTGGCGGAGGAGCCGCGCGAGCGCTTCGAACACGCCTACCACCAGACGCACGGCGCGGTGCTGGTGACCGGCCCGACGGGCTCCGGCAAGTCGACGACGCTGTATGCGGCGCTGCAGGAGCTCAACACGCCCGAGAAGAACATCATCACGGTCGAGGACCCGGTGGAGTATCAGCTGGCGGGGATCACGCAGGTGCAGGTGTCGCCGAAGGCCGGTCTCACGTTTTCGGCGGGGCTGCGCGCGATGGTGCGCGCCGACCCCGACGTGATCATGGTGGGCGAGATCCGCGACCGCGAGACCGCGCAGATCGCGATCGAGTCGGCGCTCACCGGCCACCTGGTGCTCTCGACGCTGCACACCAACGACGCCCCCTCTGCCATCACGCGCCTGATCGAGATGGGGATCGAGCCGTTCCTCGTCGCCTCCGCCCTTGACTGCGTGCTGGCGCAGCGGCTGGTGCGCACGCTGTGCTCGCACTGCAAGCGGCGCACGATCATCCCTGCGGAGGTGCTGCGCCAGAACGGCTACAAGGCGCTGGTCGACCTGGAGGCGTACGAGCCGGTGGGCTGCCGCCGCTGCGGCGGCAGCGGCTACAAGGGCCGCGCGGGGATTTACGAGGTGATGAGCGTCACCCCGGAGATTCGCTCGCTGGCGCTGGAACGCCGCGCTGCGGAGCAGCTGGGCGAGGTGGCCCTGCAGCAGGGCATGCGCCGGCTGCGCGAGGACGGATTGGACAAGGTACGCCAGGGCCGCACGTCAATCGCCGAGCTGGCGCGCGTGCTGGGCGCCTGAGCGCAAAGCGCGTGCGGGCGACCCGGGCGCAAGGTTCGTTGCATCTCACGCGCAGGCTCGAATTTTCGTCCACCCGGCCAGCGAACGCCGCTGAGCGCCCCCGCCGAGGCCGATGGGCCAGCGATGGGAATCGATTTCGCAGACCTGGTGATGGAGGTGGTGTCGCGTCGCGCCTCCGACCTGCACATGGCCGCCGGCGCGCACCCGACGGTGCGTGTGCGCGGGCACCTCACGCCGCTGGAGGACTACCCGGTGCTGGAGCCGACGGATACGCGCGAGATCGTCTACTCGATCCTCACCGGCGACCAGCGCCAGCGGTTGGAGACCGATTGGCAGCTGGACTTCGCCTACTCGATCCCCGGCCACGCGCGCTTCCGCGTGAACGCCTACTACCAGCGCGGCGCGATCGGCGCGGCGTTCCGTCTGATCCCGGTGGGCCTCACCGGCATCGACGAGCTGGGGCTGCCGGCGGTGGTGCACGAGTTCACCCGCAAGCCCCGCGGCTTCGTGCTGGTGACGGGCCCCACCGGCTCGGGCAAGAGCACGTCGCTGGCGGGGATGATCGACGCGATCAACCAGACCCGCGACGAGCACATCATGACGATCGAGGACCCGATCGAGTTTTTGCACCCCCACAAGCGCTGTTTGGTGAACCAGCGCGAGCTGGGCGCCGACGCGCAGAGCTTCGCCGACGCGCTGAAGGCGGCGCTGCGCCAGGACCCCGACGTGATCCTGGTCGGCGAGATGCGCGACCTGGAAACGATCTCCACTGCGCTCACGGCGGCGGAGACCGGTCACCTGGTGTTTGCCACGCTGCACACCCAGGACACGGCGCAGACGGTGGACCGCATCATCGACGTGTTCCCGCCCCACCAGCAGGGTCAGGTGAGGGTACAGCTGTCGGTGTGTTTGCAGGGGATCATCACCCAGCAGCTGATCCCCACCGCCGACGGCTCCGGCCGCGTGGCCGCCTGCGAGGTGCTGGTGCCGACGCCGGGCGTGCGCAACCTGATCCGCGAGGGCAAGACCCACCAGATCTACTCCGCGCTGCAAACCGGCACGGCGCATGGCATGCAGACGATGGACGCCTCGCTGGCGCAGCTGGTGCGCGCCGGCAAGATCTCCCAGAAGATGGCCGAAGGCCGCTCGTCCACCCCCGAAGAGCTGCGCCGCCTGCTCGGCGTGGGCTCACTGGCTGCGTAAGCGCGCATGAGCACGTACGTGTTCAAGGCGATGGACCTGGCCGGCGTGAAGGCGCGCGGCGAGGTGGACGCCGACTCCAAGCAGGCGGTGTCCGACCAGCTGAAGGCCAAGGGGATGATCGTCCTCGACATCGCCGACAAGCACTCCTCGCGCGAGATCAACCTCAGCTTCATGGAACGGGTCACCGCCTCCGACCTGGCCGTCTTCTCCCGCCAGCTGGCGACGATGATCACCTCGGGCATGAGCATTCTGCGGGCGATGTATGTGCTGGAGGAACAGACCGAGAACAAGCTGATGAAGGCCACGATCGTGGCGGTGCGCAAGGACGTCGAGGCCGGGCTGCCGCTGAGCGACGCGATGGAACGCCACCCGAAGGTGTTCAACCAGCTGTTCGTGGCGATGACGCGCGCGGGGGAGACGGGCGGCCTGTTGGAGGGCTCGCTGTTGCGCGTGGCCGATCAGCTCGAGCAGGACGCCTCGCTGCGCCGCCAGATCAAATCGGCGATGGTGTATCCGACGCTCGTGATCGTGTTCGCAATTGGCGTGATGATGGCGCTGGTCGCCTTCCTGGTGCCGGTGTTTCAGAACGTGTTCAAGGAATTCGGCGGCGAACTGCCGGCGATCACGAAGGTGTCGGTGGCCCTCTCCCACCTGGTCACCCGTCAGTGGTACCTGTTGATCGGCGGCAGCGTCGGCGCGGTGGTGGCGTTTCTGCGCTGGAAGTCCTCCTCGTGGGGACGGCCGCAATGGGACCGTTTCCGCCTGCGCATCCCGATGAAGATCGGCACGATCGTGCAGGAGGTGGCGGTGGCGCGCTGGTCGCGCACGCTGGCCGCGCTCACCGGCGCCGGCGTGCCGCTGCTGCAGGCGCTCGAGATCACCGGCAAGACGGGCGGCAACATCGTGATCGAGGAGGCCATGGACGAGGTGATCGCCTCGGTCAAGCGCGGTGGCACGATCTCAGCCCCCCTGGCCACCATCTCCGTGTTCCCGATGATGGTCACCAACATGGTCGGCGTGGGCGAGGAAACCGGCGCCCTCGATACGATGCTCACGAAGATCGCCGACTTCTACGACGACCGCGTGGCGGCCTCGGTGAAAGCCCTCACCTCGATCATGGAGCCGATCATGATCATCGTCATCGGCGGTATCGTCGGCTTCATCGTGATCTCCATGTATATGCCGCTGTTCACGGTGTACAACAACATTCAGTAGGCGTCTTCAGGTGCCCACCGGCCAGTGCTCCACATCGAGCTCTGGCATCGGGAAGTGCCGCGGATTACCGGTTGCCAGTCGCGCCCCCACGCCGACGGCTGCGGCGGCGATCAGGCAATCGGCTTGGCTGAGCGTGATTCCCCGCCGCGCGTGGTCTCGCCGCCAGCGTCCCGCTCGCTCGCCCTCGGCGCGGCCCACCGGCGCCAGGCGTAGACCCCTCAAAAAGCGCAGCACCGCCGCCTCCTCGGTGTCGAGTGCGCCTCGCATCACCTCCTCCACGTTGACCACGCAGATCCACGGGGGTGTTGCGCCGTCGCGCAGGGCGCGCACCCGTGCGGTGGCCGCGAGCCTGCCGCGCAACACGTCGATCAGCACGCTCGTATCGAGCAGGATCGGCACGCCTCGTCAGCCGACGCGGCTGAGATCGTCGTGCCGCTGCGCCCGGACCCACGCGGCGGGATCGGCGTCCCACTCGTGCTCATGCTCGGCGAGCGCCCCGAAGCCCGCTTCGATGTCATCCCAGCGCCGCTCGTCGTCGAGCGCCTTGCGGATCGTGGCCGAGATGAATGCGCTGCGCCGCCGCCGTCCCACGCGCCTGTCGAGCTGCCCCACCAGATCGTCGTCCAGCGTTATGTGCAAACGCATGGCCACAGGTTAGCACATAGGCTCAGCCGTCAGACACTCGCAACCCGCCTTCCCGCACCGACAGCGACACGCGCCCGTCAAGCAACTCCAGCAGCTCCGCGCCCACCAACTCACGCCGCCACCCATGTAGCGTGCGGACATCCGGCTCCTCCTCGCCCGCGCGCGCGGCGGCGACGATCGCCTGCAGGTCAGCGCGGGCGGCGATCAGCTCGTAGGCGAGGTTGGCTTCGCGGGCGCGAGCGCGGACGAGCGCTTCGCCGAGCGCGACGAGGGGGGCGTCGGCAGGGTCGGGGGGGCCGCCGCGGGTGCCGCGCTCAAGGGGGACGAAGTCGCCTCGGGCGTCGCGCTCGCCGCCCGAGGCCACCACCGCCAGCAGCTCGCGGGCGCTCCGGCGCACGGCGCCCTGGGGGAGTCCGCGGATCTGCTCCAGCTCACGGGTGGAGGTGGGGCGGCGCTTGGCCAGCTCGACCAGCGCCGCGTCGGGGAGCACGCTCTGCACGGTGCGGTCGCGCTCGGCGGCGGTGCGCTCGCGCCAGGCGACCAGCTCGCGCGCGGCCGCCTGGGAGGCGGTGTTGAGGTTGCGCACGCGTGGCAGGCGCGCGAAGATCGTCTGCTCGTCGCGCTCGTCGCTCGACTGCTCCAGCGCCCGGCACTCCTCGCGCGCCCACTCCAGGCGCCCGGACGGGGCCAGGCGGCGCTTCAGCTCTCCCGCCAACTCCAGCAGGTGCACCACGTCCTCGCGCGCGTACGCCAGCTGCTCGGTGGACAGCGGGCGCGCGTCCCAACGGGTGAAGCTGGCGCTCTTGGCCAGGCGCACCCCCAGCAGCTCGCCTAGCAGCGTCTCGTAGGAGGTCTGCGCCGCCATCCCCGCGAAGCCGGCCACCACCTGCGTGTCGAACACGTTGCGCACCTGCGTGCCCAGCCGCCGGCGCAGCAGCGCGATGTCCTGGCGCCCGGCGTGCACCACTACCTCGACCGCGGGGTCGGCCAATGCCCGCGCCAACGGCGCCCCGTCGAGGTCGTCGCGCAGCGGGTCGATCAGCTCGATCCGCAACCCGGCGGTGTGGTCGGGCACCGCCAGCTGCACGAGGCACAGCAGCGTGCGGTAGCGGCCCTCGCCCATGAACTCGGTGTCGAGCGCCAGCTGGCCGCTGTGGTGGGCCTGCGCGGCGATCTCGGCCAGCGCATCACTCATCGTCGCGCGCTCCCGGCAGACCCAGCTGGAAGCGGGCGCCCTCGTCCCCGTTCACCAACTCGAGTGTCCCGTCCATGCGGCTCGCAAGCTCGCGCCCGATCGCCAGGCCGAGGCCGAAGCCGCCGCGGCCGCCGGCGGTGGAGCCGCGCTGGAAGCGCTCGAAGATCAGCTCGCGCTCGGGGACCGGCACGCCGGGACCGTCGTCGTGGACGCTCAGCCGCGCACATCCGTTGCCGTTGGCCACCGCCACCTCCACCTCCGACCCGGCGGGCGCCACGCGCAGTGCGTTGTCGAGCAGGATCCGCACGATCCGGGCAACCGCGCCTGGGTCGGCCTGCGCCCAGCACGGGCGCGGGGGCGGCTTGACGTTCACGTGCGCTCCGCGCTCGGCGGCGGTCAGCTCGAACTCGGCGGCCACCGCGCGCGAGAGCTCGCCGAGCTCCAGCGGCTCGCTGCGCAGTGTCACCTCGGCGTCGAGCCGGCTGAGGTCGAGCAGGTCGGCCGCCAGCCGCGACAACCGCCGCGCCTGCTCGTGCGCGCGCGCGGCGCGCTCGCGGGCGTCGGTGAGGTCGAGCGGCTCGGCGCGCAGGTCGTCCTCCAGGAGCTCCAGCATCGCGTCGAGCGAGGTCAGTGGCGTGCGCAGCTCATGTGAGGCCGTCGCCACAAACGCGCGTCGCGCAGCCTCCTGGCGGCCCAGCCGCGCCTGCATGCCGGCGAACGCGCGGGTCAGCTCGCCGACCTCGTCGCGGGCGCGATCCTCCGGCAGCGCCACCGCCTCGGGCCCGCGGCGCTCGAGCTCGCGGGTGGCGTCGCGCAGCCGCTCCAAACGGCGCAGCAGCGTGGTGGCGAGGCCGATGCCGAGGATCAGCGCCACCAGCAGCCCGGCGCCGGCGGCCTCCAGGAAGGCGGTGCGCACGACGCGCACGGCCGAGGCGACGTAGTCGAGTCGCTTGGTGAGCACCAGCACGTAATGGCGCCCGGCGATCGCGATCCGCTGGGCAAGGATCAGCTGGTCCTCGCGGACTTCGCGCACGGGCGCTTTGCCGAGGCGCAGCGCGCGGCGCGCCTGGCCGAAATAGTCGGGCACGTCCTGGGTGGGGTTGGCGCCGGCGTACACCACGTCGAGCCGGCTGTCGAGGATCGTCAGCGTGGCCTGCGAGCGGCGGCGCAGCACGAGCGCCGCCTTGCGCACTTCGGCTTCGTTCAAGCGGTCGCTGTGCGGCTGCACTTCGATCTCGGCCAGCTCCGGGCGCACGGTGCCGAGCGCGGTTAGCACGGTCGATTCGCCGTCGGTGCGCAGCCGTTCCTCCAGCGGTGACAGCAGCGCCAGCGCCGCGACCGCCAGCGTCACGGCGCTCGTGAGCAGCAGCGCCGCCAGCAGCCGCGGGCGCAAGCCCAGCAGCCACGGGCGCAGGGGCACCCGCATCACGGCCACCGCCGGCGGCGGGCGTGCGGCGTCGGAGCGGGCCGCGCACCCATCACGGCCCCAGGAAGCGGTAGCCGGCCCCGCGCACGGTCAGGATCAGCTTCGGCTCCTCGGGGCGCTCCTCCAGCTTTTCGCGCAGATGGCGGATGTGCACGTCGATCGCGCGCGGGTCGCGGTAGGCCGAGTCGCCCCAGATCGCGCGCAGCAGCTCCTGGCGGTTGAGCAGCTGGCCGGGGTCGGCCATCAGCCGCGCCAGCAGCTCGAACTCCGAGAACGTCAACCGCACCGGCTCGTCGTTCACCGTCACCTCGCGGCGGCCGCGGTCGAGCGTCACCGGCCCGACCGTCACCGCCTCGCGTCCCAGCGCCCGCGGGCCGGAGCGGCGCAGCACGGCGCGCACGCGGCTGCGCAGCTCCGCCAGACCGAACGGCTTGGTGACGTAGTCATCAGCGCCGGCCTCCAGACCCTGCACGGCGTCGGCCTCGGTGTCGAGCGCGGTGAGCATGATGATCGGCACCACGTTGCGCTGCTCGCGCAGCGTGCGGCACACCTCATACCCGTTGGGACCGGCGCCCAGCGCCACGTCGAGCAGCACCACGTCGAAGTGGTCGGCGCCGGCGCGGTCGATCGCCTCCTCGCCCGAGGCGACCGCCTCGACGATGTGGCCCTCGCGCGAGAAGGAGCTCGTCAGCGTCTCGCGCAGCGTCTCCTCGTCGTCGACCACGAGGATCTTCAGCGACGCGGGTGTCTCGGTGGCGCTCATCACCTGCGCAGGGTACCCATCGCCGCGCCCGTCGATCCCGAGCGTTGGGTCTTGCCGTGCGCGCCGCCGTCGCGCTTCAGGGTTGCGGGAACGGGCAGCCGCCACAGCATTCCCGGTCGCGGCATCCCCGCCTGGCGGGAGACGTCGGTGCCGTGCGCGACCGCCCAGCGGGCGGCCGGAGCGCAGTCAGCGTCGGTGGGCGGCGACTGCGGGCCGCACCCTTCGTCGATGAACGCATACCGCACCCGGCCCGCCGCGACCTGCGCGCGCAACTGCGCGACGGTGGTGAACACGTGCCCGTCGAGCGTGGTGATCACAAGGATCGGCCGCGCGTCGCGCTCCACCAGCTCGCCCATCTTGGTGCCCGAGTCGAACGCCGCCTCGTAGTAGGCGCCGTCCTGGTGGGCGCGCAAATAGGCGCTGAGCGGCGCCAGCTCGCCGCGGTGGAGGATGCCGATCGGGGTCGTGTCCGAGACGTTTTCGCGCACCGCCCGCAGCGAGGCCCACAGCGGGATCGCCAGCAGGCAGAGGCATGTGAGCGCGGTGAGGCCGGCACGCGCGGTGTCGCGCCGCGGCAGGCCGCTGAAGGCGAGCGCCAGCGCGCCGAGCCCGGCCAGCGCCGTGATCCACCACACGGCGGTGGCGCCGAACAGCAGCCGCTCGGCATACACGGCCACCGCGACCAGCGTCACACTCAACGCCGCCAGCCGGGCGCGGCACCGGCGCTCGGTGGCCCACGCCACGCCGATCCCGAGCGTGCCGGCGACCGCGGGTGTGAACGCCTCCGTGTAGCGGGGATGCAAGCGGGCCATGTCGCTGAACAGAGCGATCCCGCACAGCAGCCACAGCATCAGGCCAGCTAGCAGCGCCAAACGCAGGCGCTCCTCGGGCGGCCCTCGGCGATCGAGGAGCGCTCTTGCGGGGTCGTGGGCGCCGGCGTCGTCGTCGGCCTGCGGATGGCCGCCGCGCGAACGTCGGCGCCGATCCCACAGGACCGCCAACGCCGCGCCGCCGAGCAGCAGCCCGGCGAGCGCCTCCAACCCCAGCCGCTCGCCCGACAGCGGGCCGATCCGGTCGAGCAGGCGTGTGGGGGAGGGGGGGAGGATCGGAATCGCGTCGCGCTCGGCCTGCGTGGCCTCGGGGTAGCGGTAGCCGGGCCGGTAGACGGCCTGCGTGCCTTCGAGAGCCTTGCCCTCCAGCCGGTCGACGCCGTTGAACACAAACGCCGAGTTCCACGCGCTGCCGTTGGTCGAGCCGTACGCCCATGGCCGGTCGTGCGCGGGGTAGAGCAGTGTGCCGGTCAGCCACGCCATCGCCACCACCACATACATGGCCCCCGCCAGCCCCAGCTGCGCGGCGCGGCGGCGGCGGCTGCCGGGCAGCCCCAGCCAGGCGATCAGCGCGAGAGCGGGCAGGGCGACCACCGACTCCAGCAGCTTCACGTCGAAGGCGATCCCCAGCGCCGCGGCGGCCCCCAACAGCCACACGGTGCGGCCGTTGCGCGCGGCGCGCATCAGCAGCACCAGCGCCAGCACGGTCAGCGCCATCATCACCCCGTCCATCGTGTCGCTGCGCGCGGTGATCACCTCGATCGGCATCACCGCCAGTGCGAGCGCCGCGGCGAGGCCGGCACGCACGCCGAACACCGGCCGGATCGCGATGTACAGAGGGACCACCGCGAGGGTGCCGGCGAGCGCCTCGGGCGTCTTCAGCGCCGCCGAGCCGAAGCCCAGCAGCTTGACGCTCGCCACCTGCAGCCACAGGTCGACGGGCGGCTTGTCGATCGCCACCGCGCCCGAGGGCTCCACGGCGCCGAAGTAGAAGTTGTGCCATGACAACCCCATGCTGCGCACTGCGCCGTCGTAGAAGGGATCGCCGGGCACCTGTCCCAGGTGCGCGAGGCGCAGCGCGGCGGCGCCGGCAGTGATCGCGGCGAGCGCCGCCCACGCTGCCCAGCGGCTCACCCGTGTGCTCCAGTGCGCCGGCACTGCCGGCGCGGCGTCGCGCTCAGCCGGTGCGCCCGGCTGCTCCGCGGGCGCCGGCAGTTGCCCGGCGGGGGCCGGGCAGTTGGGCACCCCGGCGGGTTCGGCGGGCGTCTGCGTGGCGTCGCTCATCGACATAACGCTATTCTCGCGGTCCGATGCCCAAGCGCGAGCCAGAGTGCGTTCCCTGCCGGGGCACCGGCAAGGTGATCTCCAACCTCGGCGGCGAACAGCGCCGGATCCCCTGCCCGTGGTGCGAGGGCACCGGCGTCAAGCACGCCGGCGTCGATGCCCAGGCGGCGTGGGCGGAGGGCGACGGCGGCAAGGCGGGCGACGGGCCGGCGGACGCAAGCTCGTAGCACCGTGCCCAAGCGTCCAACCGCGCTTGCGACGCTCAAGCGTGGGTAAAGACGGCCGATGGTCTGGTCAACAAGAGCCAGGCCGAGGTCTCAGGGCAGAGCGCGAAAGCGCGTGACAAAGCCGGTGACCTCCGCGGCCGATCGAGATCGACGTACGGGGGACGCATCGCCATTTGGGGCGATGAGCACCGCGGGCTGGCGCAATAACCGGATCCTAGGAGGATTCAATGCTGTATCGACTGCGCCAGCGCACCGGCGATGAGGGTGGTTTCACACTCATCGAATTGCTGGTCGTTATTCTCATCATCGGCATCCTGGCCGCAATTGCGATTCCGGCGTTCCTGAGCCAGAAG
Source organism: Solirubrobacteraceae bacterium (assembly GCA_035570415.1). Taxonomy (GTDB): domain Bacteria; phylum Actinomycetota; class Thermoleophilia; order Solirubrobacterales; family Solirubrobacteraceae; genus Palsa-744. The sequence continues at coordinate 49,236 of DATMLP010000013.1, read as the reverse complement.
AGCAAGGCCGTGGACGCCAGTGCAAAGACGCTTGTCGCCACCGCCGAGACGACCGCGGAAACGTGGGCGACCGACCACAACGGCGAATATGGCAAAGAAATGACGGCCGCGGAATTGAAGAAATACGAACCGTCGATCAATACGACCTGCGGCAAAGAAGCCTGTCTGCTTGAAACCACAATTGTCGGGACCAACGAATACACGGTCACGGCCGAAGCTACCAACAAAGCCTCGTTCTCCATTATCAGGAAAGCAAATGGAGAACTGGAACGCACGTGCAACGCAGAAGCCGAAACTACTCACGGCGGTTGCGTGAACAAAAAATGGTCTTCGTAAGCGAGTAAAGCGCATACAGAACGCGCGTATGCTCAGCAGGTTGGCTGGCATCGCGTGAGTGGAGACGGGGGCGACTTTGTCGCCCCCGTCTTTCGTTGGGCCAACGAAGGAATTCGAGTTAGCGCCTCACGGTGAGTGCAATGCCCAGCAATCCGACCGAACGTAGGCGCCGCAATCGGCGGTTCTGGCAGCGCTTAAGGGCCAGCGCCTCGCAGCCGATTATCTCTCCATGGAGGCAACCCTCGCCGGCGTGATGGGCGCCGTCTTCGGCTCGTTCCTGAACGTCGTCGCCTACCGCCTTCCCAGACGCGAGTCGATCGTCAAGCCGCGCTCGCGCTGCACTTCGTGCGGGGCGCCGGTAAGGCCGTACGACAACGTGCCGATCCTCTCGTGGTTGGCGCTGCGGGGTCATTGCCGTACCTGCGCCGCGCCGATCTCCCCGCGCTACCCGTTGGTTGAGGCCGCCACCGCGCTGCTGTGCGCCGCGGCCGTGCTCGCCCACACCAGGGCCGCCTCGATCACGCTGTCGGTGGCGCTGATCCTCGTGCTGGTACCAGCCGCGCTGATCGACCTCGAGTACCGGATCATCCCCAACAAGCTCACCGCCGCCGGTGCGCTGCTGGCGCTGGCGCTCGGCACGGCGCTCGATCCCGCCGGCGAGCCGGGGAGGCTGATCGCCGGGGCGGCGGCGGGCGGCTTTCTCCTCGCGGCAGCGCTCGCCTACCCCGGCGGGATGGGGATGGGCGACGTCAAGCTGGCGGGCGTCATGGGTCTCTTCCTCGGCGCCGCCGTGGCGTCGGCGATGCTAATCGCGCTGCTTTCCGGCGTGCTGGTGGGCACCGCGATCCTCGCGCGCAAGGGTGCGGCCTCCGGGCGCAAGACAAAGGTTCCGTTCGGGCCGTTCCTTGCGCTCGGCGGGATCGTCGCCGTGTTCGCCGGGCAGCCGCTGGTGCACTGGTACTTGCACAGCTTCGTGCACTGATGGACGGATTGCGCCACGGAGAAATTGCCCCTTCAGCAATCGCTCGCAAACGTCGATGACTCCCTCGCCAGGTCCAGTCGCGCGCCGCCTCGGCGGACGCGGGCGGGCGCAGGCGACGCCCCACCTTCCATAAATGCCCTCTCTCAGCGCACTGAAGCCCACCCTCACGCTCCCCAGCCTCAGCGTTGGCGGCCTCGGCCTGCCGTTCGGCGGGCGCGGCGGCAGCAACGTCGTCGGCCTCGATATCCAGCCCGGCTATGTGGCGGCGGTGCAGGCGCGCGTCAACGGCGGCGTCACTATCGAGCGTGCCGCGGGCGCCCCGCTGGCACCCGACCTCGTGCGCGAAGGCGACGTGCTCGACGAACAGGAGCTCGGCAACGCGTTGCGCGAGCTGTTCCGCGATGGGCGCCTCTCCAAGCGCGTGCGCGTCGGGCTCGCCAACCAGCGCACCGTCCTGCGCATACTCGAGCTGCCGCCGGTCACCGACCGCAAGGAGCTTGACGCGGCCGTCCGCTTCCAGGCCGAGGACCAGGTGCCGATGCCGCTCGCGAGCGCCGTGCTCGACTACCACTCGCTGGGAGTCTTCGACACGCCCAACGGGCCACGCCAGCGCGTGATCGTGGTCGCTGCCCAGCGTGAGATGGTCGAGCGGCTGTTGCGCGCCGTGCAGCACGCCGGCCTGCGCCCCGAGGGCATCGACCTCTCCGCGTTCGCGCTGATCCGCTCGCTCTACCGGCCGTCCACGCCCGTCGCCGCAGAGGGGTTGGAAGGGGGGGAGCCGGCCGAGCGCGTGCTCTACCTCAATGTCGGTGGGCTCACCAACATGGCGATTGCCGAGGGCACCGTCTGCCGCTTCACCCGCGTCGTCGGCGGCGGCCTGGAGGCGATGGCCGGCGAGATCGCCGAGCGCCGCGGCATCCCGCTGGTCGCGGCGCGCGCGCTGCTCGCCGAGTTCGAGCTGCCGCGTCCAGGCGCCGTGCCCCACCAGGACACCGCGCCCCATCACGAGCTTCCCGCCGAGCCCGCCGCGGCGGCGCCGGTCGAGTACGACGCGCCGCTGGCCGGCACCAGCACGCTCGTGCTGCCCGACCCCGAGGCGGTCGAAACGTGGGCGCTCGCCCAGGATCCGAGTGCGGTGCCGCCGCACGCCGCCGAGCAGGGGCACGAGGAGGCGCCCACGATCAATCTCGACCTTCCGCCCGAACCGGAGCGGCCGCCGGCGTCCGCCGGGCCCGTGCCGCGCGTCGACCCCGAGGTGCGGATGGTGCTCGAAAACGGCATCCGCGAAATCGTTGGGGAGGTACGCAATTCGCTCGACTTCCACCGCTCGCAGGATGGTGGCGGCGACGTGCGCCAGGTGGTTCTCAGCGGACCGGCGCTGGAGATGCCCGGCTTCTGCGAGGCGCTCGAAGCCGACCTCGGCTTGGCGGTGCAACGCGAGGCGGTGCGCTTTGCCGAGCACGCCGACCCGCACGCCACTCACGCAATTTCCCCTCACCGTCTGGCGATCGCCACCGGCCTCGCAACCGAGGAGGCGCCCCGATGAGGGCCGTCAACCTGATTCCCGCCGAACAGCGCAAGGGCGGGGCCGTCGGGCGGCGCTCGCAGGGCGCCGCGTTCGCGGTGCTGGGGCTGCTGGCCGGCGCGGCGATCCTCGTGTTCCTCTATGGCAGCGCCAAACACCAGGCGGAAAGCCGCAAGGCCGAAGCGGCCGCGCTCACAGCGCGCGCACAGCGGGTGCAGTCGCAGGCCGCCGCGCTCACCTCCTACACCAGCTTCACCCAGATGCAGGAACAGCGCCTGCAGGAGATTGCCGGCCTGATCAACTCGCGCTTTGACTGGGACAGTGCGATGGGCGAACTGAGCCGCGTGCTGCCCGCCGACGTGGCGCTCAGTTCGCTGCAGGCGACGGTCGGCGCGGAAAGCGCCAGCGCTGCTAGCACCGCGTCCAAATCCTCCTCGGCTTCGTCCTCGTCACCTTCGACGGCGTCCGCAAGCACCGGGTCTGCGTCGGTCAGCTCCGCCACGGCCGCGGGCGCCACACCCACCGTGACGCTGCAAGGGTGTGCGTTCAACCAGGTTGCAGTCGCGCAGACGCTCGTGCGCCTCAGGCTGATGAGCGGCGTCACCAACGTCACTCTGCAAAGCTCCACCAAGTCCTCCTCGGGCGGCGGCGCGAGCGGCGGCGGTGCCGGTGGCAGCTCCGCCTCATGCCCGAAAAATGACCCGGTGTTCTCGATCGACATCGCCTATCAGCCGCTCCCCAGCCCACCGGCGACCAGCGCCGAAGCGATCGAGTCGACCGCCTCCGGCACGCACCCCGGCGGGGGCGCCAAGCGCGTGAGCACGGACGGCGGCGCCGCGAAGCCCGCCGCCGGCCCCCACGCCCAGACGGTCTCCAACCGCGTCAAGGGGGCACCACGATGACCACACGCGACCGGATCGTGCTGATGGCGATCGTCGTGCTCGTCGTGCTGGCGGGCGGCTGGGTGCTGGTCGTCTCGCCCGAGCGCAAGCAGGCGGGCGAAACCGAGTCCTCGGTGCAGAGCGCCCGCAGCCAGCTCGAAACCGCGCAGACGCAGGCCGCCACGGCACGCACCGCGCAGCGCCGCTACGCCGCCGCCTACAGCTCGGTGGTGAGCCTCGGCAAAGCGGTCCCGCCCGCGCAGGAAGTGCCGTCGTTGATCTACGAGCTCCAGTTGGCCTCCGACATGCGCGGCGTCGACTTCAACTCGATCACCACCGGCGGATCCGGTGGCTCGTCCAGCTCCTCCTCGTCGGCTGCTGCCGCCGCCCCTGCCCCCGCCAGCTTCACGCCGATGCCGTTCACCTTCCAGTTCAACGGCAGCTTCGCCGGACTCGCCCACCTGCTGGGCGAAGTGCAGGGCTTTGCGCGGCGCACCCCCACCGGCGGCCTGTATGTCGACGGTCGGCTGCTGACGATCCAGGGAGTAACCATCACCACCGAAACCGGCGAAAAAGCGGACCTCGGGCTGCAAGCGCTCAACGCGACGATCACCGCCAGCGCCTACGTGCTGCCGGCCAGCCAGGGTCTGACGGGCGGCGCCACCCCAGCCGGCCCCGGCTCGGCGGGCAGCGGCTCGGCGAGCTCGGGCTCATCCGCCTCCACGCCTCCCACCACCCCCGCCGTCGTGAAGGCCCCCACGCCATGACCGAGATCCTGCGCTCACTGAAGGCCGACCTGCTCGACCGCCGGCTGCTGCCAATCCTGGTGGTGCTCGGCGCGCTGCTGCTCGGCGCGATCGCCTACGTCGTGCTCGACGGCGGCGGCAGCGGCGAAGCCGGCACGCCGGTCGCGGCCGGCGCGAGTCCCGCGCCCGCCTCCTCCGGTCCCAAGCTGGTGGTGACGCAATCCGCCGGCAACCCCCACGCGGCGGTCGCCGAGACGACGGTGGGCGTGCGCTACCAGCACAAGCCGGGCACGCACGACCCGTTCGCGCCGCTGCCCACGGTCAAACCCAAGAGCGCGGCCACCAACTCCTCCTCCTCCTCCTCCTCCTCCTCGACGAGCGCGGGCTCCGGCTCCGGCTCCTCGAGCACCGGCGCGGGATCCCCGAGCTCCTCCGGCGGCGCCTCCACCACGCCTTCGCAACCGACTTCACCCACCAAGCCGAAGCCGAAACCGAAGGTGGAGCACAAGCTCGTGAGCGTCGTCGGCGTCAAGTTCGGCCCGATTCCCGACCCGGGGCAGCCCGCCCAGCTGGTGCCCGACGAAAACGTCAAGCAGGGCGAAGCGCTGCCTTCGCGCGACAACCCGCTGGTCGTGTTCGCCAAGCTCTCCGGCGACCACAAGCAGGCGATCTTCACGTTGGTGCGCGAAGCAATCCTCAAAGGCCCCGCCGTGTGCATGCCGAGCGAAACCCAGTGCGAACAAATCAGCCTGCAGGCGGGGCAGGCCGAGGAACTCAGCTACGTCGAACCGACGGGGCAGTCGGTGGCATATGAGCTGGTGCTGGAAAAGATCTCCTGGCACGAAGAAACGGTGAAGGCAACCACCTCCAGCCGCCATCACCACCATCGCCGCCACCACCGGCGGTAGGTCCAGCGCATATGCTGGGCGCATGATTTTGCGCCTCACCACCGCCGGCGAGTCACACGGGCCCGGCCTCACCGCGATCGTGGAGGGACTGCCTGCGGGGCTCCAGCTGCGCGCCGAGGAGATCGACGCCGACATGGCCCGTCGCCAGCTCGGCCACGGCCGTGGCGGGCGGATGAAGATCGAGCGCGACGCGGCCATCGTCACCGGTGGCGTGCGCCACGGACGCACGCTCGGCGGCCCGGTCGCGCTGCAGGTCGCCAACCGCGACTACGCCAACTGGGAGGAGCGGATGAACCCCTGGCCGGTCGACGCCGAGGTGCCGGAGGTGCACCTGCCGCGCCCCGGCCACGCCGACCTGGTGGGCACCTGGAAGTACAAGCAGAGCGACGTGCGCAACATCCTCGAGCGCGCCTCCGCGCGCGAGACCGCGGCGCGCGTGGCGGGCGGGGCGCTCGCCAAGGCGTTCCTGCGCGCGCTCGGCGTCGAGATCCGCTCGCACGTCGTGCAGATCGCCTCGGTGCACGCCCCCGCGCCGACGCGGGCGCTCGCGCTCGATGACTTCGCGGCGGTGGACGAGTCGCCGGTGCGCTGCCTCCACGACGACGCCACGCGCGCGATGGTGGCCGAGATCGACACGCTGCGCAAGGCCAACGAGTCGCTCGGCGGCGTGTTCGAGGTGATCGCGTTTGGCCTCACCCCCGGTCTCGGCTCGCACGTCTCCTGGGAGGAGCGCCTCGACGGCCGCCTGGCGCTCGCGATCCTCTCGATCCAGGCGCTCAAGGGCGTCTCGATCGGCGACGGCTTCGACATCGCCGGCCTGCCCGGCTCCCGTGCGCACGACGAGATCTTCTACTCCGAGGAGCACGGCTACTTCCGCGAAACCAACCGCGCCGGCGGCCTCGAGGGGGGAATGACCACCGGCGAGCCGCTGATCGTCCGCGGCGCCATGAAGCCGCTGCCCACGCTCACCAAGCCGCTGCGCTCGGTCGACATCGCCACCCACCAGCCGGCCGAAGCGCTGCGCGAGCGCACCGACTCCTGCACCGTTCCCGCCGCCGGCGTCGTCGGCGAGGCAATGATCGCGTTGATCCTCGCCGACGCCTACCGGCGTCAGTTCGGCGGCGACCACATCGACGACGTCCGTGCCGCCGTGCGCGCCTACGAGGAGCGGATCGATTGGCGCCGTTGAGCACCCGGCGGGCGCAGGCGTGTGTGCGTTGATATTCAGTTTTCGAGTTCCGTGTAACTATGGTTATACGCACTGTGCAATTTGGAAGATGTTGCGAGCGCCGGTCCGCGGCCGGCGGGGGGAGCTGGCGGGGCGAGTGACGTGGCGCTCGTCCTGATCGGCTTCATGGGCGCAGGCAAGTCGACGCTCGCCGCCCGTCTGGCGGAGCGTCGCGGCCGCGCCCCGATCGACGGCGACGCGCTGCTTCAGGAGCGCTTCGGGCACTCGGTGGCGCACCAGTTCGAGCTTCACGGCGAGCAGGCGTTTCGCGCGACCGAGGAGGAGGTCGTGTGCGACGCGCTGGAGCGTGCCCACGCCCGCGATGTGATCGCGCTGGGGGGCGGCAGCGTGCTCTCGGCGCGCATACGCGCGGCCCTTGCACACCACACGACCGCGCTGATCGAGGTCGCGCCGGACATCGCCTGGGATCGCGTACGCCGCGACGACGGCGCCGAGCGCCCGCTGGCGCGCGACCGCGACGCCTTCGAGGCACTGTACGCGCAACGGCGCCCGCTGTACGAGCAGGTGGCCGACGCGCGGCTGCTGTGGGCCGAAACGGCCTCGGGGGAATACCCGGTGTTCATCGGCGGCGGGCTGCTGGGTACGGCCGCAGCCGGGGGTACGTCCGGCGCGACCGCCGCCGGCGGTCCGCTCGCGGCGCTCTGGCCGCTCGACACCGGCAGCTCGCGGCCCTATCTCGTCACCGACACCACCGTGGCCGATCTGTACGGCGCTGCTCTGGAGGTGCTCGACGCCGGCGCGCCGCCTGCCCGCACGACGCTGGAGCCGGGCGAGTCGCACAAGACGCTCGCCTCCGCCGAACGGGTGTGGACGGCGATGGCGCAAGCGGGCGTCACCCGCGCTGGCCACGTGGTCGCGCTCGGCGGCGGCGTCGTCGGCGACCTCGCCGGGTTCTGCGCGGCGACCTACCAGCGCGGCGTTCCGGTCGTCCAGGTGCCCACCACGCTGGTCGCGCAGGTCGACTCCGCCTACGGCGGCAAGACCGGCGTGGACCTCCCCGAGGCGAAGAACTACGTGGGCGCCTACCACCAGCCGGCGGCGGTGCTGGTCGACCCCGACACGCTGCGCACGCTGCCCCCCGCCGAGCTGGCCGCCGGCTGGGTGGAGGTGCTGAAGACCGCGCTGATTGCCGGCGGCGAGCTGTGGGAGCGGGTCGCCGCCGAAGCGCCGGGCGCGGTTCCCGGCGAGCGCACGATCCTCGAATGCGCGCGCGTCAAGCTGGCGGTGGTCGCCGAAGACGAGCGCGACGGCGGGCGCCGCCAGGTGCTCAACCTCGGGCACACCGTCGGCCACGCGATCGAGACCGCCACCGGATACGGCCGCTACCTCCACGGCGAGGCCGTCGGGCTCGGCCTGCTCGCGGCGCTGCGCCTCTCCGGGCAGACGGCGCTGCGCGAGCAGGTGCGCGAGCTGCTGCGCGCCCGCGATCTGCCGGTGACGCTCGAGCTCGACCCCAGCGCGGCGGGCGTAGACGCCGGCGTGGCCCGGATCGGCGCCGGCGTGGCCCGGATCGACGCCGGCGCGGCGGGGATGGACGCCCTGCTGGCGGCGCTGGGCCGCGACAAGAAGCGCCTCGGTGCGCGCGTCCCGTTCGTGCTGCTCGACGCGCCGGGGGAGGTGCGCGTCGGCTGCGAGGTGGACGAGCGCGAGCTGCGCGCGGCGGTGGCGGAGCTGGGCGTGTGATGTTCTCTTTTGCGCCCCCAACCAAATTGGTTGGCATGCGAAAAGTTAATCACCATCAACCCCCACTCATCGCAACAAAATGCACAAGCGGCCCTGGAGGGTAGGCTGCAACCGATGAACCACGCCGGCGGCAACCGATGAGCGACGCCTCCTACCGGATCGAGGTGATGCACGGGGTCAACCTCGACATGCTGGGCAAGCGCGACCCGGCGCTGTACGGCACGCTGACGCTGTCGGAGCTCGAGCAGCGCATCGACGCCTTCGCCGCCGAGCTGGGGTTGCGCGCTCGCTTCTTCCAAACCAACTCCGAGCGCGAGCTGGTGGAGCGCCTGCATCTGCTGCGCGACGACGCCGACGGGATCGTGATCAACCCCGGCGCCTGGTCGCATTACGCGTGGGCGATCCACGACGCCCTGGAGATCGCCGCGCTGCCGGCCGTGGAGGTGCACCTCTCCGACGTGAAGGCGCGCGAGCCGTGGCGGCGGCTGTCGGTGATCGAGGACCTGTGCGTGGCCTCCGTGTGCGGGCAGGGCCTGGACGGGTACCGCGTCGGGCTGGAGCGCCTGCGCGAGGCGCTCGACGGAGCCGCGGCGTGAGTCCCGGCGAGAGTCCAGGCGAGAGTCCCGGCGAGAGCGCCAGCCACGCCCTGGGGCGGAGGTTCGCCGCATGACCGCGGGCGCACGACCCGAGGTCGAGCGCGTCGCCGCGTTGGCGGCGCTGCTGCGCGAGCACGACCGGGCGCCGCAGCTGCTGGTCGTCACCGACCCGACCAACCTGCGCTACATAACGGGTTTCACCGGTACCAACGGCCTCGCGCTGATCGCAGCCCACACCGGCGGCGAGCTGGGCGGCGACCCCGCGCTCCCCAGCCTGTTCCTCACCGACTTTCGCTACGAAACGCAGTCGGCCGCGCAGGTGCCGGAGTTGTATGAGCGGCTGATCTTCAAGATCGACCTCGCGGAGGCGCTCGCCAACGAGCTGTCGCCGGGCGGGGCCGTGGACGGCGGGCAGGAGAAGGAGAAGGGGGAGGGAGAGGGGAAGGAGGTCGAGCCGCCGCGGAAGGAGGTCGAGCCGCCGCGCACGAACCTCGCCGAGCTGTTTCCCGGCGGCGGCCGCGTCGGCTTCGAAGAGGGCGCGATGAGCTTCAAGCGCCACGCCCGGCTGCGCGAGCTGCTGGGCGAGCGGTGGGAGCTGGTGCCGTGCGGCGGTTTGGTGGAGGAGCTGCGCGAAGTGAAGTCGCCGGCCGAGCTGGCGGCGATCCGCGCCGCCTGCCAGCTGGCCGACGCGGCCCTGCGCGAAGTGCTCGAAAACGGCCTGGTGGGCCGCAGCGAGCGCGAGCTGGCGATCGATCTGGAGCTGCGGATGCGCCGTCTCGGCGCCACCGGCCCCAGCTTCCCCACGATCGTCGCCGCCGGCCCGCACGGCGCGCTGCCGCACGCCGAGCCGCGCGATCAGCCGATCCCGCGCGACACGCTGGTGACGATCGACTGGGGCGCGCTGCTGGACGGCTACTGCTCCGACTGCACCCGCACCTACGCCACGGGCGAGCATCTCCCCGACGGCGCGCGGGACGTGTACGAGCTGGTGCTACGTGCCCAGCTGGCCGGTCTTGCCGCGGTGCGCGCGGGACTGAACGGCAAAGAGATCGACGCGGTCGCGCGCGAGGCGATCGAGCAGGCCGGCCACGGCGAGCGCTTCGGCCACGGCCTCGGCCACGGCGTCGGCATGGAGGTCCACGAGGCTCCCCGCCTCTCGCGCACCGCCGGCGAGCAGCCGCTGCGCGCCGGCACCGTCGTCACGGTCGAGCCCGGCGTCTACCTCCCCGAGCGCTTCGGCGTGCGCATCGAGGACCTCGTCGCGGTGGATGAGGAGGGTTCGCAGGTATTGACAATGCTGAGTAAGCAACTTACGGTGGTGGCGTGAGCGGGCCAAAAGCATTGCCGGCGAGACTGGCTATTCCGTTGCTGCTGGCCGTCACACCCCTGCTCGCCATCGTGCCGGCGGCACGCGCCACGTGGCTGGCGCCGGTGGACGTCTCCGAATCGGGGCAAGCGCCCACCGCGGTCCACGTGGTGCTGGACGCGCGGGGCGACGCCACCGCCGTGTGGAGCGCATGGAGCGGCGAGCACACGGTGGTGATGAGCGCCTACCGTCCCGCCGGCGAAGCTTGGCAGAAGCCGGTGGATATCTCCGAAGAAGCCGGCGAAACCGTTTTGATAGCCGGCGAACACGACGCCGGCCAACCACGCGTCGCGGTGGACGGTGCGGGAGACGTCATAGTTGTGTGGGAACGCTCGACGGGCACCGACGAAACGGTGATCCAAGCCGCCTACCGTCCGGCCGGCGAAGCTTGGCGGGCGCTCGAAGACATCTCCGAGCCGGCGGTGACCGCCAGCGACGACGAACCTTGGGTCGCCGCCGACTCGCACGGCGACGTCACAGCCGTTTGGAAGCAGCAGGAAATCATCCGGAGTGCCTACCGCCCCGCGGGCGACCGGTGGCAGGCGCCCGTGGACGTGTCCGAACCCGGCGCCGAAGCGCTCACGCCGCAGGCGGCGGCCGATTCCGAGGGCGACGCGACAGCGGTGTGGATGGTGGACGTGGACGGCCGCCTGCTGCCTCGCACCGCCTACCGTCCGGCGGGCGGCGATTGGGAAGCCCCGACGGGGCTCGCCGCCGGCGAAGAAGGCGGCGACCCGCAGATCGCGCTCGACGCGCACGGCGACACGCTGGTCGTGTGGACCGACAATGGCGATGGCGCCGCGTTGCGAGGGGCCTACCGGCCCGCAGGCAGCGCGTGGGGGGAGCCGGTGGCGATCTCGAGCGAAGGCGAAGAGGTTCAGTTTCCGCGCCTGGCGCTCGACGGCGGGGGCGACGCGCTGGTGGCGTGGGATGGCAACACCGACAAGCCAGGCGGCTACGACCGGGTGGAGGTGGCCAGCCGGCCCGCCGGTGGTGGCTGGAGCGAACCTGATGCCCTTTCCGAAGACGGGGCAAATGCGGCTCCCGGGGCGGTGGCGTTCGATCAGCAGGGCAACGCGGCCGTCGTGTGGCAGCGTGGGAGCGGCTCCGAAGAAGTCATCCAGGCCGACTACCGCCCGGCGGGCGGCGAATGGGAGCGGCCGGTGAGCCTCTCCGAAGCCGGTGAGGGCGCGTTCGACCCGGTGGTGGTGCTGGACGCAGAGGGCGAAGCGACCGCCGCCGAGGGCGACGCAACCGCGTTGTGGACGAGCGAGGCGGGCGAAAACTGCATCCGCCCACGCAAAACGGAATGCGGCGAACCCGCTTCCTACACGGTGCAGGCGTCGGGCTTCGACACCGGCGGCCCGCCCACGGCAACCGGCCTCCAGGTGCCCACCGCGGGCCAGGTCGGCGCGCCGGTGAAGTTCTCGGCTGCCGCCGCCGGCACTTGGTCGCCGATGTTCGAATTCGGTGACGGTACGAGCGTGGCAGGTGGCAACGCCACCCACACGTATGCCAAGCCCGGCACGTACACTGTCACCTTCAGCGACGCCGACGTGCTCGGGTATCGCGCGAGCACGCATCAAACCATCACGATCCAGGAAACCATCGGCTCCGGCTCGACGTCCGGCTCGGGCTCAACTTCAGACTCCGGCTCGGCACCGGGCTCGGCGCCGAGCCCCGGCTCCTCTGCGGGACCCGCCGGCGGCTCAACCGGCAAAGCGCCGCCTCAGCCAACCGCCGGCGTTGCGAGCCGCGCCGCGGCCGCTCTCTACCCCGTGATCGGCTGCGACGACCGGAAACTCCGGTATCAGAACCGCAGGTCGTGGCGGTATGCGCCGAGCAGGTGCGAAACCGGTGGCGGCCTCGGCAGCACCGAGGGGATCGCACAGGCGCGCTGGCACGACTGGGGCGCACACCGCGCAACCGCCTTCGGCCTGCTGATCGATGGGCTCGGGTATGGCTACCAGGCCACGATCGTCGCCTACGACCTCGTGCACGGCCAGCTCGGGCGCGACGGTCACGCCTCGTGGTATCGCAGGCTGCACGTGGTCGCCCGCCGCCGCTACGTGGCGGGTGCATGGCGTGGTCCGTTCAACGTGACGATCGACGTCGTACCGCGGCCGCGATAGCCGTTGGGTGTCGGCAGGGACGCAGCCGCAGCGGCGCCTGTTGTAGCGTGGGCTGCGATCGCCAGCAGAACCATCCCCCCGCTCATCGTTGCGGCAGCGTTGTGGGCAGCCGGCTGCGGCGCGGTAGCCGGTCGGCATCCGGTGAGGACCGTCGATGCGGTGCACCCGGTCCACGCCGCCGCCGGCGCCTCATCGGGTGCTGGTCCCGCCGACCACGTGGCCTCCCGCACCTCACCGGCCGCGGCTCGGGCCGATCCCACCGGCACCGCGGCCTCATCGGGCGCAGCTTCCGTCCACCCCGCCGGCCCAGCACGCGCGGTGTCGGTGTGGCTGCCCTACTGGAACATGTCGGCCGCGCTGCGGTCGACGCTCGCCAACGCCTCGCTGGTGGGCACCGCCAGCCCGTTCTGGTATGCGATCGCGGGTGCCGCGCGGGTCGAAGACGATCCCGGCGCCGGCGAAGCGTCGGTGATCGAAGCGCTGCGAGCCCACCACATCCGCGTCGTCCCGACGGTTACCGAGGATGACGGCATGCGCGAATTCGATCGCCTGCTCGCCCGCCCCGGGCAGCGGGCGGCGATGGTGGACGCGCTGGTGGGGATCGCCCGCAGCCGCAACTACGACGGGCTGGACCTCGACTTCGAGAACTTCGCCGTCGATTCCCACCACGACGCGGCGCTGGCCGACGAAGCCGCGGCGCGCTTCCCCACGCTCGTCGCCGAAGCGTGCGCGGCCCTGCACGCGGCCGGTCGCAGCTGCGCGGTGACGGTGATGCCGCGCACGGGCGACACGCACACCTACTGGCGCGGGCGGCTGGCCACCTGGGTGTACGACTACCGGGCGCTGGCGAGTGTTGCCGACCGCGTGCAGGTGATGGCCTACGACGAGCACGCCCCCGAAGGCCCCGCCGGCGCCGTCGCCCCATACGCGTGGACCCGCCGGGTCGTCGCGTACGCCGCCATGACCATGCCTCCCGCGAAGGTCGAGCTCGGTCTCGCGGCCTACGGCTACGACTGGCAGGGCGACCCCGCCTCCTCCATCCCCTCAAATGAAGCCCCCCAGCTGGCCGCGCAGCACGGCGTGTCGCCGCGCTGGAGCGCACCCGCGGCGGAGAACACCTTCGCCTACACCGAGGAAGGACGTCGCCACGTGGTTTGGTATGAGAGCGCCCGCGCCGACGGCGCCCGCGCGCGCCTGGCCGAGGCAGCCGGTTTCGCCGGGATCGCGCTGTGGGCGGCGGGCGATGAGGAACCTTCGCTGTGGCCGCGGCTGCGCGCGCTGTACTTCGGTTGACGATCGCCGGGTGGATTGGCGGTACTCGGCGCCTGTGTCAGGCGACGGTCGTCGGCTGACGCACCAACGAGAGGTTGCCGCTTTTGAAGCGAGGTGCTACTCTGCGATCCGATCGAAAGAACCGACTATACCGAAGCATATTCTAAGATTCGCATTCAAGGAAGGAGATCTACAATGGGAAAAACCCGGAGTGTTCGGGCCGGTATCGCGCTGTTGAGCGTATTCGCCCTGCTACTGACGGTTGGGGTCCCGCTGGCATCCGCGCTGACCAAGTTTGGGGCCGAGGAATGGTCGCTTCACTGGGCCAAAGTGGCGGGCTGGTCGAACCCATATATCGAAGAATGCACGGGGCCATACGAAAACGTCGAAGGCAAAACCCAGTGGGCCTGCTACGGGCGCGGCGATGGTGAGGCAAGATGCCAGGGCACCGGCTGGCAGGCCAATGTCGGCCCCTACGGCGAACTCACGTACGCAGAAAAATGGAATGGGTGCTGGACCTAGCTCTGCGGCATTCTGATGCCAAGGCTCGGAGGTTCGTCGGGCGAGGACCTTTGTGATCCGTCACTCGCAAGCGCGAGGTCTCAGGCGAGTTGCAAGCACGGGACGGCGGCAGCCCAGTCGCTACCGTTGTCCCGTGCCCGATGCCGGCGACGTGCAAGCGCTAGAGAAGCTCCACGATCGCGTCGCCGAGCTGGCTGACCTGTCCGCCCTGGAGATGCTGGCCAGCTGGGATCAGCTGGTGATGATGCCGAGCGAGGGCGGCGCGGGCCGGGCCCAGCAGCTGGGCACGCTGGCGCGCCTGACCCACGAGCGCGCCACCGCCGATGAGATCGGGGGCTGGCTGGATGAGCTGGAGGGGGTGGACAGCCTCGACGAGCGCGACCGCGATCTGGTGAGGATCGCGCGGCGCGACTGGGAGCGGGCCCGTCGCATCCCGCCGGAGCTGGCCGCCGAGCGCTCCCGCGCCCAGGCCGACGGCCAGGAGCGCTGGCAGGCGGCGCGGGCCAACGACGACTTCGCCGCATTCGCGCCGGCGCTGGAACGCAACGTGCAGCTGGCGCGCGCCTACGGCGAGTGTTTGGGGGAGGAGGAGGGGGAGGGGGGTGCCTACCAGGCGCTGCTCGGCGACTACGACTTCGGGCTGAGCACCGATCGGCTGCGGAGCCTGTTCGGCTCGCTGGCGCAGTCGCTGCCGCCGCTGATACCCGAGGCGCAGGCCCGCTCGCCGCGGCGGCCGCTGGCGGTGCCAACCGCGGCCCAGCGCGAGGCGGTGGCCGCGGTGCTGCGACGCGTGGGCGTTGACGGGGACAGCTGGCGGGTGGACGTGTCGGCGCACCCGTTCACGGCGTGGATGGGGCGTCGCGACACCCGCGTGACGACGCGTTACACCGATGGCGACGTGGAGTCGCTGCTGAGCTCGCTGCACGAGTACGGCCATGCCCTCTACGAGCGCCAGATCGACCCGCGGTTGGAGCGCACCAACCTCGGGCACGGCACGTCGATGTCGATCCACGAGTCGCAAAGCAAGCTGTGGGAGAACCACGTGGCGCGCCACCCCGCGTTTGCCGAGGTGCTGGCGGCGGAGCTGGGCGCAGCCGGCTTCGCGGTCGCGCCCACCGACCTGCACGCCACGCTGGTGGGTGTGGCGCCCTCGCCGATCCGCGTGTCGGCCGACCCGCTCACCTATCCCCTCCACATAATCCTTCGCTTCGAACTGGAGCTGGCGCTGATCGACGGCACGCTCGCGGTGGGCGGCCTGCCCGCCGCCTGGCGCGAGGGGATGCGCCGCCTGCTGGGCGTGGAGGTGCGCTCCGACGCGGAGGGCTGTTTGCAGGACATCCACTGGGGGGCGGGCAGCTTCGGCTACTTCCCCAGCTACGCGCTGGGCTGTCTGATCGCGGCGCAGCTGTGGGAGGCGATGGAGGCCGACCTCGGCCCGCGCGAGGAGGATCTGCGCCGTGGCGAGGTGGCGCCGATCCAGGAGTGGCTGGGGGAGCGGGTGCACCGTTACGGGCGGCGCCTCGACACGCTGGCGCTGGTGGAGCGGGCCACGGGGCAGCCGCTCTCCACCGACGCGTTCCTGCGGTATGTGGCGCCGCTGGCCGGATAGAATGGACGCGATGCTCCCCGCCCTCGACGAGCACGACCCCGAGCTCGCCCGTCTGCTGGTCCGCGAGGAGCAGCGCCAGGCCGAATCGCTGTGTTTGATCCCCTCCGAGAACTACTGCTCGCCGGCGGTGCTGGAGGCCAACGGCACGGTGCTGGTGAACAAGTACTCCGAGGGCTACCCGGGCAAGCGCTATTACGAGGGCAACGAGGTGATCGACGAGATCGAGCGCCTCGCGCAGGCGCGGGCGCTGGAGCTGTTCGGCGCCCAGCACGTCAACGTGCAGCCCTACTCGGGCTCGCCCGCCAACCTCGCGATCTTCCTCGCGTTTGCCAAGCCGGGTGAGACCGTGATGGGGCTGGGGCTGCCGGCGGGCGGGCATCTCACGCACGGCTGGGGGGTGTCGGCGACGGGAATCTGGTTCAACGCGGTGCATTACGGGGTGCGCGAGGACACCGGTCGCGTCGACATGGACGAGGTGCGCGAGCTGGCGCTGGAGCACCGTCCCAAGCTGCTGTTCTGCGGCGGCACGGCGGTGCCCCGCACGATCGACTTCGAGGCGTTTGCCGCGATCGCCAAAGAAGTGGATGCGTTGATGGTCGCCGACGTGTCGCACCTCGCGGGTTTGATCGCCGGCGGCGCGCACCCTTCGCCGGTGCCGCACGCCGACGTGGTGATGACCACCACCCACAAGACGCTGCGCGGCCCACGGGGAGCGATGTTGATGTGCCGCGAGCAGCACGCCAAAGCGCTCGACAAAGCCGTGTTCCCAGGTCTGCAGGGTGGGCCCCACCAACAGCAGACGGCGGCGATCGCGGTGGCGCTCGGCGAAGCGGCCACGCCGGCGTTCGGCGAATATGCCCACAACGTGGTGGCCAACGCCAAAGCGCTTGCCGCCGCGCTGCTGGAGCGCGGCTTCACGCTGATCTCCGGCGGCACCGACAACCATTTGATCCTGATCGACGTCACCTCCAAGGGCGTCAGCGGCAAGGAAGCCTCCAGTGCACTGAGCGAGGCCGGGATCGTCACCAACGCCAACGCCATCCCGTTCGACCCGCGCAAGCCGTTCGACCCGTCGGGGGTCCGGATCGGAACCCCGGCGGCCACCACTCGCGGCCTCGGCACCGAGCACATGGAGGAGATCGCGCGCTGGATGGACGAGGTGGTGGATGCCGTGCGCGGGGGCGAACGTGAACAGCTTGCGCGCGTCAAGGGCGAGGTGCAGGAGCTGATGGAGCGCTACCCGGCGCCCGGCTGCCGCTCCTCGGCGGCCGCGCTACAGAGCTGACTCAGCCGCTCGGCGCAGCGCCCCGGCGGGGCGGTGGGTGCCGCTAGGATCGGCCGATGCTGGCCCTCACCGCAGCTCCCGGCGCTCCCGGGAACGTGAAGCTGCGCGAGGTGCCCGACCCGCAGCCGCTGCCATATGAGGCACTGGTGCGCGTGCGCGCCTTCTCGCTCAACCGCGGCGAGTCCCTGCGCCTGGTGGACATGCAGGACGGTCAGCTCACCGGCTGGGATGTGGCGGGTGTGGTGGAGGCGCCCGCCGTCGACGGCTCCGGACCGCCGCAGGGAGCGCGTGTGGTGGGCTTGGTGGCGCCCGGTGCGTGGGCACAGCTGGCGGCGGTGCCCACCGACACGCTGTGCGCGCTGCCCGACGCGGTCACCGACGCGCAGGCCGCCACGCTGCCGGTGGCGGGCCTCACGGCGCTGAAGGCGCTCGACATCGCCGGCGCGGTGCTGGGCCGCCGAGTGCTGATAACCGGCGCCAGCGGCGGCGTGGGACGGTTTGCGGTGCAGTTGGCAGAGCACGCCGGCGCGCACGTCACCGCCGTGTCGTCCAGCGAGGAACGGGCACGCGGTTTGCGCGAGCTGGGCGCCGACGAGGTGATCCACACGCTGGAGCCGCCCGGGGCGGGCGCCGGCCAGGACGCGGGCGCGGAATGGGACGCGATCGTGGAGGCCGTCGGCGGCGCCACGCTCGGCGCGGCGCTACAGCGCGTGGCGCCCGGCGGCACGGTGGTCTCGTTCGCCGCCAGCGACCCGCAGGAGCCCACCACCTTCCCCACCCGCGCCCTCTTCGGCCGGGCGCCCGGCGCGCGGCTGTACGGGCTGCTGCTGTTCGCCGAGCTCGCCCACAGCCGCTCCGGTGCGCGCGATCTCGGCCGGCTGGCCGCGCTCGTGGCCGCCGGCCGGCTGGACTGCTCGATCGACCTCGAACTGCCCTGGCAGCAGGCGGCCGAAGCGATCGACGCGCTCATGGAGCGGCGGGTCGCCGGCAAGGCGGTGCTGCGGGTGGAGTGAAGGGTGGGGTGATGTCATATCCCGGTGAGCGCGCCTCGCGCTTGAGTACACACCACCCGGCTGCGGCTTCAACGAGGCCGGGGTGTGTCACCCCGGTGGGGCGGGCGAGCAGCAGGATCTCGTGGTGCAGCAGGAAGCCGCAGCGGCGCTGTTCGTGATTTGCGAGCACGTGCTTCAACGGGGCCGGGATGTTGTCACCCCGGTGGGCTCGCCAACGGCGCGTGGACGTTCTGCCTGTACGTGCTGCTTCAACGGAGTCGGGGTGTCGCCACCTCGGTGACGCACTTACCGTATCACGACAACGTATCAACGCGGGCTTCAACGAGGCCGGGGTGTTATCACCCCGGTGGGTGTCGCAGCGGCCGGCTATCAACCGGGAGATCTGCTGCTTCAACGAGGCCGGGATGTCGTCATCCCGGTGAGGCCGTCAAAGACCTGAATCTCATCGAGGAAGCAGTAGCTTCAACGAGGCCGGGGGTTGTCACCCCCGGTGAAAGTGACCGTTTCACCGAACGTTGCCGCCCAAGCGTCGCTTCAACGGAGCCGGGATGACGTCACCCCGGTGAGGGTCGCGCAGCTGTTGCAACTGCCAACGGCACGGATGCTTCAACGAGGCCGGGGGCGTAGTCACCCCGGTGAAGTGTGCGGGCGAGGTCCGCGCCGGGGAGCAGGATCAGGCTTCAACGTAGCCGGGATGTTATACCCCCGGTGAGCTGACCGACCTACTCGACTGCGCCGCGGCGATCGGATGACTTCAACGAGGCCGGGATGTCGTCGTCCCGGTGAGTCGAGCTCGACCGCTCAAAACCAAGCCACAACGCCGAGCTTCAACGAGGCCGGGATGTTGTCACCCCAGTGAGGGCCCGCTATTGATGGCGCGCATTTGCAGGGACATTCAGGGCATGCGCGAGAGGTGTCGCATCAAACAGCTCGTCCGGTCGGCCACGGCGAGTGTGCGGCTATCGCGTTGTCAAGGGACGGTGAGCGCCGTCATGCTCCCACATGCACAGGATGGATTGACTTGGACGATTTAGAGATGTCGTGCTTCTTGTTGACCGGCTTGATCGAGTACCTGATGGACCGCCTCTTCGGCCCGAGCGAGCGTGCGCTCGGGCAGTAGCCATCGAGCGGCTCGCCCAGTGAGACCAGCGGCATCAAATGGGAATCGCCTGCCCCCAACCGAACGCTTCGTCGTCATCGCCACGACGCACGCGGGGGGCTGCGTAACAGGCGATCACTCCATGGGCGCGCAACTGGCGACGGGCGAACTTTTCCCCAATCTTTCTCCGCGCGGCGCCCCTGGCATCGTGGGCGGTTTCTTTGAGCTCTTGGTTGCGCGCTTCGACGAGCGCCATCGGCCAGGGCATCGACAGCATCATTCTCGTGCCACGCTCGCTGAGCGGGTCGCTCCATATCGGCCACACAAACTCTCGCTGTTTCGAGATCCCGGGAGGTGCGGCGCGCTCGGTGCGCCCGACCCGGGTGGTGATGAGCTGAAAGAACGCGAGTCCCCTGACTGCCAACAGCACGGCGCCCGGCACTCCGCTCGGACCGACGTGCGTCGGCGCCTGTGCCATCAGCGCGCGCGCCGGCACCGCAGCGCCGGGATCCCATCGCAGCGACTGCGTTCCTCGCTGGTATTGCCAAGGCTCGAACAGGCAGCCGTGCAGATGCTCGACCCCCGCTTCGCACTCGCGCCGCGCGGCCTCCAAAAACCGTGCTCGCCCGACACGGGGGATGAGGCGGAACGGGGTATATGACACGGCGCTGGCGGAAGCCTGTTGCAGGCGGCGAAGCGGCAGCTCGCAGAGGCAGGCCGCAAGCATCCACGCGGCGCGGGCATCGCCACTGTCTGACTTGGCATCCAGTCGATCGCGCAGCAGCTTTCTGAGCTCCTCGCGGGAGACCCGCATGAGGTCTTTCTCCCACCCCAACTCTCTCTCCAAGTCCCGCGTTTCGTGGCCCGCGATGACCGCCTCAACCATGCGCTCTCGCGTGTCCAATTGCGAGCTGTGCAGCAGGGGCCGCAACGAGCCGTCGGGCCCTGCTCGCCAGGAGAGAGTGACCTGCTTGTCGTGCCCGTCGGAGGCAAGCGCCAGCGCGCCGAGCGCCGCGAGGAACGCCATCGGGCTCTCGGCGCACAACCCGCTCAGCATGATGCCGCTCACCGTCCCTCCTCGGCGGAGACGCCGCGGTCGGCAAGCACGAGGATCGTCTCGAGTGCGGCGAGCCCCCACAAGCCGTAGCGGCGGTTCAAAGCGATGTAGCGTTCGACATGCTCCGGCCAGGGGATCTCCGAGTCGGACTCGACCGTCTTCTCGATGCGGCGTTCACCGTGGGGCTCGATCGCGATCGGAGCGACAACCTTTTCGCCAGGGTCCTGGTCCTCAGAGGCTATGCGGAACGGCCGCCCATCGCCGTGGTGGGTGTGCACGAGATGGACCAGCAACTCGGGGAGGACGTCTTGGGGCCATTGTTCGACCTCGGCGAGCAGTAGTGCTGAGAGCGACTCGTGGCGCTTGCCCTTTGGCCATCGCGCAATCTCCTGCGCTTCGCGCGAGCGTCGCTCACGGGGATCGAACCCAGACTTGGCGAGCGGTGAGCCTCCGTTCAGTGGCGCACCATCGTTGAGCCACGCCTGAAAGCGCGGATCGAGCTTGCCCGCATCGTGGTTGCGGGCAGCCAGATCGATGGTGGCGGCTAGCTCGCGGGAGAGCCCGAGCTGTCGCGTGAAGCGCTGCGCGCGTTTGGCAACCTCGCTGACGTGGGTCTCATACAGCACCGGCTTGCCGGATCGACGAGTCGCGGCCGAGATGGGAGGCACGATGAGCAGGTCGCCAGAGCGCCTCCTGCCATTAACCGGCGCGCCGATTGGCAGCGCGCGCCTGCGGCGAGCAGCGGCCGAGTCGCTTGCCTTTTCAATATGCGCCTTCAGCTCGGCTGCCGTCTCCGCCAGCGAACTTTCGGTGGCGAAGCCGCCGCCGTCCCCCAGCCACGTGATGAGAAGTGGCAGCAACTCGTCGTACGCCTCGATCTCACTCAGCTGTTCGCCATCCACTCGCTCGATGATCTCGCGCGTTGCGAGACGGAGATCTTCGGGCACGCCGAGGTGTCGCGCAAGGCCGATCGCGCCCGGAAGCAGGATGCGCGGGCGCCTTGAGGCGAGGTTGCCGAGATCGGTGACTGCCTTGCGCGCTTCGGGTGACCAGCCGAACTCGTCGCAGCCACCGTACCGTGACGGGACGGCGATGATGTCGCCCGGACGCAGCTCGGTGGCCTGGATCTCCTCCACCTCCATAACGCCGTCTCCATCTGGCGGCCGGATCCTGAGCGCCCACCGTCCCCACGTCCGATCGTCCGGCGTCGGCTCGACCGCGGATTCGAGGTCTGGGAGGTCATCGACGTACTGTTGTCTGCGCAGCCAGCGGCGCGCTGCGCCCGGCGATACAGAGAGCAGCTCGCCGGGATGGGGTGGGCGTGCCCGCATGCGCTCTGCTCGCTCAGTGGCCACGTCGGGATCACCATGCTCGACATCGAGGTCAGCCCGCCAGCAGATCTGCACGTCGGCTTCGTCAAGCTTCCCGTGCAGGAAGATGGCTACATCCAGGTCGGGCGATGGGGAGACGCTGGTGTGCATCAGCCGCTCCACGTGCCACGGGCCGAGGATCGGAGCCTGCGGCCGGTCAGGCGGATCGGGAGGGCTGGACTCGCGGCGCAGCTTGTCGATTGCAGCCGGACCGAAAACGAGTGGCGGTTGGGCGGGTAGTGTGCACAGCCATTCCCACGTTTGCCTAGTCGCCTCGCCGTAGATGGGACATTCATTGGGCGGCTCGACGATCACCCCTCGTCCCGCGCCGTCCATCTCTCCAGATCGGTCCAGCCGTCCGAAGCGCTGAGCGAGCGATGGGAGCGGCGCGCAGGCGGTGACCAACGCGTCGAAGTCGAGGTCCAGCCCAACCTCGATTGTCTGGGTGCCCACCACGAACAGCGGTTGCTCGAGCTCCGCGCGCCGCTGGCGGGCAGCACGCTTTTCAAGCTGCTCGAGCAGCGTCTGACGATCGAGCGGACGCACCGGTCCGATCAGCAGCAGAGCCTCGCCGTCGTTGCGCAGAGCCGTATGGATCGAGCGAGCCGCACCCACCGTATTGACCACCACCGCCACCGCCCGCGCTCCCTGTTTGGCCAGTCTGCGCGCCTCCACCAGGCAGGTGCGCACCTGATCCCTGCCGGTCTTCAGCTCGATTGGCTTGCTCGCGTTGAAGCGACGTGCCAGCGCCGGCTCCGAGAGCTCCTGCTCGGTGAGCGTAAACGTGTCCTCGGGAGGGTCGTCGAGCGTTGCCGAGATCTGCACAAGGTGAAGCGGGCAGACACACTGCTCCTCGGCGGATCGCTGCGCTCGACCGATCGCGGTAGCCGTTTCCAGGAAGGGCGCCGACAGGTGCGCCTCGTCGAGCACCACCAGGCTGTCGGTGGCTGCCAGCGCGGCCTCGACCGGCCGCGAGCCGTTGGACACCCCGTAGCCACGGAAGAGCATGCGTGAGCCGATCTGATCGACGGTGGTGCAGACGATCGCGGGCGTACAGGGCGAAAACGGTGCGCGCTCGTCTCCCACCGTCTCCCCGGTGAGTCCGCCGCGCCAGAGTCGAACCTGCACTACGTCGTCGTGCTCGTCGCCTGCCATGTCGGCCAGGCGTACACGTACGGCGGCTGCGACCGAGCCGGCTCGCCCTCGGTTGATCGCTTTCACCACATATCGCGCATGACGGACGACCTGGTCGGCGACGCCGCGCCGGTCGATGACCCAGAAGAGACGCAGCGGCAGGCGGCGTTCGGCGTCGCTGGGCGTACAAGCAAGCGCGAACAGAAAGCACTCGATCAACGTCGTCTTGCCGGCGCCCGTAGGAGCCGAAACGGCTTCCCAGAGCCTCCCTTCGGCCAACTCGACGGCGGCTCTCGTCTGCCAGCGATATGGTTTGCGCGCCCAGATATCGCTGTAGAAATCGTCAAACTGCTGGGGCTCGAGCGTGTCCGTCTCAGGCATCTGCCAACTCGCCGGTGGGCCTATCCGGCACGGGCGCGAAGAGACCAACGCCGAAATAGCGCCCGCGCCCCGCGAGCACCGGCCCGCGCAGCGGCTCGGGGAAACGCACGTCGAGATGTAACCGCAGCCCGCTGGGCAGCTCATTGCCGGTGTATGCGGGCGCCGGTACCGCCGCAGCCTGCCAAGGGATCGGGGAGGCATCAAGCTGTTCTGGATCGGGGAGCATGGCGTGGCGCAGGGTTGCGCGAACAGCCTCCTGGAGTGCCTCTGGCTCGCGTCGCTTGGGATAGCGATCGAGGATCACAGGAGTAACTGTCTGCCAGCGCCTCGCCGGTCTGATCCAGCGCGCGGGGTCGAGCGTGCGAACACCGCGCTCGGCGGAGGGGCTGAGTCGCCAGGGCCCACCGACCCCGACGTTGTGCAGCTTCTCGACCGCCTCGAACGCGTGAACGATTGCTCGCTGCTCGTCGGGACTGGCTGTGTGTGGAATCGCCGCCGCCACGCCCAGCAGCTGGCCGCTGGCGTGCGTGTGACCGACGTTGGCGAGCGCCAAGAACGCAACGTGCGGGTTGCAGCCATGTCCGTGGAGCACCGCCGGAGCGTCGTCGCCGGCATGTGCGAGTACCGCCTCCCGGAGTGCGCGGGTTAGAGCAGCGGTATGGAGGATGGTGAGCGGGAAGCGGCGGTCGAGGGCGCGCACAACCATGCTGTCGAATGGTCCGCTCGCGAGCGTCGGCTGCGGCTCCGATTGCTCGAGGGGACTGTAAGCCGCGAATGCGGCAGGGACTGGCGGTGGGTAGGTGCCGCGTGCAGCGATCAGCGCCCCTGTCAGACCGGGACGCGCCACCCGCAGCGTGTATGTGCCACCCCTCTGAGAGGGATGCAGCGTTGGTGGGGGATGCTCGCGGGAGATGTCGCAGCACACGGGGCTGCGACTCGAGCCGAGGTACTGCACCTCGCGGACCAGTCGACTGAGAGCGCCGTGGTGCGCGCTGCCGTCAATGTCCCATAGGAACCACACGGGCTCGTCGCCCGGGATCGATGTGGGGAAGCTGCGCACAACCCGACCACTCTGGCGTGCCGGGTCGCGGCCGGCGCGCATCGCGCTGAGTACATCGCCGACCTCCGCGCTCGTGAGGTTGCGGGGAACGTACACACCTGGCGCGGTACGGAGCGGCACATCTGCACGGCACTCGATCGCCGGCTCGGGGGCTCGCTCCAGCCACTCCAGCGCCGCGCGGGCGTCGTCAGGAAAGGCGCCGTTGCCGAGTGCCCACCCAGCCGCGACCAATGCGGCGTGGAGACGTGCCGGGTGAGGGGGCCACTCCGGCCTGCCGATGTCACCCGGTTCGGCCGCCTGGTAGGTGCCGTTCAGGAACTGGCAACGAATCGCGAGCACGTCGGTCAGTCTGCGTTTGCCTCGCCGCGAGCGAGGCTCCGGCGCAGGAGCGCCATCTGCGCCTCGCTGGCGAGCAGGTCGATCGTCTGCCCCTCCCAGCTCAGGCCGTGCCCGCGCCCCTGATCGATCGCCTCGCGCAGAAGCTCCTCGCTGCTCAGCTCGACCACCGGCCAGGCGGCCTCGACCTTGCCGAGACGGCCGATGAGCTCGATCCTGGGCTCCTCCTCGGGCACCAGCAGGCAGCCGGAGCGCAGGTCGTAGCCATGCTCGACCTGCAGCGCGAGCATCCTCAGCGCCAGGGTCGCGAGCAGCGTGCGTCCCGCCACGTCCCGGTCGTGCTCGCGGGCGCCATCCTCTGACGGAAAGCCGCACTCGCGCAGCGCCGGCAGGCTGACGGTGGCGATCTGAAGCGCGTAGGACATCGTGATGCCGCCATGGCCCTCGCCTGTGGATGATGGTGTGACGGTTGGGGTGACGTTGCTGTACCCGGCCGATGAAGGCTTGCCCGCCTTGCTTGTGCCCTCGCCGGATCGGAAGAGCTTCGGCTTGCCTTTCTCCTCGGCGGCCCGGGTCTCATCGAGGGTGAAGCGCTCATCGCCGTCGCGCGGCTTGTACAGCGCGATCGCAGCGCTGACATTGTGAATGTCGATCCTGCTGGCCGGGCGCCTACCCTCGACGGCGGCGACGGCGAGCAGTTCGCTGGAGAGGATGCGAGCGAGGCGGGTGGTGCCCTGCGGGTTCTTGGAGCGCGAAGCCCAGCAGCCGAGCAGGATCCCGACGGGAAAGACTTGCATCAAAGTGCTCAGGTCGTGACGGGAGATGGATGCGCCGAGTTGCTTGTAGATCTCGGTGTCGCCGAACCGCCTCCCGTCGAGACGGGCGTCCTCGATCCACGCGTCGAAGCAGCGGTGGGAGAACTCCAGTCCCGCGTGTCGGCCGAACTCCTCCTGGTCGACCTCGATCGTCGGCAGCGGGATCTCACCTGCTCGGACACGCGCTGCGAGCGCGGCCTCGATCCGGTTGGCCTGGCTGGCGATCCCGTCGAGCAGCACGCACTCGTGATCCTCGTCGCCGATGCGTCGGCGCTCACGCACATACTGCGGCGGCTCACCCTGTCGCTCCGGCGCGTAGGTCGGCGGCATGACCTTCGTGCCCGGGCCTCCGGCCGGCTGCAGGCGACACCGCAACCGCAAGGCGCTGGCCCAGCGCGCGTTGTCAGGTCCCTCGCCGCCGAGCGCTGCGGCCAGGTGGGAGGCGGTCTGCTTGGATGCTGACGCTGCCTTTGTCGCCATCTAGGTCCTTTCCACGCGATTCTCGGCCTGTTTACAAGGTCAGGATCGTATTGATCGGTGAAGACAGACAACGGAGCCGAGACATCGGGTGTCCCGGTGGGGTCGTGGGCTTTAGATGCTGCCGCGGCACATCGCGAAGCTTCAACGGAGCTCATCAGCTTCTTTGCTATGTGATGCGGCATCATAGCCAATTTGGCTACAAATTACAGCTAGCTTTGATAGCTTGTCCGCGAGCCGATGCCCCTCGATCAGCGCCAATGGATCCGCCTGCTTGAGCGCCATGGGTGGGCACGCAAGTCCGGCGGTAAGCATGTGGTCAAGATGGCCAAGTCCGGCCATCGGCCGATCACCTTGCCTCGCCATCGTGGCTCTGCCTACAGCCGCGGGCTTGACGCCGAAATCCGCAGGCAAGCAGGACTATGATGTGTGGGGCCGATGGATCTGACCGCCGATGTTCACCACGAGGAAGGTGCTTACTGGGCGCACATCCGTGAGTTGCCTGGTTGCTTCGCGTCAGGCCACACGCTCGACGAGCTGATGAAGGTCCTTGAGGAGGCGATTGAGCTTTATCTCGCCTCGGATGCGGAGAAGGATGTCGCGGACACATCTACATCAGTGGGTCGCGACATACGGCTGAGTCTCTCGTTCGAGAGGCTTCCCATCAGCGCATGACTGCCTGCGGTGTGCTCCAGCGAGGTCACACCGGGTAAGCCCGCCCAGCGCTCATCTGCGCTACTCTCCCAACCGATGGCCGAGCGCACCTCCTACACCCCCGGCACCTTCTGCTGGACGGAACTGACCACCACCGACCAGGCCGGCGCCAAGGCGTTCTACGAAGGCCTGCTGGGGTGGGGCGCCGACGACCGCCCGATCGGCGACGGCGGCTATGTCTACTCGATGATGCAGCGCGAGGGCAAGCCCGTCGCGGCGATCGCGACGCAGCCCGACCAGCAGCGCGACATGGGCGTGCCGCCGATGTGGAACTCCTACATCTCCGTGGAGAGCGCCGACGCCACCGCGGAGCGCGCGAAGGAGCTCGGCGCAACCGTGCACGCGCCGCCGTTCGACGTGATGGACGTCGGGCGCATGGCGGTGATCCAGGATCCGCAGGGGGCACACTTTGAGCTGTGGGAGCCGAAGGCGCACTTCGGCGCGGCGCTCGTCAACGCGCCGGGGGCGCTGGTATGGAATGAGCTCGGGACCACCGACCTCGACGCCGCCAGCGCCTTTTACGGCAGCCTCTTCGGCTGGACGGTGGCGCCCTTCGAGGGCAGCCCCGAACCGTATTTGTCGATCAAGAACGGCGACGCCAACGCCGGCGGCATGCGAACGGCGACCCCCGGGGCTCCGCCGTCCTGGCTGGCGTACTTCGGCGTGGATGATCTCGGCGCTGCGCTCACGAAGGTGGGCGAGCTCGGCGGCACCGTGCACGCCGGCCCGATCGACATCTCGATCGCCAAAATCGCCGTGGTGGCCGACCCGCAGGGCGCGGTGCTGGCGCTGTACGACGGCGAGCTGGAGCCGTAGTCACCGCTCGAGGCACCAGCCCCCGGCTGGTTGGAGCCCACGAAGTAAGTATCCAACGCCGACCGGGCGGACGCTAGTTCAGCTCGATCGCGCGCATGGTGTGCTCGTCGGGCAGCTTGTCGAGGATCCGCCGCACGATGTCGCGCTCGTCGTGCTGCTCGCGCCGCAGGTCGTTGAGCAGCGAACGCAGCGCCGTGTGCGCGATCTTCATCTGTGGTGGGCTCAGCGTGAGCGTCACCCCGCGGCGCTCATCGGCCTCGCTGCCGTCCACGCCGGCGAGCGCCTCCCGCGCCAGCGCTCGCAAATCCGGCAGGTGCGCCTCGTCGGCGATCAGCAGCCGCAGCGCGCTCGCCGCCACGGGCCGCTCGTCGGCTGCGAGGTGCAAATGGTAGGGGGGCTCCGATGGCTCCGGCCGGGCGGACGTGTCGCTCATGTGGTTGGGTCTCCTGGTTGCCGAGGTCCGGCCCAAGCGGCCGGATACGCCGCGTAGAGCGTAGGGGCCGCAACGGTCGGAGCGGCGCGACGTGGGATCACCGGTCAACCACCTGGCGCCTGGAGTGGTGCGCTGCTTACGCCGATCGCGCCACTGAAACCTCCCCATGGGCCCGTATCCTCGCCTGCCACAATGAGCCAATGGCGACGCAGGCTGTGCAGGTCACGTCGAGCGACCACACGCTCCCGCTGTATCGCATGGATGTCGGGACGTACGAACGTCTGGTCGAGGTGGGCGCGCTCGACGGCTTGGACGTGGAGTTGCGCGACGGGCTGCTCGTCAACAGGCACCCCCGCCGCGAGGACGCGGTCCATCGGATCGATGTGGGGACCTACGAACGGATGGTCGCGTCGGGCGCACTCGAGGGGAGGCGGGTGGAGTTGCTCAAAGGTCTGCTGGTCGCGATGAGTCCACAGAGTCCTGAGCACGCGGCCGTCGTCGAACGGCTGACGAGGAGCTTGGCGGGAGCTGCCGCTCTGCGGCTGCGTGTACAGCTGCCGCTGGAAGGGGAGTGGGACTCGGTGCCCGAGCCCGATCTGGCGCTTGTCGAGCGCAGGAACCCACCACATCGCCACCCACGCACCGCAATGCTCGTGGTGGAGGTCGCTGTGACCTCGCACGAGCGGGACCGCGGCGAGAAGGCCGACATGTACGCCTGGGCGCCGATCCCCGTCTACTGGCTGGTGGACGTCCCAGGCCGCGCGGTGGAGGTGCGCACCGACCCGGGACCCGCCGGATACGGCCGCTGTGAGGTGTACGGGGTTGGCGCCACGGTCCCCTCGCCGGCGGAGGGCGTACCAGACCTCGACATGGCATGGCTGTTCGAGGGCCTCGGCGACTGAGCCGACACTTCGCTTGACGCGCCGCGGTCTGTAAAGCGGGTTGAGCCTCACCCGGCGCGGCCATGCCATCGCCGTCCGCCCGTATCCTCGCCTGCCACAATGATCCAGTGGCGACACAGGCTGCACGTCTCGCTCCGAGCTACCGCACGCTCCCGCTCTACCGGATGGACGCCGGGACGTATGACCGCCTGGTCGCGGCGGGGGCGATGGAGGGTCTTGGCGTGGAACTGCGCGAAGGGTTGCTGGTCGGGCGGGGCCGGGTCGGTCTTGATTCGATCCGCCGGCTCGACACGGAGGCTTACAACCGGATGGTGCAGACAGGCGCGCTGGAGGGCGAGCCGGTGGAGTTGCTCGACGGGCTGCTGGTCGAGATGAGCCCGCAGGGAGCCGACCATTATCTGGCGATCGTGCGCCTGACGCGCCATCTCGCGGCGGCGCGGGCATGGCTGGGGGTGCAGGGGCCGCTTGAAATCAAACCGGGCTCCGAGCCGGAGCCCGACCTGGCGCTGATCGAGGGGGAACCGTCTCCCAGCCAACTCCCTCGCGCGGCACTGCTCACGGTCGAGGTTGCGGTCACCTCGCACAAAAAGGATCGCGGGCCGAAGGTGGAAATGTATGCGCGTGCCGGGGTGCCGACCTACTGGCTCGTGGATGTCCCAGGCCGCGCGGTGGAGGTGCGCACCGACCCGGGACCCGCCGGATACGGCCGCTGTGAGGTGTACGGGGTTGGCGCCACGGTCCCCTCGCCGGCGGAGGGCGTCACCGATCTCGATGTGGCCTGGCTGTTCGACGGTCTCGGCGGCTGAGGCGAGCCCCGTCGGTGGCCGCAGCGGTCCCACCGGGAAATCTTCACAAAAAGAATCTATTGAGCCCGCGGTTTTCTGTAGGATCGGCGCACGCCATCGTGGGGGAAGCGCACGCTTCTGATGGGTGGCCTCATTCCAGAAACTTGCGAGCACACCGGAGGTCCACATGAGCAAGCGGTTCCATCTACGGGGCAGCAGCCGCACCACCACCGAGTCGGTCGGGGCGGTCGATTCGGGCGAGCGGCTGACCGTCACGGTCTACGTCCAGCGCGACCCGCAGGGCACCCCCGCTCCGGCCGCGCACGAGCTGGGCCGCCTCGCCCCCCGTGCGCGCACCTACCTGCGCCCCGAGGAGGCGGTCGCGGCGTTCGGCGCCGCCCAATCCGACCTCGAGGCGGTGGCCGCGTTCGCGCAGGCACATGGTTTGCGGGTGGTGGAAGCGAGCATCGCCAAGCGCCTGGTGCGGGTGTCGGGCACGGCCGCGCAGATGAACGAGGCGTTTGCTGTGAAGCTCGGCCGCTACGAGCACCCGCAGGGGGGCACCTACCGCTCCTACGAGGGCGAGGTGCAGCTCCCCGCCGAGCTGGCGGGCGTGGTCGAGGGTGTGCTGGGGCTCGACAACCGCAGGATGGTGCGCACCCGCCCGCACGTCTCCAAGCGGGCCGCCGAAGCGCAAGCGGGCTCCTCCGAACCGCCCGCCAACGCCTATACGCCGCCGATGCTCGCGAAGCTGTTCGACTTCCCCACCGGCGACGGCGCCGGGCAGTGCGTGGCGGTGCTGGCGTTCAACGGCGAAGGCACCAAGGGCGGCTACGAAGCGAGCGCGCTGGAAGGCTACTTCACGGGCACCCTCGATCAGCCGGCGCCGACGATCACCGATGTGGTGGTGCAGGGCCCCGGCAACGATCCGGGGAACGGCAGTGAAGAAAGCGACGCCACGGGCGAGGTGCTGCTCGATCTCTGCACGGTCGGCGGGGTCGTGCCGGGGGCGGACGTGGCGGTGTACTTCACCGAATTCACCGAAGAGGGCTGGGTGAACGCGATCAAGGCGGTGGTCGCCGACACGACCAACAAGCCGAAAGTGCTGTCGTGCTCCTACGGCAACCCCGAGAACGAACCGAAGGGGGCGTGGACCGAACAGGCGATCAAACTGGTCAACGGCGCCTTCGAACAGGCGGCCACCCAGGGGATCACGATCTGCTGCGCCTCGGGCGACGAAGGCTCCGCCGACGAGCCCGGCACGAGCACCCCGCACGTCGACTTCCCGGCGTCCAGCCCGTGGGTGCTGGGCTGCGGCGGCATCCGCCTGGAAGCCGACCCGGCGACCGGGACGATCTCCTCGGAGGTGGTGTGGAACGACCTCGCCAACAACGAGGGCGCCACGGGTGGAGGCGTGAGCGTCCTGTTCCCGGTGCCCGAGTGGCAGGCCGCCGCCGGCGTGCCGTCCAACGCCGACGGCAGCGGCAAACCCGGGCGCGGCGTGCCCGACGTCGCCAGCCTCGCCGACCCGGAAACGCCGATGTGGGTGCTGAGCCCGGGCGGCCAGCTGGGCGGAGTCGGGGGCACGAGCGCCTCCGCGCCGATGTGGTCGGCGCTGATCACGCTGCTCAACCAGCTCGGTGGGACTCCGCTCGGGTTCTGCAACCCGCAGCTGTACGCGCACCTGAAGGACAGCCTCGTGGACATCACCGAAGGCAACAACGGCAGCTACAAAGCGGGCCCGGGTTGGGACGCGTGCACCGGCTGGGGCCGTCCCGACGGCGCGCGGCTGCTGCAGGCGCTGAAGCCGGCCGTGCCAGCGCCCGAAGCCGCCGCGGGCGGGGCGCCAGCCACCGGGGAAGCGGCCGCGGAACCGTCGCCCGCACCGCCGAAGCCGGCACCGTCGGTGACGCCTCCGGTGCCCGGCCTCACCCAGAACCTGGTCGGCCCCGAAGGGCAGCTGTTCGCCGACCCCCACCCCGGTGGAGACGAGAGCGCCTTCCAGGTGGACAACACCAGCGATGCCTACTACAAGTCGCCCTACTACAAAGAACACGAAGAACAGCTGCAGCCGCTGCCGGCGCCGCGCGTGAGCCCGCCGCGGATGCAGCTGTCGAGCGTGATGGGCGATGGCCCGCTGGCGCCGTGTGTGACGGCGAAGCGGATCTGCTTCCACGCCGTCGGCGACACGGGCCCGTCGGAGACCTCGCGCATCAAGGACGAGGCGAGCGTGGCGGATGCGATGGCGGCGGAGCTGAACGCGGCCGCCGCCGGCCCGGCGGCGGCGGAAGGGAAGGCGCCCGCGTTTCTGTTTCACCTCGGCGACGTGGTGTACAACTTCGGCGAGCACCAGTACTACTACGACCAGTTTTACGAGCCGTTCCGCGCCTACGACGCGCCGATCTTCGCGATTCCCGGCAACCACGACGGGTTTCCCTCCGAAGAGCCCGAAAACCAAGAATCGCTGTTTGCGTTCTTGCGCAACTTCTGCGTCGCCACCCCCGGCCCCTCGCCCGACTCCGGCGGGCTGGTGCGCACCGCGATGAACCAGCCCGGCGCGTATTTCACGCTCGACGCGCCGTGGGTGTCGATCGTCGGCCTCTACTCCAACGTGCTGGAGGGCCCCGGCGTGATCTCCTCCGAGGGCGGCAGGTACGAAAAAATCGGGGAACAGCAGCTCGAATTCCTGATCGCGGAACTCGCCCGTTTGAAGCCCCAGCGCGAAGCGGGCGAACGCGCGGTGATCCTCGCCTGCCACCACCCGCCGCTGTCGGTCGACGAGAAGCACGGCGGCGCCAGGGGGCTGGCGGAAGACATCGACAAGGCGTGCGCGGCGGCAGGGTTGCGACCGGACGCCGTGCTCTCCGGGCACGCCCACCTCTACCAGCGCTACACGCGCACGGTGGAAGGCGCGGAAATCCCGTACATCGTGTCGGGCAGCGGCGGGCACAACGTCACCAAGCCCAACGCCAACGCCGCGGAAGCGACCCCCCCGGAAGGGTATGCGGTGACCGTGCAACCGATCATGGAGTACGGCTATCTGACGCTGACCGTCGACATGTCGGGCGACCCCCCGACGCTCGCGATCGTGTTCAACGCCACCAGCGGTCAAACGGGGGCGGCCGACCGGGTCACGATCGACCTCGCGCACAGGCGGATCGTCGCCGGGGCGTGACCGCACGGCGCCGAGGGGCGAACATCCGTTCGCCCTCCTATGATGTGTCCGCATGCCCCACTCCAACGAGATCGTCGTAAGCGGCGCCCGCGAGCACAACCTAAAAGACATCTCCCTGACGCTCCCGCGCGACGCGCTGGTCGTCATAACGGGCCTCTCCGGCTCGGGCAAGTCGAGTCTTGCGTTCGACACGATCTACGCCGAGGGCCAGCGCCGCTACGTGGAGTCGCTGTCGGCCTACGCGCGCCAGTTCCTCGGCCAGATGGACAAGCCCGACGTGGACTCGATCGAGGGGCTGTCGCCGGCGATCTCGATCGACCAGAAGACCACTTCGCGCAACCCCCGCTCGACGGTGGGCACCGTCACCGAGATCTACGATTATCTGCGCCTCTTGTGGGCGCGCGTGGGCAAGCCCCACTGCCACATCTGCGGGCGCCCGATCAAAGGCCAGTCGGCCGAGCAGATCATCGACCAGGTGATGGAGCTGCCGGACGGCACCCGCTTCATGGTGATGGCGCCGCTGGTGCGCGGGCGCAAGGGCGAGTTCGGCAAGCTGCTGGAGGACCTGCGCGCTGACGGTTATGCGCGCGTGCGGATCGACGACCGCATCCGCATGCTGGAGGAATCGATCGTGCTGGACAAGCGCTACAAGCACGACGTCTCCGTGGTGGTCGACCGCCTGATCATGCGCCACGACGTGCGCAAGCGGCTGGCCGACTCGATTGAGACCGCGGTGGGCCTTGCCGACGGTTTGGTGGAGGTCGAGGTTCTTAATAAAAAAAGGGGAGGAGAAGGGGGGGAGGGGGCTGCCGGTCCGGACCCCGACCGCGACCGAGCGGCCGCGGCGGGCCCGGAGCGCCGGGCGGGCAGGCGCGCGACCGGGGCGCTGGGCGTGCGCGCGAGCGGCGTGCAGCTCGTCCCCGGGGAGCCGCCGCCGGAGGGCACGGTGTACACCTTCTCCGAGCGCTTCGCCTGTCCCGAGCACGGCCCCTCGCTGGTCGAGCTGGAGCCGAGGATCTTCTCCTTCAACTCCCCCCACGGCGCCTGCGTGCGCTGCCATGGCCTGGGCGCGCAGATGGAGATCGACCCCGAGCTGCTGGTTCCCGACGCGACGCTGTCGATCGCGGAGGGGGCGATCGCCCCGTGGAGCCGCGCGGCGGCGTTTTCCAACTATTACGAGCAGGTCGCGCAGGCGCTGGCGGAGAGCTACGGCGTCGATCTCGACCAGGCATGGGAGAAGCTTCCGCGCGAGCACCAAGACCTGTTCCTGCACGGCACGAAGGCGCCGCTGGCGATCACCTATCGCAACCGCTTCGGCCGCCGGCGCTCCTACACGACGCGCTTCGCCGGGCTGATCGCCAACCTCGAGAAGCGCTACCGCGAAACCGACTCCGAGGGCGTGAAGGAGCGCCTGGAGGAGTACATGTCGTTGCGCGCCTGCCCAGCGTGCGGCGGCGCGCGGCTGCGCCCGGAGTCGCGCGCGGTGCTGGTGGGGGGCACACGGATCGAGGACTTCTGCGCGCTGTCGGCGCGCCGCGCGATCGAGTGGCTTACGGAGGTGGAGCTGTCGGAGACCGACCGCCACGTGGCGCGGCTGATATTGCGCGAGATCGAGGAGCGCCTGCAGTTCCTGGAGAACGTGGGCATCGGCTACCTCTCGATGGATCGCGCGTCGGCCACGCTGTCGGGCGGCGAGGCGCAGCGGATCCGCCTCGCCACGCAGATCGGCAGCTCGCTGGTGGGGGTGCTGTACATCCTCGACGAGCCGTCGATCGGGTTGCACCAGCGCGACAACTCGAAGCTGATCGCCACGCTGGAGCGGTTGCGCGGCATCGGCAACACGGTGATCGTGGTGGAGCACGACGAGCAGACGATGCGCGCCGCCGACCACCTGCTCGACCTTGGCCCCGGCGCAGGCGAGCACGGCGGGCGGATCGTCGCGCAGGGCACCGCCAAGGAGGTGCAGCGCGTGAAGGAGTCGCTCACCGGCCAGTATCTGGCGGGCACGCTCGCGGTGGAGGTCCCCGCCAAGCGGCGCACACCCACCGGTTATGTGAAGGTGGAGGGCGCCTCCCAGCACAACCTGCGCGATATCGACGTCGCGTTCCCGCTGGGCACGCTCACGTGCGTGACCGGCGTGTCGGGCTCGGGCAAGAGCACGCTGGTCAACGAGATCCTCTACAAGGCGCTGTCGACGCGCCTCAACCGCGTGCGCACGCGGCCCGGCATGCACCGCGCGATCGAGGGTCTCGACCAGCTCGACAAGATCATCGCCGTCGACCAGTCGCCGATCGGTCGTACGCCGCGCTCCAACCCCGCCACCTACACGGGGCTGTTCGACGTGATCCGCGACATGTTCTCCAAAACCCAGGAGGCCCGCGCGCGCGGGTACAAGCCGGGCCGCTTCTCGTTCAACGTGAAGGGCGGCCGCTGCGAGGTGTGCAAGGGCGATGGGCAGATCAAGATCGAGATGCACTTCCTCCCCGACGTGTACGTGCCGTGCGAGCAGTGTCACGGCAAGCGCTACAACCGCGAGACGCTGGAGGTGCGCTTCAAGGGCCGCTCGATCGCCGACGTGCTGGACATGCCGGTGGAGGAGGCGCTGGAGTTCTTCAAGCACATCCCCAAGGTGCGCCGCCGTCTGGAGACGCTCGACGCGGTGGGCCTCGGCTACGTGCGCCTCGGCCAGCCGGCCACCACGCTGAGCGGCGGCGAGGCGCAGCGCGTGAAGCTGGCCACGGAGTTGTCGAAGGTGGCGACCGGCCGCACCATGTACATCCTCGACGAGCCCACCACCGGGTTGCACTTCGCCGACGTGCAGCGATTGCTGGAGGTGCTGCAACGGTTGGTGGACGCCGGCAACAGCGTGGTGGTGATCGAGCACAACCTCGACGTGATCAAGTGCGCCGACCGCCTGATCGACATGGGCCCCGAGGGGGGCGAGGAGGGCGGTCTGGTGGTGGCCGCCGGCACGCCCGAGGAGGTGGCGGCCGAGCCGGCCTCCCACACGGGACAGTTCCTCGCTGAGCTGCTGCCCGTTGTGGCCTCGCGCAACGGCCGCGCGCGCGGGGCCAAGGGACGTGCGCCCGCCGACGCCAAACCGAAACCGAGACGCAAACCGCGCGCGAAGGTGGCCCTGTAAATACGGCCGATCCGGCACAACTCATCGCGAGCCGGCGTGTTTTTATCGATTGCGACGCGGGGATCACCCCGTGGTCGGTGCCCAGCGAAGACAGGGGAGTGGCCGGGATGTGCTTGCCGGGAGCATGGACGGGCAGAGCGTGGCAAGCAGCATTCGCCGCGGCGCTCCCGCTCCTATTGCTCGTGATCGTCCCCGGTGCGCGCGCGGCGCCGCTCGAAGGCATCCACAAGATCCAGCACGTGATCGTCATCATGCAGGAGAACCGCTCCTTCGATTCATACTTCGGCACCTATCCAGGCGCCAACGGGATCCCCGCGGGCGTGTGCGTGCCCGATCCGCTGCACGGCGGCTGCGTGGCGCCCTTCCACGATTCGAACGACAAGAACTATGGCGGGCCCCACGGCCACGACGCCTTCACCGCGGATCTCGACGGGGGCAAGATGGACGGCTTCGTCGGGGAGGCGGAGAAGGGCGAGCAATGCAGTTCCACCGAACCCACCTGCAGCCCCTGCACCGAACAGGAATCGAGCGTGCAGTGCGTCGACCCGATGGGCTACCACGACGCCCGCGAGATCCCCAACTACTGGACGTACGCCGAGAACTTCGTGTTGCAGGACAACATGTACGAGCCCAACTCCTCGTGGAGCTGGCCCGAGCACCTCTACATGGTCTCCGGGTGGTCGGCCACGTGCAAAGAATGGACCAACCCACTGTCGTGCTCCAGCGCCGTGGAAGGACCGCCCAACCCGGAATCCACGGAAGGCAAAGATCCCTACACCGGCCCCGACGCGATCTCGCTGCCGTGGACCGACGTCACCTACCTGCTGCACAAGCACAACGTGAGCTGGGGCTACTACATCTTCGAAGGGAGCGAGCCCGACTGCGAGTCCGATGAAGTGATGACCTGTGCGCCCGTGCATTCGGGGCCGATGACGCCGGGCATCTGGAACCCGCTGATCGACTTCACCGACGTCAAAGAAGACGAACAGGAAGGCAACGTGCAGTCGCTGACCCACTTCTACACCGCGGTGGAAGAAACGAGCGAATGCGGCCTGCCGGCCATCTCCTGGATCATCCCCAACGCCAAGGTCTCCGAACATCCTGCCGCGCTGGTGTCGAGCGGTCAGACGTACGTGACGACGCTGATCAACTCGATCATGCGCAGCCCGTGCTGGGGTAGCAGCGCGATCTTCCTCTCGTGGGACGACTGGGGCGGGTTCTACGACCACGTCGTGCCGCCGACGATCGACGGCGAGGGTTACGGCTTTCGCGTCCCCGGCATGGTGATCAGCCCCTATGCGAAGGCGGGCTACATCGACCACCAGCAGCTCAGCCACGACGCCTACCTGAAGTTCATCGAGGACGACTTTCTCGAAGGGCAGCGCCTGAATCCGAAGACCGATGGGCGACCTGACGCGCGCCCGGAGGTGCGTGAAGAAGCCCCCGGCCTAGGCAACCTCGAAAGCGACTTCGACTTCGAACAGCCCCCGCGTTCGCCGCTGATCCTGCCCCCGGAACCAGCGCCGGGACCGGCCTCCTGCCCGCCCGGATCGGTACCGCACGGCGCCGCCGCGCCAGCGGCCTCCTCACCCTGCCCGTATCCCGCGCCTTCCACGCCACCGACCGCTCCTGCTCAGCCGCCGGCTTCCCCAGCGGCTACTGCCACGACGTCATCGACGGCCACGCTTCCGCTGATCTTGCAGCTCACGGCCTCGACCGCGGCTCGCCAGGATCTGCGCCTAAATCATGGCCGCGTCTATCTGATGGTCGGCTGCAACATGGCCTGCTCGATCTACGTGCACGGGCACCTCAACCTGCGGCGCGGCCGTCAGAACCTGCGGCTGCGCAGCGTCCGAACATCGTTGGTGGCCCATCGGACGGTGGGCATCGCGGTGTCGCTGTCGCGCCGCAACCTGATCATCGTCCGCCGGGCGTTGGGCAAACACCGATCGGTCAAGGCATCGATCGACGTGGAAGCCACCGGCATAGACGGTGTGCGGGAGGGCTACCACGTCTACGTGGTGTTGACTTGGCGGTGAGCCTCGCGGGACCCCGCCGCCCGCGAGACCCTGGGTGAACGCACGTCGCTATCCGCCGGCTTCGGGTTCGGCCGCTTCGATTGGTTTTTCGGCCGCTCGGCGCTCCCGCCGCTGCGCTTCGCCGACTTCCTGCATCACAGCTCCCCCGGCCGCCTTTTCGGCTTCCAGCAGGTTCTTGCGTTCACCCTTGCTAGTCGCGGTCGGCCCCTTGCCGCGCCTCGGGCCGACGGTCGTGCCGCCCCGGCCACAGCTCGAGCCTTCTGGGCATTTGACGGCTCCGGTGGTGTCGAAACAGGCGTAGATGGTGTAGTCCGGGTTCACGACGCTGCGTCCGTGCGCGACGGTCATCATCTGCTGCCCCACAAACGAAGGCGGCGCGTCCGCCTTGAAGCAGCCGTCGGATTTGGCGCTTACGTCGTAGACGATCGGCGTGACGATGAATGGTTCGGAGCCCGGCAGCGCGTTGAGCACCGTCAGCGTGCAGGTCCAATCGTCACCCGGTCCCTCGCTCCTGCCGGCGTGCCGGGAGCAGATCGTGTGGAGGTGGAGCTTAGCCCCCTTCGCGATCGCGCGGCCGAGCTCTTGCTGCTGAAGCACCGTGAGATCGCTGAAAGCCGAGGAGATCGAAGCCTCGAGCCGAGCTCGTGTAACCGCCGTCGGCCCGAGGCTCGTCCCGGCTCCGAGCAGCACGATCAATGCCGCCGCGGCGAGCACCGCGCGCACCGGCACGACCCAGCCCGGCCGGCGGGTGAGCGGCGCGCCGGCGAAGTCCCGTCTGCGCAGGATCAGCCACGATGCGCCCAGACACCCCATCACCCACAGGATGCACACGCAGCTGCCGACGATTGCCGTGCCATAGAACCTGGGAGCGCTCAGCAGCCCGTGCCAGTCGTCGAACGCCGAGGCGACCAGCAGCGTGTGGACCCAACTACCGCTGCCGATCAGTTCCAGCAGCTCCATCACCAGCGCGACCAGCACGGGCCCGAGCACGCCCATGATGCCGTTGCGGGTTGCGACCGAGAAGAGCAGCGCCAAGCTCGTAAACGCCAGCACCACGGGCACGCCCAGCAGCCAGCTCACCAGCACCAGCCACAGGCATTCCCCGGACGGGATCACGTTCCCGCCGAGGCCGACAAGCGGCTGATCGCCGGTGAACAGAAGGCCGGCGAGCAGGCTCGACAGCGCCGCCAGCGCAACCAGTGTCGACGCAAGCGTGGCGGCGGCGAGCGCCTTTCCTGCGAACACCTCTTTGCGACTGCGTGACCGGGTGAGGACGGTCTTCCACGTCCCGTAGCGATCCTCGCAGGAGAACAGGTCGCCGGCCAGCACGCCCGCCAGCACGGGGAACCCGAGATAGCCGCCGAAGCCCAGCACCACCAACGAAACCGCATAGCCCGAGGTGTGGACCCACACGCCGAGCAGCGTGTCCGCCGGGACCCCGCTCTGCAGGCTCAGAATCGCGCCGAACGCCAATGGGCCGAGCGTGCAGGCGAGTGCCAGCACCCGCGTGGAGAGCTGGGCGAGGAGCTTGCGTCGCTCGGCTCGGTAGACGCTCGCCACACCACCGTCTCCTCGACGCGACACGGCGGCGCTCAGCGAGGACGCAGTCACGATCCTGCGCCGAAGACCCGCGGATCGCGGGGCGCGTGCTCGGTGAGCGCGAAGAACATCGACTCGAGCGGGCTCATCGACAGCTCCAGGCGGCGCACCGCCACATCCGCGCGACCGAGCGCGAGCACAAAGGGATCCAACGCGCCGTCGTCGGCTTGCACCGTGAGCTCGCCGGCCGGCGAGCGCTCAGCTTTTATGCCCTGCTGTCCGTGGGCGAGCGCGAGCGCGCGGGCGTCGTCGCTCGTGGCCACCCGGTAGGCCGACGGCGGGGCCTCGGCCAGCATCCGACCAGCGCTCCCCTCCCACACCACGCGACCGCGGCTGAGCACGCTGAAGCTGTCACACGCTCCCTCGACC
Source organism: Solirubrobacteraceae bacterium (assembly GCA_035570415.1). Lineage (GTDB taxonomy): Bacteria > Actinomycetota > Thermoleophilia > Solirubrobacterales > Solirubrobacteraceae > Palsa-744. Next base: position 9,428 of record DATMLP010000013.1, on the reverse strand, counting down.
TCCCCGATCTGGTGGCTGCTCAGCAGCACCGCGACTCCGTTCTGCGCCAGCGCGCGCACCAGCCCGACGACGAAGCGGGCGCCCGCCGGGTCGAGCGCTGACGTCGGCTCGTCCAGGAGCAGCAGCCGCGGCGCGCGCATCAGCGCCGCGGCGATGCCCAGGCGCTGGCGCATCCCGGACGAGTAGCCGCCCACCCGGTCACCGGCGCGCCCCGTCAGCTCCACCTGCGCGAGCACATTGTTGATGCGTGTCTGCGCGCCGGCGCCGTCCAGCTCCGCCAGGACCTCCAGGTTGGCGCGTCCTGACAGGTAGGGATAGAAGGTCGGCTCCTCGACAAATCCCGAGACGCCATCCAGTGCAAGCGCACCCGATCGGTCGAGTGCGTGTCCGAGGAGCTCGATCGTGCCCTCGTCGGGTGCCACCAGCCCGAGCAACATCCGCAGCAGCGTCGTCTTGCCGGCGCCGTTGGGGCCGAGCAAGCCCTTCACTTCGCCCTCGCCGACCACCAGATCCACGCGGTCGATCGCGCATGTGCTCTCAAACCGCTTGGTCAAGCCGCTTGCAGTCAGCACAGTCATGCCGAGCGCTAAAGATAGAGTGCCCGTCGGTGCCGTCACGCAGACACGCCGTGGTGTGGGCGCAGAAGTGGCGCTGGTATGAGCGCAATGCGCTCCCCTGGAACCGCGCGCGCATCCACTGGGAGCTGATGCGCCGCGGTGCGTTCGCGCGCTGGCCGCTGGAGGGTAACGTGCTGGAGGCGCTGCGCGAGGGCCGGCTGAAGCTGGGGGAGGGGGTGCTGCTGGAGCCCGGCGTGTGGATCACCGCCCCCGGCGCCGCGTGCGTGCGGATCGGCGCCGGCACGTTCCTCAACCGGGGTGTGATGGTCGCCGCGCAGACGCTGGTGGAGATCGGCGAGCACTGCATGCTGGCCAACGGCTGTTTCGTGTCCGACGCCGCCCACCGCTACGACGACCCCGAACTGCCGGTGCCGTGGCAGGGCTTCACCTCCAAGGGCCCCACCAGGATCGGCGCCAACTGCTGGCTGGGTGTCGGCGTGGTGGTCACCAGCGGCGTGAGCATCGGCGAGCGGTGCGTGATCGGCGCCAACAGCGTGGTCACCCACGACATCCCGCCGTTCTCGATCGCCGCCGGCGCGCCGGCGCGGGTGTTGAAAAGTGTTGACCACCGCTGAGCGCGTCCGCAAGGAGCGCTACTGTTCCAGGCCAAGCTCGCTCGGAGGCGAGGCTCGGCGGCCGGTGTCAACGACAGATCGGGGAAGCATGTTGGCTGTGATGTTGCGCATCCCATTGCAAGTGTTCACGTCAAGGCGGGCTGCACTGCCCTCGACCCTGCGTCGCACAGCGCTGCTCGGTGGGCTCGCAGCCATCGCCGCGCTCGCGTTTGCGACGAACGCGCTCGCTGCCAGCGGCACGGTGATCCACGTCGCTCAACCCAACAAATTCGGCGATCCATCGGTCGCGGTCGACTCGTCGGGCACCGCCTACATCGCGTGGGCCAACGAGGTGGACCTGACCAACGAAGGTGAAATGGTCGAATACTGCGTGCTGCCTGCCGGTGCGAGCACCTGCAAGTACTCGAACATCGGCAAACCCTTCCGCATCGAAAGCGGCAGCTCGCCAGTCATCGAAAAAGTGCAGGTTCTGGTTGACGGCAGCACGGTCGTGCTGCTCGCCTATGTCTATGGCGTAGGGGGCCCCGAATACGAGCCGGTGCAGGAGTGGCAGTCCACCGACGGCGGCGCGAGCTTCAACCGGGTGCTCGGCGGCAAGTCCGTCTCCAATTTCGGAGGCGACCCCGTCAACGCGGTCATCGTGCCGGGAAGCAACGTGCTCGGGATCGGCACCGGCGAACCCGGTTTCGATGAGTTCCCGCTCTCTCCGACGGTTCAGTGCAGCGCCAAATCCTGCTCACAGTCGCCGTTTGCGACGCTTCAGTCCCCCACCAAAAAAACCGAACACTCGCTGGCATACCTTGGCGGCTCGTTCGCGTCCGATCTGACGACAGGCCAGGAAGGGGTCCTCGGCATCTATCCAACCTTCAGCCTGCAAGATCAGTGCAACGGCGAATCGTCGGACGTGTTCGACTACGTCTACGGGTCCGGCAGCCAAGGCGCCGGCAACAACTACGACACCAGCGTCAACGGTGCCGGGAGCGCCTGGAAGAAGGAACTCTCGTTCGGCGGCTGTGAAGTCAGCGATCCGGTGGTCGCGGGCGGCCCGAGCGGGTTCGGGGTAGCCGAGAACGATACGACCAGGAGCTACACCGTCTACCAGAAATTCAACCAGTCGACCGAGGAATTCGAACCGGCGTATTCGACGATCGCCACCACCGATATGGAAGGCCAGCCATCGCTATCGCAGGACGGCTTGGGCGGCATCTACCTCGTCGACGAGGCGAACAACGACGAAGGCATAGTCCTGGCCTACAGCTCAAACGGCGGCTCGAATTGGACGGGGCCGACACAGATCGAGTCAGGGCCTTTGGGTGGCACCGAAGCGCTGACCAGCGCGGTTGGCTCAACCGGTCAGGGCTGGGCCGTGTGGCGCCACGAAGAATCCGTCTACGCGCAGCAGTTCGACGCGAGCGACGCCGCGGTGGCGCCCGCTCCCACCTCGATCACAACTGCCCAGACCTCCGGCACGACGAGTGGCGCGAGTATCACGATCCCCGCCGGCACGGTCGGCGAGAGCGACAAGGCGACGATCGCCGGGGCCAATGCCGGTGCGGCGACAGGGACCGTGACCTACGTCCTGTACTCATCGTCCTCCTGCACATCCGCCCCGGTGTTCACCGGAACCTCCAGCGTCAGCGGTGGAGCGGCGGGGCCGGTCACCGTCAGTGGAGCGCTTGCTCAAGGCACCTACTACTGGAAGGCGACCTACAGCGGCGACTCGCGCAACGACCCCAGCACAAGCGCCTGCGGCTCGGAGGTGCTGACCGTCAGCCCGCCGGTCTCGCCGCCCCCCAGCAGCGAATTCAAAGTCAAAGCGATCGTCACCAGCTCCAACGGCACGATCACGATCACGATCGTCGTGACCCAGTCGGGGGAGGCGACCCTGGAAGTGACGATCTCCACGACCACGCTCGCCTCCTCGGCGGCGGTGGATGCGAAGTCGAAGAAGTGCAAGCACGGGAAGATCAAGCTCAAAGGCAAGTGCGTGTCCGCGACCACTGTCGTCGGCAAGACCTCGGGGAAAGCGACGGCGGGCGTACCGCTGAAGCTGACGGTGCACCTCTCCAACAAGATCAAGCGGCTGCTGCAAAAAGGCAAGACCGTGCACCTGGCCGGGAAGCTGGCCTTCCAGTCGGCGCTGGGCGGCAAGCCGACCACGCACACCTACAGCCTGGTCGTCAAAGGCCTCAAGCACAAGCACAAGAAGTAGCGCTCTCCCCGCAGCCGGGGCTGCCGCTGCCGCTGCCGCTGCCGATGGCGTCCGTCGTCGGCAGCGGTTGGAGGTCCCCGATGGGGGGTGCGCGACCGCAAACAAAATGCTACTCTGGTAGGTATGGAGAGGGGCGGGTTCAAGGTTTGGGGTGCGCTGGTCGTGTGTGTGGCGCTTGCGATGGCGCCAGCCGCGCAGGCGGCGCCCGCCAGATCGGCCGCGGACGTGGCCGCCACCCGGGCGCTTTCGCGCGCCACCAGGACGCTGCTGAACGCGGCGCGACCTGATCTCCCCAAGGGTCTGGCCGCGGTCAAGCGCTACGCCGGCCAAATCGCCGCCGAATGCCCCAAAGCGGCGGCGAAATCGCCGCAGAACCACGGTGCCGAACAGCTCGACAACCAGGTGGTGGGCGCGCTGACAGTCGTCGGCTACCGCACCGCCGCGGCGCCCATCGGGGCCTTCTACCACGCGGTGAAGGGATTGCGCTGGAGCAACCCCGCGCTGACGCGGGCGGTGAAGATCTTTGCGACCAAGCTGCAGAAGCTGGTCGCGATCCCCGTCCCCAACCTGTGCGAAGACATCAAAGAATGGGCTGCCAGCGACTACAACACGCTGAGCGCGAGCACCACACAGTTCGTGCAGCGCTACGAAGCGGTCGACCCCGAAGCCGAAGAAGGGCCGCTGATCATGCGGCTCGCCCGGCCCTACGCGAGCGTCGGCGACATCTCGCTCTTCCACAGCATCGAAACCTTCGAATCGGAACTGGCCGAAACGGAAGCCCACGCGGTGTTCGCCTACAAGACGTTGATGAACTCGATCGAACTCAACCAGTAGCGGTCCGATCGGCCGGCGACGGGACCTCGGCGCGGTGTCGCGCTCGCCGGGCCGGATCTCAGCTCAACAGCTCGTGCAGCTCAGCCAGCTCGGCCGGATCGATCTTGTAGGTGTGCTCGGGGGCGGGGTAGCGCCGCGCGCGCACGTCGTCGGCGTAGGCGGCCACGCCGGCGTTCATCTCCTCCTGGAGGTTGGCGTAGCGCTTGACGAAACGCGGCCCGAGGCCGTCGCGGATGCCGAGCAGATCGTGGAACACCAGCACCTGCCCGTCGGTGGCGGGGCCGGCGCCGATGCCGATCACGGGGATCTCGATACCGCTCATCAACTCCTCGGTGACCGCGGCGGGGATCGCCTCGAACACGAGCGCGAAGCAGCCCGCCTCCTGCAGCGCGCGCGCCTCGCCGGCGATCTTCGCGGCCGCCTGAGCGCTGCGCCCCTGCGCCTTCCAGCCGCCCAGCGCTGTGGATGTTTGCGGGGTCAGGCCCACGTGCCCCATCACGGGAATCCCGGCGCCGGCGATCGCGCGGGCGCGGCTGGCGGAGGCGGGGCCGCCGCCCTCCAGCTTCACCGCGTCGCAGCCGGCGGCCTGCACCATCCGCACGGCGGTGGCGATCGCCTGCTCGTCGGAGACCTCGTAGGAGCCGAACGGTAGATCGCCGATCAGCAGTGGCGTGCGCAGCCCGCGCCGCGCGGCCGCCGCCAGCACCAGCATGTCGTCCAGCCGCACCGGTGTGGTGGCGTTGTAGCCGAGCACGGTGGTGGCGGCCGAGTCGCCCACCAGCACCAGGTCGACGCCCGCCGCCTCGGCGGCGCGCGCGGAGGGGTAGTCGTAGGCGGTGACCATCACGATCGGCTCGCCCAGACGCTTCTTGTCGAACAGGCGCGGCAGCGTCATCGGCAGGCTGCCGGGGTCGTGGGGGATCTGGACGCTGGTGGAGTGGGCGGCGGGGGGGTTGCCGGGGTGGCTGGACATGGTGTGGTTGAGTCCTCTCTGACGCCGGTTGGCGCCCTTGGGCTGCCGCGTCAGGCGCGCACCTCGTACGCGCCCTCCGAGGCAGGCTCACGGGTGAGCAGGGTCGCCACCGCGTCGTCGACGGTGATGATGCGGTTGGTGTTGGCCTCCACGTGCACCACGCGGGGCTCATAGCGCTCCATCTCGGCCTGGTCGTACTGGCCGTAGGAGATCACGATGATTGTGTCGCCGCGGTGCACCAAACGCGCGGCGGCGCCGTTGACCTTCATCGCCCCCGAGCCGCGCTCGCCGGAGATCGTGTAGGTCTCGAAGCGGGCGCCGTTGTCGATGTCGACCACGTGCACCTGCTCGTGCTCGAGGATGTCGGCGGCCTCCAGCAGATCGGCGTCGATCGTGATCGAGCCCACATAGTGAAGGTCGCAGTCGGTCACCGTGGCACGGTGGATCTTCGACTTCAGCATCACGCGATGCATGAGGTGGTCGCCTTTCCTGAGGATGAGGGGGACAGGACGGTGGGTTCAAGCGTGGTGTTGTCAATCAGCCGCACCCTGCCCACCGGCGCGGCGATCGCCAGCAGCGCCGGCCGGTCGAGCTCGGCGAGCGGCTCAAGCGTGCGGTGGTCGACGAGCGCCACGTAGTCGGGCTGCACCGAGGCGCCGGCCAGCACCGCATGCGCGGCGTCCAGCAGCGCCTGCGCGGAGCGCTCGCCGTCGGCAACCAGCTCCTCGGCGGCGCGCAGCGCCCCCGACAGCGCCAGCGCCCGATGGCGCGCGGAGGGGTCGAGCAGCGCGTTGCGGCTGGACAGCGCCAGCCCGTCGCGCTCGCGCACCGTCGGCAGCGCTTCGATCTCCACCGGCAGGTTGAGGTCGGCCACCAGCCGCCGAATCACGATCACCTGCTGGGCGTCCTTCTGACCGAGGTAGAGCGTGCGCGGCATGGTCATGCACAGCAGCTTCGTCAACACCGTGGTCACCCCGCGAAAGTGCGAGGCCCCGCGCGTGGCGCCCTCCAGCCGGTCGGTGAGCCCCAGCACTTCCACCGCGGTGGCGAACCCCGGGGGGTACACCTCTTCGACCGACGGCGCAAACAGCAGATCGGCCCCCGCTTCGGCCGCCAGCCCCGCGTCGTGGCGCTCGGCCCGCGGGTAGCGCTCCAGATCGGAGTGCTCGTTGAACTGCGCGGGGTTGACGAACAGCGTCACCACCACCACATCGCACTGCTGGCGCGCACGGCGGATCAGCGACAGATGCCCCTCGTGCAGCGCGCCCATCGTCGGCACGAGGCCGATCGTGCGACCGGCGCGACGCTCGGGTGAGAGCGCGGAGCGCAGCTCGGTGACGGCGCGCACGGTCCTCATGCGCGAGGCGAGGGTCGTCGGTTGACGTTGTGGCTCATCGGATTCGGTCCAGTTCCCTGCGGATACCGGCGCGACTTCAGATTTCCAGCGGATGCTGCATCAGGTCCACTCGAGCTAGCTCGTTGGCGGCCTGTGAGAGATGATACACACGGCTCGCGGCTTGTAAATGGGGCTTTTCACTGTGTGCGCAAGATCACATGAGGCTCACCAGGCGTCGACGTGCGGGCGCTTCTTGCCTGCCCGCTGCCACCAGACGCCTGAGCGCTCGTCGAACAGCGTCGCGATCCAGCGGCGCGAGTCGGCTGGGTCGATCACGTCGTCGATCTCGCCGTAGGCGGCCATGTTGACGCCCTCGCCGCGCTCGTAGGCGGCGGCGACGAGCTGCTCGAACACGCGCTCGCGCTCCTGCCCGTCCTCGATCGCGTCGAGCTCGCGGCGCATGCCGAGGCGCACGGCGCCCTCGAGGCCCATGCCGCCGAACTCAGACGTGGGCCAGGCGATGGTGAACAGCGGCGCCTTGAAGCCGCCGCCGGCCATCGCCTGGGCGCCGAGCCCGTAGCCCTTGCGCAGCACGATCGTGCCGGTAGGCACGGTGACGTTGGCGCCGCCGAGGAACATGCGCGCGAAGTGGCGCACGGTCGCGGTCTGCTCGGCCGCGGGCCCGACCATGAACCCGGGCGTGTCGCACAGGAACAGCAGCGGCAGCTCATACGCGTCGCACAGCTGCATGAAGCGCGCCGCCTTGTCGGCGCCGTCGGCGTCGATCGCGCCGCCGAGATGCGTCGGGTCGTTGGCCAGCACGCCGAGCGGCCGGCCGTCGACGCGCGCGAGCGCCGTCAGCATCCCGGGGCCGAAGCCGCGGCGCAGCTCGAGCACCGAGTCCGAGTCGAACAGCGTCTCGACGACGCGCCGCACGTCGTAGACGCGCTTGCGCTGCTCGGGGATCAGCTCGTGCAGCAGCTCCTGGTCGGCCACCGACGGTTGCTCGGCGCTCGCTCCGGCGAAGAAGGACAGGTAGCGCTTGGCGAGCGCCACAGCCTCGGCGTCGTCGGCGGCGCGCAGGTCGACCACGCCGTTCGACCACTGGACGTCGATAGGTCCGACGTCGCCGGGCTCGAACACGCCGAGCCCGCCGCCCTCGATCATCGCCGGCCCGCCCATGCCGATGCTCGAGTCCTCGGTTGCGATCACGACGTCGCAGCAGCCGAGCAGCGCGGCGTTGCCCGCGAAGCAGTAGCCAGAGGCGATGCCGACTAGTGGGACGAGGCCGCTGAGTTTCGCGAACAGCTCGAACGCGCGGCAGTCGAGGCCCGCGACGATCGGCATGTCGACGTCGCCGGGGCGCCCGCCGCCGCCCTCGGCGAACAGCACCACCGGCAGCCGCCGGCGCTCGGCGAGCTCGAACAGGCGGTCCTTCTTGGCGTGGTTACGCATGCCCTGGGTGCCGGCGAGCACCGTGTAGTCGTAGGACATCGCCACGCACTGCCGGCCGGCGACGCGGCCGAGGCCGGCCACGAGCCCGTCGGCGGGAGTGCGCGCGATCAGCTCCTCGCGCGAGCGCCTGCGCTCCTGCGCGGCGAACAGCAGCGGCCCGTACTCGACGAACGTGTCCTCGTCGAGCAGGTCCGCGAGGTTCTCGCGCGCGGTGCGCCGTCCACGCTCGTGGCGCCGTGCTATGGCCTCGGGTCGCGCGGCGTCGAGCCCGATCTCATGGCGCTCGCGCACCGCTCTCAGGTCCGTCCGCTCGCCGCCCGCCCGCTGCGGTTCCAAGCTCGGCGAGCCTGCGCCGTTGCCGGCGCCCGGCTCACCCTCCGGGGACGACGCGAGTGTGAGCAGCAGCTGACCTTCCTCTACGGCGTCGCCGACTGCCACTGCCACGGCGTGAACGGTGCCGTCGGTCTCCGCCAGCACCTCGTGCTCCATCTTCATCGCCTCCAGCACCACCAGCGCGCTGCCGGCGCCGACCTGCTCGTCGCGTTCGTGTGCGATCGCGACGACGACACCGGCGAACGGAGCCGTCACCTCGTGCTCGACGCTTGCGGCCATCGGCAGATCATCGCTTACGCGCGACTCGCCGGTCGGGCCGCGCCGCGCCCGTCGGCGTCTCGCCGCGACCACACGGGCGCGCGTCGCGAGCGATTACCATCCGCGCGATGTCCTCGCAGGAGCGTGAGCAGTCTGCGTCGGAGCGGCGCGAGGCCCTGAAGGAGGTCTTTCAGCAGGCACGTGCGTGCACGCGCTGCGCCGAGCTCGCGGCGACCCGCAAAACGGTCGTGTTCGGCGCCGGCAACGCCGACGCGGATCTTATGTTCATCGGCGAGGCGCCGGGCGCCAGCGAGGACGAGCAGGGGGTGCCATTTGTCGGACGCGCGGGCAAACTGCTCGAGACGCTGCTCGGGGAGATTGGGCAACAGCGTACAGATGTATTTATTGCGAATGTGCTCAAGTGCAGGCCCCCGGGTAATCGTGATCCGCTGCCGATCGAGATCGACAACTGCCGTGACTACCTGCTGCGCCAGGTGGAGTTGATCCAGCCGACGGTGATCTGCACGCTCGGCAACTTCTCGACGAAGCTGCTGCGCGGCGACCCGAGGGGAATCACGCGCCTGCACGGGCAGCCGGAGGTGCTCGTGCTGGGCAGGCGCGCGGTGCGCCTGTACCCGATCTACCACCCGGCCGCGGCGCTGTACACGCCGCGGATGCTCGAGACGTTGCGCGAGGACTTCACGCGCCTACCCGAGCTGCTCGCGCTCGGCGCACCGGAGCAGCCACCGCCCGCATCGTCCCCGGAAGGGGAGGGGGAGGAGCTGCCCGAGCTCGTGACGGACGACCTTGCGGACGCGAGCACGGCGAGCGCTCA
>DATMLP010000012.1:0-34406 GCA_035570415.1 Solirubrobacteraceae bacterium | reverse complement strand
GACCGGCGTGCTCGAGGCGCCGTTCTGGCCGCCCGAGCCGTCGAGCAGCGCGATGATGTCCCGCATGATGCGGGTGATGTCGAAGTCCTTCGGCGTGTAGACGGCCGCCACACCCGCCTCGCGCAGCTGCGCGACGTCCTGCTCGGGGATGATCCCGCCGACGACGACCGGCGCGTCCACGCCGGCCGCGTGCAGCGCGTCGATCACGGCCGGGATCAGCTCGCGGTGCGAGCCGGACAGGATCGACAGGCCGATCACGTGCACGCCCTCCTGCAGCGCCGAGGCGGCGATCTGCGCGGGCGTCAGGCGGATGCCTTCATAGACCACGTCCATGCCGGCGTCGCGCGCACGCACGGCGATCTGCTCGGCGCCGTTGGAGTGCCCGTCGAGGCCGGGCTTGCCGACGAGGATCTTCGGCCGGCGGCCGAGCCGCTCGGTGAGCTCCGCGACCTGCTCGCGTAGGCGCGCGATCTCGCCCGCGGCGTCGTTGCCCTCGGCGTCGCCTGCGCCTGGGGCGGCGCTGGCCTCGCCGACGCCGGTGGGGGCGCGATAGCTGCCGAATACCTCGCGCAGCGTGGATGTCCACTCGCCGGTAGTGGCGCCGGCGCGAGCGGCGGCGATCGTGAGCGGCATCAGGTTCTCGTGCGGATCGGCCGCGGCGCGGGCCAGGTCGGCGAGCGCGGCGTCCACCGCGGACTGATCCCGGTGGGCGCGCCAGCGGCGCACGGCCTCGATCTGCTCGGCTTCGACCGACGGGTCGACCACGAGAATGCCGCCCTCGGCGTCGGCTGTCAGCGGAGACTCCTCCGTCTCGGTGAAGCGGTTCTGCCCGACGACCACCTGCTCGCCGGCTTCGATCCGGCGCAGCCGCTTGCGGTGGGAGTCGACGAGCGCGGCCTTCATGTAGGGGACCGCCTCCACCGCACCGCCGTGCTCGGCGACGACCGCCATCTCGGCGCGCGCTCCCTCCAGCAGCTCCTCGACCAGCCCCTCCATCACCTTGGAGCCCTCGAAGATGTCGGGATACTCGAGGATGTCGGTCTCGTAGGCGAGCACCTGCTGGATGCGCAGCGACCACTGCTGGTCCCACGGCCGCGGCAGCCCCAGCGCCTCGTTCCACGCCGGCAGCTGGATGGCGCGGGCGCGGGCGTTGCGGCCGATGGCTACCGCCAGCGCCTCGAGCACGATCCGCTGCACGTTGTTCTCGGGCTGGGCCTCGGTGAGGCCGAGCGAGTTGACCTGGACGCCGTAGCGCAGGCGCAAGAGGCGCGGGTCGGTGACGCGGTAGCGCTCGCGCCCCAGCTCCTCCCAGAGGATCCCCATGGCGCGCAGCTTGGCGTGCTCCTCGACGAAGCGCACGCCGGCGTTGACGAAGAACGAGATGCGGCCGAACACCGGCGCGATCCCCTCGGGATCCTCGCCGACGCGCTCGCGCACGGCGTCGAGCACGGCGATCGCGTTGGACATCGCGTAGGCGATCTCCTGCACGGGTGTGGCGCCGGCCTCCTGCAGGTGGTAGGAGCAGATGTTGATGGGGTTCCACTTGGGCACGTGCTCGACCGTGTAGGCGATCGTGTCGGCGATCAGCCGCATGGAGGGCGCGGGCGGGAAGGCGTAGGTGCCGCGCGCGAGGAACTCCTTGACGATGTCGTTCTGGGTGGTGCCCTGCAGCCGCTCCTGTGGCACGCCTTGGCGCTCGGCGGCGACGATGTACAGAGCCAGCAGCCAGGCGGCGGTGGCGTTGATCGTCATCGAGGTGTTCATGTCGCCGAGCGGGATCCCGTCCATCAGCGCCTGCATGTCGCCGCGGTGGGCGATCGGCACGCCGACCTTGCCGACCTCTCCCCGTGAGAGCTCGTCGTCGGGGTCGTAGCCGGTTTGGGTGGGCAGATCGAAGGCCACCGACAGCCCCGTCTGCCCCTTTTCGAGATTGCGGCGATACAGCTCGTTGGAAGCCTTCGCGGTGGAGTGCCCCGCGTAGGTGCGCATCATCCACGGCGGGTCGCGCTCGGGCAGGCGGTGGGTCGAGTCGCCGCTCATACCCACAATTGTAGGGTTCGCGCATGTTTCGGCGAGTTTTGAGGATCCTGGTGCGCGTCGTCGCCGTGCTCGCCCTGGTCGTGGTGGTGCTCAATTGGACCTACGGCCGCCTGCCCGCCACGCCGCGTCCCACGGGCAGCTTCCTCAAGCTGGCCGGTGGCCTGCGCCTGCACTACATCGAACGGCCCGGCAGATCGCCGGCGGTGTTGTTGATCCACGGGCTGCCGGGCACCGCTGAAGACTGGAATCTCGTCACGCGGCTGCTGCCGGGCAGGCGCACTGTGGCGATCGACCGGCCGGGCTTCGGCTTCTCAAGCGGCGGCTACTTTCCCTTCTCGCGCCAGGTGCAGGCGGTGCAGGAAGTGGTGGAACGGCTCCATCTCGGTCGGCCGATCCTCGCCGGGCATTCCTACGGCGGCGCGGTGTCGCTGGGGTTCGCCGAGCGTCATCCGGGCGAGGTGCGCGGGCTGGTGCTGGTGGACGCCGCCGCCACCTGCACGCGCAACACCGCGTATGAGCGCGACCAGGCGCGGCTGGTGCAGGCGATCGAACTGCCGGTGGTGTCGCAGCTCGCCGACGTCACCTTCTCGCAGCTGCTGCGCAAGGTGTCGGCGCAAGCGGGCGACAGCGAAGCGTTCGACCCGGTGCCGGTCAACGCAGCCCACATCCACCGGGTGCTGGCGATCAACATGAAGCACGGCAACCTCGAGGCGTGGGCCGGCGAGACGCTGGCGGCCAACGGTGCGATCGAAGGGATCGACCGGCGGCTGCGCCAGATCCAAACGCCGGCGGTGGTGATTCAGGGGGAGCGGGACAAGCTCGTCCATCCGCAATGCGGACGGAGGCTCGCGACGACCCTGCCGCATGCCCGTCTGGAGATGATCCCGGGAGGACACATGGCGCCGTACACACACCCCGCCGTGGTGGCCACAGCCGTTGAGGCGTTGACGAGCGGCGGGTATTCTTCGCGGCCATGACAGAGACAACCGATAACAGCCGCCGATGACCGAGACGATCGAGCTGCCGCGCACGGGCGGCCCGGGGACCGGCATGGACGGCTCCTGGCGGGTGATAGTGCGCAACGACGATCACAACACGTTCGACCACGTGGCGCGCACGCTGGCGCGGTTCATCCCCGGCGTGACGCTGGAGCAGGGCCACCAGTACGCCAACCAGATCCACAACGTCGGGCAGGCGATCGTGTACAGCGGCCACAAGGAGCCCGCCGAGCACTACTGGGAGCAGCTGAAGGGCGCAGGGCTCACGATGGCGCCGCTGGAGAAGGGCTGAAGCTCAGACCACGCGCACGCGAGCGCCGTTGCCGGCGTGGCCGTTGCCCTCGGGCTCGGGCTCCATCGGTGGCGGCGCTGCCCAGGCGGTCTCCTCGGAGATCTCGCCGGAGGCGGTGAGATCCCACCAGCCGTAGAGCACGGGGATCTGGTACCAGGAGGAGTGGCGGGCGCGGAAGTCGATCATCTCCGGGCCTTCCCAGTAGCGCTCCCAGTCGGAGTAGCGCTCGAAGTGGGCGAACTGCTGGTAGCGGTAGCGGTCGTCGCGCGAGCGGTAAACCGCGTAGGAGGTGGCGCCGTAGCGCAGCGCGATCGCCGCGGCCGGCTCGAGCGCTGCGCCGAAACCGTCGGCGCGCAAGCCGGTGGCGTACCAGGGGACGATGACGGTGCCGTTGCCGTTGCCAGCCATCAGTCGTGCACCTCCTGGGTCGCGGGCTTGCCGACCCGCTGGTTGGTGGAGCGATCGGAGGACATCAGCCGTGCACCTCCTGGATCGAGGGGGCGAGACCCCGCTGGTTGGTGGAGCAAAAGAACAACATCAACCACCCACCTCCGCGTGGATGGCCCCCGGTCCGTCGCCGGTCTTGCCGAGCCCCTCGGACTCGGCGCCGACGAGGATCGAGATCTTGCCGAGGTGCTTGTTTTCGAGCATCAGCTGGTGCGCTTCGGCGACGCCGTCGAACGGCAGCGTGCGCCACAGCACGGGGCGGATCTGCCCGGAGGAGATGAGCTCGTTGGCCTTGGTGCACTCATACGCGTTGGCGAAGTGGGAGCCGACGATCTCCTTCTGCTTCATCCACAGGTAGCGCACGTCGAAGTCGAGGTTGTAGCCGGTGGTGCCGGCACAGATCACGACCTTGCCGAACGGCTTGACGGTGAACACGGAGGTGGGGAAGGTGGCGGCGCCGACGTGCTCGAAGACGATGTCGGGGGCGTCGCCGAGGATCTGCTTGACGCGCTTGGCGAATTCGCGGGAGACGCCGAAGCGAGCCTTCTCCTCCTCGGAGGTCTCTTTGCCGGTGCGCATCATCCCGGCGAACTCGGCGCGGTCGATGAAGTCGACGGCGCCGAGGCGCTTCACCAAAGCGCCCTTCTCGGCGGAGGAGACGACGCCGACGCAGTGCGCGCCGGCGGCGGCGCACAGCTGCGTGGCGAACACGCCGAGGCCGCCGGCGGCGCCCCAGATCAGGACGCGCTGGCCGGCCTGCATGTGGCAGCGGGTGATCAGCATGCGGTAGGCGGTGAAGTACACGAGCCCGTAGGAGGCGGCCTCCTCCCAGTTGAGCGCGGGGGGCTTGGGGAGCAGCTGCTGGGCCTGCACTTTGGTGAACTGCGCGAACGAGCCCCAGGTGGTCTCATAGCCCCAGATCTTCTGCGAGGGGGCGGCCATCGGGTCGAGGCCGTGCACCTCGGGATCCTCGTAGGAGGCCTGGTTGCAGTGCACGACGACCTCGTCGCCGGGCTTCCAGCGGGTGACGCCGGCGCCGACCTTCCAAACGACCCCGGAGGCGTCGGAGCCGCCGATGTGGTGGCCGAACTCGGGGTGGTCGCCGTAGCGCCACACGCCGACCGGCTTGCCAAGCGCGGCCCACACGTTGTTGTAGTTGACGCCGGCGGCCATCACGCGCACGATCACCTCGAACGCGCCCGGCTCGGGCACCTCGATCTCCTCGATCTGGAAGGCGTCCTTGGGTTCGCCCTCGCGCTCCTGGCGGATCACCCACGCGGCCATCGTCTTGGGCAGCTGGCCCGGCTCGGCATCCACCTCGGATATCTGCGTCAAGTCGATTGCCACGGGATCTTTCAACCTCGCAAGTAGGGAACGGAGCTGCTGTGCATCCTACAGCCGTCGGACCGGGCGAGCATACGTGGGGGGGCTTGTGAGCATCCGCGCGAGCTTGCCCGCGGGCGGCTGCCGCCCGGGGCAGGCCATCCATGGCCTGCCGCCGCACGCTACGCTCCGTTCGTGAGCGAGGAAAGCCCGCCGGAGGAGTCGCAGCAGGGGCCGAACATCATCATGCCCCCCGAGGAGTTCGCCGGCAAATGGGCGAACGCCGCCTCGATCGCACGTACGCCGCACGAGTTCACGCTCGACTTCCTGCGGATCGGCCCCCAGGGCCAGCAGGGGATCGTGGTGTCGCGCGTCTCCTTCTCGCCGCTCTTGGCGTCACAGCTGGTGGACCTTCTCAACGAGCAGTGGCAGGCGTACACTCAGGAATCGGGAGTTCCAACCGAAGACAATGGCGATGACTGAACGCAATCCGTTCGAGGATCCGCGCAAGCAGCCGGAGCGCACGAAAGCGAGCTTGCGCGGACCGAATGTGGTCAACACGTTCGACACGCCGCCCCGCCCCCACGCCCTGCGGGTGCTGAAGGCCGCGATCCGCAAGCACCTGCATGAGCGCCCTCCGGGCGACGGTCGGTCTAGCGCCTCCTGAGCTCAGACGGGAAACGGCAGCCTCCTGAGCTCAGGCGGGAAACGGCAGCCTCCTGAGCTCAGGCGGGAAACGGCAGCTCCACCACCTCGGCGGTGGTGGCGCCGGCGCTGAGCGTGTCGCCGGGGGATGCCTCGCGGCGCACGAGCGCCAAGCCGATCGTGCCGAGCCGCGGTGACTCGACCACACTCCCCAGCCGGCCCACCACGCGCTCGCCCAGCCGCAGCTCCTCGCCCGGCTCGGGGTGGATCGCAGCCTCGCCGAGGGGGGCGAAGCGCAGGCCCCTGAGGTGGCGGTTGGGCTTGCCCCTGTAGTGCAGCCGCGCCACCGTCTCCTGGCCGACATAGCAGCCCTTCGTGAAGCTGACCGCGTGCTCGTTGAGCCCGGCCTCTTGCGGGATGGTGGTGTCGTCGATGTCCACCCCGTAGCGGGGTCGCCCGCGCTCGACGCGCACGATCTCGGCGGCCACCTCGGACGCGGGTGCCGCGCCGGCGTCGAGCAGCGCCGAGCGCACCGCATTGAGGGCTGCTGCGGCGCACAGCACGTCGATGCCGTCGGCCGCGGCGATCAGGCGCACCGGCGCGCTGGCGATCTCGGCGACCAGGTGGGTGTGCTCGGCCTCTGCAAGCGCCGCCGCCGCCGATGACGGGGGCGGCGCGTCCGCCGAGGCGTGCGTGTGTAGTGATTCTTTTTGGACGCCAACCAACTGTCCCGTGCACGCGCGCGAGTCGGGCCCGACGAGCGACAGCAGCCCGCACTCGAGCGTGCGCTTGTGGAGCTCGACGTCGTAGCCGACCTTGTAGCGGCGTACCATGTCGAACAGCGGTTGCAGCGCCGCGCGCTCGGTGTCGAGCAGCAGTTCGCTCACCGGCCCGTCTGGACGCTCACCGACCGCGAGGATCCGCAGGTCGCCGAGCATCTTGCCCTTGTGCGTGAGGAAGGCGGCGTAGCACCCTTCCCCAGGGCGCAGGTCGGCGAGCTCGTTGGTCACCTGGCCGTTGAGGAACTCCACAGCGCCGCTTCCGGTGAGCGCCAGCTTGCCGCGCTCGGAGCGGTCGACCAGACCGCAGCGTTGCGTGAGCGCGTCGTATTCGGCGCGCAGGGTGTCGGTGGGGGCCATGCGATTGAGGATATGAGGAGCGGCCGCGCCTCCGGCGCAGCCAGGGCCGGGGTGCACGGAGTTGCCGGGCCGGCGTGGGGCTGGGGCTGCCGGGGCCCGGCCCGATAGGCTTCCGTGTATGGCGCTGGCCGACACCTTTCAGGAGCTCGTGGACGGGCTCCCCGACGACTGGACCGACCTCGAGCTGGACCTGCGGATCGCCGACGAGGCGCGGTATGTGGAAGCGGCGGTCTACATGGTGACGTGCAACGCCAGTCCCTACTCCAAACACGACTGGCACTGGCGTCTGCTGGTCGCCCACCGCTTCGGCCACGCGGCGGCGGTGCCCGCGGTGCACTGCGCGCTGAGCCTGCTGGACGACGCCGGCATCGCGGGCGAGCTGGCGCTGCGCGAGATGCGCGAGGGGCGCGCGGAGGTCACACAGATGTGGGGCCGGCCGTACTCGGCGCGCGAGGAGTTTCGCCGGCTTCGAGCGCTGTAGTCAGCCGCGCTGCAATCAGCCCAGCCGCGCTGTAGTCAGCTGCGGTGTAGTCAGCCGCGGGAGCCCACCGCGCCGTCGCGGTGCAGTCGCCGCGAGCCGCGCGGGTCGAGCGCGACGATCGATGCGTTGGCGACGCGGTCGCCCAGCACGTCGGGGTCTTTGGTGCGCTGGAACAGCGCGATCCGGATGACGCCGCCGTGGCAGACGACCAGTGCCGGCGCCTCGGCGCGCTTGATGTCGTGGAAGGCGCCCGCCACGCGCACGCCCTGCTGGGCGAACGACTCGCCG
This sequence comes from Solirubrobacteraceae bacterium, assembly GCA_035570415.1. Taxonomy (GTDB): domain Bacteria; phylum Actinomycetota; class Thermoleophilia; order Solirubrobacterales; family Solirubrobacteraceae; genus Palsa-744. The sequence continues at coordinate 26,753 of DATMLP010000012.1, read as the reverse complement.
CCGGGGAACGCGAACGTGGGATCGCCGGCGACGAAGCGGGCGAAGCCGTCGGGGTCTTCGGCCTGCACGTCGGCAAACGAGCGGTCGGTCCAGTCGCCCGCGTCGGTCTCCATCAGCCGCGCGTCCTCGCGGGGCGGCAAGCCGATCCGCCGCGACACGATGTCGGCCGTTTCGCGGGCACGCAGCAGCGGGCTGCACCACAGCGCCGCGAACTCATACGCCACCGCCTGCTCGGCCAGCTCCCGCGCCTGCGCGCGGCCGGTGTCGTCGAGCGGCACGGCGCCCTGGCCCTGGAAGCGGCCCTCGGCGTTGTAGGCGGTTTGGCCGTGGCGGGCCAGGTAGATGCGTGGTGGCTGGGCCACGCGCCTAGGATAGGGACTTCTGTCTACGCCTCAGAGTCCCGCACACGGGCGGGACCTGCTAGGGCTGTGCGGCCTGCGCCTCCGCGGGAGCCGGTGGCTCGGGTTTGGGCTCGGCCTTGCGCAGGTACAGAAACGCGTACAGGCTGGCGGCAACGGTCGCGCCGAGCACCGGGCCGGCGTACCAAACCCAGCCGTTGGACCAGTGGTCGCCCACGAGCTGGGGGCCGAACGCGCGCGAAGGGTTCATGGCGGCGCCGGTGAAGGGGCCGCCGAACAGCACGTCGATCGAGATCGTCAGGCCGATCGCCAGGCCGGCGACCGCGTTGAACGGGCCGCGCGTGTCGACGGCGGCGCCGAACACGACGAACACGAGGAAGAACGTGAGGATCGCCTCCAGCAGCATGCCGGAGCCGGCGTCGACGCCGTGGCCGAGCGCGGGCACGCCCAGCTTGCTGGCTTCGGTGAGCGCGCGCGGCAGCAGCTGCTTGACCAGCAGCGCCGCCAGCGCCGCGCCGCCGAACTGCGCCACCCAGTAGACGCAGGCCAGCGCCGGCTTGATCCGGCGGGTGATGAGGAAGCCAAAGGTGATCGCCGGGTTGAAGTGCCCGCCGGAGATGTGGCCCAGCGCTGTCACCATCACGCCGATCGCTAGGCCGTTGGCGATCGCCACGCCGATCAGCGTCGGGTCGCCGACGGCCCCGGCCGCGGTGGCGGCGCCGGCGCCGATGAACGTGAGCGTGAACGCGCCCACCATCTCGGCCACCGCGCGACGGAGCGTGTCTTCAGACATTGCGCGAAAACGTACGAGGTGCGTCGGACGGATTGGGGGACGGCCACATGTGGCCGTCCCGGGGAGGCCGCATGCGGCCTCCCCACGAGCCCGCACATGTGCGGGCTCGCCGGGCGGTGCATGCACCGCCCGGCCCGTCGGCGCATGCGCCGACGGGAACAGCAAATCGTGTGTCATGCGCCGGCAGGGACCACATGTCGCGTACGTTCATAGACTCAGGGCATGCGCCGCAGGGTCACGTTCTCGCGGAACCTCACGCTGTCGCTGTCGCGGACCTGCCAGTGCTACTGCAAGTACTGCGCGTTTGCCACGCACACCGCACACCTGTACGCGCCCGAGGAGGTGCTGTCGATCCTCGATGGCGCCGCGCGGCGCAACGTGAAGGAGCTGCTGGTGCTCACCGGCGAGCACCCCGAGGTCAACCCCGAGGTGGCCGCGCGCCTGCGCGAGTACGGCCACGACGACTTCACGGCGTACGTGGTGTGGACGTGCGAACGCGCGCTCGAGCGGGGCATCCTGCCGCACACCAACCTCGGCGTGCTCCCGCGCCAGAGCCTGGCGCGGCTGCGCGAGGTCACCGCCTCGCAGGGGCTGATGCTGGAGTCGATCTCCGAGCGATTGATGGACACCGTGCACGCGGGCTCCCCGACCAAGCACCCGGCGCGGCGTTTGGAGACGATCCGCGCGGCGGGGGAGCTGAGGATCCCGTTCACCAGCGGCATCCTCGTCGGGATCGGCGAGAGCGAGGAGGAGCGCGTGGCCTCACTGGAGGCGCTGGCCGCCGTGCACGCCGAGCACGGGCACATCCAGGAGGTGATCCTGCAGAACTTCGTGCCCCATCAGCGCTACTACGGGCAGGAGCCGGCGCAAATCGCCGAGGCGGCGGCACGCGAGTACTGGCGCACGGGTATCGACACCAACTTTTTGGACGCCAACCAGGAGGCGCGCGCGGGTGTTGACACCCGCTTTTCGGACGCCAACCAAGGTGGGCGCCTGCACCCCCGCCTGCCGCTGCCCGAGTGGGCGTGCGCGGTGTCGATCGACGACATGAAGCGGCTGATCGCCGAGACGCGCAGGCTGCTGCCCGATGTCGGCATCCAGGTGCCGCCCAACCTCGCCGACTGGTGGCCGGAGCTGGTGGCGGCCGGCGCCACCGACCTTGGGGGGCTGTCGGCCAACGGCGACCACATCTCGCCCGAGCACCCGTTTCCCTCGCCCCACCAGGTGCGCAAGCGGCTGCAGCAGGACGGTGTGGCGCTCGCCGAGCGGCTGTGCGTCTACCCCCGCTACATCAACCCCGAGTGGGTGTCGCAGGGCGTGCTGGACACGATCAAGGCGCGCTACTGGTCGTTCATCCCGCGCCTGGGGTCGGGCGACTCGGCCACCCGCCCGGCCACGCGCACCGACCCGCCCACCCCGATCCGCCCTGATCTCGTCGCCGGCGCTGTCCGCGGGGCGCTCGCTGGGCGGGCGCTGAGCGCTGAGGAGCTGACGGCGATGTTCGCCGAGACGCGGCCGGAGGCGATCGCGGAGATCCGCAAGGCGGCGGATGAGCTGCGCGCGGAGCTGGCGGGGGAGACGGTGACGTTTGTGGTCAACCGCAACATCAACATCTCCAACATCTGCACCGTCGGCTGCGCCTTCTGCGGCTTCGGGCAGGGCCGGCGCTCGCCCGATGCCTACCAGCACTCCGAGGAGCAGTTCGTATCGCGTATCCACGACGCACTCGCGTTTGGCGCCACCGAGCTGTGCATCCAGTCGGGCATCCACCCCGACTGGGAGCTCGAGGATTACCTCGGCTGGCTGCGCCTCGCCAAGCGCACCGCGGCGGCGGCCGGCGCCGAGCTGCACCTGCACGCGTACTCCCCGATGGAGATCGCGCACATGTGCGACATCTCCGGGCTGCCGCCCGCGGAGGTGTTTGCGCGGCTGCGCGACGCCGGCCTCGGCTCCACGCCGGGCACGGCGGCGGAGGTGCTGCACGACGGGGTGCGCCAGCGGATCTCCCCCAACAAGCTGCCGGTCGCCCGCTGGGTGGAGATCGTCGAAGCCTCCCACGCGGCAGGGCTGCGCTCCACCGCCACGGTGATGTTTGGCCACATCGAGGAGCCGTGGGAGCTGGCCGAGCACATGCGGGTGGTGCGCGCGCTGCAGGAGCGCACCGGCGGCATCACCGAGTTCGTGCCGCTCTCGTTCATCCCCTTCCAAACGCTTTTGGGCCGCACGCATGGGATTGAGGAGATCTCGCGGGAGGACAACCTCAAGCACACCGCCGTGTTCCGCCTCGCGTTGGGGCGCACCGTCGTCAACCTGCAGGCCTCGTGGGTGAAGATGGGCCTCGACGCCGCCACCGAGTCGTTGCGCTGGGGCGTCAACGACCTCGGCGGGACGCTCATGGAGGAGTCGATCAGTCGCCTCGCCGGCTCCTACCACGGCACGCGCCTGGAGCCCCACCAGCTCGTGGCCGCCGCGCACGCCGCGGGGCGCCCGGCGGCGGAGCGCACAACGCTGTACGCGATCCGGCGGCGCCACGAGCTGCCGGTGGCCGCGTAAGCGATCACCTGCGGCCCGGCTCAACAATCGAGTGTCGCGCCCGCCGTCAAGCAGATCTCGTGTTGTCGTGGTCCAAGGCCGCCCAGCCGGCGCACCAGCATCGACTTCGGGAATGGACGCAGATTGTCGAAAGATGCTGCGCATTCGACCGGCAGCCCCTCGTCGGGGCCGAGCCTTAGCTCGCTTGGGAGGTCGCGGATGCGGGTGCTGACCGGCGCGACGAGCACACGCTGCATCGCTTCGTTGGCCACATCCCGGCTGACCACGAGGAACGGCCGGCCCTTCTCGTCGGGCGCCTCGCCCCACCACACATCGCCCCGCGCTACCACAACCGGTCCATGGCTACCACCATCGCTCCCAGGGTTCCTCCTCGATCGATTCGATCGCCAGGCGGCTTGCATCGGCAAGCTCTCCCGGGGTCTCCGGCATTCGCATCAGCGCCTGGCGATAGCGCTCCCGCAGCTGCTCGTGCTCGCGTGCCGCGAGGATCGTCTCCAAGCCCTCGCGAAGCGCCTGCGAGCGATTTGCAAACTCCCCGCGCTCAACCAGCCGGTCGAGTTCGCCGGCGAGCGTGTCCGGCAACTTCACCGCGATCTGAACCGTCATGCTGCAAGTATACCGATAGGTCGTGCGGGTAGCACAGCACTGCCTGCCGGTTGCCGGTTGCCAGTTGCCGGGGCGGCTCGCCGGCTCGGCGAGGGGCACGCTTGGCGTCGCCCGCCGTGTGCCGCCGCAAACGTGCGCGTCGCGCGTGAGTAGACGTGCGAGGTGAGCGCAAAAAAAAGTGTCGAGAGATAAACTTATCTGTATGTGCGGGACCAGCGGTTGGGGACGAACCGGGGCGTTGCTGTGCATGGTGGGCGGCATGCTCGCCCTGCTGGCCGCCCTTGCGCCGACCGGCGGGGCGGCTGGCCCGCGTGCCCATGCCGCCGCCGCGACCCCGCCGCCGTTCGCCCGCAGCACGCCGATGGCGTCCGCGACCTCGGTGTACTCGTTTCAGGCCTACCGTGGGACGGCGGGCCGGGCACCGGCGGAAGCGCTGTGGTACCAGTTCAGCGGCGATGGCGCCGAACAGGTGCTGTTCGAAGTGTCCGGACTGACTCGATCGTGTCCCGTGCGCGCGACGGTGCTCGACGCACGCGGACGGGTGCTGGGCGAGATCATCGTCGCGGCGGGCGAAACGCTGCCGTTCGCGGCGCCGCTGCCGGCCCACCCGGTGTCCGAAACCGACTACCTGCGGATCGACGCCGACCCCTACAGGGCCTGTGCGGCCGCCGCCTACAGCTTCACGCTCTCCGAGCCCTTCGAGCCCGCTCCGTGTGAGCGACGGAGATGTCCCGCCTACGCCCCGGCGCCGCCGCTCAGCCCGCGTTTCTGCCCCGCCGCCCAGTACGCGCTCAGCCGCGCGACGGTGGCGCTCGAACGGGCGCGCGCCGAGCTGAGGCGTCGCCGGGCCAACGTCGCGGCGGTGCGGGCCGCCGAAGCCCACAAGCTCGCCGCTCGACGCCGCGAGCGCAAGCTCTGCGAATACTGAGCCGATGCCGCTTCCACGCGAAGGCATCGTGGTGGCGGTCATCGCCGCGGTCTCGGCTTTGGCGGGTGCCGCTGTCGGCGGGGCCATCACCTATCTGAGCAACGAACATCTGCAAACCCGCGAGGTGGCCCGCGAAGAAGCGCGGCAGACGACGGCGGCGCGAGCGGTGGCGCGCATTTTGATGGGTGAGTACAGGGCCGAGTACGTGCGGATGGGGGGGATGCTGGCCGAAGGCGAATACGAACCCGCCAGCTATCACGAGCGGGTTTTCGTCAGCCAGGTCGGACTGGAAGACCGCAAGCTGCTGGCGAGCCGCCTGACCGAGGACGACTGGGTGGCGGTGTCGAAGGCGTCACGCGGCGTCGAAGAAGTGCAGGGCGCCCTGGAAGCCCGTCACGGCGAGGGGGCGATCGACTCCGAAGAACGAGAAACGCTCGCCCGCGCGCGCGGGGCCTGCTCGGTCGCGTACAACGATCTCACACCCCTCGCGGAAGGCCACTCCGATGGTTAGCGCGATGACGGTTGGCGCAATGTGAGGCCACAAAAAGAAGCTAACGAAACATGTCTTCGTCCAGGGGGCGCAGCAACGCGGCCGCGCCGGGGCCGTCCTCGGCCGTGACGAACCGCTCCAGCCCGTCCAGCACCACCACCGGCTCGCGCGAGTCCTTGGCGCGCGCCAGATCGGCGGTGGCGGCGATCGCGTCGGCCACCGCCAGCCAGGTGGCGTGCAGCTCGCGACCGGCGCTGTCGGCGCGCCCCCGCCAGTCGTCCAGCGGTGCGAGGCCGGCGCAGCCGATCGCCACGTCGCACTGACCGTGGCGCCAGGCGCGGCCGAAGCTGTCCGTGATCAGCACGCCCACCCGCGACCCGGTCAGCTCGCGCAGGCGGGCGCGCAGCCGCCGCGCCGAGGCGTCGGGGTCGGCGGGCAGCACGATCGCCGTTCCCCGCGCCGCGTTGGAGGCGTCGACGCCGGCGTTGGCGCACACGAAGCCGTGGTGGGTGCGGCAGATCAGCACGCCGCGCTCGGCGCGCAGCAGCTCCCGCGTCTGGTCGAGCACCACCTGCACCGCGCGCGGGTCCTTGCGCTGCCACTCCCCGCTCTGCTGGCCGACCGCGGAGTCGGCGTCCGCCGCCAGCTCGCGCGCCCGCATGGAGGGCTCAACGCCGGCGAGCGCCACCACCGCGCCCTCGGCCTTCGACACAACCTTGTGCGCGATCGCCACGATCTCGCCGTCGCGCAGGCCGTGGCACGGTTGGTCGCCGTCGCCCGGCCTCCGGGGCGGCCGCTCGGCGGCGAGTACACCCGCGATCAGCGCCGCCAGGTCGTCGCCCGCGTGGATCTCCGGTAGACCGCCCAGCGCGCGGGCGGCGATCACCACTGCAGCAGCATCAGCCCGACGGTCACGCCGGGGCCGATCGTCACGGCCAGGCCGCGCTCCCCCGGCTGCGGGTGGCGCCGGGCGATGGTGTCGCGCAGCACGTAGAAGATCGACGGCGTGCCGACGTTGCCGTGGTTGGCGAGCGTCTCCCACGCCAGCTCGATCTGCTCGTCGGTCAGTTGCAGCGCCCGCTGGGCGTTCTCGATGATCCTCCGCCCACCGGGATGGACGATCCAGTGGTCGATCTCCGCGTGCGCTACGTCATGCTCGCGCAGAAAGCGCTCCACCACACCCGGCAGCCCGGCGCCGGCGAGGTCGGGCAGCTCGCGTGCCAGGTGCAGGTAGCTGTCTTCAGGCGCGAACGAGAGGGCGACCGCGCCGAGCGTGCCGCCGATCTGGTGGACCTGCGTGGCCACGATCGCCGGCCCGTCGGCGTCGGGATCGTGCGAGAGCAGCGCCGCGGCGCAGCCGTCGCCGAAGATCGCCGATCCGACCGTCTTCGCGCGCGGATCCGCCTCGCCGCCGCGCATCAAAATCGAGCTCATGCTCTCGGCGGCGACGATCACGCTGTCGCGCCCGGGGTGCTGCTGCATCACCCCGGCCGCCATCCGCATCAGCGGCACGGCACTGGCGCAGCCGACGCCGGTGACATGGTACTTGTCGACGGTGGGGCCCAGCTGGTAGTGCTCGGCCAGTCTGTGCGCCAGCGTGGGCAGGCCGAGCGAGTAGAGGCTGGCGCTCACCACGCTGCCCACCCGCGCGGGGTCGAACATTGCGCGCGGACGGCCGTCGGCGGGTGCGAGCGCGTCCTGCCCGTGTGCGAGCGCGTCCTCGCCGGGTGCGCCGAAACTGTCGACCGCAAGCACCGAGTGGCGCAGCAGCTCGTCCTCCACGGCCTGCGCGCGCCCCTGCGTGGTGCGCGCAAGGAACTCGTCGTCGAGCTGCAGATGCCGGCGCTCGATCCTGCTGTGGGCGAAGATCCGCTCGGCGAACTCGTCGCCCGTCAGCCCCAGCCGGTCCAGCACTGCGCGCTGGGTGAGCGTCGTGTCGGAGTCGCTCACAGCCAGTCCCGCGATGCGGGGGCCGAGGACGGGCCGGTGCCCGTTGGTGCGCCCGCGCGTCTGCTCCTGCGCCCACTGCTCGGTCGTGTGCGGCTGGCCGGTTGTGGCTGTGGGCGTGGCGGTGACGTCGATCGCGTTCAAGTGCTGACCCCTGAGTCCGAGTGGAACGTTAGTGTTGTGTTAGCCCGTGTTGGGAACCACCAACAATACCGCTGTAACCGGCGCGCCACGCCGCAGTTGCGGCGCGCATGGCAGTATGCAGCTCCACCAAGACGGGTTGTGGACGCCGAGATAAGGAGCGGATGAGTATATGAAGCTGATAGGAGCCGGTCTGCCCCGCACGGGCACCCTCACGCAGAAACTGGCGTTCGAGCAGCTCGGGCTGGGCCCTGGTGGGGGTGGGGGGTGGGGACCGTGTTACCACTGGGTCAACGTGCTCGCCGACCTCGACCAGGTGGACGTGTGGAACCGCGCGCTCGACGGCGAGAGCCCGTGGGAGGAGGTGTTCGCCGGCTTCCAGTCCACGGCCGACTGGCCGGGCGGCTACTTCTACAAGGAGCTGATCGACCACTACCCCGACGCCAAGGTGCTGCTGAGCGTGCGCAACCCCGAGTCGTGGGAGGCCAGCTTCCGCGAAACGATCGTCGGGCTGCGCCACGGCGAGGGCTTGATGCGCCTGCTGTCGAGCGCCCGAGGGGAGATCGACCCTCGCTGGAGCCGGTATCTGAAGCTGGTGGATCGCATGTTTTACGGCCCGCAGGGCACCTTCCGCGACGGCTGGGACACGCCGGCGCAGCTGATCGAGCAGGCCGAGCGCCACAACGAGGAGGTCAAGCGCACCGTGCCGCCCGATCGCCTGCTGGTGTGGCAGGTGACCGAAGGGTGGGAGCCGCTGTGCGAGTTCCTCGGCGTCCCGGTGCCCGCAGAGCCGATGCCCCACGAGAACGACCGCGAGACCTTCCTCGGCCGCGTGGTCGGCGGGGCGATCGGAGCGCTTCAGGAGTGGCAGGAGAGCAGGGTGGCGCCGGCGGGCTGAGGCTCGCGCGGCTCTGGCTGGTCATCCCAGATTGTCGGCCTTGCCGGTGCCGGGCTCCCGATGCGCTGGCTTGAGCGCCGCGATCGGCACGCTCGGGCACCGGCGGGGCGAGTAGCTCAGCGCCCGAGCTTGACGGGGCTGAGCGTGACCGTGACCGCCGTGTTGGCGGGGTGCTTGCTGCCGGCGCGCAGGCCCTGGCGTGTCACGACGTGCAGCAGCAGGTCGGCGCGGCCACGAGTTCCAAAATCCACCCCGATCGCATCAAGCGCCTGGCAACAGGTGGGCCGTCATAGGCACGCCAGGCACCGAACAGGCGCCTGGCGTGGTGCGCGTCAACCACCAGCGCAGGAGGGCGCGCAGACCGGCTCCAAGGGCCGGCCTGCGAATAGGTGACCTCAGGTTTTATGGCAGGATGACTGGTTAATCGTGTACCGGAAGAAGTACCCGTTGGTATGGTTGTCCGCGTGACCGTAGTATTCTTCCGGGCCGGCATACGCTTCGATGCGCATTGGTGTACCACCTTCGACGATGTATAAGATTTCGTCGTTCACCTGATTCTTGAATATGATTGTGTCCTGATTTGTGTTACATACTTCGCCAGGATTTGCGGCCGAAGCCTCGGTGGGCAGCGCGATCGCAGCGACAACGAGCAGACACCCCAACAGCGATCCAAATGAGATTCGAGTGATTGACTTCACGGTGAACTCCTTATCATTGAATATTTATCATTGGATATTTTTCAATGGCCTCACAGGGAGGCTTCGACCCTATGGGATCATAGGGTATCTGGTCGGACACGAACCGGGGAGCCCTCAAGTGATCGGACGCACGCCAGCCGAAGCCAAGCTGGCTCCCAACCGGACTAAACCAGGAGATCGCTGGTTGGGGTCACCTGAGGCACCGTCGCTTGCGCGGCCCCCCGGGCCGGTTGCCGCCGTAGCCTGAACCAGAGTGTTTCTGACTACCGCTTTTGCCTTGGGGTGCTGGCCGGCGAGCCCGCGACACTCCGAGAGCCGAGTGAGCTCGATATCGGCCGCGGCGGCACCCCGAGAACCTTGCGGGTGCGCCGCGCCCCGGCCCGGGGCTCGCCGGCCAATCGCTCGCGCAGCGCGGCGAGGTCCTCGCCGGTGTCGATGTCGAGCAGCAGCGTGGGCACCCGCTCCACGCGGCAGGCCAGCCCAGCCGCGCGCGCGAGCTGGAGGTGGCGCTCGCAGCTGTCGGGTCCGAAGCTCGGCACGATCGCCCCCGGCGGGGCGAGCAGCAGCCCGTTGGTGCCGGTGCCGTGGCGGTCGGGGACGATCACAACGTCGGCGCCGGCGGTGCCGTGACGATCGGGCAGGCTTCCCGCCTCGGCGCCGCCCACGACCCGCTCGGCGCGTGTGCCCGCGGCCTCCAACAGCGCGGCGACCTCGGCGGGGTCGAGCGCCGGGCAGTCGCCGGGGACGCACAGCACCCGCTCCAAGCCTTCGGCCACAGCCCGCTCGATCCCGAGCGCCACAGCGGCACTCTGGCCCTCCTCGGCGGCGTCGGGCACGACAATCGCGCCGATGTAGCGCGCCGCGGCGGCCACCGACGCCTCGCACGTCACCACGATCGTGCGCTCGATCGCTGCGCAGTCGCGCAGGGCGCTGAGCACATCCCCGACCATCGCCCGCGCGAGGTCGCGCCGCAGCGGGTCGGCCACGCTCTGCCCCAAACGCTGCTTGGCGCGGGAGAAGCGCTTGACGGGCAGGATCGCGGCGGTACGCATCGCGCTTCGACTACCCCCAGAGTTCTGCGGGCAGCCCCGTCAGCCGGATTCCCGCGTGCGCCTTGTAGCGGGCGTTGACCGCGATCAACAGCGCGGTGAGCGACTCGGTGATGCGCGCCATCTCCAAACGCCCGCAGTCGACGCACCGCAGCCCGTCGATCCGCTCGATCAGCGCCGCCGCCTCGCGCTTGTCGGCGCGCGCATCGCCGCACACCAGCACGTCCTCGTCCACCTGATGCGCGAGGTTGCTGAGCGAGGCGGCGGAGACGGTGTGCAGCGCCGACACCACGCGCACCCCGTCGGGCGCCATCTCGGCGGCCTGCTGCGCGGCGGAGCCCTGCCACACGCCCACCATCCGTGTGGCCTTGCCGCTGAGCGCGGCGGCGAGCGGCACGCTGGCGTCGATCAGCAACTGCCCCGGGCGCAGCGCGCCCTTCAGGTTGGTGAGCATCTCCGACTGATTGCGGAAGGGGACGCTGAGGATCACGGTGTCGGCCTGGGCGACCGCCTCGGCGTTGTCATAACCGGTGAACTCGCCGTCAGGAACCTCGGCGTGCGCGCGCGCGACGGTCTCGGCGGCGCGCTCGGCGCTGCGCGAGCCGATCGCGATCGGCACACCCGCGCGCCCCAGCCGCAGCGCCAGACCGAAGCCGAGCGCGCCGGAGGCGCCGATGATGCAGACGGGGGAGGAGGTGGGGTCGGGCACGCCGCAACGATAGTGGTGGCGCCGCGCAAAGGGCTCGTGGTCGCTTCTCATGGCCCCACCACCGCGATGAAATCGCTACGAAGCTGCGCGTTTGGTTGGGGTCGAAAAAGAAACAGCAAATGCCCGAGCCGACGAGCCGGCTCACCCCGCCAGCGAATCGGCGAACGCCAGCACCTGCTGGGCCACGCGCGCCCGCGCGGTGGCCTCGTCCATGCGCGTGTCGATCTGCAGCGCGGGAAGGTCCGCCCCCCGCTCGTCGGCGACGATCCCGTCGAGCAGCTCGCCGTAGAAGGCGGCCACCCCGGCGGCGTTGCACTCCAGCGCGGCAAACGCCATGAACGCGGCCGTGGGTCCCTTCAGCACCTCGCCGCCGACGATCGGGCTGACCGCCACGACCGGCGCACGGGCGGCGTGCAGCGCCTCCCGCACCCCGGGGATGGCGAGGATCGGGCCGATCGAGGCCAGCGGGTTGGAGGGGCCGATCACGATCGCCCGTGCGTCGGTGATCGCCTCCAGCACCGCCGGAGTGGCGGCGGCCTGCTCGGCACCACGGAACTCCAGACCCTCGACGATCCCGGCGGCACGCATGCGGATCATGAAGTCCTGGAAGGCGCGCCAGCCCTCGGTGGAGCGCACCCACGTGCGCACGGGATCATCGCTGGCGGGCAGCACCCGGGCTCGCACGCCGATCGCCGCGCCCAGCCGTGCCAACGTGGCGGTGGGGGAGAGCCCCTCGTCGAGCAGCCGCGCGCGCTCGGCGCACCAGGCAAGGTCGCGATCGCCGAGGTTGAACCATACCTCGTGCCCCAGCGCGCGCAGGCCGTCCATCACCTTGAAGGTGTCCTCGTGCAGCCCCCACCCGCGCGCGTCGATCAAATCGGCCAGCCAGAAGGAGATCAGGTCGGGGTCGGGGGAGACGTGGGCGCCGTAGATCTCGATGTCGTCGCCCACGTTGGCGATCACCGCCAGCCGCTCGGCGCCAACCACGTCTTGCATGCCGCGCGCCAGCTTGGCGCCGCCGGTGCCGCCGGCGAGGATCACGACCTCTGCATCCACGGCGCGAGTATACGAGCGCTCGCCGCCCGGCCGTGGACTGGGGACGCCGGCGTGGCGTAGTCACCCTGACGTTTGGATATTGACAAACGTAAGCGACTGATGTACATTTGACATGGTCAAGGCCATCCCTCGGGGTGTCTTGATGACATAGGGGTCGGGGTTTGGGTCGCCGCCTTGCGGTTGACGGCAAGCGCTTCGCAAGGACCACAGCAGGTCGGGAGAGGGACCGTCGTCTCGGACGATTAGGAGTGGATCAAGCGTGCTTTCGAGGGAGATATACGTGACGGGAACACCTGTCGCCTCGAGAGAGGGCGATGCTAGATGCGCCAGCTTGGCGCTGTCGCATCTCTCTCTCTCTCTCTCTCTCTTCAGCCTCCGGGCTGACCGCCGGTAGCCTCGATCGTTCCGCCTGTCAAGCTCCTGGCGCGGGGTGGGTGGCGTGATGCCCTCGCGCGTCCGTGTATCGGGAGCTGCGGGTGGGGGAGTCGCGGGTGGCGGGCGGAGCGCGGGCGTCGCTGCCCGGCAGCGCCCGCGCGGCCCGAGAGGCGAGCGTGGAGCGAAGCTCGAGCGCGATCTGCAGAGCACTCAGTTGATGGTGATTCAGCGTTCGCGGCTGATCGCGGGCGCGGTCGCCGCGATCGAGGAGTTGGGTTACACACAGGCGACGGTCGGGCAGATCACTCGCCACGCGAGCGTCTCGCGGCGTACCTTCTACGAGCTGTTCGCCAATCGCGAAGAGTGTTTGATGGCGGTGCTCGAGCAGGTCGTGGAGTTGGTCACCGTGGATCTGGCGACGGCCGGCCTGGGGGGCCTCGCGTGGCGTGAGCGGGTCCGTCGCGGCCTGGCCGCGATCCTCGCCTTCTGCGACCGCGAGCCGGTGCTCGCGCGGGTCTGTGTGGTGCAGGCGTTGCGTGGTGGCCCGGGGGTGCTGGAGCGGCGCGAGGAGGTCCTCGCGGGACTGGCGGCCGTGCTCGACGAGGGTCGCGAGGGGGGTCTACGCGGAGGGGAGTGCACGCCGCTGACGGCCGAGGGTCTGGTGGGCGCGGCGTTTTCGATCGTCTATGCGCGCCTGCAGCGGGGCGAGGAGCAGCCGCTCACCGAGCTTTTGAACGAGTTGATGGCGATGATCGTGCTCCCCTACCTCGGCCCGGCGGCCGCGCGCCGCGAGCAGGCGCGGCCGCTTCCGGACGTGCCGCGGGGCGAGGCGGGCGCAAGCGAGCCGGCCGGCGCCGGCAATCCCATGAGCGGCCTGGGCGTGCGCTTCACGTATCGCACCGCGATGGTGTTGGAGGGCGTGCGCGAGCACCCCGGCGCAAGCAACCGGGAAGTGGCCGGGTACGCCGAGGTGCTCGATCCCGCGCAGATCTCGCGGCTGCTCGGGCGGCTGGAGCGGGTCGGGTTGATCGTCAACACCGGCGGCGGCCACGCCAGGGGTGCGCCGAACGCGTGGACGCTCACCGCGCAGGGCGAGCAGGTCGCGGGGAGCATCCGTATGCACACAAATCAGAGCAGGGCCGCCTGATGGCCGCTCATCACACGAAAGGCGGTTTCGCGATGACCATGCGCCGATTCGTCCTCCACCGGCTGACACCGCCCTGCGCGCTGCTTGCGGCGCTGGCCTTCAGCGCCGCGCCGGCCGCAGCCGAAGAATGCCCGAACGCTGCATTCCGCACCGGGCCCTCCGCGAACCTGCCGGATTGCCGCGCGTACGAGCTGGTCACACCGGCGCTGAAGAACGATACTTTTCCGAGCGAGCTTGACGCGCTCAGTCCGGACGGCTCGTCGGCGCTGCTGACCCTAGTAGGAGGCGAGGCTGTCCCGGGAGCCGAAGCGGAGGAAGGCCTTGCCAACGATGGCCCCGGCACATGGCTTTCAGTCAAGCGGAGCGCCGCGGGCTGGACATACACGCCCGACAATCCGCCAGCTTCCGAATATGGAGCGCTGGATAGCGGTGGCGGTTATGTAGGCGCCTCAGGCTTCCAAGGGTTCAGTCTAGACGGCCAGACGACGATTTGGAGTGACCGCGCAACGTACCGGCCTGAAAACAGCGCCGGTTATTATCTGCGTCTGCCCGACCACTCGATCGTCGAAGTCGGCCCGATGGTCCCGCCGACAACGCCGCTGCTGGAACGATCGACACTCGCCGAAAAGGCGAAGCCGCAGTTGCTGGGCGCCTCGGCCGATGCGTCGCATCTGATCATTACGCTGAGGAGCGAATTCGGCTGGCCGTTCGATGGCACGAGCCCCGGACATGAAAGCTTGTACGAGTACGTCGGGACGGGCAACACGACACCGATGTTGGTCGGAGTCAACGACCGCGGCGAACAGCTCGGCCAATGCGGTGACGAACTCGGAACCGATAGAGAAGGATCGCCTCACAACGCTATCTCTGAGGATGGGAGCGTCGTGTTCTTCACCGTCCGGCCGAAAGAAGCAGGGTGTGAAGGCGCGAGCACGCCGCCGGTCGAGGAGCTGTTCGCGCGGGTCGACAACGGGCTGCCCGACGCGCGCACGGTCCCGATCTCCGAGCCCTCCGGGGAAGATTGCGCCGCGTGCGACACGGAAGCGGGCGTGCTCGCAAACGCTCATTTCCAGGGAGCTTCGGAGGATGGCTCGAAGGTCTTCTTCACGACCTCTCAGCCGCTGTTGCCGGGCGCGGTGGGCGTGAATCTTTATGAGTATGACTTCAGCGCTCCCGCCGGGGAGCGGATCGTGCGCGTGACAAATGTGGCGGGCGATCCCGAACTCCTCCAGGGGGCCATACCACCTTACATCGAAGCCAGCCCCGTGATCTCCGAGGATGGGTCGCACGTCTACTTTCTCGCCAAAAGTGTGTTGACGGCGACGCCCAATGGGGAGGGTGAAGCGGCGGAAGCGGGCGCGTACAACCTGTATGTGTTCGAGCGCGACGCCAGCTTTCCGGTCGGTCGGCTTGCGTTTGTCGCGCGGCTTTCCACTGAAGACGCCGAACGGGTCTGGGGCCAGCTACAGGTTGGTGGGGACCCGACACCGGATGGGCGGTTCTTCGTGTTCCGGAGCGAGCGCGATCTGACACCCGACACGACGAGTCATGGAGTTCTGCAGGTGTTCGAGTATGACGCGCAGACCGGTGGCTTGGTGCGGGTGTCGATCGGCCAGGATGGGTTCAACCACAACGGCAACGTGCCACCCATTTACGAATACCCCGGCAGTCGATATGAAGCGCTTTTTGACACGGCTGACAATGCAGGCATTGCCGTGCCGCGATACCACGGGGGAGGGGGAGTCGGTGCTCAGGCATATTGGAGCGCGGTGTCGGTCTCTGCGGACGGATCGTATGTGTTCTTTGAGAGCATTGTCGGTCTCACGCCGCAAGCCATCGATCGGAAAGTGATCGGTATTGGATTTGAAAATGTCGAAGGGACTGAACATCTCCCGATATACGCGAACAACATTTACGAGTTCCATGCCGGTCGAGTGAGCCTGATCTCCGATGGCCAGGATGTGACCGCGGGCGCTGGCAATAGCGACGTGGCGCTCCTGGGCACGGATGAATCGGGTCGCGACGTGTTCTTCACGACAGGCGATTCGCTGGTGGCGCAGGATACCGATGACAATGTCGATGTCTATGACGCGCGGGTGGACGGTGGGTTTCCTTCGCCGGCGGCGTCGTCGTGCGTGGGTGAAGAATGTCAGGGCGCGTTGAGTGGCGCTCCCACGCTGCTGTCACCGGGGAGTGAGTTTCAGGCGGGTGGCAATCCGCCGTTGGCGTCTGCTGTGACGTCCAAGCCGGTTGTACATTCGAGGTCGGCGTGCAGGCGGGGCATGAAGAGGAGGAGCGGTAGGTGTGTGAAGGTGAGAGCCAAACGGGTGAAGCGGTCTGTCAAGAAGCGGGGGGATCGGTGATGAGGGTTGTGGGGATCGCGGTGTGGTCGAGGCTGGTGGCGGTGGTGTTCGGGGTGTGTCTCCTCGGGGTGTGCGCAGGCAGCGCCGCGGCGGAAATTGGGCCGGCGGCGGGCTATTCGATTCGGGCGCTGGCGGAGCCGTCGATCCTATCGGCGGACTTCAACGGCAACAATCCCGAAAGCGATCCCAATGCGTTTCAGGTGACTGTTACTAACACGGGCAGCCGGCCGACCGATGGGAGTCCGATCGTGATCCGCGACGAGCTGCCCGCGGGTGTGACCGCCATCAGCGTCCACGCCGATGTGGGAGGAACGGGAACGGGGCTCACCGGTGAAGCCAAGTATCCCTCGCCGATCGCTTGCGAAACCTCCACCGTGCAGTGTGTCTACAATGGTTCGCTGTTGCCGAGTCAGAACCTGTTGATGTTGGTAGTTGTGACGGTGGCGCCGGGGAAGACGGGTTCGGTGGTCGATAGCGCGATCGTGTCGGGTGGCGGCGTGTCGAGCGCATCGACGAATACGGTTGCTCAGATCGGCACGGCGGCGGAATCGCTGGCGGAGCCTTTCGGCCTGGCGTCGGTCACGGCCGAAGCGACGGGTGTGAACGGCCTGACCGATCAGCAGGCCGGCGATCATCCGTATGAGACGACTATCTCATTCACGCTGAACTCGATCACGAAACTCAATGAATTCCATTCGGCGGGTGGCGGTCGCGAGGGGGATGCGAAGGACGTGGTGGTTGAAACGCCGCCGGGGTTCACGGGCGACCCGACGGTGGTCGAACGGTGCCCGCAGTACAAGGTGGTGGCCGCAAGCTGTCCCGCCAGCACTCAGGTCGGCTTCGCGAGACTCTCGTTGGTATCAAGGACGGCCGAACCGGGAGAAGCGTACAGCTGGGCGCTTCCGGTGTACAACGTGGTGCCGGACAAGGGCTACCCGGCGGAGTTTGCGATCGATATTCCTTCGCCCCAGCTTGTGATTCCACTGTATGTGACCGTCAGCCCGGAGTCTCACTATGGGGTGCGGGTGATAACGCCCGACACCGCGGGGATCGGCAATCCGCTGGAAGTGTCGGTGACGTTCTTCGGGACCCCGTCGCGGGATTCAAGCACCTACGATGAATATCGCAAAGCGGTTACGGGTGCGGCCCCGCTGGCGTTCCTTGACAACCCCGTGGATTGCTCGACGGCGCCGCAGGTGACGACGGTGAGCGTCGATTCGTGGCAGAACCCGGGCCCGTGGCTGGCGGACGGCCAGCCGGATTTGAGCGATCCGCGGTGGGTGTCGAAGTCTTCGACGATGTTCCCGTCGTTGACCGGCTGTGAACTGTTGCAGTTCAACGCGTCATTGTCGGTGACGCCGGACACGACTCAGGCGGATGAGCCTGCGGGCACGACGGTCGAGCTGCACCTGCCGCAAGCACCGCAGCAGCTCCCGGGGTTGGTGTCTCCGGAGTTCAAGGAAACGACGGTGACGTTGCCGTCGGGGCTGTCCCTCTCACCATCCGCTGGGGATGGTCTTGAAGGTTGCACGAATGCGCAGATCTCGTTGGAGATGGCGGGGCCGGGTTCGTGCCCGAATGGGTCGCAGATCGGGACGTTGACGGCCACCTCGCCGTTGCTGGCCGAACCGCTGCAGGGGAAAGTGTTCCTGGGGACGCCATACTGCGACCCGTGTACGAACGCGGACGCATATGATGGGAATATGTATCGGTTGTTCTTGCAGATCGAAGGTTCTGGGGTTGTGGTCAAGCTGGAAGGCAGGATCTTTGCGAATCCGACGACGGGACAGTTGACGACGACGTTCAAGGACATTCCGCAATTGCCGACGAGCGACGTGCAGTTGCATTTCAACAGTGGGTTGCGGGCGGGGTTGGCGACGCCGCAGTCGTGTGGGACGTTCACGAGCACCGCGGATCTGACGCCGTGGAGCACGCCGATCACCCCGGACGCGACACCGACCTCGCAGTTCAACGTGGATTGGAATGGCGACGGCGAAGCGTGCCCGCCGATTTGGCCGTTTCATCCGGTGTTCGAAGCAGGCACGTCGAACGCGAACGCGGGTCAGTTGACACCGTTGACGGTGACGTTCAACCGCGAAGACCGTGAACAGGACTTCTCGCAGATAAAGGTCACGACCCCGCCCGGATTGCTGGGGAGCCTATCGGGGATCCCGTTGTGCGGGGAGCCGCAGGCGGACCTCGGAACATGCAGCGCTGCGTCGCAGATCGGGGAAATGACGGTCGCTGCTGGTCCAGGGAGTCACCCGTACTACCAGAAAGGGATGGTGTACCTGACAGGGCCGTATAAGGGCGCGCCGTTTGGCCTGTCGATCGTGGTGCCGACGCGCGCGGGGCCGTTCAACCTCGGGAATGTGGTGGTGCGAGCAAGGATCAACGTCGATCCGAATACGACAGCGTTGACGGTGACGACGGACCCGTTGCCGCAGATCCTCGACGGGATTCCACTGCGGCTGAGGAAAACGAACGTGACGATCAACCGGCCGGGCTTCATCTTCAACCCGACGAATTGCGCCCAGCAGAAGATCACGGCAGTGGTCTCGGGGTCGCAGGGCACGCAGACGGAAGTCTCGACGCCGTTCGCGGTCGCCGGTTGCGCGGGCTTGTCGTTCGGCCCGAAATTCAGCGTGTCGGTATCGGGGAAATCCTCGCGGCTGGAAGGGACGAGTCTCGACGCGAAGGTGCTGTTCCCGTCAGGGCCACAGTCGAACATCGCGCATGTGCGCGTCGAACTCCCCCGGGATCTGCCGTCCAGGCTGCAGACGTTGCAGAAAGCGTGTCCGGCGGCGACTTTCGAATCGGATCCGGCGGCGTGTCCGCCCGCGTCGGTGATCGGTGCGACGCAAGCGATCACGCCGATCTTGCCGGTGCCGCTGAGGGGCCCTGTGTATTTCGTATCGCACGGTGGGGAAGCGTTCCCGAACCTCGTCGCGGTGTTGCAGGGCTATGGGGTGCGCGTGAACCTGGTTGGGGATACGTTCATCTCCAAAGCGGGGATCACGAGCACGACGTTCACGAACGTCCCCGACGTGCAGGTTTCGAGCTTCGAGTTGTTCCTGCCGAAGGGGCCGTTCTCCGCACTCACCGCACTGGGGAACCTCTGCAAGGAGAAACTCGTGATGCCGACGCAGTTCATCGCGCAGGACGGTGCAAGAGTCGAACAGGGCACGCCGATCGCGGTCACTGGGTGCTCCAAGGGCAAGAAGACGAGCAGGCACGCACGAGCGAGCCAGCACGGGCATACCAGCCGCTTGGAGAGAAGGAGCGGACGATGAGAGGACCAGGGATTGTGGTCGCCGCGCTCGTGACGGGCGCGATCGGCATAGCCGCCCAGGCGGCCCCGACGTTCGCCGCGGTCGGCGAACCAGCACCGGTCGCGCCAACTGTGAGCACGGGTATGGCCGAAGGCATCACACAGAGCACGGCGACGCTGACCGGGATGGTGGACACCGGGGGCTACCAGACCAAATACGAGTTCGATCTGGGGGCGGATACGGGCTATGGCGTCCGGATCTTCGGCAACGCTGGGTTCGAACCGGGTGCGCAGATGTTCGCGGTGCCGTTGGCGGATTTGATGCCGGGCACCACCTACCACTACCGGATCGTTGCGACCAACATCTTCGGCACGAGCGATGGGGTGGATCAGACGTTCACGACGAGCGTCGACCCCTCGACCATGCTGACATCGCCGGCGACGATTCCTTTGCTGCCGGCGCCAGTGCTCGCACCCGAACCCACGGTCGGCGACGCGAAAGTCGCGAGCGCCAGCGCCGCTCAGGGCGCCCAAGTGGCTGGCACGCACCACGGGGCGGGGAAGGGGCATGCGTCCCATGGTTACCAGAGGCATGCGCACAAGCACCGTGGTGGTGCTCGCAAAGGAAGGGGTAGGGGATGAGCGCTCGACGGTGGTTTTGCCGGGTAGGCCTGCTGGCGGTGGTACTTGTGGCCTGGCTGGTATCGATGTCCGCGTCGGCGTTCGCGGTGCCGGCGGTCAGCACCGAAGCCGTGTCGGGTGTCGAATTGTCGGGGCGAAACATCGTTGCGACGTTGAACGGATCCCTCGAACCGGAAGGTATCGAAACCCACTATTATTTCGAATACGGCGAAACGGAAGCGTATGGGTCGGTGATCCCGGCGTTGCCGGGGTCTGTCACCTCGGCGTTCGGGGTGGTGCACTCCCAGGCCCAGATCACCGGGCTGAACCCGTATGCGACCTATCACTTCCGGCTGGTTGCGACCAACGCGTCGGGTACGACTCAAGGTGCGGAGATGGCGTTCAGCACAACGGGGCTCATCGCGCCGCTGCTGGCGAACATTCTCCCCGCGACCGGTGTGTCGCAATTTGCGGCGACGCTGAACGGCAGGCTTGAAACTGGTGGGGAGGTCACCAACTACCATTTCGAATACGGCACGACCAGTGCGTATGGGCAGTTTGCGCCGATCCCGGACGACTACACGCCCCTGACGCTCGAACCGGTCGCGATCGCCCAGCCGATTCAGGGGTTGCAGGCCGGCACGACCTACCACTACCGGCTGGTCGCGAGCAGCCCCGGCGGGACGAACGTCGGGAGCCCGGACGAGACGTTCACGACCACATCGATCCCCGCCCCCGCCGTCGACACGGGCGGCGCGAGCAGTGTGAGCGTCGGCGGCGCGACGCTCACGGGCACGGTCGACCCGCACGGCTGGGACACCCAGTACCTCTTCGAATACGGTACCAGCACCGGCTATGGGCAGAGCTGGCCGTCAGTGCCGGTCGAGATGGGAGCCCTCGAAGGCCCGCAGCCGGTGATCATCGACATTCCCAGCCCGCAATTGCTGCCGGGCACCACCTACCACTACCGTCTGGTTGCGACCAACGGCGGCGGCACCAGCTACGGGCCGGACATGACGCTCACGACCGGCGCCTACCCGGTTGAAGCGATTCAGGAACCGATCACCGCCCGCACTCTGCTCGTGCCCTCCGGGCCCGGCAAGATCACCACCACCGAACCGAAGAAGAAGAAAAAGAAGACCGGGAAGCATAGGAAGGCCAGGCGCAGGTCACACCACAAGAAGAGGCGCTGAGCCGCGCCGCATGGGCAAACAACGGCATGCCATGCTGAGAGATCGCGCGAA
Organism: Solirubrobacteraceae bacterium; assembly: GCA_035570415.1. GTDB lineage: Bacteria > Actinomycetota > Thermoleophilia > Solirubrobacterales > Solirubrobacteraceae > Palsa-744. The sequence goes on along the minus strand of DATMLP010000012.1, from coordinate 5,505 downwards.
ACGCTTGACGGGCGTCCGTAGGCGCGCGCTGGTTGCTGTGGTGATGGCGTTGGTTGTGTCCTTGGGGGCGCTGGCGTCGGCTTCGCCGGCGGTTGCGGAACCAAAAGGCATCTTCAAGATCTTCAGGGAGTGTCCCACGGCGACACCGGGTGTCGCGCAGTGCATATTCGACCAGTTATCCAGTGGTGAGTTCTCGATTGGGGCCGTCAGGGTGCCGATCGACAAGGCGCTCACGCTTCAGCTCGGCGACATTCCCGTTGACGGAAGCGAAGTAGAATTCTTCGGGGTGCCGGCAAAGAACGGTGAAAGCCTGTCAAAGACCGAACTGAGCCTACCCATCAGCATCCTTGGCACGGTAGTGACGGCGACTCCGGAACTCGTGATCAGCGCGAAGAATCAGCTGATCATCAACGAATCCAAGCTCGTGAACGAGGACGGCGCGGGGCTGACCGTCCCAATGCGGTTGCATCTGGTGAATCCCGTTCTGGGCGACTCGTGTTACATCGGCTCCGAATCGAACCCGCTGCTACTGCGTTTGACCACCGGGGCAACACATCCGCCGCAAGGCTTCGAATCGCTCCAAGGAGCCATCGGAACACCAGAAACACTGGAAGAAAAAAACCAGTACGTGCTCCGCATCACCGGGAACTCTTTGGTCGACAACACGTTCCCAGCGCCCGGGGCCGAAGGATGCGGAGACACCTCGTCCGGCAAAGGCTCCCTTGATGGGGCGATAGATGAAAAACTCAAAATACCAGACAAGGCAGGCGAAAATGCGGTCGTCCTTGGCGGTGAACTGAACCTTGTGGGGCCAGTAGAAGTAGTGGTCGACAGCGAAAGTTGGCCAGTTGCTCCATCGTTGGCGCCGCCGGTGCCCGGTGGCCTGCCGGCTTCGGACGTCACGCAGTCCGTGGCGACGCTCAACGGCACGCTGAAGACCGGCGAAGCGCCGGTCGACTACCACTTCGAGTACGGCACCACCACCAGCTACGGGCAGATCGCGCCGATCCCCGCACTCTACACGCCGATCACCAGCGAAACGCTCCCCGTGTCCCAGCCCGTCGGCGGCCTGCAGGCCGGCACGACCTACCACTACAGGCTGGTCGCGGGCAACCCAACCGGGATCAGAGTGGTGGGCCCCGACGAGACGTTCACGACACTCCCAATCCCCATCCCCCCTGTGCAAGCAGGCGGCACGAGCAACAGCGGCGGCACGAGCGGCGGGCAGGAGATGACGTTCACGACCGGGGAACACCCCGCGCCGCCCACCCAGCGGCCAGTCGTGCGGCACACGCTCCCGGTCCCGCATCGCAAGGCCAAGGGGCCGTCCTCGAAGCACGCCAGGAAGCGGGGCGGGAAGCACAAGAAGCGCAAGGCGCGCCACAGGCACAAGCACTGAGCCGTAGCTCGGGTCCGCTCGATCGCCTGAGAACCAATACCCTTGGTTTCCTCATGCGGCTGGAGGGCAAGATCGCACTGGTCACCGGCGGCGCCTCGGGCATCGGCGCCGCGACCGCGCGGCGCCTGGCGGGGGAGGGCGCGCGCGTGGCGGTGGGCGACATCAACGAGCAGGGCGCGCAAGAGGTCGCCGGCGAGCTGGACGGGCTGGGCGTGCCGATGGACGTCACCGATCTCGACTCGATCGCCGCCGCCGTGAAGGCGACCGAGGAGCGGCTGGGCCCGATCGACGTGCTGGTGAACAACGCCGGCACCGACCTCTTCTCCTTCTTCGTCAAAACCGACCCCGGGCTGTGGGACTTCGTGCTGAACGTCAACCTGCGCGGCACGATCGCCGTCACCCACGCGGTGCTGCCGGGCATGCAGGAGCGCAAGACTGGAGCGATCGTCAACGTCTCCTCGGAGGCCGGCCGCGTGGGCTCGCAGGGCTCGGCCATCTACAGCGCCGCCAAGGCGGGCGTGATCGGCTTCACCAAGGCGATCGCGCGCGAGGCGGCGCGCTACCGCGTGCGCGTCAACGCCGTCGCCCCCGGCCCGATCGAGACGCCGCTGTTGAACGCCGCGCCGCAGATCCTCGGCGAGATCGGCGAGCGGCTCAAGCAGGGGATGGTGAACACCACCCAGCTCAAACGCTCCGGCGAGCCCGAGGAGGTGGCGGCGGCGATCGCGTTCCTGGCAAGCGACGACGCCTCGTATGTGACCGGCCAGACGCTCGGCGTGAGCGGCGGCCTGTCGATGTGGTGATGACCGCGCCACATGCTGGCGCGGTCGGCGGGGCCACATGTGGCCCCGCCCCGGCCGGTACATGTACCGGCCGGCCGGGCAGTGCATGCACTGCCCGGAACACGGCCGCACATGTGCGGCCGTGCCAGCGGGCGCATGCGCCCGCTGGTCCGATAATGGTTATGTAGATGGTGGACGCCGTACGCATCCGGGAGGTGGGGCCGCGGGACGGCTTTCAAAACGAGCCCGAGACGATCCCTACGGCGCGCAAGATCGAGCTGATCGATGCGCTTGCCCTGACGGGGTTGGAACGCCTGGAGGTCACGAGCTTCGTGCGCGCCGACGTGATCCCCCAGCTCGCCGACGCCGCGGAGGTACTCGCGGGGATCACGGTGCCCCCGGAGGTCTCGCTCAGCGTGCTGATCCCCAACGAGCGTGGCCTGGAGCGTGCGCTTGCGCTGCGGGAGGGCGCGCGCGGCGGCCGGCCGGTGTTCGACGAGATCAACGTCTTTCTCTCCGCCTCCGAGACGCACAACCGCAAGAACGTCAACCGCTCGATCGCTGAGTCGCTGTCCGGCCTCCAGGTGGTGCTGGGACGTGCGCGCGAGGAGGGACTCCGCTGCGAGGGGGTGATCTCGACCTCGTTCGGCTGCCCCTACGAGGGTCGCGTGCCGCCCGAGCGTGTGCTCGACATCGCCGCGCGGTTGCGCGACGCCGGTGCGCAGGAGATCGGGTTCGGCGACACCACGGGGATGGCCAACCCCCGCCAGGTGCGCGAGTTCTTCGCGCTGGCGTTCGGACGGCTGGGGGAAGCTCGTTCGGCCGCTGGTGTCGCCGGCGACGTGGGCGCCACGACAGGCGATGATTCGGTGGAGCTGACCGCGCACTTCCACAACACGCGCGGTGCCGGCCTCGCCAACGCGCTAGCGGCGCTCGACGCCGGCGTGCGCAGCTTCGAGTCGAGCGTCGGCGAGCTGGGCGGCTGCCCCGTCCCCGCCGGCGCCACTGGAAACATCGCCAGCGAGGATCTCATCTCGATGCTGCACGAGATGGGCTACGAGACGGGGGTCGACCTGGCCGCTCTCATCGCCTGCGCGGCGCGTGTTCAGGAAGTGCTCGGCCGGCCGCTCGGCAGTCACACGCTGGTGGCGGGGCCGGTCGACTGGGCGCGCACCACGCGCCCGCCGCCGTCCAGCGTGTAGCCGGGCAGGCCGAAGCGCTCGGCCAGCAGCGAGGGGATCTGCTCGCGTGCGAGCGCTGTGACCGTCTCGCCGGAGGGTGTGCGCTCGGTGAGTGCCAGCTCGTCCCGGTCGCTCAGCACCATCCGCGTCCCGTCGGGATGCTGCGCGACGATCATCAGGCTGGTGACGAACACCGAGGCCGGGTGCGAGGACGTGAACCAGTTGCTCATCTCGATGTCCACGATCGGCACCGGCTGGGGGAGGAAGGCGTAGAGGTCCTTCCATCCCTCCTCGCCCACAGTCTGCAGCACCAACTCCGCGCCCTCCTCGACGACGCGAAAGCGCCACCCCGATTGCTCGTGGGTCTCGCCGGGCCCGAACGGCAGCGGCTCCAGCAGCGTGCCAGCGCCGAAACCGACGTCGGCGTGCCAGGTCGCGCCTTCGTGGCGGACGCGCAGCAGCAGGTGGCTGCGCGGGCGGACCGCGCCGGGTGGTGCGCCGACGCGCACCCGCGCGAGCAGCGGCTCCACCTCGGCTCCCAACGCCTCCAGCGCAGCCTTCAGCAGCAGGTTGTGCTCGAAGCAGTATCCGCCGCGGCGTTCCCCCACCAGCTTGTGCTGGAGGTCCTCGATCGCCAGCGACACCGGCGTTCCACCGTACGGGTCGAGGTTCTCAAACGGGATCGAAGTGGCGTGCGCGCGGTGCAGCTCCGCCAAGCATGGGCACTCGCTCGCGCCGACGCGCCGCAAATAGGCGTCGAGGTCGAACACCGCTCAGCTTGCAACGGCCACCGCATCCGGCGCCGGCGCCTCGCTCTGCGCCCGCATGCTCTCGCGTGCCGCCGCCACGCAGTACTCCTGCACCGCCACCTCCATCTCCAGCGTCGCCGCCAGCGCGGGACGTGCGGAGGCGTCGATCACGCGCTTGGCCCGGCCCACCGCCACGTGCGAGTTGGCCAGCAGCTCGTCCACCAGCGCCTGCGTGGCCCGCTCCAGCTCCGCCGGCGCCACCACGCGGTTGAGCAGGCCGATCCGCTCGGCCTCCTCGGCGTCGATCGTGCGGCCGGTCATGATCAGCTCCTTGGCGCGGCCCACGCCGACCACGGCCGGCAGCCGGCTGGAGCCGCCGACGTCGGGGATGATCCCGAACTTCACCTCCGGCAGCCCCAGCTGCGCGTCGTCGGAGGCGATCCGCAGATCGCAGCCCAGCGCCACCTCCAGCGCGCCGCCCACGCACGTGCGGTGGATCTGGCAGATCACCGGCTTGGCCATCGCTTCGCAGAGGTTGGGGCACTCCAGGAAGGTCTCGCGGAAGGGGCGCAGATTGCCCGGGGTGCCGGCGCTGGCGGCCAGCTCCACGAGGTCCACGCCGGCGGAGAACACCGGACCCTCGCCGCGCAGCACCACGCAGTGCACCTCCCCGTCGGCGGCCGCCTCGCGCAGCGCCTGCGCCAGTGCGCGCAGCAGCTCCTGGTTCATCGCGTTGCGCTTCTCCGGGCGGTTCAACACGATGTGGCGCGCCGCGCCGCGGTCTTCGGTGGTGACGATGCTCATACGCTCTCCTCGTTGTCGGTCAGACCGGTCGCCGCCTCAACTCAAGTCCAGCACCGGCGTGGGCGGCTCGATCGCCTCGTCGTGGCCCTCGCGCGGGACGATCGCGGTGCCGAGCGCGAAGAACTCGATCGTGTGGCTGCCCCAACCGTGGCTGGTCTCGTTCAGTTTCACACCGACGATCCCCTCCGCGGTGAGCGCCTGCGCCTCGGTCTGCATCCGCTCCATCGCCAGCTCGCGCGCGTCGTACAGCGCCTGTGTGAAGTTGGGCAGCTCGACGTTGCGCCCGGTCTGGGCCATCGACTGGAGCATGCCGCGGTGGGCGACGTGGTAGACGCAGCTGCCCATGACCATGCCGACGGGGCGGTGGCCGGTGCGCAGGAGCGTCCAGAAGTCCTGGCCGGAGAGATCAGAGGTGAAGGGGCGTCCGCTGGGCGCGCGGTGCATGACGCCGTCGCGATGCTTGACCGCGGTGCCGATGGCGATGAACTCGGCCATGTCCTGGCCCCACTCGTAGCGGCCGATGTCCAGGCGCACGCCAACGACGCCGTCGGCGCCCAGCTGGTCGGCCTCCTCCTCCATGCGCGTCATCG
>DATMLP010000011.1:0-147020 GCA_035570415.1 Solirubrobacteraceae bacterium | reverse complement strand
TTCCGAGGGGGTGTCGTTTCGGTGGGCGGCGTCGGGTTGGTGGATTCGGATTCGGTGGGCGGGTTGGGGGAGCCGATTTCCACGGGCGTCGGCGGTTCCACCGGGAAGGCGATCGCGGCGGTGGCGTAGGCCGAGATCGGGCATGCCCAGCGCGGGTAGCCGGTGCTCCAAGTGGCCGGAGGCGTGGCGAGACCGGTTTGCGCGCTGGTGAACGCGCGGCAGAATCCGAAGATGCGGTCGCGGAAGTGCAGCGTTCCGCCCGTCCCCAGCACCGCCAGCCAGTAGGTGGTGCCCGAGCTCAGCTGGGTGGGAGGCACCGTCACCGTGTCCCACGCGCCGGCCGCGGGTGCGACGAGCGAACCCGCGGTGAGCAACACGCCGGGCTGGCCGCCGTTGTCGGAGTAGAGGCCCGCCACCAGCGTGGTGGCGGCGTTGCCCGGGGCGACATAGACGTGCACCGCCCCGGCGGTGCCACCGGGGCGCGCCTGGAAGGGGAACGCCTCCGCCTGTCCGGCATAGAGGCGGCCCCTGCCCCACTCGACCGTTTCGTCCCCGAGCAGCACGGCGGTGGCGGTGTTGGCGGTACGCACCGCTGCGGCCGCACCGGCATTCGACCGCCGGGCGGTGTGGCGCCGGGGGTGGCGGTGGGAATGGCGGTGGGCGGTGCGAGCGCGCTCTGCACGCTTTTTCTCACCGTGCAAGCTGCGCGCCGCGAGCGCCGACGTGGTGGCGAGAGCAAGCAGCAGGACGACAGCGGTGAGCGTGGCGCGCGACAGAGACTTGAGCATCTAGACCCTCCTGGCTGGGCTGGGAGTGTGCTCCGCTGGCCTCGACGGCCGTTGGTATGTACTTGACCGCCGAAGGGGCCTCTAAACACTTGAGCTAGAGGTCTCGGCGAAGTCCGTATATCGGGATTACGACCACGTAGTGCTGGGGGGACGACTCGCTGTCGGCCCAAAGGGACGGCCCAGACGGGGGCGGGAAGGGCCCGGAAAGATCACGCTGGGTGATCGACGCCGCGGGATCGACTCGGGATGATCGCCATCGCACGCTTACGTCTGGATGCCCACCCATGGGCATCCTTGGCGTGCCTACCAGTCGGCGATGCTACCCCAACAATGTTGGGTGTTTAAGTAATAAAAGTGATTAAGCGCAGTAGGGCTTTGTTGGGGTGCGAAAGTCGAATAATGCAGCTCACAAATTGTCTCGGACGCGGCGCGTTAAGTTCGTTGCCAAACATATGCCGACTGTGGTAGCGTCCCGCTCAAGCAGCCCGCAAATTGCGATCTCGGTTGCGGGTCGGCCTTGGGGTAGGGCGACGATGGAGGGGTTGAGTCGATGCATCGAGCGAATCGCTGCGGTGGAGTTTGTGCTGCTCTCGTTTACCCGGGTGTGTCCCGACGGAGCGCGTGGCGGGATGCGCGGCGCCCAGCGAGGGGAGCGGCCGCTCGGCATATGCCGGCGAGGGCCGCGTCGGGACAACCGTCACAGAAGCTTTGCGTAGATTTTGTCCAGTTTCTTAACGTAATTGTGGCCAGCAATGAGTAGCTTCCCCGGCAACGCGAGAATCGCTTGCGTGGCTGGGCTTCGAACGCTGCCGAGGCGCGTTGGGAGCGAGCGATAGTCGATGGCGCAGGGGGTGGCTGACGTGAGAGCGGTGGGAATCGAGGAGCGCGCGGCGAGCGAGTCGCCCCTGCCTCCACGCACGGTCGGAGCGACGAAGGCTCGCGGTGGGGGCGCCCGCCCATGGGGCGCCGTCGCCGTCGGTGGCGTGGAGGCCAACTCGGCGCTGGTATCGCGGGCGGTCAGGCGCGCCCAGGCCGGCGACCGCGAGGCGCTGGGGTTTCTGTATGCCCGCTACGCCGACAACATCTACGGGTATGTGCGCAGCATCGTCCACAGCCACCACGAGGCCGAGGACATCACCCAGCACGTGTTCGCCAAGATGATGCGGGTGATCGACAAATACGAGGAGCGCGACGTGCCGTTCTTCGCGTGGGCGCTGCGAGTGGCGCGCAACGTCGCGATGGATCACATCCGCGGCGATCGGTTGGTGCCGGTGGAAGAGGTGCGCCGATCCAGCCACGTGGAGTCGGATCCAGCGGCGGGCGGCAGGATCGAAGAGCTGCGCGAGGCGCTCAGCGTGCTGCCGTCCGCGCAGCGCGAGGTATTGCTTCTGCGCCACGTGGCGGGCCTGTCGCCGGTGGAGATCGCCAAGCTCACCGGCAAGAGCGAGGGGTCGATCCACGGCCTGCACCACCGCGGGCGCCGCACGCTGGCCGCCGAGCTCGCCAGCCGCGGGATGGCGCCGACGACGATGGCGGCTTCGCGCGGCATGGCGTAGATCGCGGCTTCGCGCGGCGTAGACGGCGGCTTCGCACGGGGAGGCATAGATGGCCTCGCGCGGCGCGGCGTAGGCGGCCGCCGGTCAGTTGGCGCTGTTGCCGCCGGAGCCGGGGCCAGTCTACAGCGTTGCGGTCATTATATGCCCACCGCGTGGTCGATTTGTGGAAGCACTTGGAGCAGCGAACCACCCTGGCTTCTGCCCAGGCGCTCCTGTGGTCGCCAAGGCCAACCGTGGTCGCCAAGGCCAACTGCGCCCGGCGCGCTCAGCCGTCCAGCAGTTTGCCGAGCGGGTGTGCCTCCTCGGGGAAGCGCGGCGGCGGCCACTGCCGCGCGATGCGGCCGCTGTCGAGGTCGGCGAGGTAGTAGAGCACGGCGAAGCGCACCAGCTCCTCGATCGGCACGCCCAGCCGCGTCGCTTCGTGGTCGAGCGCGTCGCGCATGAAGCCGTCGAGTCCGAGCATCAATCCGCTGGCTGAGTCCTCGGTGTGGCGGTCGTGGTGTGCGGGCGGCTCAGAACACACACCGACGACCAGCGGGTTGTCTACAGCAAACGCAGGCAATGTTGATAGGTGCGACCAATGTACTTCCAAGATACCGGTGGTTGGGAAGGTTGGCGTTTGTGACTCATCCGCGTCGCGCACTTCGCCGCGCGGCGACTGTCCGGCAGCGCCTTCTCCGCCACCGTCCGGCCTCTGTTCCCGGAGACGCCTACTCGCCGAGAAGTTTCCCGATTGGGTGGGGCTGGTCGAGATCGCTGGGCTGGGGAAGGCGCCGGGCAATCCGTCCGCTGTCGCGGTCGGCGAGGTAATACAGCACCGCGAAGCTGGCCAGGTCGTGGACCGACACCTTCAGCCGATCGGCCTCCTCGCCGAGCGCCCGCCACGCGAAGCCGTCGAGCCGGAGGGTCAGGCGACGCGCGAGACGCACGTTGGCTTCGGCGCCGGCGTCCGAGTTGTCTGCGGCCGTCAGGCCGCGTGCCGTCGAGGTCGGCTCCCGCTCCACGTTGCTTCAACTCCCCGGAGCCGTCGTCGCTCGCGCCAGCATACTTTCACGTGGTACCGAAAAAGGCTGATTGCCACTGGCCGATCATCGCGCCTACGGTGGCGTGGTGGGGGCCGACGGGGGGCTGCGAGTGGGTGAATGGTGGCGCGCGGTGTGTTCTACCTGATCGTGGACAGCAACGAATATGGGTCCAGCACGCCAGCCGCGACCTCCAAGCACCCGGTGATCGTCCGATGAGCGTCCGGGATGACCTCCGCAAGGAGACTTGCAGCCAGGGGATTTGCAACCGCAGGGGGAGCGGCGTGCGCCTGCGTGCTCGTGATGTGCGCGGCCGGCGTGGGCGCAGCGCAGGCGCGCACGGTTGCGCCGGCGGCAAAACGAGCTTCGGAGCGGCAAAACTCCGCCTCGCGCGCCGTGTGCACCGCCGCTGGCGCGCGCTTCCATAGAGGTCGCGCTCGCCGCCGTCAGGCAGTGCGTGGGCGTAGGGGCCGAGCGTCCGCGAGACGTTGCGCGGCGGCGCAGGTCAGATCTCGTGTCGCGCGCCAAGCGCCGTCGGCTTCCGATTCACGCGGCATCTCGCCGGTTGCCGCGACGCTCTATCCGTCGCTCGGCGCGGTGCCCGCCGCGGCTGCGGTGTTCCCCGCCGGCGGCGCGCTTGTCGAAGCGGGGCTTGGCGCCGACGAAGATGGTGGCGGGGTTTCGGAAGGTCTGTCGTCAGGTTCGGAAAGCGGCTCCACCGGCTTCGGGGATGGGTCTGGCTTCGGGGCCAGCGGGAGCGGCTCCGGCTCGACGTCCGGCGAAAGCGGCTCCGGCACCTCCGAAGGTGGAGCTGGGTCTAGCGGTGGTTCCGGCTCCGCTGGCAGCGGCGAAGGTGGCTCTTCGGGCCCCACCGAAGGCGGTGGTGGCGGCTCGGGCTCGACCGAAGGTGGCTCCGGCTCCTCCGGCGGCAGCGAAGGCGGTTCTTCGGGCTCTGGGACCGGCGGCGGCTCTTCTGGCTCCACTGAAGGCGGTGCCGGCTCCTCCGGCGGCAGCGAAGGCGGCTCGGAAACGTCGGGTGGCTCCGGTCCACCAGCCGAGCCGTTCCGCTTCTTCTCGCCCACCAGCGTCTGGAATCGGGCTTTGCCCGCCAACGCTCCGCTCGACCCCAGCTCGTCTGCTGTCGCGGGCGCGCTGCAGGAAGAGGTGGCGCACGAGGAGGAAGTGAAAAAAGGGCCGGCCATCAACACCACGTCGTGGTCGGTTCCGATCTACACGGTCCCCGCCAACCAGCCCACCGTGAAAGTGACGCTCCCGTACGCGTCGCTTGCGTCGAGAACCGCCCTGCAAGCGGCCTGGGAAGCGGTGCCGTTGCCGGCCAACGCGCAACCGGCGGCCGGCGCCGACAAACACCTGGCGGTGTGGCAGCCCAGCGCCGACAAGCTGTGGGAGTTTTGGCACCTCGAAAAAACCAGCGCTGGTTGGGAAGCGTTTTGGGGTGGGGCGATCCACGACGTGCCTTCCGCCACGGGCGCCTATGGTCCCGAAGCGTGGTCGGGCGCCGCCGCCGGCTGGGGGGCCAGCGCCTCCTCGTTGTCGATCGCGGGTGGGTTGATCACATTGGAAGACCTCGAAAAGGGCACCATCAACCATGCGCTGGCGATCGCCGTGCCCAACACGCGGGCCGGGGTATATGCGGCGCCCGCCCAGCGCACCGACGGCGCAAGCAGCGAAGCGTCGTCGCTGCCCGAGGGCGCACATCTGCGGCTGGAACCCGGCCTCGACCTGGCCTCCCTGCATCTTCCGCACTTCACGCTGCTGCTGGCCGAAGCGGCACAGCGGTACGGGATCGTCGTCCGTGACACCGCCGCCAACGTGGCGCTTTACGCGCAGGACCCCACCCCCACCGGCATCAACCCATACACCGGCGCGCACGGCTACTACGAAGGCAAATCCCCCGCGCAACTGTTGGCGGTCTTCCCGTGGAGTCATCTGCAGCTGTTGAAGATGGACCTGCACGGCCAACCGTAAACGCCGCTCCTCGCCACGGTCCGCGACGACCCTCACCAAGGCTCCGGTAGGGTAGGGGCTGGTCACGATCGGGGGAAAGGTGATGCGGGGACGGCCAAGACCATCGGTGCGCCGATGCCTGCTCCTACTGGGAGTGGCGCTGCTGGGTGGGAGCGTCGGTGGGCTGTGCGTCGGCGGGCTGGGTGACAGAGGGCTGGGCGCCGGAGGTTTGGCGACAGCGGCCGAATCCACCGGCCCCGCGCCGTGGCGCCCGTTTGCCGCCACCAGCTTCTGGAACAAGCAGACGGTGGCCACCGCTCCCCTCGACCCAAGCTCGGCGGCGGTGGTGGGGGCGCTCGGCAAAGAGGTGGCTCAGGACGAGCAAGCCAAAGAAGGGCCCGCCATCAACACCACGTCGTGGTCGGTTCCGATCTATACGGTGCCCGCCACGCAACGCACCGTCGAAGTCAGGCTCCCCTACGCGTCGCTCCCGTCGAGAATCGCCCTGCAGGCGGCCTGGGAAGCGGTGCCGCTGCCGGCCAACGCGCAGCCGGCGGCCGGCGCCGACAAACAGCTGGTCGTCTGGCAGCCCTCCACCAAACGACTGTGGGAGTTCTGGCACCTCGAAAAAACCATCGCTGGCTGGGAAGCGTTTTGGGGTGGGGCGATGCAGAACGCCCTCACCGACTCGGGCGCCTACGGCCCCGAAGCGTGGTCGGGCGCCGCCACCAGCTGGGGGGCCAGCGCCTCGTCGCTGTCGATCGCGGGTGGGTTGATCACGTTGGAAGACCTCGAAAAGGGCACCATCAACCACGCACTGGCGATCGCGGTACCCAATACGCGCGAAGCGGTGTTCGCCGCGCCGGCCGAGCGCACCGACGGGGGCCGCATCGAAGCCTCCTCGCTGCCGGAGGGCGCGCACCTGCGGCTCAACCCCAGCCTCGACCTGGTTGCGCTGCACCTGCCCCACTTCGTCCTGATGCTGGCCGAAGCGGCACAGCGATACGGGATCTTCGTGCGCGACACCGCCGCCAACGTCGCCTTTTACGCGCAAGACCCCACCCCCACGGGCACCAACCCCTATGTGGGGGCAAACGGGTACTTCGAAGGCAGGTCGCCGGCACAGTTGCTGGCCCTCTTCCCGTGGAGCCAACTGCAGCTGCTGAAGATGGAACTGCACTAGACCGCGTGATTGCGCCGCGCCGGCGGCTAGCATCCGCGGCGAAGCTCGATGTCTGATGCCCAAGCCGAACGGCGGCTCATCCTGCTGAGCGCCGGCACCGCCGCCCGCAGAGAGACGGCGCGAGCGCAGGCCGGGGAGCTGGCGAGTCGGGTGGATTGGCCGCGACTGGCGGCGACGTTGCGCGCCCGTAGGCTGCTGTCGCTGCTGGGTCCGCGCATTCTCGAGCTGGCGGGGCCGGCCGCCGACGACGAGTTCGCCGCGGCGGTCGCACAAGCGCTCGAATTGGGACGCAAGCAGGGAATGCTGCTGCAGGTGCTCACCCAGCGCATGGTCGCGATGCTCGCCGAAGCCGGCATTTGCAGCGCGCCGTTGAAGGGCCCGTTGCTGGGTGAGGCGATCCACGGCGAAAGCGCCCACCGGCTGTCCAGCGACATCGACGTGCTGGTTGCTCCCGAGCAGCTGTTCCCGGCCGTGGAGGTGATGCGCGGACTGGGCTATGGAGCTCCCACCGACCACCTGCTGGCCGACGGGCTGCCGCTGCTGCACCTCAGGCTGCTCGACGAGCGCGGGAAGCTGCCGCCGCTCGAGCTGCACTGGCGAGTGCACTGGTATGAGCGAGAGTTCGCGCGCCGGCTGCTGCTGCCGCCCATGCTGGACCCGCGGGGCGAGTGGCGTCCACCTGCCATCGACGAGCTGGCTGCGCTGCTGCTGTTTTACGCGCGCGACGGCTTCATCGATCTGCGCATGGCCGCCGACCTTGGCGCCTGGTGGGACGCCCGCGGCGCCGAGCTGCCCGCCGACGGGCTGGAGGGGGTGCTGGTCGACTATCCCCAGCTCACGCGGGCGATAGTCGCGGCCGCCGTGGTGGCCGAGCGGGTGGTGGGCCTGCCCGCCGAGCGCCTGCTCGGGGGGCGACGCCGACTCGGCCCGCGCCAGCGTGTGGCGGTGCGCCTTGCCAACCCCAATCCCCGCTCCAGCCAACCCCAGCTGTATGCCGACATGGGGTTGATCGACGGGTTGCTGGCGCCCGCGGGAGGTTTCGGCGAGTGGGTCAAACGCCAGCTGCTGCCGCCCACCGAGGTTCTCGACCAGCAGGCGCGGCACGGCGAAAAGCACCGCACGCGCTCGCCCACCGGCAGGTTTGTGGGGGTGCTGGGCCGCTACACGCTGACGCTGCTCAGGCGAGGGTTCGTGGGAGCCGCCGCGCCGTGAAGTGGGCTGACGCTGCTCAGGCGAGGACGCGTGCGAGCCGCCGTGCGGTGAAATCGGCGCCATACACAAACCGCATCACCGGCCCAAAGCTGCCCGCCGCGGCGTAGCCCACGAAATAAAGGCCGCCCACACTGCTCTGAAACGAGCGATCCAGCACCGGCGTCCCCGCCGCCGTGGCGATTCGCGCGCGCAGCGCGGCATCCAAAAACCGCAGTCTGTCAACGTCCGGGCGGTAGCCGGTACCGGCCAGCACGCGGTGCACGGCCAGCCGCTCTTCGCTGTCGGGCCCGCCGAGTCGCAGGTGCAGCAGTCCCTCGCCCCTCTCCTCCTCCTCCTCTCCTTCCATCTCCACGGCGCGAACCGTGCGCGACAGCAGCGTCCTTACACGGCCGTCGAAGCGGTCACGCAGCCACCACGCGCCGGCGGGGCCGAGCGCGGTGTAGGCCACGCCCAGCCGTTTGCCGGCGGGTGCGGCGTGCACCAGCAGCGGGTGGCTGGCGTACAGGCGCATCTTCAGCCCCTCGCCCAGTCCCGAGCTGGGGTAGCGCAGGCGCGCCCACAACGGCCGCCTGCCGGGTGTCGGGTCGGCGTTCCAAACGATGCGCGGCGCGCGCGCCACCAGCAGCACCTCGGCGCCCTGCTCGTGCAGCAGCGCGGCGCCCTCCAGCGCCGACTGTCCGGCTCCCACCACCGCCACCCGCATCCCGCGCCAGCGCGCGGGCTCGCGCTGTTCGAAGGCGTGAGTCACCGCGCCCTCCCTGGCGCCGCCCAGCTCGGGCGGCAGGTGCGCACAGCCCTGCACGCCGGTGGCCACGATCACACGGCGTGCCCGCAACGTCTCGCCGCTGTCCAGTCGCAGCTCGAAGCCCGCCGCGGCCCCCAGCACCCGCTCGACCCGAGCGCGTCGCAGCCCGGCGACGAACCGCGCTTGAAAGCGGCTGCCGTAGCGTTCGAAGGTGTCCAGCTTCACCGGCACCCCCACGTCGCCGTACTCCAGCCCCTCCTCCGCGCAAAAGCGCGCCAGCGTGCACTCGCCGCGCGGGTCCGACAGGTTGGACGCAAACCCCTCCGACTTCAAACACATCTCCCTCGGCATGTGGTTGCGCCAGGTGTCCATCGGCTCGCCCAAGATCTCGTGCGCGACCCGGGCGGCGCTGAGGTGCGAGGAGATCGACAGGCCGTACGGCCCGGCGCCGATCACCGCCACGTCGGTGTCCGGCGGTGTGTGCCGGCGCAGCTTGCGCAGGGCCCCCGTGGTTGCCACCAGCGCCGGGCGGGGATCGCGGGGATCGAGGTAGTCGTAGCTCAGCGGACGCACGCAATCGGCCAAAAAGGCGCCCACCGCCCGAGCGGCTGGGGGCGCATCGGGCTGCGTGGGGTCGGCCAGCACTTTCTTCAGCCACGACAAGTCGCCGCCCAGCCAGCGCATGCGCACACCGCTGCGGTAGCGCAGCTGCTCCCACATCGGCTCGCCGGCCGCCCACGCGTACAACAGTCGCGGAAATGGCACGCCGGCGCGCACCGCCACCTCCACCGAGGCCGACAAACGGGGGTTGACCTCCATCAGCGCCGGCCGGCCGTGCGCGTCGCGGCGGAACTCCGCCTCGGAGTAGCCCTCCAACTCGAGCGCGCTCACCAGCCGCTCCGCGTCGGCGGCGATGTCGGGCGGCAGGGGGATGCTTTCGCGCCTCACCGACGACCCCCCCAGCGGTGGCACCGAGCGGGTGGTGCGCTGGGCGAAGCGCGCCCACACCGTGCCGTCGGCGTACATCAAGCTCACCGCTTCGCGGCTGCCCCCCAGCCACTCCTGCAGCACCACCTCCACGCCCTCCTCCAGCACCGCGGCGGCCGCCTGGTGGACCGCGGTCGCCGACGTGGCGGCCACCGCGTTCAGCCGTCGCCCGCCCCCGCGCTCCTGTGCCCACGAGCGCGCCGGCTTCACCACCGCCGGCAGCCCCACCTCCGAGAGGGCTTCGCGCACCTCGCCCAGCTCGCCCACCACCACGCCGCGCGGCACCCGCACGCCGAGGTCGCGGGCGGCTTGGAGCGTACGGCGCTTGTCCACCGCCACCGCCAGCGCCCCCTCGGAGGCCAGCGCCACTCCCACCGTGCGCTCGAGCTCCGCGCGGCGGTCGCGCAGCGCCTGGATCGAGCCGTCGTGCGAGGGAATCAGCACCCGCGGCCGGCGCTCCTCGCACAGCCTCAACAACGCGTCCACAAACGCGTCGGGCCGGCGCGTGAAATCGGGGACGAGCGCGCTCGCCGCGCACCGGCGCGAGGCCCACGCGGGTGCGCCGGCGTGACACTCCACCGCGCACACGCGCACGCCCGCGCCGCCCAGCTCGCGCACCGCCACCAGCGCCTGGCGCTGGGCGGCATCGAGGATCAGCGCATCCACCTCCCCCGCATCTGTTTCCCGCCGCATGCGGCGCAAGTGTATGTTCCGCCGTCGATGCCCTCCGCGCTGAGCATCCAGTCGCTGAAGGGTCACGGCAAGGTGGCGGTTTCGCACCTGTCGCTGGACGTCGCGTTGCGGCTGCTGGGCAGCTGGCAGGGCGTGCTGGTGCTGACCCACCATCGCGTCGGCAGCTCGGCGGGGCAGCCGTGGGATCCGGCGGTGTGGAGCGCCGACGCCGAGCAGTTGGGCCGCCAGCTGCGCACGCTGGCGCGCGCCACCGAGGTGATCGACCCTGGTGAGCTTGCCGCGGCGATGCGCGGCGGGCGGGGGCGGCGCGTGCTGATCACGTTCGACGACGGCTACCGCGACAACTACGAGGTGGCGCTGCCGCTGCTGCGCCGCCACGGCCTCACCGCCACGTTCTTTTTGGCCAGCGGCTTTCTCGATGCGCCGCGCGCGCCGTGGTGGGATGAGATCGCGTGGATGGTGCGCCACGCCGATGTCGGCGCGCCGCGCCCCGATGCGGCCGCGCTGATCGCCCGCTACAAGACGCTTGCCGACGAGCGGGAGGGCGAGCGCTTCCTGGCGCGGCTGGCCGACACGCTCGGCAGCGGGCGCTGCCCGGCGCAGGAGGCGCAAAAGCAGTGGATGACGTGGGAGATGGCGCGCGAGCTGCGCGACGCCGGGATGTCGATCGGCGGGCACACCGTCACCCATCCCGTGCTGGCGTCGCTCTCACCCGAGCGCCAGCGCGAGGAGATCGAGGGTGGCGCGCGGCGGCTGCGCGAGGAGCTGGGGGTGGCGATGCGCTGGTTTGCCTACCCGGTGGGCGCGCGCGACTCCTTCACGTCAATCACGCGGGACGTTCTGCGCGAGTGCGGTGTGAAGCTGGCGTTCAGCTACTACGGCGGCTTCGCCCACCCGTCGCGCTTCGACGCGTTGGACGTGCCGCGCGTGCACGTCGACACCGCGCTCGCCCCGCGGTTGCTCGCACAGCGGTGGGGCATGGGTACGTGAAAGTCGTTTGGGCGATTCCATCCGAATCTCCACCCTCGACGCGCCCGCCCGGCGTTAGCATCTGCGCTCGTAACCGGGGTCCGTGCCTGATGCCTGATGCTTGGCGCCTGCCCAGCCAGTAGTAGACGTCGATGTGCGTCGCGGTCCATATAGGACAGGGATGCGCTGAAGGGGGATATAGCGTTGACAAGGCAAGCAGGTTCTCTGCAGGTGTCGATCGCACGCTGTGTAGGTGTAGCGGTCGCGATGGTTCTCGCCCTGGCGCTGTGGGCGCCCTCGGCGGCGCACGCAAGCGGGTGCACCGATACGTTCACCAACACCGCGGGCGGCAACTGGAGCACGGCCTCCAACTGGAGCAAAAAAGCCCCACCGGCCTCCGAAGAAGAAGCCTGCATCACCGACAACGGGACCTACACGGTCACGCTGAGCGCGACCAGCGTGAGTGTCAAGTCGCTGACGATCGGCGGGAGCTCCGGCACCCAGACGCTCACGGTGGAAAGCAGCTGCTCGGGGAGCGCCTCGCTGGGCAGCACCGCAGGCCTTGCCATCGGCACTCACGGTGCCGTCACGCTCACCAACGGCGGGCTCTGCGCCAATGGCGTCACGCTCGGCGGGCCCGTCGCCAACGCCGGCACGATCACGGCCGAACCGGGCACCGGCGGCGGTGCGCGCAACCTGGAGGGGAATCTCACGAACACCGGCACGCTGGCGGTGGATGCGAACACGTCGTTCAACGGGTCCAACGCGACGTTGACCAACGAAGGCGCGGTCGATCTCGCCGAAGGCCTCGAGCTGTACGTCGCGGGCAGCGACTCGTTCTCCAACGGCGCTGGCGGTTCGATCGCGGCGACGGGCAGTGCGAACGTGTTCGTTCCGAGCGGCGCCACGTTCAACGAGGGGGCGGGTACGACGAGTGGCTCGCAGCCGGTGATCGTTGAACAGGCGACGCTGAACTACACGGGGTCTGGTGCGAGTTCGATCAGGCTGCGCAGCTACTACAACCATTTGAGCGGGAATATCTCGCCGGGTCAGTCGCTTGCGATCGAAGCTTGTGCGGGTGGCGGAGAGCCGGCGATCGTCGATGCCGCGAGCGGCTTCAGCAACGAAGGCTCGCTGACGGTCACGAGCACCGAGCACAACGGCGCTGACTGTGGCGGCAACGATTACGCCACGCTCGACGTCGAAAGCGGCACGTTGACCAACACCGGTACGATCGACGTGGAACCGGGCACCGGTGGCGCGCGCAATCTCGAAGGCGGCCTCACGAACAAAGGCACGCTGGCTGTCAACACGAATACGTTGTTCGATGGATCCGGGGCGGCGTTGACCAACGAAGGCGCGGTTGAACTCGGCGCGGGTCTCGAGCTTTCGGTTTCCAACGGTGGCATGTTCACGAATGGCGCCGGCGGTTCGGTTTTGGCGCCCGGCGGCGCGAGTGTGTTGATTCCGAGCGGTGCCACGTTCAACGAGGGGGCGGGTACGACGAGTGGCTCGCAGCCGGTGATCGTTGAACAGGCGACGTTGAGCTACACGGGGTCTGGTGCGAGTTCGATCAGGCTGCGCAGCTACTACAACCATTTGAGCGGGAGCATCTCGCCGGGTCAGTCGCTTGCGATCGAAGCTTGTGCGGGTGGCGGAGAGCCGGCGATCGTCGATGCCGCGACGGGCTTCAGCAACGAAGGCTCGCTGACGGTCACGAGCGCCAAGCACAGTGGCGCTGACTGCGGCGGCAACGATTACGCCACATTCGACGTCGAAAGCGGCACGTTGACCAACACCGGCACGATCGACGTGGAACCGGGCACGGGCGGCGAACGCCAACTGCAGGGAAGCGTCACGAACAAAGGCACGCTGGCTGTCAACACGAATACGTTGTTCGATGGATCCGGGGCGGCGTTGACCAACGAAGGCGCGGTTGAACTCGGCGCGGGTCTCGAGCTTTCGGTTTCCAACGGTGGCACGTTCACGAATGGCGCCGGCGGTTCGGTTTTGGCGCCCGGCGGCGCGAGTGTGTTGATTCCAAGCGGCGCCACGTTCAACGAGGGGGCGGGTACGACGAGTGGCTCGCAGCCGGTGATCGTTGAACAGGCGACGCTGAACTACACGGGGTCTGGTGCGAGTTCGATCAGGCTGCGCAGCTACTACGACCATTTGAGCGGGAATATCTCCCCGGGTCAGTCGCTTGCGATCGAAGCCTGTGCGGGCAGCGGGAACCCGGCGATCGTCAAAGCCGCGACGGGCTTCAGCAACGAAGGCTCGCTGACGGTCACGAGCGCCAAGCACAGCGGCGCTGACTGCGGCGGCAACGATTACGCCACATTCGACGTCGAAAGCGGCACGTTGACGAACACCGGCACGATCGACGTCGAACCCGGCATCGGCGGCGAACGCCAACTGCAGGGAAGCGTCACGAACAGGGGCACGCTGTCGATCGCGGCGAACACCAGCTTCGACGGATCAAAAGCGGTGCTCACAAACGAAGGCGCACTCGATCTCGCCGAAGGCATGGGGCTATCGGTCTCGAACGCCGGCTCGGTCGTAAACGGCGCGGGCGGCAACATCGCCGGTGGCGCCAGCGGCTATCTGCTGGCGGGGTCGGGCACGTTATTCAACGAGGGCGCGGGTACGACCAGCGGCAGCGCCCCGGTGATCGTCGAATCGGGGACGTTGAGCTACACGGGGTCTGGTGCGAGTTCGATCAGGCTGCGCAGCTACTACGATCATCTGAGCGGGAGCGTCTCGCCGGGCCAGTCGCTTGCGGTCGAAGCCTGTGCGGGCAGTGGGAACCCGGCGATCATCGATGTCGCGAGCGGGTTCAGCAACGAAGGCTCGCTCACGCTCACGAGCGCCAAGCACAATGGCGCCGACTGCGGCGGCAACGATTACGTCACGTTCACGCTCGAAGGCGGCACCCTGACCAACACCGGCACGATCGCAACCGAAGCCGGCACCGGCGGCGAACGCAAAATCGAAGGCAGCCTCACCAACGATCGCCTGCTCTCCCTTGGGGCGGGGAGCACCCTGAAGCTGACGGGCTCCTACACCGAAGCCAAAGCCGGAACGCTCGAGACGATGATCGGCGGAACCTCCGACTTCGGCGCGCTGTCGGCGACCGGGTCGGCGACGATCGCCGGAACCGTGCTCGCACGCCAGGTCGCCCCATTCAAAGGCGAAAGCGGCCAGAAATTCGCGATCCTCAGCGCCGCCTCGCGTTCGGGCTCGTTCGGGCACACCTCGGGCGCCACGATCGGCCCCGACCTGTACTACGCGCCCGTCAACACCGCCACCGGCACCAACCTCGTGGTGCTCGAAGGCGAATCGCCCGAAAAGGTCCCCACAAACGAAACCAAGCCCACGATCTCCGGGGGCACGCGGCAGGGTGAGACGATCGTGCTCGACTCTCCCGGCACCTGGGCGCAGGCGCCAGGCGAATTCTCCTACCAGTGGCTGCGCTGCGAAGAATCGGGTGCCAACTGCCAGGCGATCGCGGGCGCGACGGGGCAGAGCTACCTGCTCACGGCCGCCGACGCACACCACCGGATCTCGCTGCAGGTGATCGCCTACAACGGCGCGGGCGAAAGCGCTCCCGCCGAACCGAGCTCTCCCAGCCCGGTGATCTCGGCGCTGGCGCTGCACGCGGCCGCCGGAGAAAGCATCTCGGCGGTGGAAGGCGCGTCGGTGACGCTCGACGGCTCGGGCAGCACGCCGGCCTCTGAAATCGCCAAGTACCGCTGGCAGTTCGGCGATGGCGGCGAAGCAGAAGGCGCGGGCGACGCGATCCTGCATCACGTGTACGCCACCGCGGGCAAATACACCGCGCAACTCACGGTGTTCCGCGGCGGTGAAGAATCCAGCGCGTCCGTTGCGATCACGGTCACCGCCAAGCCGAAACCCGCCGGCGGGGGGCATCCTGCCGAAGGCGTGTACGTCACGGTCAAGGGCGTGGGCGATGAACCGATCGACGGCGCGACCGTGCTGTACGTGGGCTCGAGCGGCGCGCGCATCGAAGCGGCGAGCGGCTCCAGCGGGGAAGCGGTGCTGAAGGGCCTGCCGGAAGGGACCGACACCGTGTACGTGTACAAGAGCGGCCTGCGTCCCGCCGTCGCCCAGGTGACTGTCAACGGCGAAGGCGACGGCTCGACCGGCGTGACGCTCGCCAGCGGCGAAGTCGCCGCGGCGGAAGTGAAATCGAAGGAACTCAACTACGAAGAAATCGTCGCCGCGGGGATCAACCCGAGCGAACCGGCCAACCAGAACGTCTACAAATTCGTGATCAAGCTGGCGTTCATCGAATCTCCGCCCGTGGTGGTGCAGGGTTACGTCAACGGCGGCGGCGAGTTCGTTGGTGCCACCGGCGCCAGTGGCGGTGGGGGAGGATGGTCGTGCGGCTCCGGCGGCTGTGAAGGCGGCGGTGGCGGTGGCGGCGGTGGCGGCGGTGAACGGATCATCGCCCAGCCCGAGGTCGTGGAAGGCCATCCGCTGATCCAGTGGCTGATCCTGCACGGCAAGGCGGCCGTGCTCAAGCAGTTCTTCGAAGTGAGCATGATCGTCCAGAACCTGTCCCCCGAACCGTTCACGCTGGCCAAGGGCACGGCGACGCTGAACCTGCCCGAAGGGTTGAGCCTCGCGCCGACGGCAGCGCAGCAGTCGCTGACCAACGAAGTGCCGGCGGTGCCGGGCGGCGGCAGCACGACGACCAACTGGATCATCCGCGGCGATACGCCCGGCGAATACAACCTCTCGGCCGACTACAAGTCGACGCTCGAACCGTTCGACGCGCCCGTGTCGGTGCAGGCGGCGCTCGCCAACCCGCTGAAGGTGTGGGGCAAGGAAGCGATGACGTTGAAGGTGAAAGCCGACGAAGGCAAGCTCCACGAAGGCGTGCCCTACCATGTGTACGTGGGGGTCGAAAACAAATCCGACGTGCCGCTGTACAACGTCGCCCTGACGATCGAAGAAAATCCGCACGTCAGCTTCGTGTTCCAGCCCGAACAGCAGTTCAGCGAACTGGTCGGCGAACTGAAGCCCGGCGAAACCTTCTTCGTCAAACGCCCCTACATCCTGATCCCCGACGCCGAAAGCGTGTCGGTGTTCAACCCGGCGCTGTCGAGCGCGACGTTTGTGGGCGAAAAGGAACACCCCGGCGAAAACATCGAAAAGATCAAACCGCCGACGATGTACCCCCTGGAAGCGCCGGCGAGCATCCCCGGGTACGTGCGCCTGAAATGGACGCCGGTGCCGGGCGCCGAAGGGTATGAGGTGTTCTCGACCAAAACCCTCGAAACGCTGTTCACCAACACGCCGCTGAGCGTGCTGCCGAGCAGCTCCTCCAAAACGGGCGTGACGGTGCTGCCGGCGGGCGCCACCGAAGCCTACGTGCCGGCGAGCTCGACCGAAGCGCTGTGGTATGCGCTCAGCACGGTCGTCGGAGGACACCTCGAACTGGAGTCATCGCCGCTGGTCAAAGCGTCTGCGCCGGTCTCCACCGTGCCCAAGGTCTCCTCGGTGAGCCCGGCATCGGGGTCGGTGGCGGGAGGGACTCCGATCACGATCGCCGGCACCGGTTTCGTGCCGGGCGCGACCGTGGAGATCGCGCAGGGCGGCGGCGCCGGGCCGACCGCCATCCCGGCGTCCAAAGTGGTCGTGGTCTCCCCGACCGAAATCACCGCCACGACGGGCGGCTTGGCGAAAGCCGGCAAATGGAACCTGTTCGTGATCGACGCGGGGGGGACCAGCTCCGCCAACGCGGGTGACCAGTACACCTACGGCAAATGAGGGTCGGACGGGCCATCCGGGCCGCGGTGCTGGCGCGGCGCTGCCGGCGCCGCGGCCGCATATAGCTCACGCAGCCGGGCGTCGATCACATCGACGCTTTGGTTGCGCTCGCAAAACTCGCGGCCGCGCTCGCCCATCTGGCGCGCCAAGGTGGGATCGGCGAGCAGCTCGGTGAGGCGGTCGGCCAGCGCGCGATGGTCGCCGACCGCCACCGGCACGCCTCCCCCGGAGGCCAACAGGTCGGTGACGCCGCCCACGGGGGTGGCGACGAACGGGCGCCCGGCGCTCATCGCCTCCGAGAGGATCATCGGTAGCGCCTCGGCCTGCGCCGCCAGCACCACCACGCGGGCGGCGCGCAGCAGCTCGCGCACCTCGGCGGGCCCCACCGGCGCGCGCACCTGCAGGCGCGGGGCGGGGGGAGGCGTGTAGTCGATGATCGGTCCCACCAGCACACAGCGAGCAGTGGGGCGGCGCTCTGCCACCAGCTGCCACGCGCGGTGCAGTACGTCGGCGCCCTTGCGCGTGCTGATCTCGCCGGCAAACACCACCAGCTCCTCAGTCGCGTCGGCCGGCGGCGCGTCGCGATCCACCGGCACCGGGTTGGGAACCAGCTCGGCGTGCACGTCGGGCACGCGGCGGTTGACGCACTGAAGCGTTTCGCGCGCCAAACAGGTCACCAGATGCGCGCGGCCCAGCACCGCCGCCACCAGTCGCGGGCGACGGGCCGCGAAGGAGACGAACTCCCCGCCGTGGATGCTGGCAACGGTCACCAGGCCGCGTCGTCGGGCGAGCGCGACCAGCGCCCCCTCGCGTACAAACGAGCCCTTTTCGGATAGGTGGATGTGAGCAACCTCGCCGGCCGGCAGGCGGCGCAGCACGCGTGTGGCCGCACCGGCCAAACGCGCCGAGGTGAGCGACGCGTTCGGTCGCCACGTGGGGTGGAACTCGACCGCGTCGCCCCCCACGTGGTGCTCGCTGAACACCCGGATCACGCTCGCCATGCCGCCCACCGTGGCGGGGTCGGGGCCGAAGTGGTGCACCGTCATGGCTGTATGGGAGGCGATGCGCTTTACGGGCACCCCCAGTTGGGCGCCGCGGGGATCGCCTGGCAGCCGCCGGTGGCGGTGTTGCCGCTGCCGCCGAGCACCGACGAGCTGGCGCCTTCCGCGGCATTCTGATAGCCACCGGCAACAGCGCTGTTGGGCGCGATGGCGCTCCCGAACGAGCCGCCATCCACGGCCGAGCTGTTGCCCGAGGCCGTGTTGCCATATCCGCCGGAGGCGGTTGCCGCGAGGTAACTCGCCGTGTTTTGAGCCCCAGCCAGGGCGGCCGACCAGCCTCCCGAGGCGGTGTTGTACTCGCCGCCGCCCGCCACCGCGTCGGCGCCCGAGGCGGCGTTGCTCTCGCCCCCGAGGATCGACTCGTCGCCCGCGCCGGCGCATTCGTTGCTCGACGGCAGCGTGCCTTCTCCGGCGAGGTTGGCGCACCCGCCGCCGATGAACGCAAACGGACCCGCCGCGAGACCGAACTGTCCGCCGGCGATCGCGGCGTTGTCGGCCGATGCCGTGTTGCCCATACCGCCGAGGACGGTGGTGAAGAAGCTTCGGTAAGACGCGTTTGTGCAGGCTGCGCTGACGGCGAGTGTGCCGCTGCCGGCGAGGTTTGAGCATCCGCCGTTCACCGCCGCGTAAGCGCCACCCGCCTTGTTGGCGTACCCGCCGGTGACCACCCCCGCATAGGACGACGCAGTGTTGTTGCCGCCGCCCAGCACCGAAGCGTAACTGAAGGAAATCTGGTTGCCGATGCCTCCCACGATCCCCCCAAAGCTCGTGTAGGCGTTTTTGCCGCCCACCAGCAGATTGTGCGAACCGGTCTGGACGCCGGGCGTTTCGTCATATCCGAGAATCAGATTTCCCGTCCCGTTGAGCGTGGTCTCGGACCCGGAGCCGTTGACGACCTGCAAGTTGACACCGGAAAATTGAACGGTGGGCTTTTTGTCGACGCCTTCTTTGACGAACTTGACGTAGGGCAGGACCTGCTCGAGCTTTTCCTGTTCGGTTTCGCTCAGCAGGCTCGTCTTGGTATAGCCCGTTTCACAGGCCCCGGCTTTTGGAGTGACGATGGCCGCGCCTTCCTTGCTGGCCGGCGGCACACAGATCTTCATCGCGCTTGCCGACGCATTCGCGCTCATCGTCATGAGTAGCGCACCGGCCCCGCACAGGGCGATCACCATGCGCCTCGCCACATGCCTGGACATCAAACGTACTCTCCCCCGGGTAAGTGATGGAAATAGTGGTGGTGGGACTCATGTAGCCGGCAACGCCGCAACTCGCGCAGCTGTTCGCCGCCGTGCATCCACCGCGGGTATTGTTAGGACGGAGGCCACGATCAGCCCGGCGGCGTAGCCGGTGATGCTGGTGGTGAAGACGTTGTCTGCGAGCGCGTCGAACAGGCATCCCGCCACGACCGCGAGCGCAAGCGTCGCGGCGTTCAGTGTCCCTGCCGCCAGCGTGCCCGGGATTCGCCGCCTACGGACCAGGGCGCGGATCAGGACGCCGAGACCGCACAGGATGGTGGCCACGCCGACGATGCCGGTCTCGACGAGATAGCGCAGATATTCGTTGTGGGGCAGTTTGCCGGCCAGCCGGTCTGAGAGGGTGGCTTCGGCGGTCACGGTGGTGCCGAGGCCTTGACCGAGCAGTGGCGACTGTTCCCACTCGGGCAGGAGTGCCTGCCACCTGTTCAGGCGCCATGCGAACGAGCTGTTCGGTTCGCCGCGTTCCGCGGATACGACGTTGCTCTTCGACTCCTGGGCGAGTCGTTCCGCGCCGAGCGGCGTCGCCAGAAACGCGAGGATGAGAAACGAGGCGACCGCGACGGCGCCCAGCTTGGCGCGTATCGAGCCGGGGCGCAGCGCCCCCAGGGTGATAAGCATGACAAATAGTGAGAGCAGGCCACCGATGCTGAACGTCGCGATCAGAGCGGCCGCGAACAGCACGGTGAGCAGCGCATCGGATCGGCGCCGGCCGTTGTCCAGGAATCGCCACAGCGAAACGGTGGCTGCGACCGCGAAGAAGATGGCGGCGCTGTTCGGGTGCACGAATGTGCCGTTGGCGCGGATCTGGCCGGCGATATCCAGACCAGTGTGCGTCGCAAACTGATACAACGCCAGGCATGCCGGGACAACGCCGATGAATTGAACCAAGCGGGTGGCGGTGGGCACGCTCACGCCGCCGCGCGTGTTGTACACGAGCACGGCAAGCGCAACCACCGACGCCTCGCGCACGCCCTCGCGGATCGTCTCGGTTGACGCGCCGTTGGTGTGCACGGCGACGCCCGTCCATACGCACAACCACAGCAGCGCCAACAGCGCCGGCCGCGCGCCGCCCTGCCGGCGGACCAACGGGCCGATGGCCGCGAGGATGATCAACGCCGCGATCACCCCGGCAAGGCCGAGGCTGCTGCTGTGGTGGCTGTTGGCGCTGCCCGTGTTGTCGGTCACCACGCGCACGAACAGCGTCACGCCGAGAAACGGCACGATCGGCAGATCGGTGGCGACCGCGATGAACAGGATGGCCGCCAGCGGGGCCCCCCACATATAGGAGTGGGAAATGGCGAATCCCTCGGCGACGAGGATGCAGATCAGGCCGCCGATCCACAACGCGGTCCGCCGGGATCCGCGAGGGTTCAGGCGTGCGAAACCGCCGGTCGCACCGACCGCCGGGTGCCACGCGGTCGGGCGATTCGGTTGTGCCGGCCAGGCGCTCATGGTCGATCCCGGAGCATCCCGCAAGCAGATCCAGAGTGCCAGGGCATAAGCGACCGCATAGCCTACAACGCCTCCAGTCGAGGACTTCTTGTGCGTTTGCGGGACCACCAGCACGCTCTCGGGCCGCGCCGGATGCCGCAAGTTCTTGGCCCGGCGGAAAGTTCTTAGACTCAAGAGCGTTGTAAAGGCGCCATCTCAACGCCGTCAGCGCCGGCAAACTCGGCTATCTGAGAGGATACCCTCGACGTGAAGCAAGGCTCCGAAGTGCTCGATCTCAAGCAGGCTCTAGGTGTGCTCCGCCGTCGCCTTCCCGTGATCGTGCTCTGCGTCGTGGTCGTCGCGGGCGCCGCCTACGGGTTTTCCAAGCGCGAGGCCAAGCGGTACACGGCGACGGCCTCGGTCGTTTTCAACAACAACAACCAGCTCACCCAAGAGGTTTCGGGAGTCGCAACCAACAACAGCTCCAACAGCCTGCTGGCCCAACAGGCCACCGACCTCGAACTTCTCAAGACGGGCGACATGGCGGCGAAGACCGCGCGCCTGCTCGGCCACGGGCTGACCGAACAGCAGATCGCCGAAAACCTGAGCGTGTCCGGGCGGGGAGAATCGGGCATCGTCGACGTCACGGTCACCGCGTCTTCCCCCGTGCTGGCGGCCAAGATCGCCAACACCTACGTGCGTCTGTTCGCCGAAGAGCAGGTCAAGGCCAATCGCCAGAACTACAGGGATCTGCTGGAGCTGGTGCGCAAGCAGATCGCGGCGCTCTCGCCGCACCAGCGAACCGGCGCCGACGGCCTCAACCTGCAAAACCGCGCACAGACGCTGGGCATCCTCTCAGAACTGAAGCAGGGCAGCGTCCAGATCGCCGAGGAAGCGGGGGTTCCCAGCAGCCCTTCGGCGCCGAAGACGTCGAGGAACGCGGCCATCGGTGGGGTCTTGGGTTTGTTCATCGGTCTTGCGCTCGCGTTCATCCTGGAGGGTGTCGACCGCCGGATCCGGGCGCCCGAAGACCTGGAGGCGATCTATCGTCTGCCCCTGCTCGGCTCCGTTCCTCGCAGCAAGGCGCTCTCGCGCAAGCGGGCGGCGCTGCCGTCTGCCGACGCCGAGGCGTTCAGCCTGATCCGCGGTCACCTGCGTTTCTTCAACATCGATCGCGATCTGCATACGGTGGCGATCGTGTCGGCCGCAGCCGGCGACGGCAAGACCACGATTGCGCGTCGGCTGGCCGAGTCGGCCGCGCGGTCGGGCTCGCGGGTGCTGCTGCTCGAGTTGGATCTGCGACATCCGACGCTTGCCGAGCAGCTCGGCGTCGATGCCGGGCCCGGGGTCGTCGACGTGCTGATCGGCGCCGCCCGGGTGGACGAGGCGACTAAGTCGATCGCGTTGGAGGCGGCCTCGGCGGGCGCCAACGCCACCGAACGGACGCTTGACGTGCTGGTAGCCGGCGCCGTGCCGCCCAACCCGGGCGAGCTGATCGAGAGCCGGGCTACCGAGGCGGTGCTCGAGCACGTCCGTTCCACCTACGACCTCGTTGTCGTGGATACGGCGCCGCTCGGTGACACCTCCGACGCGCTCCCGCTGCTCACCAGCGTCGACGGTGTGGTGGTAGTCGGTCGGGTCCAACACAGCCGACGCGACGCCGCGGAGCGGCTCGCCCAGCTGCTCTCGGCCAACGGCGGGGTGCCGCTGTTGGGCGTGATCGCCAACGCTTCCAAACCGGCGGAGGGCTCGGGCCTCTACCGCGGTCCGAGCAAGCCATCCGGCGCGTCCGCGTCGGCAAATGGTGCATCATCGTCCGATGCATCAGAGGCATTCCTCTCCGCCGGCAACGTCTGAGGTCCGGGGGAGCGTCGCGGGCCGAGGAGCCGACAGGCCCGACCCTGCGCGGCGAGCGCGGCTGCTTACAGCGGTCGCACTGCTCGTCGTGGCCGTGATCGCCATTTTGCTGATCCACGGGTCGACCGGTCTCAGCCAGGTTGACTACACCAGCAGGGTCGTCTTGACGATCCAGCCCAAGCACCCTGGAAAGGGGTTTGCGGAAGGCGCGATCGGACTTTCCATCGAGACCCGCGAGCTCGCCACTTCAGACTTGAGCGCAAGCGACAAGTCGCTGGTGGAACTGATGCGACTGCTCGGGCCGGGAGTGCTTCGCATCGGCGGCAACTCGCTCGATGACTCCTGGTGGACCAGCGGCAACGAACCGGCCCCCACGTGGGCCAAAAGCGTGATTGTCCCCACCGACTTGGGGCGTCTGCGCGGTCTTTTGGCGGCCACCGGCTGGCGGGCGATCCTCGGGGTCAACCTCGGTCACTTCGAACCCGTACGGGCGGCCAACGAGGCTGAGGTGGCCGAGGGCACTCTCGGTGCCCGGCTCCTTGGCTTCGAGATCGGCAACGAGCCCAGCGACTACGAACATCCCCACATCGGGCTCCGCGCCAATGCCTACAGCGCCAACGATTATCTCGGAGAACTCAACACCTACAGCGCTGCGATGCGAGCCAGTGTGCCGACGATCAGCTTCTACGGCCCCGACCTCGGAAGCTCGACGTCGGAATCGTGGCTGTGGCCGGTAGCGTCGCAAAGTGGCACGTTGTTTTCCTCGATCGACGTGCACTATTACCCCACCCACTACAGCGTCGCCAAAGGGGCTTGCGAAGCCGCGCCGGTCCCCACGGCGAGCGAACTCCTCTCGCCGGAAGTCCGCGAAAACGAGAATGCGGAATTGCAGGTGATGATCAAGGCCGGTGAACTGGCACACCGCGGCGTCCGCATCAGCGAGACCAACGACACCTCCTCCTGCGATCTTCCCGGTGGACCCGCGACGAGCCCCGTATACGCGAGCGCGCTGTGGTCACTGGACTGGTCGCTGCGAGCCGCCAGCGCCGGCATCGTAGGACTCAACTTCCATGGATATCTCGGGCGCTGCATGCCTGAATCGTTTGCCCCCATATGCGAACCGACAAATGGGCACGTGGGGCTTGGTCGAGTCGCTCCGCGCCCGGAGTATTACGGGCTGTTGGCCGCTCGGCAGCTGGAGGGGGGGCGATTCATACCGACCCATCTGACCTCCCCGAGCCCCCTGCCGAACCTCGTGGCGTGGGCGACCGTCACTCCCCGCGGGACGGTCAGGGTCGCGATCGAGAACTTCTCCACCGAAGGCGCCGCGCCGATATCGATCCCTGCATCCGGCTATGCCGCTACCTACCACATGCTCGCCGGACCGTCGATCGAGGCGACCAGCGGAGTCACGTTCGGCGGTGTCGGCGTTACGGCGGCGGGGCGCTGGCAGCCTGGCCGCAGGCAACTGTCGTGCCGGCGTGGGTCGTGTCGCATCGTCGTAGGCCCGGCCAACGCGGCGATCGTCACTTTGCGGCCGGTTCACCGGCACCGGAAGCGCTAGCGCGGTCGGTGGCGCGGAAGGCCTCACGCGGTGCCGTTGCGCGGCGTTCACGTCTGGCCAAGCTCACCAGCACGTCCATGTAGTCCCGGCACACGCCCTCCCAGGAGTAGCGATCGCGCACGACCGCGCGACCGCGCTGGGCCATCTGCGCCCGACGCGCCGGGGAGCTCATGACCGATCGAATGCGTTGCGCGAGCATCTGCGCATCGCGCGGGTAGAGGTCGTCGGCGAACGGCAACACCTCGGTGTTGAAAGGCGTATCCAACGCGAGCGTCGGCGCGCCCGCACCGAGCGCCTGAAGCAACGCCGGGTTGGTGCCACCCACCGAGTGGCCGTGCACATACACCCCGCAATTGGCCCACAGCTGGGTGAGCAACAGCTGATCGTCGACGTGGCCCAGCCACGACACCCGGCCCGTGGCCGCCATCGCCTGCAGGCGTGCTTCGATCGGCGAGTCGAAGTTGGCGCTGCCCACGATCACGGCGCGCGGCGCTTGATCGCCGAGCAGTTCGAGCGCGTCCAGCGCGAGCTCGACGTTGTTCTCCGGTGCCAGTCGCGCCACCACCAGCAGGTAGGACCCGCGCTCCAGGCCGATGTCCCGCAGGCGGTCAGCGGCGACGTTCTCGAGCACCGGTGCGCCATACGGGATATAGGTGGATTCGCGACCGAAGCGCTCCTTCCAGATGGCGCCGATCGCGTGCGAGTCGCAGATCAGCGCATTGGCGTAGCGGGCCGTCATCTTCGCGCCGAGGCGAAACGCGGTCCTGCCGGCGCGACTCCACTTGCCGCGTTCCCACTCGATGCCGTCCGTGTTGACCGCGAACGGCGTGCGCGCCGCGCGCAGCGCGGGAAACCAGAAGCCGTTGGCGATGTTGAGGACGAGGATCGAGTCGAAGCGACGGAAGCCGGCATCGAGGCTTGCGGTCATCCCGAATGTCAGCGTCGAAAGCGACTTCGACTCGTGTCCCGCCGTCGCGATGCAGCGCACACCGTCGGTGTGCCAGATGCGCTGCTCACTGCCGCGTGTGCGGCAGTAGACGGTCACGTCGTGCCCAGCCGCCACGAGGTAGGGGGCGAGGTGCCGAACGAGCGTCTCATATCCCCCGTAGGTGCTTGGGTAGCCGCGACTGCCGAGGATGGCGAGCTTCACGGGGCGATGACCAGGGAAGTTGGGGAGACGGTAGCCATGAGATTGGTGGCGACCCGGTCTTGGGTCGGAAAACAACGTGGCCTGGGCGCCGCAACTTACGGCCCGCGGAAGGCTCTTCGTGTCGGGTGCGGCGGCGCTGGTCAGAGGGTTGACGCGATCACTCGCATATGCTTTGCTGGCCGTCCGGCCGACGACCGGATGGCCGTCCGGCCCGCGCGGGTCCGGCCCGCGCGTGTCCGGCCAGCCGATAGCCAAGCCTCTGCCCGCCGGTAGCCAAGTCTCCGCCCGTGCGAATTCTCCAAATCCACAAGTTCTTCTATCCGCACGCCGGTTCGGAGACTGTGCTGTTCCACACGCGCAAGCTGTTGAGCGACAATGGGCACGAGGTCGTCGACTTTGCGATGGCACACCCAGACAATGTCGACTCGCCGTACAGCGAATTTTTCGCTCCCCGACGGGAGTACACCGACGCCTCGCGGTCGGCGATCCTGCGCGGAAGGGATGCCGTCTCATCGGTTTACTCGCTGGCCGCGCGCAAGCGCTTGCGTCGCCTGCTCGAGCAAACAAAACCGGAAATTGCCCACATGCACATCATTTATCACCAGTTGACCATGTCGATCGTCGATGAGCTGGCGCGGGCGGCGGTGCCGATGGTGATGACGCTGCACGACTACAAGATCGGTTGTCCCGCCTACGTGCTCTACCGCGACGGGCGGCCGTGCCACGACTGCACGAGCGGGGCGGTCCACAATGTGGTGCGCAACAGGTGCATCAAGGGCTCCGGGGCCGCCAGCATCCTGGCCGGCATCGAGGCAACCCTCTCGCATCGTACGGGAAAGTACGACAAGATCGATGCGTACGTCTGTCCCAGCGCTTTCGCGGGGAAGGTGGCAACCGCAACGGGCATACCCGTCGATCGCATTCATGTGGTTCCCAATTTCCTGCCACCCGAAGAGGTGGGACAACCGGTGGCCTCGCTGGCGGATTCCCCGCGGTTCTTGTTCGCCGGCAGGCTGGAGGAGGTCAAGGGCGTTGACGATCTGCTGGAGGCGTTCAGGGCGGGAGGCGCGGCGATGGGCACGCTTGTCATCGCCGGCGCGGGAGGCGGATTGGAGGCCAAGGTGAAAGAGACCGCCGCTGCCCTGGACAACGTTGAATATCTCGGTCGCCTGAGCCGCCAGCAAGTGCTTGCGCAACTGCGGCAGTCCAGAGCCGCGGTACTGCCTTCGCGCTGGGACGAGAACAACCCGATGAGCATTCTCGAGGCGCGAACCGTGGGCATCCCGGTGATCGTGAGTGACCGCGGGGGCTTGCCCGAGATGGTCACCGACGGGGTCGACGGGAAGGTTGTACGCGCCGGCGACATCGCCGGTTGGCGGTCGTCGATCGAAAAACTCGCGAGTGATCGTGCGTCCGCCGAGACGCTCGGCCGCGCGGGCTATCGGCGGTTCTGCAAAGACAACACCGCCGCCGTTCACTACGAAAAGCTGATGAGTGCCTACGCCGCCGCGGCGGCGCGCAGGCGTGCGTTTGCGGCGTGAAGTCGCTATGGGATCGCGCCGAGCCGCGACCACGTGTCGTTGATCGCGCTCGTCAACGGCTCGGGCAGAAGCGACGACGCGTCGTGCGCGCCACCGGCGGTTTCGTCGCCTGAGACGGTCGCACAGGCGTAATCCTCCGTGCGCGCGCTCGCGGGCAGCTCGCAGAAGCGCAGCGTGTCGCGCACCACAGCTCGCGGGCTGCGGAGGAGCTCCTCATAGCGGATAACGCGAGCACGCCGATCGACCGTCGCCAGCGAAACCGCCTCGCGCATCGTCACCACCCACTCGAGCGCCGCCCGGATCCGGTGGTCGCCCTCGGTGGCGAGGTGAAGCGCGGCGAGATCTGAGTTGGCGGGGCACTCGAGAACACCCTGCCGCCAGAGGATGTCCCACTTCTGATCGCGCACGCCCCACCAGTCGGCGCCGTCAACCGCATGGGAGTTTGACCAGCCGGCGACCGATTTGAGTGTTGCCCACGGTGAGCGCACCGCGATCAGGAAGCGCGCGTCGGGGAAGATGGCGCGAACGAAAGTGTGACGAAAAATCAGCTCGGGGTACTTGTCGACGACGCGCTTGGAGCGGCTGGCGCGCAGATACCACGCGAGCAGCGCGCGGCCACGGCGGCGCACCTCCTCGTCGGCATCCTCGGCGCCAAGGTGCAGGCGGCCGGTACGTGGCGCCGCATACGAGCCGATGATGTCCTCGTCGGTTCTGATCACGTGCCACATGGCCTTGGGCTCGTTGAGGAACCCGACGCTGGGATGCGCGGCGAGGATCCGGCCGAGAAGCGTCGTGCCGCTCCTGCCCATCCCGACGATGAACACCGGGCGGTCCACCGCCTCTCGGGCGCGACCGGCGGCCAGGCGCAGGTGCCCCAACACCACCGGATTCCACCACTGCCCGGAGGTGGTGACCGGTCGCCCCTCGAACAGCGAATAGCCGATCAGCCGCGATGCGGTTCTGCCCGGTGCGGTGCGGATGAACGCGCTGTCGAGTTGAGCAACCATGCGCCTCTAGTCCGTCGTCTCCACCGACGGCTTGGCGGAAAGGCGCTCCGGGCGTGTGCGCAGCCCGGCGACGCGGCGAAACAGCGATCTGTAGGGCGAGAACTCGGAGCCGGCTTCGTTGATGTGGTTGACGCGCAGGAGCCCCACCAGGTATACGGCCCAGGAGGCGATCACGAAGATGCCGAAGGCGGCCGTGGTGCTTCCCAGCAGGGTGGCGCCCAGCATGGCGATCGATGCGACGATCCCGATCGACCAGGCGTTGCGCGACAGGAAGCGCCCGTCGCCGTGAGCGATCAAGATGCCCTGTACGAGGCCGTAGAGGATGCGGGCCGGGCCCGCCAACAGCGCCAGGGCGAGATAGTCGGCGCTCTTGGCGTAGCCGGGCTTTCCGATCAAGTGGAACAGCGAGCCGAGCAGTGGAGTGAACGCCACGACGCCCGCCGCGACCGCGAATGGAACGATCAGGAGCACGTGCTCACGTCGGGAGATCGTGACGCTCGCGCTGCCGGTGTGGAGCGCGCGGGTCGCGTGAGGGATGACGGCCTGAACGATCACCGCACCCACGCGCTGGGGTATGTTGAGGAGCACCAGCGAGATGTCGATGAGCGCCACCACCGTGTAGGAGTCGAGCACCGCGACAGCCCTCATGATCAATGGCAGGAGTGCGATCGCCGCCGTCGCCGAGGCCAACCAGACCGAGAACCCCAGCAACTGGCGAGGACTGGGCACAGAGCCCGGCTCGGTTCCCCGCGGGAGCTGAATCTCCGGTGTACGCGCCGGCCGCGTACGGATCGTCAACACAACGCCTGCCACCAGACCAACGCAGTTGCCGATGCAAAAAACCGCAAACGCGGAGTTGGGGGTGAAGGGCAGCCACGAAAATCGAAGACCGAGGAGCAGCGTAACTTCGCTGAACGCCGCCACCGGCAGAATCGAGGCGGCGGCGACGACGTGGCCGCGCCCCCGCAGAATCCCGGTGGTGAGCAGGGAGTACACGAGGCTCGAAAGCCCGGCTGCCGCCAACACCGCGGCCATGGGCGTCCCCAAAAGCACCCCGGAGGCGACGGCGGTGATCGCCGCGGCCAGCAGTGTGGGCCAAGTGGTGGCCTTGATCGCCGACGAGACGATCGATCTGTCGTCGCCGGGTGCGACAGCGGCCACATAACGGGAGGTGGCGTTGGGGATACCGCTGGCGCCGATGATCATCACCGTGTTGTAGACGCTCAAAATCAACGACAGGTGGCCATAGGCGCTGGGCGCCAAAGCGGTGACGAGGATGCTGCGAAAGAGCAGCT
This sequence comes from Solirubrobacteraceae bacterium, assembly GCA_035570415.1. GTDB lineage: Bacteria > Actinomycetota > Thermoleophilia > Solirubrobacterales > Solirubrobacteraceae > Palsa-744. The sequence continues at coordinate 117,939 of DATMLP010000011.1, read as the reverse complement.
GGGCGATGACGATGCCCATGCTGCCGGCGCCGAGCAAAATGAAGTCGCGCCGTACGCGTCGCCAGATCGAAACCGAGGCGTCGCCTGGATCGCCGCCCGCCGGGGGACCGGCGGCCACCGGGGGATCGCCGCCCGCCTGAGGACCGGCGGCCACCGGGGGATCGGGGGCCCCCGGCACGGTGGCGAAGCGGCCGGCCATCCGCGTCACACGCTCCACGTGGAGAACGCTTTCCCGGTGAGCTCGCGCAGGCGCTGCACGTCATCCGCGTACAACTGTTGAAGACGCTCACGAAAATCGTCGCTCACGGCGGTCCGCGCCAGTGGGCGCGAGGCGATGCGTTTGACCGTTTGGCGCATAAATACGCGTAGCCCGCGCGGCAGGCGCTGCAGCGGGGTTGCCCGTGCATACCGGACAAGCACCACCGAACGCGAATATTGGCGCAGTTCATCGCCGGTGTTCATCTGTTGGTCGAATTGCTGAGCGTAAAATGAGTTGTCCACGCTCAGGAAGGCAAAGATCTCACGCAGGGCGGCTTGTCGGCTGACGAGCAGGTCGGCCTGGTCGACAACCAAGATGTTGTCCAAGGGAAAATGCCGCAGATAGCGATCCAGTTGTGCGGCATAGAAGCTTGGGCTCGTATATCGCCCGTGGGGCTCCGCGGGGTCGAGCGCGTCTTCGATCGAGCGCTGCTCGTTTTCATATGCGACGTGATGATCGTATTGAGATATTGCGCGGGCGACGGGGTCGCGGACGAGGTAGATGAGCTTTGCCTGGGGAACGAAATCCTTGATCCGCTCCGGTACTCCCTTGCGCTGCGGGTAGACGGTGTAACTCGGTGAGGCCTCGCCGCGCACGGCGAACGCCGGATCGAACAGCTGTTCATAGTCCTGCAGGCGCTCGATCCTTTTCAAGCCGGTCGGGTAGGGCACGCCGTTGGGCGGGCCGGAGAAGAAGTTGGTCTCCTTCACCGACGCCATCTGGATTTCGGGATGTAGGTTCAGGTAATGATAAAGGCTGGTCGTGCCGGCCTTCATCGCACCGATGATCAAAAACGTTGGTTGAGTCATCTCACGCGGATGGGCAGGCCACGGATCACCATTGACCGGCAGAAGCTTCACCATCCCCGCGCCGCACACTCCGACGTGCCGCGGAGAGCATCAAGCGCGTCGCAAACGGCAACCCGTCCACCAGGTAGCGCCGTGCCAGCTGCCGTGTGGGTTCCTGCGCGAGGCGATATGCCCACTCCATGCCAAGCTGGCAGATCCACTCCGGCGCGCGCGAGAGATCGCCGGTGGCGTAGCTCAGGCTGATCCCCACGCCCAGGAACGACGCGTGGGGCAAAGCTCGGCGAAGGCTGCGGATGAGCAGGTCTTGCTTGGGGAAGCCCAACGCCACAAACACGATCTGCGGCGCCGCTTCGACCACCTGGCGTTGCAGGCGGCCAAGCTCCAGCTCGTTGTGCTCGAAGCCGGGCGACGGGCAGGCGGTGCCCGCGATGCACAGGCCCGGGTAACGCTCCTGGAACACGGCCGCCGCGCGATCGGCAACGCCGGGGTCGCCGCCGAGCAGAAACACCGACTGGCGGCGCGCGCTGGCGATCTCGCAGATCGACCACACCATGCTCGACCCGGCCACGCGCTCGGGCAGCGGCCGGCCCGCCAGCCGGCTGGCCCAGATCAGCGGCATGCCGTCGGCGACCACCAGGTCGGCTTCGTCGATCAGCTGGCGCTCACGGGGATTGGCGTGATATCTGCGCAGGTGGTCGAGGTTGGCGGTGATCGTCCAGTGTCCTTCGCCAGCTTCGGCCGCGGCGACGATCGCGTGCACGGCGTGTGCTTCGGTGACGTCGGCCATCGGCGCGCCCATCAGCCGCGTCTGGCGCGCCGATCCGGCAGCCCGGTCCCCCTGGCGCGCCGATCCGGCAGCCCGGTCCCCCTGGGGCGGTTGTGCTTTGGGCAGGCTCATCCGTGTGCTGACCCCCGACATGGGCAACCAACGGCACGCCGACGCTTGGACTTACGCACGCACAACCCGCGATTCGTCCAGCGGATCGGCGAAACTCGGGGAGCTCATAAAGGGAGTCGGCGTGTCGTCCGATAGAGGTTTGGAAAGCGCGGGCGGGTAATGAAGCCTCATACCTGCGCTTCCCATCGCAATGCTGCTCATCCTGATCCCACTTTCGATCCTCTGGCTGGTGGTGACGGTCGTTGTGATCGCCGCCTGCCGCATGGCCGCGCTGGGTGACGCGCCGGGGGACCGTGCGCCGCGCCAGCAGCGTATTCGCGGAGCGGTTCGCGAGCGAATCGTGGCTTCGCCGCAGGGCAACCGGCTGGCGAGCTACAGGTAGTCTGGCGCTCGGCGGCTCGCCGCCGCCAAACCCCCTACAACCCCCGCCGCCCCACCACGTGGGGCACCGTGCGCAGCATGATCTTGATGTCGCCCCACAGCGACCAGTTGGCGACGTACAGGTAGTCCATCGCGCCCATCTCGGTGAGTGGAACGCGCGAGGGGCCGAGGATCTGCCACGGGCCGGTCATGCCCGGCATCAGCTCGAGGCGCCGGCGGTACCACCCCTCCACACACCGATCCTCGTCGAGCACCAGCGGGCGCGGGCCGACGAGGCTCATCTCGCCGCGGATGATGTTGAGCAGCTGCGGCAGCTCGTCCAGCGCGCTCTTGCGCAGCAGCTTGCCCACCCGCGTCACGCGCGGGTCGTCGGCGATCTTGAAGAGACCGGCCTGCGCCTCGTTGCGCTCGCGCAGCGACTCCTTCATTGCGTCGGCACCGTCCACCATCGTGCGGAACTTGAACAGCTCGAAGTGCTTGCCGTGGCGGCCGACGCGCAGCTGGCGGAAGAACACAGGGCCGCGGCTGTCCAGCTTGACCGCCACCGCGATCACCGCGAACAGCGGCGCCACCGCCAGCAGCCCCAGCGAGGCGCCGATCAAATCGAACGCGCGCTTGACGACCCCTGAGGAGCGGCTCATCTCAAAGCGGCGCACCCCCATCAGCGTGACGCCGTGCAGGTCGTCGAACTCCACCGAGCTGCCCACCACCTCCAGCAGGCGCGGCAGCACGCTCACGCGCACTCCCACCGCCTTCAGCGTGCGCACCAAGTCGAGCATCTCACCGCCGTCGGCGCTGGTGGGCGCGACGATCGCGCGGTGCACGTTGAGCTCGCTCGCGAGGTCGCGCACCTCCGCCAGGCGCTGCGGCGAGAAGCCGTTGACCGACCAGGTTCCCACGTCCTCCAGGTCGATGTGGCCAACCAGCTCGGCGTTCACCGCTCCGTGGCCGGCGAGCTTTGCGCGGATCGTCTTCGCCGCGCCGTGGTCGCCGATGAACAGGCACCGTTCGGCTGGCAGCGCGCGCAGCATCAGCGTGCGCGCGGTGGCGCGCGAGATCACCAGCAGCAGGATCAGCGCCACCCACAGCACCATCGCCTCGCGGCGGCTGAGGATCGCGGCATGGATCACGAAGCCCCCCGCCAGCCAGGCGCTCAGCGCGCCGAGCGTCGCCACCTGGAACAGCCTCGGCGCCTCGTCCAGCGTGGTCTTGTGCATCAGCACGTCGTCGCGGTCGTACAGCCCCAGCATCTTCGCCGCCATCAGCAGCGTCAGCAGGCCGCACACGCTCACCCACGTGAACTGCAGCGCTTTGGCCGAAAACCCGGACAGCACCACGAACGCGGCGACGATTGCCACCATGTCGGCGCTCAGCAGCGCGCGGCGAAAGCGCGATTCGCGCGCGAGGTTCTCCAGCTCGCCGCGGCTGCGCGTCTGGTCCGGGGGCGTCCCCGCCGCGTGCCGCTCGGCGGGCTGCGCCGGTACGACTCCCAGCTCGAGCGCGCCCCCCTCGCGACCGGCGCGCTTGGCGTCCAGCGCGGCGATGCTCGCCGTCTGTGGCGGCGCTTCCACGCTTGGTGGCGCCTCCGGATATGTGGTCTGTGCCTCGCTGCCGATGCCCCCGCTCATCGTCGCCTCCCTGGCGCTCGTGTTGCGCTACCCGCTCCCTGCTTCGCTGCTTGCTGCCTCGATCGGGTCGCCCCCGAGGGCGAGGATCCCCATGCCGAATCCCCGCTCGGAGTCGAGAATCAAGTTGACGGCCTCGTTGCGGCTGCGCACACCCAGCTTCCCGAACGCCGACGAGAGGTGGCTCTTGACGGTGCTCTCCGCGAGGAACAACTGCTCGGCGATCTGGCTGTTCATGTAGCCCATCACCACCAGTCCGAGGATCTGCTTCTCGCGCATCGACAGCGCCGGCGGCGCCACCTGGCGGCCATGGCGGCGGGGTACGCACACCTGGCCCACGCGCACCGCCTGCAGGCACGGGCCGAGCGCCCCCGCCATCTCCTCCTCCAGCACCACGCCCGTCGCGCCGGCGCCCAGAACGGCGCGCACCTCCCAGCGCTCGATCTCCGGGCAGATCACCACCACCAGCGCATGCTCCACGTCGCTGCGCAGCGCCTGCACCTGCTGCGCGGCGCTGGCGCTGGCGTCGCGCACCCACAGTGCGATCAGTCCGCGCTCGTGCCGATCGTCCTGCGCCAGCAGCTCCGCCGCATCGTCGTAGATCGCGAGCCGCCATCCCTGCTCCTGGAGGATCGCGGCGATGCTCTCGCGCGGGCCCTCCTCGGCGATCAGCGCGACGGCGATCTCGGTGTCGGCCAGGCGCTCGGCGACGCTCGCACGTCCCATTTCAGATCTCCCCGTGCGCACAAACCAGTAACGGCCCTTCGAGCGCAGGACTTACGGGAGCTACGGCAACTGGGCTCAAAGCTCCACGAGCCTGCTGAAGGAGCCGTCGCCGGACGACAGCACCGGCTCGCCCTCGCACTCCACCCACGCGTGGGCGAGGAAGCTCGGGGTGGGTCGCGCGCCGATCACGAGCGTCGCCGGGATCCCCCGCCGTGCGAGCAGTCGCGTGAGCACCAGCGAGCGCGTCAAACAGCGCGTGTCGCCCGGCATCAGCTTCAGCGTGCGCGCCACCATCCACCCCAGGCGGCGGGCTTCCACGAGCGCGTCGGCCGTATCGGTGTGGGGAGGCAGCGAGGGGTCGGCCCGCAGCGCCGCGATCGCCGACTCGATCGTGGTGCGCCGCAGTTCCCGGCGGGCCTGCACGTAGCTCGCCACGATCTCCGCGGCCAGCCGCGCGCGGGCGGGAGAGCCCAGTCGCGATTGCGGCAAGCGGGTCACCGAGCTCATGTCCGGTGAACTCCGAGGGAGCGGCGATTCTTTTGGCGCCGGGCGCTTTGCGCAGCGTTGCGTAGCGCGTATAGCCGGCCTCCCCCCGGGAGACCGGCTACGCGTGCCTCGCGAGCTTCGGCTTTACGGCCCGCTCGTGCCGGGGCCGCCGGGCGGAATCGGCTGGCCGCGGAAGTAATTGGCGTCAAACGAGCCCGCCGGATGGCCGGCGGCGGTCAGCTCCGCGAGATCTCCGTGATCCTCGATGCGCGGGGCCTCGTACTCAGTCGTCTCGATGTTCTTCTCCATGTTGCCTCCTTTCTCGTGAAGAGAAGCTGAATTATGGGGAAGACGCGGTGGCTTTCAAGGACGGAAAAAGTAGGGTGCGAAAAAGGTTGCGGGCGAGCAATCGGGCGCCGGCGCGGCGTGCCTCGGCTGGCCCTCAGTGGAGCTCGCCCGCCAGTGCGAGCAGCCAGAGGTTGGCGATCGCCAACCGCCACAGCGGGCCGGCGCTCAGCAGCGGGCGATCCGCGGGCGCCACCGCCAGCCGGCGCTCGAGCGCCGGCGCGGAGACGTACGCGCGCAGCGGCGCGTCGCCACGCCGCAGCGGCTCGATCAGCGCCGCTTCCTCGGCGTGGAGTCCCGCCAGCACCAGCTCCGTGAAATGGCTCTTGTCGTGACGCGTGCGCACCTCCTCCGGTATCAGACCCCTCAGCGCGTCGCGCAGCAGCGGGCGATCGCGCACCGCGTCGAACTGCAGCTCGGGTGGGATGCACAGGGCCGTTTCGATCGCCCTCAGATCGTGCAGCAGCGGATGTCGAATCGCGATTCCCGCATCGGCTGCTTCGCGGCGGAAGTGTGCGCCCATGTCGAGTTGCTCGCGCATGTCGATCAGAGTGTGCGTCTGCATCCGCCACCACACCGGTCCCTCGCGGCGCTGCCGTTCGTCGTCCTCGCGCAGCTCCGCAAGCGACGCTCTGTCCGCCGGCGCGATCAGCCCGTTCGGCGCGGCCATCGCGTTTGCGCGTGCCCGTCGGCGGCCAACCGCTGCCGGCACGAGCGGACGCACGCCGTAGTGGCGCAGCACGCGCACGCGCACGCGCCTGTCGGGGTGGGTGCCGATGCCGGGGATCCGCGCGCTCAGCGACCATGCGCCAGCCAGTCGCCCGCGGCCCAGCTTGTCGGCGATCAGGTAGGGGGCGAAACCGAAGAGCTCGTCGCCGCCCTCCCCGTCGAGCAGCACGTCGACGCCGAGCGCCCGCGCGCGCGCCAGCAGCGGCTGCCAAACGAACAGGTTGGGCGTCCCCGGCGGCAGCCGCCAACGGTCGATGTGTGCGAGCGCGGGGGCCAGCATCGAGCGCGTGGGGTCGTGCGCGATCAGCTCGAGCGCCAGTCCCGTGTGGCGGGCGGTCGCTTCGATCAACTCGCGCTCGTCGGCCTCCGGGTTGGCCGCGAACGCACCCCCCAGCGCCAGCGCGCCCCGGCTGGCGAAGCCGCCGGCGGCGAGACCCGCCGCCACGCTGGCCGAGTCCAGGCCGCCGCTCAGCTTCACGGCCGGGCGACGCGCGCCGGTCGCCGTTCGGGCGATGGCGGCGAACGCCGCCTCGCGCAGGCGCCCGCCAACCTCGTCGGGGCTGCCCCGTTGCACTCCCGCGTAGCGTGGCTCCCACCAGCGCTCGACCGCGACGTGCTCGGCCAGCGCCAGCCGACCGCCGGGGGGGACGCGCTCGATGCCTTCGAACAGGGTGCGGTGCGCGGGTGGCATGCCGTTCTCGATCCAGCCCACGAACGCCAGCCGGTCCGGCGGGGGCGTGCGGGGGAGCACGTCGAGCAGGTCACACTCGTGCTCGGCGAACAGCGCGCCGTCCGCGACCCGCGCGTACACGAGGGGCTGGGCGCCCAGCTGGTCGCGCACCACCCAGCAGCACTGGCGCGCGCCGTCGTGGACCACCGCCGCAAACGGCCCCGACAGCAGCGCCACCGCCGTCTCCCCGCGAGCGGCGAGCGCTCGCGCGAGGGCGCCGGCGAGGTTGGCGCCTGCGGGGTTGGCGCCTGCGGGGTCAACGTCGGCGGGGTTGGCGCCGACCTCGGCAATGCGGTGCTCGGCCAGCTCGAGACCCGGTTGGGGCTCGCCGAACAGCCAGCAGCGCCAGTCGCCGTGGACGGCGTGAGGCACGCCGGCCATCGTCAGTTGCCGCTCGCGGTGATCGCCGCCCGCTCGCCGCAGGTGCTCGCCGGCTCTCGCGCCCCAGGCCCCTAGCAGCACCGGCGTCGCTCAGAGCTCCATCGCGCGCGCGCGCCGCGCGCCGGCGTCCCGTGGCCGGCCCTCGCCCGGGGCGGCCACGGCGCACAGCCGACTGTCCGCCGGCGCGTGTGCGCTCAGGTACGCGCGCACGAGCGCCGCCAGCTTTGTGGCGTCGACGCCGGGCTGCACCCGCAGACGGTGCACGAGCCCGCCAGCCGCGATCGCCGCCGCCACGTCGAGCTGGCGTTGCAGCCGCTCCGGCGTGCGCACCGAGAGGTTGAAGGTGCTGGCCAGCAGCGCAAACGGGCTGACGTCGGCCAGCGGCTGCACCGCCGGCTGCGCGGCCGAGCGCTCCAGCAGGAACAGGCCGCCGAGCGGCGCCGGCGGCGGCGGGTCGGCGCTCACGTAGCGCCGCTTGCCCTCGACCTCGCCCGCCGGCCGTCCGAGCGCGGCACGCTCCGGGGCGGCTAGCCGCCGATCCTCGGCGGCGCGCAGCTGCAGCGCCAGCGAGCCGGGGTACGCGAGCAGGGTTCCGTCGCAAAGCCGCAGCGCGACCGCGTCGTCGCTGAGCAGCAGCCCGCCCGCTCGCAGCAGCGCCGCCGCCAGCGAGCTCTTGCCCGCTCCCGCCGCGCCGGTGATCAGCACCGCCCTGCCGTCGAGCACCACGCCCGAGGCGTGCAGCACCTCCAGGCCGCGCAGGGTAGCCGCCAGCGGCAGCGCCTGCGCTACGACGATCGCCGCCCACTCGGCGTTGGTCGGATCGGGCTCGCACAGCAACTCGCGGCCGTCGGGGGAAATCAGCACGCGGCCGTGATCGCGGTTCCACAGCAGGTAGCCGGCCGGCTCCGCGAAGTCGATCGTGCGAATCGACGTGTCGCCGAAATCGACCTCGCGCACGCGCGCCGGCTCGCTCGCGATCGCCGCCCAGCGTCGCCGCAGCTCCGTGGAGTCGAGCAGCACGCGTGTCGGGGGCATTGCGTTCGTCCCCTGCGGCGCGGCCGGGGTCAGCCCCGGGGCTGAGATCTCCGGGTCGAGCTCCAACGCGAGCCCGAACGCCGTATGGGTGTGGCGATCGCCCCCCGCGCCGCGCCGCTGCTCAGGCGCCGGCGTCATCCACGGTCTCGATCAGTCCACGCTCGAGCAGCCCGCGAGTGAGCGCCAGCAGGTCGCGTTCCACCTGCTCGCGCTCCACCCCGTAGCGCTCGCCGATCGGCGCTACCGCGTCCGCCACGGTGGGCGCCGACTGCAGCGCTTCGAGCATCGCGCCCGCGGTGGGGTTCAGGCCGTGGTACTGGCCGGTCTGCAGGTTGAGTACAACCGTCTCTGCGACAAAGCTGCGGTGGACGACATGCTGGGGCATCCGCACGCGTGCGGTAAGCAGATCGCTGGCTGGGGGAGAAACCACTAAATGCGCTCCTGGGTCGAAGTTGGATTCAATACTCAGCAATAGTGCCGGTGCGCTGACCGTAGCGAATGGATATCCGCAACAGCGCGAAACCGGCGGGCAACAGCACCACGACGAAACCGACCAGCTTCAGCAGATCGATCCCCGCCGACTCCCGCAGCGGGGTGTCGACAAGCAGGTGACGCAGCAGGTCGGTGGCGGGCGTAAACGGCTGCACTTCCGCACCCCAGCGGATCCATTCGGGCAGCACGCTGATCGGGAAGTACAACCCGCCGACGATCGCCAGGCCGGCGATGATGAACTGGCCCGCGCTCGCCGCCTGCTTGAACGCCATCACCAGCGCCACGAGCAGGAACGCAAACGGCATGAAGGCGAGCATTCCCAGCAGCGACACGGGGATCGCCAGCACCGCGGTGCTGGCGATCGGCAGTCCGAAGATGAGCGCCGCCGTCACGAGTGTCAAGACCCCGGTGAGCATCGCACTGATCACCGGGAACAGCATCGTGCCGACGATCCCGTTCACCGGGCCGTGGGCGCTCACCAGGAAGCGCTCGATCGTGCCCGACACCAGTTCCTGGCGGACCGCCACCGGCATGATGCCCACGGAGATCGTGAGGATCTGGACGATCACGAGGCCGACGATCACAAACCCGAAATAGCCGCCGGGGGAGTGAATCGTGCGCGCCGTCACCAGGTGGCTGATGTAATAGAAGAGCGTGATCGTGAACAGCGGGCCGACGAACTGTGAGACCAGCTGTGTGCGGTAGGTCATGAACAGGATCGCGTCGCGGCGCATGATCGCCCACATCGCTTCGCACCACGGCCTCATCGCCCGCGCTCCCCCCATCACGTCCTCACTCGATCCGTTCGAGATGGCCGTTTTCGAGCGTGTACCCGGCGTCGCAGGCGAGCACCCGATCCTCGCCGCGCGGTGAGCACCACAGCACGGAGGCGCCGCGCACGACCGCCGCCTCGATCTGCTCGCTCAGCAGCCGGTAGCCGTCGTCGTCGAGCGAGTTGCGCGGCTCGTCCAGCAGCAGCACCCGCGGCTGGTGCAGGAACGCCATCGCCAAACGCAAACGTTGGCGCTGCCCCATCGACATGCGATCGACCCGCCGGTCGGCCAGCTCCTCCAGGCCGAAGCGATGCACGCTGTCGCGCACCAGCTCGGCGCGCCGCGCACGGGGGACGTAGGCCAGGCGCGCCCAGTAGTCGAGCTGCTGGCACACGCGCATGCGCGCCTGCAGCCCGCGGTCGCCCGCCGAGAGGAAGCCGATCAAGCGCTGATAGTGGCCGCCCTTGGAGCTGGGCGTCAGCTCGCCCATCCGCACGCTGCCCTGCTGTGGCAGGAGGATGCCGGCGGCCAAGCGCAGCAGCGTGGTCTTGCCGACGCCGTTGCGCCCACCCACCCATGTGACCTCGCCCGCGCGCAACACCAGGCTGACGTCGTCGAGCACCGGCGGTTTGGGGCCCTTCCAGCGGTGGTGGAGGTGCTCCAGCTCCAGCAGCGGGGCCTTTGGCGACGGCGTGCGCTCGCCGCCGTCGGGCGCCTCGATGGGGGTTGTGGGAGCCGCGGCGACGGAGCTCATGGGCAGATCGACTCTTTGAACACGATGGCGGATGGACGCGAGACTGTGACCCTAACAACGGCTGCGGGTGCCGGATACGTACGGCATCCGGATCAGCCGCTCGGTATCCGGATCAGCCGCTCGGGCGCCAGCTGGTCAGCGAGGACGCCGGGCACGACGCTCGGGTCGGCGTCGAGCTGCCAGATCGGCACGTGCGCGGCGATCGCGCCGGCCGTTTCGAAGCGGCTGCGCTCGCGCTCCGGCGTGCGCGGGAAGCGCAGCAGCGCGCCGAGCAGCGCCGCCAGCGGGCGCTCGGCGAGGCGCAGCTCCGTGTCGAGACCGGGGCTGCGGTTGAGCACCACCACGGCCGCCAGCGCCAGCGGCTGGGGGTGCACCGCAAGCGCGATCCACCGCTCGTCCTCCAACGCGGCCAACAGCTCCGGCACGGCGGGCGCGAGCGCGCCGCTCAGCGCCCCGAGCCGCACCGCGGGCACGGTCATCAGCGGCGGGCCGGGGTGGGCGCGGGGTGGCTCCCGCGCGCCCCCCGGCTCCACCACCAGCACGTCGTCGGTCATCAGCGTGGAGCCCCGTGCCAGCAGCTCGCTCAGCAGCGTGCTCTTGCCGCCGCCGCTGGCCGCCGTGACGGCGACTGCCCCGTGCGGGGTGGCGATCGCGCCGGCGTGCAGCGCCTCGTAGCCGCGCAGCAGCGCCACCGTGAACAGCGCCGAGTCGAGCACCTCGCGCCACCAGGTGCCGTCGGTGGGGTCAGACGGCGCGCAGCGCAGCACGCGTGCGTCGGCGCAGAGGTGATAGATGGCGCGCGTGCCGGCGACGGGTGCGCCGTGCTCGTCGGGCGGGGCGCCGTGCACGAAGCGGTGATCGCCGGCTTGCCCGCGCTCGACGGTGAACGGTGCGCCGTCGATCGTTCCCTCCCAGCCGATTGCCGCGAAGCCCGACCAGCTCTGTGCGACCTCCGCGGGGGTGGCCGCCAGCAGCTGCACGATCGGCTCGCTCAGGGGCCGCGGCTCCCATGCGCCGGGGAGCTCCAGAGCGGTGAGCAGCCCGAGGCCGAATGCCGTCGGCCCCGGGCGCCGATCCCGGTCGCTGCTGGGCCCGGCCAAGCTATCCCTTCTTGCCCACGCTCTTCGTGTGCGGGCGGTGTTTCTTCGGCTTGGTTTTGCGGCAGAGGTGGTAGGTGCGGTTGGCCGAGAGCTGGTGTCCCAGCACCGTGGTGGCGCGCACCCTCACCGTGAACGTGTTCTTGGAAAGACCCTTCAGGTTGATTGTGGCGACGATGTAATTGCCCTTGTGCGCGGTCGCCAGCTTGTGGCCGCGATAGACGATCGTCACTTTGCTGAACGGGTCGTACTGGGGCTCCTTGAGGCGAATCTTGAAACGTCCGGGGCGCAGGCACTGCTTGGCGTTCGGCAGTGTCAGGCTCTCGACGGATGCCGTCGAAGTGGAGCCGGTACCCGAGGTGCCCGGGCTGTTCGACACCACCGGCAGCGGGGCGATCAACTTCGAGCTGACGCAACCGTAATTGACGTGATGCGCCGTGTATTCAGCGGGTTCTTTGGGAGCCCCTTCGGGCGAGATCGTCGGTTGCTGGTCGGTGTCGGGGAGGCTGAAGCAGACACGCAGGTAGTGGACGCCGTCAGCTTCGTGCACCACGCGCCAGGCGGTGAGCCCGAGGGAGGGGTTGTGCTGGCACTCCGGTGCGCCGTGAAACCACTGATGCAGTCCCCAGTAGGAGCCGTCGGTTTGTTCTGTGATGTCGGTCCACATATGTTCGCCTTCGACGTGTTCGCATTCGGCGAACTTGATCGGCGAGACGACAATGCCTTCGAATTTCCCGCCCGCGACTGGGTTGATGGCGACCTTTCCTTCGTCAAACGACCAGACCCCTTCGATTTCCGAGCTGGCCGCCGCCGAGGCTGCGCCGGCGCTCAACAACACGGCGAGGACGGCTGTGACGATCGCCCACGGCCTGGAGCGCACTGCATGGAGAATCCGGCTCATCGATTGCACACCCTTCTGGTCGATTCAAACGTTTTCAGGTCGTCTGCAAATGCCCCGGCGGGATCGGCTCGCGTGTGACGATGCGCGTGGGCCAATTTCGCACTGGTTGCACTCACTAACGAGTACGACCGCATCCGACTTGCATCCGCGCTTTCGTCAGCGAATCGCGATCGGTGCGCTGTGCCCCGACGCCAATGCGCCGCCGAGTACCTCCACAAACGCCCGATAGCGGCCGGGGCGCAGGCGCAGGAGGCGGTTGAAATGCAGACCACCGCGGTGCTTGTTGATGGTGGCGCCGGCCACCGGCACATACCGACGGCGCGAGAGGCGCTCAAACGCCACTCGGGCGCCGGGCTCGGCGGGGGTCACGGTGCCTGTCAGTCGCACCCGCCCGGTATGCCCTGCGCGGCGTACGTGGAGCGTCACGCGTACCGCGACCGGCTCGGTGAGCACCGGGCTGTACACCGATTTGCCGACCACGGCAACACGCAACTGCGCGTTCTCGGGGAGACTGTCGACCGCGAGCGTGAAGCTGCCGGCGGCGTTGGTCAACTGCGGAGTGCTGGCAGGGCGGAAGGCGAGGCTGTAGGGGAAGAGGCTCTCCTGCGCGACAACCTCCACGCCCGCGTCGCCGCTCCCAGAAAGCGTGCCCCAGACCTTCACCGGACGACCGAAGACAACCTGGCTGGGCGATGCCGCGGCGCTCAGCGTGAGCGGGATCCCTTTGGTGGTGAAGGTGCCGTCGGCGCCGGTCACCGACCCCGCGGAGCTGCTGGCCACTACGCGGAAGTGGTAGATGGTGTCGGGCGTGAGCCCGGCGACGGTCTGCGTGAACTTGCCTTCGGTGGTGGCGTTGCCGGCCGAGACGAGGCCGGTTTGCGATCCGTATTCGGCGGTGTGGCCGTACTCGAAGTAGTAGCTGCTCGCCACTCCGCGGGGATTGATCTTCGCCCTGAGCACCGCCGAAGTGGTGCCAATCTGTTCGGCGCCGGCGGTGACGGCCACCGGAGGCTGCGGTTTGGGGGCGGTGGTCGTGCCAGTCGTCCCGGTGGTACCAGTTGTGCCGGTGGTACCGGTCGTCCCTGTGGTACCCGTGGTGCCAGTCGTACCAGTGGTGCCCGTGGTCCCCGTCGAGGTCGTGTCGGGCGAGGTGCTGGCCGACGCGAACGGCAGCGCCATCGCCCCGCCCCCCAGCAGCGCCACCGCCAGCACCAATATGCGGCGTATGGTCAGCTTCTTCATCCTGCACCCCCTGCGTTGCTCAAGAGCCGGCTCCTGTCGATCAAACCCCTCTGTCGATCAAACCCCTACAACCCGCGGCCGGTCCGATCGATGCGCTCGGTGTGGGCGCCGCGAGGAGCGGGGCGGGGCATCCCCGTATAACGGCACCCAAGGGCCTGGACTTGCGGTCGCCCGGCGGTGGCCGCCGACCGTGGGGCGCCTCGCCGAGGCGATTCCCTCTATTTTGCCAGTATGAACTCAGGGGGCGAGACATTGCGCGTGGCGATCGCCGACGACCACGAGCTGTTCCGCCAGGGGCTGCGGGGAATGCTGGAGGAAGCGGGCATGGAGGTGGTGGGCGAGGCATGCGACGGCACCGACGCGGTGGCGTTGGCGCGGGAGCTGCGCCCGGACGTGGTGGTGCTCGACCTCAACATGCCGGGCACCTCGGGGATCCAGGCGCTGCGCCAGATCGCGCGCAACTGCCCCGACGTGCAGACGGTTGTGCTGACGGTGTCGGTGGCCGAGGACGACGTGCTGGAGGCGCTGGCGGGCGGGGCGTGCGGGTACCTGTTGAAGGACACGTCCCCGCGGCGGTTGGCGGAGGGCATCAGGCAGGCGGCCGATGGGCAGGCGCTGCTGTCGCGCGAGGTGGCGAGGGCGCTGGCGGAGCGCGTGCGCGCCGACGCCGAGGTGCGCACAGCCGACGCGCGCGCCGCCGCGCAAGCCGCCGCACGGCCGGCGGCGCCCGGAGCCGGCCGGTCGACCGCGGGGGGGAGCACGGCGCCGGCCGGTGCGGGTTCGCACGCCCAGCCGGCGCTGACCCAGCGCGAGCGCGAGGTGCTGCACTTGATCGTGGCGGGCGAGGACAACGTGGCGATCGGCAAGGCGCTGTCGATCAGCCCGCACACGGTGAAGCAGCACGTGACCAACATCTTCGAGAAGCTTGAGGTGAGCAGCCGCGTGCAGGCCGCCGTGCACGCGGTGCGCGCGGGCCTGGTGTGACGCGCCGTGCCAGGCGCGTAGCGCGGCTGCGTCCGGGCGCGTGGCGCGGCTGCGTGGATGTCTTCTTCTTCTTTTGGGACGCCAACCAACCGCGACCAACCAGCCGGCGTCGCCGACAAAGTTTGGTTGGCGTCCAAAAAGTAAACATCACCGCGCGTCGGCCTGCCTTCCCCGACGGTTGTGTGAGCACTTTGTGACGTGCGGCCCGCAAGTAGCCCGCCCACGCTAACGTTGGTGGCCCATGCCGCGTATGATCGAGTCGGAGCTGATGGAGGCTCCTGCCAGCCCGACGGCGGGGGGGCCGGAGCGCGCGGAGGGGGAGGGCGGCGTGCACGCCGGCGAAGACCCCTCCACCACCTACCGCCTCTCCCACCTGCGCACGCTGGAGGCGGAGGCCATCCAGGTGATGCGCGAGGTGGCGGCCGAGTATGAGCGCCCGGTGTTGCTGTTCAGCGGCGGCAAGGACTCGATCGTGCTGCTGCGGCTGGCCGAGAAGGCGTTTCGTCCCGGCCCGTTCCCGTTCCCGCTGATGCACGTGGACACCGGCCACAACTTCGCGGAGGCAATCGACTATCGCGACCGCCGCGTAAAGGAGCTGGGCGAGCGGCTGGTGGTCGCCTCAGTGGAGGAGTCGATCAGGCGCGGTCGCGTGGAGGACACGACCGGGCCGTATGCGTCGCGCAACGCGCTGCAGACGGTGACGCTGCTGGACGCGATCGCCGAGCACGGCTTCGACGCCGCGTTCGGCGGCGCCCGGCGTGACGAGGAGCGGGCGCGCGCGAAGGAGCGGATCCTCTCCTTCCGCGACCGCCACGGCCAGTGGGAGCCCCAGCGTCAGCGCCCGGAGGTATGGAGCCTGTTCAACACGCGGATCGACCGCGGCGAGCACGTACGGGTGTTCCCGATCTCCAACTGGACGGAGCTGGACGTGTGGCAGTACATCGCCGAGGAGCGGCTGGAGGTGCCATCGATCTACTTCGCCCACGAGCGCGAGGTGTTCGAGCGCGACGGGATGCTGTACGCGGTGAGCCCGTTCGTGGAGCTGGTGGACGGCGAGACGCCGTTCAAAGCGCGGGTGCGCTACCGCACGGTGGGCGACATGAGCTGCACCGGGGCGGTGCGCTCCGACGCCGCCACGCTGGCCGCCGTGGTGGCGGAGATCGCCGCCACCGACCTCACCGAGCGCGGCCAAACGCGCGGCGACGATCGCGCCAGCGAGGCGGCGATGGAGGATCGCAAGCGCAAGGGGTATTTCTAGAGCGATGGCCACACACACCCGTATCGACGATTCCCTGCCGGTCGATTCGGCCGCGCGCGACGCCCCTGAGGCGCACGAGGCCGATGAGATCTTCGCGCGCCTCACCGAGCGCCCGGCGGAGCTGCTGCGGTTCGCCACCGCCGGCTCGGTGGACGACGGCAAGAGCACGCTGATCGGCCGCCTGCTGTACGACTCCAAGCAGGTGCTGGTGGACCAGCTGGAGCACGTGGAGCAGACCAGCCGTCAGATGGGCCACGACTTCCTCGACCTATCGCTGCTGACCGACGGGCTACGCGCCGAGCGCGAGCAGGGGATCACGATCGACGTGGCTTACCGCTACTTTGCCACGGCGCAGCGGCGCTTCATCATCGCCGACACGCCCGGCCACGAGCAGTACACGCGCAACATGGTCACCGGCGCCTCCACAGCCGACCTGGTGATCGTGCTGGTCGACGCGCGCAAGGGCGTGGTGGCGCAGTCGCGCCGGCACGCGTTCATCGCCTCGCTGCTGGCGATCCCGCATCTGGTGGTGTGCGTCAACAAGATGGACACGCTGGGCTACGACCAGGAGGTGTTTGACGGGATCGTCGACGAGTTCGAGCGCTTCGCGGCGCGGTTGGACATCCAGGACGTGACGTTCGTCCCGATCTCGGCGCTGAACGGCGACAACGTGGTGGAGCGCTCGGCCAACATGCCCTGGTATCAGGGGCCGCCGCTGCTCTACCACCTGGAGCACGTGCACATCGCCTCCGATCGCAACCTGATCGACGTGCGTTTGCCGGTGCAGTGGGTGATCCGGCCGCGCGCCTCGGCCGGCGTGGGCCTGGGCGCCGGCTCCGCTGCACCCGGCGCGCCGGCGGCCAGCGACTACCGCGCGTACGCCGGCCAGATGGCGGGTGGGGTGCTGCGCGAGGGCGACGAGGTGGTGGTGCTGCCCGGCGGCCGGCGCACGACGATCGCCGGCATCGACACGCTGGACGGCCCCGTGCGCGAGGCGTTCCCGCCGATGTCGGTGGCGGTGCGGCTGGCCGACGAGGTGGACGCCGGCCGCGGCAGCACGATCGCGCGCCCCCACAACCAGCCAACGGTGGGCAGCGCCGTGGAGAGCCTTTTGTGTTGGATGTCGGAGCGCCCCCTGGACCCCCAACGGCGCTATGCGGTGAAGCACACCACCCGCACCGCGCCGGTGGGCGCGCTGGAGGTGCGCTACCGGATCGACGTCGACACGCTGCACCGCGACGAGACCGCCGACACGCTGGCGCTCAACGACCTCGGCCGTGTGCGGATCGAGCTGGCGGCGCCGCTGGTGTACGACTCCTACCGGCGCAACCGCACGATGGGCAGCTTGATCGTGATCGACGAGGCGACCAACGAAACGGTGGCGGCCGGCACGATCCTCGACGCCGAGACCGAGTCGGGCGAGCGGACAGCCGGCGTGGACGGCGCCGTGGCCGGTATGACGTGCGTCGACGCGGCCACGTCCGGTGGGGCGGGCGCCGCGACCACCGCGGATCCAGCCGCCAAAACCGAGCGTAGCCCCAACGTGCGCTGGGAGCAGGCGACGATCACCCGCGACGAGCGCTGGCGGGCGCTGGGCCTGCGGGGCGCAACCATCTGGCTGACGGGCCTCCCCGCCGCCGGCAAGTCGACGATCGGCCGCGCGATCGAGGAGCGTTTGGTGAAGGCCGGCCGCCCCGCGTATCTGCTGGACGGCGACAACCTCAGACACGGCCTCAACGGCGACCTCGGCTTCGATGAGCAGGCGCGCGCCGAGAACGTGCGCCGCACCGCCCACGTGGCGCGGTTGCTGGCGGAGTGCGGCGCGGTGGCGCTGGTGAGTCTCGTCAGCCCGTACGCCGCCGACCGCGAATTAGCAGCGGAGCTGCACGCCGAGCAGGAGCTGGCGTTTTTGGAAGTGTTCGTGAGCACGCCCCTCGCCCAGTGCGAGCGGCGTGACCCCAAGGGCCTCTACGCCCGTGCCCGCGCCGGCGAGCTGGCGGGGATGACCGGCGTGGACGCCCCCTACGAGCCACCCGCCGCCCCCGACGTGGTGGTGGGGGAGGGCGGTGAGGCGATCGAGGCGGCGGTGGATCGCGTGCTGGAGGCGCTGGCCGCCCGCGGGGTGCACCCGCGCTAGGCGATCGCCCGCAGCGCCTCCTCGCGCCCGTCGGTGCCGAGCTTGGCGCCGGCGGCCGAGATGTGGCGGCGCACGGTGATCGGCGAGAGCGACAGGCGCTCGCCGATCTCCACGGTGGAGAGCCCGGAGCGCAGCATCCGCAGGATCTCCGACTCGCGCGGGCTGAGCTCGACGTCGCCGACACGCACCGGGCCGGCACCGGGGGCGGGAAGCGCGCGCAACTCGTGCAGCATCCGCCCGACGAACGTGCGCGGCAGCGCCGCCTCGCCGCGCAGCACCCCGTGCAGCGCCGCCGGCAGTCGCTCGGGCGACATCTCCTTCGGCAGGTAGCCGCGCGCGCCGGCGCGCAGCGCGGCGAGCAGGTCGTCGGCGCTGCCGGACACAGTGAGCATCACCACGGCTGTGGCGGGCGCCAGTTGCGAGATGCGCGCCGCCGTGGCGATGCCACCGCCGGGCATCCGCACGTCGAGCAAACAAGCGTCGGGCCGCCGGCGCAGCACCTCCTGCACGGCGCCCTCACCGTCGGCCGCCTCGCCGACGACGCGGAAGCCGCCGCGCATCAGCGCCATCCGCACGCCCATGCGGATAGGGGGATGGTCGTCGGCGATCACCACGGTGGGAGAGCTCACGGCAGCACCGCCTCCACGGTGGTGCCCTCGCCGGCGCCGCTGCCGACGTGCACGGCGCCGCCCAGCGCGTTGGCGCTGGCGCGTATGCTGGCCAGGCCGAAGCCGCCGACCTCAGGGTCCGATGGCGCTGCGCCGAAGCCGCGGCCGTCGTCGCGCACGGTGAGGCGCCAGTCACCGTCGTACTCGAGCGTCACCTCGATCTCGCTGGGACGGGCGTGCTTGACGGCGTTGGTGACGGCCTCGCGCGCAATGTGCACGAGCGCCTCGCGCGTCGAGCGGTCGGGGCGCGTCGCGGTGGGTATGCGCTCGGCGTGGAACCTAAGCGGCGTGTTGCGGGCGGCGAGCCGCGCGCAGGCCTCGACCGCCTGCGCAATCGGCCGCGTGTCGTGCTCGGCGAGCCCTCCCAGCACGTCGCGCGCCCCGGCGAGCGCCTGTTCGAGCGCGCCCACCACCAGGCTGGCGCGCGCCCGGTCGGTGGGGTGGTCGCTGAGCGCGTGCGCGTTGGCGAGCGCCAGCGACAGGTCCTGCATGATCAGGTCGTGGACATCCGCCGCCATCCGCCGGCGCTCGCGGGCCAGCAGTAGCTGGATGACGCCGAGCTCCGCGTCGATCGCGGGCGCCGGGGCTTGCCCATCGGCCATGTGGGTCGGCCCGGCACCCACGTCGGTTTGCGCTTGGGCGGCGTGGGGTAGGTCGTTGATGTCGGGAGACCCGTCGGGCGCGGGCGGTGAGACCGTGCTTGCCCCCCTGCCGATGGGACTCCCGTTGCTGCTTGCGATGATCATCCGTGTTCCTCGCCCGTTGTCACCGTCCCCGCACCCCGGGGACGTATCTGGTTCAGAAGGTCAAACCATTTTGTCTAGTTAGACCTACACGGCGGAGCCCCCACGGACACGCGACCGCTATCCGAACCTCAAGCCATTCCTTGCCTGTTGCTGCTGATCCTTCAGCTGAAGGGGCGATTGTAGCCGCTTTCGCCGGTATTTGCGACCAATCTGTGAATGACCCCAAAATTGCGGTGATCTGCGTAGGCCGCCGATACGCCGCGCTCACGCGAGGCGGAAAGGGGTTGGAGATGTTTCTGAGTCAACCGTCGCCGAACGGCGCGATCGGAACGCCGTGGTCGCGCTCGCGCATTCCCAGCTCATACGCCGCCCCATGTGCGGTGCGCAATGTGCGCGCGGCCCGCCCCGGCCGGCGCACCACCAGCGTGAGCGCGGCGATCGAGCAGTTGCTCACGTCGTGCTGGGTGGCCGGGGGCCGGCGCGTGTCGCCGCGGCCATCGCGATCGTCGCCATCACGGCCGTCGGGGTTCTCGCCATCGTCGCCACGGCTGTCGGGGTCGGCGTAGCGCCAGCCTGCGCTCGCCGCAGGCGGGACCTGCACGTGCGCTTCGACCACCGCTCCCCCGGCGCCCGGCAGCGACAGCACGCAGTGGGACGGCCGCTCGGCCACCAGCAGCCCCCGCGCTCCCAGCCCGCCGAGGCGCAGCCGCTCGCCGTCGACGTGCAGCGCCCCGTTGGCCACCCACGGCGAGGTCAGCCCCGCCATGCGCACCCGCCCAATCGCCACGTCGATCCACGCGTCTGGCTCCTCGGCGAAGCCGACGCCGTGCAGCCAGATCCAGCGCTCGGCGTGCTGGGCGCCCCAGTTGTGGCCCACCATCCCGCGCCAGCCGTCGAGCGCGAGCGTGCGCCCTCCCAGCTCGAGCACGCCCTCGAACCGCCCCGCCGGCATCGGGCTGGAGAGCTTGGTACGCGGCAGCGGCGCGCGGTAGAGCAGCGCGTGCGGCAGGTGGCGCAGTTCCGGCTCCGCGGAAGCGAAGCGCAGCGACCAGCGTGCCTCGCCGCATGCGCCCACGGCCTCGCCGGGTCCCATGCGCGCGTCGCCCACCGCGATCCAGCCACCCGCGGGCACTGACAGATCGTCGCTGGACAGCTTGTGCATGTACGGCCGCTCGGGGCCCTCCCACACCGTGCACCACACCGAGCCCGTCGGCGGATTTGCAACCCGCCCGCCCCGTTTGTGGACCGTGTAGCGGATCCACACGCCGGCGGGGCGGTCGGGGGCGACCGCGCGCAGGTAGAACGACTCGTACATCCCCGCCCGCATCGGGGCGTCGGCAAACATGGCGTGCACGCCGGTGGAGGGCATCGGCTGCAAGTATCCCGGTATGAACCACAACTCGCTCGTCAAGCTGCCCGCGGGGTTGGCCCACTTCGACGTGGAGCCGGCGTCGCGCCCGCGCAGCGGCAGGGGAGTCGGCGAGGGAGCTGCCGGGGAGGTCGGCGGGGCATCTGCCGGGGAGGTCGGCGGGGCGTCTGCCGGGGAGGTCGGCGGGGCGTCCACCTACCTGCTGGGCATCGACGGCGGCGCCACCAAGACGCTGGCGGCGGTGCTGGACGTGGAGCGCGGCCAGTTGCACCTCGGTTACGGCGGCCCCAGCAACCAGGATGCGGTAGGGGTGCAGGCGGCCGGCGAGGCGCTGTTCGGCGCCGCCGACCAGGCGCTGAGCAGCGCTGGCATCTCCGATGCGCAGCTGGATGCGGCCGTGCTGGCGGTGGCGGGCACCGACACCGAGGCGGTGGTGGCGCACGTGCGCCACGCGCGCTCGCGGGAGTGGATCGTGGTGGGCGACGTGGTGGGCGCGTGGGCCACCGCCACCGGCGCCCGCCCCGGGGTGGGCGCGATCGCCGGCACCGGCAGCAACGTGTTCGGCGTCGGCCACAACGGCCGCCCGTGGCGCGCCGGCGGCTGGGGCCACCAGCTGGGCGACGAGGGCTCCGGCTACTGGTTGGGGTTGCAGTCGATCAAGGCAGCGCTTCGCGACCGCGAGCGCTCCGGTCCGGAGACGGCGTTGAGCGAGGCGGTGGTGGACCACTTCGGGGTGGACAGCGTGGAGGCGCTGGCCTCGCTGGTCTACAGCAAGCCGCTCACCAAGGGCGAGATCGCGGCGCTGGCGATCGACACCGGCCGCCTCGCCGACGCCGGCGACGCGGTGGCACGCGAGCTGTACGTGCGCGGCGCCCGCCTGCTGGCCCAGCAGATCGCCGCCGTGATCCGCCAAACCAACCTCGAGGGCGAGTTCCCCGTGGGATTGATCGGCAGCGCCTTCAAGGCCGGCGCCGTGTTCGTCGACCCCCTCACCGAGGCGATCCACGCCCACGCCCCCGAGGCCCGGGTCGCGGTCGTCGAACTTCCTCCCGTCGCCGGGTCCCTGCTGCTCGCCGCGCGCGCCCGCGGCGCCGAAGCGGCGGTCGGGGAGCTCGACCTGGCGGCGCTGATCGAGCGGGCGCCGGCGGCGGCCGGTTAGCCCTTCGGTTAGCGAGCGCTCAGCCGCGTCTCGATCGCAGGCGGGTCGCCGTCAGAGGCGCCGCCTCGCTTCGATCGCGGCCCTGTCCCCGATTGCGCCCGGCCCCATCCCCTCGACTCGCACCGCCGCGGCGGCGGCGGCAAAGGTGGCAGCCCACGGTGGTGGTTGGTGCTCGAAAAGAGCAACGAAAAATGCGGCGGCAAACACGTCGCCGGCGCCGAGATCGTCGGTTGGGGCAGCGAGCACGGGGACGGGAATCTGGTTCGGCTCGCGGCCCGGCACGAGCAGCGTGGTTGGTTCAGCGCCGTTGGTGATCGCCGCCAACGTGCCGGCCGCGACGGTACGCGCGAGCGACTCGGCGCATCTCGCGTGCTCGCGCTCGTTCAGCACCCAGGCATCGCCGCGCGCCGGCAGCAACTCGGGGCGCAGCGGCGCGAGCGTGATCTCGCCAGAAACGTCCCACCGCCGCACGAGACCCTGCGGGGTGAGGCCGACGAAGTCCGCGCGCCCCAACCAACGGCGCGGTGTCTCGCGTGCGACGGGGGCCAAATGCAGGATCGCAGTGTCCACCTCGATCTCCTCGCCGAGTGGCCCGGCCCATGCCAGCACTCGCTGACGGCGCTCGCCGCCGTAATGGTCGGTCTGCAGCGTGGTGGTGTGCGCGGCGGGGATCACGCTCAGATTGAGCTCCTCGCGGTAGGGCGCCAGCAGTGCCTCGATCTCGGGCGGGTCGCCCTGGGTGACGATCAGCGCGCGCAGGCCCAGCCGCGCGGCTTGCAAAGCGCTGTAGAAGGCGGTGCCGCCAGGCTGGCGCGTGCCGTCGGCCAGCACGTCGATCGTGACGTGGCCCACCGTCGTGTAGTCGTATGCCGGCACCCGTTCAGGGGGCGCGGGAGCCCGCGCGCGGCGTGCCGCTGGGACCGGCGGCGCTGGAGGCGCCGACCCGCGGCGGGATCCGCAGCGGCAGCTCCGCGCCCGCGATCGCGGCGGCGGCAAGGCGGCCGGTGAAGACGCAGCCGCCGAGGAAAGTGCCCTCCAGCGAGCGCTTGCCGTGCATGCCGCCGCCGCCAAACCCGGCCGCCTCGCCAACGGCGTACAGGCCGTGGATCGGCTGGCCGTCGTCGGTGCGCAGCACGTGGCAGGCGAGGTCGGTTTGGATGCCACCGAGGCTCTTGCGCGCCATCACCTGCAATCGGATCGCGATCAGCGGGCCGGCCTTGGGGTCGAGGATGCGCTGGAACGCGCACGTGCGCAAACGGTCGCCGCGCCAGTTGCGCAGCTGCCCGATGCGCCGCAGCTGGTCGTCGTTGAACTGGCCCTTGCCGCGCGCGATCGTCTCGTCGTAACGGCCGATCTCGGCGGCCAGCACGTCGGGGTCGATCGGGCCTGCGTCAGGCTCGCCGGTTGGCTGCGGGGTGGTTCCCGCGCCCGGCCCGGCGCCCGCCGCGGTCTCGCCGGTTTCGGCGTCGAGGCGGCCTGTCACCTCGTTCATCCTGCGCGCCAGCTCGCTCAGCGTGTCGGCGGTGACGAAGTCGGGCGAACGCAGCAGCTGCTCCAGCTGGCGCGGTTTGCCGAGCAGCACGCCCAGCACGAACGGCAGCACGCGGCGCTCGCGCAGGTGGGGGTTGTGCTGGGAGCCCGACACGTCCAGCTCGCGCAGGGCGATCTTGCGGTTGCACACCAGCCACGAGTACTTGCGCTCGTCCTCGCACATCCGCTCCAATGCGGCGTACGCGTCGTAGGTCGGCATCACCGGCACCGGGCCGTAGCGGCGACCGTCCGGGTCGAGCATCAGACCCGAGCGGGGCGGGATCAGCTTCAAGCCGTGGCCGGGGCGTTGCGGGGCGGGGTGGCGCACGGCGTCGGCGTAGTTCCACATCCGCTCCAAATGGGTGACCGCGCCGCCCAAACGCTCGACCTCCTCGTGCAGCGCGCCGTCGGCGTAGTAGTGGGAGCCCATCAGCATCCGCCGCGGCGGGCTGCCCAGCTCCGAGGTGGGCCACACGCGCCGCACCAGCTCGTGGTTGCCGCCGATGCCGCCAGCGGCGATCACCACCGCCTTTTGGGCGTGCAGCGTCTGCGCGGTCGGCAGCCCCTCCCCCCGACCCCCCTTGTGGGGGTCCTCATCCTCCCCCTCCCACACGGCGCGGCAACCGACCGCGCGGCCATCGTGGATCAGCAGCTCGGTGACGCGCGTGCGCAACCGCACCTGCAGCGCCTCGCGGCGCGGGTGGCGCTGGATCGCGCCCCACACCGCTTCCACCAGCGCCTTGCCCGTGCCCCACGTGAGGTGAAAGCGCGGGACGGAGTTGCCGTCGCCGAAGTTGCCCCGCTCGGCCCAGTTGACGACCGGAAAGAAACGCACGCCGATCTCGCGCAGCCAGCCGCCCACGTCGTCGCGCGCGCGGGTCACATACTGCTCGGCCCAGCGGCGCGGCCACTGCTCCTCGAGGCCCAGCTCGGCGATCCGCAGCCAATCTTCGAGCGCCAGCCGCTCGCTGTCGCGGATCCGCGAGCGGCGCTGCTCGGGGGAGTCCACCATGAACATCCCCCCGAACGCCTCGCGCGCGAGGCCGCCCACCTCCTCCGGGCGGCAGCGGTCGAGCAGCAGCACGGTGTCGCCGCTGCGCAGCAGCTCCAGTGTGCTCACCAAACCGGCGAGGCCCGCGCCCACCACGATCACGTCGGGGATCGCACCAGGCGCGAGGGCGTCGAGCGCGGCGTGGGAGGCATTGCCGTTGGAGTTGGGCATCGAGCGAAGGGTATGCGACGACGGCCGCGGGGGTTTGCCCAAAAGGTTGGGGGACGTTGTCGGCGACGCTCGGACGAGCGCACGATGCTGGGCGGGTGTAGATGTGTATATGAACTTTTCAGAGTTTGTGCGCCATGGTTATACGCACCTGAAAAAGTAAATACATCGACACACGCGTGCCCTGGCTGGCATGGCCTCAGGCCAGCGCCATGCCCGGCGCCACGCGCGTTTCCACCAGCTCGGGCCGGCCGGATGCCAGCGCGCGGCGCAGCTCCTCGGCGAGCTGCTCGGGGCCGTCGGCGCGGGCGGCGTTGAGCCCGTAGCCGGCCGCCACCGCGGCGGTGTCGAGCGCCGGCAGGTCGAGGCCGGGCGCGTTCGGGATCTCCTCCATCAGCGAGAAGAACTTGAGGATCGCGTACTCCTCGTTGCGTAGCACCAGATAGGTCACCGGCACCTTGTAGGCCGCGGCGGTCCAGAAGCTCTGCACGGCATACTGCGCCGAGCCCTCGCCGATCACGCACACCACCGGGCGGTCGGGGCACGCCAACTGCACGCCGATCGCGGCCGGCATCCCGAAGCCGAGGCCGCCGCCGGCCGAGAAGTAGTAGCTGCCGGGGCGGCCGATCCGCAGCTGGTTGCGCAGCGCCGGCGTGGCCGACGGCGACTCCAGCACCACGATGCCGTCGTCGGGGAACGCGTCGGCCAGCACGCGCACGGCCGTGGAGGGACTGATCGGATCGGTGATCGGCGCCGGCTCGGGCGCGGGACGCGCGGGCGGTGGCTGGCGCCACAGCGCGCCCGCACCCGCCACCCCTGCGGCCGCGGTTCCCGCCGCACCGATTCCGCTCTCGGCCCGCTCGCGGTCGGCGGCGAGCGCTTCCACGGCGTCCGCCAGCGCCGTCAGCGTGAGCGCCACGTCGGCGACGATCGCGTCGCCCATCGGCGCCCGCGCCGCCTCGTCGGGGTCGGACGTGACCGCCGTCAGGCTGGTGCCGGGCGCCAGCAGCGGGCCGGGGATGTTGGGGTAGTAGGGGAAGATCGACGTGCCCACCGCCAGCACGAAGTCGTGCGGCGCCAGCGCTTCGCCGAGCGGCTGCACGGCCGGGGGCAGCACCGCCTGAAACAGGGGATGGTTCTCGGGGAAGCCCAGCCGCCCGCCGCCGGTGGCCGGCGTGGCGTACACCGGCAGCCGCGCGTGCTCGGCCAGCCGCACCGCCGCCTCCCAGCCGCCGGCGGCGTCGATGTCGGGGCCGGCCACCAGCGCCGGGGTGTCAGCCTCGATCAGCCGCCGCGCCAGACCATCGATCGTGGAGCGCTCGGGCGCCCCCCCGCCGCTCACCGCACGCGTGGTCTGGTGACGCAGCTCATCCTCGTCGCGCACCTCGGCATACCAGTCGTCCATCGGGATCGACACGAACACCGGTCCGCGCGGCGCCAGCGCGGCGGTGTGGATCGCGCGCGACAGCGCGTGCGGCACGTCCTGCGCGCACGGTGGCTCCCAGCTCCACTTCACCAGCGGGTGCGGCATCCGCGTGGCGTCGCGGTTGGTGAGGTTGGCCTGCAGCGTCATCAGCGAGCGGTACTGCTGGCCGGCGGTCACCACCAGCGGCGACTTGTTGGCCTGTGCGTTGAAGATCGCCCCCATCCCGTTGCCCAAGCCGGGGGCGGTATGGAGGTTGACGAGCGCCGGCCTGCCGGTCGCCTGCGCGTATCCGTCGGCGATTCCCACCGCCACCGACTCCTGCAGCCCGAGGATGTAGCGGAAGTCGGCCGGGTAGTCGCTGAGCATCGGCAGCTCGGTCGAGCCGGGGTTGCCGAACAGCGTCGTCATCCCGCGCTTGCGCAGCAGCTCGATCGTCGCCTCGCGTACGGTGCTCACGCCCCGAACCGTATCCGAGCGTGCGGTGCGGCGGCGGCTGACGTCCCCCTCAGTTGAAGCAGCCCGGCTGCGTGCCCGCGGGGCTGACGTCGGCGCCGGCGGCGGTGTAGAGCAGCAGCATTTCCGCCTCTTCGCACGTCTCCACCACCAGCAGCCGCCGGTCCATCCCGGTGATCTCCAGCACGTGCCGCACCTCGGCGCTGGGCGTCGCCAGTGCCATCCCGCCGCGCAAACAGGCTGCCTCGCGCTGCAGGTTGAGCAGCGCCGCCAGCCCGCTGGAGCTCATGAACTCGACGCCGGCCATGTCGACTATCAGTCCCCGCGCCCGGCGGCGCCGGCAGGCGGTGGCGATCCGCACCTGCATCGAAAACGCGCCGGCGTAATCGATTTCGCCGTGCACGGTCGCCCGCAGCGGCATTCCCTCGCCCCCCTCCAGCTCGAGGCGCAGCGAGGGGGGAAGCGCCGGCCGACACGCGGCCGGGCCTTGCAAGTTCTCGTTCAACGCTCGCATGTGCTCCCTCCTATTTGTTTGGCTGTTGCGAACATGTGCAGAAGTAAGACCTCAACCCCAAGACACGCCTCCTCCGGCGCGCTCACGCCACTAGACGAAGGATCGAGTGGCGCTGCGTTTGCGCGGCAGCGCTCGCCGTCGCGGGACGCGCCGCTGCAACGCCGGTTGCGAGCACCGCATCCCGTGCGGCCGGCGATGAGCCGCAACCAACCCGCCGCTAGCCTGTTGTGAGGTCTTGACGCAACGATGACCCTGCCTCGCCCCGCCAACCATCTAGCTGCGCTCGCGGCCTGCGTCGCCGCGGTGCTCGCGCTTGCGCTCACACCGGCCCCACCGGCTCTGGCCGTGCGTGCGGCCTCTGCGCGCGCCCGCGCTGCGCACGCGCACACCAAGCACAAGAAGGTCAAGCCCAAGCCGAAGGGCCCCGTGCTCGACCTCTACGCGAGACGCGCGCTGGCCGCCTACGAAGCGATGCAGCAAAACTTCTTCGTGGCCAGCGCCGGCCTGTACAAGGGCGAACCGGAGTACTCGTTTCTATGGCCCTTCTCGCAGGCGCTCGCCGCGAGCGTCAGCGTCGCGCACATCGCCGGCCAGCAGCCCAAGCTCGAAAGCGGCCTGCACGCGCTGGGCGCCAGCCTGCAGGCGTACGCCAGCTCCGCCGCCGGCGAAACCTCCGCCAGCGGCGCCTCCACCGCGACCACGATCCGCTCCTTCGAGGACGTCACCGTCCCGCCGGTGGGCCCCGGCGGAAACAGCTACTACGACGACAACGAGTGGGTGGGGATCGAGCTGGCGCGCATGTACGAGCTCAACCGCGACCCCACCGCGCTGACCGGCGCCGAGCAGATCATGCAGTTCGTGATGGCCGGCTGGCAGACAACCAACGCCGAAGGCCAGCAGCTGCCCTGCCCCGGCGGCGTGCCGTTCTCCAACTCGCAAAACAACACCCAGCGCAACACCATCACCGACGGTCCCGCCGCCGAGCTGGGGGTGCAGCTGTACCGCATCACCCACGAAGCCCGCTACCTGCAGTTCGCGCAGATGGCGTACGCATGGGTGCGCGAATGCCTGCTGGAACCCAGCGGGCTGTACGCCGACCACATCGAACTCGACGGCACCGTCAACCACTCGCTGTGGAGCTACACGCAGGGCGTGATGATGGGCGCCGGCGCGCTGCTCTACCAGGTCACCCACCAGAGCGCCTACCTCACCGAGGCCCGCCAGACCGCTCAGGCCGCGCACGCCTACTTCAACTACGGCCGCCTCGCCTCCGAAAACCCGTTCTTCGCGGCCGTCTACTTCCGCAACCAGATCTACCTCGACTCGCTCACCCACGAAGCGCCCGGCACCTATCCGGCGCGCGAATACGCGTTCTGGGCCTGGGAACGCCACCGCCTCGGCGACGACCTCTTCGCCTACGGCTCGCCGCCCACCGCCGAACTGCTGGGGCAGGCGGCGCTCACGCAGATCTACGCGCTGTTGGCGATCCCGCCGCGCACTTACTTCTAATTTCGGGACGCCAACCATTTCATTTTCTGAAGTGGTTGGCGTCTGAAAAGTAAACGCGCTACACCGCGGCTCCGGCGGCGCGGGTCGTGGATCGCCCACTCGCCCCTCGCCTCCCCTTGCGCAGGCTTGGATCGCCCGCCCGCCCGCGCGCGCCCTCTGTGATGATGCGGGCGATGGCGGCCACCACCGAGTCAGGAGAACAGCACCAGCCCGTCGGCGAGTCAGGAGAACAGCACGAGCCTGTGGTGCTGAGCCCCGCCACGGGCTACCCCGCGCTGAAGGACAGCGACCTCGAGGTGCTGCGTGGGATCGGCGAGCGCTGGGGCGAGGCGCTGGGCGATCGGGCGCGGTGGATCAGGGCGCTGCCGTGCGACCCCAACCTCGGTCAGCGGCGCGCCGCCGCAGAGGGCGCGGAGGGCGCGGCGGGCGCGGCGGGCGCGGCGGGCGGGGACGGTGCGATCGGCGCCGGGGAGGTCGCCGCAGGTGCCGTCGCATCCGCCAACGGCACGACGATCGCCCCTCCAGGTGCCGTGCGCCTGGAGCGCCGCCGCCGCACCCGCTTCGTGCCGGTCGAGGTCGACGAGGCGCCGGGCGAGGAGCTGGAAGCCACGCGCGAGGCCGGCCACGCGCCGACGCGCGCCGGGTGGACCGCGGCGCGCGCCCGCCGGGCGCTGCTGGGGCCGGCGCTGCACTCGGCGGCGGTGGTGGAGGAGCGGATGCGCAAGCTGGTTGCGCTGCCGGTGCTGTCCTCCGACGCGCTCTCCTCGGTGGCGTACGGGCCCGAAGCGATGCTCGTGGTGCTGGCGCTCGGCGGGGCCACCGCGTTTGGCTTCTCGGTGCCGATCTCGATCGCGATCGTCGTGCTGATGGTCGCCGTGGGGCTGTCCTACCGCCAGACGATCCGCGCCTACCCGCGCGGCGGCGGCTCCTACATTGTCGCCTCCGACAACCTCGGCCTGCTCCCCGGCCTGGTGGCGGCGGCGGGGCTGATGCTCGACTACATCCTCACCGTCGCCGTGTCGGTCGCCTCCGGCGTGGCGGCGATCACCTCGGCGATCCCGTCGCTGGCGGGCGACCGCGTGGAGATCGGGTTGGTGGTGATCGCGATCCTCGTCGCCGGCAACCTCCGCGGCGTGCGCCAGGCGGGGCTGCTGTTTGCCGCCCCCACCTACATGTTCATCCTCGCCATCTTTTTGATCGTGATCGTCGGTGTGGTGGACGGCGCCAGCCACGGCTTTCACGCCACGCCGCGGCCGCCGGTGCATGCCGCCGAGGCGGTCACGCTGCTGCTGATCCTGCGCGCGTTCGGCAGCGGCGCCACCGCGATGACGGGGATCGAGGCGATCTCCGACGGGATCCCCGCTTTCAAGCCGGTGGAGTGGCGCAACGCGCGCGTCACGCTCACCTGGATGGTGAGCCTGCTGGTGGTGATGTTCATCGGCACGATCGTGCTGATCGAGCTCGACGGGATCGTGCCGCAGTCCTCGCAGACGGTGCTCTCGCAGCTCGCCCACCGCAGCGTCGGCAACGGTGTGCTGTACGGGTACGTGCAGGCGGCCACCGCGCTGGTGCTGCTGCTGGCCGCCAACACCGCCTTCAGCGACTTCCCGCGACTGCTGTTCTTCCTCGCCCGCGACTACGCCGCGCCGCGCGTCTTCTTGCGGATGGGCGATCGCCTTGCGTTCTCCAACGGAATTGTCGTGCTGGGCGCCGCCGCGGCCGCGATCCTCGCGGCCTTCGACGGCTCGGTCACCAGCCTGATCCCGCTGTTCGCGGTGGGTGTGTTCCTCGCCTTCACGCTGTCGCAGAGCGGGATGGTGCGCCGCTGGCTGCGCACCCGCGAGCCGGGCTGGAAGGGCTCCATCAGCTTCAACGCGCTCGGCGCGTTCCTGTCGGCGATCGTGCTGTTGATCACCGCGTTCACCAAGTTCCTGGAGGGCGCCTGGCTGGTGGTGATTTTGATCCCGCTGCTGGTCACGCTGTTCACGCGCATCCGCGCCCACTACCTCTCGGTGGGCCGTGCGGTGGCGCTGCAGCCGCTGCCGGCCCGGGCGTGCGCCAGGTCGATCACGCCGCCGCCCGGGCAGGTGCTGCAGACCGAGGCCGCCCCCCACGGCGAGAGCGGGCTGTTCGAGCACGAGGAGGCGCCCGACCAGGTGCACAACCTCACGGTTGTGCCGCTGATCTCGATGGATCTCGCCTCGCTGCGCGCGCTCGCCTACGCCGCCTCGTTGGGCCAGCCGGTGCTGGCGGTGCACGTCTCCACCGACATCGACGAGGCCCGGCGCTTTCGCTCCTACTGGCAGGAGTGGGGCGACCACGTCCCCCTGGAGATCGTGCTCTCGCCCTACCGCGCCCTGGTTGCCCCGCTGGCGCGCTACCTGCGCCTGCTGCACGAGCAGGTCCCCCACTTCACCGTCACCGTGGTGCTCCCCGAACTGGTCGTCCACCGCTTCTGGCACCGCGCTCTGCACAACGGCGTGGCTCCTCGTCTGCGCCGCGCGCTGCGCCAGCTGCCGGGCATCGTGATCACCACGGTGCCGTTTCACTTGCCCGGCTGAGCGCGCAACACGCCGGAACTGGTGTTCCCGCGCAGCACGCAGGCGTTTCTCGACCCCATCAACGGTCTGTGGAAGGTGCCCACCGCAAGCGGTGGCGCGCGGATCGCCTACCCGCTCGCGTTCCGCGCGAAGATCACCGCCGAAAACAAGGGCGGCGTCAGCACGATCGGCGGCAGCTTCTCGCCGTCGGCCGCATACGGCTTCGACACCAACAACGAAAAGTTCGTCAGAACCACCGGTCCGCCAACGCTCGGCACCGTGGAGCTCGCGCGGGTCGGCGTCGAAGCCGCGTTCATGTGGCTGACCGCCGTCGAAGTGTTCGGGCACTCCGTGCCGCTGCCGGGCCTGGTGCACGCCTCCTGGCAGGTCAACAACATCAACAAGTACGTGCCCGACACCCCCGGCGTGTTCTGGCAGCGGTGGGGCGTGCAGGGCGGGATCGACGTCAGCAACCCGCTCGGGCACTACGAAATCGGCGGCGTCGCTCGCCAGCACCAACGCCGCCCGCGGCAAGCGCGTGTTCACGCCGCTGCTCGACATCGACCCCCGCCGCGAAATCCTCGCGCGCGTCACGCAGCAGGGCACCCCCCGCGCCACGCTCACCGTGGCCCGCTTCGCCGCGCCCACCGGCGCCGAACGGGTGGCCCGCCTGCGCGGCCGCATCGCCAAGGGAAAGCTGAAGCTCAGCTGGCAGCCGGTGTGCGCGGCCGCCGAGTACGACGTGACGATCGGCTCCGGCAGCCAGGTGGAAGCGGTGACTGTGGCGGGAACGCACGCCACCGTCAGCGTCGGCACCGCTCGCTCGGTTCCCGTGTCGGTTGCGGCCGTTGCGCCCAATGGGCAGTCCGGCAAGGCCACCAGCATCACCGCTCGCTAGGGTTTTCAGGCTCGCTGAGAGGCTCGCTGAGAGGCTCGCTGAGAGGCTCGCTGAGCGCCTCCAACACTTGTCGAGCCGCGTGAGATTTCGCGGCGGCTCGCTGGAAGTGCTGTAAAAGCTCCCCATGAACGGCATCCGCGAGCGACCCTCGCGCAGCGAGCATCATCACGGCGCTCATAAGCACCACAAGCGCAAGCACAAGCGCCATCGCCACCACGCCAAGCCGCTGAAACGCCACGCGCTCGGCACCGCCGGGGTGGCGCTGCCCGTCGCTGCGGCCAACCCGCCGGCGCCCACAAGCCAGCCGGTGGCTAAGGCGCCGGCGATCCTCAGCGCGCAGGGCGCGCAGCGCCTGTTGTGGCGCGCCGGGTTTGGGCCGCGGCCGGGCGAAGCGCAGGCGCTGGCCGGCAAGCCGCTGCAGGAAGTCGTGTACTGGCTCACCCGCCCCTCGGGCGAAGCCACGCTGAGCGGGCCGGCGCCGGTCAACGAAGAAGGTAAGCCGCTCGACCCGCTGCACGAATGGGGCGACGACCACTGCTGGTGGTTGGATCGCATGATCCGATCCGACCAGCCGCTGGTGGAGCGGATGACCTACATTTGGCACGACTGGTTTGCCAACTCCAACGAAAAGGTGGACAGCCAGCAGCTGATGCTGGAACAGAACCAGTTGTTTCGCCAGCACGCGCTGGGCAATTTCCAGGACCTGTTCGTCGCCGTCACCGCCAACCCGGCAATGCTGGTATTTCTCGACGGGATCTACAACGAAGCCGAAGACCCCAACGAGAACTATGCGCGGGAGATGATGGAGCTGTTTTCACTCGGCGCCGACCGCGGCGCCTACACGGAGGACGACGTGCGCGAGATGGCGCGCACGCTCACCGGGTTCACCGCGGAATGGTCGGAAAGCGAAGGGCTTCACAACTTCCGCTTCGACTCCTCGCGCCACGACCAACAGCCGAAGACGGTGTTTGGGCAAACCGGCAACTTCAACTGGGAAGACGCGGTGCGTTTGTGCGTGCAGCACCCGCTGCACCCCTCCTTTTTCGTCACCAAGCTGTGGGGCTACTTCATCCCCACGCCGCCCGACGAAGCCACGCTGGCGGCGCTGCAGGGGCTGTACGTCAGCTCCGGCTTCGCCATCCGCCCGGTGGTGGAGGCGATCCTCCAGCACCCCGACTTCCACGAAGGCCAGGAGCTGGTGACGCCGCCCGCGGTGTACAACGCCGGTTTGCTGCGCGCCGTGGGCCGCTACATCGACACCACCGCCTGGACCTGGCTGGGGTTCAGTGCCGGCCAGCGGCTGTTCTACCCGCCCAATGTGTCGGGGTGGGACTTCACCAGATGGCTTGACACCTCCACCGCCAAGGCGCGCTGGGAAATCGCCACGTACGTCACCGCCAACTCCTACCCCAACCCGTGGCCGGGCGAAGGCGAACCGGAATACAGCTCCACGGAGACCGCCGCGCAGGCGCTGTCGGACGCGCTTGCCCACTGGGCCGACCCGCCGCTGTCGGGCGAATCGCAGCAGTGCATCGCCGCCTTCGCGCAGTCGTGTCTGCCCGCTGAAATGGCCGAATGGGAGCAGAGCCCTTACCGCGCCATCCGGCAGAACGCGCTGCGCATGCTGATCGCCACCGCTCCCGACATGCAGGTGAGTTGACGCATGCCCAACCACCCCTCCTCCTCCTCCTCCTCCTCCTCCTCCTCCCATGCCTGATCGCTGCTCTTGCAACGACTTCAACCGCGCGCAGCTGCTGCGCCGGGGAGTGGCCGCCGCCGGGCGTCGGGTGAGCGCCGGTGGCGGCGTGGTCAGCGCCGGGCGCGGGCTGCCCGCGATCGAGCCGGGGATGCCGCTGCCGGCCGGCACGGGGATGGACCGCCGCAGCTTTTTGCTGCGCACCGCCGGTGCGGTCGTGTCGGTGTACGGCGCCGCGATGCTGTCGCCGCGCCATTTCGAAGAGGGGATCGCGCAAGCCGCTGCGACCGCGCCCACCCAGCCGGTGTTGGTTTCGATTTTTATGGAAGGGGGTTGGGACGCCCTGTCGGTACTGGCGCCGGTGGGCGAAGCGCGCTACCACCAGCTGCGCCCGCTGCTGGGACTCAGCGAAGGGGCCGGCCAGCCGTTCGGCGAGGACCCCACGCTGATGTGGCACCCGCAGGCCGCGGGTCTCGCCACGCTGCACGGGGAGGGCAAGGTCACCACGTTCCCCGCGATCGGCTACACCCCGCCCGACGAGAGCCACTTCACCAGCCGCCACTACTGGGAGGTGGGTCAGCTCGACACGCAAACGCGCACCGGCTGGATGGGCCGCTTCCTCGACGCCGTCGGCCAGTCCTCCAACCCGCTGCAGGGGCTCTCGCTCGACTACTCGCTGGCGCCCGCGCTCGCCACCGCCACCGTGCCGGTGGCCGCGGTGAGCTCGCCGGTGGACTACAACATGTGGGCGTACGGCCTCGACGAACCGATCGCCGCCACCGCGCTGGAAACCTATGGGCGGCTGGGCACGCTGGGCGCCTCCTCGCCCGCCTACCAGCAGGCGCGCAACGCCGCCTACGACACCTCGATCGTGCTGGGCGAGATGGCGCCGTTCGTGGGCCCCGAAGGCAAGCCCACCTACACCGCACCCGTCGAATACCCCACCAGCGGCGGCGAATTCGCGCAGCGCCTGGAAGCGCTCGCGGCGATGCTCGCCGCCGGGCTGCCGATCACGTGTGCGTCGCTCAACGCCGTGGGCTCCTACGACACCCACTCCGACGAGCAGAAAACGCTCGCCGTTGACCTCGGCGCCACCGTCGAATCGGTGCTGGCGTTCCAGCGCGACCTCGAAGCGCGCGGCCTCGACCAGCGCGTGCTGATCCAACTGTGGTCGGAGTTCGGCCGCCGCCCCCAGGAAAACGGCTCCGGCACCGACCACGGCGCCGCCGGCCTGGCCTTCCTGATCGGCACCCGCGCCTCCGGCACGATGGTCGGCGAGTTCCCCGGCCTCGCCACGCTCGACGAAAACGAAAACGTGATCCCCACCGCCGACTTCCGCTCCCTCTACTGCGCGCTGCTGGAGCAGTGGTTTCAAACCGAAGCGGGGCTCGTGATCCCCGAAGCGTCGTCGTTTCAACGGCCGGCGGTGCTGAAGGGGTAGGGCGGGCGCAAGGTCGCCCGAACGCGAGGCCTGCGTCGATGGTCGTCGAGAGGGTGGTGGCGACCCGATGGGTCATCTGCGAGGTGGCTATCTGTATGTTGCGGATTGTGGAGCCCAACCAAAGTTTGACAACAGTTATGTTGTCAGCTTATGGTGGGCTCTGTGCCGATGACATGACGCAGCGAGCCGCGCACCACGGCTTCGCGCGCGAGCTGACCCAACGGGAGCTGGCGTCAGCCCGGCGGGAGGACTGGGGGAATCGCTAGCGTTCGTTGCATGAGCAACGGATTTCGCGCGTGAGCGGCGCCGTGGAAGTTCTCTGGCACGGCCTGCGCGATTCGCTGCTGATGGCGTGGGAGGTGTGGTGGGCGCTGGTGCTTGGCTTCGCCATCAGCGCCATCGTGCAGGCGTGGGTTCCCCGCACGCGCGTGGAGCGGTCGCTGGCCACCGGCGGCCCGCGGCCGGTGGCGCTGGCCACCGGGTTGGGGGCGGCCTCGTCCTCCTGCTCCTACGCCGCCGTGGCGATCGCGCGCTCGCTGTTCGCCAAGGGTGCCTCCTCCGCCACCGCGCTGGCGTTCCAGTTTGCCTCCACCAACCTCGTGTGGGAGCTGGGCCTCGTCCTGTGGGTGCTGATCGGCTGGCAGTTCACGCTCGCCGAGTACCTCGGTGGGGTGGTGATGATCGCGCTGATGGCGCTCGCGCTGCGCCTGTTCGTGCCGGCGCACGTGGAGGCCCGCGCACGGCAGCACGCGCAGAGCGCCCCGGCGGGGGGATGCGACCATCACCACGCCAACCACGAGCGCGACCACACCAGCCACCACGACTCCAGCCACAACCACCAGCCCGACCATCTGCCCCCCGGCTGGCGCGAGCGGGTCGCCTCGCGCGCCGCGTGGGCTGAGGTGGCAGCCAACTTCCGCATGGACTGGGCGATGCTCTACAGGGAGATCGCGGTCGGCTTCCTGCTCGCCGGCTTCATCGCCCAGCTGGGCAGCTCGTTCTTCGAGAGCCTCTTCATCGTCCATGCGCCCGCACCGTGGCCGGCGATCGAGAGCGCGTTGGTGGGGCCGCTGATCGCGATGGCGTCGTTTGTGTGCTCGATCGGCAACGTGCCGCTGGCGGCGGTGCTGTGGTCGGGGGGGATCTCGTTCGCCGGCGTGCTGTCGTTCCTGTTCGCCGACCTGATCGTGCTGCCGATCATCCTCATCTACCGCAAGTACTACGGCGGCGCTTACGCGCTGCGCACGGTGGCGCTGATGTACTGCACGATGGTGCTCGCCGCGCTGCTGGTGGCCGCCCTCTTCGGCGCGCTCGGCATCGTCCCCACCGGCCCGCGCCCCAGCGCCTCGACAGTGTTCGGCGAAGTGGCGCTCGACTACAAGCTGGCGCTCAACGTGCTGGCGGCCGTTGTGTTCGCGGCGCTGTTTTGGATCGGGTCGCCACGACTGCGTCATGCCGACGGCGGAGTGCCTCAGGGCGAAGCGGTAGCCAACTCGTGAGTTGGCTACTCGTGGGTTGGTAATCCACCCTTCCGGTCGCCCCGTGTCACCCTCCCGGCCGCCCCGCGCGCACCCAGTAGGCCAGCAGCGGGTCGATCACCCTGTGTCCCGTTGGGTGGCTGGGATCGGCGACCACCTCGCCGGCGTCGATGAGCCCGTGCAGTGCGGTGGTCACCGAGCCGCCCCGCGCT
Organism: Solirubrobacteraceae bacterium; assembly: GCA_035570415.1. Taxonomy (GTDB): domain Bacteria; phylum Actinomycetota; class Thermoleophilia; order Solirubrobacterales; family Solirubrobacteraceae; genus Palsa-744. The sequence goes on along the minus strand of DATMLP010000011.1, from coordinate 81,039 downwards.
CCGCCGACGCGCATCTGGGCCGCCCGACCGTACAGCGGCGTGTCGTTTTCGGCGATCGCGGTGAGCGCTCGCCGCTGGCCGGCGGTGAGGCCCGACCACACTGCTCTCAGCTCGTCTCCGGCCTCCACGTCGAGGACGTGGTCGAGTGCGCCCGTGAACGTCGACGCGTCGGCCCGCTCGCCGGCCGGTACACGCTCGAAGATGAAGTGCGCAAGCAGCATGGTGCGCTGAGGGTGCCCTTCGCAGAAGTCGAGCAGTGGGCCGAGTGCGCCGCCGATCTCGCGGTTGGCCCGCGCGAAGCGTCCGCTCACGTACTCGGCGACATCGGTGGGTGCAAGCGGCGCCAGCTCGACCGCGCCGGCCTGCCCGTAGAACGCACGGCGCTTGGACGCGAACAGCTCTCGCATCATCCCGACATGCGACCCGGCGAACACGTAGCTCGCGGCACCCGCATGCTGCTCGATCTCCGAACGAATCACGGCGTCCAGCCGCGCGCCTGCCAGCAGCACGTCCTGAAACTCGTCGAATACGACCAGCGCACGGGTGCCCTTGGCCTCGTGCAGCTGGCGCGGCAGTGCCAGCCAGTCGAGCAGTCCGCGCGCCGAGCCGGTGCCACCGGCGCTGAGTTCGACGCTGGCGGGCAGCGGGCCGCCGCCCACGCGCACGCCGGTGCGCAGAGTGCGCCTGACGCCCTCAAACCAACCTGCCAGCCGTCGCGGCAGCTGTGCGGCATAGGCCGACTCGATCCGCGCCGCGACGTCGGCTTGGGTGAGGATGCCGAAGAAGTTGACATGCACGCTCACCAGCCCCTGCTCCGCGGCGTCGGCCAGCGCCCGGCGCAGCAGCGAGGTCTTGCCGTAGCGTCGCGGGGCGACAAGGCGAGAGTTGTGGCCGCCCAACGCCCGTTCGACCAGCAGTGCGGCCTCGGTGTCGCGGTCCAGCAGGTCTGCGGGTGCGACCGGCTCGGAGAAGACGAACGGGTTGGCCACCGTGCGCCACATAGTAGCGCAAATTTGCGCTAGGTTTGAGCGCAATCCTGCGCCATGGTCGAGCGCGTCTAAATAAGATCTTCCGCGGCCGGTAGGCTCCGTGTTCCGATGAGATCACGAGCCCTGAGCGCCAGATGACCCGCGCCGCCGCCATCCCCCTGGAGGGCCGCCGCGTGCTGATCACCGGCGCCGCGCGCGGCATCGGCGAGGGCGCCGCGCGGCGGCTGCACGCCCGGGGCGCGCGCGTGGCCCTCGCCGGCATCGAGCCCGAGCTGCTGGCGCAGGTGGCGGCCGAGTGCGGCGACGCCCCCTGGTACGGGTGCGACGTCACCGACCGCGCGCAGGTCGAGCGGGCCGTCGAGGGCGCCGTGGAGCGGCTGGGGGGTCTCGACGTGGTGATCGCCAACGCCGGCGTCGCCGCGCAGCTGCCGCTGATCGGCGGCGACCCCGCGATCTTCGAGCGCACGATTGCCGTCAACCTGCTGGGCGTCTACCACACGCTCAGCGCCGCCGGCCCCCACCTCGCCCACCCGCGCGGCTACGCGCTGCCGATCGCCTCGCTGGCGGCCGCGCTGCACGCGCCGATGATGGGCCCCTACAACGCCTCCAAGGCGGCGGTGGAGGCGCTCGGCGACACGCTGCGCATAGAGCTGCGCCACACCGGCGCGCGCGTGGGGGTGGCCTACTTCGGCTTCATCGACACCGACATGGTCAGCCGCGGCACGCGCACGCGCGCGGTCGAACAGGCCTCGCGCCTGCGCCGCGGCGTGGTCAACCCCGTTCCGCTGTCGCGCGCCATCGACGCCATCGAGCGGGGCGTGGAGCGCCGCTCGCGCCGCGTCGTCGCGCCCGCCTGGGTGGGCGCGGTGCTGCCACTGCGGATGCTGGTGCAGCCGCTCGTCGACCGCACCGCCGCCGGCGGCCTCGATCGGGCGCTCGAGGTAGCCCGTGAGGAGCACGCGCCGCTCACCACTCCGCAGCCTGGTTCGCCCTGACGGGCCGGCCCGCCGGATGGCGGTTGTCCGGTCAATTCTGGTTTAGGGAAACTACGTAGTCCCCTCGCCCGTGGGCGAAAAGTTGCTTAAGGTCTGCGCAACCTAGGGATACACTCGGTGTTCTCATGGGCAATGAGGCCCTGCAACGAGGGAGGACAACATGGGGTTCCGCACTGACGCGACGGTACGGTCGCTACAGATTTGGCTAGTCGCGTTGCTCGCGTTTGCGGGCCTTGCTGTCATGGCACCGGGGGCAGGGGCGGCAGAAGCGCTGGGCGTGGAAAGCTTCTTCGCGGGGAACTGCAAAAAAGGGCATGAATGCACTCCTCCTCCGCCAGGCGCGACGCCAGCCGAAGAAAAAGCGAAAGCCGAAGCCGAAGGCTACACACAGGCCGCAGGGCATCCGGCGTTGGGGGTCACGGAATTCAAGATCAATACTGTCCCTGGAACGACATTTCCTAACGAAGCGCCACTTGCCGTAGTTACCCATGTGCGGACCGATGTCGCTCCCGGTGTAAGCACCAACCCCGAGGCCGTCGGAAAGTGCTCGATAGAAGAATTTGATTCGATCGAAGTTGCTCCTGGGTTCTTTACCGCGCCTAAATGTAAGGCGGAAAGCGAAATAGGGATCAACGATGTCGTTCTTTATCTTGGCCCAGAACCATCTCCGAAGGGTGGAGATCTACCGCTGGAAGGTGAAGTCTACAACCTCGAGCAGCCGGCTGGGCTAGCATCGGATTTCGGTGTCGCGATCCCGCTACCTGAAAAATTGACGGAAGCTCTTTTCGGTAAACCGACGGGACAGCTCTATGTGCACTCGCTAATCGAAGGCAGTGTGGAATGGGCCAGCGATTATCATGATTATTATGAAATTACCGTCTCGCCACAGCTGCCGCTGATTTCTTCTCGGCTGGAACTCTTTGGTGAAGAAGGTGGGAAGGGGCTTGGTGGTTTCATCACCAACCCGAGCAATTGCGCCGGACCGGGTCCGTTGACCACCAACACGGTGACGCTCACCTCCAAAGAAGGCCAGGTGGCTTCGAAGAAATACACCGCTCCGATCGGCGTAGAAGGCTGCGACGGCAAAGCCCCCTTCTCGCCCGTCCCCTTCGAACCGACCTTCACGCTGAAAACGGAAACCACGCAATCCGACCAGCCGACCGGCGTCGATACCGCGCTCAAGCTCCCCCACGCCGGCGGCCCCAAAGAAATCGACTCCTCGCAGCTACGGAACGCCGTGATCACCCTTCCCGAAGGGATGACGCTGAACCCGTCGGCCGCGGCCGGCCTGCAGGCGTGCAAGCCGTCGCAGATCCACATGCACCAACGTGCGGCGGCCACCTGCCCCTATAACTCCAAAATCGGCACGGTCACTATCAACGTGCCCGACCTGCCGCCGGAATCGCTGAAGGGCAACATCTACCTCGGCGGCTCCGAAGCGGGGACGATCACGGCGCCGCCCTACACGATCTACCTCAACGCCGAATCCGAACGGTACGGCGTGACGGTAAGGATCGAAGGCAAGGTCAACGCCAACGTGACCAACGGGCGGGTGACGGCGGAATTCCTCAACAACCCCGAACAGCCCGTGAGCGAAGTGCTGTTGCACTTCAAAGATGGCGCGCTGGCGCCGATCGCCAACCCGCTGGCGTGCGGCACGGCGACCACCACCGCGAGTCTCGTCCCGTACATCGGCGCTCAGTTCACCAAGACCCCTGAAACGGCGTTTACGGTGGACAGCAACGGTGAAAAAGGGACGTGCCCGTCACCGCTGCCCTTTGCTCCCACCCAGACAACCGAAACCCAGCCGAATACCGCGGGCGCGTCGACCAGCTTCGCGTTCACGGTGTCGCGTCCGTCGGGTCAGCAGTACTTGACGCAGATCAAAACCGTGCTGCCGGCCGGCCTTGTGGGCCGGATCCCGGCGGTGACGGAGTGCACCGAAACGCAGGTGGTGGAAGCCCAGCAGAACAAGGGCGGCTGCCCGGCGTCGAGCCGGCTGGGCTCGGTGATCGCGTACGCCGGCGCGGGCAGCTCGCCGTACCGGTTCGAAGGCTCTGCCTACCTCACGGGCCCCTACAACGGGGCGCCGTTTGGGCTGGCGATCGTGGTGCCGGCCAACGCCGGGCCGTTCCATCTCGGCAACGTGGTGACGCACGAGACGATCAACGTCGAACCGTACACCGCGCGCGTGGTGGTGGCCGGCAGTGTGCCCACGATCTACCAGGGCATTCCGCTGCGGCTGCAGAGCCTCACGGTTGAAGTCAACCGCCAGGGCTTCATGCTCAACCCGACGAGCTGCGCGCCGCTGCTGGCCGAATCGACGCTCACCGGCCAGACGCTGCTGGGCTCGAGCACGTTCACAACGGCGCCGGCCAACAGTCCGCTGGTCACCGAAGGGTGCAGGAGCCTGCCGTTCAAGCCCAGCTTCGGCTCGATCGTCGGGGCGAAAACGTCGCGCACCAACGGCGCCAACATCGAAGTCAACCTCAGCCAGCCGGCAGGACAGGCCAACATCCAGCAGGTGACGACGACGCTGCCCAAGCAGTTGCCGGTGCGCCTCTCGACGCTGGCCAAAGCGTGTCCGGCGGCCACCTTCGAAGCCGGCCCCGCCCCCGGCGGGTGCAACAGCGAAGCGAAGGTGGGCACCGCCCAGGCCATTACGCCGGTGCTGCCGGGGACGCTCACCGGCACGGCGTGGCTGGTGTCGCACGGCAACGAAGCCTACCCCAACCTCGACGTGATTCTGAGCGGCGACGGCGTCACCGTGATCCTCAAGGGACTCACCAAAGTGCTCAACTCGCAGATCACCACGACGTTCAACACGCTGCCCGACGTGCCGATGTCGAGCTTCTCGCTGTACCTGCCGTCGGGCCCCAACTCGGTGCTGGCCGCCAACGGCAAGCTGTGCCGCACGCAGATGAAGCTGTCGACGACGCTGGCCGGGCAGAACAGCTCGATCATCCTCATGCAGCCGGTGATCGCGATGCGCAACTGCCCGGTGGAAGTCGTCAAACACTCCACCAAGAGCACAACCGCGACGCTCAAGGTGCAGGTGCCGGCGGCCGGCAGCATCAGCGGCGGCGGCACCAACCTGAAGTTCACCAAGCGCAGCGTGGGCGCCGGCGGGCGCGACACCGTGAAGGTGTCGCTCACGTCGATCGGCAGGGAAGTGCTGCGCCGCTTCGGCACGCTGCGGATCAAGGTGCGTGTGGGCTTCGTGCCGAAGACCAAGAAAAACAACATCTCCTCCAAGGCGTTTGCCACGGTTACGTTCGGGCGCTGAGCAGAAACCGCGCAGGGGCTGAGTAGAAATCCCGCATACGGGGTAATACCGATGTGTGAGGACCGGAGGAGAGGTACGGGCCTGGTTGGCCACGCTGCTCGCCTGTATGGCGGGCGGCGTGGCGGCGCCAGTCGCGCAAGCGGCCGGGTTTGGCGTCGAAGAAAAGAACTTCGAAGCCGGCACCTGCAATCTCTCCAGCTGCACCTACGCCAGCGTGGAAGCCGACCACGCCGAAGCCTACACTCAGGCCGCCGGGCATCCGCCGTACGGCATCACCGGGTTTGAATTCAACTCCACGCCGGCGGGAATCGGCAAGGAACCGGTGGGCAATGTCAAGCGCGTGCGGGTCGACGTCCCGCCTGGATTGGCCGCCGATCCCGAGGCGCTGCCGGCCTGTCCGGTGAAGACCTTCGAAGAAGACGGGTGTCCCGCCAGCACCCAGGTGGGCAGGGACGAACTCACCGCGTTCGTGGCGCTCGCCAATCTGACGCTTTCGGCGCCGGTCTACAACCTGCAACAGCCGCAGGGCCTGCCGCTGGAGTTCGGCATCCACGTGTCAACCCCAGTGCTGCCGCTGGTGAACGAACACATCCTCCTCGAAGGCCACGTCAGCTGGAACACCGACTTCCACGAGTACTTCGAAATCAACAACATCTCGAAGGCGATTCCCGTGGTTAAGTCGGAGCTGATCTTCGAAGGCCGTGCCGGCGAGGGCAACTTCCTGACGCTGCCCAGCATTTGCTCGGCCACCACCACCTCCTACCTGGAAGTGGAATCGTGGGAAGGCGAAATCTCGCGCACGCAGACACATACGCCGGTGGGCGTGGAAGGGTGCGGGCTGGTGCCGTTTGGCCCAACCGCCGAAGTTCACCCGGAAACGGCGCAGGCGGACGAACCGGACGGCGCGATCGCCGAAGTGAAGGTGCCGCAGAACGTGGGCGCCGAAGAAATCAACACGGCGGACATCGACGACGCCCACGTGACGCTGCCCGAAGGGCTCACGCTCAACCCCGCCGCGGCGCGCGGCTTGGCGACCTGCACCGAAGTGCAGGCGGGGTTGAATCAGGTGAGCCCCGGCGTACGTCCCACCGGCCCCGTCGCCTGCCCGGCGGCGTCGAAGATCGGCACGGTGACGATCGAAACCGACCTGCCGCCCGGATCACTCACCGGCAACGTCTATCTCGGCAGCCCCGCCGGCGCGACGATCACCGGGCCGCCCTACACGATCTATCTCGATGCCGAGAGCGCGCTGGGCGTGTCGGTGAGGCTGCAGGGACAGGTGAGCGCCAATCCCGAAACGGGCGGTCTGGAAGCTAGCTTCGCCGGCAACCCGCAGCTGCCGTTCAGCGATTTGAGCATCAAGCTCGACGGCGGCGCCCAGGCGCCGCTGGCCAACCCGGTGTCGTGTGCGACCGGCCGGGTGCAAGCGCTCTTCAGCCCCTACACGGGGGGTGCGCAAGCGCTCAGCGCGACGCCGTTCGCCGCCACCGGCTGCCCCTCGCCGCTGCCGTTTTCGCTCAGCCAGAGCATCTCGGAGACCTCCCACACGGCAGGCGCGTACACGTCCTACACGTTCAACCTCGCTCGCGCCGACGGGCAGCAGTACCTCGCCGGCGTGGCTGCCACGCTGCCGGCGGGGCTGCTCGGCGCGATCCCCTCGGTGGGGCAGTGCGACGAAGCGGACGCCAACGCCGGCACGTGCCCGCCGGGCAGCGAAATCGGCACCGCGTCGATCGCCGCCGGGTCGGGGCCCGAACCGTATGACTTCTCCGGGCGGGTGTACCTCACCGGCGCCTACGACGGCGCGCCATATGGGCTCTCGATCGTGGTGCCGGCGATCGCCGGGCCGTTCGCCTTCGGCGAGGTGGTGACGCGCGCCAAGGTCAACGTCGAACCGTACAGCGGCCGCGCGGTGGTGGGCGCCTCGCTGCCACGAGTCGTGCAGGGCGTGCCGCTGCGGTTGCGCGACATCGCGGTGACGGTGAACCGCCCCAACTTCCTGTTCAACCCCACCAGCTGCGAAGGGCTCGCCGCCAACTCGCTGCTCACCGGCTTCGTGCCCGGCAGCAGCGCGCTCGCCCAGCAAAGCGTGGCGAGCTCCTTCCAGGTGGGCGAATGCGCCAAGCTGCCGTTCACCCCCAAGTTCAGCGCCTCCACCGGCAAAACCGTGTCGCGCGTGAACGGCGCCAGCCTCGAAGTGAGGGTCGCGCAAGCAGCCCACCAGGCGAATATCCGCGAGGTGCTTACGTCCCTGCCGAAGCAGCTGGCGGCGCGCATCACCACGCTGCGCAAAGCCTGCCCGGCAGAGACCTTCGAAGCCGGTCCGCCGCCCGGGGGCTGCTCCAAGGAAGCGGAAGTGGGATCGGCGACTGTTGCCACGCCGGTGCTGCCGGGTACGCTCGGCGGCCCCGCCTATTTGGTGTCGCACGGCGGCGAGGCCTACCCCGACCTCGACGTGATTCTCGGCGGCGATGGCGTGACGGTGGTGCTGGTCGGCCACACCCACATCGCTGCGGACGGCGTCCTCAGCTCCGCTTTCGAAACGCTGCCGGACGTGCCGATCTCGAGCTTCGCGCTGCGTTTGCCCACCGGCGCGCACTCGCTACTGACCGCCAACCGCAACGCTGACCTCTGCGGGGTGCCCGCCCCCCGCGCGAAGCCGAAGAAGCGCGCGAAGCTGAAGCACCCGATGCCGAAGAAGCACGACGCGAAACGCAAGCAGCGGGCGAAGCCGGCGACACAACCGGCGCAGCTGGCGATGCCGACCACGATCGTGGCGCAGAGCGGGGCGAAACTCGTACAAACGACGAAGATCGCCGTCGCCGGCTGCCCGCGGCACAGGAAATCAACAAGACATCGACGCCGGCCTCTACAGTCTGGGGGGCATGGCCATCACCGGCATCGACGCCCCGTTAGCCGCGAACGCGTCCACCAACGGCGCGGCCGCTGACCCATTGCTGGTGGCGCTGCGCCGGCTGATGCGGCTGGCCGACGGCGGCGGCGACCCGGAGGCGGTGCTGGGCGCGCTGGCGAGCGAGCTGTGCGGACTGCTGGGCGCCGAGGAGGCGCAGATCCACCATTTGGCGCCGGAGGGCGGCCCGAGCGAGGGCGAGCCGGTGGTTGGCTACCTGTATGAAGGGGAGGGCCGGCTGTGCTATGTGCTGCCCCGCTCCGAGCGCCCGCCTGGAGTGGCGTGGGTGGCGAGCACCGGCCAGAGCGCGCAGGCGACCGGCGCGCGCGAGCTGGCGGCGTCGCTGCCGCGGCTGGCGTCGACCGCCGGGGTGGGGGGCGCGCTGCTGCTGGCGCTGAGTGTGCGCGGCGAGGTGGAGGCGGTGGTGGTGACGGCCCGCCGAGCCGCGGAGCCGTGGTCGGAGCCCGAGGTGCACCGCGCCGCGGCGCTGGTCGAGCAGGCGGCCAACGCGCTGGCGCTGTTGCGCGCGCAGGCGGAGGCCGGCACCGACGCGGTCACCGGCTGCATGAACCATCGGGCGATGCGCCGCCGGCTGCAGGAAGAGATCGGCCGCGCCACCCGAACCGGCGGCAAGCTGGCCTGTTTGCTGATCGACCTCGACGACTTCAAGCAGGTCAACGACCGCCACGGCCACGCGGCCGGCGACGCGGTGCTGCGCGGCGTGGCGCGGGCGCTGATGGGCGAGTTTCGCGCCTTCGATCGCGTCGCCCGCTACGGCGGCGACGAGTTTGTGGTGATCCTCGCCGCCGCCGATCTGCAGAGCGCCGCGCTGGCGGGCGAGCGGGCCCTGCGGCGGCTGGCGGAGGTCGCCCCTTTCGACCTCGTCGCCGGCGTGGCCGCCTCGATCGGCGCGGCCGAGTGGCAGCCGCCGATGGGCGTTGAAGAGCTGCTGGAGGCGTGCGACGCGGCGCTGCTGCAAAGCAAGCGCTCCGGCAAGGGCCACGTGGAGCTGGCGGGCGGCACCGCCGTTCCCCGGACGGGCACCACCGATTAGTGCCTCACGGGTTGCGATCGCCCACCAAACGCTAACAACAAATATGTTGTCACGATTTGGTTGGCTGCGGTATCCAAGAACAACAACACACAGGGCGCGTGTGTCGTGCGACTCACTTTTCGGCCGCCAACCAACTCGCGCCACGAAATGGTTGGTGTCGCCTGCGAGCCATCGCAGCCTCCCTCAGCCTCCACCCCTTCCACGGCGGCGGTTTGATTGACTGGGGGGCGTGGCCGCCAACAACAGCTTTGACGCGCGTGGCCTCCTGGAGGTGGGGGGGCGCGAGTACGAGATCTTTCGCCTCGACGCGCTGGCCGACCGCTTCGACGTGGCGACGCTGCCGTTTTCGCTGAAGGTGCTGCTGGAGAACCTGCTGCGCGCGGAGGGCGCGTCGGAGGGCGGGGGCGCGGTGCGCGCGGCCGACGTGGAGGCGCTGGCGGCATGGGACGCGGCGGCGGAGCCGTCGAAGGAGATCGCGTTTACGCCCGCGCGCGTGTTGATGCAGGACCTGACGGGCGTGCCGGCGGTGGTGGATCTGGCGGCGATGCGCGACGCGATGGCGCGGATGGGCGGCGACCCGGCGAAGATCAACCCACTGGCGCCGGCGGAGCTGGTGATCGACCACTCGGTGCAGGTGGACGCGTTCGGCACGCGCGACGCCTTCCGGATCAACGCCGAGCGCGAGTTCGAGCGCAACCGCGAGCGCTACCTCTTCCTGCGCTGGGGCCAGCAGGCGTTTGACAACTTCAAGGTGGTGCCACCCGACACGGGGATCGTGCACCAGGTGAACCTCGAGTATTTGGCGCGCGTGGTGTTCGTCGCCGACGCCGACGCCGCCGAGGCCCCGCCGCGCGCGTACCCCGACACGCTGGTGGGCACTGACTCGCACACGACGATGGTGAACGGCCTCGGCGTGCTGGGCTGGGGCGTGGGCGGGATCGAGGCCGAGGCGGCGATGCTGGGCCAGCCGATGTCGATGCTGATCCCCCAGGTGGTGGGCTTCCGCCTGCATGGCACGCTGCGCGAGGGGGCGACGGCGACCGATCTGGTGCTGACGGTCACCGAGCTGCTGCGCGAACGCGGCGTGGTGGGCAAGTTCGTCGAGTTCTTCGGCGCCGGCCTCGCCGGTTTGCCGCTGGCGGACCGCGCGACGATCGGCAACATGTCGCCGGAGTTCGGCAGCACCTGCGCGATCTTCCCGATCGATGCGGAGACATTGCGCTACCTGAGTTTTTCCGGCCGCCCCCGCGAGCGGGTGGAGCTGGTGGAGGCGTACGCGCGCGAGCAGGGGCTGTGGCACGACGAGCACGCGCCCGAGCCGCGCTTCTCCGAGCAGCTGGAGCTGGACCTCGGCGCGGTGGTACCGAGCCTCGCCGGTCCCAAGCGCCCGCAGGACCGGATCTCGCTGAGCGACGCGCGGCCGGCGTTCAGGCGCGCGCTGGCCGGGTATGTGCCGGTGGCGAACGGAGAGGACGAAGCGGTGGCGGCGACGTTCCCCGCGAGCGACCCGATCGCCGGGCAGGAGCCGTCCAACGGCGACGGACCGCGCGACCCGCACGCGCACCCGGCGGCTGCCGAGGCGCCGGATGGCGGACGGGCGGCGGATGATGAGGGGGAGGAGGAAGGGGGGGGTAGCGGGCGGGTGGGCTACCCCGTCACCCTCCAGGACGGAACGGCTACGAGCCTGCGCAACGGGCACGTGGTGATCGCCGCGATCACGAGCTGCACCAACACGTCGAACCCCTCGGTGATGATCGGCGCCGGCCTCTTGGCCCGCAACGCGCTGGCGCGCGGGCTGGAGCGCAAGCCGTGGGTGAAGACCTCGCTGGCGCCCGGCTCGAAGGTGGTGAGCGAATACCTCGACCGCGCCGGCCTCACCGAGCCGCTGGAGCAGCTGGGCTTCAACCTGGTCGGGTACGGCTGCACGACCTGCATCGGCAACTCGGGGCCGCTGCCGCAGGAGATCTCCCAGGTGGTGAACGACGAGGATCTGGCGGTGGTGTCGGTGCTGTCGGGCAACCGCAACTTCGAGGGGCGGATCAACCCCGACGTGAAGATGAACTATCTGGCGTCGCCGCCGCTATGCGTGGCGTATGCGCTGGCGGGGACGATGGACATCGACATCGAGCGGGAGCCGCTGGGCCGCGACGCCGATGGCGCGGAGGTGTACCTGCGCGACATCTGGCCGAGCGGGCGGGAGGTGGCGCAGACGATCGAGCGGGCGGTGCAGTCGGACATGTTCCGCAAGAGCTACGCCGAGGTGTTCGCGGGCGACGAGCGCTGGAACGGCCTCGAGGTGCCCGGCGGCGAGCGGTATGCGTGGGAGGAGCGCTCCACCTACGCGCGCCTGCCCCCCTACTTCGAGGGCATGCCCGCCGAGCCGCGGCCGATCGAGGACGTGCGCGGCGCCCGCGTGCTGGTGCTGCTGGGCGACTCGGTGACGACCGACCACATCTCGCCGGCCGGTGCGATCAAGCGCGACGGCCCGGCCGGGCGCTACCTGCGGGAACAGGGCGTGGAGGTGCGCGACTTCAACTCCTACGGCGCGCGGCGCGGCAATCATGAGGTGATGGTGCGCGGCACGTTCGCCAACATCCGCATCCGCAACCTGCTGCGCACGCCGGACGGCGCGGCCCTCCCCGAGGGCGGCGTGACCGTGCATTTGCGGGCACCGGCGGACGGAAGTCCGCCGGTTGGGGAGCAGCTGTCGATATACGACGCGGCGATGCGCTACCAGCAGGAAGGCATCCCGCTGGTGGTGGTGGCCGGCCGCGAGTACGGCACCGGCTCCTCGCGCGACTGGGCCGCGAAGGGCACGCGCCTGTTGGGCGTGCGCGCGGTGATCGCCCAGAGCTTCGAGCGCATCCACCGCTCCAACCTGATCGGCATGGGCGTGCTGCCGCTGCAGTTGGCCGACGGCGACAGCGCCGAGTCGCTGGGGCTCACCGGATACGAGACGTTTTCGATCGAAGGCATCGCCGAGTTGCCGCGCAAGCTGAAGGTGCGCGCGGACGAGAAGCAGTTTGAGGCGACGGTGCGCATCGACACTCCGCGCGAGGCCGACTACTACCGCCACGGCGGCATCCTCCAGTACGTGCTGCGGAGCTTGCTGGCCGCATGAGCGCCTCGTCGTCCACGCCGGCCGGCGGCAGCGGCGCCGCCCCCGGCGGCCTCCCCGAGGTCCTGCGCGATCTCCTGGCCGCGCACGGCCCCTCGGGCTACGAGACGGCCCCGGCGGCCGTGTGGCGCGCCGCCGCGGAAGCGTTCGGCGCCGAGGTGGCGATCGACGTGGTGGGCACGCCCTCCGCGCGGGTGGCGGCGCGTGGCGACACGCCCACATCGACATCCCCGCCAACCACGGGCGCCGCGCCCGGCGGCGTCCGTCGCCTGATGGTGATGGGCCACATCGACGAGATCGGGCTGATCGTGACCCACGTCGACGACGAGGGCTATTTGTGGTTCCGCGAGGTGGGTGGCTGGGACGCCCAGATCCTCGTGGGCCAGCGCGTGAGCATCGCCACCCGCGAGGGCGAGCTGGCGGGTGTGATCGGCAAGAAGCCGATCCATTTGCTGCGCGACGAGGAGCGCAAGAAGGTGGCGGAGGTGCGCGATTTGCACATCGACGTGGGTGCGCGCGACGGCGAGCAGGCGCGCAAGCTGGTGCGCGTGGGCGACGTGGCGGTGATCGCCGGCGACCCGGTGGAGCTGCCGAACGGCCGCGTGGCCTCACGCGCCCTGGACAATCGCCTCGGCTCGTTCGTGGCGTTGGAGGCGGCACGGCTGGTGGCGCAGGGGGATGGCGCGAAATCGCCGACACCGGGCGCGGGCCGGGCGGCCGGCGCGGAGTCGCAGGCGGGCGGCGAGTCGCAGGCCGGCGGCGGCGCGGCATGGGAGCTGGTGGCGGTGGCGGCCGCCCAGGAGGAGACGACGTTCGGCGGTTCGCGCACGTCGGCCTTCTCGCTGGCGCCGGATGCGGCGATCGTGGTGGACGTGACGCACGCCACCGACGCCCCCGGGATCGACGTGAAGGAGTCGGGCAAGCACCCGCTGGGCTCGGGCCCGGTGCTGAGCCGCGGCTCGACGCTGCACCCGCGCCTGTTCGAGCTGCTGCACGACACGGCTGAGCGCGAGCAGATCCCCTTCACGGTGGAGGCGATCGGCCGCAACACCGGCACCGACGCCGACGCCGTGCACCTCGCCCGCGGCGGCATCCCCACGGCGCTGGTGTCGATCCCCCTGCGCTACATGCACTCCCCGGTGGAGCTGGTGGAGCTGGTGGATGTGCACGCCGCCGCGAAACTGATCGCCGCCGCGGCACGGGCGCTCACCGCGGACTTCTCGCTGGCGCGATCGTGAAGCTCAGTGTGATGGGGGCCGAGTGCTGTCCGGCGCTGTTGATGGCTGCGATCGCGAGCTTGTAGTCACCCGGCGGGAGCTTGTCCGTGTGCGAGATCGCCCCCTGAAAGGCGAGCCTGTTGGTGGCGGCGTGGCCGGCGAAGGAGAGCGTGCCACGGAGGATGGCGCGTTTGCAGGAGGGTCGACGGTGGGTTTCGCCGGTCCGCGCGACGCACTTGCCTGCCACTCTGCGTCCGAGAGCCTGCTGGGTGAACGCAAAGCTCACTTTCGCCGACTCGTTGAGCGCGAAGGAGTAGACCGTGCCGACGGGCTGCTTGCGCTTCGAGCTGATTCGCGCGAGCTTGTCGCCCTCGCGCCAAACGCGTTGCGATTGGGTTGCATCGGAGATGATCCGAGCGACGCTCGCGGTCGGGGGCGTGATGTGCGCGGAAGTTTGGGGCTGGTGGCCGACCGCTTCCACCTCGCCGCACGCGGGCACGACGGAAGCGTTCAGCGACGAGCGCGATTGCGCGGCGCATGACGGCGGCGGCCCGGGCGACAGGTAGGTGTAGCGGTCGGCTGCGACTTCGGCGCTGGTGCCCGCGGGGGTCACCACCTGGAGGTCGACCGTGCGGGCCGGCTCTGGCGGCGAGGTGACTTCGAGTTCGCTGTCGGACCTCACCACCAGCGAGCTGCCCGGCAACCCTCCGAAGCCGACCGCGCTCGCTGCCGTGAATCCCGTCCCATGCACCGTGATCCTGGTGCCGCCCGCGCTCGGCCCTTCATAAACGCTCAGCGTGTCGATCGTCGGTGGCGAGCCGTAGAAGAACCGATCGGCGACAGAGGTCGCGCTCGTTCCCCCCGCACTTTGCACGACCACGTCCACCGGTCCCGTGCCCGGAGGTGACACGGCTCTCAGCGCCCCTGGCCCAAGGTAGGTCGTCTGCGCGGGGCTCGCGCCGAACAGCACACGGCTGGAGGGGGTGAAGCCGCCGCCGAGCACCGTCACGAGCGTGCCCCCGCCCGCCGGGCCCGAGCTTTCGCTCAGACTTCCGACCGCCGGCGTTGGCGGGGGTGGTTCGTCGGCGCAGGACAGGGAGATCGTCAGCCCCACCTGCGGGGGCGGTACGGGGTAGGGGCCGATCGTCGCGGCGCTCTGGCCTGGTTCGCCGGCGGCCGTGCAGCCCGGCGCCGTCGCCTGCACCTCGTAATACCCGGAGTACACATCCCAGTGGAAGACACCGTCGGCGCCGGTGGTCTCCGGGTTGATCGCGGGCCGGATCCCCGGCGCTTGGGTATTCACCGGCGCAAACGGCCCCAACCATGTTTCGGATCTGAGGATGGTGGCGGTGGCGCCGCTGACGGGGTTGCCGTTGGTGTCGAGAATCGTCCCGCTCGGGTCGATGTACGCGTTGGGCTGAGGCGGCTGAAGAGGTTCTAGATCATCGAATTGATCGTATGTATCGCACCCGTCGACGGAGGCGTCGACCGCGGCGTTGACCAGGAACTCGGCGATCTGGCCGGCCATCCAGTGCAGGGCGACCGGGGTTATGGCGAAGGCGACCACAAGCAGAGGGCCGGTCTCGCTGAGCGTCAGCACCTCGCTGGCCTCCACCGCCGGGAGGGCTGCCTCCACGAGCTCGTCAATGAGCGGGCTAATGGTAAGCATCACCCCGTCCGCGATCAACGCCTTTGCGTCTTGGCACGTTACATGGCCCAAGGCGGCGTGGATCGCATCGTTCAGCTTTCCCCCGAAGTCGTACTTATCCAGCAGCTCAGGCCCGTACTGGTACACGAATCTGAGGACGCTTTGACTCACGAGGAACTCCCCGACGGCAGGGACGATCTTCGCGGAGGCGGCTTGTGGGGGGGCGTCTCGTTTGGCGGCGGTGGCTGGCCGGGTCGACGCGTCGCTGCCGGCTCCCGATGTGCCGCTGCCGGCGCCATAGGTGAACTGGTCGGCCGGCGTGACGAGCGTGGTGCCTCCGTAAGCCGTTTCGACGGTGATGTCCTGCGTGCCGGTCCCCGGCGGGCTCACGGCCCGCAGTTCGGTGCCGGACAGCTGGGTGAACTGCGCGCCTGTCTGCCCAAACCGCACGGCGGTCGCGGATGCCAGTCCGGTCCCGGTGATCGTCACCGAGGTCCCGCCTTCCGGCGGACCGTTTGCCGGCTGGACCGACTGGACCGCGACATACGTGTATTCGTCGACCACCGCCGAGCCGCCGGGCAGGCCGGGGCCTTGGACCGTGACGGGCACGGTGCCGGTCCCCGGCGGGGCGACGGCTTCGATGAGGTCGTCGGAGAGCACCGTGTAGGTGGTCGCGGCCACTTGGCCGAAGTCCACGCCGGTTGCGCCTGTGAAGCCGGAGCCGGTGATCATCACGGCGTTGCCGCCCTCCGACGGCCCCAGGTTCGGCCCCAGCGCGCTCTGCGGCGGGCAGGTGACCGAGCCGTGGATGCTCGCCGCTCCCTGCAGGGGATACTGCGGTTCCAGGGCTCCCGAGTAGACGCCGGAGCCCGATACGAGTTCCGGGAGCACTTGGACGTTCGATTCGAACGTGCCCGTCAGCTGGTTGGTCGCTGTGACGGTGACCGCGGCGAGACCGTACGGGCAGCCTCTGATGCTTGCGCCGGAGGATTCGAAAGCGTTGAGCGTGTCCGGTTCAAGAGTGCCTGAGAGCCCCACATCGGGCGGCGTGACGGAGTCGAGGAAGACGGCGGCGTGCTGGAGTCCGCCGGCGGTGACCAGCGTCGGTCCGCTCTCGCCCGGAGCGTATTCGCCGGCGGCGCTCTGAGGCGGGTAGGCGGTGAGCACGATCTGCGTGCCCGGAATCGCGCTCACCCGGAAGGCGCCGCCTGCGCTCGTCACGGCGCTGTGGCACAGTCCGCCTTCGGCCAAGCAGGCGTCGACCACGCCGCCCGCCGCAGGCTGGCGATTGATGTACTCGACCGTTCCTTCCACCGGCACAGGCGCCGCGGCCGCGGTGAAGAACGGTCCGGCGGTGCGCGACCCGGAGCTGTTGGTGGCGGTCACCGCGTAGCTGAAATTGGTGGTGCCGGCGGGCACAGCGCCCGTCAGCTTCCCTGAGGTCGGATCGATCTTCAGCCAGCTCGGCGCGCCCTCGGAGAGCGAGTAGGTAGGCGACGGCTGCCCGGTGGCCGCAAATGTGTATTCCAAGCTCGAGCCCGCAGGCACGGTTTCGGGCGGGCTTGCGGCCGTGAAGACCGGCTCCCCGCTCACCAGCCTGTTGGCGATCAGCCGCACCCGGTTGTTGTCGGTGTCGCTGACCAGCAGCCCCACGCCGCGGTCCACCACCAGGCCGCCGGGGTGTTCGAGCTCCGCCGCGGTTGCCGGTCCGCCATCGCCGGAGAACCCGTGGCTGCCGTCGCCGGCGATCGTGTAGATGTAGCCCTTGGTTGTGGCCGGCAGCCCAAAGGGGCATTCGCTCGAGCAGTTGGCGGCTGCGACCAGCCGCACACGGTCGTTCGCGGTGTCGCCGACCAGTAGGTTCCCGGCGTTGTCCACCGCCAGGGATTCCGGCCGGTAAAGCCAGGCGTTGGTCGCCGGGCCGCCGTCGCCGAGCGGCCCGGGAAGGTTGTTGCCGGCGATCGTGTAGATGTAACCCTTGGTCATGGTTGGGAGCCCATAGGGGCATTCGCTCGCGCAACTTTCGGCTGCGACCAGCCGCACACGGTCGTTGCCGGTGTCGGCGATCAGCACGTCGCCGGCGCTGTCCAGGGCAAGGCCGGTGGGGGAGTAGAGTTCGGCTTCGGTCGCGGGCCCGCCGTCGCCGGAGAAGCCATCCCCGGGGCCGATGAAGCTGCCGTCGCCGGCGATCGTGTAGATGTAACCCTTGGTCATGGTCGGGAGCCCGTAGGGGCATTCGCTCGCGCAGCTTTCGGCTGCGACCAGCCGCACCCGACCTTCGAAGGGCCCGCTATCGGTGATCAGCACGTCCCCGGAGTGGTCCATCGCGAGACCGGTGGGGCCAGCCAGCTCGGCACGCGTCGCGGGGCCGCCGTCGCCCAGTTCGACGTTGTCGCCGCCCGCGATCGTGTAGATGTCGCCGTTGGCCATGCTGGGCAGCCCGTAGGGGCACTTGCTGGCGCAGCTTTCGGCTGCGACCAGCCGCACTCGGTTGTTGTCGGTGTCGGCGATCAGCAGGTCCCCGTTGTGATCCACCGCGAGGCCGCCGGGGTGGTCGAGTTCGGCTTGAGTGGCGGGCCCGCCGTCGCCGGAGAAGCCATCCCCGAGGGCGATGAAGCTGCTGTCGCCGGCGATCGTGTAGATGTCGCCCTTGATCATGCTGGGCAGCCCGTAGGGGCACTTGCTGGCGCAGCTTTCGGCTGCGACCAGGCGCACTCGGTTGTTGTCGGTGTCGGCGATCAGCTTGTCCCCGTCCCCGTCCACCGCCAGGCCTTCCGGTTGGGAGAGCTCGGCTTGGGTGGCGGGTCCGCCGTCGCCGGAGAACGCCACCGTCCCGTTGCCCGCGATCGTGTAGATGTCACCCTTGGTGGTGCTCGACAGTCCGTAGGGGCAGTCGCTCGCGCAGTTCTCGGCGGCCACGAGCCGCACGCGGTCGTTGCCGGTGTCGCTGATCAGCAGGTCGCCGGCGCTGTCCACCGCGAGACCGGTGAGATACTTGAATTGGGCTTCGTCGGCGGGACCGCCGTCGCCCGAGAACCCATGGTAGGAGCGGACGTACACACCGTTTTCCAGGTACGCCTCCTTGCCCGCGACCCTGTAGACGTCGCCCCCGGTCATGGTTGGGAGACCGAAAGGGCATTCGCTCGTGCAGCTCGCGGCGGCCACCAGGCGCACCTCGTTGGTTTCCCCTTCGCTGATCAGCAGGTCCCCGGCGGAGTCCACCGCGATGTCTCCGATGGACATGGAGTCTTCAGTCGCCGGAACGCCTTCGCGGATGTCGAGGGTTTCGGCGCCGCCGGCGATCGTGTAGATGTAACCCCTGGTCATGGCCGAGAGCCCGTAGGGGCATTCGCTCGTGCAGCTCGTGGCTGCGACCAGCCGCACGCGCGCGTTGTCGCGGTCGTCGATCAACAGATCCCCCTCGGAGTCGACCGCGAGCGGGCCCGGTTCGTCGAGCTCGGCTTCTGTCGCGGGCCCACCGTCGCCGGAGAAATGATTGGAGGCGTTGCCTTGGCCGTCGCCGGCGATCGTGTAGATGTCGCCCTTGGTCGTGGCTGGGAGCCCGTAGGGGCAGTCGCTCGTGCAGTTCGCGGCGGCCACCAGCCGCACCCGGTCGGCGCCGGTGTTGGTGTTGTTCCCATCGCTGATCAACAGATCCCCGTCGTGGTCCACCGCGAGGCCGCCCGGATATTCGAGCTCCGCTTCGCCGGCGGGCCCGCCATCGCCGGAGAACCCGCTGGTGCCGTCGCCGGCGATCGTGTAGATGTCGCCCTTGGTCGTGGCTGGGAGCCCGTAGGGGCATTCGCTTGTGCAGCTTGCAGCGGCGATCAGTCGCACGCGGTCGTTGCCGGTGTCGGCGACCAGCAGGTCGCCGAGATCGTCGACCGCGAGGCTGCCGGCATTGGCCTGCAGCTCGGCTTCGGTCGCGGGTCGGCCGTCGCCCGAGAACCCGAGATTGCCGATGCCGGCCACCGTCGTCTCCTGTGCGGCCGCGTCGAGCTCGCGTATCGAGCTCCAGGGAGAGGAGCTGGCCCCATTTTCGAACGAATTGAGTATGTACAGCGAGCTGCCGTCCGGGGCAATCGCGAGGGCGCCAGGGTCCTGTCCGAGCATGGTCGCCGGGCCAGAGGCGGCCGGGTCGCCGGCGATCGTCGAGATCGACGCTTCCGCTTCTCCTGGGCCGGCGGAGAGCGAGTCGGCGTGCGCGGCGCCTCCCGGCAGGAGCAGGAAGGTGGCGAGGAGGGACGCGAGCAGACGCCAGCTCCCACGCGCGAACGCGGCTCGGCCTACGCCGCCGGCCCCGAACTCAATGAACCGCCCCAGCACACTCCGGCCCTGGCTTTCGCATCGAAGCACCCGCCACGAACGTCAACCTTACGCTTGCGCGGCCTCGGAGGGGTCGAACGGCAGCACGATCGCCAGTTGGCGGGACTGCGCGAGCACGGTGCCGTCGGCCGCCCAGATGACGCCGTCCTCCTCGAAGAAGCCGTCGTGGACGACAGTGGAGCTGAAGCGGGCGAAGCAAAGCTCGCGCAGGTCGGGATCGATGCCGTCCGCGAAGCCGTCGGCGAGGTCGCGGCGGAAGTGGATGGTGAGGTCGATCGTGGGGGTCACGGCGGGCTCGGGAAGCCGCACGAACGGCGGCGAGAACAGCGCGTCGCTGAACAGTGCCAGCGCTGGCGGGTCGAGCGGGCGCAGGCCCGGCTTCTCCACGCCCGGCTGTGCCGACCCCGCCGGCGCTGGCAGGCCCGGCTGCGCCGGCCCCGGCTGTCCGTTCCGCGGCAGCCCCAGCCAGGCGCCGACTTCCATCGGCGCGGTAGAGCCGGTGAAGGGGACCGCGCCGATGCGCAGCTGGAGGATGAGGTTGCGCAGAAAGAGCGGCGTCGCCGGGTGCGACCCCTTCACCGGCATGCGCTCGGCGTCGGGCGGTGCGACGTCGGGCAGCGGCAGCTCGGCGATCTCCGCCGCGCGCCACGGCACCGAGAAGGCCGCGAGCGCAAGCGCCTGCAGCCGCCCGTTTTGCTCCATGCGCGCCGAGAGCGTGCTCAGCGAGCGCCCTTTGCGCTCGAGCGTCACGGCGATCGTCACCGGCCCGGGCTGCGGCGCCCGCGCGTAGTGGATCGTCAGCGAACGGGGCGTTCGCCCCGGGTCGGCGACGGCGTCGGTGAGCGCGCGCAGCAGCATCGCCGCCAGATAGCCGCCGTGAGGGCCCCGCCCGGCGCGCCATGCCGGCGAGACCTCCGCGTCGTACAGCACGACGTCGCCGTCGGCGGGCGCGCCATCCCCGTCCGTGACACCGCGGCGACGCACCGCGGTGTCACGATCGAAGTTGCCCGGGGTGTCGGGGGCACCTGAAGCCGCGTCGGCGTGCTGCGTAGCTGGGCTGGCCAACTGCCGGGGCTCCCTCAGGCGGTGGCGCCGCTGAGCTCGGTGAACTCCATCACCTCGTACGCTACACCGGGCGTGCCGCCGAGCGCGAGCACCCGCAGCCCCTCGGGCCCGGCGTAGATCTTGCGCTTGGCGTCGGCGCCGACGCGGACGACCACCTCAGGCGTGAGCTGGACGCGCTCGCCTTCGACGTCAATCTCGCCCGACCCTCGCAGCGCGACGAACACCTCCTCCTGCTTCTGCTCGGAGTGGTCGTGTTCGGGGTAGTCGCTGTAGTTGGGCGGCAGGTCGACAACCTGCATGCCGAACGAGGTGACGCCCAGTTCCGCCCGGGCCTTCTTGAGGCCGCCGCCGAAGGCGCCCTCCATGTCGTCGATGCGCTTGACGGTGTAGTCGGGCATGGCTGCTCCTTCGTAGTCGTAGTCGCCGGGCTCTGGTCGCCTGGCCAAAGACCCAGCGTATCTTAGCGACTGCTAACTAAGGAGGAATCCTGCCACACCACACGCCGCGTCGTGTGTGGCGCACCTGGCGTCAGGTCGCGTGACACCGCACGCTTCAGGTCGCGTGGCACAGCCGGCGGTGACGCCGCCGGTAGGCGCACAGACGCCCGCCTCGCGTGACTGTCGCCGGCGCAACCCCTTCGGTGGCGCCGTTTTCCCGCTGCGGCTGAGCTTCGCATTCCGTTGTGGGCACCGGCGAGCCGCCGGCTTTGAGCGGCTGCCAGGCGATCGGCCAGTTGGGCCCTTCGTCGCCGTAAAGGAGGTTGCCGTGGTGGAAATAGGAGACGTCTTCGCTGCCCCCGCCGGCGATGTAGGGAGGGCAGGAGGTTTCGGGCCGACCCACGAGCGGTCCCGTCCCGGCTTCCAGCAGCCGTTTGCCCGCCGGCGCCCACACGTCGGGTGCGCAGGTGCTGTGCAGCACCACCAGCGGAACGGTGGGAAGGCGGGCGATTTCATCCCCGAATTCGCACAGCGCCACCGAGATGGTTTTGCCGCTGGGCGACCATTCGGGCCACATCGGCCGCGGGCTGCCGATGTCCGGCTTGTGAGAGACGAGCAGGCGGATGCGGCGGCTCGGGGGGTGGATCAGATCGAGGTCGCTGTGGTCGCCTTCGATCCGTTGAAACGCGATCCACCCGGTGGCGCTCCAGCGTGGAGTGAGGTCGCCGCGGTGGTCGGTGAGCCGCCGCACGCGCGCGCCGGGTTGGATGCCGATCAGGAAGAGGCCCGAGGGTCGCGCGAACACGATCTGCCGGCCGCTCGGCGAGAAGGCCGGTTCGTTACCGGCGACGAGCGGCCGGGGGTTTGAGCCGTCGGCGTTGGCGAGGTAGATGGTGGCGGCGCCGGCGCCCGCCGTGCCCCCCGGTTTGGGCGTGGTGCGCTCAAACGCCAGCAGGTTCCCCGAAGGCGAGAAGCTCGGAGCGGAGTCGTCGCCGCCGGAGATGAGGCGCGCTTGATGGCCCGTTGTGGGGTCGACCACCCAGATGCTGTTTTCGGCCGAGTAGGCGATTACGCCGTTTGTGCCGGGAAACGAACCCTCGGCGCAGGGCGCCGCCAGCGTGACAGCCAGCGCGGCCGCGGCGAAAAGCGCGGCTGCGCATCGGATCGAGCTTCGCCAAATCATCGCCGGCCGCCGAGAGTACACGCTTTCTCCTTTTGCCGCAATATCAGGATCTGCGTATGATGTGGATTTCCGCATGCCCGAGACGCAGACCTCGAACGACGGCGCCAAGGGGCTGAGCGCCGGGATCATCAAAGCGGGCCAGATCGCTGGCGCGATCACCGCGCTGGTCGGCGTTGTGGTGCTCCTGTGGAACACGCTCCTCAAGCCGACGCCCGCGCCCGCCGTGCTGGCGGCCCATGTGAGCGACGTTCGCGTGAGCGAGGGCATCAGCGAGTACACCTACCTGCAGAGTCACCCCGGCCAGCTTGCGCGCGAAGAAGCGCAACTGCGGGCGGCCGCCAAGCGCAATGGTGAACGACCGCTGAGTCAGCCGGAAATCGACGAAGCGCTGCAGTCGCCAGGGGTGGAAGTGCAGTGGCGAGTGCTCCTCGAAGGCCCGGCCGGGCGGCGATTCAAGCTGACGCATACGCTCTTTCGACATGCCGCTGGCGGGAGGAGCGTGGTCGGCGAGGGGCTGGGCAGCTATTGGCCAAACGAATCGATCGTCTCGCAGGCCGGCAGGTATGAAAACACTGAAGGCGCCTGGATTCAGCTGCCATCGCGGGCCGGCACCTACACGGTGGAAATCTATTTGGACTCGGCCGACGGCACGCAGAACTCCGAAGGCGCCGCCAGTTTCCAGGTGGGCGGGGCGCGACGCGGCTAGCCTGGCGCGACTCCGGCTGTGGCGGAGCGCTCCACCCTGTGGCGGCCGCCCGCCTCTACCCCCGCACCAACCGCTTGTAGGTGATCCGGTGCGGCCGGTCGGCCGCTGCGCCGAGCCGCTCGTGGCGGTGCTCCTCGTAGGCCTCGAAGTTGCCCTCGAACCAGACGACCTTGGAGTCGCCCTCGAAGGCGAGCACGTGGGTGGCGATGCGGTCGAGAAACCAGCGGTCGTGGGAGATGATGACGGCGCAGCCGGGAAACGACAGCAGCGCCTCCTCCAGCGCGCGCAGGGTGTCGACGTCGAGGTCGTTGGTGGGCTCGTCCAGCAGCAGCAGGTTGCCGCCGGCGCGCAGCAGCTTGGCGAGGTGCACGCGGTTGCGCTCGCCGCCGGACAGCTTGCCAATCCGCTTCTGCTGGTCGGAGCCCTTGAAGTTGAAGCCGGCCACGTACTGGCGCGAGTTGACCACGCGCTCGCCCAGCTGCAGGTGGTCGAGGCCGTCGGCGATCTCCTCCCACACGGTCTTGTCCGGGTCGAGCGCGTCGCGCGACTGGTCGACGTAGGCCAGCTTGACGGTGTCGCCCACCTGGAGCGCTCCGGCATCGGGGGACTCCTCGCCGGTGATCATCCGAAACAGCGTGGTCTTGCCGGCGCCGTTGGCGCCGATCACGCCGACGATCCCGGCGCGAGGGAGCTCGAAGGAGAGGCCGTCGATCAGCAGATGCTCGCCGAAGCCCTTGCGCAGGTCGGTGGCGGTGAGCACCCGCTCGCCGAGGCGCGGGCCGGCGGGGATGTGGATCTGGACGTCGTCGAGCTTGACGTTGCGCTCTTCGGCCACCAGCTCCTCGTAGCGGGCCAGGCGCGCCTTGGACTTGGTGCGCCGCCCCTTGGGGTTGGTGCGCACCCACTCCAGCTCCGCCGCGATCGTGCGCTGGCGGCCCTTCTCGGTGCGCTCTTCGGCGGCCAGCCGCGTTTGCTTCTGCTCCAACCAGGAGGAGTAGTTGCCCTCGTAGGGGATCCCGCGGCCGCGATCGAGCTCGAGGATCCAGCCGGCCACGTTGTCGAGGAAGTAGCGGTCGTGGGTGACGGCCACCACGGTGCCCTTGTACTCGGCCAGGTGGCGCTCCAGCCACGCGACCGACTCGGCGTCGAGGTGGTTGGTGGGCTCGTCCAGCAACAACAGGTTGGGCGCGCGCAGCAACAGCCGGCAGAGCGCCACCCGCCGGCGCTCGCCGCCAGAGAGTCGCCCCACCTCGGCATCGGGCGGGGGCAGGCGCAGCGCGTCCATGGCGTACTCCAGCTGCGTGTCGAGGTTCCACGCGTCGGCCGCTTCGATCTTGGCCTGCACCGCTTCGAACTCGGCGGCGTTGTCCTCGGAGTATTCGCCCGCCAGCTCGTTGAAGCGGTCGAGCAGCGCCTTGGTCTCGGCGACGCCGTCCTGCACGTTGCCCAGCACGTCCTTTGACTCGTCCAGCCGCGGCTCCTGCTCCAGCAGCCCCACGGTGGCGCCCGGCGCCAGCGCCGCCTGCCCGCGGTACTCCTCGTCCTGCCCGGCCATGATCCGCAGCAGCGATGACTTGCCGGCGCCGTTGTAGCCGAGCACGCCGATCTTGGCGCCGGGGTAGAAGGCCAGCGTGAGGTCGCTGAGCACCGTCTTGTCGGGCGGGTGCACCTTGGAGAGGCGGTGCATCGTGAAGATGTATTGGGCTGACATTCGCAGGCAGGATAGAGCTCAACTCCAAGCGCTACCGTTTCCGGTGTATGCCCACCGTGCTGGACATCGAGCAGCAGATGATGCTGCTGGAGCTGGAGCCGCCGTTTGACAAGCGCGCGGTGCAGCTGGCACGCCGCAGGATGGCCAAGCGCTGGCACCCCGATCTGGCGCCGCCCGGGCGCCAGGCCGAGCACGAGCGCCACTTGAAGGCGATCAACGAGGCCGCCGACCATCTGGAGCGGATGGCGGAGGGGCTGCGCGGCGGGCGGGTGTCGCGCAATGCCGTGCGCGTCAGCGCGGCGGCGGCGCGCAAAGCGCGCGAGGAGGCCGGGCGGCGCGCCTACGAAGCCGAGCGGCGCGCGCGCGAGGACGCGGCCGAGCAGGCCCAACACGACCCGTTCGGCAGCCGCGTACCCGACCACTCGGTGGTGCACCGATACGCGCGCTGCATGTCCTACCCGGAGTGGGGGGTGGGGACTGTGGCGGGCATCTACTTCACCGGCGACAGCGCCGGAGGCGATGAGGTGCAGCAGTGGGCGCGGGTGAAGTTCAGCCACGGCATCCGCACGGTGCCGGCGGGAAGCATGCACTTCGTCGACTTCTCCAAACCCGACCCGGCGGGCGAGCGGATGGAACGCTTTATGGTCGCCGCGCAGCACGCGATGGCCGAAGGCGAATACTCGCTGGCGGCCAAGCGGCTGGTGTATGCGCGCGAAGCGCAGCCCGACAACGTGGGCGTGCTGCGGATGATGACGTTGGCGTTTTGGCAGGCCGGCGATCTGAACGCGGCGGCGCGCGCCGTGCGCGACTGGGCGCGCGTTGACGGCGAGCGCCCCGCACCCCACCGCTTCGCGGCGCGCATCTACGAAGACGTGGGCGCGGTGGACCTCGCCGAGGAAGCGGCGCGGCGCGCGGCCGAACGCGGCCCCACCGACGCCGGCGCGTGGGAGCGCCTCGGCCGGCTGCGGTTGCGGATGCTCGACCGCGAGGGGGCGCTGGAGGCGCTGGAGCGCGCGCTCAGCCTCGGCGCCGACGGCGAAATCAAAGACCTCGTGGTGCAGGCGCTGGCGATCGAGCCGCAAGCGGTCCGGAGCGAGCCGCAGGCCGTCAGGTCCGAGCCGCAGGCGGTCCGGAGCGAGCCCTACGACGTTGCGCTGCGTTAGCGGCCGTCACCCCTCGGGTTAGCGGCCGTCACTCCTCGGGCGTCTCGAAATCCGCCTCGCCAACCACTTCGGTGGCGGAGATCGATGGGATGTCCACTCCCTCGAACGCCGACAGCCGCTCCTCGGCGGCGGCCTCGAATCGCCTGACGTCGTCGATGCGCGCGGTCTCCTCGCTGCTCAGCCCCTTGGCCTTCAGCGCGACCGTGAGGTTGGGGCCGGCGACGATCGAGGAGACCTGCGATCCCTCGCCAAACTGGACGCCCGCCGCGGCCAGGCCGCCGAGCGAGAGCGCGGGGCCGACGACCGACGGGTCAGCCGACACCACGAGATCGACTCCGCCCTTGCGATTCACCAGCACCGTGCCCCACGCGGCGTGTCGGTGGGATGCCACCACCACCTCATCGCCCCCCAGCTCGCCGTCGAGGTAGAGGCGCCACAGGAGCGTGTCGAACGCGCGGGGGCTCTGCACGGAGCGTTCCTGCACGCCGGTGAACGACGCCACCACCGCGCGGTCGCCGGTGAACGCCAGCTTGGCCTTCAGCAATTCCTTGCCCGCCACCGCCACGGCCGCGGCGGGCTCCA
The DNA here is from genome assembly GCA_035570415.1 of Solirubrobacteraceae bacterium. GTDB lineage: Bacteria > Actinomycetota > Thermoleophilia > Solirubrobacterales > Solirubrobacteraceae > Palsa-744. The sequence goes on along the minus strand of DATMLP010000011.1, from coordinate 54,648 downwards.
GGCTCACGGTGCCCTCCGAGTGAAATGAAAACAACGTCGGCTGGCTGAGCTCGGTGAGTGCCACCGCCTCGCCAAACCCCGTCTCGCCGCCGAGCAGTTCGGCGAGGTGGCCGCGGCGGTCGAACCTCCCCTTGACGAAACGCCCGATCGTGCCCACGCGGATGTCGGGCGCGTCGGGGGGATACACCGCCACCAGCTGGCGATCGAGGCGGGTTTGCAACTGCTTGACGTAGATGTCAGCGATGCTCGGCCGGCGCCACACGCTCGCCATCCTCCTCGTTCGATGCACGCTTCGCGTCTTGCAACCCCTCGTAGGTGGTTTGCAGGATTGTTTTGGCCCGCTCGATCTCGGTTGCCGGCCGCTCCGGCGTCGACCTTGCCGGCCGTTCCGGCGTCGACCATCGCGCCGAGGTGGCGTTGAGGTCGCGCAGCGCCTCGTCGACGATTGAGGCGGCGCGCTCCCGGTCGTCGATCTGGGCAACCAACCCGATGCCGCCCGAGTAGGCGTCGAGTGCGACCTCGGGGCGGCCGGCGCCCAGCAACGTCAGGCCCGACAGGAAGCGGAGGCTGGCGAGTTTGGGCGCCATCAGGATGGCCTCGTTGATCCACTTCACGGCAGGCTCCAGCCGGTCCAGCCACAGCGCCGCCCAGGCGGCGATCGCCAGCGATTCGTAGTCGGACAGCTCGCGGCGCTCGACGCGTGCCGCCACCCCCTCGCGGAGCGTGCGCACCTCCTCGGGGGCGGAGCCGAGCTCGTCCAGGGCATCCGCCAGCTCGATCTGCCAGGTCAGATTGTCCGGCTCGGCGGCCAGCGCGGCGCGCAGGTGTGCCACCGCCGCGTCGAGCGAAGACCCCGCGATCCGGCGCTCGGCCATGCCTGCCAGCCCGTTGGCGAGCGCCTGGGTCGGATCGAGTCGCAGCTGCTCGCACGCCACCGTCGCGGTCTGGTGCAGGCGTTGGAGGCCGAACAGGAGAGCTGCCTTCAGCAGCTGCGCGTCGCCGTTGGCGGAGTTCAGCTGACACAGCATTTCGGCCTCGCGCAACGCCTCTTTGTATTCGTCCATGTCCACCAGCGCCAGCGTGCGCGTGCGTCGCGCGATCGTGCTGTCGGGGTAGTTCGCGATCAGCTCCTCGGCCTCGCGCCGGGCGCCGGCGACGTCGTCGAGCCCGAGCAGCGCCTGCGCCCGGGTCTCGCGGGCGTGGCGGTCGTCGGGGTAGTTGGTGAGATACCGATCGATCGTGTCGAGCGTCTCGCCGTAGCGCCCGGCGGCGCTGAGCAGGTCGGCCTTAGTGGCCAGCAGCGACTGCGCCTCGGGTGCCTCGGTGAGCGCCCGATTGAGGATCGCGAGCGCCTCGTCCACCTCGTGAGGAGTGGGGGCGAGGATCACCGCCGACGCCAGCTCGTACGCGATCCAGGGGGCGTTTTCCAGCGCCCACGCCGCGTGGAGCTCGGCGATTGCGCCCGCCGGATCGCCCTGCGCCAGCAGGATCTGACCCCGTGTCCCGCGCAGCCACGCGCTCGTGTCGCCGAGCTTCTGCGCCCGTTCGAGCGCCGCCAGCGCTGCGGGGAGCTCGTTGCGAAGCCGCAGCTGCTCAGCCAGCATGGCGTGGGCCCACGGCATTTCCTCGTCCACCGCAAGTGCCGCCCTAAGCGCCTCAATGGCTTGCTCGTTGCGGTTCAACGACGCCAGGGTGGCGCCGCTGCCGACGAGCGCGGACGCCGATTGCGGCTGCAGTACGAGCGCACGCCCGAATGTCACAAGCGCCTCTTCGAAACGTCCCTGCTGCCGTTGCGCTTCGGCGACTTTGCAAAGCGTCTCGGTTTTGCGCGCGGGGTCCTCAATGGCCCCCACCACCCGGTCGCCCGCCACGATCAGCTGCTCGCCGAGGATGTTGGCCACGGCCGGATCGCCGTTTGGCTGTTCGGCCGCGGCTTCCAGCAAGGCAAGCGCCGTGTCGTTGCGGCCGGCGTGCGTCAGCGCCATCGCCAGCGCCGCCGCCTGCGCCGGACTGGGCTGTGTGTGGACCAGATCGAGCAGCGCAACGGCCTGTGTGTAGCCGCGCTCGGCCGGATCGGCCTGCTGGAGCTGTTCGTGTGCGCGTCCCAGCGCCGCCCACATCGAGGCCGACGCCAGCATCAGCGCCTCCAGCTGGGGTGGCAGCTGGTCGATCACCTCCTGCGGGCGCCACCCGTCCAGCGCCGCCACCGCAAATGCCAGCTGGCGCTCGGGCGTCGACGCGTTGGCGTCTCGTGCGGGCTCCGACGTGTTGGCGTCTGGTGCGGGCTCCGACGAGGCGCCGCTGTCGGCGGTGGCGGCGCCAAATAGCGCGTCGCCTCCGGGAAAGGTGGCCGCCATCTCTATGCCGCCATCTCTATGCCGCCTGCTCGGTGGGCGTGGGCTTGCTCAGCGTGGGGCTCTCGCGCAATGGCTGCACGCGGTTGACGAGACCCAGCGACAACGGCGTCGGCGCGATCGAGTCGGCGGCGCCGCCGGCGCCCGCGGCCGTGTCGATCAAAGCGATGCACGTCAGCCGCGCGCGCTCGGCCAGCTTTTCGATCACCGACACCAAGCCCCCGACCGGCTCCGCCGCGGCGGTTTCCTGGGCGAGGCGCGCAAACCATGCGCCCGCGAGGATGTTGCGCAGGTCGGACGGCTGGATCTCGCCCGCCAGCGCCGCTGGATCGCACCGCTCGTCGCTCAGCTGGTCGGCGAAGTCGAGACTGCGTTCCCAGTCGGAGCGATCGAACGGATCGCCCACCAGCTGGTGGGCCCGCTCGACCGCCGCGCGCATCAGCTCCTCGTCGTGGTTGGCCGGCGCGGCTCCCACCGATGCCCTGGCTCCCCTCCACGCTTGAGCGAGCTGCTCGCGTTTGGCGGCATACACCTCGTCGAAGTCGGATTGCGCGAGGCTCGCCAGCATCACCGCCACGCGCGCGTCGTCGGCGTCGGAGGCGGGATCGGTGCGCAGCGAGATCGCCGCCAACACATATGCCGGGCCCATCACCTCGGTGGCGAACGCGTCCGCGATCCAGGTTTGCAGCACCTCATCTCTGACTCCGGGGGTTGCCACCCGCTGCCGGACGAACTCGCGCACGTCGTCGTGCTGGGCGGCAAACACCTGCCCGAACTCGTGCGCGGTGAGCGACAAACACCAGATGCTCCACTCGGGGAAGCCGATGCGAATCAGGCGCGCCGCCGACATGCCGCGCTGCTCGCACGATGCGGGGATCGTGAACGATTGCCATTCGTAGTCCTTGAAGCGTCCCCACGGCCGCCCCAGCGCGTCGCCGATCCGACACAGATCGCGATCGAGTCCCGCGTCGCGCAGCACCACGCCGCGCACGAGATCCAGGTACTCGGCGAACACGCTCTCGCATTTGCTCGACAACTCCACATATGCGGCCCATGTCTGCTGGAGCAACTGCTCCCGTTGTGCGGAATCCGCGTCGTGCCGCTGTTTGAGCAGCTGCTCGACGCCTGCCAGCTCCTCCAGCCGTGATTTGACGTCCGCGCTGAGGTCGCGGTGCACCGAGGTCTGTTGGAGGCGCAGCAACGCGCGATCGGGACTCACCGCCGGCTCGGCGTCGTACTGGGCTTTGGTCAACTCCCACAGCAGCCGCTCGCCCTCCAGCCCCAGATCCAGCGCGCGCAACTTGGTGACGGTGTCGCTCACAACCGCGCGAAGCTGCTCGAGCGACTGGGCGTATGCGCTCAGCGCCTGACTGGGCTGGCGCGTGTCTTCGATGTTGCTGATCGCCGTGCCCACCGTGGCAAGACTGCTGCGCAACAACGCCAGCCGCGTGGATAGCACCAAGTCGGCGTCCGAGTCAGCCACGATGCTGGATGTTTGCACATATCGTGCAGGCGGCATCTTCGATTTGGTCGATCGCCACCGGCGCGCCGTCTTGCGGCGGCGCGCACCTGGCCCACCATGCTCCGTTGAGCATGTCGAGCAGCGCGGACTGGGTGGGGGGCTCGCCGCCGTCCACCAGCCATCCGCGTACGAAGCCGGCCGCGCGCGCGTTCGTATAACGGCTCGCCACCGACTGGCGGTCGAGCAGGTCGACGAACTCGACGGCCAGTCGTTCGCCCTCTTGGCGCAGTTCCGCGGCAGGCTGCGCGTCGGCCTGCGCGTCTGCGCCCACCGCGCACGCGTCGGTGCCCACCGCGCACAGGCGAGCCTGCCAGACGCGGGTGGCGAGGGCGATCAGCGGCTGCAGGCTGCCGGCCGCTTTGGCGCTGCGTTGCCACGCCTCCTGGGAGCGCTCCAGCGTGGCGAAGATCGCGCCCGCGCGCATCGCCGCGGCAGGGTGTGTGGGCTTGCGATGGGAGTTGGCGGTGGCGGGGTCGAAGCGGGTGAGCGCGGCGAGCGCATACGCCGGCCCGCACACGTAGGTGGCGAACGTGTCGGCCCACAGCTCCTCCGCAAACGCTCCGCGGTAGGGCACCACCCGCTCGCCCACGATCTGCTCGCGCTCGATGATCCGTGCCGGGGTGTCGTTCGCCGGTGTCTGCCCCGCGGTGTCGGGTGCCCGCGCCTGTCGGGCGCCCGCGGCGGGGTGAAAGCGCGTCACCAAAAAGTGCCCCAGCTCGTGCAGCGCAAACGGGAGGTCCCAGATGCGGCTGCCCGGGTAGCGGACGCGGATCACCTCCGACAGCACGTCGATGTACTCGCCGGCGGCGGGCAGGGTGATCGCGTGGTAGTCCACCAGCAGCTGTCGGGCGGTGTCGTCGATCAGCCGGTCGGCCATGTCGCACAAGCCCCCGTCGAGGCCCGCCGCGCGCGCCGCGACGCCGCCCACGAACGCCAGCGCCTCGGCCGCCAGCCGTTGCACGTCGGCAGCGAGCGCCACCAGCAGCGGCCACTGCTGGGAGGGGTCGCCGTCGATCCGGTCCAGACGCTCCCGCAGCCGTGCGGTTTCGGCGGTGACGATCGGACGCAGCCTGTCGATCAGCTCGGCGCTCTGCGCCGCGAGCGGCGCCAGCGTGCCGCTCAGCGCCTGCAACGAGCTTTCCAGCTCCCGGCGACAAAGTTGCAGCTCGGGGGATTGTTCGCGCCTTTCAGTCACCTATGCCGGAGGGTAGGCCAAACGGCTTAAGCCAGGATGTTGACCGCCCTGGAGACGATCAACCCGATGGTCACCAGCGAGACGAGCGACTGCATGCCCATGATGCTCTTGGCGGTGGGCGTCAGCGGCATCGTGTCGGTGGGTGAGAAGGCGGTGGCGTTGGTGAGCGACACGTACAGGTAGTCGATGAACTTGGGCCGCCAGCTGAGCGGCTCGATGCGGTCGTCGCTCATCTGCGGGAAGAGGAAGTCGGGCGCGCCGTCGTGTCCGGCAGCGCGCCGTCCGGGGCCGCCGCGATCGGTCTCCCAGTACCAGAGGGCGAAGATCAGGAAGTTGGTGAGCCAGATCAGCACGCCCGCGGTGATCAGCCGCCGTCCTTCGGTGACGTTGTGGTGCAGCAGGAAGTGGGTTAGCGCCGCCAGCGAGTAGATGTTGGCGGCGCTCACAAACGCGGTCAGCCCCAGCGCCACGCGCCGGCGGCGGGGATGCTCGTGCTCCAGCTGGCGTGGCGTGGCCATGAACATGCCGAGCAGCAGCACCGCCTCAAGCGTTGGCACCAACCAAGGCGGTCCCGCGGTGAGACGGCTGGGGAGCGCCAGCTGCAAGGCGATCGCCGCCAATATGGTCGCCTGCGCCGGCCAGAACGGCTCGGCTGCCGGCGGCGGCGGGTAGGGGCGCCCGGGGGAGCTGGAAACCGGCGCCGATGGGACGGGCTCGTGACTGTCCGGGCGCTGCTGATCCACGCGAGCAGCGTACGCCGCCCACCGGCGGGTGGCGCTAGCCTTGAGATCATGGGCATCGAGAGCCCCGTCCACATCCTGTTCATCGCGGCGGTGGCGCTGATCGTGCTGGGCCCCAAACGGCTGCCCGAACTGACGCGCGCCGCCGGGAAGAGCATCCGCGAGTTCCGCGAGGCGCTCAACGGCGGGGTGGCGGAGGAGCAGCAAGCGCCGGCGGCGCAGGTGGTGGAGCCCGAGGTTCCGCGGGAGCCCGAGTAGCGTCTGGCCCCGCCGGCGATGGATAGATAGATACTTTCTACGACGTGCTGGCGGAGGTTGGCCAAGGCTCTTGGAACCCTCACAACAGTGCTGCGCCGTGGATGCGCTTCTGCCTTACCGCGCACTACCGACAGGCCAAGACGCATCTGCGGCGCATCGAGGAGACCGAGCGCCTGTGGCGCGAGTGCGCCTCGATCGCGCGCGGCGAGGGGTTGCCCGAGCGCTCCGTCGGCGCGATCCGCGGCGGGTGGTGCGGTCCGCGGCGCGGGATAGGTTTCCGAGATGCGCCTGATCGTGGCCCGCTGCGAGGTCTCCTACATCGGCCGTCTGACGACGGTGCTGCCGGAGGCGGTGCGGCTGCTGATGCACAAGGCCGACGGCACCTTCATGGTGTGGGCCGACGGCGGCGGCCCCAACGTGAAGCCGCTCAACTGGATGGCGCCGCCGACGGTGCTGGAGCCGCAGGCCGACGCGCACGGCGCGCTCACCCATCTCACGGTGCGCAAGCAGCGCCAGGAGGACCGCCTGGAGATCGCGATCGCCGAGGTGCTGGCCGACATCGAGCACGAGCTGGACACGCTGGCGTCGCTGGAGAAGGAGGGGCTGGAGCGCGAGCTGCAGGAGCTGCTGGCCGACGCCCCCCAGTGGTGCGGCGAGGGCTTCCGGCTGGTCCGCCGCGAGTGGCCCACCGACATCGGCCCGGTCGATCTGATGTGCCGCGACGGCGACGACGAGTGGGTGGCGGTGGAGATCAAGCGGATCGCCACGATCGACGCCGTCGAGCAGCTGACCCGCTACCTGGAGCGCATCCGCCGCGACCCCGCGCTCGGCGCCTGCCGCGGCGTGCTGGCGGCGCAGCGCATCAAGCCCCAGGCCCGCGTCCTCGCCGAATCGCGCGACATCGACTGCGTCGAGGTCGACCTCGAGGTTCTGCGCGGCGAGCGCCAGCCGGAGCTGCGGCTGTTTGCGGCGTAGGATGCCGACATGACCGATACCCCCGCCACCGCGGCCACCACCACCGCCGTCCTCACCGAGCGACGCGACAACGTTCTGCTGATCACGCTCAACCGCCCGCAGGTGCGCAACGCCGTCAACGCCGCCGTCGCCGAGGGTGTGGCGCACGCGCTGGAGGAGCTCGACGCCGACGACGGCCTCGCGGTGGGGATTCTCACCGGCGCCGGCGGGTTCTTCTGCGCCGGCATGGACCTCGGCGCGTTCGTGCGCGGCGAATCTCCCTGGTATGGCGACCGCGGCTTCGCCGGCATCGCGCAGCGCTCCGCGCGCAAGCCGCTGATCGCGGCGATCGAGGGCTTTGCGGTCGCGGGCGGCATGGAGATCGCGCTGGCGTGCGACCTGATCGTCGCCGCCGAGGGCGCCAAGCTGGGGATCCCCGAGGCCAAGCGCTCGCTGGTGGCCGCCGGCGGCGCGCTGCTGCGGCTGCCGCGGCGGATGCCCTACCACGTGGTGATGGAGCTGGCGCTCACCGGCGACACCATGCCCGCCGAGCGCTTCCACGAGTTTGGCGTGGTCAACCGCCTCGCTCCGCCCGGCGGCGCGGTCGACGCCGCCATGGAGCTGGCCGCCGCGCTTGCCGCCAACGGGCCGCTGGCGTTGATCGCCTCCAAGCAGATCCTCCAGGAGCAGTTCGACTGGTCGTCCGCCGAGATGTGGGAGCGCCAGGCTGCCATCTCCGGCCCGGTGTTCGCCTCCGAGGACGCCAAGGAGGGCGCCAGCGCCTTCAAGGAGAAGCGCGCGCCGGTGTGGCGCGGACGGTAAGCGCCACCCCCGCCCCGCGCGGCGGTGTGGCGAGGGCGCTAGCGTCCGCGGCGCTTGCGTTTGCGCTGCGCCATGATCAGGCGAAACCTTCTCCACAGAGCTTTCATCGCCGATTTCCCGCTTTCATCACCGCTCTCCAGGGGTCTTGCGCGGGTATTGGGAGGTGTCGCGGCTGAGGTCCAGCGCGGTGCGCACGATGCGGCTCTGTTCGGCGGCGTGCGCCGCCGGGTAGCCCTCGCCGGGGCTGGCGCGCTCGGGGCGGCCGATGTAGCCGAAGTGGATGTCGCGCTGGAGGATCTGCATGAGGCGCGGGAACATGTGGGCGCGGGCGCCCATGTTGCGCGGCTCTTCCTGGGTCCACACCACCTCGCGCAGGTTGGGATAGCGGCCCACCAGTTCCAAAATCTGGCGTTCGGGGAATGGGTACAGCAGCTCCACGCGGCCGACCGCCACCGACTCGTTGTCTTTGCGGTCGGGGTGGCCGACGAGGTCGTAGTAGATCTTGCCGGTGCACATCACCAGCCGCGTCACCTGCTCGTCGTCAACGCCCGGCTCCGCCAGCACCGGCTGGAAGCGGCTGCCCTCGGCCAGTTCGGCGATCACGCTTGACGCCTGCGGCAGTCGCAGCAGCGACTTCGGGGTCATGATCACCAGCGGGCGCTGCTTGGGGATCAGCGCCTGGCGGCGCAGCATGTGGAAGTACTGGGCGGGCGTCGTCAGGTTGGCCACGCGGATGTTGCCCTCGGCGGCCAGCGCCAAAAAGCGCTCCAAACGAGCGGAGGAGTGCTCGGGCCCCGAGCCCTCGTACCCGTGGGGCAGCAGCAGCGTCAACCGTGACGTCTGGCCCCACTTGGCCAGGCCCGACACGATGAACTGGTCGACGATCACCTGCGCCGAGTTGACGAAGTCGCCGAACTGCGCCTCCCACAGCACCAGCGTCTCCGGCGCTTCCTGGGAGTAGCCGTACTCGAAGCCCATGCACGCCAGCTCCGACAGGGGGCTGTTGTGCAGCTCGAGCGGCGCCAGCGCCTCGGGGAGGCTCTGGATCGGGCACACGGTCTGGCCGGTCTTGGCGTCGTGCAGCACCAGATGGCGCTGGCTGAACGTGCCGCGCTCGGTGTCCTGGCCGGTGAGCCGGATGGGGGTGCCGTCGGTGAGCAGGGAGGCAAACGCCAGCGACTCCGCGTGGGCCCAGTCCAGGCGGGCCGGCTCCTGCGCCTCGGGTTGCTCCTCCAGCGCGGCATGCCGGCGCTCCAGCTGTTTGACCAGCTTCGGGTGCACGGTGAAGCCTTCGGGGGTGCGCAGCAGCTGCAGCCCCAGTTGGCGCAGGTGCGCGGCGGGCACCGCGGTGTCCACTTCGGGGGAGGGCGAGCGGTCGAGCTGGTATTCGCCGGTGCTGCCGTGCCCGCCGCCGTTTTCGGTTGCCGCGGCGATCTTCGCCTTCAGGCGCTGGTGCAGCGTGGTGAGGTTGTCCCACACGCCCTGCGCCATCTGGTCGACCTGCTCGCGGGTGGTGACGCCCTCGGCGATCAGCCGCTCGGCCCACAGCTCGGCCGCGCGCTTGTGACCCTTGATCTTCGCGTACATCTCCGGCTGCGTATACGCCGGCTCGTCCGACTCGTTGTGGCCGAAACGGCGGTAGCCGATCAGATCGATCAGCACGTCGTGACCGAATTCGCGGCGGAACGCGAACGCCAACCGCACCGCGCTCATGCAGGCGGGCACGTCGTCGGCGTTGACGTGGATGATCGGCACGTCGAAGCCCTTCGCCAGATCGCTCGCCCAGTGCGTCGAGCGCGCGTCGTCGGGGTCGGTGGTGAAGCCGATCTGGTTGTTCATGATCAAGTGCACCGTGCCGCCCACCTGGTAGCCGTCCAGCGCCTGCAGGTTGAGCGTCTCCGCCACCACCCCCTGGGCGGGGAACGAGGCGTCGCCGTGGATCGCGATCGGCACCGCCGCCGCCGTGTCCTGGTGGGCGTGGGGGCCCTTGCGCGTGGTTTGCGCGGCGCGCGTGGCGCCCTCCACCACGGCCGACACGTACTCCAGATGCGACGGGTTGGACTCCAAATTCACCTGGATCGTGCCCCCGTCGGGCAGCTCGTAGCTGCCGTGCGCGCCGTGGTGGTACTTCACGTCGCCCGTGCCCCCCTGCGGGATCGTGGTGACCGCCTCCAGCGTGGACGCGCCCTCGAACTCGGCGAAGATCGTGTCGTAGGGGCGGCCGAGGTTGTGCGCCAGCACGTTCAGCCGGCCGCGGTGGGCCATCCCGATCACCACCTCTTTGCCGCCGTGCGCCGCCGCCAGCTGGATCAGCTCGTCCAGCATCGGCACCGTCACGTCGAGGCCCTCGATCGAAAACTGGTGCTGGCCGAGGTAGGCCTTGTGCATGAACCGCTCCATCGCGTCCACCTCGATCAGCCGCCGCAGCAGCGTGCGCTGCTCGTCGGCCGTCAGCGGCTGGCGGAACGCGCCCGACTCGATCTGCTCGCGCAGCCACACGCGCTGTTTGTGGGAGGCGATGTGCTCGATCTCGTACGCCGACGTGCCGCAGTAGGTCTCGCGCAGGTGCGGCAGCGCGTCGGCCAGCGTGGCGCCCGGCACCGCCATGTGCATGATCTTCGCCGGGATCTGCGCGGTGATCGCCGGCGTCAGCCCCAGCGCCTCGGGGTCGAGGCCCGGTTCGCCCTCGGGGTCGGAGCCCAGCGGGTCGAGGTGCGCTGCCAGGTGGCCGTGGCTGCGGAATCTCGTCACCAGCGTGCTGGCCGCCTGCACCGCCTGCAGCAGCTCTTCGCTGGGCGGCGCCGCGGCGGAGCTCGCCGCCACTCGCTGTGCCTGCTCGGCGGCGGCCGCGGCGGTGGCGGCCGCGGCGGCCGGGGCGGGCAGTGCCGGGGCGGGGCCCAGCTCGACGCCGAGCGAGGCGAACACGCCGTCGTAGAAGCCGTGCTCGCCTTGCAGGTATGCCTCGATCCGTGCCAAAAAGCGGCCCGACTCCGCGCCCTGGATGACGCGGTGGTCATAGGTGGAGGTCATCGTCATCACCTTCTCCGCGCCCACCATCGCGCCGATGTTCCCAAGCCCCACCGGGTAGCCGATCGAGCCGGTCGCCACGATCGTGCCCTGGCCGTTCATCAGCCGCGGCACCGACGCCACCGTGCCGAGGCCGCCGGGGTTGGTGAGCGTGAGGTTGGCGCCCACCAGGTCGTCGGCCGTCAGCGTGTTGGTGCGCGCCTTCTCCACCAGCGCGTCGTACGCCGCGAGGAAGCGGTCGAACGGCATGCGGGCGGCATTGGCGATCACCGGCACCATCAGCGTGCGCGTGCCGTCCTTCTTCTCCACATCCACCGCCAGCCCGAAGTTGACCTGCCCGTCGCGCACACGGTGGGGCTTGCCGTCGATCTCGGCGAAGTGCTCCGCCATCACCGGCATGTCGTCGGCGGCGCGTGCGATCGCATACGCGATCAAATGGGTGTACGACACCTTCTTGCCCGCTTCCTTGAGCTCGCGCCGGCGCGCGTCCAGCGCGGTGACCGTAAGCGTGCGGAAGCTGGTGGCGGTGGGGATCGAGCGCGACTGGTCCATGTAGCGGGCCAATGCGGCCGCGCCGCCCCGCAGCGGTTCGGCGCCGGCGGGGGCCGGGGCGGGGACGCCCGCCGTGGCGGTTCCCGGGGCAGCCGTCGGTGCGGCGGGAGCGGCCGCCGGTGTTGCGCCCGCAGTCGCCGCGTCGATGGTTGCCGAACCGTTGCCGGCGGCCGCGTCCAGCACGTCCGCCTTCGTGATCCGCCCCGCCGGGCCGCTGCCGGAGACGGTGCCGAGGTCGACGCCCTCCGCGGCGGCCGCGCGCGCAGCCACCGGCGTGGCGGGGGCAGCCGGCGTGGCGGGGGCGCCGTTGGCGGCGGTGGAAGCCGTATCGGGCGGCGCCGCGCCGCCGTTGATGGCGGCGCCGTTACCGCCGGCGGCCGCGGGGGTTGCGCCGTCGCCGACGGCGATCCGCGCGATCACCTGGCCGACGGTGACGGTGTCGCCCTCGGCGACGAGGATCTCACTGACGACGCCGGTGGCGGGCGAGGGCAGCTCGACGTCGACCTTGTCGGTGGAGATGTCGACGATCGTGTCGTCGCGCTTGATCGGGTCGCCCACTTTGACCCGCCATTCGAGGATCGTCCCCTCGCTCACCGACTCGCCCGCGGCAGGGGTGACGACGTCGATTGTCTGCTCAGTCGTCGTGCTGGCCCCCATCTGTACTCACTCTAGCGCGGCGGGTGGGCGACTGTTGCGCCACGGGGCGCTTGTGGATGGGCTTCACTGAGCGTTAATAGACATCACGGTCGTGTCACGTCGCCGGCGGCTCTCGCGCACGAACTCGAAGCTTCCAAAGAACGGCCCGATGCCGCCCAGCACGGCCACCGCGGTGGCCAGCCGCAGCGGCACGATCCGCAGGCGCACGCACACGATGCAGGCGATCGACATCGCGATCCACAGCAACCCGTGGGTGAGTCCCAGCACGAACGTCTCCGGCTGCGGCTTGCCGAGCGCAAACGCGCACACCAGCAGCGCGGTGTAGATGCAGGAGTGGGTAAACGACACCCACTTCAATCGGGTGAAGGTCTGCGCGCCGCTCACGGCTGCGTCAGCCAGCGCGCCATCCGCGGCAGCACCTCGCCGGCCTCGGGGGGCCATTGGTCGATGTCGGCCGGCCACCACGCATACCGGTCGTGCTCGTGGTCGGGTGTCACCTCCACGCCGTCCGGCAGCCATGCCTGGCCGACGAACATCACCATCTGGTGGGGCAGCTCCACCAGCGCTTCGGCGCGCACCCGCTCGGGCGCCACCGACCACTCCTCCTGCAGCTCGCGCACCAGCGTGTGTGCGGGGCTCTCGCCGAGGTCCACGGCGCCGCCCGCGCCGAGCGCCCAGCGCCCCGCCCACGAGGCCACCCACGGCGCGCGGCGCCCGGCCAGCCAGCGGCCGTCGGCGTCGCGCGTGACGCACATCGCGGCCATGCTGCGCGACGCGTCGCCGTCCACCAGTCGCAGCGCCCAGCGCACCGGCTGCATCTGGAGCTCCAGCACGCCGTCGTGCTCGCGGAACCCGGCCAAGCGGCCCGCCATCCCGTCGTGGCTGGGCGAGCCGCGGCGCTGCAGCTCGGCGATCGCCTGGTCGGCCCGCTCGGCGTACTCGGCGGGGGGCTCGTACAGCTCCTCGCCCCAGTGCGCGCTCACCCTCTCCAGCGGCCACGGCCCGCGCGCCAGCACCTCGGGGCGCTGGGCGTCGGGGGGCACGGCGTGGGTGCGGTCGGAGCCGGCGCGCTCGGGGTCGGGGGGCTGAGCGTCGGTGCGCTCGTGGTTGGGGCGCTGCTCTGGGGAGTGCGCGGTGGGCTCGGCGGCGGACATCCACCGAGAAGGCTAGTGGGCCGGGGGCGTAGGGGTGTGATGGGGGTGTGGCTGCCCGCGACGGCTGCGTGTTGCATTCACTGTTCGGCCTCCAACCACACGCGTGTAGCGCCCTGCGCTACCATCCGCTACATGAGCGCCGCGCCGCTGAGTATTCGACTTCCGGAGCGCACCCTCGGTCGGCTGGGCGAGCGCTCGCGCCGGAGTGGCATCGCGCCGCGCACGCTGGCGCAGCGCTACGTGGAGGAGGGTCTGCGGACGGACGAGCACCCGCTGGTGCGCTTTGCCGACGGACCCGCCGGGCGCCGCGCGCGGCTGATCGGCGGGCCGGACGTGTGGGAGGTGGTGGCGGTGGCGCACGACAACGACGGCGATCCGCGCAAGACCGCCGCCTACCTGGAGCTGGCGCTCGGGGTGGTGCAGGCCGCCGCCGCCTACTACGGCGCCTATCCGCAGGAGATCGACGAGCGCATCGAGCGTGAGCGCCGCGAGCGTGAGGAGGCGCACGCCGCCTTCCTCGCCGGCCGCCGCGCGCTCGCGCGGTGAGGCTGCTGCTCGACGAGATGCTGTCGCCCGCGATTGCACGCACGCTGGGCGAGCGTGGGCACGACGTGCAGGCGATCCAGGGGCGCCCCGAGTGGCAGGCGCGCGACGATCGCCAGGTGCTGGCGCTGGCGCGCGAGGAGCGCCGGGCGATCGTCACCGACAACCTCTCCGACATGCGCCCGCTTCACTACGAGGCGATCGCCCCGGGTGGTGAGGGTGACTACGGCATGGTGTTCATCCCCGGCGGCTACCGCCGCACCAAAGCCGCCACCGGGCGGATTGTGGCGGCTTTGGAGCGCAAGCTGGCGGAGTACCCCCGTGAGCGCGACCTCGCCGATGGGGAGGAGTGGTTGTAGGGGGTGGGTGGAGCGATTGGCGGTCGTGCGGCTTGGCTGAACGCGCGTGGGATGTGGTGAACTACTCGGCCGCCAACCAACTGGCAAGGCCAGGCGTGGCTGGCCCAGCGTCGCGAGATCGAGTCGTTCTACGGCGGCACCGGCCCGCAGTTTGTGAGGGGTTGGCTTGGTTGCACGTGCACGATCGCCGGTGCCGGTCGGAACGCTTCGTTGCGGGCAAGGTCGAAGATCTGGAGAAATGGCTTGCCGGCCGGGCTGTAATCGCCGCTCCAGCAGCCGATTTCGTTGGGTTGCAGCGGGGCGCTTGTGGTCTCGACCGCCGACAGCGCAGGCCAGCGGAACGCGAGTGCGATCAGCGCTCGGGCGGGAGCGTTGAAGCCGATCACCGGTTTCGGGGCGCCCGCCGCGCCGTCGGTGAGGTTGCGGAGCGAGAGGGTTTGGTATTCGCCGCTGCCCGCACCTTCGTGGTATTCGTCGGTTACGAGGTGCATGTGTGAAACCAGCGGCGGTCCCCGCGAAGATCCAAGGTCGGCGATCCGCTGTCCACGAGTGGAATACAGCGCGAGGTCGAAGGGTCCCGACTGCGATCCGACATCGGGTGATTCCGGTGAGGAAAGCGTTTGCGCCACCGACAGCACGAGCCGCGTGGGTGAGGCGAACCTCAGGTATCCGGCGGGAAGCTCGAAGCGAGCCTCTGTGCGTCCGGTGCGAACGTCGAAGATCGACACCGCCATACGGGTGGGCGAGAGTTGGACGCCGACGGCAAGCAGGCTCTTTTCGGCGGCCAGTATCGGTGGGTATTCGCCCGCCAGCCAACGCAGCACACGCCAGCGTCGCGCGTGCGAGGCTCCCCCGATCCGGCTGTTTCCGTGCGAGCGTTGTTGGCGCAGGCTGGTGACGAACAGCGGCTGGCGCACCGCACGGTCGTCCCAGTGACACCGTCCGGCTGCCACCAGCTGGTCGTCGGCCACAACAAAATTGCCGCTGGATTCCCAGCCCCTGCATCCGCCGCCGGGCAGGAGCGTGGGCCCAGCCAGCGGCACGAGTGGGCCGGGGGGCATGCCAACCACAAACGCTGTGCTTTCTTCGCTGCCTGTGTCCGGCATCGCCGCGACCGCGGTGGCCGACGCGGACACCTGTGGCGCTCGTGAGCCCTCCCGTGCTTCGATCGGGCCGAGACGCACCTGCGCTGAGCCGAGCTCATCGAAGAACACCGGTCCTTCGTCAAACCACACGACGCCTCCCGCCGTTGCCGCGAGCGCTTGTTGCGGCGGAGGAAGTGCCGGGATGGCCAAGCCGTGTGCAGGCCAGATCAGCAGGAGCGCCGTCCAAGGGAGCGTGCACACGCCCGCACGCCGATGCCGGCTCCTCGGCTTGTGCCGGTGTGCGGGCAAAGGTCTTGCCACAGCAGAAGTCTCTCAGCTACTCGCCGCCCCTTACGGCACCACGAGCGTGAACGCGGCTTCGCCGTCGGGCACGGGGGCGGCGAGGGTGGAGCCTTCGGCGTACCCGTAGGTGCGCACCTCGATCTGTCCGGCGGCGCAGTCGGGCGCGGCCGGCACCCACCGGGCGGTTTCCAGCACGAAGGTCTGTGCGCGGGGTGTGGCGGCGGTGACCACGCTGGTGAGCACGGTGGCGGTGGCGGCTTCGATGCCGCCACCCAGCACGAAGCACCACGTGCCGACGGGCGCACCGGAGTTGGGGGCGCCGAGCGCCACCACGTTGTGGCTGTGGGCGGCGACCAGCGGCGTGAAGCCGGCGGGCAGTTCGCCGCAGCCACCGCAGGCGGGTTCCACGAGGGCGTAGGCGCGGGCGCTGCCGGCGGGCCCCTGGATCCCCGTGTTGCCCTGCGGTCCGGTCGAGCCGGTCGATCCGGTGGAGCCTTTGGAGCCGGTGGCGCCCTTGGGCCCGGTGGGGCCGCGGGGACCGGCGGGCCCCCTCGGGCCAGGCACCCCCTGCGGCCCGCGGGGGCCGCGCAGGGTGCGATGGTGGTGGCGGCGATGGCGCGAGGTGGTGGCGGTGGAGGCCGCATAGCCGGTGCCGCCCAGCGCGACGAACAGCGCAAGGAGGGCGAGCAGCATCGCTGGGGAGGGTCGGTGCTTGAGCATTGCGGTCATTCTGGTTCTCGGCTGGTAGGCGGTCAAGGGGGAAGCGTCAGGTGGTGTTGCTCTCGCCGCGCGCCGGCCCGACGAGACGGTGGCTTCGACACCGTCGTGCTGGCCACCACGACGGCGCACGTGTTGCTGTCGGTTGAGCGCGGCGACCTACGAAGGCTTCGAAGGTCAACAAGAGCGAGGCTGCCACCACGCCCTCAGCTGAGCTCTTGAGGCGTGCCTATGAGCTTATCGGCGAGCCCGAGGCCGGTTCCCAGCTCCTCGCGAGAGGGCTTGTCGTGGATCAGACGGTGCAGTGCCGCGGCCAGATCGAAGCAGCCGAACGTAAGCAGCTGGCCGGAGAGCTCGTTGCGGGCGAGCGGGAACTCTCCGTTTGCGATCAGCCACCACCGTGCGATCGTGGTCAGCGCTGCACGACACTGCTCACGGGCCGCCTCCACGTCGCTGCCCTCGAGAACCAGTCGGGCCAAGCCGAACCCGCGACGGGCCTGGGTGAGCTTGCGCTCAGCGGACGGGGTGAGGCCATGCTCCTCGATATAGCGGCTCGCACCTCGAAGGATGCCGTCGTCGTGCAGTATGCAGCCAAAGCGCAGCGTCCACTGGATGTAGTCATCGCCGGCGAGCAATCGCTCCCAGAACGTATTTGCGCCGGCCGTGTACACATCCACGTCTTCTCGGATGCCCCCGAGGCCGGGGCGCCTACCGATGATCATAAGATCGAGATCGCTGCTCGCCGTTCGCTGCCCGCGGACGGTCGAGCCGGTGAGCGCCACTGCCTCGGCACCAAGGACAAGCGCACGCCGAAGGATCGTCTCCGTGGCATGCCGCTGCGGGCGCGTTTGAAGCTTGATCGCTCGCCCATGGTCGCCTCGCAGGCGGGCACTCCATCTAGCATCGACGGAAAGTTGGGTCGCCACATCCACCGCGGTCATGGGCTCGACTCCTCTGGGGTGTCTGCTTCCCTCTCCCTACTGCCCCTTCGGCTGCGTATACAGCATCCTCGACGATGCTCGCGAAATGCAGGAAGGTGACGCGACCACAGGATCGCCGACCTCAAACGCTCCGCTGGCTCTCGTGAGGTGCTCGCGAGCCAAACCCGCCTTTGACTGTGGCGACATTCTCCGATGGTACCTGCGATTCCGGCGAGTCAGCCTGTCGCGAAGACCCTCTGGAGCCGGTCCCATGATGTCGAAAGATCGTCACGGGCGAGCCGCGGTCGCAGCGGCCCCTGCGAGCAGTTATTCGGTGTGGCGTAATCCGGCCGCGGCGTGGGTGTCGGCCAGCAGCCTCACCGAGCGCCGAAGGCCTCGGCGATGTTCTCGGGCAGCTCGTCGAAATCGTCGGCTTCATGCATGCTGTGCTGTCCTCACCCTCGCGGGGCGTGCAGGGGGCGAGGTCAGCGCATATGGTAAATCGCGCAGATCACGATGAATAAGCGTAACGCGCGAATCATGCTATAGTGAGCCGAAGTAGGTAGCAACCATGCCGGCCATCGGATCACAGCCCAAGCTGCTCTCCGCCACCCAGGCGGCCACCCTGCTGAACGTCAGCCGGCGCACCATCCTGAACTGGATCGAAGCCGACAAGGTGCCGTACGTGAAGCTCCCCGGGGGCGACTACCGCATTCCTCTCTCCGGGCTGCTCTCCTCCCTGTCGGGGACCTACCGGCTCGACGAGGAGATCCGCGCGCTGGACGAGCGCAACGCGGGGCTCACCGACGAGGACATCCAGGCCGCGATCGGCGGGTAGTCGCTCTGCGTCCATAGAGTGCCGCATGTGCGGCCCGTCGTTCTCGACACCAGCGTGGTACTTCCCGCGACGCTCTCGCCGCGTGGCTACCGGTTCCTGGAGCACTTGACTGACATCGACCTCGACCACGTCGACCCGGGTCTGCTCGCAGTTGCGTTCGGCCCACTCGCATAGCCCTGGAGGTTCCGTTCGCCCAGTGGCGGTACGCCTCGTTACTCGGTGTGGCGTAACCTAGCCGCGGCGCAGGCACGCAAATCGGCCGTGCCGTCCCGCCTCACCGCGCGCCGAGCGCGGGCTTGGTCGCGGCAAGGGGATATGAGCGCGGCGACATATGTGGTCACCATGCGACTTGCACCCCGTAGGGGCGCAGTCGCTCGTCGTTGGAGACGAGTACCGCGTTCTCGAGGGTTGCTTGGGCGACGAGCAGGCGGTCGAACGGATCGCGGTGGTGCCACGGCAGCAGGCGGACCGCGCGTGCGTGGTCGATGGTGATTGCCAGGGGGACGGCTCCGCCCTCCAACAGCTTCGCCGCAAACCCGTCGGGCGCGTCGAGCTTGCCAAGCGAGCGCTTGATGGCGACCTCCCACACCACCGCGGCGCTGAGCAGCACCTCGTTACGGGGGTCGGTGAGCAGCTCGTCGGCGTGCGTGCTCAGTTGTTGGTTTTCATCGAGCAGCCACAGCGCGGCGTGGGTGTCGGCCAGCAGCCTCACCGAGCGCCGAAGGCCTCGGCGATGTCCTCGGGCAGCTCGTCGAAATCGTCGGCAAGGTGTACACGGCCGCGCCACGCTCCACGCACCGACGCCAGCGAGCGCGGCTCCTCCACAACGGGCACCAACCGCACCACCGGCGTGCCGTTGCGCTGGATGACGACGTCCTCACCGGCTTCGGCTCGCTCCACCAGTCGCGACAGGTGGGTCTTGGCTTCGTGCATGCCCACGCGCATGTGCCGATCGTAGCACGATTAGCTAGCCCTAGTCTGCGATCTCAACGCACGCAAGGCCACGCCAACGCCCGGCTCGCCCGGGTGGTGCGCCGGTCAGGCGCTTGCCTTGTCGGCGAACCGCTGTCGAGCTGCCTGTCGCGAGACCCCGAGAGCCAGGGCGATGTGGTTCCAGGACCGGCCGCGTGCGCGAGCGAGGACGACGGCCTCGCGCAGGCGGGCATCATCAGCTCGCACCGTCTCAGCGGCGGTGGCGATCTCGCGGAGGTCGTCGGCGACTTCGACTTGGGCTGTGTCGGGGCCCAGCGAGTCGGCGAGCTGCTCGAAACGGCTCGCGGCCTGCTCGATTTCCTTGTCTGTGTGGCGGGCCATGGTCACCGCATCCGAACGGCATGCCATATGTCCGGGTCGGTGATCCCGTGCTTTCGCGCTGGCTCGCCGATCCGCACCTAGACAATACAGCTTGTCTGACGGGACGATATCGTCGATCGTGCCCTGTCGATGCCGCCGGCTACACCAAGCTCAGTGCAGTGCGCGCACGACCACGGGGTATGCGCAACCTACGGTTCTCTCCAGCGCGGTACTCGCCGGTCGAGTCCAGGCGCTCGGCGGTGACCTCCACACCCGGCACCGCGTTTTGAAGGGAACCGTCAGCTCGTCTTCGACCACGGTGAGCAGACCTGTGACCTGATCGGCCTTGTCGTGGCAATCGATGGTGGCCTCCTCGACCATTGCGTCGAGCTGCACCTGGCTCATCGCTCCCACCACGCGATGGTAGTGCCCGGCTGGGGCTCACGACCCGCGGGGTAGCGCAGTCCCCCGGCCTTCGTCCGCGGGAGCCGGGCCGGGGCCGGCCGACTGCTCGCCACGGCGCATCCGTTGCGCGCGGCGGCGCGTCTGAGATTTTCGTCCCAGCTGACGAGTGTGATCGCATCGCCAGCCGACAGCGCGCTGGCCAGATGAACCGCGTCATAACCGCGCAGGGCGAACTTCTCGGCGAGCTGGCCGGCCTCGCGCGCCAGCTGCATGTCGATGCCGATGAGCAACAGTTCGCCGTGCGGCGACTCGAAGTCCTCGAGCGCCCGCCTGTGGACGGCGGCGGTGAGCCGGGCGCCGCGTCGTGCGGCCGCGAGCGCCGCGCGACCCTCCGGGTAGGCGAGGATGCTCGATGTTGCGGGATGGGGGGTTGCCCACAGCTCGCTCGCCAGCTCGGATCCTTCCTCGGCGATCACGAGCTTGACGAGCGCCGAGGTGTCGAAGTAGAGGATCAGCGGTGTTGCTCGGCAACGGAGCCGCGTGCCTTGACCTGCGCGCGTCGCGTGACAAGCACCTCCGCACCATCCTGAACGTGCTCCAAGTGCTCGCTGAGGCGATCGTGCAGCGCACGCACACAGACCTCGTACGTCGGTGCTTGTAGCGTCATGAGGTCACCCTAGTAGCAGCTATATAGGCGGGGCTTGCCCGTTGGCGTTCCCGCGACCCGAGACCGCGACCAAGCGAGCGGGAGCCGAGTGCGGTCCGGTCGACCCAGTGGGCCTTTGGGGCCGCGGGGTGGTGGTGGCGGCGATGGCGCGAGGTGGTGGCGGTGGAGGCCGCGTAGCCGGTGCCGCTGAGCGCGACGAACAGGGCGAGGAGGGCGAGCAGCTCTCGCTTTCGGATTACTCGCAGGCGTGTCGCCTGGGCTGTTGTGGTCAGCATCGCGCAGGTGTGGCTGTGTATACATTGGAGCATGAACGAGCTGGCCCGTCTGCATGATGAGATAGCCCTCCGTGACCGGGACATAGAGCGCTGTAGAGCGGAGCTCAAAGCAAGGGACCGGGAGCTGTGCACGCAGGAGGGGGAGTTGCGGCGCGAGAGCGGCGCCCGTGCGGCGGCGGAAGCGGAGCTGGCCGAGGCACGGGCACGGAGTCGCCGGGTGGAGGAGTCGGTGACGTGGCGCCTGTTCGAAAGGGCTCGCGGCCGGCTCTACGGTGCGATCGGGGAGCGCTCCCTGCTTGCCCGCGGAGTTGGGGAGGCGTTGCGTCTGCTTGGACGGCTGCTCATCCGGCCTGCGTCCCTGCAGGCGCCCGCGGCCGTGGCCGAGGAGCCGGCTCCTGTTGAGCCCGAGCTGCCCGTGATTGTCCTCCCCGCGCATCCCCAGCCGAAGATCTCCCTCGTGATCCCGGTTGGCGCACATGCAGGGTCCGCAGCCTGCCTGCAGATGATCGCGCGCAACACCAACCGGGTCGGCTACGAGGTGGTCGTCGTGGACGATTGCGCCGATGCGGAGACGAAACATTTGCTTGCGGGCGTCCGTGGATTGCACCTCGTCGCGAACGAGTCCGACTGCGGCTACCTGCATAGCGTCGGCGTCGGCGTCGGTGCGGCTCGTGGCGAATGGATCGTCCTGTGCGACAACGACATCACGGTGGGGGACGGTTGGCTGAAGATGATGCTTGAGTGTGCCGAGTCGGCCCCCGACGTGGGCGTGGTCACGCCGAAGTACGTGCAACCTGATGGCATGCTGAGTGAGGCCGGGGGGATCGTCTGGCGTAATGGCACGGTCGCCAACTACGGACGCGGTGAGGATCCGACGCTATTCCAGTTCGAGTACCGTCGCCCGACCGACTGTGGTTCACCTGGGGCGCTCATGATGAGAGCCGACCTTTGGCGGTCGGCGGGAGGCTTGGATCAGCACTACATCACGATGTGTTATGGGTGCGCTGATATCTGCTTCAAGGCTCGCGAGCAAGGGTTGCTGGTACTCTACGAGCCCGCCGCCACGGTGATGCGCGCCGGCGGCGATGGTGCGGGGAGCGGAGAGCGCGCTGCGCGCGAGGACGACCGCGAGTTCGATCGGCAGGCGTTCGTCGCCAGATGGCGCCAGCGGCTTGACCGTGAGCACCGGCTGGACGCTCCCAGCAATCGGCGCAATGCAGCCAACCGCCGCGACGGTCCACACGTGCTTGTAGTCGACCACCGCGTTCCCACGCCGGATCAAGATGCGGGGTCGCTGCGGATGTCGGCCATCATACGGGCACTGCTGGATCTCGGTGCCCGGGTCACGTTCCTCCCAGACGACTTCACGCCGATTCAGCCATATACGCGCGAGCTTCAAGAGCTTGGCGTCGAGGTCTTCTATGGGCAGCTCAACATGAACGCCGAGCTTGCCACGATCGGTCCGCGTTTGACGGCCGCGATCCTATCCCGTCCCCATCCTGCAAGCCGGTGGCTGGACACGGTGCGACGGTATGCCCCAGCGGCGACCGTCGCCTACGACAGTGTCGATCTTCACTGGCTGCGCGAAGCTCGCCGCCAAGCACTGACCGTCCGTCCTGAGAATCGGTATGACGACTCCGATCTCGCCTCCTTGGGAGGTACGGCTGGGGCGCTCCGTCATCTTGAGCTGGCGATGATCGGCGCCGCCGACGTCACCATCGTCGTCAGTGAAGCCGAGCGCAATCAGGTCGAGCGGGATGTGTCTGGTACCCGTACGCTCTTGCTTCCGATGATTCATGACATCGAGCCCGCGGTCGCGCCCGCCGCCGGGCGCTCGGGCGTGCTGTTTGTGGGCGGGTTTCAGCATCCACCGAATGTCGACGCCGCCATCGCGCTGGTCACGGAGGTCATGCCGGCCGTCTGGTCCCAGCAACAAGGCGTAAGGGTCACGATCGTGGGTGCCCACCCGCCGTCCGAGGTGCAGGCGCTTGCGTCCCCGCTGGTCGAGGTAGTCGGATGGGTCGATGAGCTTGCACCGTTGCTTTCGCGTTCACGCGTAATGGCTGCTCCCCTTCGCTACGGCGCCGGCATGAAGGGGAAGATCACGCAGAGCCTCGCCATGGGATTGCCCGTGGTCACGACCTCGATCGGCGTCGAAGGGCTTGAGGGAGGCGATCGTGGCGTGCTCGTGGCAGACGATCCGGTTGCACAGGCGGCCGAGATCATCCGGGTGTATGGCGACGACGAGCTGTGGCAGGAACTCTCCCGGGCCGGTCAGGATCTGATTCAAAGCGAGTGCTCGCCTCGGGTAGCCTTAGATCGTCTCAGGCCACTGTTGGACGGAGGCGCTGAACCGGCCAAGCAACCTGGAGCACGCGCCGAGAGCAACCCAATGCCCTGAGTTTTGTGGGCACTGGACCGCGATGAGATGAGTCTCGTAAGGCTCTTACGCGTCGAGCACCGTCGCCAGCGCGGCCCGCACGGCGGCCAACTCGGTACGCGCATCGCGCAGTTGAGCGTGGGACGCTGCCAGATCGGTCCGAGTCTCGGCCAACGAGGAGGCGATCTCCTCACCTCGCCTCTCGGCCGCGCCGGCTCGCTCGTTCGCCACGACGAGCTGGTCGTTTTTCGAGGCGAGCTGCTCGTCTTTGCTGCCGATCTCCCTCCAAACCACGCCGAGCTCATGATCGAGTTTTTCGGCTCGCTCCGCTTGACGCCTCCAAGTCTCACAGCGAGTCGTTAGGCAGTCGTCGAAATAGTTGACCGGCACCGACAAGACATCGTGAAGGTCACGGTCCTCCTCGCGGACGTAGAACCGATTCAGGCCATCGAATAGGGTTAGAGCGTAACCGGCACGTAGCACTGATTGCTCCCAATCACCATGCGACGGTATCGGCGACCCGGGTTGTGTGGCCTCGATCACGAGGATCCTGGGGCGGAAACGGTCGAAGTCCGCCCCGATAAGGACGGCTGCCTCGTGGCCCTCGACGTCGATCTTCAGAAAGTCGACGGTCTTCTCGCCCACATGCTCCTCAAAGATCGCGGCCAGCGTGCGAATCTCAATCTCGCACGTGTGCGCCTCCCATCCTTCGCTCCTATACTCCGTAGCGAGTTCGGGCGAAAGCGTAGAGCAGCCTGTCATCTCCGGTGGAAGTTCAAAGAATTCGACACGCCCAGCTTCTTGTCCTACGCCAATGCCGAGATTGAGGTCGCGGGAGCGCGCCTCTGCGAGCTTCTGAAGCGCGTTGGTGGCCGGCTCTATATTCACGCCTGACCATCCGCGGTCGTAGAAGTGCTTGGTCACCGAGTCGACGACCGGATCGGACGCGCCCACATCGACGTAGAAGCCGCGGTAGGTGGCGGGGAACGCCCGCGCAAGGACGACATCCTCGCCGTTCTGTGCGTAGGAGATGAAGGTCATACCCGCCTACTCATCAACTGCGGCCGGAAACGACCGCCGGCTCGGGCGCGTCGCGATCGGCGTCCGTGCCACCTGTCGTGGCCGACGATGTCGACTCTTCTGCGGCAAGGACACGATCCTCAAGCACGGCCAGCCGCCGCGCCACCGCGGTGAGATCCCACCGATCGGCGACGACCGTTCCAACCTGGCGCGAAAGGGTGTCCTGCGCTGCGCTGAACTCAGCGAGTTCGCACTGCACCGATTCCAACGCGCTCTTGAGATTGTGAAGCTCCCCCAGCGTGGAGTCCAAGCGACTGATCACAGCCGTGAAGTGCCGCCCGACGAGACGGCTCTGCAACGGGCGCCAGACGGCGCGAAATGGGGCAAGAAGAACCGTCAGGACTTTGCGCATGGCAACCTCCTCATCGTAGGGCTCAGAACTCCGCCTCGGCCAGCAGAGCGGGCAGCAGACCCTCGGCGAAGCGGACCAGCTTATGGAAGTCGGGCCCAACTCGTCGCCTCGGTGGAGCCGCGCGCGCGCGCGCCAGGAGATGCTGCTCGACTACTGGCGCGATAGCATCGATGTGAAAGTCCCGGTGAATGACCGCCTGCGCCCGGGCGCCGATCTCCACCAGATCCACGCTGCCGTCGAGAACTTCCACGATACGGCGCGCAAACGCCTCAACCGTGCGCTCCGCCTTCAGGCAATGGACGTTGTCAACCAGCCACTCGGACACCCCACAATCATCGGTAAAGAGCGGAACGCAGCCGATGGCCGCCGCCTCGAGTGGGGCGAACCCGAACGGCTCACGTTGCCACGTCGGGAATGCAAAAAGGTCGTACTCGCGATAGCGAACGAGCAGGTCCTCTTGATTGCTGATGCCCATGAGGTTCACCTTGTCCTCGACGCCGAACTCGTGTACGAGGGTTCTCGCGTAACCATCCACCTCGCGTCCAAAGAGATCGATATGAAAGTTGGCGTAGCCGAGTTCGCCCAGACGGGCGGCGACTCGAATCAGGATGTCGGCCC
Source organism: Solirubrobacteraceae bacterium (assembly GCA_035570415.1). Taxonomy (GTDB): domain Bacteria; phylum Actinomycetota; class Thermoleophilia; order Solirubrobacterales; family Solirubrobacteraceae; genus Palsa-744. The sequence continues at coordinate 29,578 of DATMLP010000011.1, read as the reverse complement.
CCTTGGGAGGTCCGAGAAGGCCTGCGGCGAATACGATTCTCAGATGGCTGCCGGCCCTGTAGGCGCTGCTTCTCATGCGGTCGGACGTCGCGACCCAGTTGGGTATGAGATGCGTATCGTCGCCCAGCGATATGCCGTCCTGCTCATTCTCGATCAGCGCTCGTGAGGAACAGCCGAGGTACGTCCCGCTTGAGAATATCCCGCTGGCGCAGACGGAGTGCGCAAAGCGGCTACCACCGGCCAAGCACAGTTGCCGTGGCACCATGTCCATGATGTGCCACACCCACGGTATCCGCGCCCGTCTGAGGAGCTCAAGTATTCCCAGGCCACCCAGCCCCAGCAGGTTCCACAGGTAAATCACATCTGGGTCGAAGTCGGCGATCATATCACCGAGCATGTGCAGATTCATCGGATTGACGGTCGCGGCAAGTAGGTCGAAGTAACGACGCAGCGCGGGCTCCGTCGCGGCTACGCGCGCGACGTTGTAGATGGGCGAAAGCTCAAGCACGCGCCGCACGTCGTTCGCAGCATCCTCCGGCCCGCTGTGCGAGGCGGACGTGGCGACGCGCACATGATGGCCGCATTTGCGCAAGGCCGCTGTCATCTGGGCGCAGCCCAGCTCGTAGCCGCCAAGGAATTCGGGTGGGAAGAGGTTGGAGATGACCAGGATCTTCACTGAGGCTCTGCCACCATTTGGTCGTATATCGATCTGATCTTCTTGCCGACGGGGCCGAGACCGAAACGGCGCTCCACCAACTCTCGTCCCGCATGCCCCATCTGGTCTACGAGCTGTCGGTCATCGGCCAGTTTTTGTATCGCGTCCGTGAGCGTGGCGAGCTCGTTGTAGATGAAGCCAGTCTCACCGTCCACTACGAACTCTGGCATCCCGCCGACACGGGAGCAGATCGCGGGCGTCCCGCAAGCCATGCCCTCGAGCAGCGACAGCCCCATGAGCTCCGGCCAGCCGTAGGAGCGACCGTAGTAGTCGACATATACCGATGGCAGAATGACCGCAAGCGCTCGACGGTACAGCGAGCGCAGCCGTTCGTCGTCGCAGTCGTGAACGAACTGTACCTGTTTGCCGGCGGCGAGGCGCTCCAACAGAGCAAAATATGCGGGATCGTATGGCTGACCACACACGATCAGCTGGATGTCGGGAGGCATTGCGGCAATCAGTCGATCAACGCCCTTGTGGGGTAGCAGACGGCCCACGAACAGAACGCTGTCACGCTCGCGCTCTCCGGATAAAGGGCAGAAGAAGCGATCGTCAACACCACCGGCGACGACCGAGACCGGTGCATCCGTGTCGCTCACCAACGAGGCGCCGAAGCGAGAGTACGCGATGACGCGATCGGCGAGGTCGAGCACTCCAAGCGAGCGCCCCAAGGTGGATGATGTCCCGCCGTGATCGGTGACGCAGACCGGTCGCGCTGCAAGCTTCGCTGCGAGCATCGCCACCTCGCCCGACCGAGTAAACACCTGGTGAATATGAACGACATCTGCGTCGGCCACCATGTCCACCACGTCCCAGGAAAGGGGCTCCGCTCCGAGTCGTCTGCTGGCGGCAGGCAGGATCGACAGTGTGACACCGGGTACAAGTGGAACTGTGCGAGCCTCGGGAACGTCTCCATACGAGACGAGATTTACCGTGTGGGATCCGGATATCGCCGCCGCCTTGGCGAGATTCAGGGGATAACGCTCGCCTCCTCCGAGATAGGAGTCCTCATCGAAGAAGAGGGGTGTGATATATGCTATGTTGGGCAATTGTGGTCGCTCGACTCGTGGACCGATCTACTCTAGCATGGGCCGAACGACGGCAATGATGAGCCGTGCCAGCCGTCTGGTCCTGCGATGCGACTAGCATGGCGACAGCGGTCGGACGTTCGCCTTCCCGCCACCCCGTGATTGATCCGCTGGGTGCGTGGTCGTGGCCACCGCCAATGCGCCATACAGAGAGATCGTCCCGCACACGGGGAAAGTTAGAGGGCCGAGCTTGCGACCGCGAGGCGCGGGCGTTAGGATTTCAGTTGTGAGTCAGTATCCGCATTGGCGGGGCCGGAAGAGCTTTCACTTTGGACAGCGTCATGGCCTCCCCCGATTCGCAGTTGTCGGCAGCCCTCGATCGGCCAACACGTGGCTGCGGCGTCTCCTTTGTGAGCTGTTCGATCTTGAGGATCGGGCCATCTTCACGCCTGAGGCACTCGACTGGGATCGATTGCCGGAGCGCGCCGCGGTGCAGATTCATTGGCCCCGGGAGCGTGCTTTTACTCAACTTCTCCACGGGCACGGATTCAAGGTATGTGTGGTCATGCGACATCCTCTGGACACACTCGTCTCCATACTGCAGCTAGCCGCTCACAATCCGGACACTGCCCGATGGCTGGGCGGTGCCTTCGGAAGCGAGCGGACGATCATCGGCGCCGATCCGTGCTCGCAGGCGTTCGTCAACTACGCCAACAGCCCACGCGCTCGGTCGCTGATCGACATTTCCTCGCAGTGGTGGGATCGCCACGCAACCCGCATTCGCTTTGATGATCTGGTCTGCGATCCTGCGCTTGTGCTCGGGCGGATCGCTCGGCGCAGTGGCGTGGCACCGGTCATCTCCACCGACGAGACAATGAGACGACTGCCGTTCTCGCGGATGCAGGACGAATCGAGCAAGCATTTCTGGCAGGGGCAATCCGGCTTGTGGCGGCGTTTGCTCCCCGCATCCTACGCTGAAGCTGTAGCGACGCCATATCGTCGGCACGCGCGCCGCCATGGCTATTACCTTACTCCCGATTCGGGCTTGACAGTTGAGATGGCTATGCACGAATGGCGGATACTTACCTGTTCGGATCAGGCTGTGAAAGGCGCACAATACTCTGTTCACACTAAGAGACCACTGCCATAGCCCAAGTACCAATGTCATTCGTATCGCTGCCAACAGCGGTGCAGGTCGATATACACGAGACAGAGGCCAGGTCGCTATTTAGACCCGGTTCGTTTGGGGTTGTTTGGCGGGTCCATTCGGTACCGTTCCAGCGCTCTGCGACGGTCACGATGTTGCCGTTGGATTCGGCTAGGCTGCCGACCGCTGTGCAGGTAGTGCTTGATGTGCACGAGATCCCGTTCAGCTCCATCCCGCCGTTGCCGTTGACGGAGTGGATGGTCCAAACCCCGTTTTCCCAGATCTCGCCGTAGGCGTACGTAACACCGTTGTACAACTCGTACGCTGTCGCGACACAGACCGTGCTCGACTGACATGAAACCCCCGTCAGCCGGTTGTTAGCCGCGCCCGCCGCGTCGGGAACGGCATAACTTGTCCAACCTCCAGCCGGTGGCGTCCACGCTCCGCCGGTACCTTCGCCTGCTGACGCCCAGGCTGGCTTGGCGGTCCAACCAGAAAGCCATGTACCGGAGCCTGGGCTGCCGAAGCTCGATCCGTTTGATAGCTCGACAGTCCAGCTGTTGTTACTTTCGTTGGGAATGGCGAGATCGTCCTTTCCGTCACCATTGAAGTCGCCGACTACCACGTTCGCCTTGCACGGTGCCTTCAGCCACAAGCCGCTACCTGAAGCTCCTAGTTCTTTCCCGTTCGACACGGCCACTGAATATTCGTTGTTCGAGCAGACAATGAGGTCGTCCATACCGTTGCCTGTGAAGTCTCCGGCAGCCGACCATTCGGGGTAGGCGGTCCAGTGCGTTAGCCACGTCCCGGTACCCGATAGCCCAAAGCTCGAACCGTTGGACAGTCCCACGGCCCAGGTGCTGTTTTCAACGTCGGGTACTGCGATGTCATCGAGGCCATCGCCATTGAAATCTCCAACCACCGCATGTGAGTTGCAAGCCCAATGCGGAGCCCAGACCGCAGTGCCTGATGCTCCTAGTTCTTTCCCGTTCGACACCGCCACGGCATATTCATCGTTGGCGCATGTGATGAAGTCGGCCGGCTTGGCGCCGGTGAAGCTTCGTTTCGCAGTGCTAAATGTGGCATCGCCGCTGACTACGGATCCTGCCGAGTTTGCTGCAACCAGGCGGTACTGGTAGGTCGTGTCCGCTACTAGTCCGCCGATCGTGGCGTTCACGGCCATCGGTGTGTCTCCCGACCCAGCATCGACTTCCGGGGTCCGCGATCCGTAACTCGTGGTGAGACCATATTCGAAGTAGTAGTGGGTGTCGAACCCGTGCGGATCGACCGTGCCGTTGAGAGTGGCGCCAGTCGGAGTGATGGCTGTTGGCGATTCAGATGTCGCCGAGGGCACAAGCGGTGTATATTCAGTGCGCACCTGAAGATTTCGTCCAGCACCCCCGATACCGCTGAGCTTATGTTCGCCCTCGACGCCCTGCTCAACGCCGACAAGAGCGTATTGTTCCGGATTTGTCGAGAAGTTCGTTCCACAACCGTTTTTGACGGTTGGCGGTTCCCTGGCGAGATCGATCGCTGTCAGTAGGTCACTCTTCGTAATCGCCGCGGCGAAGTGTGTCCACCCGCTGGGTGTTCCAGAAAATTCCAACGTATTCGCGGAGCCTGCCTGCTCGGTCGCGAGCTTGGTTCCCGGCCAAAAGTAGGTGACAACGGTATCGTACCCGTTGGGACCACATGTGCCTATCCGCTCTTCCTTCCATTCGGGTGGATTGTGAATGGACCGCCACTCCTCAAGGCAGTACTCAAGGATATCCCCTGTAGTCGTATCCTTGAGGAGGGGGCAAACGTATCCCCAAGCCATGTTGTACGAGCTTTCGCCACCGAACGTCACTGTATGAATGAGAGCTTCCGTCGATACTGCGAGTGACGGTTCGCCAAACCAGCTGGCCCACGGTCGATCGCTGAGTTCGTGAAACGACACGATATGATGCATGCCGCAAGTGTTGTAACAATTGTTGCTGGGATCTCCAGTCCCGACCTCCTGCCCCCACGTTGTCCCGTCGGCTTGGCATGAGTTGCCATAGGAATCGCTCTCTTGGTAGCTTGTATAGGGTGTGGGTGGTGTATAGCCGGTGTACCCACCCTGATTGTTGCTTTCTTCTTTGGAGATATCGTCGCCAAGCTTGTAGTAGTTGCAGTAATCACCGTCCGGTAGCGTGATGCCTTCGGCGCTGCCTCCAGTGCTGACTTCGTCGACGTGCGCAAGCCCGCCTTTGAGACTGCCCGGGGTGGCGAGAAACCCGGGGCCGACCGAGTCGCAGGCGGTTGAGGATGATCCTAGCTGTCCCGTCTGCCAACAAGTTGAGTCACTTTCCCCATACCAATAGAAGCTCGCTGCGTGCGCGGGGGTAGCGCCCGTGGCGAGTATGGCGCCAATAAGCCAAAGTCCAACCGTGAGTCTTGCGCTGAAAGTCAGCGCGCGCCAAGCCTGCGTCGGGATCGACCAGCCGCTCGTAGCGTGTACATGCACCGACCCCCGCGCATCTTTTCCACTCAAGCGTCCGTTTCGCACGTTGCGCAACGCGGTCATGCTGCGGCAAAGCTGGGCAGCCGTCGTTCCTTGCGTCATATTGCTCCCTCGATCTGCGTGAATACCGTTATGACAACAGGCAGCAGTCTTTGTATCAGTGGCTATCCGACTGGCGCGAGGCCGTCGTGACTTCTGTGATGGGCCACATTGGCCCGAAGGGTTTTGGCGCTATGCGTTGGGAGGCCTTGAGCACCTATTACAGAATGGATGGCGAGTCGCCAGCGACGTCCTGGTCGAGAGCATCGAGTGCCAGTGCAGTGTGAAGTGTCGGAAGGCAACTGTTGAGTGTGTGACCGAGGAGGTCCTCCGCGGAACGAACATGGGTTTCAGTCGTATGCCTGCCCATTTTGAGGAATGCCGCAGTTGAGCTGGCGTTGCATTGGAGGCCGAGGTACGCGCGTAGCGTGCGACGCAGCTTGGTGCCGTTTCCGCAGTAGTCCAGTCGTGAGAGAAACACCGTGAGCGACTGTGCCAGCGTGTCGTTGTTGAGCGCGGCAACCAGCAACGGCGCGTCGCCGTAGCGCGCCAACCGCTCGGGTGTGCGCGAGGCCAGTGCCAGCGCTTCGCGGGCTTGGCGGTGGGTGAGCCGCCACCCCTCCAGGCCCTTCCCGGGCTCGCCGATCGCCACCGTCTGAGGAATTTTGTGGCCGGCGGTTGCGAGCTGCTCGATCTCACGTGTGGCGGGCTTACGTTGACCGCCCAGCCAGGCCCATACCACGCCCGGCTCAAACCTTGCCCATAGCAGGCGACGGCCTAGCTGCAGCTTCAGTGCCTGCATCGCTTCCTCCGCGTGGTCTCCGTTGACCACTAGGCCGACATGCCAGTGACCGTCGAGCTGGTAGGCCAGCGCGGCCGTGTCCACGGGATCGACCGTCTCGCCGGCGAGCAGCCGCCGCACGGTCTCCCAGCGACGTTGCTCGGGCACGGAGGTCAGGCGCCGGCGCTCGCGCTCATACTCGCGTTCGATCTTGGCGCTGAGCTGCTCCACCAGCGCGGCTTGCCGCGCGCGCATATGGCGAAGCGCCGGCTCGCTGCCGGCGTAGCCGCCGCTGTCGCTCGTCTCGGTGATCAGCTCCGCCAAACGTCCGTGCCCCGCCAGGTAACGGCGCAGGACCGTGCCCACGCCCACGCCCGCCCGCGCCGCGCGCCGTGCCTGCACGAGCGCGGCTTCGGGCATTGCGCGCGACCACTCCGGACCGTGCGTAAGCCCCTCGAAGATGTAATCCAACAGCTCCACGATCGCCAGCCGCATCCCCTGTCGGTAGTCGGGGTCCATGCTGCCCACTGGGTCGGGCACTGTTTCGTCGATGTGCGCTTGTATGGCGTGCGCCAGCTCGTCGCGCCGTGCGCGCAGCCGCTCCACCAGTGTGGCGACCGTCTCCTGCGCCGATTCCACTTGTCTGGTCGCTTGGCTGGCTATCGCCACCACATCCCCGTTGGCCACACCGAGTGTTGGGCCGGCGGTATGATCGTCACGGAGCGGTAGCGTATCGAATGCTTGGTCCGATGAGGTACGGCAATGTCGTCCTCTTCGTCGCCCACGCAGTCACCAACAACAGCATGCGGCTGCAGCGTTGCCGGGGTGCGGCAAGTGTGATCAATGTGAGTGAGGTTGTTGTCCTACCCGGAGCGCCGAGCGCTGCGACGAACCTATAAAGTCGGGCGGTCAATGTCAACCCGACACACTGATGAACAAAGCGAACTTTGATATAGAGAGGCATAGGGAGATCTGGCCGTCTTTGATGCCATGCCTGGGCTAGAGACATGGATGTCCGCGAGGTCGCTCCCCCGCGATTCGCTGTAGGGGGCCAGTTTCTTGTCTCGATTGTCACCCGCCCGGCCGCCGCGGTACGGAGGCAGAACGCCAAGCCAGGAGCGGGACTCAGTATCGCTCTTGGAGCGCCCGCGCGACCTGTTCGCCGTGGGGTGTAGGCGACCAGGCGTTGGGGTATCCCGGTCGCCCGCGCTTGACCAGCAAACCCTGACTGGCCAGACGTGCCAGCAGGCCCGCGGCCTGCTCGAGGCGGGCGAGGCCGATTCCTTCCCCAACTGCGCGGTTGCTTGTGCCCGGGTGATCGGCGACATACAGCAAGCATTGCCGGCTGCGATGGGCTCTCGGGTTGGATAACGCTCTCGGGATCGTCACCTCGGCTGACGGTAGTGGGTCGCGCGCAGCTCGCTTTTGGGTGAGCTCGCGCGCGAGCTGCTCCGCGCGTTCCTGCGCTCGCGCTACCTCCTGTTCGTCAAGATATGGCTCCAGCGCCAAGCCGCTCAGGGGAGCAAGCAGTTCGGTAAACGGCGGCGCCTCGCCGGTGACGATCCGTCGGTGGAGGATCCCCGCGACCGCAACCACCACCGCCTCGGCGCTCAGCGCCGAGCTGTGGCGGCCCGCGCGGGCCGGCCCCGCGGCATTGTCGACCATGTGCTTGAGCAGCTCAAGCTCGCGCGCGTGGTATTCCAGTGCGGCCGGGCCGGCCGCCAGCGCCTCCACCAGGCAGACGCGTGCCAGATGGGGGTCGGCGTCGAGTGCGCTCAGCAGCGCCGCCAGCCCCGCCACCGCTTGGTCCTGCCAGGTGGCGTTGCGTGCGAACGCCTGCGCCATCAGTGCGCTGGTGCGCCGCATCGCCGCGTCCAGCACCGTGAGGAAGCACTGCTCGAAGTTGTCAAACAGCTCGTAAAATGTGACGCGCGACACGCCCGCGGTGGCGCTTACCTGCGCGATTGACGTGTTGCCAAAGCCTCGTTCGGCGACCACCCGGGCGGCCGCCCGCATGAGCCGTGCGCGCTGCTCCTCGCGCACCTGCTCGCGCGAGAGCGGCCCTTGCCTGCCGCGCTCGCCCCTGCCTTTGGCATGGCTCACCGCCAGCCCCCCACGTGATGCCACAATTGCCTACGCGCGACTTGTTCTGAGGTTGGGAAGCTGCCGGCCCGGTTGGCGCACGCGGCGTAGTCAAGCATCTATCTCATGTCTCTGTCAACACGGCTTGTCCCATGGTCGGCATGATTTGGATAGTGCGTGGAGCGCGGGTTGGGTTCTCCGGTTGCCCCGCTGGGCGGGCGACCGCCACCGCCGGCGTGAGGTCGCGCGCCGTGTGCCGTGCCCAGCGACCGTGGTCGCGAGGCACGGATGCCTCGCGCCGTGGGGCGCCGCCCACGGGCACGCTCGCGCGGACACCCGCCCAATCCTGCCGCGGAGCCGGCTTGGCGGCGAGGCCGTTGGGGCGTCCCGGCGTCAGGGGCTCCACGCACGGTGGTGCAGGGCTCGAGCCTTCTTGAGGTTCAGCGCAGGGGGGTCGCTCGTGAGCATGGACGACCTCGAGATCGACTACAGCGAATCGCTCGATCTCGTAGTTGTGTCGCCCAGCGGCTGAGGCTGGAGCTGACCAGCCGATCGCGAACTCTGGAGCGCGAATGGGCCGAGCAAGAGTTGCTGGACCCGCTGGCAGCCCAACGCACCATCGAGCGTCTGGAAGTCGAGCTCGCGAAGCTCGTTCCGGTGCTGACGACGCTTCGCGCCAGGCAGAATCGGATTGCCGCCGAGTTGCTCGACCTCGTCAGCCGAGCGCGCTAGCGGATATCGATCCTCATGCCGACAGCCGGGTGACCGGGGTTGGCGGTCGGTGCCCCGGACGCATCTTGGTCCACGCAACAGATCACATCGGCTGTGGCGATCCCAGGGCTGGCCTGCGCCTCGGACGCGGCGGGATCGGGGCGATCAGGTGAGGCTTGGACAGCGGAATAGGTTGCGGCCCGAACGCTACGCGGCCACGGGGGGCTCGTAGAGCGCGCTCGTGGCCGCTACCGATACGCCGTATGCCTGGAGATCGACCGGCACGCGAGGGGAGCTCAGCGGGCCGAGCTTGCGGAGGGCATCGAGCGTGCTCGAAAGGTCAAGCTCGTCGGTGTCCCGTGGGGTAGGGAGGAACATGACCTCCTGGCCGTCGGGGAACACCAGCACGAACGGCGCCCCGCTCTCGACCGCGTCGGCGACCGTGGCGCCGAATTCAGGGAGATCGCTCGGGATGACAACAGCTCCGTCGGGCCAGTGGCGCGTCTCCGAGAGCATCTCGGTCCCCATCGCGCCGAGCGCCTGCTCGGCGGCTGCGCCTAGCGCTCGCTTCGCCATGCTTCGAGGATATCGTGGGCGTGCTCACGAAGAAAGTCGCGCGCCGCAGGCACGCCCTCGCGTGCCGACCCCTGGTGAAACGGTTGTGCCCGCAGCTTACGCGTTCCCTCATAACGGTGCATGTGGGTGCCCTTGCCCTCGGCGTTGTCGATCAGGCAGACCGTCTGCCACCCGTCGGCGGTCTGCGTCTGGAGCATCACGGCGAACTCGAGCTCCGCCGGCCGTCCCCGGTAGCGGACGAAAACCCTGCCCTCGGGTAGCCGGATCTCGAACGTGCGCTCTTCGTTCACGCGATGATGCCAGACCCTCTTTTGGTCGTGAAGCGTTCCCTCTCTATCCGACCTGCCGACGCGCGTGGGACGATGGCCGCGAACCAGCACTGCTCGCAGCCGCGCCACTCATGGTGACCGGTGGCCGGGGCTGCCTCTATCGAGCTTTATTGGCGATCGCCGACAAACCTTGGAAGCCGGTCGGTGAGTGGGCTCGGCGGCTGATACGTTCGGGGCGATGAGCGACACCACCACGGCCCGCTGGCTGCGCCGGCTGGCCGCCTACTCCGCACAGCGGCTGTCGGCTGTCGCCGGCGCCCCCGTCAACGGTGCGTCGCCCGCCGACCCTGCCGGAAACGGGCCGGGCGCGGGGCAGTCCGCCGGGTCGGCCCCCCAGCCGCCGCCGATCGTCCCCGAACCGGGCGCCCCGGCGCGCTTCGCCCGCGAGCTCGAGCCGGTGCGGGCCGGCGATGAGGATCAGATCGCCAGCCTGCGGCTGCTGGCGCGGCTCTCCGAGGACGACATCCGCGAAGTGGAGGCGGCGATCGCCCGCGACGAGCAGCTGCAGGCCTATTACGCCGGCGCCTCCGACAGCCGCCACCGCACGTTCATGCTGCTCAGCTTCGGCGTCTGGCTGAGTGTGCCGGCGGTGTTGGACAAGCTGGGGCTCGGCGCCGGCCAGCCCCCCGAGGAGGTGCACGCGATGGCGCGCGGGCCGCTGGCCGCCGCGGGGGGGCTGTACGAGGCCGACATGGTCGCCGCCGCGCTCCACAGCGTGGGTGTGCCGATCGAGGGGATGGACGCGGCGCTCGACTTCGGCTGCTCCTCCGGGCGCCTCGTGCGGGTGCTGGCCGCCGCCTACCCGCAGGTGCGCTGGCACGGCTGCGACCCCAACGGCCCGGCGATCGAGTGGGCGCGCAGCGCCTATCCCGATATCAACATCTTCTCCTCCTCCAACTCGCCCCCGCTCGATCTCCCCGACGGGTCGTTGGAGTTGATCTGCGCGATCTCCATCTGGTCGCACTTCGCGCCCGCCCTCGGTTTGCGCTGGTTCGATGAGATGCGCCGGTTGCTGCGCCCCGGCGGCCACCTGGTGTTCACCACCCACGGCTTCACCGCGGTCGACTTCTACGTGCGCAACGTGCTGCGCACCGTCCCCCAGTCCGACGAGATCGTCGGCGGCCTCTACAAGCGCGGCTGGTGGTATGCGCAGGAGTTCGGCGCGCAGGGCGACTGGGGTGTGATCAACCCCGACTGGGGCACCGCCTTCCTCTCGCCCGAGTGGCTGCTCGCGCAACTCTGCCCCGCCTGGCGCGTTCTCCAGTTCGAGCCCGGGCGCAACCAGGACAACCAGGACGTGTACGTGCTGCAACGGGTGTAGCTGACCAAAGTTGGTTGGCGCCCGAAAAGTAAACACACAACTCCGCCGGCCGGCTCCGGTAGGGCTGCCGTGGCGGCCGTCCCGCTGGCCGGCTCCCATCGGGCTGTCGTGGGCTCGTCGGCCTCCACTGATCGCTCGCCCACCGACGGTGCCGGCCGAGGCCCACGTGGCGGCGCGGGTGGGCGGGGACCGATTGCTAGCGTTCATCCACCTTGTCCACCATCGCAACCCTGAGCCCAACCACCAATCCCCAGGCGAGCGCCCCCAAAGGTCCTGCGGCGCTTTCGATCGAGAGCGTCAGCAAGACCTTTCGTCTGCCCCACCAGCAGTACTCGACGCTCAAGGAGCGCGCGTTGCATCCGTTCCGCTCGACCGAGTACGACGAGCTGAAGGCCGTGCAGGACATAACGCTCGAGATCGCCGAAGGCGAATTCTTCGGCATCGTCGGGCGCAACGGCAGCGGCAAGAGCACGCTGCTGAAGTGCATCGCCGGGATCTACCGCGTCGACGTCGGGCGCATATCGATCGCCGGCCGGCTCTCGCCCTTCATCGAGCTGGGCGTCGGCTTCAACCCCGACCTCAACGCGCGCGACAACGTGGTCATCAACGCGATCATGCTCGGCCTCAGCCGCAAGCAGGCGATGGAGCGCTTCGAGCACGTCGTCGCCTTCGCCGAGCTCGAGGGCTTCATGGACCTGCGCCTGAAGAACTACTCCTCGGGGATGCTCGTGCGCCTGGCGTTCGCCACCGCGATCCAGGTCGACGCCGAGATCCTGCTGATCGACGAGGTGTTGGCGGTCGGCGACGCCGCCTTCCAGCAGAAGTGCTTCGAGGAGTTCTTCCGCCTCAAGCGCGAAGGCAAGACGATCGTGTTCGTCTCCCACGACATGTACTCCGTGGAGCGCTTCTGCCACCGCGCGATGCTGATGGAGCACGGCCGGATGACCAAGATCGGCGACCCGCGTGAGGTGGGACGCGCCTACCACGAGCTCAACTTCGGCCAGCTCGCCCACGACGCCCCGGAGGAGAGTCACACGAGCACGGGCACGTCGATCGCCGACGCCTGGTTTGAGAACGAGCGCGGCGAGCGCATCACCAGCGCAAGCCAGGAAGATCGCCTGTGCATGTGCTTCGAGGCACGCATCGCCGAGGATCTCGACAACCCCGTGTTCGCGGTGACGCTGCGCACCGATCTCGGCCACACGATCCTCGTCGCGCGCTCTGACCAGCACGCCCACTCGAGCGGCTCCTTCAAAGCCGGCGAAACGGTCGTCGCGCGCTTTGCGATCCCCAACTGGTTGACCCCCTCGCGCTACCTACTGACCCCCTCGCTGGCGCGTGAGGGCACCGGCGAGAGCGCGCTGGCGCTCGTCGAGGACATGAGCTCGGTGATGGTGCACGGCACCGGCAGCGGCGGCATTCTCGAGCTGCCGGTCGAAGCGAAGTTGGAGCGGCTATGAGCGCGATGCCGGAGATCGGCCTACCCGCCCCCCCGCGCAATCCGGCCAGTCACCGCGTGTATGGACCCTCCGCCCTGGGAGGCGGCGCCCAGCGCTTCTGGTCGCTGACGTTCATGCTCGCCCGCACCGAATTCAAGCTGCGCTTCTTCGGCTCGATTCTCGGCTACGCGTGGACGCTGGTGCGCCCGCTGCTGTTCTTCGGGGTCACGCTGTTCGTGTTCACGGTGATCCTCGAAGTCAACAAGGGCAATCCGGTGCCCAACTATGCCGAGTACCTGCTGCAGTCGATCATCCTGTTCACCTACTTCCAGGAAGCCACCTCCGGCGCCGTGCCCAGCCTCGTCGGCCGCGAGAACCTGCTGCGCAAGGTCCGCTTTCCGCGTCTGGTGGTGCCGCTGTCGGTAGCGCTGTTCTGCTTCTTCAATCTCTGCATGAACCTGATCGTCGTGTTCATCTTCATCCTCGCCGCCGGCATCGAGCCGAGTGTCAGCTGGTTGGAGCTGATCCCACTCGTGGCGTTGCTCGTCACCCTCTCCGTCGGTGTGGGCATGCTGCTGAGCGCGCTCTACGTGCGTTTCCGCGACGTCCAGCCGATCTGGGAAGTGCTCGCTCAGCTCCTGTACTACGCCTCGCCGATCCTCTACACCGTGCAGTCGGCCAAGGACCACCACTTCTTTGGCATCCCCTTCTCGCGCATCCTGGTGATCAACCCGATCGGCGCGATCCTCACCCAGATGCGCCACGCCCTGCTGCACTCCGGCCCCACCGCTGCCATGGCGATCGGCGGCGTTCCCCGCCTGTTGATCCCGCTCGGCATCATCGCCGGGCTGTTTGCGCTGGGGCTGTGGTACTTCAACCGCGAGGCCCCGCTGATCTCGGAGAAGCTATGAGCACGCGCTTCGCGGACAGCACGCGTGAGTGTGTTGTTTCAAAATCCACGCTACGTATAACCATCGTTAGACAGGACTCGAAAAGTTAACATGCAAACACACTCCTCCTCTCAATCTCCCGGCGCTTCATCTCCGTCTGCCCCTGCCAGTACGCTTTCGCACGAGCGGCGTATGGAGGCCGAAAACGAGCGCCTGCGCGCGCGTGTGGCGGCTTTGGAGACGGAGTTGGTGGAGGTGCAGACGCGCACCAACCAGGCCGTCGCCAAATGGCAGGAGCAGGCCTACTGGCTGGACCGCTGGCACCTCGACCTCGACGCGCTGATGCGCCGCCCCGGCGCCATGCAAACGCTGGACGCGCTACGGGCCGTGCGCGGCGTGTGGTGGCGGGTGAAGGTCGCCAAGCGCAAACTGCTCGGCCCATCGTGAGCGGCGCGGTGGCCAGCCCTGCCGCCGTGTGCTTCGCGGGCGTCAGCTCGGCCTCGGTGGGTCGCTCGTGACCTCCGCGCCCCGTGTCAGCGTGGTGATCCCCGTCAAGGATGGCGAGCGCTACCTGGAGGAGCTGCTGGACGCGCTGGCGCGCGAGGGCGCCGAGGAGGTGCTGGCGATCGACTCCGGCTCGCGCGATCGCTCCGTGGCGATCGCGCGCGCGGCGGGCGTGGACTTGCTCGCAATCGACCCCGCCGAGTTCGGCCACGGGCGCACCCGCAACCTCGGCGCCGAACGCACCTCCGGCGAGCTGATCTGCTTCCTCACCCAGGACGCCACGCCGGTGCCCGGCTGGTTGGCGGCGTATCGCGAGGCGTTCGCGCTCGACCCCCGGGTGGGCGCCGCCTACGGACCGCATCTGCCGCGCGCCGACACCAGCCCGATGATCGCGCGCGAGCTGAGCGAGTTTTTCGCCACCTTCTCCGCCACCGGCGCGCCGGTGGCCCAGCGCCAAGGCGACCCCACGTTCCTCTCCAACGTCAACGCCTGTTGCGCGCGCGCGTGCTGGGAGGAGGTGCGCTTCCGCGACGTGCCCTACTCCGAGGACCAGGCGTTTGCCGCCGATCTGCTGGCGGCCGGCTGGGCGAAGGTGTACCACCCCGGCGCCGCGGTGCTCCACGCGCACGACTACGGGGCGCTGGAGTTCATGCGCCGCTACTTCGACGAGTACCGCGGATTGCGCCACAGCACCGGCCACGTGGAGGCCTTCTCGCCGCTGCCCGCCGCCCGCCACGTGGCGGCGCAGGTGGCCGCCGACCGCAGCTGGATGGCCGCGCAGGGCGAGATCGGCGCGGCGGAGCGGGCCCGCTGGACGGCGCGCTCGGCCGTCCACCACGGCGGCCGCCGCGTGTTCTCGGCGCTGGGCAGCCGCGCCGAGCGGGTGCCGGCGCCGCTGCGCCGGCGCATCTCGCTGGAGGGGCGCGACGACGTGGGCGGGGCGGCGGGCGGTGACGGCTTCTCGCCCGAGGCCGGCGGAGCGGCGGGTGGCGCGGGACACGGCGCCGGCGGCCACGGCGCCAACGGCGGCCCCCCCGAGGCCCCGGCGACGCTGCCGCAGCTGCCGCCGACAGAGCACGTGGGCCAGCTGCTGGCGCACGACGACTACGACGTGGTTGCCCGCGTGTGGAACGAGGGGCCGGCGCCGCTGTTGGAGCCGGTGGAGGGGATGGCCGAGCGCGAGCGGCTGCGGCTGGCGATGGTTATCCCCCCCTACAGCCGCGGCAGCGGCGGGCACAACACGCTGTTTCAGATCTTCACCCGGTTGGAGCGGCGCGGGCACGCGTGCAGCGTGTACCTCGCCGACTACCACCACCACATGCGCGACGTGCGCGCCGCGCGCATCCGCCGCGAGGTCCGCGAGTATTTCGCCCCCTTCGAGGGTCCGGTGTACAAGGGCTTCGACCAGTGGCAGGGCGCCGACGTGGCGATCGCCACCGGCTGGCAGACCGTGCATGCGATGCTTGCGCTGGACCAGACGCGCGCGCGCGCGTACGTGGTGAACGACCACGAGCCCGAGTTTTACGCCGTGTCCACCGAGCAGCTGCTGGCGGCCGACACCTACCGCCACGGGTTGCACTGCGTCGCCGCCAGTCCATGGCTGCGCGACCTCTTGATCGAGCGCTACGACGTTTCCGCCGACGCGTTTCAGCTGGGTGTGGAGCACGACACCTACCGGCCGCTGGCGGTGGGGCGCCGCGGCGACACGGTGATCTACTACGCCCGCCACGCCACCCCCCGGCGCGCGGTGCCGATCGGGCTGATGGCGCTGGCGGAGCTCAAGCGCCGCCGCCCCGACGTGCGCGTGGTGCTGTTTGGCACCGACAAGCCGTTGCACGCGGCGTTCCCCTACGAGCACATCGGCGTGCTGTCGCCCCCGCAGCTGGCGCGCTTGTACTCGGAGGCCACGGTGGGTTTGTGTTTGTCGCTCACCAACTTCTCGCTGATGCCCAAAGAGATGTTGGCGTGCGGCCTGCCGTGCGTGGAGCTGGCGGGCGTCAGCGCCGAGTCGATCTTCGGCGACGACGGCGGCCCGCTGGAACTGGCGTCGCTCAACCCCCAACGGCTGGCCGACGCGATGGAGCGGCTGCTGGCCGACCGCGCGCTGTGGGAGCGCCGCTCGCGCGAAGGCATCGAGTTCGTCGCCTCCCACACGTGGGATCGCGCCACCGACGAGGTGGAAGCCGGTTTGCGCCACGCGCTGCGCGAGCGCGAGCTGGCGCGGGTGTGATCGGCGGGGTGAAGGGCTGTGCGCTTTACGCGGCCAGGACTTCGATCGGAGCGTGTCGTGCCCGTTTGCCCTTCGGCTGCGGGCGTACGCGCATCTCGATGTAGACGTCGAGTGCGTCGGCGACGTCGGCGACGGTGTCCAACTGCACGTTGCGGCCCTTGCCGTCCAGTAGACGCGAGATCACAGAGGGCTTGACTCCGACTCGACGCGCCAACTCGGCCTTGGAGACCTTGCTGCCCGCGCGAACCTCGTCCAGGGCGATCAGCAGCTCGGCGAACGCGACCAGCTTTGCGACCTCGCGCTCGTGAGCGGCGCGATCCTCGGCGGTCGGGAGGCTCTCGGCGAGCAGTTCGGCGAAGACGGCGCTTTCCTTGGACTTGTGCATAGCTCGGGTCACCTCAGGTTGGGAGAACGGATCGTAGCATAAAAGCTACGACATATCGGTGCCAACATCCGGCCACCACCCGGCACCATCGCGTCCGAGCGCCACGCGGTGCGTCGCCTGATAGTCCCCGCGGTAGCGGTCGATCCGCCGGTACTCCGACTGTGGCGCCTCTGTTCGCGCCGGCTTGACGAAGCCGCCAAGCAGCACGAGCGAGGGCAGCGCGAGCCCGTGTGCCGGTGCGTCTCGGTCGATCACGCAAAACAGCCGGTAGAGCTTGTTGGAGTGCTTGTCCCGCGCCTCGCAGATACCGCTGAGATCGACCTCCTTCTTGTTGGCTGGCTTGTGCATCAGACGCCAACGCTGCGTCGCGGTAGGGAACCTCGTCGGCCCAACCTGAAGCACTGCCCTCACGGTCGTCAGCAGCTCGATCCGAACATCGATCGGCGTCTTCTTGCCAGTGAGGAAGTCCCACGCCGGACGCTCCCCGCGAGCCGTCTCGTAGAAGACGGGCTGCCAGTGGTCCTCCTGCGTGCGTTTGGGCTTTGCCACCGTCAGGTGAACGCGCTCGACAGCGTCAGCCACTGCGCGGCGTAACTGAGGCCGATCATCGCCACCACCAGCACCGTCACCAGCGGCAGGTGCAAACGGCGGCCGAGTCCGAACGTGCCGGCGACGGCGATCGCGGCGATCGCGGCGATCGCCGGGAAGATGTAGCGGCCCTGTTCGGCCACCACCGTGCGCCCGCCGTCGGGCGCGAAGAAGGCGGCCTCCACGGCGACCAGTACGCCGATCGGGAACAGCGCGATCACCGCCACCTCGAACACGCGCTTCAGCAGCGCCCGCCGCTCGCGCAGGGCGGTGGACAGCGCCAGCAGCGCGACGATCGCCATCGCCAGGACGATGGCGGTGTACACCCAATTGGGGAACTCCCACGTGTACCAGCCAAACGCTCCCCAGCCGCGTTCCACGTAGATCTGCTTGAACGGCCACCCCGGCGGAAACAGCGGGCCCATGAAGCCCAGTCGCGGCAGAAACAGCTCCCACAGGTAGACGAGGAAACGCCCCGGCATCTGCTCGGCGAGCGTGAGCGCTCCGCTCGCCACGATCCCGCCGCTGCCGGCGGGCTGGCCGGCGACGGGCGGGTAGAACACCGGCTGCAGCGCACTCCACACCACGCGCACCGCCACCAGCCCCGCCGCGATCGCCGCCCAGTTGCGCCAGTTGGTGAGCGCCCAGTTGCGCGCGCTGGCGAGCGGCTCGCCACGCCGGCCGGCGGGCGCCAGACTGCGCCAGAGGATCCCCAGCAGGCCCACCGCCACCGCCGGGTAGATCTCGTAGCCGGTCTCCTTCATCAGCGGCGTAAACGCCAGCGCCAGCGCCAGCGCCAAGCCGGTGCGCCAGGTGAGTCCGCGCCGCAGCGCACGGATCGTCAGGTACAGCGAGATCGCCGCCAGCGCGTTGACGCCGTTGTCGTTGTTGACGGCGCCCGAGATGAAACCGAACATTGGCTGAAACGCCACCAGCAGGCCGGCGGCGACCGCCGCGGCGGGGTGGCGCGGCAGCACCTCGCGCACCACCCCGAACGCGCACAGCGCCACGATCGCCCCCAGCAGCGCCGACATCAGCCGCATGGCGGTGAGCTGCGAGAAGGTGGACTGCGAGCCGACCGCCAAATAGGCGGGCGCCAGCAGCGCGTAGTAGGCGGGCTGGTGGGGCGAGGCGGCCACCGTGGCGCCGCCGCCGTTGTCTGCCGGGTGGGGCACCACCGCCTGTTCGTGCTCCCAGGCGCGCTCGGTGGCGAGCGACCACGGGGGGCGTCCGTCGGGGAGCGCCACCTGCGAGTAGACGTTGACGGCGTTCATACCCATCGCCTCGTCGGTCGAGTATTCGGGCTTGCCGTTGGGGTTGTGCGACGGCGCGTGGCCGGTTTCGGCGAAATACTGCGCGTAGGAGAAGTGCGACGGCTCGTCGGGCGCGTCGAACGCCGGCGTGATCAACGCCCACGAGGCGGCGTTGAGGAACGCCACCAAAAACACCGCCGCCCCCAAACGCATGGGGCGCCCCAGCAGGCGCAGCGGGCGGTGGGCGGCGGCGCGGGCGAGCGCCAGCAGCGCCAGCGCCCAGCACAGCGGCAGCAGGCACAACAGCAAAAACGGATAGGTCCACGGCCCGACGATCCCGGGGCGGAACAGCGCCGCGCGCGTGAAGATCGCGCCGGCCGATGCGATCACCGAGCGCTGCACACCGGCGGCCGGCAGAAACCACACGCCGATGCGGTTGCCCCACGGCGCGCCGTCGAGGCGGGCGGGCACCTGGTTGGCCTGCAGCCCGATCATGCCGCCCAGTTCGATCGGCCCGTCGCGGGGCGCGATGCACACGGTGGCGGGCACCGACGTGGGCGCCGCCGGCGTGGTGGGGATCGGCGCGTTGGCATACACCAGCGAGCCGGGGCCGGGGACGCCGGTCATCCTCGAGGAGACCGTGCGTCCGGCGGCGATCACGCTGAGCGTGGCGGTGAACTGCGGGCGGTGCGCGAACACCGCGAGCTGCACGCGGCCGGTGTCGGCGGGCAGCTGCAGGTCGGGCACGCACAGCTTCTGGCCGACGTTGAGGTTGGCCACCACGCTGCGCACGCCGACACTGTTGGTGCCGGTGTAAAACGGGCGCGGGATCAACAGCTGCCACAGCAGCAGGCCCAGCACCACCACGCCGGCGGCGGCCGCCGACCACCACACCGTACGCGCGCCGCCCAGCCGCTCGGGGTGTGCCGGCGTGCCGTCGTGGGCAGGAGCCTGTGTCTCCCCTTGAGCGCGCGCCGGTGTGGTGGCGCTCACCGGCGGCGGAGACCCAGGATGCTGAGCAGGAACGACGAGAAGAAGATCTGGATCCCCACGATCACGAGCGTGGCGGCCACCACCGCCATGTGTTCGTCGGCGAGAGAGCCAAAACCGTTGGAGATCCAGGTGGCGACGATCACCGCGCCCAGCGCGAAGCCGACGAGCACGAACGCGCCGCCCAGCAACAACCCGTGCTCGAGCCGGAAGCGCGCGCGCATACGGTCAAACCACGGGTCGCGCTCGCCCATGAAATAGGTGCCGTAGGCGTGGGCGCAGAGACCGAGCGCCAGCACCTGGGTGCCGACCACCATCAGCAGCGCGCCGCCGATCAGCGCGTGGATGCCCCACGAGCGGCCGAACAGGTCGAGGCCGCCGCCCACCAGCGCCACGATCAGCGTGCCGAGGCCGGCGAGCACGGCGCCGGGGAGGATGAACAGATGGTTGGGGGAGTGCACCAGCAGGAAGCGCAGGTGGCGCCAGCCGTCGCGGAAGCTCGACAGCTTCGACTCGCCCCCGCGGGGGTGGTATTCGATCGGGAACTCGGCGATCTTCAGATTGGCCTTGGCGGCGCGGATCACCATCTCGGAGGCGAACTCCATGCCGGTGGTACGCAGGTCCAGGCGCGGCAGCACGTCGGCGCGCAGCGCGCGCATCCCGCAGTGGGCGTCCTTGACGCCGGTGTCGAAGAACAGGTTGAGCAGTCCCGTCAGCAGCGGGTTGCCGATGTAGCGGTGCAGCCACGGCATGGCGCCCGGCTGGATGTTGTCCATGCGGTCGCCCATCACCAGCTCCGCGCCGCCGTCCAGCTCGGCGACGAAACGGGGGATCTCGGCGAAGTCGTAGGTGAGATCGGCGTCGGCCATCACGATGTAGCGCCCGCGCGCGGCCGCGAACCCGGCGAGGTAGGCGCTGCCGTAGCCGCGCCGCGCTTCGTGCACCACGCGCGCCCCGGCGGCGGTGGCGAGCGCGGCGGAGTCGTCCTCGGAGGCGTTGTCCACCACCAGCACCTCGCCGTCGATGCCGGTGCGTTCCAGCACCTCGCGCGCGGTGCTCACGCACCGCTCGATGTTCTCGGCCTCGTTGAGGCAGGGGATCACCACCGACACCGTCAGCGTCCGCGGCTCCTCGGGCGGGCGCCCGGCAATGTCGGCGGGGAGGATGGGCCTTGTCTGCTCGACTGTGCTCATTGCGTGAAAACCCGCCCTGCGCCCGCCGGAGGCGGCGGCCGGAGTGCAGTCATGCGGTTATAACGCGCGCGGGGGCGGAAAGTGGCGGGGGAACGCTGTCGAGGGATGCTACCGCAGCCCATGTCCGGATCCGCAAGGCTGCTGGCGCGCTCCTCGCCGCGCCTCGGTGCTGGATCAGTTTGTGTTGCTTTTCGGACGCCAACCATTTTGCGACAACACATTTGTTGTCCCCCGTTGGTTGGCGCTCGCAAAGTACGACACCACCCGAGGCTCGGCCTCGACCTCTGGCACTCTTCTGCGCGATGCGCATCTGTTTGGTGTACGACTGCCTCTTCCCCTGCACGGTGGGGGGCGCCGAGCGCTGGTATCGCAACCTCGCCGAGCGTCTGGCGAAGGAGGGCCACGAAATCACCTACCTGACGCTGCGCCAGTGGCCGCGCGCGGAGGGGCCGCCGCGGGTGGACGGCGTGGAGGTGGTGGCGGTGGGCCCGAAACTGGCGCTGTACACCGCCGACGGCCGCCGCAAGATCTTGCCGCCGCTGGTGTTCGGGCTAGGGGTGCTGTGGCACCTGCTGCGACGCGGCCGCCGCTACGAGGTGGTGCACACCTGCTCGTTCCCCTACTTCTCGCTGCTCGCAGCCGGCGCCGCACGGCCGCTGGGCCGCTACGGCCTGGTGGTGGACTGGCACGAGGTGTGGAGCCGCTCCTACTGGCGCGACTACCTCGGCGGCGTGGCCGGCGCGGTGGGGTACGCGGTGCAGCTGCTGTGCGCGCGCCTGCCGCAGCGCGCCTTCTGCTTCTCGCGCCTGCACGCGCGCCGGCTGGTGGCCGAGGGGCTGCGCGGGCAGCCGACGGTGCTGGAGGGCGAGTACGCCGGCTCGCTGGAGCCTCCGGTCGCCCGCCCCGCGGAGCCGCTGGTGGTGTTCGCCGGGCGGCTGATCCCCGAGAAGCGCGCGCCGCTGGCGGTGGCCGCGTTTGCGATCGCCGCGCGGCACATCGCCGACTCGGCCCCGGCGGAGGCGATCGAGCCGGCGCCTGCCGACGACGCTCCGTCGCGCCGACCCCGTGTGGCCGAGCCAGCGTTGCGCGGCGAGTTCTACGGCGACGGTCCCGAGCGCGACGCGCTGGCGCGTGCAATCGCGGAGCACGGCGTGGACGCGATCGCGACCGCCCCCGGGTTTGTGGACGCCGCTCGGATCGACGCGGCGCTGGGCCACGCGATGTGCATGCTGTCCACCTCCAGCCGCGAGGGATACGGCATGGTGGTGATCGAGGCCGCCGCCCGCGCCGCCCCCAGCGTGGTGGTCGCCGGCGAGGACAACGCCGCGGTGGAGCTGGTGGAGGAGGGCGTCAACGGCGTGGTCGCCCCCACCGCCGACCCCGAGGCGATCGCCGCGGCGATCGTGCGCGTGCACGAGGCGGGGATGGCGATGCGCGAAAGCACCGCCGAGTGGTTTGCGCGCAACGCGCGGCGTTTGTCGCTGGAGTCCTCGCTGCGCGCGGTGCTGGCCAGCTACGAGCGCGGGGCGGGTGGGGACTCCAATGCCCGCGAGTAGCAGTCGAGCGTCAGCCGCGCGGTGCGCTCCCAGCTGAACTCGCCCGCCCGCGCGAGGCCCCGCTCGCGCAGGGAGGCCGCGAGCGCGGGGTCGCCGAGCAGCCGCTCGACGGCCTGCGCGATGGCGGCTTCAGAGCGGGGGTCGAACAGCAGCGCCGCGTCGCCGGCAACCTCGGGGAGCGAGGAGGTGTCGGCGCAGGCGACCGGCACGCCGCGGGCCATCGCCTCCAGCACCGGCAGCCCAAACCCCTCGTAGAGGGAGGGGTATACGAAGGCGTCGGCGAGGGCCCACAACCCCTCCATCTCCTCCTCCCCCAACCAACCCTCGAAACGCACGTCGCCGTCGACCTCGAGCTCGGCCGCGAGTGCGCGCAGCTCCGTCTCGTGCCAGGTCGGGTAGCCGGGCGCCACCAGCAGCGGCCGGCGCTCGGCGGGGATCCGCGCCAGCGCGCCGATCAGCGCCAACAGGTTCTTGTGGGGGCGCTTGGCCGACAGCGTCAGCAGCACCCGCCGCTCGCCCAGCGCAAAGCGCGCGCGGGTGTCGACGGCCGACAGCCCCTGCACGCGGCGCACCGCGCCGAGACCCTGCGCCACCACGTCGATCCGCTCCGGCGGCAGGTGCAGCAGCTCGACGAGGTCGCGGCGGGTGGACTGCGAGATCGCGATCACGCGTGTCGAGCGACGGGCGCCCAGCGGCACCAGCACGCGCATGCCGCGGTCGCGCAAGCCGGGGTGGGCGTCGGGAAAGCGGGCGTAGATCAAATCGTGCACGGTCAGCACCCGCCGGAAGCGCCCCCACACGGGCGCGGTGGAGGCAAAACTGTGCACCACGTCGCAGCCCGCGCGCATCGCCAGCGCCGGCAGCAGCGTCTGCTCGCCCAGCACCCACTGCTCGCGGCGGCGGGCGTTCACCGGCACCGTCACCGCCGGCAGCAACTGCCCCCACGGGCCGTCTTGCGCCGCGGCTCCCTCGCGCGAGACAAACGCGGTGAAGCGGACATCATCCCGCCCACCCGCGGCCGCCACCAGCGCGGGGAGCAGCTCGCGCGCATACACCTCCATCCCCCCGGTGTCGCCGGGTACGAGGTAGATGAGGTTGAAACCGACGTGCATGGCGCCGGGTGAGGCTAGCGCGGGTCGGCGCGGCCCCGCACGCGTACACCCGCCCTCCGTGCATGAGCGCCGCGTAGACTCGCCTCCGTGCAGGCGCGCCGACGCAACCACTGGGGCTGGGGCTATGAGGATCAGCGCTTCTCCCCCGCGCAGGTGCGCGAGGCCGCCGCCGGCCTCGCAACACACCTGGGGTTGGGCGAGGTCGAGGTCGAGGACCCGGTGGCGCTCGCCGACGCGCGTCTGCCCGCCCCCCGCGTGGCGGTGCCACCTGCGCTGGCGGAGATCTGCCGCGACGACGCGCACACGCGCGCGGAGCACGCGTGGGGGCGCTCCTACGCCGACGTGGTACGGGGCTTTCGCGGCGACTTCCGCCACGCCCCCGACTTCGTCGCGTACCCGCGCCAGGAGCGCGAGATCGAACGGGTGCTGGAGTGGTGCTCGGCGCAGCGCGTGGCCGCCATCCCCTACGGCGGTGGCACCAGCGTGGTGGGGGGTGTGCGCCCCGAGGTGGACGCCTCCTACAACGGCGCGGTGACGCTCGACCTCGGCGCGCTTCACCGGGTGCTGGAGGTCGACGCGGTGTCGCGCGCGGCGCGCATCCAGGCCGGCGCCACCGGCCCCGCCCTGGAGCGCCAGCTGGGCGAGCACGGGCTGACGCTGCGCCACTTCCCCCAGTCGTTCGAGCTGTCCACGCTGGGCGGCTGGGTGGCAACGCGCGCGGCCGGCCACTTCGCCACCGTGTGGACCCACATCGAGGACATGGTGGAGTCGGTGCGCGCGATCGCGCCCACCGGCGAGTGGTGTTCGCGCCGCCTACCCGGCTCGGGCGCCGGTGTCAGCCCCGACCGGATGCTGGCCGGCTCGGAGGGCACACTGGGGGTGATCACGGACGTGTGGGTGCGCGTGCAACCCCCGCCCTCCCACCGCGCCTCGGCGGGCGTACGCTTCGCCGACTTCGCCCGCGGCGCCGAGTGCGTGCGGGCATTGGCGCAGTCGGGACTGCACCCCGCCAACTGCCGTCTGATCGACGCGCGCGAGGCGCGGATCACGCTGGCCGGCGACGGCACCCACGCGCTGCTGGTACTGGGCTTCGAGTCCACCGACCACCCCGTCGACGCCGCGCTGGAGCGGGCGCTCGAGATCTGCCGCGAGCACGGCGGGCAAGCGCGGGAGGGGTCGGGGTCGGGCGGCGCCGGCACGGAGGGCGGCGCGGGCGGCGCCGGCACCCAACCCGACGCGGTGGGCGCGTGGCGCGAAGCGTTTCTGCGCGCCCCCTATTTGCGCGACGCGCTGGTGGCGATCGGCGCGATCAGCGAGACGTTCGAGACGGCCATCACCTGGGAGCGCTTCCCCGCCTTCCACGAGCGGGTGACGGCGGCTGCGGAGCAGGCGCTGCGCGAGGTGGGCGCCCAGCCGGGCGGCGTGTCGTGCCGTTTCACCCACGTGTACCCCGACGGCGTGGCGCCCTACTACACGGTGCTCGCCAAAGGCCGCCGCGGCGAGGAGCTGGAGCAGTGGGCGCAGATCAAGCGCGCCGTGTCCGACGCCATTCTGGAGGCCGGCGGCACCATCACCCACCACCACGCCGTCGGCCGCGACCACCGCCCCTGGTATGACCGCCAGCGCCCCGACCCGTTTGCGGCCGCGCTGCGCGGCGCCAAAGCCGCGGTGGACCCGCACGGCATCATGAACCCCGGCGTGCTGGTGGACCCTGCATGAGGATCGCCGTGCTCGGCCCCGGCGGCGTGGGCGGTTTGGTGGCCGGCGCATTGGACCGCGCCGGCACCCCGGTGACGGTGATCGCCCGCGAGCCCACCGCCGAGCTGATCGCGGCCCGCGGTTTGCGCGTGCGCTCGGTGCTGCTCGGCGAGTGGGTGGCCCACCCCGCCGCGCATGCGCGGCTGGAGGAGGAGGTGGACGCGCTGGTCGTCGCCACCAAGGCCACCGGCCTGCAGGCCGCGCTGGAGCGGGTGGTGGCCCCGCCGCGCCTGGTGCTGCCGCTGCTCAACGGCCTCGACCACCTGCCGGTGCTGCGCGCGCGTTTCGGCGAGGACACGGTGGTGGCGGGCACGATTCGCGTCGAGGCCGACCGGCCCGAGCCGGGCGTGGTGGTGCACACGAGCCGCTTCCTGCGCATCGACATGGCCTCCGCGCAGGCGGGGATGCGGGCGCTGGCGGACGCGCTGCAGGCGGCCGGGATCCCGGCCCGCGTGGAGCGCTCCGAGGCGCAGGTGATGTGGGGCAAGCTGGTGCGGCTGAACGCGCTGGCGTGCACCACCAGCGCATACAACCGCCTGCTCGGCGAGATCCTCGCCACGCCCGAGCTGCGCACGGATCTCGAGGGTGCGATCAGAGAGGGCTGCGCGGTGGCGGCCGCCGAGGGCGCCACGATTCCCGAGACCGACCCGCTGGGCGAACTGACGGCGGCGCACCCCACGCTGGGCAGCTCGATGCAGCGCGACATCGCCGCCGGTCGCCCCCCCGAGCTGGACGCGATCCCCGGTGCGGTGCTGCGCGCGGCGGCCCGTCACGGGATCGAGTGCCCGACGATCGAGCGGCTGGTGCGCTCGATCGCCCAGCGCGCCGGCGTGGCGGCGCCGATCCCCGCGCGTTGATGCATTCTTTTCGCACGCCAACCAGGCTGGTTGGCCTGCTGATCGAAGAGAGTATTGGCGGCCTACTCGCCGAACGGCCGAAACCGGGGCTCGCCAGGTGCCGCCGGGCCGGCGGGCGCGGCGGCGGGAACCGCACGGGTGGCGACGGCCTCCACCACCTCCGCCTCCGACTCCTCGCGCTCCTGGTCGTGCTGCCCGTCGCACAGCACGCGGAAGTTGCCGGTGACGCCGCTGTCGGCGTGAATCGTGATGCCCGGCAGGATCTCCTCGCCCTCCTCGAACCCCAACCGCTCCATGTCGAAGTGCGCCAAGCCGATGCCGTGCGCGGTGTGGGTGGGGTTCTCGCGGTCGTGCGCCGCCACCGCCTGCGCGAAGCGCTCGAGGTTCTTGGCGATCTTGCCGGTGTCAGCCATCGCTCGGCGAAAGCGTAGCGTGCCGGCGGCCCGTGCCCCCGCCTCAAGGCGCGGCGGCGGCCGGTGCAAGCGCCGCGCGCACCGCCGGTGCGACCTCGGTGCCGAACAGCTCGATGGCGTGCATGGCCTTGGCGTGCGGCAGCGTGCCGATGCTGATGTGCGCGAGGAAGCGATCGTGGCTGAACAGCGCGTGCTCGGCGACGATCTTCTCCGCCACCTCCTCGGCGGTGCCCACCAGCAGATGCCCGTCCGGCCCGCACGCGGCGTCGAACTGCGCCCGCGCCATCGGCGGCCAGCCGCGCTCGCGCCCGATGCGATTCATCACCTGCGAGTAGGCCGGGAAGAACTCGTCGCGCGCCCGCTGGGAGGTGGCCGCCACATAGGTGTGCGAGTTGATCCCCACCGCGGGCCCCGCCGGGCCGGGGGTGGGAGCGGCGATCGCGTCCCGCGCGTCGGCGTCGTCAGAGTCCGCCGGGCCCGGGCCGGCGGCGGCGGCGCCCTGCGCGACCGCCTGCCGGTAGAGCTCCACCAGCGGCGCGAACCGCGCGGGCGGGCCGCCGATGATGGCGATCATCAGCGGCAGCCCCAGCAGCCCCGCGCGTGCCACCGAGGCGGGCGTGCCGCCGACCGCGATCCACACCGGCAGCGGGTGCTGCAGCGGCCGCGGATACACCACTGCGTCCTCCAGCGCCGGCCGGTGGCGCCCCGACCAGTTGACGCGCTCGGAGGAGCGCAGCGCCAGCAGCAGCTCCAGCTTCTCGGCGAACAGCTCGTCGTAGTCGTCGAGGTTGAGCCCGAACAGGGGGAACGACTCGGTGAACGACCCCCGCCCCGCCATGATCTCCGCGCGCCCCCCGGAGATCAGGTCGAGCGTGGCGAAGTCTTCAAACACCCGCACCGGGTCGGAGGAGCTGAGCACGGTGACGGCGCTGCTCAACCGGATCCGCTCGGTGCGCGCGGCTGCCGCCGCCAGCGCGATCGGCGGCACCGACACCGCGTAGTCGGGCCGGTGGTGCTCGCCCAGTCCGAACACCTCCAGCCCCAGCCGATCGGCCAGCTCGATCTCCTCCAGCAGCTCCCGCAGCCGTTGCGCCACCTGCGGCGGCTCGGCGCCGAGCGGCACGTCGGCGAAGGTGGCGAGGCCGAGTTCCATGGGGACGAGGCTAGCGATTCGCGGCGGATGACACCTCGCTTTGCGGGGCTCGTGCGGCGTCAGCTCGGCGAGAGCACCATGATGCCGTGCTCGCGTGCGCCGTCTGCCAGTTGTTTGTCGTAGGTCATCAGCGCATCCAGCTGTCCTGCGCCGACGAGACGGATGGCGGTGGCGAGGTGGATGGCGTCGAGCGTCCTGACCACCGACGGAGCAATGGTCTCCGCGGCCGCGAGGATCGTCTCGTCGATAGAGGGCACTCACCCCTAATCAGAACGACTCGCGACGACTCTCGGCGAGAAAAGCATCAGTAGTCCCCGCGGGATGACCGCGCCCCGGCGGAAGGCTGTCGATGGCCTCAAGCAGGCTCTTCGTCGGAATCGTTGCTCCGTACTGTTCGGCGAGTTCCAGATAGCGAGGGTCGATTGCGTCACGCGAGGGCACAAGCCGAGCGACCTCGTGTCCTCGCTCCGTTACCGTCAGCGTCTCGCCTTCCTTGACACGCTCCAAGTAGCGGCTCAGGTTCTGACGCAGATCGCGAACTCCGACCGTCTCGGGAGCGCGAAGCCGAGGCCTGGCAGCCATAGTGCGTCGCAATGTAGCACATGACTGGCATGAGTCTGCTCGGGGACGGCACTCGCGGTCGGTCGAGATCCCGACGACGCCGTCGATTATCTGGCTGACTGCTTGACCGCACGCCCGATCACGATCGAGGCGACGATCGGCGGCACGCCCTTCCACTGGGCGTCATCATGCTCGGTCGTAAAGCCCGCGGCGGCGATCGAGCTGACGGTGTCGCGGTTGCAGCGACAGCCTGCGGCGAAGTGGCGCCACGGGGTCTCCAGACGGTCCTGCCAGCGGGCGGCACGGGACGAGTGCGAGCGGACGTGCTCGATGAACAGGAGCTGTCCGCCCGGGCGCAGGACGCGTGCGATCTCGGCCAGCGCGCGATCGGGAAAGTCGACGGTGCACAGCACGAGCGTCGAGACGACCGTGTCGACCGACTCGTCATCCAACGGAAGCGTTTCGGCCGATGCGTCCAGGATGCTGGCCGACTTGCCGCTCTGCCTCAGCTTGCGCTCCAGCTGACGGCGCATCGGCTCGAACGGCTCGGCTAGGGCCACCTCCTCCACGGCGTCCGGGTAGTAAGGGATGTTGGCGCCCGTGCCCGCGCCGATCTCGAGCGTGCGGCCACGCGCCTTCGCGAGGAGCTCACCGCGGCGTTCGCGCATGGTGCGGTCCTCGCCACGACGCATGATCCGGTCATACAGCGCCGCGAACACGAAGTCCCAGCGGTGCTCGCCGTGGACTGTTCCCGCGGCTGTATAGCTGGGCATTCAGCCCATCTCCAGGATCTCCACCCGATATCCGTCGGGATCTTTGACGAAGCACAGCCGCGAGCCGCCCTCGCGCACCGAGTAGGGCGGCTTCTCCGGCTGGATGCCCTGCTCGGCCAGCGTGGCGAGCAGGGCGTCGAGGTCGGGGGTGGTGATCGCGATGTGCCCATAGCCGGTGCCGAGCTCGTAGGAGTCGACGCCGAAGTTATGGGTCAGCTCCAGCCGCGGCATGTCGCCGTCGCCGGGCTGGTTCATGAACACGTTGACGGCCTCGTCGCGGATCGGGATGCGCCCTATCTCCTGGAAGCCGAGCGCCTGGTAGAAGGCGACCGAGCGGTCGATGTCGGTGATGCGGTAGCAGGTGTGGATGAGCGCCATGGGCGGGAGTCTAGGGCAGCGCTTCGCTCCGCTACTGCGCAGCCGGAAGCGCTTCGCGCGAGCGCCGTTCTTCGTCGGTTTTCGAGCGAGCGGCTTCGCGTTCGGCGCGCTTCACTTCGCGTGCTTCTTCGGCACGTTCGCGGTTGCGCTGATGCTTCGATTCCGCCTGCTCACGCGAACTCTCTTTGTGCTTGGGCTTGGAGTCCTTGGTCTGCCTTTCCTTCTTCGCCCTGGCTTCGTGCTCGGGCTTCTGCGCCGTCGCGCCCGACCCTCCGGTGTGCGCTGGCGTACGCCCGGCTTCCCGCGCGGCCGCCTTCTGTGCCCTGAGGCT
>DATMLP010000010.1:0-12140 GCA_035570415.1 Solirubrobacteraceae bacterium | reverse complement strand
ACCTGAAGACCCTGCGAGCGCTTGACGTCAACCACACAGCGGCATGACCCCAACCAGACCCTATGTACACCAGCCCCCACAACAGGAGACCGACCTGTCAACTACCGTAACACCCTGCTACGCAGATGTCAAGCGCAGCGGCGCGCCTGCGCGACGCCCCATACGGCCTCACGGTGTCCCTTCAGAGGACGGTGCCCGCCCTACCGAATGTGCATCCCCGAGATCGCGCGCGCGATCACGAGCTGCTGGATCTCGGCGGTGCCCTCGAAGATGTCGTAGATCTTGGCGTCGCGGTGCCAGCGCTCGACCGGGAACTCGCGCGTGTAGCCGTTGCCGCCGAGGATCTGGATGGCGCGCTCGGTCACCCACACGGCGACCTCGCCGGACTTGAGCTTGGACATGGAGCCCTCGGCGTTCTCGAACGGCACCTGGTTGCGGCCCATCCACGACGCGCGCCACACCAACAGGCGGGCGGCGTCGATCTCGAGCTTCATTCGCGCGAGCGTGAAGGCGATCGACTGGTTCTCGATGATCTTGCGGCCGAATTGCTCGCGCTCCTTGGCGTACTCCAGCGCGTACTCGTAGGCGGCGCGAGCGATGCCGAGCGCCTGCGAGCCGACGGTGGGACGGGAGGCCTCGAACGTTTGCATCGCCGCCTGCGACTTGCCTTTCTTGCCCTCGCGCACACGGGCGAGACGCTCGTCGAGCTTGTCCTTGCCGCCCAGCACGTAACCGGCGGGGACGCGGCAGTCGTCGAGGTAGACGTCGGCGGTGTGGGAGGCACGCAGACCGTGCTTGGAGACCTTGGCGCCCTGAGAGATGCCCTTGGTTTCGCTCATCGGCACCACGAACGCCGCGTGGCCTTTGGAGCCGAGCGTGGGATCGACGGTGGCGATCACCACGTGCACGTCGGAGATGCCGCCGTTGGTGGCCCACGCCTTCTGACCGTTGAGCACCCACTCGCCCGCGGCTTCGTCGAACTTGGCGCGGGTGCGCACGCCGGAGACGTCGGAGCCGGCGTTGGGCTCCGATGCGCAGAAGGCGGCGACCTTGAGGTCGTCGACGGTGCCGAAGCAGCGCGGGATCCACTCGCCGATCTGCTCGCCGCTGCCCTGCCCGAAGATCGCGGCCACGGCGAGCGCGGTGCCCATGATCGACATGCCGATGCCGGCGTCGCCCCAGAACAGCTCCTCGTTGACGATCGGCAGCGTCAGCCCGGTGGGGTCGGCAAAGAACTGGGCGAGCCCTTCGAAGCCGTACAGCCCGATCTTGGCGGCCTCCTGGATGATCGGCCACGGCGTGGACTCCTTCTCGTCCCACTCGTGCGCCGCGGGACGGACGACGTCGGCGGCGAAGCCGTGCACCCATTCGCGCAGGTCCTTCTGGTCCTGGGAGAGGGCCAGCGAAAAGGTGGCCTCCTTGTTGGCAGCGCTGGTGATCGCCTCTACGGCGGCCTCGGCTGCCTCGGTGGTATCGGCGACGGATGTGGCTGACATCGAAGGGGGCTCCTTTTGGGTTTTTATCGAGAAGGGGAGCGGTTCGCGAGCGGCGTCCCGGACTCCGCGCAAACCACCCGCGCGGCAGCGCTGCCGCGGCGCGTAGAGTCGTAGTTTACCCGAAGGAGGCCGTTTTTGGGCGTGATTGGCGGTTTGGCCAAACAGCTCGACGCCGCTTCAGATCCCGACCCTGCCACGCCCACCTGCCTGCTGCATCGAACCGGCGGCTCAGCGGGCGCCCGCGCCGGCGCGCGGTCGGTCAGCGCACCTGCCAGGCGTCGTCCTGGCGAGTGAGCGCGATCACGTCCTTGGGCAGCTTGCCGGCGGCGACGTCGGCGAGCGTGACGTGCTCCAGCACCTTGCGCAGGTTGGCGCGCAGCGCCACCCACACCTGCTGCAGCGACTCGGCGGAGCCGCTGTAGGAGATCTCCTCGGGCGGCTGGCCGCGCACGCCCACGAGCGGGCCCTCCACGGCGCGGATGACGTCGGCGAGCGTCACCTCGGCGGCGGGGTGCGCCAGCCAGTAGCCGCCCTCCGGCCCACGCTGGCTGCGCACGATCCCGGCGGAGCGCAGCTGCGTGAGGATGTTCTCCAGGAACGACAGGGGGATGCCCTGGGCCTGGGCGACCTCATCGACCTTGCGGGGCGATTCGGAGCTGGCGGCTGCCAACTCCACCGTGGCCCGTACGGCGTAGTCGGCCTTGGCGGTGACTCGCATGCGGTACACACTTTATGGAATGCGCCGGCCGGCGCGTCTCCCGGGGTCCGCCCGGGCGCGGCCCGGCGCTCCACCCCCCTGCGATACGGCGTCCCATGCGGTCCGGTTGCAGCGTGTGTCGTTGGCCCTTCGCGGCGGTGCGTGTGGGCCCGTTGCTCAGCCGCGCGGCTCGCGCCACATCGCCCACAGCTTCGGCCCGCGCGGCATGCGCAGCTCCGCGGTGACGCGGAAGCCGTGACGGGCGTAGAAGCCGATGTTGCGCTCCTTGGAGGACTCCAGGTAGGCGCCCACGCCGTCGGCGTCGCACTGCTCCAACACCGGGCGCAGCACGGCCGAGCCGAGACCCTGCCCCTGCGCGGAGGGGTCGGTGCCGAGCACCGCCAGATACCAGTGGGGCGGCTGGTGGGGATGTTTGCGCTCCATCCCGATGAAGCCGGCGCCGATCAGGGGAGCGCGCACGAGCATCCGGGGGTGCATCAGCGAGATGCGCGCGATCTCGAGGTCTTGGCGGGGGGTCGTGCGCCAGCGCTTGGGCGGCGCCCACAGCGCGGCGCTGGTGAGCGAAGGCGTCGTCCAGATCTCGCTGTCGCCCAGCAGGTGGCGCAGGCGCGCGGCCTGGAACCGTTCGAGCACGCGCGGGCGCAGGCGCTCCGAGCGGCACGTCCAGATCGCCACCGGGTCGTCGAAGAATGCCCGCGCCAACATCTGCGCGAGAGCCGGCAGATCGTCGTCGGTGGCGCGGCGCGTGGCGGGAGACGCACGGCGCGGCGCCGCGGAAGCGCTCATCGGTGGAGCATGACAGCAGCGCAGACGCACCAACCATTTCGTGACAACATATTTGCTGTTGATGTTTGGTTGGCGTTGGCAAGGGGCGAGGCACTCAAAGCACCCGCCGCCCCCACGTGAAGCTTTCGTGCAGCCAGCCGGAGGTGAGCGGCAGCACGTAGACGCCCTGGCCGGAGGAGTTGATCGCCCACTGGCTGCTGAGCGCGATCGCCTCGTGGATCACGTTGGCGTTGGTGGCGGTGGCGCTGAAGCGGGCGCTGCCGAAGAACAGCAGGTCGCCGCCGGCGACTTCCGGCAGATGCAGGCGCCGTCGCCTCGGGATTTCGCCGGCCTGTTCGGCGGCGGTGCGCCCGAGGATCTGTTGGCCCCACGACAGACCGGAGACCTTGTACACGCGCCAGGCGAAGCCCGAGCAGTCGTAGCCGCCGTGTTCGAGGCCGTCGGCGGTGTTGTCGGTGGTGCCGCCCCACACATACGGCATGCCGATCTTCGAGACCGCGATCCGCAGCACCTCGCGCTGAGCGGCGTTGTAGGCGGGAAGCGAGAAGGCCGTCAGCGCTTCGCGTGCATTGGCGAGCGCCCAGCTTTCGGGGTGGGGCGGCGTCCGGGTTCGACCTTCGGAGGGCGCCTGCGGGCTTCCCTCGCCCGCCGACCCGCCTTCGCCCGTAGGCCCACTTTCGCCCGCCGGCCCACCTGCACCCGCCGGCGCCGTCTGGCCGGCCTGCCCACCTTCACTCGCCGGCGCGGCCTGGCCGGCCTGCCCACCTTCGCCGGCCGGAGCGGGAGGCGGCTGCGCGGCTGCGTCGCCGACGATGCCCAGCACGACCGCGAACGAGTGGGCCGCTTCGGCGCGCGTGATCGGCTGCCAGGGGTAGAGGTCGAGCGTCTGCGCACCCACCGGCTGCTCGTAGCGCAAGCCCAGGTAGCGCGCCACCACCTCGGTGCCGAAGTAGGCGGGCGGCGCAAGACCGGCGGCCGCGGCAACCTGCTGGACGTGCTGGGCGACGTCGCCGAGCCCCAGCTGATCGACCAGGAGGGCGTCGAAGCGAACCACGGTGAGCGGCGCGCCGGCGTCGAAGGCGACCGGCGCGACGCTCTCGCGGCCGGCGATTGCCGCCAGCGCGGCGCTCTCGGCGGCGGCGCTCAGCGGCGCGGCGCCGGCGAAGCTGCCGGCGGTGTCGCTCATCACCGCGTCGCGCACCACCAGCCGCTGTTCGGAGCCGTCCCAATTGGCGGCGGTTGGCTTCTTCGCGGAGGCGGCGGGCGCGGCGGCGGGCCCGACGGCGACCGCCAACGTCCATATGCCGACGACCGCCCACACCGTGGCGAGTGCGCGGATGAACGTGACGCGAATGCTCGGCACACCCCGGTATCGACTCGCAAGTCGGCCCGCTGAGCGCCACCGTCACCGCTGGCCGGCTGTTGGACGCGCCAAAGTGGTTGGCGGCCGTGAAGAACAACACGCCCGGTGAGGGCTCTACGCGAGCGCCCCCTCACCTGCCGGCGCGTGCTCGTGCAAACCGGCGGCGTCGGGAGAGGCGCCGACCAGCTGGCCGCCGGCGCACTCCTCGGCGCAGACCGCACGGCGCGGGTTTTGGATGCCGGCGGCCCCGATCAGGCCGCCGAGCAGCACGAGCCCGCCGGCGATGGCAATGCCGGCGCGGAAGCTGTCGAGCGAAGCGGCGTCGGCCGCGGCGGTGACGGCGCGGGCCTGCGAGGGCGGCAGCCCGACAACGGAGGGGTGCCCGAGCGTGACGCGCTTGGCCTCGGCAACCGCTTGCTGCGCCGCCGGGGTGAGGCGCACACCCGCCAGGTGGGCGTCGAGCGAGGTGGAGAAGCGCACGGCGACGATCGCGCCGAGCGCGGCGATCCCCAGCAGCCCGGCGACGCGCGCGACGGCGTTGTTGACGCCCGAGGCGATCCCCGCCTGGCGCTCCTCCACACCCGCGAGCACGGCGGCGGTGAGCGGCGCCACCGTCAACGACAGCCCCAGTGCGAAGATCAACAGCCCCGGCAGCACCTCGGTGAGGTAGTCGACGCGCACGGTCACCCGCAGCAGTGTCAGCAGGCCGATGCCGGCGACGAGCGGGCCGCAGCCCATGAACAGGCGCGGGCCGTAGCGGTCGGCAAGCGCCCCGAAGCGGCGCGAGAGCAGCATCATCACCAGCGTCACCGGCAGCGTGGCGAGACCGCTGCGTAGCGGCGAGTAGCCGGCCACCTGCTGGAGAAAGAGCGCGAGGAAGAAGAACAGCACCGACAGACCGGCGTACATGGCGAACGTCTCCACGTTGCCCACCGCGAAGTTGCGCCGGGCGAACAGCGACAGCGGCAGCATCGGCGGGCGGCGCGAGGCGCGGGCGGCGCGCGAACCGTGGGTCGAGGACGCGGCGAGCGATTCCTCCAGGACGCGCCCGGTGCGCCACTCGTAGAGCAGGAACGCGCCGAACAGCAGCACGCCGCCGATCAGCGAAGCCAGCACGGTCGGGCTCCCCCACCCCAGTCGCGGCTGCTCGATCAGCGCGAACACCGGCCCGCCGAGCCCGAGCGCGCACAGCAGCGCGCCTACCAGATCGATTGCGTGGCCGCGCTCGCGCGGGGCGGCGCGCGGGATGACCGCGAGGATCAGCGTCACGCACACGACCACCAGCGGCAGGTTGATCAGAAAAATCCACCGCCACGAGCCGATCCCCAGCAGGATGCCGCCGCCGAGCGGACCGAGCGCGGCGGCGATCGCCCCGAACGCGGTCCACGTGCCGATCGCCGCGCCGCGCTCGGATTTGGATCCCCCTTCCCCACCCGGGAACGTGGCCACGATCACCGCCAGCGAGCTGGGGATGAGCAGCGCCCCCGCCACGCCCTCGAGTGCGCGGAACGCCACCAGCAGGCCGATGGTGGGCGCCAGCGCGCACAGCAGCGAGGCTGCTCCGAAGCCGGCGACGCCGAGCGCGAAGATGCGCCGCTCGCCGAACAGGTCGCCCAGCGAGCCGCCCACCAGGATCAGCGAGGAGAGCGTGAGCAGGTAGGCGTTGGAGACCCACTGCTGTCCCGCCAGCCCGCCACCGAGCTCGCGCTGGATGGTGGGCAGCGCCACGTTGACCACGCTCCCGTCCAGCACAGCGATCCCGGAGCCGATGATGCAGGCGACGAGCGTGATGCGCTTGGTGGTGGCGGTGGCCACGGCGGTGGACATCACGATCCAATCTAAACCCCCCGCGCGGTGTAACGGCCGGGTGGCCGACCGGACTGAACCTCGCAACCCCACCCGAGCGAAGGAGCGAAAGCGATGAGAGCGAGGATCTGTTGTGTGGCCGCGACCGCCGCCCTGGCGGCGCTGGGCGCGGGCGCGAGCGGCGCGAGCGCGTTGGGCCGACCGTCCCCCGTCGGGCCGTCGTTGGGCGGCGGCTTCGGCCCGGGCGCCCCCGTGTTCGTGCAGACCGACAACGTAGAAGGCAACCAGGTGGTGGTGTACGACCGGGCCGCCAACGGCACCTTGACGCAGGCGGGCGTGTACGCCACCGGCGGCAAGGGCGGTGTGCTGGAAGGATCAGTGGTGGACCACCTCGCCTCGCAAAGCTCGCTCGCGTACGACCAGAACGCCGGCGAGCTGTATGCGGTGAACGCCGGCAGCGACACGATTTCGGTGTTTGCGGTGTACGGCAATCGGTTGGCGCTGCGCCAGGTGATGAGCTCCGGCGGCGACTTCCCGGTGAGCATCGCTGTGCGCCGCGGGCTGGTGTATGTGCTGAACGCGCTGGACGGCGGCGAGCTGCAGGGGTATGTGTCGGTGTGGGGGCGTTTGCTGGCGCTCCCCGGCAGCGCCCGCGCGCTGGGGTTGAACCCCGACGAAGAACCGCAGTTCACGCACACCCCCGGCCAGGTCGCTTTCACTCCCGACGGGCGGCAGCTGATCGTCACGACGAAGGGCAACGGCAGCGACATCGACGTGTATGGCGTCGACCCGTGGGGCCGACCGTCGGCGACGCCAGCGGTCAACCCCGAGCCGGGCAAGGTGCCGTTCGCGGTGAGCTTCGACCCGCAGGGCCATTTGATCGTGGCCGAGGCGGGCAGCAACGCGCTGGCGGACTTCGCACTGAATGGCAGCGGCACGCTCACCCAGCTGGACGAAGCGCCGACCGGCCAGGAAGCGACCTGCTGGGTGGTGGCGGACGACGGGCACTTGTACGCATCCAACGCCGGCAGCGCGTCGCTGAGCGCGTTCCAGTCGAGTGACGGCGGCACGGTGTTGACGCCGCAGGGCAACACCCACACGGATGCCGGCACGGTGGACGCGACGGTGAGCGGTGACGGCCGCTTCCTGTACGTGCAAACCGGTGGGGCGGGGATCGTCGACGAGTACGCGATCGGCGTGGGCGGCGCGCTCAGCCCGATCGGCTCGGTGACCGTGCCCGGCGCGATCGGCGGCGAGGGTATCGTGGCCGGCTAGTGGACGCGGACGGTGAGTTGGTGGCGCGCGTGCGCGCGGGGGACGAGCAGGCGTTTGTGACGCTGGCGGCGCGCCACCACTCGACGATGCAGCGGATCGCCCGCTCGTACGTGGGCAGCGACGCGGTGGCCGAGGAGGTGGTGCAGGACACCTGGCTGGCGGTGCTGCGCGGGCTGGCGGGGTTTGCCGGGCGCTCGTCGTTTCAGACGTGGCTGCTGGCGATCCTCGTCAACCGGGCGAGGAGCACGGGCGTGCGCGAGCACCGCAGCGTGGCGATCGGCGACGCCGGGCCGGCGGTGGACGCGGCGCGGTTTGACGCGGCCGGCGCGTGGATGTCGCCACCGCGCCACTGGGTGGAGGAGAGCGACAGCCGGCTGCTGGCGGAGGGCGCGGCGGAACGCATCCAGAGCACGTTGCGCGAGCTGCCCGAGCGCCAGCGCGAGGTGTTGATGCTGCGCGACGTGGCCGATCTCAGCGCCCGCGAGGTGTGCGAGGCGCTCGAGATCAGCGAAGCCAACCAGCGCGTGCTGCTGCACCGTGGCCGCAGCCGGTTGCGGACGGCGCTCGAGGCGGAGCTGGGGAGGGCGTGAGGATGCTGCGATTGAAACGCGAGTTGGTGTGCCGGGAGATCGTGGAGCTGATCACCGCCTACCTGGAGGACACGCTGCCGCGCCGCCAGCGGCGCCGCTTCGAGGCGCACTTGGCGGGGTGCGAGCACTGCAGCGAGTATCTGGAGCAGATGCGCGCCACGATCCGCCTCACCGGCAGCTTGCGCGCCGAGGACCTGACGCCGCGGATGAGCGCGGAGTTCGGCGCGCTCTACCGGCGCTGGCGCGAGGAGGAGGAGGAGGGGGGGGAGGAGGAGGAGGGGTAGCCGGCCCGCACGCGCTGCTCGTGGCTGTCGCATAGGCTGGGCCGCACCGATGGCAGACGACGCCGCCCCGCTCGAGCCAGACGACGCCGCCGGCGAGCCGACGTTCGACGAGGAGCTGTTGATGTGGCTGGGCGACGAGCCGGCCGAGGTGCGCGACGCCGACGCCGAGCGGGTGCGCGACATCGCCGCCGAGCTGGCGGGCGGCTTCGACGCCCTGTCGCGGATCGGGCGGGCGGTGACCGTGTTCGGCTCGGCGCGCACCCCCCGCGAGCACCCCGATTACGAGCGCGTGCGGGCGCTGGCGCAGTGTTTGGGCCAGGCCGGCTACGCGGTGATCACCGGCGGCGGGGGCGGCTTGATGGAGGCCGCCAACCGCGGCGCGCGCGACGCGGGCGCGCTGTCGGTGGGGTGCAACATCGAGCTGCCCCGCGAGCAGGCGCTCAACCCGTACGTCGACCTCGGTTTGCGCTTCCGCCACTTTTTCGCCCGCAAGGTGATGTTTGTGCGCTACGCCAGCGCATTTGTGATCGGCCCCGGCGGGTATGGCACGCTGGACGAGCTGTTTGAAGCGCTGACGCTGATCCAAACCGCCACGATCCGCCACTTCCCCGTGCTGCTGCTGGGCACCGAGGAGTGGCGGGGACTGATCGATTGGCTGCGCGCGCAGGCGCTTGCCGGCCATCGCATCGACCCACAGGACCTCGAGGTGCTGCGCGTGGTCGACCACCCTGCCGAAGCGTGTGCGATCGTCGACGCGGCCTACCGGCGCCAGTGCGAGCACAACCGCCACCGGCGACGGCGCACGGCCGCCCCGCCGCATCCGGCGGGGTGAGGGCGGGGGCGGACCGGATCTCGGCGCCCCGGCACGGCCCGGCCGAATCGAGCCGCGAGGCACCGCTACCCGCGCCGCCGAGCCGCGGACTCGAGCGGCTGTTCGCCGACGATGAGCCTGACGCGAAAGTGGCGACCCAGCCCGATCACATCGCCGCTCTGGACCTTCGCCTCGTCAACCCGCCGCGCTCCGAGGAAGGTTCCGTTGTGAGATCCGAGATCTCTGAGGACCCACGCCTCCCCCTCGCGCCGCAGCTCGGCGTGGCGCCCGCTCACCGTGCGCGATGCGATCCGACCCGCGCCAAGATCGGGTGAGCGCCCGAGAACGATGCCGGAAGCGGGAACCACGATCGGATCCCGTCCGGCTCCCGGGCCGATCGGCCAGAGCCGCACGGTCTCCGGCGAGGCGACGAACGTCTCGCCGATGGTCTCGGCGAGGTTGGTCGGCGCCTCCCATTCGGCGTCGAGCTTCGACCTCGGAGTGGAGGCCATGGCGCGGTCGGCCGACGACGGCCTGACGCCGGGCCGAGGCTGGGTCGCCGCCTGAGGCGCTTGCGCGGCGGGCCCCGGACGAAGCTTGGGACGCCCGGCCGCAACGCCGGGGTCCGACAGAACGCCCTGGATCCTCACCGGCGAGTCGATGACGATCCTGTGCCGGCTGGCGTTGTCTGCAAGCGCGGCGTTGAGGTCGGCCTCGACGGCGCGGATCGAGCCAGCCAGAATCGCGGCGTCTGCGGGCGCGGCGACGATCGTCCAGCTTTCACCGCTGACGTGGTGGGTGCGGGTCCACCAGGTCCGACGCGACTTGTCGGTGATCGAGCTGTAGAGGGCGGCGATGAGCGGCGCCAGCTCACCGGGCTGACCGCTGCCCCCCAGCGCCGTGGCGAGCGCTTGGAGCACCGGCACGCCGGCGACGACGCGGCGGCGGTTGTAGACCAGCCATCCGATCGCGAGCAGTGCGAGAATCAAGAGGATCGTGCTCATCGACTTGCTCTCCTCCTAGCTGGCGGCTGCCGGCGAATCGCCGGGTGGCTCTTCGAGGTCGCCGAGCGTGTCGGTCGCGCCCTCCTGGTCGAACAGGCGGCCGTCTGACGCGGTGTCATCGGACGCGTCCCATACCGTCGAGCCGGCAGCGCTCGATTCGTCCCCGACCGTCGAGCCGGCCGCGCTCCATCCGCTCGTGTCGGAGTGTCCGTCGCCGTAGTCGCGCCCCACCGCGGAACGTACGCCCTCGGGCTCGCACGACGGGCCGACGTACAGCTCTGACCCCGTGCGCAGCGCTTCCTTGTTGAGGAGATCCAACAGGCCCTTGAGCTGGGTCTCCGCCCAGTGCAGGGGGTTGACGCCACGCTTCGGCGCACGGCGGTCCCGGTCGAAGGCCATCAGCCGACGAACGAACGCCGCAAGCTCGGGAGGCGTGTTGGGCTGCCAAAAATCGAGACGATCCCACGGTTGCGGTGAGTCCTGCCGGTGTCCCACGCGGGCCGCGATCTCAGCCGGCCCCGCCTCGGGCCCGAGCTCCGCGCGCAGCGGCGGCTCGCCGACCACCAGCCACCAGATGAGACAGCCCAGACCGAACAGGTCGTCCCGCGGGTCCGCCGTGCCCGAACGGTGGGCCTGGGGCGCCGCAAACCAGAGGGTGCCGCCCGGCGTCACGTCGAGCTCGGACTCCATCATGCTCTCGATGCGCGACAACCCCCAGTCGGTGACCTGGACGCGGGGCACGACGAACGCGGGGCCGTTGCCTTCGCGCTGTTCGATGCGGACCACCAGCACGTTTCCCGGCTTCACGTCCCTATGAACCATTTTGAGTTCTGTGTAGGCGACGTTCAGCGCAGCCGCCACCTGGCCCGCCACGGTGACGACCTCGCGCACGGATCGCCGTGGACGGCTTTTGTAGAACGATGCCAGGGAGCCGTCCTCGGCGAACGGTGTGGCCAGCCAGATCGCGCCCTGGGAGGGCTCGATGACCTTGTCGAGGATCGGCACGATGAAGGGACTGCTGGGCAGGCGACCGACGTTGCGAAGCTCCCGCCTGGCGCGCTCGCGAACGAGGTCCTTGATCTCGGTGCCCTGTGCTCTCGGCAGGTACGCGAACTTGATCACCACGCGGGTGTTGCCGTCCTGCTCGACCGCCTCGAACACAACCGAGTGCCCTCCCTGGTGGCCCGCCGGGAGACGGTCGACCAGCCGCCACCGGCGCTCGCCCGCGACGATCGCGCCCGGCACGAGCTCGATGAGCTCGAACTCCTCGCCGTCGCCTTGACGCTGCGGGAATTGCTGCAGCGGTGGCCGCTCCTCGCGGACCGCCTCTGTGGCGCTCACTTCGCGTCGCTCCTTCCCACGCGGCGCACCGTGGTTGTGCCGGCGGCGGTCGAGCTGTGAGAGCAGGGACTCTTGCGCGATCAGCTTGAAGCGCTCCATCACCACGGGGTCGCTCACCGCCGCGGCGATCCAGTCTTTCAACCCGCGACGCGCGGCGCCATAGGCCTCGACGGTCGCGTCGAGCGCGGATGCCAGCCTTCGGTTCAGAGGCCCGGTGGCCGCCACGTCCGCCTGCCATGCGAGCCGGATCCTGAGCGCCTGACGACGCTCGTAGAGGGAGTCTTTGCCGCCGAGCTTGTAGAGCAGGGCGGCCAGATCCAGGGCCAGCAGCATGATCGTCAGCGGCCCGAACAGAAGCAGTCCTTCGGGGTGGCCGTCGAGGTAGGCGTACAGGGCAAGCGTGTCGCTCAGGCCGCCACGGTTGCCGGCAATCGTCTGTTCGGCCTTTCGCTCGGCGACTTCCGCGTGCGCGCGGATCGAGGAGATCGCCTTGTCAACTTTGTTCGCCTGGGTCTGCAACTGGTGCTTAGGGCCTATCCCTATAGGGTGGTGGCTAGTCGGGCGCGGTGAGCGCGCTTGAGGGCGATTAGGCCGCTGGCGAGTTGTAGGAGGGCGAGGTGGTTCTCGTCCTTCTTGGACCAGCGGACGAGGATTCCCCGGTTGCGG
>DATMLP010000009.1:0-95235 GCA_035570415.1 Solirubrobacteraceae bacterium | reverse complement strand
TGGCGAACCCTACAGCTATGTTGGTGACAACCCCCTCACCTTCTCCGATCCCACAGGCCGCTGCAGCGTCTGGTGCGTCGTTGGTGTTGTAGCTGGAGGTGTCGCACTCGCAACCGGCGTCGGCGAGGTCGCCATCGGCGGTGGCGCGGTGGCGGAGGGGGTGCTAGGTGGGATCTCCGCTGTTTCTGGTGCCGTGGGAGTGGGCGCGGATGCCAAAGGATGTGCTGGCGGTAGTGGCATCTCATGTGTGGGAGCCGGGGTAGGCGCTGTTGCAACTGGAGGTGCCGGCGCCGTTGCGCTGGGCGTCGCCACCGGTGAGGCCGCAAGTGGGGCGACCGCAATTGGCATTACGGCCAGCGGCATAGGCTCTCTCGGCGACGCAGCCGGCGCCTTGGCTTCACCCAATACACCAGAAAGCTTCGCAGCGGCGGGTTGTAAATAATGACCAAATCCGACTTCGAGGCCACCTGGTATCCACGAATCGGCAAGGATGCCGCTGAGGAGCTACGCCGCGGCAGGAAGCTTGTAACTTTTGGCATCGCATCGCCTGTGTTCGCAGTCGCTGCCGGCCTTCTGATCGGAACAGGGACGCTTGGGGACGTGATTGGAGTAGCATCGGCTGCAGTGGTCGTGGTCTACCTAACGTTGTTCATACGCGCCCAGGTGAGAATTGCCGCGGCGTTGTCAGAGTGGTATGGGGTCAAGATTCGCGGGCTCCCCAAGATGAATCCGAAACGGTTCGACGCGTGGCGCGATGCACGTGGCCTGCATCACCCTGGCGAGCAAGTTGCGAGTGGCCAGACAGGACGGTCGTCGGATGCCGCAGCGAGTCACTCGCGTTAGGTTGATATGCGAGCGTCGAGCAAATCAACAACGTCACCGGCGCGGTGCTCTATCTGCACCACGATC
The DNA here is from genome assembly GCA_035570415.1 of Solirubrobacteraceae bacterium. Classification (GTDB taxonomy): domain Bacteria; phylum Actinomycetota; class Thermoleophilia; order Solirubrobacterales; family Solirubrobacteraceae; genus Palsa-744. Next base: position 94,326 of record DATMLP010000009.1, on the reverse strand, counting down.
AGGCAGGCTCGGCACGCCTCCTCACGGGATCCACCGGGACCGTCACGGCAAATGCACCTATGGCGCATACGGAACCCCCACTTGCGAAGGGACCTCGACCCACTACCCTATAAGCTACGTCGCCGATAACCCGCTTACCAGCGCGGATCCTACAGGCCGCTGCGGCGTCTGGTGCGTCGGCGGCATCGTACTCGGGGGTGTTGCGGTAGCAACCGGTGTGGGAGCGGTCGTCGTGGGCACGGGGGCGGTCGCTACGGCGCTCGCGACGACCTCGGTCGTCGCCGGTGCTTATGGGTGCGGGAGTAGACGCCAAAGGATGCGCGCCTTCAAAACGCACACGCCGACCTCCAGCCCAATGCGCAGGGGTCGGGCCTCGGGGAGGCCCTCCGGAGTCCGCATTGCTCGCGTCAGGGTGAGGACGTCAACTGGCGAACGACGATCGCCGGCATGATGCGGAAGGTCTACAGCAGGAGGTACCGGACCAAAAAACGGTCGGTCTCGGGTGAGACCGTTTTGGTTTTAATGCGAGGGAGGGGATGGGCGGGGGTTGGCGCTCAGCACAGAACACCGCAAGGAGGGAGCCTTGAGGTGGGCGTCCTCACGCCCGACGTGGTGCGCAAGGTGCTCGGCGCGCTCAGCGCCGGCCTCGGGCGCTGTTCGGTCACCCGGTGCCGGTGATCGGCCCGTAGCTGCTGCTAGGGCCTCCCGCCGCCGCGTGGTGTCCGCGCGGCGGGTTTGCCCGCTGCGCGTTTGACTTTTGGCTCCTTGGGTGCAGCTAGTCAAGGTTTTCGCGCTATGGCCAAGTTCTTGGAAGCGTACTCCAAACAAACAAACGGTTTGGGCCAGGTGGGTCCACTAGTTGGTGACGTCGAACTCGAGGCTGACGGAAGCTCAATAGATCCAGCAGCGCTCGGAGATTGGAAGGATTGCGTGTCGGAAATACTGGCGGAGGACGAGAAGTAGCGAGTCGTCGTGTCAGCCCTTGCTCCAAGAGGAGGCCATAGCTTCATCTATGGTCCGCGCCAAACCACAATCGAGCAAATCAACACCAGCACCGGCACCGTCACCTACCTCCACCACGACCAAGCCGACAGTACGCGTCTCCTCATCGGCTCCACCGGCACCGTCACCGGGAAATGCACCTATGGCGCCTACGGCACCCCCACCTGCGAAGGCGCCTCCACGACGCCGCTCGGGTACGATGGGCAGTACACAAGTTCGGACACGGCCTGATCTACATGCGGGCACGCAACTACGATCCGGCCACCGCGCAGTTCACAACCGTTGACCCCTGGGTCGCGCTTACCGGCGAAACCTACAGTTACGTCGCCGATAACCCACTCACCTGGGCCGACCCCACTGGCCGCTGCGGCGTCTGGTGCGTCGGCGGCATCGTACTCGGAGGCGTCGCACTTGCAACCGGCGTCGGAGGGGTCGCCGTCGGCGGCGGCGCGGTGGCAGAGGACGTGCTAGGCGGGATCTCTGCTGTTTCCGGTGCTGTGGGTGCAGGGGTAGACGCCAAGGGATGCGCTGCCGGAAGCGGAATCTCGTGTGTTGGAGCTGCGGTTGGCGCAGTCGCTAGTGTAGGCGCTGGCGCTGTTGCTTTCGGGGCCGGCCCGGGCCAGCTATATCGAAATCAACGCCACCACGCACGTATGGGTGATTCCTGGTCGTAACGGACTTTGCCTGGCAATACCGGCGTTTCACGGCGCATCGACAGATGTGGGCTGCGGTTCGCTTGCTAGCGTCACTGCTGACGGTCTCGTTATGGTGAGGCGACCAAGCTCGGGTCCGGTGATCTATGGGATCGTACCGAACAGTGCCTCGGTAACGGTTACCGACCAGGATGGCTCAAGCACCAGCGTTCCAGTCTCTAATAATGTCTTCATTTACAGCGACGCGACCGCACGGTCGGTCTCCGTTCAGCGTGGCGATGGAGGCACAAACACAACAACTCTGGCGCCAGAATAGCGTCGCCGTCGTAAGCGCTTTCGGCCACGCGTCGAGTTGAACGCTCCAGTCTGGGCTGGGGATTGCGGTTGAGAGGCTGCAATCCCCGCCTATGGCTTTAAAGTGGTGCGGCGTGACATCCCGCGCCCGTACCCCCATCGCCCTCTCGATCGCCGGCTCCGACTCGGGTGGCGGCGCCGGTATCCAGGCCGACCTGAAGGCGTTTGCGCGTTGCGGCGTGCACGGGACGACTGCCGTCACCGCGATCACCGTGCAAAACACGACGGGCGTGCGGGCCGTGCACATGGTGCCGCCCGACCTGGTGCTCGCGCAGGTGCGCGCCGTGGTCGCCGACATCGGCGTGGACGCCGTCAAGGTGGGGATGCTGGGAACGGCCGAGACCGCGCGGGCGGTGGCGCGCGCGCTCGACGAGCTGGCGCCGCACACGCCGGTGGTGGTCGACCCCGTGATGGTGGCCGAGTCGGGCGCGCGCCTCCTGGAGCCCGACGCGCAACGGGCGCTGATCGAGGAGATCCTGCCGCGCGCCACTGTGGCAACGCCCAACCTGCCCGAGGCGCGCGCGCTGGCGGAGGAGTCGAGCACCGGGTCGCGCGGTCGCGGCGAGGAGCTCGACGGCGGCGACGAGCGCGATGGGGAGGCGGAGGCCCTGGCCCGCGCGGTGCTGGCGCTCGGCCCCCGGATCGTGGTGCTCACCGGCGGCCACCGCCGGCGCGCGGCCGACCTTTTCATCGACGGCCAAGCGGGGGGGGAGGCGGTGGAGATCCCGGGCGATCGTCACCCCGACGGCGCGGCGCACGGCTCCGGCTGCACGCACTCCTCGGTGCTGGCGGCGGCGCTGGCGCTCGGCCAGACCCCGCTGGAGGCCGCACGCACCGCGCGCCGGCTGGCGGGGGAGGCGGTGGCGCACGGTCTGCGCGACGTGGGCGCCGGCGCCGGGCCGGTGGACATAGTCGATTTGGGGGCCTGCCGGAGTGCCATAATCGGAGCACGATGAGGTCGCCGCGTAAGAGTCGCAAGCGGGGTTGCCGATGAGGCTCCTGCGCCTGAAGCCGGGTCACGGCGAGGTGGTGCTGGCCGAGGGCGACGTGGAGGTGCCCGAGCAGGAGCGGCAGCTGGTGGAGGCATTCCGCCGCGAGCTGGACGCCGGCATGTGGGCGGCGGTGCCCACCCAACGCGGCGACGGGCGCCGCGAGGCGGAGATGGTGCGGAGCTTCGACGATGTCCCGCGCGATGCCGAACGCGTGATCTTCTTCCCCCGCGCCGCCGGCGGGGCCGCACGGTAGGGCGGGCGGGGCGCGTGCTGCTGCCGCTGGGGACCGCCGCGATCGTCACCGTGGCGTTGCTATGGGATCTGGCGATGCCCCATCTGCGTACCGCGCTGAGGTGGTTGGGCTCCATGGTGAACGCATACGGTCGCGCGCGCCACGCCGCCCCGCCGCCGATTGACGACCCCGGCCGCGAACTGCGCGCCGAGCAGCGTGCCCGTGCGCTGCTGCGTTCGTGTGTGAACGAGGAGGAGTGGGCGATGTATCGCGACCTCGGGTTTCTGCGCGTGTGGGCGTCGGCCCGGGCGGCGGACGGCGCAGCGCACGGCGACGCTCCATACGCCTACCTGCTGTACCCGCACCTGCCGCTCGTCGCCTATGTCCCGCAGACGGGCGCGCTGCTCAACGAGTACTGCGTGGCGTTCCCCGACCACGGTCGCGCTGACGACAGCCGCGCCGGAAAGGGAGGCGCCGACGAGGCGGTGAGACACGCTGACGGGAGGCTGCCGGACGCCGACGACGTGCTGGCCAAGTGGATGGCGCTGAACGCCGACGAGGGGCAGCTGATGGCCGAGGCCAACATGCACCTGCCCGGCCACCAGGTCGATCCCCGGATGGTACGCGGGGATCTCGCGCGGCTGCGGCGTTGGGAGCGGGAGCGGCTGGAGCGCCAGGGGCGGACCGTGCGGACCGCGGGCGGCTCCAATAGTGTTCGCGCCGCGTGAGCACGTTTGACGTAAAGCACCGCAGCCGCGCGCTGACTGAGGGCCCCGAGCGGGCCGCCGCGCGCGCCTACCTGCATGGGATCGGCTACTCCGCCGAGGACCTCGCCAAGCCGATCGTGGGCGTGGCGCACTCGTGGATCGAGACGATGCCGTGCAACTTCAACAACCGCGTGCTGGCGGCCAAGGTGAAGGAGGGGATCCGCGCCGCCGGGGGCACGCCGATGGAGCTCAACACGATCGCGATCTCCGACGGCATCACGATGGGCACGCCGGGGATGCGCGCGTCGCTGGTGTCGCGCGAGCTGATCGCCGACTCGATCGAGCTGGTCGCCAGCGCCCACTGCTTCGACGCGCTGGTTACCATTTCCGGCTGCGACAAGACGATCCCCGGCGCGGTGATGGCGCTGGCGCGCCTGGACATCCCCGGGCTGATGCTCTACGGCGGCTCGATTCGCCCCGGCCACTTCCACGGCGAGAACGTGACGATCCAGCAGGTGTTCGAGGCGGTGGGGCAGTTCGCCGCCGGGAAGATCACCGAGGAGGAACTGCACGAACTGGAGGAGGCCGCTTCGCCCGGCGCGGGCGCGTGCGGGGGCCAGTTCACCGCCAACACGATGGCGATGGCGTTCGAGGTGCTCGGCATCTCGCCCGCCGGCTCGGCGATGGTGCCGGCGGAGGACGGGCGCAAGCTCCAGGTGGCACGGGAGTGCGGCGAGCTGGTGATGGACGTGCTGCGCCACGGGCTGCGCCCCAGCGCGGTGATCACCAAGCCGGCGCTGGAAAACGCGATCGCGGCGGGGGCGTGCAGCGGCGGCTCCACCAACATCGTGCTGCATCTGCTGGCGGTCGCCCGCGAAATGGGCGTGCCGCTGAACATCGAGGAGTTCGACGCCATCTCCGAGCGCACGCCGCTGTTGTGCGACCTGCAGCCCGGCGGGCAATATGTGGCGACCGACCTTTACGCCGCAGGAGGCGTGCCGCTGGTGCTCAAGCGCCTGGCGGAAGCCGGCGGGCTGCAAGGCGAGGCGCTCACGGTCACCGGCCGCACGATCGGCGAGGAGGCCGCCGCGGCGAGCGAGACACCCGGACAGCGGGTCGTGCGGGCGCTCTCGGAGCCGCTGAAGCCGACAGGCGGGTTCGCGATCCTGCGCGGCAACGTGGCGCCTGACGGGTGCGTGGTGAAGCTGGCCGGCCACGAGCGCCGCCGGCACACCGGCCCCGCGCGCGTGTTCGACGATGAGGAGGCCGCGATGGCGGCGGTACTCGCCAAACGGATCGCCGCGGGCGACGTGGTGGTGATCCGCGGCGAGGGCCCGGCGGGCGGCCCCGGGATGCGCGAGATGCTGGCGGTCACCGCGGCGATCGTCGGCGAGGGTCTAGGGGAGTCGGTTGTGCTGATCACCGACGGGCGCTTCTCCGGCGCCACCCACGGCTTCATGGCGGCGCACATCGCCCCCGAGGCGGTGCGGGGCGGCCCGATCGGAGCGTTGCGCGACGGCGACCAGATGACGATCGACGTCGACACCCGCCGCATCGACGTGGCGCTGTCAGACGCGCAGATCGCCGAGCGGCTGTCCACCTACACGCCGCGTCCGCCCGGCCCGGTGGAGGTGGCGATCGCCAAGTACGCCAAGCTGGTGGGCAGCGCCGCCGAGGGCGCGATCGCGCGCTGATCTATTCGCGCAGAAACTCGTCCAACAACGCGTTGAACTCGGCGGGGCGCTCCAGCATCGCCACATGGCCGGTGTCCTCGAACACCACCTTGCGCGCGCCGGGAATCAGCTCGGCGAAGCGCGCGGCGTCGCGCACGGTGATCACCCGGTCGCGGTCGCCCCACACGATCAGCGTGGGACAGACGATCTCGCCCAGGCGGTGGCTGAAGTCGTAGTCGAGGTTGGCCGCCAGCCCCTGCACGAAGCCGGGCTTGCCGGCGCCGCGGATCTGCTCAGCCGCCAGCGGCGCCGGCAGACGGCTGGGGTGCGCGGCGACGAAGCCCAGCGCGGCGTTGCGCAACCGCGGTCGCTGCGCCACCGTGTCGGAGTGGGTCGCCACCCAGCCGGCGTAGGCCGACACCACCCGCTCGACGCGGCGCACGCGCGCCAGCGCGCGCAGGCCCCGCGGGTCTCCATATGTGCTGAGCCCGGCGGCTGACACCAGCACGAGGCGCTCCACCCGTTGGGGGAAGTTGATCGCCAGCTCCGCCGACACGAAGCCGCCCATCGAGTTGCCCACCACCGTCGCGGCGCTCACCCCCAACTCCGCGAGCAGCGCGTCGAGCGTACGGGCATACCCGGAGATCGTGATCGGGTCCGCCGGCATCGGCGATTGCCCGAAGCCGGGAAGGTCGAGCGCGATCACGCGGTGGGAGGCACCAAACACCGGCAGCTGCTCCAGCCAGTTGGGCCACGAGCCCGACAATCCGTGGACGAACACCAGCGGGGGACCGTCGCCCAGCTCGATCACATTCACCCGAGTGTCGTTTACGATTGTCCAGTGCTGGTGCTCGCGCCAGTCGACGTTCAGCCACGGCGAGCGCTCCTGGGGCCCGTAGGCGCTACGGAGCTTTGACCCGGAAGGGGAAACGGTGCTCGCCATCCGTGCAAATCTATCGCTTCACGGGATGAAGACCAATCGCGCCCACGTTGTGTTATAGGAAGTAGGGGCATCGGGGGATGTGCTGCCAACGGGTACGGCAAAGGGGCCAGGCAAGTGGAAGCGGGGTACGGACATGAAGATCGCGGTCGACATCGACTCGACTTTGCATCACCACTGGGACGTCGTCTCTGACGTCTCGCAACGGCGCTTCGGGGTGCGGCTGCCCTACGACGAGCAGCTGACCTGGGGGTTCACGCGGCTACGCCAGGAGCAGTTGGATGTGTGCGTGCGCGAGAGCCATTCCGACGCGCGGATCATGGCGGGCGTGCCCTACGCGGGCGCGGTGGAGGCCGTTGCGGAATGGCATGCGCACGGTCACTTCGTGCAGGTGCTCAGCCATCCCTCCGCCTCCTGCCGGCGGGCCACCGCCGCGTGGCTTGAGGCGATCGGCCTGCCGTTCGACGATCTGCAGTGTCCCGAGCGGCGAGTCGAGATGTGCGTGCGGGAGGGGATTCAGCTGCTGATCGACGACAGCCCACTCAGTATCGCCGGGGCGCTCGAGCACGGGATCGCGGCGGCCACACTCGTCCATCCGTGGAACGAGGAGGTGTGCGACGAGGAGGACGTGATCTGCGCGCGCGACTGGCATCAGCTGGCGCAATTGCTCGCGCCGGTCCTGGGTGCGCCGGTGGCGGCCGGGAGGTGATCTGCGACCTGGCGGCGGATTCGGTCGGGAGACGCGGCGGCTGATCGGTTGGGAGGTGATGCGCGGCCTAGTGGCGAATAGCACCACATGGCCGTTGGGGGGCTGAGCGCTGGCGGGTCGAATGAGACGGTGGAGCTGCCGCCGGCATGGGTCGGCGCGGTGGAGCTGCTGCAGGATGACCTGCGTCGCCGCGCCGCCTCCGAGCGCACGCGCCGGGCCTACGCCATCGACCTCGCTCAGTTCGCCGGGTGGGCGGCGGCACATGAGCTGATTCCGGCCACCGTGGGCGTGCGCGACGTGCGCCGCTATGTGGCGTGGCTGTCGGAAGCGGGCGCGGCGCCGGCCACCACCGCACGCAAGCTGGCTGCCGTGCGCGGCCTGTTCTCCAGCCAGCGCGAGCACGGGCTGATCGCCGGCAGCCCCGCCGACCTGGTGGCCACCCCGCGCCAGGCCTCGCGCCTGCCGCGCGTCTTGAAGACGGGGGAGGTGCAGCGGCTGCTGGAGAGCGTGCCCGCCGGCAGCGTGCTCGAGCGCCGCGATCGGGCGCTGTTCGAGCTCGCCTACGCCTGCGGCCTGCGCGCGGAGGAGCTGGTTACGCTGCGAATCGAGGATGTCGACTGGGAAGGCGAGCAGCTGCGCGTCGAAGGCAAGGGTCGCAAGACACGGTATGTGCCGGTCGGCGAGCCGGCGATGAAGGCGCTGCGCACCTACTGCGACCGCGATCGCAAGGGGCTGCGGGAGGGCCCGCTGTTCCTCAGCAAGACCGGCAAACGCCTCTCCACCAGCGACGTGCGGCGGCGGCTGCGCAAGTGGACCTCGCGCGCGGGGGTGGACGGCGGCCCCTCCCCGCACACGCTGCGCCACAGCTTCGCCACCCACCTCCTCGACGGCGGCGCCGACCTGCGCTCGATCCAGGAGCTGCTCGGCCACGCCAGCGTCTCGACCACGCAGGTATACACTCGGGTAGAGTCGGCCAAGCTGAAAAGCGCATACGCCCGCAGCCACCCTCGAGCCTGATCAGTCCGGAGCAAAACCCTGGAGACCAACGTCAAGACGGTCGAGCTGCGCGATCTCTGGCGGCGCTACAAGGCCGACGGTGATCGGCGCGCGCGCGAGCGCCTGGTGGTCGCCTACTCGCCGCTCGTGAAGTACGTGGCCGGGCGCACCGCCGCCGGCCTGCCGCCGCACGTCGAGGAGGCCGACTTGATCTCCTACGGCCTCGTCGGGCTGATCTCGGCGATCGAGCGCTTCGACCCTTCGCGCGAGATCAAGTTCGAAACCTACGCCATCACGCGCATCAAGGGCGCCATCATCGACGAGCTGCGCTCGATGGACTGGGTGCCGCGCTCGGTGCGCGCGCGCGCGCGCGAAATCGAGCGCGCCAACTCCAAGCTCGAGCATCGCCTGCAGCGCGCCGCCACCGACAAGGAGCTCGCCGACGAGCTGGGGATCAGCGAGGACGAACTGCAGACATCGCTGCTCGCCATCTCCCACTCCTCGATCGCCGCGCTGGATGAGCTGTGGAGCGTCTCCGACTCCAGCGGCGACCAGGTCTCGCTGATGGACACGCTGGAGGACCCCGGCGCGCCCGACCCGGCGAGAGCGCTGGACGTGGGCGACATGAAGGACCGCATCGCCGACGCCATCGCGCGGCTGCCCGAGCGCGAGAAGCTGGTGATCGCGCTCTACTACTACGAGAACCTCACACTCCGCGAGATCGGCGAGGTCCTCGGAGTGACCGAGTCGCGGATCTCGCAGCTGCACACCAAGGCCGTGTTGCGCCTGCGCTCGCGCATGCAGGGCGACTCCTTCGACTGACCGGCAGCCCCTCCCCCCGCCCCCCCTTGTGGGGGGCCTCCTCCTCTCCTCCCTGCTCGGGCGACCCACCCGCCGCGATACGCGGATGGGGTGGCGCGGCCGGCAGCCGCCGGTGCGCACGGATGAGATGACGCGGTGCTGGGCTCGCTGGCGCACCCCGGCGCTGGGGAGGCGTTGTTGTGTTTACTTTTGGCCTCCAACCAGCTTCATTTTGTGAAGTAGCTGGCGCGCCTTGGGTGGCGGCTCAGTGACCCCGCCACCGCGTCTTGCGGTTGTTGACTTGCGGATGCCCTGCCCACCATTTCGCGACAACATATTCGTTGTCGAGCTTTGGTTGGCGCTCGCAATCCGCGACACATGAATCCGCAGTGCCGTGCCTTCAAAAAGACATTCTCACCCACCCGCACCCGCGGAGCACCGCCCGACCGGCGCGCGTGGCCACACCGCTGGCAGATCGGCCCGGCGCGCTGTATGTTGGAACCACCCCCGGGAAGGAGACCAACATGCACACAGCCGCGGATCGGATTCGCAACGTCGCCCTCGTCGGACATCGCGGCGCGGGGAAGACGTCGCTGCACGAGGCGCTGCTGTTCGAGGCGGGGGTCACCACGCGGCTGGGGAGCGTCCCCGACGGCAACACCGTGTCCGATGCCGAGTCCGACGAGCAGGCGCGGCAGATGTCGATCTCCACCGGGCTCTCCTCGTTCGAATGGGGCGAGCGCAAGATCAACCTGCTCGACACCCCCGGCGAGCCCTCGTTCGTCGCCGACGCGCTCGGCGCGCTGCGCGTGTGCGAGTCGGCCGTGTTCGTCGTCAACGCCGTCATGGGCGTCGAGGTCTCCACCGCGCGGCTGTGGGCGCACGCCGCCGAGCTCGACATCGCGCGGATGCTGTTCGTCAACATGCTCGACCGCGAGCGCGCCGACTTCTTCCGCGCGCTCGAGCAGCTCAAGGGCGCGTTCGGCCAGCACGTGGTCGCCACCGAGATCCCGATGGGCTCCGAGCAGGAGCTCGAAGGCGTGATCGACCTGGTGGACATGCGGGCCTTCCGCCACAACTCCCCCGGGCGCAGTGGCTGGAGCGAGATCCCGATCCCCGAGCAGCACGCCGAGCGCGCGCGGGAGTACCGCGAGAAGCTGATGGACGAGGTGGCTGAGGTCTCCGACGCGCTGATGGAGCGCTACCTGGAGGGGGAGGAGATCTCCCACGAGGAGATCGTGGGTGCTTTGAAGGAGGGCACCAACCACGGGCGCATCTTCCCGGTGGTGTGCGGCGTCGCCACCGCCAACCTCGGCACCACCCGGCTGCTGGACGCGATCGTCGAGGACCTCCCCTCGCCTGTCAAGCATGGCGGCCTCGAGGTGGGGGAGGTGACGCTGGAGGCGGTGGACGACCGCGAGCTGTTCGCCTACGTGTTCAAGACCCGCGCCGACCCGTTCGCCGGGCGCATCAATCTGCTGCGCGTCTACCAGGGCACCATGCGCCACGACACGCACCTGCTCAACAACCACAGCCATGCCAAGGAGCGCATCGGCCAGCTGCTGGTGTTTGCCGGCAAAGACGTGCAGCACGTCGAAGAGCTCGGGCCCGGCGACATCGGCGGCGTGGCCAAGCTCAAAGCCACCCGCACCGGCGACTGGCTGGCTGGTCGCGACGAGCCCCTGGAGATGCCGCGGCTGAAGCTGCCCGCGCCCGTGATGGCGTTCGCGATCGAGGCCCACTCGCGGGGGGATGAGGAGAAGGTGTTCGCCTCGTTGCGCCGCCTGCAGGAGGAGGACCCCACGATCGATCTGCACCGCGACCCGCAAACGGGCGAGCAGATCGTCGCCGGGCTCTCGCAGGTGCACGTCGAAGTGATCGTCGATCGCCTCCGCGCGCGCTTCGGCGTCGAGGTCGAGCTGAAGCCGCCGCGCGTGCCCTACCAGGAGACCATCCGCGCCAGCGCCAAAGCGCACGGGCGCCACAAGAAGCAGTCGGGCGGGCGCGGCCAGTTCGGCGACTGCCACATCGAGATCGAGCCGCTTCTCGACGGCGACGGCGCCGACGGGTTCGAGTTCGTCGACCGCATCAAGGGTGGGGTGATCCCCTCGTCGTTCATCCCCGCCGTCGAGAAAGGCGTGCGCGAGGCGCTGGACGCGGGAGTGCTCGCCGGCTACCCCGTGAAGGGCGTGCGAGTGACGCTCTACGACGGCTCCTACCACCCCGTCGACTCCTCCGAGATCGCTTTCAAGCTGGCCGGCGCGTCGGCGATGAAACAGGCTTTGGAGCAGGCCTCCCCGGTGCTGCTGGAGCCGATCATGCTCGTCACCGTGTCCGTGCCCGAGGCGTCCGTGGGCGACGTCATCGGCGACCTCAACAGCCGCCGCGGCCGGCCCCAGGGCATGGAGCCGGTGGGGGCCGCCACCGAGATCAAAGCCGAGGTCCCGATGGCCGAGATGCTCGCCTACGCCCCCGATCTGCGCTCCATCACCGGCGGCCAGGGCGACTACACGCTCGAGTTCCTGCGCTACGAAGAGGTCCCCGCCCACCTCGCGCAGAAGGTCGTCGAGGAGAGCTCCGGAGAGCGGGCCACGGCGCACGCGTAGGGCGCGCCGGGCGTTTTTCCGCCGGAGCGCGCCGCACAATCGGAGGATGCTCTACATCCTCGCCCTGCTGCTGCTCGTCCTGATCGCGTTGGTCGCGGTGCTTCTCCAGCGCCAGTCCCGCGCCGCCCCGGCGCGGCTCGACCCGGGCGAAACCGAGCGCATCGTCGCTGCGCTCAACTCCAATATCGCGCGCGTGCAGGGGGAGATCCAGAAAGCCGGCGTCGAGCAGTTGGTCGCGCACAACCGCAGCGTGCTCGAGACGCAAACCGCTCGCGGCGAGGAGCAGCTCAAGGCGCGCCAGGGCGTGATCGACAAGGGTCTCGCCGAGGTGCGCAAGGAGCTGGGCACGCTGCACGAGCTGGTGCGCGAGGTCGACCGGCGCCGGGGAGAGAGCATCGTCAAGCTGGAGACCGTCACGCGCGAGTCGAAGCAGCAAACCGAACTGCTGCGCTCGGAGACCGGCCGCCTCAACGAGGCGCTGTCGGGCTCGCAGACGCGCGGGCAGTGGGGGGAGCGGATGGCCGAGGACGTGCTGCGCGTGGCGGGCTTCATCGAGGGCGTGCAATACCGCAAGCAGCAGCAGATCGCCGGCGGCGCCTCGCGCCCGGACTTCACGTTCTTCGTGCAGGGCCAGCTGCTGCACATGGACGTCAAGACGCCGATGGTCGAGTACACCCGCTACCTGGAGGGCGCCACCGACCAGGAGCGCGACGCGGCGGCGAAGGCCTTCCGGCGGGACGTGCGCATGCGCATCAGAGAGGTGACCACGCGCGACTACATCGACCCCGAGGGCGGCACGCTCGACTACATGCTCGTGTTCATCCCCAACGAGCAGGTGTACGGGTTCATCCACGAAAACGATCCGCAGCTGCTCGACGAAGCGCTCCACAGCAAGGTCGTGCTGTGCTCGCCGCTCACGCTGTTCGCGATCCTCGCCGTGATCCGCCAGGCCAGCGAGAACTTCAAGCTGGCGCAGCAAACCAACGAGATCCTCCGCGCGCTCGGCGGCTTCAACAAGCAATGGGGCATGTTCAAGGAGCAGATGTCGAAGGTCGATCGGGCGCTGGAGAGCTCGCGCCGCGCCTACGCCGACCTGATGAGCACCCGCACCCGCCAGCTGGATCGCCAGGTGGAGCGGGTCGACGAGCTGCGGGTGGCGGCGGGGATCGAGGGCGGCGAGCCCACCGAGCCTGCCCTTGAGGAGATCACGGCGTCACGCGCGCTGCGGGCCGCCGGTTAGGGTTCGTGGACCCTTATGCCGGCCGCCGCGCCTTGTCGGAGATCACCAGCAGCAGCGCCAGCAGCACGAAGTTCATCACCACCGACGAGCCGCCGTACGCCACGAACGGCAGCGTCACCCCGGTGAGGGGAATCACCCGCGTGACCCCGCCGACGATCACAAACACCTGCAGCGCCACGATGAACGCCAGCCCGGTGGCCAGCAGCTTGGAGAACGAGTCACGCGCCAGCATCGCGATCTTCAGGCCCCGCGCCACAAACAACAGGTAGGTGAGCAGCAGCGCCGCGGCGCCGGCGAGGCCCAGCTCGTTGACGATCACCGCGTAGATCATGTCGCTTTCGGGGATCGGCAAAAGACCGATCAGCGAGCGGTCGAAGCCGGTGCCCAGCACGCCGCCATCGGCCTGCGCGAACAGCGCCTGCGCCAGCTGGCCGCTGCCGCCCACCTTCTCGTTGTAGAGCTTCAACTCAAACGGGTGTTCCCACGCCAGCACTCGCGCCTGCACATGCGACACATGCGTCGCCAGCAGCCACGCGCCCACGGCAAACAGCACCAGGCCGATCAGCGGGAACGACAGCCGCCCGGTGGCGACGTACAGCAGCGCGAGGAACGCGCCGAAAAACATCAGCGACGTGCCCAGCTCGCGCGTGATCAGCAGCGTGGCCATCGCGGCGCCCCACACCAACAGCATCGGTCCAAACTGCTTCATCGGCGGCAGCGTCACCCCCAGCACGCGTTTTCCGGCGGTGACGAGGATCTGGCGGTTGTCGCGCAGATAGCTGGCGAGGAAGATCACCAGCGCGATCTTCGCCAGCTCCGCGGGCTGGAAGGAGACGCCGCCGACGTGCACGTTCAGGTAGGCGCCGTTCACTTCCTCGCCGATCCCCGGCAGCCGCGGCAGCACCGTCATGCCGATCCCCACCGCCACGATCGTGTAGCGGTAGCGCTCCAGCACCCCCACTCCCGTGCGGCGCAACAGGAGAATCGTCGCCGCAAACAGCACCAGCCCCAGCACCATCCACTGCGCCTGCTGGCGCGCCAACGTGGGGTTGATCCGGTACACCATCACGATCCCCACGCTCGCCAGCGCCGCCCCCAGCGGGAACAGATAGGGGTCGGCGTTGGGCAGCGAAAAGCGGATCACCAAATGGCCCGCCACGCACAGCCCGAGGAAGATCGCCCCATACGTCAGCGACACGCTGGAGGCGTGGTTGAGCGTCACGTCGGCGCTCGCGCGTCCGCTGTTCGACTGCTCCTGGATGAAGATCGCCGCGAAGCCGGCGGTCACCAGCAGCGCCGCCGGCAGCAATCCCAGCAGCTCGCGGTTACGGGGGCTGAGCATCGCCTGAGCCTAGCCAGCGATGCGGCGTGTCCGCGCCGGGCGCGCCGGTACGCTGGCCGCTATGGATGACGACGGTCTCGCGCGCCCGCGGTGGGGGATGGGGCCGCGCTTCGCGCTGGCGGGCGTGCTGATCGTGCTGCTGTGCGGTGGCGCCACCGCCGCCGTCACGGTGCGCACCGCCAACCACATCGCCGACGAGGTGTTTCCGCGGCTCAACCAGATCCACACCCCCAAGGGGCTGGTCGCCTCGATCTACAGCGGCGGGCCCAAGACCTTTCTGATCCTTGGCTCCGACAAACGGTACGGCTCCAAAAACGCCGAAGAACGCGAAGCCGGCGCGCACAGCGACACGATCCTGCTGGTGCGGTTCGACCCCGAACAGGAACAAACCTCGGTGCTGTCGATCCCGCGCGATCTGCTGGTGAGCATCAAAATGCCCGACGGCGCGCTGATGTACCCGGAGAAGATCAACGCCGCCTACACGCTCGGCAGCATGCTGCCCGGACACGACGAGGGCGCCAACCTGGCGGCCGAGACGATCAAGACGGTGCTGCCCGGGCTCGAACTGAACGGCATCATCGACGTCACCTTCGCCGGCTTCATCCGCGTAGTCGACTCGCTGGGGTGCGTGTACGTCAACGTCGACCACCGCTATTTCAACGAAAACATCGGCACTCCCGAAACCGACTACACCAACATCGACCTGCAGCCCGGCTACCAGAAGCTGTGCTACGAAAATGCGCTCGCCTACGTGCGCTACCGCCACGACGACTCCGACTTCGTACGCGTCGCCCGCCAGCAGGACTTCCTGCGCGACCTGCGCGAGCAGGTCTCCCCGGAACTCAACCAGATCGACCAGGTGGCCAAGGAGGTGGGGCACGCGATCAGCACCAACTTCGCGCCGTCCGCCAGCGTGCTGCTGGAGCTGGCCAAGCTGATCGGCTTCTCCCAAGGTCAGCCGCTGCGTCAGGTGAAGTTCAAAACCGAAAACGACAGCTACACGCTGAATGGCGGCTCCTACGTGACCTCCTCGGCGGAACTGGAGCAGGCCACGCTGCACGAATTCCTGTACGGCCACCAGCATCTGCGCCCGTTGGGCGCGGCGGGCGCGGGATCGGGCAGGGGCTCCTCAGGCTCCTCAGGCGCTTCGAGCCGGTCGGGCGCCTCGCGCGCCGGCGCGCGCCGGCAATCCTCCTCCGACCGGCGTGCCGCTTCGCACGGAGCGCCGGCTCCCACTCCGGCCGAAGAGGGCCTCTACCCAACCTCCCCCGCCGGTCAGCAGGCGGCGGTGAGCGCGGCCCCGCAGGTGCCCTTCCCGCTGCTCTACCCGCGCCTGCAAACCGGCCCCGCGTCGCCGGAAGGGGTGCGCCCCTATGCGCTGCGCGACCGCCAAACCAACCTCCACCACGCCTACACCGCCGTGTTCCAACAGAGCGACGGGGGCTACTACGACGTCGAGGGCACCGACTGGCTCGATCCGCCGATCGTGGCCGATCCACAGGAAACGCGCCACGTGGGCCGGCGCACCTACCTGATCTTCGCCGACGGCGCCCACATCCACATGGTCGCCTGGCGCGAACACCACGTGCTCTACTGGGTGATCAACACGCTGCTGGAGGAACTGTCCAACCAGCAGATGCTCACCATCGCCGACTCCACGCAGCCGCTGCCCTGAGGTCAAACGCGAGCGCCGCGGCAGGTCTCAAACGCGCGCGCCGTCCAGCGCCGCGTTCACCAACGCGTCGGCGTGCGCGTTCTGGGCACGCGGCACCGAGCGGATCGACCAGCGCTCAAACTGGCGCAGCGCCCGCATCGCGTCGAGGTGCAACGGGCGCATCGCCGGATGCTTCACCTTGTACAGCCCCTGCACCTGCTTGGCGATCAGCTCGGAGTCGTTGATCACCTCAACCTCGGTGGCGCCCAGCGCGCGGGACCGCTCCAGGCCGAGCAGCAGCGCTCGGTACTCGGCCACGTTGTTGCTCACCTCGCCCAACAGTTGCGCGTGCTCGTCCAGCACCTCACCCGCGAGGTCGCTCACCACTGAAGCCGCGGCCGCCGGCCCGGGGTTGCCGCGGGCGCCGCCGTCCACGTGCACGATCACCTTCATGCTCCGAGCCTATCCGGCCGCGGGGACGGCACGCGCTGGACGGCAGCGTGCCTCGAGCCGTGACGACGGGACGCGGCCAGACGAGGCTCAGGGCAGCGCCAGCGCCGGCAGCTCGCCCGGCACGCGTGCGCGACGACGGTCGCGCACGATTCGCTGCTGACGGGCGGGATCGCCGTTGCGGCTGCCGGCCCGGCCGCGCCGGTCGGCGGTGCGGCGGTCGACGATCACCGTCACGTTCTCGTTGTCGCGGTAGTGGTCCACCAGCTTCGGATACAGCTCGTCGACCAGCGGCCGCGGTACCACGCAGTAAATCATCGCGCCAGCCAGTATACGCGCATCTTGTCAAGCAACGAGCGCCTGCGCCTGGAGCTTTTGCGAGGGCGCGTCACCGCCGCCTCCTCGCTCTCGCGGCGCCAGCCCTCGTGCGTGGCGCGCCGGACGCACAGCTCGCACACCAGGCGTCGCTGCCCGCCCGCGAGGAACGCCTCGGGCTGCTCCCCCCGAAGCAGCCGTCTCCCGCACACATCGCATGCCACGTCGGGGTGGGAGGTCACGATCGTTCTGGCCGCCATCGAAGTGATGCAGCGTAAAGCACAGGCGGCGCCGGCGGCGGCTCACGGGTGAAAAAGAGCCGGATCTACTAGGGTGCGTGCCGATGCGCGCGGTCACATTCCAAGAGCCCGGAAAGGTGGCGGTCGAGGACGTCCCCGAGCCCGAGCTGTTGGGCCCGGCCGACGCGATCGTGCGAATCGAGGCCAGCGGCGTGTGCGGCTCCGACCTGCACATCTACCACGGGCGCGTACAGATCGAGCCGGGCTTCACGCTCGGGCACGAGTACGTGGGCACGGTGCTGGCGGTGGGCGACGAGGTGCGCGCCGTGGCGGCGGGCGACCGCGTGCTGGGCTGCTTTCAGAGCGCCTGCGGGCACTGCTGGTTTTGCCGGCGCGGCGCCTTTCACAAGTGCGAGCAGTCGCGCACCTTCGGCCACGGCGCCGCGCTGGGCTCGCTGCAGGGCACGCAGGCCGAGCGCGCGCTGGTGCCGAGCGCCGACCTCGTGCTGCGCAAGGTGCCGGAGGGGATGAGCGACGACGTGGCGCTGTTCGCCGGCGACGTGATGGGCACCGGCTTTCACGCCGTGGTGGACAGCGGCATGCAGCCCGGGGACGTGGTGGCGGTGCTGGGTCTCGGGCCGGTGGGATTGTGCGCGGTACAGGCCGCGCGGGCGACCGGCGCCGCGCATGTGATCGCGGTCGACTCGGTGCCCGAGCGGCTGGCGATGGCCGAGCGCTTCGGCGCCGAGGCGGTGCACCTCGGCGAGGGCGACCCGCGCGCCGCGGCCCGCGCGGCCACCGACGGCCGCGGGGTGGACGTGTGTATCGACGCCGTCGGCCATCCCTCGGCGCTGGAGCAGGCGCTGCGGCTGACGCGCAAGTGCGGCACCGTGCAGGCGGTGGGCGTGTACGCGGAGCGCGCCGAGGTGCACATGGGCCTCTTGTGGATCAAGTCGCTGCACATGTGCGCCGGTCACGCCAACGTGATCGGGCACGTCGATCGCGTGCTGGCGCTGATGGCCGCCGGCGTGCTCGACCCCGCGCCGTTGGTCACCCACCACATGTCCCTCGACGAGGCGCCGGAGGCGTACTCTTTGTACGACCGCCGCGAGGCGCTCAAGATCGTCCTGCGGCCGTAGAGCGTGTTTCAAATTTCACGCGGCGTATAACCATAATTTCAAAACACATTCTTAGGGAGTCGCAGATGAGCACGACCACCACAGTGGAGCTTCCCGAGGCACTCGGCTCCGACGCGCGCACATTCATCGCCGGCGAGCACGCGCTGCTGATCGGCGAGGAGCGCGCACCGGCCGCCGACGGCGCCACGTTCGCCACGCTCGACCCCGCCAGCGGGCGGCCGCTGGCGCAGGTGGCGCAGGCCGGCGCCGCGGACGTGGAGCGTGCGGTGGCAGCGGCGCGCGCCGCGTTCGACGGCACCTGGGCGAAGCTGGCCGCGTCCGGGCGCGAGAAGCTGATGCTGGCGCTGGCCGCCGCGATCGAGGCGCGCGCGGAGGAGTTTGCGCAGATCGAGTCGGCCGACAACGGCAAGCCGGTGGGTCTCGCGCAGTACGTCGATGTCGCCGGCGCCGTCGCGCACCTGCGCTACTTCGCCGGTTGGCCGACGAAGATCGAGGGCGCGGTGCTGCCGGTGACGGCGCCCAACATGCTCTGCTACACGCGCCGCGAGCCGGTGGGCGTGTGCGCCCAGATCATCCCCTGGAACTTCCCGCTGTTGATGGCCGCCTGGAAGCTCGGCCCGGCGCTGGCCGCGGGCTGCACGGTGGTGCTGAAGCCGGCCGAGCAAACCCCGCTCAGCGCGCTGCGCGTTGGCGAGCTGGCGCTCGATGTGGGCTTCCCGCCGGGCGTGATCAACGTGCTCACCGGCGACGGCGCCACCGGCGCGGCGCTGGTCGACCACCCCGGCGTCGACAAGATCGCGTTCACCGGCTCCACCGCCGTGGGGCGCGAGATCGGCGCCAAGGCCGGCCGCGCGCTCAAGCGCGTGACGCTGGAGCTGGGCGGCAAGTCGCCCAACATCATCCTCCCCGACGCCGACCTCGACGCGGCCGTGAAGGGCTCCTACCAGGCCATCTACTTCAACTCCGGCCAGGCCTGCAACGCCGGCTCGCGGCTGTATGTGCCCAAGGAGCACTTCGACGAGGTGATGAGCGCGCTCGCCGCGCAGGCCGGCAAAGCGCGCCTCGGCCCCGGTCTTGACCCGCAGACGCAGATTGGCCCGCTGGTGTCCTCCGAGCAGCACCAGCGGGTGCTCTCCTACATCGACGCCGGGCGCGCCGAGGGGGCCGAGCTGGTGGCGGGCGGCGAGGCGGCGCTCGCCGACAGCGGCGGCTACTTCGTGGCACCGACGCTCTTCAGCGCCACCGGCGCCGGCGCCGACGAGTTGCGCATCGCCCGCGAGGAGATCTTCGGCCCGGTGCTGGTCGCCTCTCCCTACGACACCCTGGAGGAGGTCGCCGAGCGCGCCAACGCCGGCGAGTACGGCCTCGCCGCGGGCGTGTGGACGCGTGACGTCTCCAGCGCGCACCGTCTCGCCGCGCTGCTGCGCGCCGGCTCGGTGTACGTCAACACGTGGGGCGCCGTCGACCCGTCGGCGCCGTTCGGCGGCTTCAAGGCGTCGGGCATCGGCCGCGAGCACGGCCACGATGGGCTGGACGCGTATCTGGAGAGCAAGAGCGTCTGGACCGCGTTGTAGCGTGCCCATCTGTGGCAGTGGACGCTAGCTCCTCGCTGCTGCCGCGGGCGCACGGCCTAGGCGGAATGGAGGCAGCCCGGGGCGCCGAGCGCGCCGCCCCCGGTCGCGCGACGCTGGCGCTGGCCGGCGCGTGCGCGCTGGTGCTGGTGGTGGCCACGCTCGAGGTGGTGCTGTCGGGCGCGGTCGGTCACTCGCCGCTGATCCCCGGCTCGCCCGGCCTCACCGGCTGGCTGCAGGCGATCGACCGCTTTGTCGGCTTTTACGAGCGCCTCGGCTTCCGTATGTACTTGATCGCGCTGCTGTGCTTCGCGGCGGCGTACGGCGGGCTGCTGGCGCTGGTGCTTCGCGGCCGTCTCGCGGCCGACCGCCGCGCCGCCAAGTGGGCGATCGTGCTGGTGGCGGCGCTCAACGCGCTGATGGTGGCCGGCCCGATCCTCTTCTCCACGGACGTGTTCAGCTACATCGACTACGCGCGCCTGGGCGTGCTGCACGGCCTCGACCCCTACCTGCACGGCCCCGTGGCGGCCAACGGCGACGGCATCTACAAGTATGTGGGCGACGACTGGCGCAAAGTCCCGACTGCGTACGGTCCGCTGTACACGCTGCTCTCCTACCCGCTGGGTCTGCTGGGGTTGAAGGGCGCTGTATGGGGAGCGAAGGCGATGGCGCTGGCGGCGAGCGCCGGAACGCTGGCGCTGACGTGGCGCTGCGCGCGGTCGCGCGGCTACGACCCGCCCACGGCGCTGCTGGTGGTGGGCGCCAACCCTTTGTACGTCCTATACGGGCTGGGCGGTGCGCACAACGATCTGATCATGACCTTCTTCATGATGGCCGCGGTGGCGCTGGCGTTCGTCGACCGCGACGGCCCCGCGGCCGCCTCGGTGGTCGCCGGCGCATTGGTGAAGGCGACGGTGGCGGCGATGCTGCCGTTCATGCTGCTGGCGCGGCGGCGGATGTCGATCGTGTGGGGCGCGCTGGCAGCGCTGGTCGCGGTGGCGGTCGTGTCCTACCCGGTGTTCGGTTTGCACGGCCTCGACGTGATCTCCGCGCTCAACCGCGACGCGGCGCTGGTGTCCACCGACAGCTTCCCCAACGAGATCGCCCACATGCTGGGCAAGCCGGGCGTGTTCCCGGCCGACCACACGCTGCTGAAGGCGGCGCTGGCGATCGTCGTGCTGCACCTCATGTGGCGCACGTGGCGCGGCTACGACTGGGTGGCCGCCTCGGGCTGGGCGCTGCTGGCGATCGCCGTCACCAGCACGTGGCTGCTGGCGTGGTACACGCTGTGGACGCTGCCGTTGGCGGTGGTCGCGCGCGACCGGCGCCTGTTGATCGCCACGCTCGCCGTGCAGGGCCTGTTCGTCATCCACCAAACCGCGCCGCTGTTCTCGCCGGTGACATGAGCGCGAGTGCCCCCACCGCACCGCCCGATCGCTGGCGGCGCCTGCCCGAGTGGCTGCGCCCGCGCGACACCGAGCGCCGCGGTCGTGGCGATCTGCGCCGCGTGGAGAGCACATTGCTGGTGCTGGCGTTCCTGCTGCTGGCGGCCGCCACCGTGTACGACGTGGTGCGCCAGGTGCACGTCAACGAACGGCTCAGTGTCGACCTGCACACGTGGCGCGCGATCACCGGCAACGACCTGAAGAACATCTCGATCGAACAGGACCTCGCCCACTACACCACGCGCGACGTGCTGTGCGGCAACCTCGGCGCCGGCCCACCCGGCACGCAGCCGCAGGTGTGCCTGATCATCACCGGCCCCACCGCGCGTGGGATGCGCGCCGCCAAGGGCGGCTTCTACCTGCCTCCCTACTTCCAGGACAAGCGCACCAACCGCTACGCCTGCTGGGGCACGGCGGTCGGTGAAAACCTCTGCGGCCTATCCACGCCGCCGGGCGCCCCCGACGAGCCGCTCACGAATGGCTAGACGGTGGTGGCCGCTTGCGGCCCTGCTGATCCTCGCCGCGGCGCTTCGCCTGAGCACGCTGCATCTGCAGAGCTTCTGGTACGACGAGGCGTACGTCCCGGTGCACACGCTGCACCCGTCGCTGACGGCCACGCTGCGCTCGGTCGTTCACCGCGAAAACACGCCGCCGCTGTGGTACGTGCTGATCTGGGCCTGGTCGCGCCTGTTCGGCACGGGCGAGGTGGCGCTGCGGCTGCCCTCGGCACTGGCGGGGATCGCCACGGTGGCGTTCGCGTGGGGGATCGGCAGCGAGCTGGCCGGCAGGCGCGCAGCAATCGCCACCGCGGTCCTGGTCGCGTTCAACCCTTTGTTCGTGTGGTACTCGCAGGAGGCCCGCGCTTACGGTCTGTTCGTGGCGCTGATCGCGCTGGCGATGTGGTGCTGGCTGCGCGCCGACGCCCAGCCGACGCCTCGCCGGCTGACGGCGTTCGCGGTGAGCGGTGCGGCGGCGCTGGCGACCCACTATTTCGCAGTGTTCTTGCTGGCGCCGATGTGCCTGTGGCTGTTGCGCCGCCGTACGCGTTTGAGCGTGGCGCTGCCAGCGGTGGCGGCGATCGGCGCCGTCGGCCTCGCGCTGGTCCCCTTGGCGCTCGCCCAGGGCGGCCACGGAACGCAGTGGATCGGTGCGTGGGCGCTCGCCAGCCGCCTGGAAGCGATCCCTCAGTACTTCCTCACGGGCTACTCGGCCGCCCCGCTGGGGCATGGCATCGAGCTGCTGGTGGCGCTGGAGATCCTCGCGGCGATCGGCTACGGCCTGTGGCGGGTGTTGACCCCGCGCGAGAGCGAAGCGGCGCTGTTGTCGCTGGGCATCGCGGCCTGCGGCGTGCTGATCCCGCTGGCAATGGCGGTGCTGGGCGCCGACTACCTGGCGCCGCGCAACGTGGTGGCGGCGATGATCCCGCTCACCGCCGGCATCGCCGTGATCGCGGCTGCCCGGCGCACGGGCCGCACGGGCCTCGCGCTGGTCGGCTTGATCGCGGTGACGTTCGCCGCGCTCAGCGTGGACGTCGACCTCAGCCCGCGTCTGCAGCGCGGCGACTGGCGGGGGCTGGCGGCCACGATCGGCCGCAGCGGACGCCCGCGCGCGGTCACCACCGTCGAGCTGGGCTCGGCGCCGCTGGAGTACTACTTGCCGCCGCTGCGTAACCTGCGCCGCGGCGCGGTGGTAGAGGTGAGTGAAATCGACGAGACCGGCTACGCGCCGCTGCTGCCGGGCGCGGGCCAGCCACCGGCGCCGGGCTTCCGTTTGGTTCAGCGCCGGAACATCAACGGGATGCTGCTCTACAGATTCCTAGCGCCAACCCCCCGTACTGTTTCGCAGGACGGGCTGCGCGCCCACGTGATCGCAGAAGGACGCCCAGAGGTTCTGGTTGGCGGTGAAAAGGAATAGTTTGTCGGCCATGCCGAGCGCCGTAGATACCCGCAGCGAGGCATTGACGGCGCTGGGGCGCGCCCGCGAGCACCTGTTGGCTCTGCAGGACGAGGCCGGCTGGTGGCGCGGCGAGCTGCAGACCAATGTGACGATGGATGCCGAGGACATGCTGCTGCGCGAGTTCCTCGGCATCCGCATCGCCGCCGACACCGAGCGCTCGGCGGCGTGGATCCGCTCCCAGCAGCGCCCCGACGGCACCTGGGCCAACTTCCACGGCGGCCCCGGCGATCTCTCGAGCACGGTGGAGGCTTATTGGGCTCTGCGCCTGGCGGGTGACCCCGCCGATGCGTCCCACATGCGGACCGCCGCCGAGTGGGTGCGCGAGCAGGGGGGAGTGGAGCGCGCGCGGGTGTTCACGCACGTGTGGCTGGCGCTGTTCGGGCTGTGGCCGTGGGAGCGGATCCCCGCGCTGCCGCCGGAGTTCGTGATGCTGCCGAAGTGGGCGCCACTCAACATCTACGACTTCGGCTGCTGGGCGCGTCAGACGATCGTGGCGCTCTCGCTGGTGATGGCGCGCCGCCCGAAAAAGCCGCTCCCGTTCGACCTGCGCGAGCTGCACGGCGCCCAGCCGTGGATCGCGGTCCGCTCGGGGCCGGCGCCGGTGCCCGGCACCCGTCCCGCGTGCGCCGCGGCCCCGTCGGCGCAGGGTCTGCGTGGATTGCTGGAGGTCTCCTCGCCGCAGGCCGCCGCACGCGCCGGACGCTGGCTGGGACGCCTCGACAGCGCGCTGCGCGCATACGAGCGCCACCCGCTTTCGCCCCTGCGCCGGCAGGCGATCGCGCGTGCCGAGGCGTGGATCGTGCGTCGCCAGGAGGCCGACGGCTCGTGGGGCGGCATCCAGCCGCCGTGGGTGTACTCGCTGATGGCGCTCCACCTCGGCGGCTACCCGCTCGAGCACCCGGTGATGCGTCGCGGCATCGAAGGCATCGATCGCTTCATGGTGGAGGACCGCGGCGACACCAACGGCTCCGCCCCTGCGCACCCGCGTCCTCCGCGTCCGCCGGGCGCTCCGCGGGGCCCCAGCCGGCGCCTGGAAGCATGCCAGTCGCCGGTGTGGGACACGGCGCTGACGATGGTGGCGCTCGGCGACACCGGGCTGCCGGTCGACCACCCCGCGCTGGCGCGCGCCGCGGCGTGGCTACTGGAGGAGGAGGTGCGGGTGCGCGGCGACTGGGCGGCGGCGCGCGCGGAGCTGAAACCCGGTGGATGGGCGTTTGAGTTCGAGAACGACAACTACCCCGACGTCGACGACACCGCCGAGGTTGTGCTGGCGTTGCTGCGCACGATCGAGCTCGAACCGGAGCAGATCCGCCGCGCCAACCGCCACCGTCGCCGCCTGGAAGACCTGCCGCCGGCGACCGGCGCGCAGGCGGTGCGCGAGCGCGTGCAGGACGCGATCGACCGTGCGGTGGAGTGGGTGGAGGGGATGCAGAGCGACGGCGGCGGCTGGGGCGCGTTCGACGCCGACAACACCCGCGCGCTGGTGAGGGCACTGCCGTTCCTCGACTTCGGCGAGGTGATCGACGAGCCGAGTGCCGACGTCACCGCGCACACGCTGGAGATGCTCGCCGCGGTGGATCGCGCCGACGGCGAAGCGGCGCGCGCCGGTTTGGCGTGGCTGCTGGAGCAGCAGGAGCCCGACGGCTCCTGGTATGGCCGCTGGGGCGTCAATCACGTGTACGGCACCGGCGCCGCGCTGCCGGCGCTGGCCGCGATGGGCGTGTCGGGCGAGGAGGAGCCGATGCGCCGCGCGGTGAAGTGGCTCCAGGAGCACCAAAACCCCGACGGCGGCTGGGGCGAGGACCCACGCTCCTACGACGACCCTGCGTGGATCGGCCGCGGCGACTCCACCGCCTCGCAAACCGCGTGGGCGCTGCTGGCGCTGCACGCCGCCGGCGAGCGGATCCAGTCGAGCCCGGCGATCGCGCGCGGCGTGGAGTGGCTCATCGCAACGCAGCGCCCCGACGGCACCTGGGACGAGCCGCAGTACACCGGCACCGGCTTCCCCTCCGACTACTACATCAACTACCACCTCTACCGCCTCACCTTCCCGATCATGGCGCTCGGCCGCTGCGCGGGAGGCGGGGACTAGTGGCCCATCGCAGGATGAGCCACGGCACGTGAGCGTCGCCGCGATGGGTGGGCACGCGCCGGACCTGCCCACCCCGGCGGCGGTGATGGCACGGGCTGGCGGGGAGAACTTCCCCGTCGCCAGCCGCCTGCTGCCGCGCGCCACCCGCGAGCACCTGCTGGCGCTATACGGCTTCGCGCGGCTCGTAGACGAGCTGGGGGATACCGGGGTGGGGGGGACTGATGACCGCCTCGTGGCGCTGGACTGGTTGGAGAGCGAATTGCAACGCGCATACGCCAACCAGGCGCGCCACCCCCTGTTGGTGCAACTGCAGGCGACGGTGCGCGAGTGTGCGCTGCCCCGGGAGCCGTTCACGCGGCTGATCGAGGCCAACCGGGCGGACCAGCGGGTGAGAAGTTATGACACCTGGGAGCAGCTCCTCGGCTACTGCCATCTCTCGGCCGACCCGGTGGGCGAGCTGGTGCTGGGCGTGTTCGGACACGCCACCCCCGAGCGCGTCGCTCTCTCCGACCGGATCTGCACGGCGCTGCAACTGGTGGAGCACCTCCAGGACGTCGCCGAGGACCTGCGCGCCGGGCGGATCTACCTGCCGGCGGAGGATCGCGAGCGGTTCGGCTGCGCTGAGGAGGATCTCGCCGAGCCCCACGCCGGTTGGCACATGAAGGGCCTGATCGCCTTCGAGGTCGCCCGCACACGCGCGCTGCTGCGCGAGGGACTGCCGCTGATCGCCAGGCTGCACGGCCGCGAGCGGCTGGCGGTGGCAGGGTTCGCCGCTGGCGGCGAGGCTGCGCTGGAGGCGATCGAACGCGCCGGCTATGACGTGCTCGCCGGCCCGCCGCGGGCCTCGCGCGCACGCCGGGCACTCGTGCTCCTCAAGACATTGACGGAGCGTCACCGGTGAGCGGCGCCGATTCGCACACCGAGCTGGCCTACCGCCAGTGTGAGTCGATCACGCGCGCGGCGGCGGGCAACTTCTACTACGGCATCCGCCTGCTGCCGGCCCCCAAGCGCAGGGCGATGTGCGCCGTGTATGCGTGGGCGCGGCGCATCGACGACATCGGCGATGGCACCCTTGCGACCGAGGAGAAGCTGCGCCGTTTGGAGGAGGCCGAGCAGGCGCTGCGCGACCTGCGCTCCGACGATCCCGACCCGGTGCTGGCGGCGCTCGCCGATGCGACCGCGTGCTTCGCGCTACCCGCCGACGCGATGACCGATCTGATCGAAGGCGTGCGGATGGACGTGCGCGGCGCCTCCTACGCTGACTTCAAGGAGCTCGAGGTTTACTGCCGGCGCGTGGCCGGCTCGATCGGGCGGCTGTGCCTCGCGATCTTCGGCGCGCGCGACGACTCGCCGCCCGCCGCGACGGCCCCCGAGCCGGTCGGCTGGGCGCCCGACAAAACCGGCCGGCCGGCCAGCGAGCTGGCTGACGACCTCGGCGTGGCGCTGCAACTGGCCAACATCGTGCGCGACCTGCGCGAGGACGCCGAACACGGCCGCGCGTATCTGCCGGCGAAAGACCTCGTGCGCTACCACCTGCACGACGATGTCCCGCTGGACGCAGCCGCCCTGCAGGCGCTGATGCGCGAGGCCAGCTACGCCGAACGGGCGACGGTGGAAGGCTTCGAGGGCAGCGACGTCGGCCAGCTGTATGCGTTGATGCGCTTCTACTGCCTGCACTCGCGCGACTTCTTCCACCGTGGCATGGAGCTGGTGGGGCGTTTGGACCGTCGCAGCGCCGCCTGCGTGCTGGCGATGGCTGGCATCTACTGGCGTCTGTTGCACCGCATCGAGGAGCGCCCCGACCGCGCGCTGGCGCGGCGCACGCGCCTGAGCAAACGCGAGAAGGCGTGGGTGGCGGCGCGCGCGCTACTCGGCAAGGGCATCCCCGAGCGCCACCCGGCCGAACGTCTGCACGACGACGACGAATGACCCGGCCCGCCGCCACCGGCCGCCGCGTGGCGGTGATCGGCGGGGGCCTGGCGGGGATCGCCGCCGCGCTCGATTGCGCCGCCGGCGGCGCCCGCGTGACGCTGCTGGAGGTGCGCCCTCGCCTCGGCGGCGCGGTGTACTCGTTCGAGCGCGACGGCCTGCGGATCGACAACGGCCAGCACGTGTTCCTGCGCTGCTTCACCGCCTATCGCGCGCTGCTGGCGCGGCTGGGCAGCGACTCCAAGGTATGGCTGCAGCCGCGCTTGGAGATCCCCCTGGCGCGCCCGGGCGGCGAGCTGACGGCGCTGCGCCGCTCCGGCTTGCCGGCGCCGCTGCACCTGGCAGGCACGCTGCTGCGCTACCGCGTGCTCACCGTCCGCCAGCGATTGGCCGCGGCGCGGGTGGCGCTCGCGCTCGGTCGCCTCGACCCCCGCGACCCCGCCCTCGACCGGCAGACGCTCGGCTCCTGGTTGGCCGCCCACGGCCAGAGCCCGCATGTGATCTCGGCGCTGTGGGATTTGATCGCGCTCCCGTCGCTCAACCTGCCCGCCGACCAGGCTTCGCTGGCGCTCGCCGCATTCGTCTTCAAGCGCGGCCTGTTGGAGCGCGCCGACGCCGGCGACATCGGCTTTCACCGCTGTCCGCAGAGCGAGATCGTCGGCGAGCCGGCGCTGCGCGCGCTGCGCGATGCGGGGGTGGAGGTGCGGCTGGGGTGGGGCGTGGAGCTGGTGGCTGCGGGCGAGGGTGGATTCGGGGTGTGGCGGCGAGGTGGAGAGGGGGAGGAGGAGGGGGGATGCGCCGCCCATCCCCATGCCGCCGATCGGCGAGCGGGCGCCCGGCGCGGTGGGGGCGAGCGCGTGGACGCCGACGCGGTGATCGTCGCCCTACCGCGAGCGCGTGCCGCTGACCTGATCGAGCCCCTCGACCCGGATACCGCCGCCCGCGCGAAGTCTCTGCGCGACACGCCGATCGTCAACATCCACGTGGTGTATGACCGCAAGGTGTGTGAGCAACGGTTCGTCGGCGGCCTGGAATCGCCGGTTCAATACGTGTTCGATCGCAGCGACTCGGCGGGTGTGGGGGAGGGGCGGCAGTACCTGGCGCTCTCGCAGTCGGGCGCCGACGAGGAGATGGGCATGAATGTCGACGCGCTACGCGAGCGCTACCTGCCCGCGCTCGCCAACCTCTTCCCCCGCACCCGCGAGGCCCGCGTGGAGCGCTTCTTCGCCACGCGCGAGCACGCCGCCACGCTGCGCGCCGAGCCGGGCGTCGGCGCCCTGCGCCCGGGGCCGCGCACTGCGATCCCCGGCCTCCTCCTCGCCGGTGCCTGGACCGACACCGGCTGGCCGGCGACGCTGGAGAGCGCGGTGCTGAGCGGACACGCGGCGGCGCGTGAGGCACTGGGGCGGTGCGGTGAGTGGCTGGCGGACGGCCGGCGAACAGCGTAGTCCTATGTATCGAGACATGGTACAGTGGGCGGGTGCTGCGGGAAGTGGACATCGTGGTGCTGCTCGGACTGTTGCGTCATTCAACAGGTGGCTGGACGGTGCGCTCTTTGGCTCAGGGGCTGGCGCTGCCCTCCGCCAGCGTGCAGCGGTCGCTGGATCGGCTGGCGGCCACTCCCGTGTACGACGCGCGCCGACGTCGTGTCAGCTTGATGTCGTGCGACGAGTTGTTCGATCACGCTCTGCGCTACGTAGCGCCGGTTGCTGTGGGTGGCGAAACACGTGGCTTGAGGACGGCATGGGCCGCGCCGCCGCTCTCCGAGCATCTTGCCCAGAGCGATGAGTTGCCTCCGGTGTGGCCCGATCCGCACGGCGATCTTCGCGGTCTCGAGGTCAAGCCGCTCCACCCGGCCGTCATCTCGCTTGCTCGCGCCGACCGGCAGATGTACGAGTTGCTCACCCTGATCGACGCACTGCGGATCGGCGACACACGCACACGAGGATTGGCCGTGGAGCTGTTGCGAGCTCGCGTCCACACCTCGCCGGCGGCACGAGCGGCGTGAACGTCGAGTTGCTCGAGCGGGCTGCGGTCGCGCTGGGCGACGTCTGCCAGGAGGTGGTCTTCCTTGGTGGGGCCTGTATCGGGCTATGGATCACCGACCCGGGCGCCCCCCACCCGCGCCCCACCAAGGATGTCGATGTCGTGGTCGAGGTTGCCAGCCGGCTGGGCTACATCCACTTCTCGGAGAGGATGCGCGCCCGGGGATTCTCGGAGGACGCTGCGAGCCCGGTGATCTGCCGTTGGCGCCATCTCGACAGCGGTCTGCTGCTCGACGCAATGCCGGTCAACCCCGAGATCCTCGGCCTGCAAAGCCGTTGGCAGGCGGACGCGGCGGACCACGCCCTCCGCTGTGTGCTGCCCTCCGGCGCCGTCATCAGAGCCGCGAGCCCGCCCTACCTGCTCGCCACCAAGCTCGAGGCGTTCGGCGATCGCGGGCGTGACGATCCGATTGCCAGCCGCGACCTCGAAGACATCGTCACCCTGCTTGACAACCGCGAGGAGCTCCCCGCGGAAGCTCACTCTGCTCCGGCGGACGTGGGTGCATATCTGGCACGTCAGCTCGCCGATCTTCAGAGGCTGCCGGATTTTGTGATTCTGGTTGCGAGCATGCTGCGCCCCGATCCTGCCAGCCAGGCCCGTCTGGAGGCGGTGGTGCTCCCGCGTCTGCGCGAGATAGCCGCGCTGCCGGAGCGGGTCGAGGAAGCCTAATGGGCGGCGTGGATTTGGTATAGCCGGCAAGATGACCGACCTGCTGATCGCCGCCCCGCTGCGTTTGGAGGCGTGGGCGATCACCGCGGGGATCCGCTCGCGGGGGGCTGGCGACGGCATCCCCGCCCCGCGCGTGCACCGCACGGGGATGGGACCGCGCCGCGCGCAGGCGATCGCGCCGGCGCTACGCGTGCGGCCGGGGAGCGCGCTGGTGGTGATGGGCTTTGGCGGCGGGCTGGACGAGCACGGCGACGTGGGCGATGTGGTGGTGGCCGACGCCGTGCTGCACCCCGAGGGAGCAGCGATCGCATGCGCCGGGGCAGAGCAGCTGGCGGACGCGCTCGCGTGCCGCGGCCTGCGCGTGCGCCGCGGCACGGTCGCCTCCGTGGAGCGCCTGGCGACTGGCGACACGCGCACGCGCCTGCGCGAAACCGGGGCGATTGCTGTGGACATGGAGTCGGCGTGGCTGGCGGCGGGCGCCGGCGAGCGCCCGTTTGCGGTGGTGCGCGTGATCTCCGACACCCCCGCCCGCGAGCTCACCAACCCGCTGTTGACGCTCGCCGGCATCGCCCGCGCGATGGATGGCCTGCGCCGCACGGCAGGGGCGCTGCACGAGTGGCGGCTTGAGGGGCTAAGGTAGTGACGGATGGCGGCGCGGATGAGACAGAGCACGCGCATGGGGGTCTACCTGCTGCGCCAGCGCCTCGCCAAACGCGAGAAGTTCCCGCTGATCGTGGAGCTGGAGCCGCTGTTCCAGTGCAATTTGGAGTGCGCCGGGTGCGGCAAGATCCAGCATCCCGACCATGTGCTGCGCCGGCGGATGTCGGTGGAGCAGGCGGTGGGGGCAATCGAGGAGAGCGGCGCGCCGATGGTGTCGATCGCGGGCGGCGAGCCGCTGATCCACCCCGAGATCCACACGATCGCCGACGAGCTGGTGAAACGCAAGCGGTTTGTCTACCTGTGCACCAACGCGATCCTGCTGGAGCGCAAGCTGGAGAACTTCAAACCCTCCCCTTACTTCGCCTGGGCGGTCCACATGGACGGGTTGCGCGAGCGTCACGACGCGTCGGTAGAACGGGAGGGCACGTTCGACAGGGCGGTGGCGGCGATCAAGGCGGCGCAGGCGCGCGGCTTTCGCGTGACCACCAACACCACCTTCTTCACGCACGACTCGCCGAAGACGGTGCGCGAGGTGCTGGACTTCCTCAACGACGAGCTGCACGTCGACGAGATGATGATCTCGCCGGCGTACGCCTACGAGAAAGCGCCCGACCAGGAGCACTTCCTGGGAGTGCGCCAAACGCGTGAGCTGTTCCGTGAGGCGTTTGCCGACGGCCGCCGCCGGCGCTGGCGCCTCAACCACAGCCCACTGTTCCTCGATTTCCTGGAAGGCAAGGCCGAGTTCGACTGCACCGCCTGGGGGATCCCCAGCTACTCGCTGTTCGGCTGGCAACGCCCCTGCTACCTGATGAGCGACGGCTACGCCGCCACCTACAAAGAGCTGCTGGAGACGACCGACTGGAGCAAGTACGGCCGCGGCCGCGACCCGCGCTGCGAAAACTGTATGGCCCACTGTGGCTACGAGCCCACCGCCGTCCTGAAGACCACCGGCTCGCTGCGCCAGTCGCTGCGGGCGCTGGTCAGCTGAGCGGCGCCCGCTCGGCGGGGATCGATTCGGCCGTCTCCTCGCGCTCCAGCGTGGCCGCGCCGCGGATGTCGCGCCAGGTCATGCCCTCGCCGAGTAGAGCGGGGATGCCGAGGCCGAGGGCGGTGAGCACCTCGACGGCCTGGAGGATGATGCCGTAGGCGAGCGCCGGGCCGGCATTGACGCCGTAGGCGGCCAGCACCACCAGGCAGGCGGCCTGAAAGACGCCGACGTTGGAGGGGGTGGCGGGCAGCACCGCCGAGACGTTCACCGCCAGCAGCACCGCCGCCGCGGCGGTGAGACCGTCGTCGGACTGCAACCCGAGCGCCAGCAGCACCGCGTAGCAGGCCAGCCACTGCAGCGTCCATGCCAGCAGCTGCAGCAACACCGCCGGCGGCCCGTGCCGATGGTTGGCGAACACCGCCAAACCCTGGCGGCCGAGGCGCAGCAGGCGAGCCAGCGTGGCAGCCGCCAGCGCGATGCGCAGCGAGCGCGAGCGCTGCGCCACCGCCAGCAGCCGCGGGCCCAGCAGCACCAGCACACAGATCGCCAGCGGCACGGCCAGCGCGATCGCGAGGCCCGAGACGTGCTGGCGCAGGATGCCGAGGCTGGTGAACGTGACGGTGGCGAGGATCGCCAACGCCAGCAGATTGATGAGCGTCTGCGAAAACACCGTGCCCGCCACCACCGGCAGCTGGCGGCGCGAGGAGCCGGGCAGGCGGCGGATGAGCACCAGCATCTTCGCCGGCTCGCCAATCCGGCCGGGGAACACCGCCGAGCCCATCACGCCGATCATCGTCGCCCGGATCACCGGCGGCCACGCGACCTGAGTGTCGGGCAGCGCTGCCCGCAACACCTCGTGCCAGGAGCCGGCGCGCAACAGCAGCGACAGCGCCATCAGCACCAGCGCCAGCGCGATCCAGCCCGGTTGCGCGGAGGTCAGCGCATTGCCCACCCGGTGCAGTCCCAGCTGCGACAGCGCCAACGCGACGATCCCGACGAGCAGCGCCAGCACCACCGGCAGCACGACACGGCGGCGCGGGCGCCAGCGTGGGCGTCGGCGGGGACGGGGTTGCGAGACGGTCTCGCCCATCGCCTTAGGTGTTATCAGAGCGGGCAGCGGCGGCGGCGTCAGTTCATGTTCACATAACCCGTGGCTTCCGTCGGCGTACGCACGTTGGCTGACACCTTGTTTTCGTAGTTGCCCTCGATCGTCTGGATGTCGCCGTTGGGGAGCACGTCCCTGACAATCCCCACGTGTTGGTCGCCGAACACGATCAAATCGCCCGGCTGCGGCGTGACGCCCGGCCCGTTGGGGATCGCGCGGCCGGTGCTCTGCGCCCATTCCCAGATCTGCGACACGGCGCCCAGCCCTTCCCCGTGGGCGCCCAGCGGCTCGCCCGCCTGGCGTGCCGCCCACGAGGCGAAGTATGCGCACCACGGCGCCCCCGGGATCGCGCCGGCGGTCGCCGTGCGGTACATCGCGATCGCCGGCGATTCGTTGGAGCCAAGCGGTTCCTCGGCCTGGCCGAGCTGACTTTCGGCGATTTTCACGATCTGCTGGCCCGGCGAGCCGGTGGGAGCGATGCTCGGCGTGACTTCGCCGGTGGACGCCATCGCACCGGTGGAAGCGATCGGCGTCGCCGTGCTCGCCTGGCTCGCGCTCGCGCTCGGCGTGCTCGCTTGGCTTGCGCTTGCGCTCTGCAACGCCTGTGCGAAGGAGGCGCCGCCGGCGGCCTGCGTCGGTTCGGAGGCCACAGGCGCCGCGGTCCCACCGGTGCCCGTCGCGTTTGCCCCGATCAGCGCGGCGGGGTTGGCGATGGCCTGTTCGATCGCGACCACGCGCGCGAGGACGGATTCCACCGACATCGGCCTGGTGATCGGCGGGTCGGACGCGGGGTTGAGCGCCAGGCGGGCAGGCGATGCCGCCGGTTCCCCTGGTGCAGGTCGCCGGCGAGCGATCGGAAGTCTCGCTCAATGGTATCTTTGGGGCCGCCCGACAGCCATCCTACCCGGGAGACGACCAGTTGGCCCACCCGATGAAACAAAGCCTGACGGCACTGATCGGCGCCCTGATGCTGGTCGGCGGCTTCGTGTTCGCCGCGCCCTCGGCGGCGCTCGCGCCACCCGGAGGGGTCGAAGAATTCCCGTTCCCCAGCACGGAAGAGTTCCCCAACTCCGGGTTTGTGGAGGGTCCCGACGGCAACATCTGGTTCACGGTTGACACCGACTCCGGCGGAACGGAGGTCGGCAAGGTCGGCCTGGTCAACCTGGATGGCCAGATCCACGAATACGCCGTCCCGACGGCGCCCGGCAGCACAGAACATCCCGAACACAGCGACCCCTATCAGATGGCCCCTGGTCCTAACGACACGCTGTGGTTCACCGACCTCGGTGACAACAGCAACGAGGAACAACTCATCGGGCAGGTCACCTTGGGGAAAGGCGAACCGCAGATCAAGGAGTTTCCCGACGGCGCCAAAGAAAATCAGCTTGGCGCGATCGCGGCGGGCCCTGAAGGCAACATGTGGTTCGCCACCGCCCAGTTCGGTAGTGAAGACAAGATCTGGCGGATCAAGCCAAATGGCGAACTCCATCTCGTCGCCGCTCTCGGCGCGCATGGGTTCTTCCCCGATATCGGTGGGATCGCCCAGGGGCCCGGCGGCTACATGTGGTTTACCGAACGAGACGAAAACGAAGCCTACATCGGTCGGATCAACGCCTCGACGGAAAAATACGAACACTTTTTGATCCCAACCAAGAACAGCTACCCCACCGCAATCGCCCCGGGGCCGAACGGCAACATGTGGTTTGTCGAGTCTGGCGCCAGCCAGATCGGAGAGATCGCCTCAAATGGCGAAATCAAAGAGTTCCCGGCGACGAGCACCAACTACTCCCCCGACGGGATCGTCGAAGGTCCGGATGGCAACATGTGGTTCGGCCAGGCGACAATCGATGCGATTGGCCGCATCGGCCCGTCTGGGAAAGAAGTGAAGTCGTTCCCGATATCGACCCCCGAGAGCGAACCGACGGCGATCGCCCGGGGCTCGGATGGCAACATCTGGTTCATGGATGGCCGTGCCACGGAAGTGAGCCCGACCCCGGGGCCCTTCTACCACATCGGGCGGCTCACGACTCCCTATCTTCCGGCGGTTATCGCACCCCCGACAATCTCCGGCACGCCGACCGAGGGCCAGGTGCTGACCGCCTCGCCGGGCTCGTGGACGAACAGCCCCGGGACTTTCGCCTACCAGTGGCAATCCTGCGACGCCGCGGGCGGCAGCTGCTCCAATCTCAGCGGCGAAACGGGCGTCGCCCACCCTCTGGGAGCGGGCGACGTGGGCCACACGCTGCGCGTCGTCGTCACCGCCACGAACGTTGCCGGCTTCGCCTCGGAAGTCTCCAACCCGTCGGCGGTCGTGGCGACCCCGCCCCCGCCACCCCCGCCGCTGTCGCGTGTCGAAGCGTCGATGACCTGGACGTTCGGCTGGACGCGCAAGTACACGGTCGTGCAGTCGCTGATCGTGCACGCAGTGCCCAAGGGGGGGCGTGTGGAAGTCGTCTGTGAGGGGCACGGGTGCCCGCTTGGGCATTACCGCTCCGCGACGGTGGCTCGCCACCGGTCTCACAAGACGTGCCGCCCCCACAAGAAGTGCAAGGCTGCCAAGCCCCGACCTCAGGGGCCCGAAGTCAACCTCACGCCGCTCTTCAAGCACAGCCATCTGCGCACGGGGGACACGATCTCCGTCAGCATCGTCAAAACGGGCTGGGTGGGGAAGTCGTTCGTGTTCACCACGCGCTCCGATAAGACCCCGAGCGTGCGGGTATCATGTCTAGCCCCCGGCTCCCATCAGCCAGGGAAGGGTTGCTGAGGAGGAATGAGCGCGAGCGCCCATATCGATCGACCGCAGCGCGCCGGAGGCGACGCCGCCGGCGGACGGGCGCTTGTGATCGGGCTTGCGGTGGCCGTGCTGGTCGGCGTGGGTGTCGGCTTCGCGCTCGGGTCCGCGACGAAGAGCAACTCACACAGCGTCTCCTCGACGCTCGCGCCGGCGATCACCGTCGCACATGCGCACGTCGCCTCGGTGCCAGCGTATGCGGCCGCGGTCCTTCCGGCGCTGCGCACCTCCTCGCCGAAGCCGGCGCACGCCCTGGCAGGCCACGCCGCCGGCCACCCGTCCTCGAGCGAAACAACCAGCTCGACGTCTGTGCCGCCGGTCACGAGCACCGCCACGAGCCAGGCGCCGCCGGTGGAAAAAGCTCCCGTCGAACAGGCGCATCCCGTGGAAAAAGCGCCGCCGCCCGTCGAAAAAAGCTCGGGAAGCCAACCCAAACACGAAACCGAACAGGTCCACAGCGGCAGCGGCGGCGCGTAGGCGGTGGCGCTAGCATCCGCGCGTGGTCTTCCACCCGCAAGAGCGATGAGCCGCCGCGCCGCCGGCCCGCCTGGGCGTGGAGTGCTCGCCCGGCATGGAGCGTTGGTCCGGCCTGGATCGCTCACCCGGTGTGGAGCGTTCGCATCGACCCTCGCCGGGGTCGCCGCGGCGCTGGCGCTGTGCGCTGTGCCCGCGCTCGCAACGCCGCTCGGCAAGATCGAAGAGATCGACCGCTCGCCGGGAGTGTTCGTGGAAGACATCGCTGCGGGCCCCGACGGCAACCTCTGGTTCACCGAGACGGGCTCCAGCGGCGAGATCGTGAAGCTCTCCCCGGGCGGGCAGGTGCTCAGCGAATACGCCACGGGCACAACCAATCAGCCGATCAACATCGTGGCGGGCGCGGAAGGCGACATGTGGTTCATCAGCGGCGGCCCAAGCCCGGCGATCGGGCGCATTACCCAGAACGGCGAAATCACCGAATTTCGCTCCGGGATCGGCTCCGGCGCCCCCGCCGGCCTGGCGCTCGGCCCCCACGGCGACCTCTGGTTCACCGAGGAGGGCAAAACACCCGCGATCGGCAGGATCACGCCCGGCGGCGAAATCACACTGTTCACCGCCGGCTTCAACTCCGGCAGCGTGCCGAAGGCGATCGCCGAAGGCCCCGAAGGCGATATGTGGTTCACCGACGCTGGTGAAGTCAACGCGATCGGACGGGTTACGCCGAGCGGCGAAATCAAGGAGCTCGGGATTCCCCAGGTGTATCTGCGCCCGGAAGACATCACGAGGGGCCCGGAAGGCAACCTCTGGTTTACCGGCACGGGCGAGAACGAAGGCGAGGAATTCATCAACGAGGTGGTGAGGCTCACGCCGGGCGGCACGTTCACGACCTTCATCACGCCAAGCAGCACGCCGAACGACATCGCTGCGGGACCTGACGGCAACCTCTGGTTCACTGGTATTGGCGCCGAACCGAGTCTTCCCCCGGTTGTCGGCATGGTCGACCCCAACGGAGTGGTCACGATCAAGGAATACAGCGCCGGACTGCATGCGAGCAGCAGCCCCGAGGCGATCGCGCCGGGCCCAGACGGCAACATGTGGTTCACCGACTCCGGCACCACGCCGGCGGTCGGCCGGATCGGCCTGGACGTGGCGCCCGCCTCGCAGACGGCGCCCGCGGTCACGGGTGCAGGGCAGGTAGGGAGCCAGCTGCAGTGCGCGGGAGCGAGCTGGTCATCGTGGGCGTCGTTGCCGCCCTCAACGAGCATGTTCGGTTTCGACGGCTACCGGTGGCTGCTCGACGGCCGCGCGATCGCCGGCGCCACCAGCCAGGCCTACGTGCCCACCGCCGAAGAGATCGGCCACCAGTTGAGTTGCAGTGTGACAGCCACCTACCCGCTGCTGAACGTCACCGTGTCGGCCACCAGCACCGGCGTGGCCGTCAGCGCGGCGCCGGCGGCGAGCAGCACCCCGCCGCCCTCCGTCCCTTCGCCGGCGCCCGCACCCTCCCGCCCGGGGGTGGAAGCGACGATGACGTGGACGTTCGGCTGGACGCGCAAGTACACGCTGGTCGAGTCGCTGACCGTGCACGGCGTGCCCAAGGGAGGGTATGTCGAAGTCGCCTGCAAGGGGAAGGGCTGCCCGTTCGCCCACAACCGCTCGCCGACCGTGGGGAGCGTCAAACACTCTCACGCCAGCAAGCATTGCCGCAGGCACAAGAAGTGCTCCACCAAGCCGCACCACTCGCCGCCCCAGGGGCCGAACTTCGGTCTCGCCGGTCTCTTCAAGGGTCGCCACCTGCAGGTCGGCGCCCGGATCACGGTGGAGGTGCTGAAGAAGGGCTGGGTCGGGCGCTCGTTCGAGTTCACCACGCGCTCGGGCCGCTCGCCGAGCGTCACCATCGCCTGCCTGGCGCCGGGCTCGACCCACCCGGGGAAGGGCTGCTGAGCCGTCCTCCAGAAGTCCGCTCGTGACCGCTGAGCGCCGCTAGCCTATGCTTTGGCGGTGAGCGACCATCGCCAGGGGGATGTCGAGCGCGAAGGCGAAGCCGAGAGCATCTTCGCGCCGGCCGCGCCGGAGTCTCAGCGCGAGGCTCCCGAGCCCGATCCTCGCGAGCGCCTGGCCTCCGAGGTCGGCAACCGGGCGTTCGGCGGGCTGATCTCCCGTGAGGGCACGGGCATCCTGACTGACGGCACCGTCCACCCGGAGGTGCAGGCCACGATCGCCCGCAGGCGCGGCGGCGGCGGTGCGCTCGACGGGCGCTCGCGCGAGCGCTTCGCCGGGCAGCTCGGCGATCCGCTGGCCGACGTGCGGGTGCACACCGACGCTGGCGCCGACGCGCTCGCCCGCTCGGTCTCCGCGCGCGCCTTCACCACTGGCAGCGACGTGTTCTTCGCCACTGGCGAGTACCGCCCCGGCAGCGGCGAGGGCGACCGGCTGCTCGCGCACGAGCTCACCCACGTGGTGCAGCAGCGCGGCGCCCCCACCAGCGGGCCGCTCACCGTCTCCGAGCCTGGCGACGCGCAGGAGACCGAGGCCGAGACCGTCGCCGACGAGCTGACGGGCTGACGAGGGGCGCAGATGCGCTTCGATGAGATCGACGCCCGCATCCGCACGGCGGTCGACGCGATCGCCGCTACCGACCCCAACCCCGCCGACCCGTTCCGCGGCCTCTACATCTCCGACGATCTCGCTCGCTCGCTCGCCCACGCCACGCCGATCGAGGACCTCGACGCGCGCATCGGGACCGCCGCGCAGGCGCTCGCGCTCGGCGAGCTCGACCGCGAGGTGCTCGCGCTATGCGCCGCCCCCGAGCTCAGCCCGCGCTATGGGCGGCTGCTTGCCTACCTGCACGACGACGTCACCCGCAAGCTCGCCTCCCCGCGACTGGTGGCGCGGCTGCTGGCCGACGAGCGCCGGCCCCGCGATGAGATCCTCGCGTGCTTCGCCCACGACGCTCCGCTGCGTCGCGCCGGCGCGATCCGGCTGCTCGACGGGGATGCCCCGGGGCCGCTGGCCGACCGCCTGGTGAAGGTGCCCGACCGGCTCGCCGCGCAGCTGCTCGGGGCGCGTCTGGACATGCCAGCCAGCGATGGGCGCGTGCGGCGCGTCGACCTCGATGGGGCAGTCGCGGCGGCGGTCGCCGCCGGCTCCCACGCCGTCGCGATCGAGGAGCTGCGCAGCCTGCTCGCCGCCGACAGCCGCCTGGCGTTGCTGGTCGCCGGGCCCGACGCGCCGCTGCTCTTGGCCGCCGCGCTGGAGCGGGGGCTGCTGTTGCTCGACGTCGAGGCGCTCGCCGCCCCGGAGGCGATCGCCGACGCCACGCTTGCCGCCCGCCTGGAGGGGCGGCGGCTGTGCTTGGATCGCCTGGAGCAGCTCGGCCCAGCCGACTGCGCGCGCGTCGCCCGTGCGCTGGATGCGTGGGGCGAGCGTCCCCTGATCTGCGCTCCCACGCGCGATGCGGCGCTGCACCTCGACGAGCAGACGGTGATGGTGGTGGAGACGGCGATGCCCGGCTTCGCCGAGCGCATCGCGCTCTGGCGGGCCTTCGGAAGTGCGCACGAGGTGCATGAGGTTGCCGCCAAGTTCCGCCTCAGCGCGGCTCAGATCGCCACCGCCTGCGAGGTCGCGCGGCTGAACGCCACCGCCCGCGCGGCCGCGCGAATCGAGAGCGAGGACCTGCACGCCGGCGCCCGCCAGGCCTCCAGCACCCGCCTCGGCGAACTGGCCACGCGGCTGCCGCCCGGCTTCACCTGGGATGACCTCGTGCTGCCGCCACGGCAGCTGGAGCTGCTGCGCTCGATCTCCGCCTACCTGCGCCACCGCGACCTGGTGCTCTCCGAGTGGGGCTACGAGCGCGCCGTGGCGCGCACACAGGGGCTGAAGGTGCTGTTCGCCGGGGAGTCGGGCACCGGCAAGACGATGGCCGCGCAGGTGCTCGCGCACGGGCTCGGCCTGGAGCTGTTCCGCCTCGATCTGGCCACCGTCGTATCCAAGTACATCGGTGAGACCGAGAAGAACCTCGACCGCATCTTCACCGCCGCCGAGGGCTCCAACGCGATCCTCTTCTTCGACGAGGCCGACGCGCTGTTCGGCAAGCGCTCGGAGGTCTCCGACGCGCATGACCGTTACGCCAACATCGAGGTCGCCTACCTGCTGCAGAAGATGGAGTCCTACCCCGGCGCCGTGGTGCTAGCCACCAACTTCCGCCGCAACATCGACGACGCCTTTCTGCGTCGCCTGGACTTCGTGATCGACTTCCCGTTCCCCGAGCCCGAGGACCGCGTGCGCATCTGGCGCCTCTTGCTGCCCGCCACCGCACCGCTCGCGGAGGATCTCGACCTCGAGTTCCTCGCCAACCAGTTCAAGCTCTCCGGCGGGGGCATCCGCAACTGCTCGCTCGCCGCCGCTTTCCTCGCCGCCGACGATGGCGGCACGATCACGATGGAGCACCTCGTGCGCGCCGTCGCGGTCGAGTACGGCAAGCTCGGGCGGCTCACGCTGGAGAGCGACTTCGAGCGCTTCCATGCCGCCATCCAGGTGCGCGAGGGTGTGTCGTGAGAGAGAGCCAGACGATCGAGACCGAGAGCCCCGCCCGCGAGGTCGCCCCCGCGCCGGCGGTGACCAAGATGCCCGCGATCGGACTGCCCAGCCATGTGGGAAACCGGGCGTTCGCTCGCCATCTGCGCTCGCATGCCGCGCCTCCCCGGCGCTCCGCGCTCGCCCGCTACCAGCAGGGCGAGGCGGGGCACGGCGGGATCGAGCAGCAGGGGCTCGGCGAAGCCGGGTTCACCCCCGAACAGGTGAAATCGACCTACTTCGGCAACTGGCTGCGGGACTTCTCGCAGATGGGGGAAGCTGGGAAGCGCCCACCCGCGCTGATGCTGCTGCTGAACATTCTCGCCCTCGGTGAGTTCGGGCGCGAACTCACCGACGCCGATCTCGGCGGCTACGCGCCCTCCGAGCACCTCGACAACCCCGAAGGCGGCGGCACCGCCGAGGATCCGAAGCTCGATCCCGCGCCGGGCGCCATCGGGGGAACCGAAGAAGCGCTCGCCAAGCTCTCGCCCGAGCAGCAGGCGGCCTATGAACGCCAGCGCGCCGCCGGCCTGGAAATTCTCGCGGCGTCGGCCAAGAGCGGCCTGCCCCCCTACATCGAGCAGGGCAAGATGCACGCCCGGGAAATGCTCGGGCAGGCTGTCGAAAAGGGCGAAACGCCGGAAGGGATGCAGGCGCTCGGCAACGGCCTGCACGCGGTCGAGGACTACTTCTCCCACTCCAACTTCACCGAGGTCTGCATCGTCACGCTCAAAGACGACCCCTCGATCAAGCCGCTGCTGGACCAGCTGCAAAAGACCACGCTCGGCCACACCCCTGGGTCGCTCACGCCGACGCAGGACGGGAGCGGGCCCCCGCCGGGCGTCGAAACCAGCGAACCGGCCCCCGGCGGGCGGATGCAGATCCAGACCGGCACCTACGCGCCCGGCGCCAACAACTTCGTGAGCATGGTGGAGGCGCTGGAGACCGAGCTGACGAGCGGCGAACTGCGCCGCACCTTCATCAAGGGTTCGCTGCGCGCCAACGGCACCACGCTGGCGAAGGCCAAAGAAGCGCTCTCCGGCGCCGGCTTTGCCGCCAAGCTCGCCACCGCCGCGGTGAACGATCTCATGCAGCTTGTCGACCTTGCCTGCAGTCTGTTCGGCGAGGACGTCGTGATGAAGGCGTTCGGCTTCACCGTCCCCTCGCTCGCGAGCCTCACCGGCCCCATCACCGACGCCGCCACCACCCAATCGGGGACCCAGGCGCAGAGCAAAGAACTCTCCGGGCCGACCCACTCCGAAATCGCCAAGGACTCCCCCGACAACCCGCTGTTCGCCGTCTCCCGTGCGCTCGCCGTGTTCGCCGACAAGGAAATCGGTACGAAGATCAAAGAAGTGTGGTCAACCATGCCCAAGGAATCCAAAGAAGCCGCTCCCGCGGCGCCGGCCACGCCGGCCGAAGGACAGGCGCCGCAATCCGAACAGCCCGCCGCCGGCCCGGGCGGGCAGGGCACGCCCCAGCAGGAAGCGGTCACCAGCCTGGTCGACAAATTCATCTGCAACCCCGCCGACGACCCCTGGTGGGAACCGGTGATCCGCCAGGCCGCCGCCGGCGCCGGGTCCGGCTCGGGAGGGGGACAGCAGTGAGGTCTGCGATCGGCGCCCACACAGGCGTGTATGCTCGCCCGGCGCCATGAAGGGGAGACTGTTGAGCACCCGCCGGGCCGCGCGCACCCCCGCCGTCACGCGCGGCTCCCGCGGCTCCGGAGGGTCGACCGCGTCGGGGTCGATCGACCTCGGTACGCTGCAGCGCACCGCCGGCAACGACGCCGTCACGCGCATGCTCCAGCGCGAAGAGGGCGGTCCGCGTCTGCCCACGCCGAGCGCCGCATCCGCGGTCCCCGCGCGCGTGAAGGGCATGCAGGCCACCTTCCACGAACGCATGCGCGAGGCCAACGAGATCATGAAGGGCACTCAGGACCACTACAACTACGTCAACGGGATCTACGCCGAGTGCTTCAAGATCCACCAGGTGGTCGTCGGCCAGGCGCACGAGGAGGACGTCCACAACGAGGAGATCGCCGAGGCGCTGATCGCCGCCGCGAGCCTCGCGCTTGCGTTCGCCGCCCCCGAGGAGGAGGCCGTGAGCGTGCTCGCGAAGATCGTTGAG
This sequence comes from Solirubrobacteraceae bacterium, assembly GCA_035570415.1. GTDB lineage: Bacteria > Actinomycetota > Thermoleophilia > Solirubrobacterales > Solirubrobacteraceae > Palsa-744. The sequence goes on along the minus strand of DATMLP010000009.1, from coordinate 51,848 downwards.
AAAGCCCACGAGCTCGACGAGGCGCGCGAGAAGATCGAGAAGAGCGGCAAGATCCTCAAAGCGTTTGAGGGCGGCGAGGAGCACACAGAGCTCGGCGAGGCCGCGATGGCGGACCCCAACGAGCTGCGGATCTACAGTCTCGAGCACGTCAACGAGCTGCTGTTCAAGGTCGCCGACGTGCACAACCAGGGTGACATGGTGCTCGACAAGGCCGTCGACGTCGCGACCTCGATCGGCTCCAACGCCCCCAACTCCGGCGCGCTCGACGCCGACGAACAGGCCGCGCTGGACGCCGCGGAAGCCGCCGGCAACGAGATCCTCGCCGGCGCCGAAGACCTGCTCACCGAGCTGCGCCAGCTGCGCGAGCGGCGCAAGGTGACCGTGCCGAGCTGGCGCGAGACCGAGCAGGACATCTGGATCGCCCACTTCTCCGCACGGAACGCCATCGGCACCGAGGAGGTGCTGTGCAAACACATGGTCGACATCGGTCTGTGGGGGCCCCCCGGCCAGCCCGGCGGGCGCCTCGGCGTGGCCGAAACCGACGGCTCGCTGATCTCCTTCCGCGAACCCAAGTTCATCCCCGAACACGAAGACGAAAAGAAGCAGCAGACGGTCGGCGCCTCGATGATGGACTGGATGTCGATCATCGAGGCCGAAGTCGCGCAACTCCCCCCGAAGTGGCAGCGCATCATGCTCCTTGTCGACTGACTCACCCCAGCGCCCGGATGGCTCATGCCAGCGCCCGACTGACTCACCCCAGCAGCCGCTCCAGACGCCCATCCACGCCGATCAGGCGCTCGGCGGCCTGGTCGAGCGCCGCCTCCAGCGGGCCCTCGACGGCCGTGGGGTCGACCACGCTGACCGTGTCGTCCGCCACGACCCCCGCGGGCAGCTCGCCGAGCGGGGCGGTCACGGCGCAGTGGCCGGTCAGGCGCAGCGGCGCGCCGGCCGCCGGCTGACGCTCTGAGATCTCGAGCAGCGCGCCGGCGCCCGCCGACAGCGCGCAGCCGCTCAACTCCGCGTCGGTGGCCGCCAGCAGCAGGCGCAGCAGCACGCGGGCCGCACCGGTTCCGAACGTGCAGCCTTGCGCGCGCAGCCGGCGGACCGCGTCGATCGCGATCAGCGCGTCGGCGCGGCCGCCCGCGACGGCGAGATCCACCAGGCGCAGGTCCTCCAGCCAGGCCCCCGCTGCGGCGTACAACCCGAGCGCCGCGTCTCGCGCCTGGTTGCGCCCCACCACGACGCGCTCCAGGTGCGCTCGGGTGCCGGCGCTCCCTGCCGCGGAGAGGGCGAGCGCCGCGCGGTCGCGTGGGCTCGCGACGCTGCCCATCACGGTGACATCGCGCAGCGTGAGCTCCCGCTCGGCGCTCACGCCGAGCGCGGTGCCGCGGGCGCCGGCGAGCGCCACGCGTTCGAGCGTCACGCGCCGCGCGGCGATCCGCACCGGGATCTGCGCCAGCACGCAGAGCCCCTCCGAGCAGCGCACCGTCACGTCGATCGGCGGTGGGGCGGTCGCGTTCACCGGGGCGAGCTCCCAGCTGCCGAGCGCGCGGGGCCGGTCGAGCCCCAGGCAGCCCGGGGCGAGCTCGACGATCAGCGACTCCTCCCCCCGTTCCAGCGCCTCGAGGTACCGCTGGCGGACCTCCGCCAGCCGCTGCGCGGTGTCCACCGTGACAGCCGTGCCCGCGTCGCTCATCCGCCGCTCTCGGGTATGGACTGCGGGTTCGTCGGGGTCACCTGCGAGGAGGTGACGTTCGCGAACAGCCGGAAGAAGCGGTCCAGCGTGAGGGGGAACACGCCCGTTTTGTCGTGCACGGTGCCCGTCGGGTCGGGCACGTTGGCGTGGTGCGGGTTCATCATCTTGACCATCGACTTTTCGACGTCAATCGTTCCGAACATCGCCTGGCGCTTGGCGGGCGGTTCGTCGCGGATCGTGGAGGGCTTACCGGAGGTGTCGAGGATTTCGACACCGAGCACCGCGTAGGCGTGCTCGGGGTACACGCTCTGGGTTGCGGCCCCGTGGTCTTTGCCCTCGTTCTCGACGATCAGCAGCTGGTCGAGCATGTCCTTGATCGCCTTCGAGCGTTTTTCGTCGATCAGCGTCGGGTTGGTGGCGGGTTCGGCGGCGGTCGTGGCCGCCACCGCGGCTGCTTCCTGGAGCGCGGTCTTGCAATTGGGCGGCGGTGGCTTGGGCAGCGGTTCGGGGTCCGGTTCGGCTTTTTCGAGCGCCTTGAGCGCGCTCGCGACTTTCGCCAGGCTCGCCGTGGTGGGCGGCTTCAGGTTGGCCCAGTCGGGGTCGCCTTCGGCGGCCACGAGCGCTTCCTGCAGACGTGTGTAGTACACGTCCGAGGCGGTGTCGGCGGTCACTACGCCCACCTTGCCTTCGTCCGGGACGGCGCCCTGCTCGTTGGCTTCGCCCTGGCCGGATAGCGTCAGCAGCCGTTCGAAGGACGCCTGGTTGGCGTTCAGGACCGCTTCGGAGGTGGCGTTCGGGGGCAGCGCAGCCGTTTCGGAGGTGTCGCTCTGGCCGCCCGCCACCTGCTCGCCCTCCTTGCCGTAGAACAGCGTCGTCGTGTAGCGCGGCCAGCCGCCCTCCAGGTTGCCGTAGCCCTGGCTCGGGTCCTGTTGCTCCCCCTCTGGGTTGTTCGCTTGTTCGGTTTTTTCTCCATGCCCGTACTGGCCGTACTCCTCGGAGAAGCGCGCGCCCGCCTTCTCCAGCAGCGGCGACCAGCGTGCCATCTGGAAGACCTCGAGCCGGTGCACCTCGAGCGTTTCGCCGTTGACGATGCACCACCACTTGCTCACCTTCGGTGTGTCGGCGGCACGCAGCTGCGCGCCGTGGACGGAGTGGCCGTAGGGCTGGTCGCCGATCAACGTGCGGATCGCCAACGCCACCGAGGGCGTGACGTCTGGCTGGGCGAGGTCCATCGGGAGTTCTTTGTTGACCGCCACCACGGTGGGGATGTAGTCGTAGGTCGGTGCCGCCGGGGGCGCGCCTGCGCCCGCGCCCGTCCCGGGGGTCGCCGCCACGGCCTGGCGTCTGTAGAAGGTCACCGACGCTCCCCCCGAGCCGTCCGGGCTCATCATCGATTGGATCTTGCCGGGGTCGCTGCTAACGATCGCGATGAACGTGGCCAAGTCCCAGCAATCCCCGATCTGGCCCTGTTGGACGTCGTCGGCCTTGGGCCCCGGGTCGATGAACAGCGAGTTGTCGGCCGACTCCTCGACGATCGGCGCGGCAGCGGTGCCCGAGATTTCTTTGACCGTGGTGAAGCCGTCGGGCGCGCTCGAGGAAGACGGCGAGGACTGCTGTTCGGACTGCTGTGCGGGGGCGGAGGAGGAGCCAGGGGCGGCAGAGCCGGACGAGGAGGATTCGGGGGCAGGGGAACCGGAGGAGGAGCTGGGGGAGGAGGAGCCCGATTCCTGCGTCGGCGCCGCCTGCTTTTCGAAGAGGTCTTCTTCGGAGACCGATTCACCTTCCAGCGGCGCCTCGGGCGTCGCCTTCACCTTCACGGCCATGTTGGCCGACTGTCCCCCCGGCGCGGCCGGCGCCTGGTGGTTGGCGGCGTCGGCGACCGACGGGTCCGCGTTGGCGGTGCCCGACGGCGCACCGGGGTTGCCTTCCACCTGCCGCGTGAGCTGGGCGCGCAGGCCGCCCTGGAGCAGCCCGGCGATCGCGCTGTTGCCGGCGGCCCGCAGCGCCCCAAGGGCCTCGAGGGGGCTCGGGGGGACGGCGGCGGGGAGCCGCTGCTGCGCGGGCTCGGCAGCCGCGGGCTCCTCGATCACCGCGTGCTCGGCCATCACCGCCATCGTACGCCCTCGCCGGGCGCGCGGCGCTAACGTCCACCGTGCAGCTCATCGCATATCCGTCGCGCCGCCACTGCCAGCATGACCACGACCACAATCGTCCCCCTCAACACGATGCTCGCCGACCTCGACGAGTCGCTGCGCGGGCTGCTCCAGCGTGAGCTGCAGCGCCACGGTTTCGACGGCGTGGAGATCGCCTTCGACGCACCCGCCAAGGAGTGGTCGGCGACGCTCAACGCCCCCACCGTCAACGCCTTCCTCTACGACCTGCGCGAGTCCAAAGACCACCGTCCGGTCGAGTGGGAGCTCGAACAGAGCCGTGGCGCCGCGCGCGAGCGCCGCCCGCCGCTGATCGTCGAGGCATCCTTCGCGCTCACCGCCTGGGCGCGCGCCGTGGAGGACGAGCACCGTCTGCTCTCGCAGGTACTCGCCGTGCTCTACGCCTACCCCGAACTGCCCGAGGAGGTGCTCGCCGGCGCGCTGCGCGACACGAGCGCCCAGCATCCGTTGCGCGCCAAAGTCGGCCAGCCCAAGGGCGAGGGGAAGGCCGATTTCTGGTCGTCGATCGGCGGCCAATACAAGGCCTCGCTCGACTATGTGATCGCGCTTGCCTGTGAGCCCGGCACCTCGCTCGAGCGCGGGCCGGAGGTGCGCACCCAGACGGTGCGCGTGCGCGACGCAGACGGCGCCCGCGCCAACGTGATCGAGCTGCACCGCGTCGGCGGGACGGTCCGCGACGGCGGCGGCGAGCCGCTCGCCAACGCGTGGGTGGCGATCCCGGAGCTGGGCCTGTGGACGGCGAGCGGGCCCGACGGGCGCTTTCGCTTCGAACGCGTCGGCCCCGGCGCCTATCGCTGCTTGGCGCGCGCCGCCGACGGCGGCGAGGCCGACGGCGAGTTGGTGGTGCCTGGTCCCGGCGTCGACATCGCGCTCGGCGCCGCCAAAGCGGCCGCTCGCCGTCGCCGCTGAAGCATTTCCGCGAGGCTCCTCACGCCTATGAGCGGGGCTTTCGGCTCGGCTGGAAAGCCCGCCGTCCACCGGTCGCTGGACGGGCTTTCATCGAGCGAGTCAGTGCTGTATCTTCGCTGGGCTCGCGAGTGAGTTTCGCGGGCACACATAGCGCGAGCCGTGCCGACACGCGAGTGGGTCAACGGATTGGGGGGCGCCGCACGACGCACCCTGGAAGCTCCGCCTGCGCGCCGGCAGTCACCAGCCGGATGTACACGACAGCGAGCGAAGGAGCCACATGCCCACCTATCTGACCCCCGGGGTCTACGTCGAGGAGATTCCCTCCCAGTCAAAGCCCATCGAGGGGGTCGGGACCTCGATCGCGGCGTTCGTCGGGCTCGCTCCGGGCGGTCCGATCAACACCCCGATGCGAATCTCCAACTGGACGCAGTTCGCGCGCCTGTTCGGCGATCCCCGCGAACCGGAGAACGGCCCGTTCATGGAGGGCGCCTATCTGGCGCATTCGGTGTACGGGTTCTTCCAGAACGGCGGCGGGCTCTGCTGGGTGGTGCGCGTCGGCGACGCCGACGACGCCCCCGCGGCGCAGGCGGCCCTGCCGGCCGCCGCGGACCCGGGGGTGGAGGCGTTCCGGGCGGTGGCGCTCGAGAACCCCGCCGCCGGCGCCGTCAAGCTCGAGCTCAGCGAGGAGGCGCCGGGCGGCGATGCCAAGAAAGACGGTGGCGAGGACAAGAAAGACGGCGGCGAGGCCAAACAGGAGCAGGCTCCGAGCTACCGGTTGGTGGTCAGCGCGGGCGGCGAGCAGGAGGTGTTCGAGGGGCTGTCGCTGAAGAAAGGCCGCAGTTATCTGGCGACCAAGGTGAACGCCACCTCCAAGCTGATCCGCATCGAGGAGACCGGCGCCTCGCTGCCCGAGGCCCAGCGCGCCCCCAAGGTCGGCAGCTACGCGCTGGCGCTGCCGAGCATCCCGTCCGCCAAGATCGAGTCCTCGCACTTCGAGGGCGACGTCGCGCGCCGGCGCGGCATGGGCGGCCTGGCCGCGGTCGACGAGGTGACGATGGTGTGCATGCCCGATCTGATGACGCTTGCCTCGAACGGCGCCGACGCGCAGCTGCGCGATCAGCAGGGCAAGATGATCGCCCACTGCGAGAACGCCGGCGACCGCATGGCGATCCTCGACGCGCCGCCCGACCTGCTGCCCCAGGACGTGCTGGAGTGGCGCCAGAACGTGGCCGGCTACGACTCCAAGTTCGCGACGCTCTACTACCCGTGGCTGGAGGTGATGAACCCGCTCACCAACCAGCCGCTGATGGTGCCGCCGAGCGGCCACATGGCCGGCGTGTGGGCGCGCACCGACTCCACCCGCGGCGTGCACAAGGCGCCCGCCAACGAGGTCGTGCTGGGCGTCAACGGGCTGGGCTTTCAGATCACCCAGGAGGAGCAGGGCGGCCTCAACCGCGTGGGCATCAACTGCATCCGCTCGTTCCCCGGTCGCGGCATCCGCGTGTGGGGCGCGCGCACGCTTTCCAGCGACCCGGAGTGGCGCTACCTGAACGTGCGCCGGCTGTTCAACTACATCTCCGAGTCGATCATGGAGGGCACGCAGTGGGCGGTGTTCGAGCCCAACGACGAACGGCTGTGGATGCAGCTGAAGATCGCCGCCTCCAACTTCCTCACGCGCACCTGGCGCGAAGGTGCGCTGTTCGGGCCGACTCCCGAACAGGCGTTTTTCGTGAAGTGCGACTCCGAGACCAACCCCCCGGATGTGATCGAGGCCGGTCAGGTGATCGTCGAAATCGGGATCGCGCCGGTCAAGCCGGCCGAGTTCGTCGTGTTCCGCATCAGCCAGTACTCCGCGGACGCCTCGGAGGTGAGCGAATAACGCCCACACACCCCCGCCCGACCGAGCTTGGCGGGGCGATCCTCCTCGGACCGCCGCACGAACCGGGCGCTCGCCTGCGCACCGCGACCACGATCTCTTGCGACCGCAATTCCTAGAAAGGAACCCATCGTATGCCGGACAAGCAGCCACGCCCCTCATCCCACTTCCGCCTCAACCTCGGCGGCCGTGAGAACGTCGGCATGTTCCGCGAGTGCTCGGGTCTCGACTCGGAGACCGACGTGATCGAGCAGAAATCGGTCGACGCCAACGGCCTGCCCACCGTGCGCAAGGTGCCGGGCGCCACGAAGTGGTCGAACATCACCCTCAAGCGCGGCATCGACGAGAACCTGGAACTGTGGAAGTGGCGCGACACGGTCATCAAGGAAGGCCCCGAATCGGCGCGGGTCGACGGGACGATCGAGCTGGTGGACTACAACGGGTCGACGATCGCCACGTACGCGTTCAAAGAAGGCTGGCCGATCAAGTACTCCGGCAGCTCGCTCAACGCCAGCGGCAACGAGATCGCCCTCGAGGAGCTGCACATCTGCCATGAGGGTTTGGAACGCCAGTAGATGCAGCGCTGGCGTGGAGACGGTGAGCGATGAGGACGGAGGTCGCGTTCACCCTCCCGCGGGGCTTCCTCGACAGTGCCGGCACGGTGCATCGCGAGGGCACGATGCGGCTCGCCACCGCCCGCGACGAGATCGAGCCGCTGCGCGATCCGGCGGTGCGCCAGAACGAGGCCTACCTCTCGGTGCTGCTGCTGGCGCGCGTGGTGACGCGAATCGGCACCGTGCGGGAGGTCGACGCGCCGCTGATCGAGAGCCTGTTCGCGGCCGACTTCGATCACCTGCAGCGACTCTACGAGCGGTTGAACACCGACAGCGAGGCCGTCGGAGTGCTTTCCTGCCCGGATTGCGGGCACTCCTTCGAGGTCGACCTCTCAGAGATCGAGGACCGAAGCCTGGGGGAATAGCGCGGCCATCTCCGCGCGAGCTGTTCGCGGAGATGGCCAGCCTCGCGGGTCGCTTCCACTGGTCGCTCGACGCACTGCTGGATCTCGAGCACGCCGACCGTCGCCGCTTCCTGGCCGAGGCACGGCGGCTGGGTGTGGGGGAGACCGTTGATGGCTGAGTCCACGCCCCGGCGGCGAGCGTCGATCGCCGGTCGTTTGCTGGCGCGCGCGCAGCGGCTCGACCGTCGCGGGGGATCGCGCCTGGCCGCGTCGGTGCTCGAGCGCCGCCGGGCGATTCCGGCCGCGGCATTGCCCCGCCTGCTGCCCGTTCGCGGGGATGGCGAGCGTCGTGTCGCGGCGAGCGTGGGCGCCGCCCGTGCTCCGCTTGCGCGCGCCGCCGAAGAGACCCCCGGCGCGCGCCCGGACGGGATGAGCGAATTCGCGGCCAGGTGGCTGTTCGGCGACGGTCCCGCCGAGGGCATCCCCTTCGCCGGCGGTGCCGCGGTCCCGGCCGAGGCGGTTTCGGGGCCGCCGGCGTTTCTCGCTGGCCGATCTCCGACCGATCGCGGCGCCACCGCCGGGAGCGCCGCCGCGGCGCGCGCGGCGCGCTCGGCCAGCCGGACGCCGGCTCCCCGCGGCCGTGTGCACGAGGAGCGTCCGCTGCGCCTCTCGTCCACGCCGCCCCTCGCGCGTGCCGCGGACGCAGAGCCGGCTTCGCCCCCGACCACCGAGATCCCAACCGCCACGCCCGCGCCGGCCTCCGTGGCCCGCTCTCCGTCGCAGACCTCGCCGGCCTCCGATGGCGCGCAGGCCTCCGAGTCTCGGCCCGCGCCGGCTGCGACGCCATCTGCGCCCGTCGAGACGCCGCCGCCGTCTCCCGCCGAGGCGTCGGCGCCGTCCCCGGTGCCTGCACCCGTCGCGGTACGGCCGGTGCCGCGGGCGCCCTCGCCCGCCCCGGCTGCGGCACGCGCTCCGGTCGCCCTTCGGCGCGTCGCGCGGCCACCGCTCGCGGAGCGGGCTGCCGCCGATGCCACAGGCCCGATCGCGGCTCGCGCCCCCCGCACGCTGCTGGGGCGAATCGCCGACCGCCTGCTGGGCGATCGTCGATCGGCCGGGCGCGCGGAGCGGTCAGGGGAACCGGCTGAGGGCACACCTGATTCCCGTGTCTCCGAGCACCATCTCGGACCGCCGCCGGCCGGTGCGGGGCGTGCGGTGGCGAGCGCCCTTGCGCGAACGCCTGCTTCGGCGCCGTCACCCGCGCCGCCCCGCGCCGGGACGGATGAGGGTGACGTGGGAGGGAGGAGCGCTCCGGAGAGCGCCGAGTCGCGGGCGAGTTCCCGCGACAGCGTCTCGTCCCGCCCTGCCGAGGCCCCGGAGGGGGCGTCGTCGAGGTTCGCGCCCGACGACGCCGAGTGGGCATCTGCGCCCGGCGAGGGCGGGGGAACGCCTGCGCCCACGCCGTCCTCCGGGGCGTCTGCCGCCCCGGGCGCGAGCCAGCCCGACCTCGAAGACCCCCCGAGTGCTTTCGAGGGTCGTGACGACGCCTCCATCGAGGCGGTCTCACCGGGCGCCGCCGCGGTCCCGCCGCCCGGCGCCTCAACGGCGCGCGGCGTCGAATCGGGAACACCCGTGGTCGGCGACCGCGCGCAGGTGACCCCGTCTGCCGAGCCGAGCGGGCTGCGGCGCGCCTTGGCACGGCTGCGCACCGGCCGTGATCTCCAGCCGGCGCCCTCCAAGGGCGGTGCATCGCAGCCCACGGGCCGCCAGGGCCCGGTCGTGCGTCCCTCGGCGGAGACGGCCGTGGTGGCGCCCACAACCATCCATCGCGCGCCGGCCGGGTCGGCGCCCTCGCGGGTGCCCGCCGCCCCCCACGTTGCGCCATTGGACTTCATGGCGCCCAACCCGGGTGGTTGGACCTCCCAGAGCTCGCTTGCGCCGATCGCGCTCGGCGGTCCCGAGACTCCCACCCCTACGGTCTCCGCGGCGGCTCCCGTCGTGGCGCGAGCTTCCTCCGCCCGTCCGTCCGTGCGTTTGCAACGTAGTGCCGCGCGAGCCTCCTCCTCGCGCTTCGCGCAGGCCGCCTCCCCGACCGCCGCGTTGCGCGGCGGCCCCTCCGATCTTCCACCGGTGGGATCCCAGCCTCGGCCGGGCGCTTCGACAAGCGGCGCACGGCTGGCTGACGCGACCGGGGCGGCGCTGCACCGCGATGCGACCGGCGGCGTGGAGACGATCGAGTTCCCCGTCGGCTCCGCGGGCGGATCCGCTCCCGGCCCGCTCGGCTCCGAGGGTGTCCTCGCGCGGGCCGCCGCCGGAGGGCCGAGCCCCGCGGGTGCGCCCGGCGAAGCGCCGAGCCCCGCGACTGCCCCGGCGCCCGGCGCGGCCGCGCAGCCGGGAGGGAGCCCCGAAGGCGAAGGTGGAGGCGCCTCCAGCGGCGGCGCTTCGGCCTCGCACGCCGGCGCCTCGCCGCAGGCCGACGACCTCTACGAGCACGTGATCGAGCGCCTGCGCCGCGATTTGCTCAGCGAGCGCGAGCGGATGGGGGATCTGCTGGGAGACCTTCCGTGATGGACCGCCGGCGAGATGAATTGCCCAGATGCGAGATGAAAGCGAGACGGCACCTACGATGACTCCCTCCATGGAACTCGAAGTCGCTCTGCCCGAAGTCGCTCTGCCCAGCGTCGAAATCTCGATCGGCGGCGAAGAAGAAAGCGGCGGTGGGACGGGCGGTGTCGGGGGATCCGGAACCCGCCCCGATCCCGTCGGCGAGCTGCGCTTTCTGGTGGAAATCGCCGGCGTGGAAATCGGGTGGTTCAGCGAATGCACCGGGCTGCAGGCCGAACACGAAGTGATGGAATACCTGCCCGGGGGTGCGCCCTCGCCGATCAAGCTGCGCGGCGCCATCAAGTACCCGAACATCGTGCTCAAGCGCGGCATCACCACCGAAGACGCGCTGATCGCATGGTTTTTCGAAGCGCAGGCGCCTGAAGAACGCCCGGACCTGACGATCACCCTGTTCGGGCCCAACCTGCAGCCGATCCAGCAGTGGGTGTTCAACGGAGCCTTCCCGCTGAAGTGGCAGGGCCCCACGTTGAACGCCGCCTCCAACAAGACCGCCACCGAGGCGCTCGAGCTCGGCCACGCCGGCATGGACCCCAACATGAGCGGAGCGGTGCAGTGACCCACCAACCGACTGACAGGATGGCCACCGATGGCTGAAGTCGAAAACCTCCAGCAGGCACAGATCCTGATCGAAGGGGAATCCGAACCATTGGTGTGCCTGTTCAACCCCAAGGAATACACGATCACCAAGAGCTCCTCCTGGAACGCCAAGCAGGCCGCGGGCGTGAGCCTGCCGCCCGTGCAGTACGGCGGCGGGTCGCCACGGGAACTGTCGTTTGAAATCCTGCTCGACGACCTCGAAGGCACCTACGAAGTCGAACCGGAAGTCAACCGCCTGTTCCTGGCGATGGAAGCCAACCCCGCGACCGCGCCGCAGACGGGGAAAGGCAACCCCACCGCGAGCCCGCCGAAGCTGACCTTCTCCTGGGGTGCCACGCTCTCCTTCGAAGCGGCCCTGAAGAGCCTCTCGGTGCAGTACGTGCGCTTCGCGCCCGACGGCACGCCGATCCGCGCGAAAGTCAAGCTGTCGCTCGTGCAGGTGGAAGCCGCCGACAGCAGCTCGGGCGTCGAAGTGCCGCCCCCCCAGAACCCCACGACGCGCGCCCGCGCCGAACTGGGGTCGCGCACGGTGCGCGACGGGGACACGCTGCAGTCGCTCGCCTACGACGCCTACGGCGACCCGACCGCGTGGCGGGCGATCGCGCAGGCCAACGGCATCGACGACCCCATGCGACTGCGCCGCGGCGCGCGTTTGTCGATCCCGCGCCTGCAGCGATGAGCCCCGCCGCGACCAAAGGCGTCGTCGCCGGCATCGAAGTGCGTCTCGGCGGGCAAGCGCTCGCACCGACGGTGCTGCAGAAGCTGATCGAGGTGCGCATCCAGGAGAACCTGATGCTCCCCGACACCTTTTTGATGCGCATCTCCGACCCCGACATGAAACAGGTCGACTCCGCCGTGTACGAAATCGGCGCCGAAGTCGAAATCCTGCTGGCCTCCGCACACGAAGGCTCCCTGCAGCCGGTTTTCAAGGGCCAGGTCACGGCCCTGGAACCGGAGTTTTCCGCCGGCGGCGCCTATGTGGCGCTGCGCGGCTACGACAACTCCCACGCGATGCACCGCACCAAGCGCACGCAGACCTACCAGAACGCCACCGCCGACGACATCGCCCGCAAGGTCGCCGCGCGCTCGGGCCTGCAGCCCGGGACGATCGAAGCGGCCGGCGCGCCCCACGACTTCATCCAGCAGAGCAACGAGTCCGACTGGGAGTTCCTGTGGCGGCTCGCGGGCGCGATCGACTTCGAGGTGGTGGTGGTGGACAAAGAAATGCACTTCCGCGAAGCCGGCGGTATGGCCGATGCTGAACCGGTGACGCTCGCGTGGGGCGCGCAGCTGGTCTCCTTCCGCCCGCGCGTGACGGGAGTGCAGCAGATGCACGAAGTGCTCGTGCGCGGCTGGGACCCCTCGACCAAGCAGGTGATCGAATCCACCGCCACCGCCGACTCGCCGAGCTCCACGATGGGGATCGAACGCGACGGTGTCGTGGAATCGCTGGGCGGTGGCACGATGACGGTCGCCGACCGGCCGGTGATGACGCAGGCCGAGGCGGATGCCCTGGCCAGCAGCGTCGCCGCGCACCTCGGCAACGCGTTCGTCGAGGCCGACGGCTCCTGCCACGGCGACCCGCGCATCCGCGCCGGCTCCAAAGTGAAGATCGAAAAGGTAGGCGTTCGCTTCTCGGGCACCTACTCGCTGTCCGCGGTGACGCACGTGTTTCGCGGCGCGAAGGGCTACGAAACGCACTTCTCGGTGACGGGGCGCTCGCCGCGCAGCCTCGTCGACCTGATGACCCCGGCCGCCAAGCGCTCGTGGGGGGATTCGGTGGTAGTCGGCGTGGTCACCCAGAACGAAGACCCCGAAGGGCTGGGGCGGGTGCGCGTGAAGTACCCGGCGCTCGGGGAAGACACGGAGGGGTGGTGGGCGCGCGTCGTCTCGATCTCCGCCGGCGAAGGCCGCGGCGTGATGATGATGCCGATCGTCGGCGACGAGGTGTTGCTGGCTTTCGAGCACGGCGACGTGCGCCGGCCGTTCGTGCTCGGCTCGCTGTTCAACGGCCAATCGAAGCCGAAGGAACTCTCGCAAACCGACGGCTCGTTCGCGCTCGGCTCCGACAAGGCGGTGTCCGTCAAGGCCGCCGAGGGCGTGACAATCGAAAGCGGAAAGACGCTCCAACTGATCTCCGAAGCCGACATGAAGGTCACCGCGCAGCAGGGGTTGACCGAGGAAGTGCAGGGCGAACGCTCGCTGGAAGCGCAGGGTTCGGTGACGGTCAAGGGCGGCGCCTCGGTGACCGTCGAATCGCAGGCCGCCGTCACGATCAAGGCGCCGGCGATCACGATCGAAGCCGATGGCGTGGTGCAGATCTCAGGCGCGCAGGTGATGCTGGGATGAGCGACTTCCTGGGCGCCGGGCTGGCCTTTCCACTGCAGGTCGACCGGCGCGGCGGCATCGCGCTGGCGCACGAGGAGACCGACGTCGAGCAGGCGATCGCGCTGATCCTCGCCACCGCGCCGGGGGAACGGCCGATGCGACCGGAGTTTGGCTGCGGCGTGCACGACTACGTGTTCGAGCGGGTCGACTCCTACGCGATGGGCCGGATCGAGCACGAGGTGCGCGTGGCGCTCAAGCGCTGGGAGCCGCGCATCGAGGTGATCGGCGTCGGTTTCGACACCTCGCGCGCCGCCCGCGGGGAACTGGTGATCGACATCGCCTACCGTGTGGTGGCGGCCAACGACGTGCGCAACCTGGTCTACCCTTTCTACGTGATCCCCGCGGAGGAGCTCGCGCCCCCGGAGCCACAGCGATGAGCCTGCCCGAGATCACGCTCGACGACCGCGGCTTTCAGGATCTCGTCTCCGAGGCCCGCACGCGGATCGCGCTCGCTTGCCCGGAGTGGACCGAGCACAACGTCTCCGACCCCGGCATCACGCTGATCGAGCTGTTTGCGTGGATGACCGACACGCTGCTGTACCGCGTCAACCGCATTCCCGACAAGCTGCACGTGGCGCTGCTGGAGCTGCTCGGCGTGCAGCTCGCCCCGCCCGCCGCCGCCGCGACCGAGGTCCGCTTCATGCTCGCCGGTCCCGTCGAGGAGACCGTCGAGATCCCGGCCGTGGAAACCGAGGTCGGCACGGTACGCACCACCGACGAGCCCGCGATCGTCTTCCAGGTCACGGAGGGTCTGGCGATCGAGCCGCAGCGGCCCGCCGCCTACGCGGTGCAGCGCGCCGGGGCGGTCAAGGACGTCGGCGTGGCCCGCGGCCGCGCCAAGCCGACCGGCGCCGACCGCGCGCCGTTCGCCTCCCCGCCACAGGTCGGCGACGCATTGTTGCTCGGTTTTGCCCACCCGATCGGGCGGCTGGTGATGCAGGTCGAGTTCGACGGCTCGCACGCGCGCGGCGCCGGCGTGGACCCCGAGGATCCGCCGCTGCGCTGGGAGGTGTCGGGCGCCGACGGCTCCTGGAGCGAGGCGACGGTGCTGGAGGATCTGACCGGCGGCTTCAACTTCGGCGCCGGCACGATCACGCTGGAGCTGCCCCGCCACTCGGCGATCCACGCGATCGCCGGGCACCGCATGCACTGGCTGCGCTGCCGCCTGCATGACCGCACCCGCTCGGGCGCGGTCGGCGTGACCTACTCGCACGCCCCCGAGGTTTACGAGATCACGGCGGCCCCCGTGGGAGCTGTGCTGCCGGCGGCGCACGCCGCCAGCGAGCGCCACGAGTCGCTCGGTGTCGCCGACGGCACCCCGGGCGCCGTCCTGCGCCTGCGCAACCGCCCCGTGCTGAGCCCCGCCGCCGGCGAGACGCTCGAGGTGCGCGAGCCCGGAGCCGAGACGTGGCGCGCGTGGGAGATGCGCGAGAGTTTCGCCGCCAGCGGCCCGCACGACCGCCACGCGGTGCTCGACGCGGCCAACGGGGAGGTGGCGCTCGGTCCCGCCGTGCGCCAGCCCAACGGCGGCTGGCGCCAGTACGGTGCGATCCCTCCCAACGGCGCGGCGCTGCGCTTCAGCCGCTACCGCCATGGAGGCGGGCGCGCCGGCAACGTCGCCGCCGACACCCTCACGGTGCTCAAGACCGCGATCCCGTCCGTCGCCTCGGTCACCAACCCGCGCCCCGCGCTCGGCGGGGTGGACGCCGAGTCGCTGGCCTCGGCGCGCGAGCGGGCGGCGCTTGAGATCCGCTCCCGCGATCGCGCCGTGACCGCCGAGGACTTCGAGCTGCTCGCGGTGCACGCGTCCCCCCAGGCGGCGCGCGCGATCTGTGTGCCGCCCTCCGGCGAGGGCCCGATCTGCGTGCACGTGCTCCCCCGCGTGGATCCCGCCGACCGGCGGCTGACGCTCGAGGAGCTGACGCCCGGCGAGGAGCTGCTGAGCGAGATCGCCGCCTACCTCGACGAGCGCCGTCTGATCGGGACCGCGGTGCACCTGCTGCCGGTGCGCTTCAAAGCGGTGTCGGTGGTCGTCAACCTGCAGGTCTCTCCGCTCGCCGACCCCGAGCGCGTGGAGCAGGACGTGGAGCATGCGCTCTACACCTACCTCAACCCGTTGATCGGCGGCTCCCCGCACGGCCCCGGCGAGGGCTGGCCGTTCGGGCGCGCGCTCAACCAGGGCGAGCTGTTTGGCGTGGTGCACGCGATCGAGGGCGTCGAGTTCGTCAAGATCCTGCGGCTGTACGAGACCGACCTCGCCACCGGCGAGCAGGCCGCCAAGCCGCTCGGCGGCCACCTGCCGCTGGAGGACGACGAGCTGATCGCCTCCGGATCCCACGTGGTGAAAGCGACGCACCGGGAGCTTTAATAGAGCGGTGGCGAGCGAGCACCCAAACGGCGATGGCAACGGGCGCACGTTCGCGGGCGGCGGCTTCGGGACGATCCAGATGCGGCGCGTGGTGGGCGAGGATCCCCCGCCGGCGCCGGTGTCCGCTCGCGCTTACCTGCGAACCGGGCTGCCGGCGGTCTACCGCGAGGGGGACTTCGGGATGCGCTTCGTCGGCGCGCTGGAGCACCTGCTGGACCCGGTGGTGGCGCTGCTGGACAACCTCCCGGCCCACTTCGACCCCCGCCACGCTCCCCCCGACGTGCTCGAGCTGCTGGCCGCGTGGCTCGGCCAGGAACGCGACGAGTTCCGTCTCGGCGAGGAGCGCCGCGAGCTGGTGCGGGGCGCCGCCGAGCTGCTGCGCCTGCGGGGCACGCGCGCGGGGCTGGAGCTGGCGCTGGAGCTTGCGTTCCCCGGTGTGCCGTTCCGCATCGAGGATGGCGGCGGCGTGTCGTGGTCGACCGAGCCCGACACGCCCCCGCCCGTGGGTCGCCCATCGTTCGTGGTGTACTGCGAGCAGCCCGTGCCGGAGGACACGCAGGCGGCGATCGCGCGCCTGATCGAACGCTCCAAGCCTGCCCACACCGGCTTTCGCCTGCGCGTGAAGGCGCCACGGGCCCGCGCGAAGGAGGAGGGTCCGTGAGGGCCGCTCGATCCTCGTTGCCGCCCGCGCCGCCACCTCGGCTGGTTCGTGAGGGGGAGGGCTTGTGAGGATCTGCCAGAGCTGCGGGCGCGAGAACGCCGAGGACTCGGATTTCTGCGCGTGTGGCGAGTACCTGCGTTGGGAGCCGACGTCGTTCGTCTCAGCCGTCAAGCCTCCGGGGGGCGCCGCTGCGGGGCCGGGCTCGGAGGCAGGGGGAAAGGGGGAGGTGGGAGATCCCAACCTCACGCTCGCTCCGAGCGCCGCGGCGGGGAGCCGGGCCGCGCCCACCCCGGCGACCGGAGCCGCTCCCAACCAAATGCCGGGAGCTGGCGCCTTCGCCTCGCCTCCCGCCGGCGCGGACGTGGCGCCGGCCCGCGCCGAGGCGCCTCCGGGGGTGGCATCGCTGCTGCTGCGCCGGCCCGAGGACGAAGGCCCGGTCGAGGGTCCCGTCGAGGTGCGGGTCGACCCGGGCGGGCGCGTCACGATCCTCGGGCTGATCCGCAACCAGGGAGCGATCGTCGACAACTACGACATCGCCGTCGCCGGGATGCCCGACGGGTGGTGGACGGTGACACCACCCACCGCCTATCTGGTCCCCTACGGCGCCGGCGGCATCTATGAGCAGGAGGTCCAGATCATCCTGCATCCCCCGCGCGCGCCCGAGGCGCTCGCGGGGGCGTGGCCGCTGGAGGTGACGGCCACCTCGCGCGCGTACGGCTCCGAGGTGGCGCGCGCGCCCGCGACGGTGACGATCGGTCCCTACCAGGACGTGGCCAGCGAACTTCGGCCAGAGCGGGCCTCCGGCCGTTTGAAAGCCCGCTTCGTGCTCACCGTGCACAACCGCGCCAACGCCCCCACCGACGTAGCGGTGGCCGCCGAAGACGCCGACGACGAATGTCATTTCCGCTTCGCCGAGCCCACGATCGCGGTGGAGCCCGGGCAGGCGATCGAGGCGCCGTTCACCGTTTTCCCGCCGCGCCAGCACTGGATTGGGCGCCCGCACGATCGGCGCCTGGGGGTGACGGCCACGCCCGTGGGCTCAGACCAGCCCTCGCCGCCGCGCGCCGCGGTTTACCGCCAGCGGGCGTGGCTGCCGTGGTGGCTGTCGATCGTCGCCCCGCTCGTCGCGCTCGCCGTGGTGGCGCTCCTGTTGCTGCTGCCGAAGAAGACCACGGTGCCCAACCTGGAGAAGGCGTCGAGCGTGTTTGCCGCGCAGAAGCTCCTGGGCGAAGCCGGCCTGAAGCTCTCCCCCCAGGTCGGCGAGGTGACCAAGCCGGAAGTCCGGCCGGGCACGATCGTCGAACAGTCGCCCGCCGCCGGCAAGCACGTCAAGAAGGGCTCGCTCGTCACGATCGAGGTGGCCAAGGGCACGGGCAAGGACAAGGTGCCCTCGGTGATTGGACTGACGCCCGTCACCGCCGCGGGGGCGCTGCGCACCGCCGGGGTGGCGCTGGGAGCGATCTCCCCGCAGCCGGTGAACCCCACCGGCAAGATCGCCTCCCAGATTCCGGCCGCCAACGAAACCGTGCCGGCCGGCACGCCGGTCGCGGTGTTCCTCGCCCCCCCCGGCAAGGCCGGTGGCGCCGCGAAGGCGGCAGGCGCGGCCGCGGCGGGAGCGGCGGCGGGCGCTGCCGGGGCCGCCGCGGCCGGGAAGGGCGGCGCGGTGACGATCCCCAAGCTCAGCGGCGCCCCCACCGCGGCCGCCGCGGCGCTCTCCCAGCTCGGGCTGGTGCCCTCCACCTCCGAACGCTTCGCCTCCGCCGCCAAGGGCGCGCTGATCGGCAGCTCCCCGTCGGCGGGCACGAAGGTGAAGGCCGGCACGAAGGTCGCGGTGCTCGTGTCCGCCGGCTTCCCCGACCTCTCCTACGACAACGGCACCGCCGTGCAGGTCGTGGACGGCGCGAGCGGCAAGCCGGTGGTGAAGGTTCCGACCTCCACGCAGAGCCAGGAGGAGGCGTCGTGGAGCATCGACGGCTCCCACCTCGTCTACCGCCAGGGCAACGGCCTGGAGCTGCTGGCGGCCGGCAAGTCGGGCGCCCAGCCGGTCGGGCTCACCGGCACCGAAGCCGATGCCCACGACCCCGCGTTTGCCCCCACCACCAAAGCCAACATCCTCGCCTACGTCGAAGACCACGGCGGCTCATCGCAGCTGTGCTTCGCGACGATCGGGCCGTACGTGCTGGCTCCCGACTGCACCTCCCACCCGGGCTGGGAACTCGGCCGCCAGATCTCGTGGGCGCCGGACGGCTCGTCGCTGCTCGTGTTCGGGGTGCAAACCGGTCACCCCGGGACGTTCGGTTTGATCGAGTTCGTCTCCAACGTCCCGTTCTCCACCCAGGCCTCCAACTGGGGGCACGGGACGCTCGTCACCAGCGACGCGCACACCAACGAAGGGGTGATCGCGGGGGTGTTTTCGCCCAACGGCAAGCAGCTCGCGCTGATCGCCAACTTCGGCGGCGGCGGCTTTCACCTCTACCTCGCGCCCGCCGACGAATTCACGCTCGCCCAGGCCAAGGCGCTGCCGGTCGCCGCCTGCCAGGTGAGCTGGCGCTCCGACGGCGAAGAGCTGGCGGTGATGCAGGCCGACTCTCCCTGCCAGGACCCGACCGGCAACATCGTGACGATCTCGCCCGCCAACCCGTCGGTCGAGACCGTGATCGCGACCGGCGCCTCACACCCGGCGTGGCAGCCGGTGACGCTCCATGGCTGACACCCGCCGGCTCTCTGGCGACCGCCGGCGCCCTGTGCCCGGTGCCACCGTGACCCCGGAGCTGCTCCATGGCTGACACCCGCAGGCTCTCCGTGCCGGGTGCCACCGCCACGTCGGAGTCACTGGTGCTGGTGCTGCCGGACGGCTCGCGGGTGCCGATCGCGGGCGAGCTGACGATCGGCCGCGGCGAGCAGGCCACCGTGCGGATTCTCGCCCCGACCGTCTCACGCGCCCACGCCCGCATCCTCCCCGGCCCTGCCGGGCCGTTGCTGGAGGACACCGGCTCGCGTTTCGGCACGCTGCTCGACGGCGCGGCGGTCACCGAGCCGCGGCCACTTCGCGTGGGCAGCGAGATCCGCGTGGGCGACGTCATGCTCGTGATCCACTCCGACGGCCCACCGCCTCCGCTTGCACAGGAGCTGCCGGCGGGTGCGGGCGAGACCGTCGTGATGCCGGTCGGCGCCACCCAACTCGGCCTGCGTCCGGCCGCCGCCACCGGCGCCAGCCCGCCCGGCGCACCCGGGGGAGCCCGATCGATCCCGGACGGCCGCATGCGGCCCCGCGTGCGCTCCGGCTGGGCGCTCAAGCGGCTGGGCGCCGACGAGGGCGAGCGGCGCTTCGTGCTGCGCGACCTGCGCGACGGCGGCTTCCTGCGGATGGACGCCGAGGACGCGGCGTTGTTCGAAATGCTCGACGGAAGCCACACCGTGATGGAGCTGCTCGGCACCGCCGAACGCGCGCTCGGACCAACCGGCCCGGGCCGCCTCGCACGCCTGCTCGCCGAGCTGGGGGACAGGGGGCTGCTCGACGGAGTGGTCGGGGTGGATGGCCACGCGTCAGGGACCGCGGGAGGTGCGGGGCAGGCGGGTTTGGGAGCGGGCGGCGCGGTGCAAGGAGGCGTGGGTGGTACTGCGTACGGTGGTCCGGGCGCTGGAGGTGCGGCCAAGGGCGGGGTGGGCGGTGCCGCCAAGGAAGGTAAGGGGCTGGCATCTGGCATGGAGCGCGCGGCGCTGGCGGGAGGAGGGGTCGGCGGGGTGGAGCGCGTGGCGCTGGCGAAGGGGATGCAGAAGATCGGGAAGGGCGAGGCGAAGCTGGGCCGGATGGCCAGGAAGGGGGCGAGGATCGACAGGGCGGGAGCCGCGCCCTCCGGGAGCCGTCTGGCGCGGATATTGCAGCCGCGCCAGCGCACCTACGACTGGGTGGGCGAGCGCTGTGAACGTGCCTACCGCCGCTGGGGCCGGTTGTTTTTCTCGCCGCTCACGCTCACCTTCCTCGCGCTGTTTGCACTCGCGGGCTTCGCCGCGTTCTCCTACATCGTCGGCGCGCGCTACGGCACGCCGTTTGTCGTCGCCAACCGTTTGGTGCTCGGCGGCGCGGTCTACATCGTCGGCCGCTTCGCCCTCGTGATGGTGCACGAGCTGGCCCACGGAATGGCGCTCGTCCACTACGGCCGGCGGCCGGCCAGCGGCGGATTGCGGTTGATCCTGCTGTTCCCCTACGCCTTCGTCGACACCTCCGAGGCGTATTTCGAGCCCCGCGCGCATCGCATCGTGATCTCCGCCGCCGGGCCGATCTCCGACCTCTCCTTCGGTGCGCTGTTCTCCTTCCTCTGCGCGGTGTGGCCGGCGGGGTCGGTGCGCGACGTGTTCTTCCAGCTCGCGTTCGGCTCCTACGTCGGCGCGTTCTTCAACCTCAACCCGTTCCTCGACCGCGACGGCTACCACATCCTCGTCGACGTGCTGCGCGAGCCGGGCCTGCGCCAGCGCGCCCGCCGCCAGCTCTCCCAGCGGCTGTCCGGCGCCGCTCCAAGCGCCGAGGACTCCCCGGTGCTGCTGCGCTACGGCATCTTCGCGCTGGTGTGGACCGTGTTGGCGGCTGCGTTCGTGGTGGTCTTCTCCACGCGCTACTACGACCGGCTCGTGCATATCGCGCCACCCGGCGCGGTGGTCGCGGTGTTCATTCTCTTCTGGGTCGTGCTGTTCATCCCCATCGGGCTCACGCTCGGGCTGCCGCTGTGGCGGCGGCTACGCTATGGGACGACGGAGGTCAACCGTGTCATCCGCTGACGATTACGCGCAGAAGGCCGGCCAGCTGATCGAACGGCTGCTGGCGGACGCCCATTTCCGCGCCGAGTTCCGCAAGGACCCCGCCGGCGCCTGCCGCACGCTCGGCCTCGCCGACCTCGCCACCGAGCTCGGCGAGGGCGGCAAATCGATGCACACCCTGGAAGTGCGCGAGTCGAAGTCGAGCCTCGCCGGCGTGGTGATGGCCGTCGCGGCCGAGGGCATCGGCGTGGTGGAGCTGCACGGCCTGGTTGAGCACGGACTGCTCAAAGGCAACCTGGGCGCCGCCGGCGAGCGCGCGCTGCGCGGCGTCAACCCGCTTCACCCCGCCAGCAGCCTGCACTCCGAGCTGCGCGCCGAGAACCCGCTGAGCGGCGCCTCGCACAACCCGGTGGGCGCGGCCGAGCGCGCCTCGGCACTCGCCCACGAGGCCGGGCAGAGCTCGGGGTCGGGCGCCCCGGGGGCCGCGCCAGGTACTGGCGCACCCGGTGGCGCCGCCGCGGGCACGGCCGCGCCGGGGGGCGCGGCTGGCACAGCTGCACCGGCGGGCGCGGCACCGGGGGGCGCCGCCTCGACGTCGGCCGCCGCATCCGCTCCGGGTGGCGCACCGGGAGCGTCCACCCCTGGTGGCGCCGTCGCGGGGACGGCCACGCCGGGCGGTGCCGAGGCGGCGGCGTCACCGGGTGCTCCAGCTTCGGGCGGCTCGATCGCGAGCGGCTCGGGTGGCTCCTCGTGGGGGCCACCCCCACCCAGCGGCGCGGCTGCCGCCGCGAACGCGGGCGAGGCACCCGCGGTGGGAGCGCCGGTAACCCCCGTACCCGCTCACGGCGCACCGGAAGTGGCACCGGCCGGGACGCCCGCTCCATCGCAGCCCGTCGGTGGGGGAGGCGCGCCGGCAGGCGGTGGGGCCGGGACGCCGGTGCCACCGCCAACCCCCCCGGCGCCGGGCGCGCAGCCGGCCGCCGGCGGCGCCGTGCCGGTCTGGCCGGAACCCGCGCAAACTCCGGCCGGCGGCGGCGCAGCGGCGGCTCAGGTGGCAGACCTCGCGGGGCAGGCGCCCGCCCTTCCCACCACCGGAACGGGCTCGCCCGGGCTGGCCGAGCTGTTGAACAGCCCGCACCTGGCGCTGCCGCCGGACGTGCGGACGATCTTCGCGCAGGGCAACGTTGACCCCCGGATCGTGTCGGTGCTCGACAGTGCGGTGGCCCACCACAACATCGTGATCGGCGACATCGAGACGACCACCGAACCTGTGCACGCGCAGGCGATCGACATCGTCTCCGTCGACGGACAGCCGGTCGGCCCCGGCAATGTGGCCGCCCGCGATCTGATCACGGAGATCGCGGCGCTGGAACCGGGCGTGCGCCCCAGCGAGATCGGCACGCCGTGGCCAATCCAGTCGCAGGGCTTTTTCACCGACGCCCAGCACGAGAATCGACTGCATCTCGCGTTCACCTCGGTCGGCGACTACCAGGCTCCTCCCGCCGGAGCGGCGCCCGGCGCTGCTGCGTTCTCCGCGTCACCTGGCGCGGGCGCGGCCTCGCCCGCGATCTCCGCGTCACCCGACGGGGCGGTTTACGCCACGCCGGCCCCAGCGGTGGAGGCATTTGCGGCTCCGCAGGCGCGTAGCGAGAGCGGCGCCGCCGTGGCCCTTTCGTGGGCGCACTCGATGCTGCACAAGCTGCCGGAGAGCGAAGGCGAAAACGTGGGGCCCGCGCTCAATCGCTTCGAGGGGGCGTTCGGCTTCCACGGCGCTCCCTGGTGTGGCATTTTCGTCGGCCACGCGCTGGAGCACGCGGGGCTGAAAGTGCCCGACTCGATCGCGTCGGTCGCTTCGATCCTGGAGATGGCCAAGAACGGCGAAGGGCCTTTTGAGAAAGGCATCCTGCCGATCGGCGCCGTGCGCCCTGGCGATCTCGTCACTTTCGGCGGCAGCGAGCACGTGGCGATGGTCGTGAAGGTCGACGGCGAAGGGATCCACACGATCGCGGGCAACTACGAAAACAACGTCACCGAACACACCTATTCGCCGAGCGAAGTAACCGGTGCGGTGCGACCGCAGTATGCTGCCGTGCTCCCTCAGGTCCAGGCGCCCGGTGGCGCTCCGGGAGGCGTGGTTGCGGCTGGTGGTGCTCCAGGAGGTGCGTCCTCGCCCTCGGTGGTCCCATCGGCGGCGTCTGTGCCCGGTGCCGCCGCGATCCCCGGTGGCGCTCCTGGCGCTGGCGCGGCCGCAGCCGGCAGCCCCGCGCCGGGCGCGGGCGCGGCGGTGGCCTCCGGCGCCGAAGTACCCGGTGGCGCCCAGGTCGCTGGAGTGCCACCCGTCCAATCGGGTACGGGTGTTTTCAGTGCCGCGTCGCCGCACGTTTCGGGGGCCTCCCTGCACACGGTGAAATTCCTCCAGGCGGTCCAGCCGTCTTCGAATGCCTCGCCCCAGGTTCAGGCTGCCGTCGACCAAGCCGCGACTCAGCCCGCCGGCGCTTCCACCGCGGCGGGCGCGCCGGGAAGCGGGAGCGCCGCCGAAGCGGCCCCCGGCACGGGGAGCGCCGCCGACACAGCGCCCGGCCCAGGCGGCGCCGCCGAAGCCGCACCTGGCACTGGGGGAGGGGCCGACGCCGTCGTCGGAGCGAGCGACCTGGCGTCGGGCACGATCCCCTACCCCGGCGACAATGCGCCGAAGGCCGACATCGCGCAGTGGATGGGCGACATTGCGCAGAAGCACGGGCTGCCGCGCGAGCTGCCGGTGATGGCATCGCTGGTCGAGTCGAGTCTCCACAACGACTCCTTCGGCGACCGCGACTCGCTCGGGTACTTCCAGATGCGCACCAGCGTGTGGGACAACGGCCAATACGCCGGCTACCCGCACGACCCGGCGTTGCAGTTGAAGTGGTTCATCGACCAGGCGCTCGCCGTCAAGAGCCAGATGGCCGACCGCCACTTCGGCTCCGACCCCTCCAATTACGGTGAATGGATCGACGAAATCGAGCGGCCCGCCGAAGAATACCGGGGTCGCTACCAGCTCCAGCTTGGCACCGCGCGCGAACTGCTTGGGTGAGGGTGAATCGACTCCGGTGCGCCTGTTGGACGACCCACGCGGGGCAGAGCGCCTTCCAGCGCAGTTCCTCACTGGCCAGAACACCAGCGACGGCCCGGGCAGTGGAACGAATCAGTCTCGCGTTGCCGGCGCGGGAGGCGGAGGCGATGCGGAGGACGCGGCGCGCGATCCGCCGTTGCGGTGGAACCAACGCCACAGCCCGTCGAGTGACGGCCCGGTGGGGATCTTGACCAGGGGAACCCCGGAGGGCGGGGGCAGGGGTGCTGTCGGTTGCTTCTCCATGCTCATCATTCTAGCCACTGTCAGAACAGCGACACCAAACCGTAGATCACGGCGAAGAGGATCGGCACTCGAACGGCAAACGCGAATGCCCTACCGCGCCGTTCGAGCCCTTCCCGGTTGAGCTTCGCTGCGCCCGTGAGGTCGCCGAGGAGCTGGGTCAGATAGTCGATCTCGGTGCTGGCACCGTAGTCGGCATAGAACACCTCTGGTCGTGGCCCGACGTTCGGGCTTGAGCCTCCCATGCTCCCCACGAGACAGGCGAGCGCACCGAGCCCTACGCCGACGAGCAGCAGCACGCGACTGTCGCGCAGACCGTGGGGAAGAGTCAGCAAGAGGCTTCCCGCTACGGCGAAGAAGCCAAGCAGGCCGAGAAGCTTGGAGTCGAGCGCGCTATCGGCCTGCACCTGTGCTGAGAGCTCCTCGTAGCTCGCATACACAGCGCTGCGCAAGTTCTCCACGACCACATGGGGCACGGCGCCTCACCCTATTCGGCCAACAGGTCGGTGGGTCGGCCGGCTTCGATGCCGCTTGTTGCGGGACATTCGCCGGACGGCCGGATGGATGCCGCGCGCGACGGGCGGCTGGCACCACGCGATTGACGCGGTGGTTCCGAGCCGACCCTGCGGCGTTGCTGCGGGGGCAGGGCACGGCGGCGTGGGCGGTGGCGTGGGTGTTGTTCTGGAATGTGAAGGTGGCGGCGAACTGGAAGCCGCCGTGGGGGCATGATCGGGGGAGTCGGATGCCGCGGGGGTGGTAGGGGATGTAGCTGCCTTGGTTGTATTCCCAGTAGGTGATGTGTTCGGGGCCGAGTGTGGTTGAGAACTTGGCCAGCGCGGCGTCGGGCGCTCCGGGCATTGTGGGTACGAGTGGGATGGGGGTGGCGAGGTCCCCGCCGAATGGTTTTGGTGCCGGGAGTACGAGGCCGTGGAGGATGATTTCTGCTGCGATTGGGCCGGGTGCGATTGCGTAGAAGAGGAGTCCGAGGTGGCCGGCGTGCAGGGGCGCCATGAAGGTAGTTAGGTGGACTGCCTCGTGTATGAGGCTGCCGCCGAAGGGCACCTCGGCGAGCCCGGAGCCGTAGCCCATGAGGGAGCTGGATGGGCAGCCGGATGGCCCGCTGGCTTCGAGTAGGGCGGCGCGGCAGGTGCTCAGGCCGAGTCCGCTGGTAGCGATCCCGAGGTGAGCCGGGTAGCGCAGTTCCATGTCCGTGAGCGGGCTCGGTTGTTTTGCGCTGTAGGCGATCGAGAACGCGAACTTGATCGTGGTTCCTTTGCCGAGGTGCTCGGGGTGCAGGCCGGCATGGAGCGTGACCGTCGGCGCGGCGTGCGCGGCGGCGGGCAGCAGGCAGAGCAGACAGGCGAGCAAGATCGGTGCGGCCCGGCCCTTCGGATCCGGGTGCATATCAGTCGGCGAGTCGGCCGGTGGTTTGGACGGTTACGGCGTAAGTTTTGCGGTTGATGACGCCGTAGAATCCGCCGGTGCCGTGGGCGTGCTTGTAGCGGCCGGTGCCGCCGGTGATTTTGAGGGTGCCACCGAAGCTTGAGTTGGGACCGGTCGTGTGTAGGCGGCCTTTGCCGCGCCCGCTGAGCGAGCCGCCACGGGCGTAGATCGTGAAGCTCGATGTGACGTTGGCTTCGATTTCGAAGCTGGCCTTGATTTTGCCGGGGATCTGGCCGGTGGCTTGTCCTTCCTCGATCAGGAGCGAGCCGTTGGTGTGGGTGAGGTGCAGGTGCGCTTCGTCTTTGACGTTCTGCGTGGCCGCTGAACGCGCAGCGGGCTGAGGGTCCGCGGCGTAGGCGGCTGAGAGCGCAGCCAGCGCGAGGATCGCCGCGAGCGTGGTAGCGGCGCTCAAGCGCCTGGCACAGGAATCGCTTGTCATGGCCGTTTGGCTCGGTGGTCGCTTTTTTGTGGTGCTCGTCGGACTTGTGGAACAACGCTACAGCATCGAAGTTGCGCGTGCTGTCGCGTCTCCGACCGCGTGGCTCGCGGCCACGAAGCGCGTCCAGGCCGATGGCGTGTTGTTCGGCTTCGTCGGAGCGGTTCGTTTGCGAGAATGGCTGGGGGTGAGAGAGGGTGGTGTGGTGTAGGCTTCGCGGGCCGGATCGGTTCAAGCAGCCCGACTACGTACGATGCCCCAAAGGAAGCCGAGTGAGGAGTCCAGGTCGCGTGAGCGGACGCCGTTGCGGACGGCGGTGTTGGCTGCGTTGCTTCAGCATGAGGAGGGGTATGGCTACGACATGACTTCCCGCATCAATCGGACGCGGCCGGAGTGGGGGGAGATCACGCGAAATCGTGTCTATGCGACGCTGGAAGAGTTTGAAGCGGACGGCTTGGTGTGGTCGGATTACAGGAAGGGGCCGGGCAAGCGTGGGCGTGAGCGGCGGGTGTACTGGCCGACCCCGCGGGCTGAGGAGCTGCGGAGTGCGTGGATCGGTGAGTGTCCCTCGCTTGAGGAGATGCGCTCGGATATCCGTACGTGGGTGGCGTTCGCGCGCCCGCGCGATGCGCCCGAGGTGCTGCGCAAGCTGGAGGAGTACGAACTGGGCTGTCTGGAGATGCTTGAGAGCCTTGAGGAGCCGGGGAGTGAGCCGCGCGGCTGGGAGGACCGGGCAATCAACGTGCTGCGGTACGGGACGGCTGAGGAGTTGAACGCCGAGTTGAGATGGATTACGCGCGCTCGTCGCGAGGTCAAGGAGTTTCTCGCTCAGTGACGCTGCTGGAGCTGCAGACGGTCAGCAAGGGTCTTCAGGATGGGGCCAAGGAAGTCGTGGTCCTCGACGGCGTCACGGTGGAGATCGGACATGGCGATGTGGTCGGTATCCACGGCGAGCGGCGATCCGGCAAGAGCACGCTGTTGCGAGTCATGGCGGGCATCGAGACGCCCGACTCGGGATCTGTCTGCTTCGAGGGCCAGGACATCGAGAGGCTGCCGCGGGGGCGGCTGTGGCGCCGGGACGGAGTTGCGCTCGTGCGTGGGGAGTGGCGGCCGACGAGCAGCGATCAGGCGGTGCGCGAGTACGTGGCGTTGCCGCTGACGGCCGGTGGGGTGACGCTCGCTGAGGCGGAAGTGATGGCGGGTCCGGTACTCGAGCGGGTCGGTGCGCTCAAGTGGGCGCATCTCGCGACCGACCGGCTGTCGATGAATGAACGTCTGCGGGTCGAGCTGGCGCAGGCGTTGATCCGTGGGCCGCAGCTGTTGCTGGTGGATGAGCCGGCGGTGCTCGTCAACCCGAAGGCAAGCCGGGAGCTGAATGTGTTGTTGCGCGAGGTGGCGAGGGAGTTGAAGCTGGCGCTTGTGATCGCCTCCGAAGATGTCACGCCGCTGCGGGGTGTCGATCGTGCGATGTCGCTCAGCGACGGGCAGCTGCATACGACCGATTCCCGCAAACGCGTTGTGCCGTTCCCGGAGCGGCGCGGTCGCGGCAGCGCTCGGGCGTCATGAGCGCGCTGGAGTTGCGCGAGGTCGTCAAGCACTATCGGTGCGGCGACGGGGAGATTGTGCGTGCGGTCGACGGTGTCTCGTTGACGGTCTGTCCGGGGGAGTTCGTGGCACTGTACGGGCCGAGCGGATCGGGAAAGACGACGCTGCTGCTGATGGTGGCCGGGCTGTTGGCCCCCGACGCTGGGGAAATCCTTTTTGACGGCAAGGACATCGGCGGGCGTAGCCCGGCCGAGAGCGCGCGCTACCGCCGGCGCGAGGTCGGTTTCGTGTTCCAGTCGTTTCATCTGATGCCGGGCGCGAGTGCGCTTGAGAACGCGGCGCTGAAGCTCCTCGCTGACGGCTACACGATGGAGGAGGCGTGTGGCCTGGCGCGGCCGTGGCTTGAGCGGGTCGGGCTGGCCGAGCGCCTCTCGCATACCCCCGATCTTTTGTCGATGGGTGAGCGCCAGCGGGTAGCAATCGCCCGCTCGCTGGTCAACGAGCCGCGGCTGCTGCTCACCGATGAGCCGACCGGCAATCTTGACTCCAAGCGCAGCCGCGAGATCCTCGGGCTGCTCAGGGAGGTCTCGCGCGAACGGGAGCTGCCGGCGCTGCTGGTGACGCATGATCCGCAGGCCACGGCGTTTGTCGATCGTGTGTACACGCTTCGTGATGGCCAGCTCAGTGACGGGTTGGACGTTGAGCTGGCGGCCGTCATCGGGGCATGAGCTGTGAGTGAGGTTCGCGCTCGTAAGCTGCCGCGCCATCCGCTGAACCCACGGGTGATGGGTGTGCGTGTGAGTGTGCTGCGCGATCTCTACCGCGCGCGTTTGCGCCGGCAACTGGTCGCGGAGCTGCTTGCCGGCGCCGGCATTGCCGTGGGCGTCGCGCTCGTCTTCGGGGTGCTGGTCGCCAACATGAGCTTGACCGGCTCAACAGCCAACCTGATCCGAGCCGTGAACGGCCGTGCCAGCTTGCAGCTTCAGGCTCGCTCCCAGGAAGGTTTCAGCGAACAGCTTGCCCGCCAGGCCGGTGCGTTGCCCGGCGTTGCCAACGCCGCGTTTTTGCTGCGCGAGCCCGCTGTGATCGTTGGGCCGCATGGCCGCCAATCGATCCAGTTCGTAGGCGTGACGGGCGGGATCGTGGCATTGCGCGGCACCGCCACGAGAAATCTCGGTGCAGGCGCTCTGCTGCTCATCGGAGGCGTCGGCCTGCCGTCCGGGGTCGCCGAAACGATCGGCGCGCAACAGGGCGAACAGGTCACGTTGCTCAGCAAAGGCGCGGCACACTCGATCGGTGTGCGAGCGGTGCTCAACAGCGGTGCGATCGGCTCGGTCGCTGAAAGCCCGGTAGCGGTTGCGCTGCTGCCTGTCGCGCAACGCCTCACCGAAGAGCCAGGGCGCGTCACGCAGGTCTTGATCGAGCCCTACCCGGGACATGAACAGCAGGTCGTCCGCGAGCTGCGCAAGCTCGCCGCCGGCAGGGTGAGTGTCGAGCCGGCTGAGAACGAACTGCGGGTGTTGGAAGCGACCGCCAAGCCGCTCAGCCAATCAACCGCGTTGTTCGCGGCGATCAGCGTCATGGTGGGGCTGCTGCTCGCGATCAACGCCATGCTGCTGACCGTCCCCGAGCGCCGGCGCTTCTTGGCCGAGATGTGCCTCCTCGGCTACGACTCAAAGCAGATCGTAGTGGTGCTCGCCTTCCAGGCACTCCTGCTAGGGGTACTCGCCTCGCTGGCCGGTCTCCTCCTCGGCGATCTGCTGGCGCACACGCTGTTTCACCAGACGCCGGTCTACCTGGCTGTCGCTTTCCCGATCACACTGCATGAGACGATCCAGCCGCTGACCGCATTCGTGGCGTTCGGCGGCGGCGTGCTGGCGGCACTGGTGGCCTCGCTGCCGCCGTTGCTTGACCTGCGGCGGGGGCGGCCGATCGACGCTGCGCTGCGCGCGCCGAGTGACGCCGGCCAGCGCATCGGCGCGCGTCTGGTGCGAGGGCTGGCGGTGGCAGGGCTCGTGATCGTGGCCGGGGTGACTGGCCTCGTTTTCGCGGTTCCCGCCCTGACGGTCTTTGGTGGGATCATGCTGGCGCTGGCGGCGGTGCTGTTGATCCCGGTCGTGTTTGTGCTGCTCACGCGGTACCTGAAGCGGCTGGGCCGGCACACGCGAGGCAGCATGCTCCCGCTCGCCGTTCTTGAACTGAACTCGATGGCCGCACGCCAGGTCGCCCTGATCGGCGTAACCGCGCTCGCGGTGTACGGGAGCGTCGCGATCCAAGGCGCCCGACACGATCTCGCGACTGGCCTCAATGACGCGGTGGTCGAATACCTCGACACCGCACAGGTGTGGGTCTCCACAGGTGACAACTTCCTGACCACCGAAAGCTTCAAGGATGCCGGTACCAGCGCGGCGATCGCTCGCGCGCCTGGAGTCGCCTCGGTACGCACCTACCAAGGCGGTGTCCTTGACATCGGATCACGCCGAGTGTGGATTCGCGCCCGTCCCCCCGACGATCCGAGGATGATCCAGGCCACCCAGCTTTTGCACGGCGACCTCACGCGCGCCACCGCGCAGCTGCGGCGCGGTGGCTGGGCCGCCATCTCAGGCGCCCTAGCCGACGAACAGCATGTGCATCTCGGTGGGACGTTCCTCCTGCCGACACCATCCGGTGTCGCGCACTTCCGTGTGGCGGCGATCACCACCAACACCGGATGGTCGCCCGGCGCCGTAACGATTAACACGAATGACTACCGCCACTACTGGCAGACGAGTAATCCGACAGCACTGGAGGTAAGCCTGAAGCCCGGTGTCAGCCCAGAACAGGGCAGACGCGTGGTGGAACAGGCGCTCGGCGGCCGGCCAGGGCTGGAGGTTGAGACGCTCCCGGAACGACAGGCACGCTTTGAGGGCAGCGCTAACGAAGGACTGAAACCGCTCGGGGAGATATCTACGCTGCTGCTGGTCACGGCGGCGCTCGCGGTCGCGGCGGTGCTCAGCGCGACGATCTGGCAGCGCCGCGCGCGGCTTGCGGCGCAGAAGATCAGCGGCTTCGACGACCGCCAGCTGTGGCGCGCACTTCAACTGGAGTGCGCGATCTCAGTCGCCATCGGCTGCGTCGACGGCGCGCTGCTCGGCCTCTACGGACACGCGCTCGCCAGCCGCTGGATGAAGCTGACAACAGGCTTCCCGGCTCCTTTCTCCTTCGGTGTCCTTCAGGTGCTTCTCGCCATCGCAGTGGTCAGCGCGATCACCCTGCTCGTTATCGCGCTGCCCGGTCGTTTCGCGGCGCGCGTGCATCCACGGGTCGGCTTCCAGGAATGAGAAAAGACGCCACGGCTCACACGCGACGCTATGCGTGTGCACACATTCGCCAGAAGCCGGCTTGCAACCGGGATCACGTTCACGAGCGCCGCAGCGCGTTACTGGCTCGGCGTCTTCCCCTGTGTCCGTAGCGAGCTGCGCCACTGGCGCCGCCGCGCCCGTATCATCCCCGACCGCCAGCTCCGGCAGATCGCACTCAGCGAGCAGCGGACCAAGCGTGGCAATATCGACGGGTCGGCCGCGTTCGCCGCATTCGCGCCGGCACCCCATCGCCGCATGGTCATTCGAGCACAGCTGGCGTTCCAGGCAATCTACGACTACGTTGATACGCTCGCCGAGCAGCCACACCCCAAGCCCATCGACAACGCGCGCCAACTCCACCACGCACTACAAGTCGCGCTCAAGCACGCCGGCCCATCCACCAGCTACTACCAGCACCTCGCCCACCGGCAGGATGGCGGCTATCTGCCGGCGATCGTAAGCGCTTGCCGCAGCGCTCTCGACAGCCTGCCATCCTACCCCCTTGTGGCGTGCTCGGCCGGCCGGCTAGCCGAGCGGATCGTCTGTTTTCAAAGCCTCAACCTCACCGAAGCCCAGGGGAGCTACCACGCGCTCGCCGACTGGGCAGGCCGACAAACCCCACCCGATAACGGCCTGCGCTGGTGGGAGACCGCCGCCTCGGCCGGCTCCTCGCTGGGGATCTTCGCGCTGATAGCCAGCGCCGCTCGACCCACCACCCAGGCGAGGGAGGCAGCGACGATCGAGCACGCTTACTTCCCGTGGATCGGCGCCCTGCACTCCCTCCTCGACAGCCTTATCGACCTCCCAGAAGACACCACCACCAGCCAACACAACCTCGTCCAGCACTACCAATCACCCGCTGAGACGGCCACCCGAATGCGCCTCCTGGCCGCTGAATCGGTAAATCACGCGCGCGCTCTGCCACGTGGCCAGCAACATAGGCTGATCCTGGCCGGCATGGTCGCCAACTACCTCTCGGCCACCGATGCCCGCCTACCGCACGCTGAGCCAGCCAAGACCGCCGTGCTTGCCGCGACCGGTGACCTGGCGAAGTCGACGATGCTGGTGTTCCGACTCCGCGCCGCCGCACAAATACGCGCTCGGTTCCGCACCCACCAATAGTCCCATATATGACTAATCCTCTCAGGGACTTTTCGTGCACCCAAACATCGATAAAGATCCCATCTCATGGAACGCAGAGGGTGCGCAACACAAGCCCGCTGGCAGCGCGAGGGCATTCCCCACGCCTATCTCGCCAGCCGGGGCAGCCGGGGCAACGAACGCTGCGGTCCGCGCTTGCCTGGCGAGCGGCCGGGAAGGTAGTCAGGTGTGATGCCCAGAATGTCGAGTCAACGGATCGCCCCGCGCACCGACCAGTACGGTGAACCGGCGGCTCACGTCCCAACGCTGACTGAAACGCGATATTCACAGTCTCTTGAGCGAGGGCTGGCGATTCTGGCGTGTTTTAACGCGGAGCGCCAGTTGTTGGGGATCGCCGATATAGCGGATGAGCTCGGGATGAGCCGCAGTACCACTCACCGCTACGTCCTGACACTTACCAAGCTTGGATACCTCAAGCAGGACACCAGACGCAAGTACCGCCTCACCGTGCGGGTCACTACGTTGGGTATGGCAGCGATGGGCAGTACGACCTTGCGGGAGCATGCCCGCCCGTTGGTGGAGGAGCTGGTGCGTCGCTGCGGGTTTACAGTGATATTGGCTGCGCTTGATGGCAGCGAAATCGTGCTGTTGGATTGCGTGCAGGGGCGTCGTGGCCCGCGACGCATTGGTGTTAGCCAGGAGGTCGGGTCGCGCCTGCCTGTGTGGTGCACGGCGGCGGGGAAGCTGCTGGTAGCGCAGCTGCCCGAGCCGGTACAGCAGGAGTTGATTCGGGAGATGAAGCTCAAGAAGCGTGGGCCGAAGACGATCATGAGCAAGGGTAAGCTGCGCAAAGAGCTCATTCGCGTCCGCGACGAAAGCCTGGTGGTGGGAGATGAGGAGCTCGCCGAGGGGCGTTACTCGATCGCGGCGCCGGTGCGTTCATCATGTGAGGTGATTGCGGCGGTCGGCTTCGACGCTCACATCTCGACGATCTCGCTAAAGGATCTCCTGCGGCTTGGGCCGCACCTGATCAGTGTTGCGGACCATCTTTCTGCGAGGCTGGGCTACCGACGTGCCGACGAGCGGCCGTCGCTACCGTGTGCGGGAGGTGCGCGGTGAGAAGTGTGCTGCTCGATCGCGCGAACCCGGGCCGTTACCGCTACTCGAGTTCCTTGGTCTGTGGTTTGGCGCTGCTTCAGTGTTTTACCGCGGAGCATCAGGTGCGGGGAATCGCTGAGATGGCTGAGGCGCTCGGTTTGGAGCGCTCAACCGCTCACAGGTACGCAAGCACTCACCGGGAGCTTGGGTATTTGGAGCAGACAGACAGGCGCAAGTACCGTCTCTCTGCCAAAGTTCTGGATATCGGGCTCTCGATGCTCGAGTCGATCCCCGTACGGCGGGCGAGCCGCGAGGCTCTACGCGAACTCAGGGACCAGACCGAACGGACCGCGTGTTTGTGGGTGCTGACCGAAGGGGACGTGGTCTGCATCGATCACTGGCATGGGTCCGGCCAAGGACAGTACGAGGTCGACGCCGGCACCGGGTTGGGCACGCGTCTGCCCAGCTACTGCACCGCCGCTGGTAAGGCGCTCTTGGCGAATCTGCCGGCGGCCGAGCGGAAGCAGACGATCAGGCATCTGTGCCTGAAACGGTGTGGACCGAAGACGCTTATCAGCAAGGCGGCCCTGCTGGCCGAACTTGAGCGGATCGGCGTCTCGGCATTCAGCGCAGACGCCGCGCGATCGGTAGCGTTGGAGGATGAGGAGGTCCGTGCAGGCAGGCGCGCGGTGGCGGCGGCGATCGTAGACAAGGACGGACAGCCACTCGCCGCGATCCAGTTGAGCGCGCCCGCCTCCAAGTACACGCTTGAGCAACTGGCGAGCCGGTTCGGCCCCGAAGTAGCCGCAGCAGCTCAGCAGATCACTCCAAGGCTGGGGTCCGATGAAGTGCGCGATAATGCATGAACCGCTCGCCCAAGCGCGCAAACAGCGATGGGCGGGCAGCGGTGGCTGCGGAGTGTTGCTATTTGAGTGTGTTGACTTCCCGCGAGCGGGAAGTGTATGAGTGCTTGCAGCTCGGGTACTCGCAGGGTGAGATCGCGCGGGCGCTCTGTATCAGTGTGCACACGGCGCGCTGGCATGCCCGTCGTGTCCGTAGCAAGCTCGTGGCACCGAGTGGCGGCGAGGGGCCTCTCCGGGGGCCTGGGCTGGCTGGGATGCCACCTACGCGCGGTGACAGCCACGAGAGCAAAGAGTAATTTTCTGTTCTTTGTTGTCACCACCCCATCAATTTGGCTGCAAGGATTGACACCTTGCGGTCAATCGGATAATGTCGAATAAGATTGATCTGCCGAATGTCTGGGAGGGCTTGTGGTGACCGGCCGGCACGATGCCGCCGCCGGTCTTTCGTGAGTCAGCGTGCATGGCAGTGCAGCCTAGGAAGGCTTGACCAGGGGTATCCCGCGTTACGTGGCGGGCGGATTGAGGAGCGCTACAGGCTCACGGAAAGGAGCGGGCGATGCGTGTTGTATGGGGATCGCTGTTTAGGTGTTTGGTGTGCTTGTCACTCGGCATTGTCTTGTGGTGTGCTGACGCGCAGGCGGCTCTTCCCAGGAGTTCGGTTGCCGCGAGCCGGACACCGTTGGTGCGCCCGTTGGTGATTCCTGGGGCGGAACTGTTCTTTGGTGGGCAGGCGGCGAGTGTGCAGTGGGCGCTGTGGGCGAGTCCCGCGGCTGTGGCCGTGCGCGGAGAGAGCTTGACGCGGTTCGCGCATTTGAGCTCCGCGCAGGCTGCCGGAGTGGCACGTAGCGCGTTCGGTGGATTGGTCGATGACTCGGGTGGTGGGCTGCCACACCTGCCAGCGGGCGCGCGGCTTGCGGGGTTCGCGGGGGCGAATGTGGCGAAGGTTCTCTTGCGGGGCGGCAAACACGCTGTTGTGGAATCGGCGGCGCCGATGGCGAGGCTGATGTCCCATGGGCGCTATAAGCCTTTGGATCTTGGGCTGCGGCGTGTGCGCGGTGGCTTTGCGCCGATATCTTCGGTGACTTCGGTGCGTTTGCCGGCGCGGATTGGCGCTGGTGTACTGGCGCCCGGGACCGGGGTATCCCTCACGCCCGTCGACGGGGCCGGGGCTGCGGTTGGGGGTGCCGAGGGGTCTATCGCTGGAGCAAGTGTCTTCTACGCCGATACGCAGGCGGCCACGGATGCGATTGCAAAGCCGACGAGTGGAGGATTTGAGCTCGCGGCGATCCTGCGGTCGACGAGTGTGCGGCGCCTGTATTACCGTGTTGGGATGCCGGCGGGTGCGGCGCTGGCTTGGGGTCGGCGTGGGCCTGTGCGAGTTGTCAAGGGTGGAAGAGTGCTCGCGCTGCTGCTGCCGCCGAGCGCGCGCGACGCGTCCGGAATGCAGGTGCCGCTGGCGGTGTCCGTGCGGGGCGATGTGATCGGTATCGAAGTTCTCGGGAGTTGGGATGACTATCGGTTGCCGATCGCGGTTGACCCCGAACTCGTGACGACTGAAGATCGGAGCTTGACTGGGGCTGTGTTCCCGGTCGAACCCTATAAGGGTGGTACTAACTGGCTAGAATTCCATTCGGGTGCGTTCAGCGCCAAAACGTACACGAAATACTATAGCTGTGGGACCGAAAGGTACTGGTGTGAACAGTCGTGGTCGATTGAACCGGTGGCTTCGTATGTCGCCAAAGAAGTCGTGGGGTTGCAGTATGAAACTCAGGGCGAATCTAGGGTGTATAAGCTCGAAGCGTGGATGAAAGGGGATAACGAACCGAGCGAAACGTCGACGGGAATTGAATTCGATGGTCACGAAGGAGTGGGTCAGACGAATTACGCGCCGATCGCTTACGGGAGTCACCAGAGCGAGTACAGTTACGAACCGGCGCTTGTGTGCTCAAATGGCGCGGGTTGCAAACCGTCGGAAGCGCCTGAGGGAAATGTTGCGCGTATCATTGATACCACGACGAAGAGCGAAGGTGACTATGGGTTCTGGATGTATGTCTGGGACGCGCGTGCGTGGGTCGCCCAGGAAAAGAGCCCGGAAGCGAGTTATAACACTACGAGCCCGACGATCACCGAAGCGGCAAACCGCGCGAACGTTCTTTATGGGAGCGGGAGCTGGTTGAGCCCGTCGCAAGGGGCGTATGAAATCAAAACTCATGACCCTGGTATCGGCGTGAGCCTTGCCGCCGTTTCGGGTGCGGGCCTGTCCGACGAGAAATTCATACGCAACGAAGAAGGCGCTTGCCAAGGGATTCAGTGTTCGGAGACCTATAACAAGGCGCTGACGTATCTACCATCGATGGCAAATGGGGAAGATTCAATCAAACTTTCCGCGGAGAATGCTGCCGGAATGGTGGGGGAGGAATACGCAACGATCAAAGTTGATGCTGCCAAGCCGTATAATGTTCAGGTGAAAGGTATGGCTGAAGAAGGCGCCGAAATCAGCGCTGCGCCGCACATCCTGACCTTTGAAGCGACCGACGGCACCAAACCGACTCCGAGCTCCGGGATCAAATCGATCACTGTGTCGATCGACGGTGGACAGCCTTCCGAAGTGCCGGGAGCGTCCTGCGCGCCTGGAGAATGTACCGGGAAAGGCGAATGGACGCTGCACGCTGAAGACCTAAGCGAAGGTGAACACGAGATCACGATCACCGCGACCGATAACGCCGGCAATTCGCAGCCCCGGCGAGTCTTCTTCGATGTGCGTCACGCCGCCCCGGTTGCGCTCGGCCCTGGGTCGGTCGACCCGACCACCGGACAGTTCACACTGAACGCCACCGATGTATCGCTGAGCGGAGTCAGTGGTGTGTCGCGAACCTATCAGTCGCGGAACCTCACGGGCGGCGCGGAAGGCCCGCTCGGGCCGCAATGGACGATCAACAGCGGCGCTGGCGAGGGTCTGTCCGTGCTGTCCACGGGAGAGGTAGAGCTCGAGGCGGCCGGT
Source organism: Solirubrobacteraceae bacterium (assembly GCA_035570415.1). Taxonomy (GTDB): domain Bacteria; phylum Actinomycetota; class Thermoleophilia; order Solirubrobacterales; family Solirubrobacteraceae; genus Palsa-744. Next base: position 14,670 of record DATMLP010000009.1, on the reverse strand, counting down.
GGCACCCTGACGAGCTTCTCTCGCAACACTAAAGGCGAATATGAATCGCCGCAGGGGGACAGCAACCTGAAGGTCGAATCCAAGGAAAAAGTACCCGGGAAAGGCATCACCGAATACATCGTCAGAGACTCCTCCGGTGGCACTGCCACGCACTACACGCAGCCCGTGGGCGAGCGCCCGAGCTTCAGCACCCAGTTCGGTGCCGAAGTGGCCGGAGAACTGAAGGAACCGATCGGTGAGGCGCTGGATTCGAGCGGAAACCTTTGGGTGACCGACTTCGCGAACAGCCGCATCGAGAAGTTCTCGCCCACTGGACTGCTGCAGGCGGCTTACGGCTCCTACGGCTCCGAACCTGGCCAGTTCGAGCATCCGTGGGGCATCGCTGTCAACCAAAGCAACGGGGACGTGTATGTCACCGACCAGGGGAACTACAGGGTCGATGAGTTCTCCTCGACGGGGAAATTCATCATGTCGTTTGGCGAAAAAGGCACCAGCCCTGGACAGTTCGGGATTCTTGCCGGGGTTGCGGTTGACTCGAGCGGGAACGTGTGGGTCGCCGACTATGGCAACAATCGGATCGAAGAGTTCAACGAAACGGGTGTCTTTCAGAAAGCGTTCGGCTCGGAAGGGTCGGGCCCGTCGAATATAGCGTTCTCGGGCGGATACATGTATGTGACCGACTACGCCAGCAACCACGTCGCGAAGTTTTCGATGGCTGGCAAATACGAATCGCAGTTCGGGAAAGCTGGGTCCGGTAACGGCGAATTCAAAGGCCCCTACGGGATCGCGACCGAACCGGCGACCGGGAATCTGTACGTTGTCGATAACGGCAATAAGCGTGTCGAGGAATTCAGCGCTGCCGGCAGTTTCATCACCAAGTTCGGCGCCTCGGGCACCGGCAGCGAGCAGTTTTCTGGTCCGGCCGGTATCGCGGTAAGTACCGCAGGGAACATTTACGTAGCGGACGCGGCCGGGAGCCGTGTCGAGGAGTGGGCGCGCTCGCAGTGGCTGCCGAGCATCGGCGAAGGCCCGATCCCCAGCGCAAGGACAACCTATGCATACCAGACCGCCGAAGTCGGCGAAGAAGTCGTCCTTGAGCCCTCCGAGGCGCTGGCCCCGGCGCCGCCGGGAGTCTCGTGCGCCCCGAAACTGGAAAAGGGCTGCCGCGCGCTGACCTTCAACTACGCCACGAGCACGACGGCGACCGGGGAAAACGAATCCCAGTGGGGCGACTACAAGGGGCGCCTGACGAGGGTCTACTTCACCGCATGGAACTCCTCCAAAGGGGAAATGACCGAAACTACCGTCGCCCAGTATGCCTACGACAGCAAAGGTAGGCTACGCGCCGAGTGGGACCCCCGCATCTCGCCTGCGCTGAAGACGATCTACGGATACGACGCCGAAGGGCACGTAACCGCCGTTACCCGCGCCGGCCAGCAGCCCTGGGTCATTACGTATGGCACGACCGCGGGGGATCCAAGTCTAGGACGAGTCATCTCCGTCACGCGCCCAAGCGCCCGAACCACGCTGGGCAGCGGTGAAGCTCCGCAGGTCACGACCGAACCATCGCTGTCGACCACGAAACCCAAGGTCGGCGAAGCCGTCACGGTCAACAAGGGAACGTGGAGCAACAGCCCGCTGAGTTATAGTTATCAGTGGGAGAGATGCTGGTCTGAAACGGTCGGCGAAAGCCTGGTATATCGATGCGCCCCGATCGAAGGAGCAGTGAATGCGACGTATACCCCGCTCAGTCGTGACCGAGGCAAAAAACTGCTGGTGACCGTCACTGCGACTAACGCGGCCGGCTCCACCGCATCATGCACCGCGAATCTCGCCGGGAAATGTAATTTTGCTGGCGGACCCGAAGTGGGTGGCACTGGAGAACTATCTGAAGAGCCCATACCCAGCCCTCCGACAGTCGGAGAAAGCTCGGTATGGACGGTTGAGTATGGCGTACCCACATCCGGGTCGCGAGCCCCGTACAACCTGGAAGGCGAAGCCTGGAAATGGGGGCAGACGAAAGATCTACCTGTGGAAGGGATGGCGATCTTCCCGCCGGACGAGCCCCAGGGCTGGCCCGCCGGCAGCTACAAACGCGCCACGATCCAATACCTCGATGCTGAGGGCCGCACAGTCAACGCCGCGGCGCCGACCGGAGGAATAGCGACCACCGAATACAACGAACTGAACGAGCCCGACCGAACACTGAGCGCAGATAATCGAGCGGCTGCCTTGAAAGAAAGCTGCGAATCAAAAGAACACTGTAAATCCGCTGAAACGGCAGCGAAGCTTGAAGCCAAAAGCACATACAATCCGGGTGGGCAACTCATCGAAACGCTTGGGCCGGAACACAAAGTCAAGCTCGCTTCCGGCAGCGAAGTGCTCGCGCGCAACCACATGGTTTACCACTACAATGAAGGCGCCCCAGAAACCGGCGAAGGATACTCCCTCGTAACCAAGACGACCGATGGGGCGCAGTACGAAGGCAAAGAAGCGGACGTCCGGACGACCGTCACGTCCTACTCGGGGCAGAAAGAACTCGGGTGGACACTGCGCAAGCCAACTTCGGTGACGACCGACGCGACTGGCCTTGATCTGACCACCACGACCGAATACAACGAAACGACTGGGAACGTAATCGCGACGAAGTCACCGGCCGGGACATCGCAGGCCGTTGCACCGCTGGCGTTCTCAACGGCGTTCGGGGGCAAAGGATCTGGCGGCGGCCAGTTCAGCGAACCGATGGGGGTCGCAGTCGATGCAACCGGGGATGTGTGGGTTACCGACCAGACCAACAACCGAGTCGAGAAGTTCACGCCCGCGGGGTCGTTCATCGCGGCGTACGGGTCGACTGGCTCCGGCGAACTAGAGTTCTCAAACCCGGCGGGAATCGCTGTCAACCAGAGCACGGGCAACGTATATGTGTGCGATCTGAGTAACTCGCGGGTTGAGGAGCTGAACTCCTCCGGGGGGTTTGTGCGAACTTTCGGGTCCAGCGGCGAAGGTAAACTGGAACAGCCGAGCGGCGTCACGATCGACGCTAACGGGAACGTGTGGGTGCTCGATTTGGCCGCTGACCGGGTCGAGGAGTTCTCCGCTACCGGCACCTATATCAAAGGCTTCGCCAGCAAAGGCTCCGGGCCGGGGCAGCTGGATAGCCCCACTAGTCTTACGATCGCCGAAGGCGACATTTACGTTGTGGATGCTGGAAACAGCCGCGTTGAGGAGTTCTCGACCTCAGGAACCTACCTTGGGCAGTTCGGCAGCGAAGGCAGCGGCGAAGGACAGTTCAAAGAACCGTTCGGCATCGGCGTGAACACGACGACGGGCGACCTCTACGTGTCTGACAGCAACAACAGTCGTATCGAGGAGTTCACCCCAGCAGGGAAGTTCCTAACGACATTCGGCCTCTACGGGAGCACCAACGGCCGTTTCAACGAGCCGCGCGGCGTCGCGCTCAATTCGACCGGGGCGCTATACGCCGTTGACTTCGCCAACTACCGTGTGCAGGAGTGGCTGCCACCCGAAACCGGCGGGGGCCACATGGCCTATTCAACGCAGTTCGGCTCATACGGCAGCGGCGAAGGACAATTCTACTACCCCACCGGGGTCGCGTTTGATGGGCACGGCAACGTCTGGGCCGATGACGAAAACAACCACCGCGTCGAGGAGCTCTCCGCCCAAGGCAAATTCATCGCGGCGTACGGCTCATACGGCACCGGCAACCGAGAGTTCGGCCACCCCACCGGGATCGACGTAAACCAAAGCACAGGCAACGTATACATCGCCGACTGCGAAGACAACCGAATTCAAGAGCTTTCATCCAAAGGCGCATTCATCCGCACCTTCGGCAAATACGGCACCAAACCCGGCGAACTGGACTGCCCAAACGGCCTAAAGATAGACCCCAGCGGAAACGTATGGGTCGCAGACACCAAAAACAACCGAATCGAGGAGTTCTCCTCCACCGGGTCGTTCATCGCGGCATACGGCTCCGAAGGCTCCGGTAACGGCCAATTCAAAGAACCCACCGGGCTGACCATCGCAGGCGGAAATATCTACGTCGTGGATACCGGCAACACACGCGTCCAAGAGCTCTCAACGACCGGCACCTACATACGGCAATTCGGCTCCCAAGGAAGCGGCGGCGGCGAATTCTGGAACCCCAACGGGATCGCGGCCAACTCCGCGGGCGACCTCTACGTCGTTGACATCGGCGACAGCAGAATCGAGGAGTTCAGCTCAGCAGGAGGCTACCTCGGCACCTTTGGATCCGCCGGAAGCGGCGAAGGACAACTGCACTACCCACAAGACATAGCCCTCAACGCCGCCGGCGACGTCTACGTCTCAGACACCGGCGACAACCGCATCGAGGTCTGGGCACCAAACAACCAAGCCGTCCACGACATCAAGACGATCTACTACACCGCCAAAGAAGAAGCCGAAACCAGCACCTGCCGCAACCACCCCGAATGGGACGGACTCCCCTGCCAGACCACACCAGCCGCCCAGCCCGAAAGCGGCCTACCAGAACTCCCCGTCAAGACCTACACCTACAACATCTGGGACGAGGTCGAAACCACCACCGAAGTGGTCACAAGCAAAACCGGATCCACAACCAGGACGATCAAAGAGACCTATGACGGCGCCGGACGCGCACTCACAAGCGAAACCAGCTCGACCGTGGACACAGCGCTGCCGAAGGTCACCAACGAATACAGCACCGAAACCGGCGCGCTCCTCAAACAGAGCGCAACAATCAAAGGCGCCACGAAGACAATCAGCAGCAAATACAACACGCTCGGGCAACTCACCGAATACACCGACGCCGAAGGCTCCACAACCAAATACACCTACGACGTGGACGGCCGACCCACGGAAGTCAGCTACGAACTGCCAGGCAAAGCGACCGACAGCCAGGTATACTCCTACGATCCAACGAGCGGACTCATGACCGAACTACACGACACCGTACCAGGGGCAAGCATGACGTTCACCGCAGCCTACGACGTCGAAGGCAAGCTCACGAGCGAGGGATACCCGAACGGAATGAGCGCGGGATACACGATCAGCCCGGCCGGGCAGGCGACGAGCGTGGAATACCTCAAGCTCACGCACTGCACCGAAAAATGCACATGGTTCAGCGACAGCATCGCCCCGTCGATCCACGGCGAAACGCTCTCGCAGACAAGCACGCTCGCGAGCGAGAACTACAGCTACGACACCGCCGGCCGGCTGACGCAGACCCAGGAAACACTAGCCGGCAAAGGCTGCACGACGCGGATCTACGCCTACAACGAAGACTCCGACCGCACGAGCCTCACGACAGTACAACCGGGCTCAGAAGGTCAGTGCGAGAGCGAAGGCGGCAGCGCCGAACGACACGTCTACGACCCAGCCGATCGGCTGGCCGATGAAGGCGTGGCCTACGAAACGTTCGGGAACGCCACGACAATGCCGGCCGCCGACGCGGGCGGACACGAACTGGCCGGCAGCTACTACGTCGACGGGCAGCTCGCCACCGAGAAACAGAACGGCGAGACAATGAACTACCTCTACGACCCCGCCGGCCGAACGCTGGAAACGGTCGCCGAAGGCACGACCTCAGCGACGACGATCGACCACTACGCCGGGCCCGGAGAAGCCGTCTCGTGGGTCGGCGAAGGCGGGGAAAAATGGACGCGCAACGTGCCCGGGATCGACGGAACACTCGCCGCGGTCCAGAAGAGCGGCCAAGCGCCGGTGCTGCAGCTCCACGACCTGCAGGGCAACGTGGTGGCCACTGCGGCACTGAGCGAAACGGAAACAAAACTACTCTCGACCTACAACAGCACCGAATTCGGGGTGCCGCAACCCGGGACGACACCGCTCAAGTATGCGTGGCTGGGCGCCGACGGACTGGCCAGCGAACCCGCCTTTGGGTCAGGAGTCACCTTCCAGGGCGGGAAGTCCTACGTACCCCAGGTCGCCGAGAACCTCCAGAGCTACCCCGTTATCCCCCCCGGCGCATTCCCCAACGGCCTCGGACCCGCCACCCCATACACCGCGCACGTGTCCAGCGCAGCATTCGCCTCAGCCGAAGCCCAAGCCACCAAAAACTACGACGAAACCGAAGCCGCCCGCCAAGAAGCGAAGCGGAAGGAAGAAGAAGCTCTTATAGCTGAACTCGGTGTGGGTGCTGAAGACCCGAAACGGAGCTATTTCCTCCTGGACCCCCAGGAGGCCAAAGAACTGTCGGAAGATATCTCGACGCTTGGCACCCGGAGCAAGCTCATCGGTCTAGCACTTTCTATCGTCCCGGCGATCGGGGACGCGGCGGGGATCGCGGGCGAGACCTACGCTGCCTACCTGGAGCTGTGGGCTAGCCATTTCGACAGTCTGTACGAGTCGATGGAAAAAGAAGCTAACTCGACTAAGAGGTATACCGATGTATACCGTGTGACCGAATACTACGCCGCAATCCCGTTGCTTGGCAATTTCCCGGAGACCTTTGGACCCATCGAACAATGTGTATTCATCGAATTTGATCATGGAAACACACGTTACGAGTGTGCCTCGGGCGAGTGGGAAGTACAGGGAAAGCATTACTGAGAGGACCATGGGCGTGATAATCCAGATCTACGCAACCTTGTGGCCGGCGAGGCGCCGCGGCGGTGTTTGAGCGGGCACAAACCATCGTGCGAGCGGTGCGGGATCTACGAGCTGCCAGTCGAGCGCGTGAGGATCACGTCGCCCGTCTGGCGAAGGGTCGCCGGATCGGCCCACGCATGACCCACCAGACACAGCGTCCAGATGCCGTAGCCGCAATGGCCGTCGAACTCAACGCTGGCGCAATAGCGGTTCTCGAGCGAACGTACAAAGACGCTTCACCACGAGAGAAGTCGGGGCTCGCCATGCGGGTCACTCTATCTGTGGGTGCGAGCGGTCGCGAGGCCACGCCCGCGGTCGAGGTCTTGCTTGATGGCCTGTGCATTGGCCGACTCGCCGAGTCAGACGCACAGTGTGTTGTGATGCGTAACCACACGCCGCTCGATGGCGGGCTCTATCGCGCAAGCGCCACACTCCTTGCAGAATCCGCCTCGCACCCGCCGTACAAGCTTATTGTCGCGGAGCCTCGGGTCGGAGGATGAAAGCGTACAGGTTCACGGCCGAGCGGTCATTGCTGCCACTGCGTGTGCCATGTGCCGTCGCGCTTTGCGTAAGCACGGCGGCACTGGTCGTCGCTGGCTGTGGCTCCGCGGTGAGCCCGCAGGCGACGCATGGAGGCATGGCTGCTGCGCCGGACCCAGCGCCGCCTACCACTCCAGCAGGTTCCAAAGTGGTCCGCAAGGATCTTGCGCTTGTCGTCTCGTGCTATGCCCACCACGGTGTTACGTTGCAGCCTACCGAGAAGGTTCGTGGTCATTTGACACTATCCGCACCCGGCGCAAGCCGTATTGCTATCCGGCGGGCTGAGGCGGTATGCGGTTCCGGATACGCACCGCCTTTTCTGCAAGGTCGGCGAGTCACCGGCCGTTAGCCTCGAATGTGGCGAGTACGTCGGCGGAGAGTTTGAGCGGCGGTCGGGCATGGCCTGTCTTGCGAGTGCCACTCCTATGGGGACTCATCAGGAGGCTGTGACCAGCGCGCGACTAGCGTCAAGGCCAGGCTCGGCCTCGGAGCTATAGGCACACAGGAGCTCGAGCATCTCGGCGGTCGGGCCGAAGTCGGTGTCGACCACTTCGGTATAGATGGAGAGCGTTGTCCGTGGATCCTCGTGGCCAGCTTGACGCTGTACGAACGGGACGGGGCTTCCGTTTGCGAGCTGTAGCGAGATGAACGTGCGCCTGAGCGTGTGCGGGGTGATGTCCTCCCTGATCGGCGGGGACTGTCAGATTTTTTGTGTAAATGGCTTTGTTGGTCATGTACGTAGTGCAGCTGCTAGTTGGTGGTGAGTCTGTCGCCGTAGTGGATGGCGAGGGCGTTGAGGACGCCCTTCCAGTTGTGGATGCGGCCGGTCATGTTCTCTCGGTTCGCTCGGCGGGTGGTCGCGACGAGGTAGAGGACGGCGGTTTCTAACTGTCGTTGCGAATCAGCTTGTGGTGAGGTGTGGTCTCCATCGTGCCATCAATTGGGCTGGTGTGCGGTCCTCGAGGTATGCTCGTGGCCGGTCGTTGAGCTCGATAGCGACCTCCCGGAGACGCTCTTCGGTGATCTGGTGGAAGTTGGTTCCTTTGGGGAAATACTGTCGTAGCAGGCCGTTGGTGTTCTCGTTGGTGGGGCGTTGCCAAGGTGAGTGGGGATCAGCGAAGTAGATCCGTAGCCCGGTCTGGGCCTCGATCCGCTCGTGCTGGAACATCTCGTTGCCTTGATCCCAGGTCAGCGTTCGACGTAGCACAGGAGGCAGATGGTGAAAGACCCTGACCAGAGCGTCCGCTACGTTCTTGGCTGAGTGCCCGCCACGGATCGCGACCAGCAGTGTGTGGCGTGTCTTGCGGTCCACCAGCGTCGCGACTGCCGAACGCTGGAACGCGCCGATCAGGAGGTCGCCCTCCCAGTGGCCTACTTGGTTTCTTGTGTTGGCGGCTGCGGGCCGGGCGTGGATCGATTTCAGGCTCGTGCACTGCTTCAGCGCGCCTTCGCGAGTCCGGCCCCGGCCACGCCTGCGTCGGTAAGACCGTCCAGTACGCAGGGGCGGCTGGCCCGGGGCCACGACTAGACCTCGATAGACGGCCTCGTAGATCGTCTCGTGGCACAGATGCCAGTCCGTGCGCTTTGGCCAACGCCGCCGCAGCCACCTGCTGATCTGTGCCGGAGACCAGTGCTTGCCGAGTTTGCCGGCGATCGCGGCGCGCAGCTGGTCATCGACGCTGACCCGTCGCGGTCGTGGGCGTCGCCGGCGCAGGTGAGCTTGCCCATGGGCGTACCAGGGCTGGTAGCGGCCATCGGGGTTGCGGTTGCGTGCGATCTCCCGGTAGACGGTCTGGTAGCTCTTTGCGATCCTTGCGGCGATCGACTTCACCGGTTCCCCGGCCGCGAGTCCGTCTGCGATCTCGAGCCGGTCATCTTGGGTCAGATAGCGGCTGCTGATCGGCTTATCGATAAAGCTCACCGAGCCAGCATCGATAAACCACAACGACCCGCAGCTCAGCGACACACCCACCCGCTGCGAGGCGGCCGCACCACTCGAACCCTGACGGATGAGCTCGAAGTAGCGACGCTTCGTATCCATCGGGGCCTTGTTCCACGCCAAATGAGGCATTGCGATTCCTTTCGGTCAGGATTCGCAACGATGACTGGAAACCGCCCGCCCTCCAGCGGGCGACTCTGCCACGCAGCCATCCCCGGGAGCACGGCGTCAGTGATCTTGGAGATCGTCTCCCGGGAAACCTCGGTGCTGTAGATCTCAGCCAGATGCGCCTGGATCTCCCCCGTCGTCAGACCCCTTGGCATAGAGGCTCAACACATTCACGCCCAGCCCCTCCAGACGCCGCATGTGCTTAGGGACCGTGACCGCCTCGAAGGTGCCCTGCCGGTCCCTTGGCACCGCCAGCTCGACCGGCCCGACATCCGTGCTGACAGTCTTCGAGTAGCTCCCGTTGCGGCTGTTCCCCGAGTTACGTCCGGCAGCCTCGTAAGGCTCATACCCCAGATGCTCAGCCATCTCGACATCCAGCCCGGCCTGCAGAACCTCCCGGACCATCCCGGTCAACAGGCCGTCCTCGCCAGTCAGCGCGACACCCTCGTTGCGCGCGCGCTCCACCAGCGCCTGCGCCCACGCCCGCTTAGGGCTTATCCCCATAGGGAGGATTCTGGCCTGGCTCTGGCGAATTCCTGGGTCGATCTATTGATCGGACATAGGGGGTTGGAGATGGGTTTGGTTGATCGCGACGATGGCTGGCGGATGCCGGACTGGTTGTGGGAGCGAATCGAGCCGTTGTTGCCGCCTGCGCCCGAGCATCCGCTGGGAACGCACAAGCGCGGGATACCGAAGCGGCGGGTGATGGACGCGATCCTGCTCGTGTTGCGTACCGGCATGCAGTGGAACGCGCTCGATGTAACCGGGATGTGTAACTCCTCCACTGCTCACCGGCGGTTTCAGGAGTGGGAGCAGGCCGGAGTCTTCCAAGAGATTTGGCGCCAGGGGCTGCTCGACTACGACGAGCAGATCGGGATTGACTGGTCGTGGCTGGCGGCTGACGGGGCGATGACCAAAGCACCGCTGGGCGGGCCGAAGACCGGCCCGAACCCTACTGATAGAGCCAAGGGGGGGCGAAGCGTTCGCTCCTCGTTGAGGCGCGTGGCGTCCCGATCGGGATCGACCACGACGGCGCGAACCGCAACGACCACCTCCTGCTGAAGGGGACGCTGGACTCGATCCCGATCGAGCGTCCGGAGCCCACCGAGGACGATCCCCAGGGGCTCTGCCTGGATAAGGCCTACGACAACCAAGAAGTCCGCGACCTACTCCAGGAGCGCGACTTCACCCCTCACATTCGCCGGCGCGGCGAGGAGATCGACCTCAAACTACGCAACCCCGACTGGCGTGCCCGCCGCTGGGTCGTCGAGGCGTGCCACTCGTGGCTGAACCGCAACCGGGGAATCCTCGTCCGCTGGTCCAAGAAGGACGAGAACCACCTCGCCCTCCTACAACTCGCCAGCGGCCTAATCGCCCTCAAGCGCGCTCACCGCGCCCGACTAGCCACCACCCTATAGGGATAGGCCCTTAGAATCGACCTCTGCCGGCAGCCCAGCCGCCGGCACCTCGCTCTCGCTGCTCTCAGGTGCGGTAATCGTCGTATTGCTCATCAGCGTGATCCTCCTTCACGAAGCTCACCCAATGCGGGCCATCGATCACGCCAAATACACAAAGAACCGGACAGGCCCGAAGCCGAGCGCGCTAGCGAATGTGGAGAGAAGCCGAACCCCGGGAACCTTGAGAAACTAAGCCAGGGAGAAATCGAACGTGTTCTCGATGAGGTGGGCAGTGACGTCCATACAGACAAGAACGAAACGGTCGGAGACCGTGGTTCGGCATACGACTACTATCGGGATAAGGGGAGCGGCGAAATCTATCTCGTCCCGAAAGCTGGCGGCGAGGCGATACCGACAGGTTTGGGTAAATGAGTGGCGAACAGGAGGCTTCGTGGCAGCGCGCTTGGGAAGAGGTCCGCTGCTCGATAACGGTGTTTAGTGACACGGTAACCCCAGCAGAGATAACTACTTGCGTAGAAGTCGAGCCTAGCAAGCAGCGACTAAAGGGTGAATCGGTATCCCCCAAACGGCCGCACATACACGTCGCGAGTCATCTTTGGATGTGGCAAACTGACGACTCGGTCGAGCGCTCGCTCGATGCCCAACTCGACGCGCTCTGGAGTGCGCTGGGTTCACGGGCGGACGCATTTAGAAGCCTATCTCCTGGGGCAGAGGTGCAACTTGGCATCTGGATTACTCACCGTGGCAGCGAGTTGAGTCTAGGCTGGATCCTCGATCGACGGCACGTTGCAGCAGCAGCGGCGTTCGGGGCATCGATTGGCGTTGATGAGTACGATGGCACCGAGAGCTGACTGGCGCCTCCTGTTTTTGGATGCTGATGGTATTCAGTCATCCGCTTTTCTGTCTTGGCCGGGAGACTGTTCGCTGAGGTGTTCGTGAGCTGAAATCCGAGGAGGTGCTCGACGAAGGGACGCGGGTGCGCCGTTGGGGAGCGGGCAACAAGTCGATCGAGGAGACCCTCCGGGATGTACCGTCCCGATCATCCTCCGCCGCACTTCCACGCCCAGTACGGCGATGAGGTCGCTCAGATCGAGCTCACCACGCTGCGCATTCTGAATGGGTCGCTTCCACCGCGTGCACTAGCGGCTCGTTCGCGCGTGGGCTCGACTCCACACCGACGAACTTGCTGATAACTGGGTGCGCGCCCAGGCGCTGGAGCCCCTGGCGCCAGTACTTCCGGCAGGTCCGGGTCGATCACGAGGCGCGAACGGTGGTGTGGCCCAATGGCCTCGATCCCGCAACGGAGCTTCTGCATGGCGACCTCCCCGACCCGTCCATGCGGTACAGGCGTGGGGTATCCCGGTAGGTCTGGGGGTCGCTACTCGCGAGGCGAAGGGTGAGTTATTCGAAGCCCAGCTTGCGAAGTTCCCCGAACGCCTTTGTGAGTGCGGCCGTACCGCTCGCCACCGTCTGACGCGCGCTGCCGTATCCGCCGGCGTTGCCGCTGCGCGCGGCGGCGGCCATCGCCGCGTAGCCGCCGGCGATGCGCGAGAGCGCCGCTGCGATCGCGCCGTTGGCGGCCTGTTCGGCGGCGCCCGGCCCCGCCGCGCGGACCGCGGCGGCTGCCTGTTCGTGAGCCTTCGCCAGGCGCGCGGCGGCGGCGGCCTGGGCGCTTGCGCTTCCGGCCTTCGCCAGCGCCGTCCCGGCGGCGGAGCGGGCGGCGTTGAGGCTCGACATCGCATGGCTGAGCGCCGCCGCATAGGTCTGGTTGGGCCCGAGTGGCTGCGCGCTGCCCGACGTCAGCTTCAGCGACCCGATGATGCGCTCGCACTGGGCGCTGACCGCGCTTGCCCCGCTGGCTGGCGGCACGCACACGCCGACGGCCGTGCCCGAGGTGGTACCCAGCGCGTATACCGTCTCCGGCCCTGTGGCGCCGGCGGGTTGGAGGTTGCGGTAGCGGTAGAGCTCCAGCGAGCCGAGGCGTATGGCTTCGCCGCGGGGGGTGCTGGGCAGAGCCGAGAGAAAGCTCGCGGGCAGCAGTGTGGGCCCGCTCGGGGTGGCGCGCCCGATCACCAGCTCGCCGCCGGTCGACGGCGCCGCCAGCGCCAGCGATTCGCTCAGCGGCAGCCCGGGCGTGGTGGGGACGCTGCCCTGCTGCTGCCAGCTGGAGGGGAACGACACTTCCAGTGAGCCGGCGGTGGCGTGGCCGCTGAGCGCGGACGCTTCGCCGCCGCCGCCGCCGGAGGAGCCGGCGATGGCGAACCCGACGGCTGCGGCTACGACGAGCGCCCCCGCCATCGCCGCCAGCAGCCGGCGGTTTCCGCCTCGGCGCACGCCGGTCGGCTCCTTGCGCGGGGGGACCGCAACCGACTCGGTGATCGCCGCGACGGCGGGTGTGGTGGTGTTGGCGGCGGCGAGCCCCGGCTCGGTGGCTGCGACGGGCGGCTCGACCGAGGGTTGCCACGTGGTCCCGTGGGGCGGCGTGGTGTCCACCGCTGCCGGGGGCGGCGCCGAAGCGATGGGGCCCGGCGTCTCCACGGCGGCTTCGGGGGGAGACGCCGGCGGGGACTGGGCCGGGGGCGCCGGTGCCCCTTGCTGTGCCTCGACCGGTGCGGCCGCGGCGGCCGACGCCGGCGCTGGTGAAGGCTCCGCCGGCATGGGCGGAGGTGTCGCCGCGGGTGGTGCCGGCACGGGTTGTGGCGCGGGTGTCGGCGGCGGCGTGGGGGCGGGCGCGGGCGGCGGCGTGTCGGGGGTGCGTCCGTAGGTGATGAACTCGCTCTTCGGCGCCGCCGGCGTCGGGGCTGGCGTGGGAACGTGCTGGCTCTCGAACGGCGCCGGCGTGAGCGGCAGCGGCGTGTCCGTCGTGGGCCCCCGCTCCGGCAAACGGGCTTCGCGCCGCCAGCGCGGACCCAGCCCCGCCAGCACGATCTCTTCGAGCTCCTCCCACGCGTGCACGGCTGAGTGGGTGCGGTCGGCGGGCTCCTTGACGAGCAGCCGCTCCACCCACGCCGAGAGCGCCGGGTCGACGTCGGGCTTCACCTCCACCAGTGGGGGGATCGGCTCTCTGACGTGGCGCAGCAGGATCGCCATCGGCGCCTCGGTGTCGTGGAAGGGGGGACGGCCGACGATCTGCTCGTATGCCATCACACCCACCGAGTAGAGGTCGGTCCACGGGCCCAGCTGCTGGGCCATGGCCTGCTCGGGCGCCATGTAGGTGGGGGTGCCCACCGTGGTGCCGGTGGCGGTCATGAAGGCCGCGGTGCCTGCGCTCTGGGTGGCCTTGGCGATGCCGAAGTCGGTGATCTTCACCCGCCCCTCCGCGGTCACCATGATGTTCTCCGGCTTGAGGTCGCGGTGGACGATCCCCAGCGGCTCGGCGTGGGCGAGCCCGGCGAGGATGCCCTCCAGCACGCCCGCCAGCTGCGCCAGCGAGAGGTCGCCCACCCACGGGCGCAGGGAGCCCTGCGGCACGTACTCCATCGCGATGAAGGGGATGCCGCCCTCCTCGAAGTACTCGTGGACGGTGACGATGTTGGGGTGACTGAGCGAGCCCGCCAGGCGCGACTCGCGCAGGAACCGGTCGGCGAATTCGGGGGAAGTGGCGTGGAAGGAGGACAGCTCCTTGAGCGCCACCAGTCGATCGAGGTCGCGCTGGCGGGCGAGGTACACCACCGCCATGCCGCCGCGGCCGATCTCGCGGAGGATCTCGTAGCGCCCCACCGAACGCACCGACGCGACCGTGTGGGCGACGCCCCCTGGGGCGTCGGGTGCGGGGTTGGCGGACTGGTCGTCCATATCAGTGGCGGGTGGCCGCTCGGCGCCGGCCGCGGCGATCGCACGAGGGGCGTGGGTGCAGGCGACCGTCTTGCATCCCGCTCAGCCCTCCACCTGCGTCTGGCCGGGGTCCACCACCATGATCGCTCCCGGGGGCACGCCGTCGGTGATGCCGCTGAGGGTGGCCACGTAAGCCGGGCA
>DATMLP010000008.1:0-57492 GCA_035570415.1 Solirubrobacteraceae bacterium | reverse complement strand
CGATTCGCTTTTCGATCTTGAAGTCCGGTACACCGAAGCGCGCGAGCCCCCCGGCGGCCTCGTCGCGCTCGAACAGCGTCACGCCGTGACCGGCGCGGCGCAGCTGCTGCGCGGCGGCCATCCCCGCCGGTCCCGAGCCCACCACCGCGACCGACTGCCCGGTCTCGTGGCGGGGCGGGCGCGGCAGAATCCAGCCCTCATCCCAGGCGCGATCGACGATCGCGAGCTCGATCTGTTTGATCGTCACCGCGTCGTTCTCGCGGATCTCCAGCACGCACGCGGCCTCGCACGGCGCCGGGCACAGGCGGCCGGTCAGCTCGGGGAAGTTGTTCGTCGCGTGCAGCTGCGCGATCGCGTCCTGCCAGCGGTCGCGGTAGACGAGGTCGTTCCAATCCGGGATCAGGTTGCCCAGCGGACAGCCGTTGTGGCAGAACGGCACCCCGCATTCCATGCAGCGCGCACCCTGGTCGCGCAGCTCCGGCTCCGGGCGCACGACCATGAACTCCTCGTAGTCGTGCGCGCGGGCGTGGGCGTCGCGGTAGGGAACGCCGCGGCGCTCGATCTGCAGGAAGGCTCCCAGCTTGCCCATCAGCTGTTCGAGGTGGGGGACGAGGTGTGGGCGTACGTGCGCATATTAAGTTTCGAGTCCTGTAAGACTATGGCTATACACAACGCAAAAAGTTAATACACACGCTCACGCGGCGGGCACTCCCTGGGCCCGCTCTTCTTCGCCTTCGGCCTGCTCTTCTTCGGCTGCCAGCTCCCCCAGCACGCGCTTGTAGTCACGCGGCATCACCTTCACAAACACGCCGCGCGATAGTAGCTCCTCCCACTCGGCCAGCACGCGCGCGGCGACGGGGGAGTCGGTGCGCTGCTGGTGCTCGGCGATCATCGCGCGCAGCTCGATCGCGTCGGCCGGCGCGAGCGGCTCGAAGTCGACCATGCCCATGTTGCAGCGCTTGGCGAACGCGCCCTCGTCGTCCAGCACGTAGGCGACGCCGCCGGACATACCGGCGGCGAAGTTGCGCCCGGTGGCGCCCAGCACGACGACGCGCCCACCGGTCATGTACTCGCAGCCGTGGTCGCCCACGCCCTCCACGACCGCCCACGCGCCGGAGTTGCGCACGGCGAAGCGCTCGCCGGCGAGGCCGCGGAAGAAGGCCTTGCCGGAGGTGGCGCCGTAGAGGACGGTGTTGCCGACGATCACGTTGTGCTCGGCCACGAACTCGGCGTTCATGCCGGGGCGCGGGCGCACCGCGAGCACGCCGCCGGAGAGACCCTTGCCGGCGTAGTCGTTGGCGTCGCCGCGCAGCGTGAACGTGACACCGGGCGCCAGCCAGCCGCCGAAGCTTTGGCCGGCGGAGCCTTCGAAGTCGACCGCGATCGAGTCGGGCGCCAACCCCTGTTCGCCGTGCGCGCGGGCGATGTGACTGGAGAGAATGCCGCCGACACAGCGGTTGACGTTGCGGATCGGCAGCTGCACGGACACGCGCTCGCCCCGCTCGATCGCCGGGCCGGCGCGCTCCACGAGCTGCCAGTCGAGCGCGTCGTCGAGCACCGCCGGCGGCGGCTGCACACGCCGGCGCGGCTCGCCGTCAGGAAGGTGGATATGGGTGAGGATGTGGGTGAGGTCGACGCCGCGCGCCTTCCAGTGCTCGATCGCGGAACCGGCCTCCAGCAGGTCGACACGGCCGATCGCCTCATCCAGTGAGCGCAACCCCAGCGCGGCCAGCAGCTCGCGCACTTCCTCGGCGACGTAGAAGAAGAAGTTGACCACCTGCTCGGGCGTGCCCTTGAAGCGTTCGCGCAGCACCGGGTCCTGTGTGGCGATCCCCACCGGGCAGGTGTTGAGGTGGCAGGCGCGCATCATGATGCAGCCGGTGGCGATCAGCGGCGCGGTGGAGAAGCCCATCTCGTCGGCGCCCAGCAGCGCCGCGATCAGCACGTCGCGGCCGGTCTTCAGCTGGCCGTCGGTTTGCACGACGATGCGGGAGCGCAGCTCGTTGAGCAGCAGCGTCTGCTGGGTCTCGGCGAGCCCGATCTCCCACGGCACGCCGGCCGACTGGATCGAGGAGAGCGGCGAGGCGCCGGTGCCGCCGTCGTGACCGGCGATCAGCACGCGGTCGGCGTTGGCCTTCGACACGCCCGCCGCCACGGTGCCGACGCCGACCTCGGAGACGAGCTTCACCGACACCTGCGCCTGCGGGTTGGAGCAGCGCAGGTCGTAGATCAGCTGCTTGAGATCCTCGATCGAGTAGATGTCGTGGTGGGGCGGCGGGGAGATCAGCCCGACGCCGGGGGTGGTGTGGCGGATGGAGCCGATGTACTTGTCGACCTTGTCCCCAGGCAGCTGGCCGCCCTCGCCCGGCTTGGCGCCCTGCGCCATCTTGATCTGCAGCTCGTCGGCGTTCACCAGGTAGTTGATCGTCACGCCGAAGCGGCCGGACGCCACCTGCTTGATCGCCGAGCGGCGGCGGTCGCCGTTGGGGTCGGGGTGGAAGCGCACCGGGTCCTCGCCTCCCTCCCCGGTATTGGAGCGCCCGCCCAGCCGGTTCATGGCGATCGCCAGCGTCTCGTGGGCCTCGCGCGAGATCGAGCCGAGCGACATGGCGCCGGTGCAGAAGCGCCGCACGATCTCCTTGGCGGGCTCGACCTCGGACAGGGCAACCCCTCCCCCTCCTCCCCCATCCAAACCCGCCGCGACGCCCGCGGAGGAATCGCCCGTGGACGCGGCCCGGGAGCCGTCCGCCGCGGTTTCGCAGCGCAGCCGCAGCAATCCCCGCAGCGTGGCCCGCCGGGCGGCATCCTCGTTGACCGCGCGCGCATACTCGCGGTACTTGGCGTAGGCGGCGCTGGCGCGCACCGAGTCGTGCGCCTGCGCGTCGCCGCCGAGCGCGGCGTGCACCTGGGCGTCGTCGCAGGAGCGCACGGCGTGCTGCACCAGCGCGATCGTCTCCGGGTTCCAGATGTGGTGCTCGCCGTCGCGCCGCCACGCATACACCCCGCCGACCGGCAGCAGGTCGTCGTGCGGCGCCGGATAGGCGCGCGCGTGACGCTCCAGCGCCTCCACGGCCAGCTCGCGCAACCCGACGCCGCCGATCCGCGAGGCGGTGCCGGTGAAGTGGCGGTCGATCAGCTCGCGCGACAAACCCACGGCCTCGAAGATCTGCGCCGAGCGGTAGGACTGGATCGTGGAGATGCCCATCTTGGAGATCGTCTTCAGCAACCCTTTGCCGATCGCCTTGACGACATTCTGCGCCGCCTGCTCGGCCGCGGACGACGGCGCGGGAGCACCCGCTGTTGTCGAGGAAGGGGAGGAGGAGGGGGATGGGACTGCCACCCCGGACCCGTTGCCGGCCTGAGTTATCGCACCGAAATACACCAGCTCGTCGAGCGTCTCCAGCATCAGATAGGGGTTGATGGCGCTGACGCCGTAGCCGATCAGCGTGGCGAAGTGGTGGACCTCGCGCGGCTCCCCCGACTCCAGCACGATCCCGGCGCGCAGGCGGGTGCCTTCGCGCACGAGGTGGTGGTGGACGGCCGACACCGCCAACAGCGACGGGATCGGCGCGCGACGGGCGTCGATGGAGCGGTCGGAGAGGATCAGGATGTTGACGCCGTCGGCGATCGCCGCTTCGGCCCGCTGGCACAGCCGCGCCAGCGCCCCCTCCATCCCCTCGGGGCCGTCGGCGACCGGCCAGGTGATGTCGAGGGTGCGGGCGGAAAACTCGTCGTGGGCGACGTGGCGGAGCGTCTCCAGCTCGTGGTTGAGCAGGATCGGCTGGCGCAAGATCAGCTTGTGGGCGTGCTCGGGCGTCTCGTCGAACAGGTTGCGCTCGGTGCCGAGGCTGGTCGCGAGACTCATCACGATCTCCTCGCGGATCGGGTCGATCGGCGGGTTGGTCACCTGCGCGAACAGCTGCTTGAAATACGAAAACAGCGGCGGCGCCTGGTCGGAGAGGACCGCCAGCGAGAGGTCGTTGCCCATCGAGCCGACCGGCTCCTGGCCGTCGCGCGCCATCGGCGTGAGCAGCACGCGGAGGTCCTCCTGGGTGTAGCCGAACGCGCGCTGGCGGGCGTGCAGCGGCTGCGAGGAGATCGTCACCGCGTCGGAGGGCGGGAGGTCGTCGAAGTGGATGGAGTTGCGCACAAACCACTCGCCGTATGGGCGGCGGGTGGCGATCTCGTGCTTGATCTCGCCGTCCTCCACAATCCGCCCGCGCTCCAGGTCGATCAGGAACAGCTTGCCGGGCTGCAGCCGGCCGAGCCGCTTGATCCGCTCCGGCGCGATGTTGAGCAGGCCGATCTCCGAGCCCAGCACGACCAGGCCGTCGACGGTCTCCACCCAGCGTCCGGGGCGCAGGCCGTTGCGGTCGAGCGTGGCGCCGATCACGCGCCCGTCGGTGAACGCCACCGAGGCGGGGCCGTCCCACGGCTCCATGAGACAGGAGTGGAAGGCGTAGAAGCTCTTCAGCTCCTGCGGCAGGTCCTCGCGTTCGCGGTAGGCCTCGGGAATCATCATCATCACCGCGTGCGGCAGCGAGCGGCCGGCGAGCAGCAGCAGCTCCAGCACGCGGTCGAACGTGGCCGAGTCGGAGTCGCCGGGCTTGACGACGGGGAGGATCTTGGGGAGGTCGTCGCCGAACAGCTCGCTCTGCAGCTCGCTCTCGCGGGCGCGCATCCAGCTGATGTTGCCCATCAGCGTGTTGATCTCGCCGTTGTGGCAGATCACGCGGTAGGGGTGCGCCAGCTCCCAGGAGGGGAAGGTGTTGGTGGAGAACCGCGAGTGCACCAGCGCCAGCGCGCTCTTGCAGCGCTCCTCGCGCAGGTCGGTGTAAAAGTTGGCCAGCTGGTAGGAGACCAGCATCCCCTTGTAGTTGATGGTGCGCGAGGAGCTGGAGGCCACATACAGCCCGTCCTCGTCGGCCAGCTCGCACACGCGGCGGATCACATACAGCTTGCGCTCGAACGCGTCCTGGTCGAACTCCGCCTCGCCGCCGTCCGCGGCGCCCTTCGCCGCACCGAGACCGGCCTCGCTGCTTGCGGGGGCGCCCGCCGCGGTCCGGGCGCTCGCCGCGGTCCCGGCGCCCGCCGCGGTCCCGGCGCCCGCCGGCAACTGCCCGGCCCCGACGAACAGCTGCCAGACGGCCGGCAGGCAGGCGCCGGCGGTGCGGCCAGTGTGGGCGGTGTCGCATGGCACCTCGCGCCAACCCAGCACCGTTTGGCCCTCGGCGCGCACGGTGCGCTCCAGCAGCTCGCACAGCCGCTGGCGCTCCTCGTCGACGAGCGGCATAAAGCACATCAGCACGCCGTAACGGCCGGGCGGCGGCAGGTCGAAGCCGCAACGCGCGCGCAGCAGCTCGTCGGGCATCTGCATGAGGATCCCGGCGCCGTCGCCGGTGGTCGGATCTGCTCCGGAGGCGCCGCGGTGCTCGAGGTTCTCCAGCGCCTCGACCGCCTGTGCCACCACCTCGTGCGAGGGCACATTGTCCAGGCGCGCCACCATCCCCACGCCGCACGCGTCGTGCTCGAAGCGAGGGTCGTAGAGGCCAACGGCCTCGGGCTGTTTGGTATGCGCAGTCATGACAGTGCTCCTGGGAGGGCCGGACTACGGCCCTCCACGCGGTTGTTGGGCCTCGTCCCGCGCAGGCGGTTGGGGCACCTGAGGTGGAGGGTGAAGCGTAGCAGTGGAGGGGGGTCTGCGGAAAGCGCGGAGACCGCCCGACCGGCCGTGTGTCCAGCGTGGCGGGCATCCGGCCGCCGGCTGGCGTATCCTCAACCCGTACAAGCGTCCATCGACGACTGCGACGCCCGGTGTGGGGCCGCGGCGGAGGGCTCGATGTGTGAAAACAGCGCCGCCAGGGCACCATCACCCCAGACGACGATCAGCGCTCGCACCGCCTTCTTGGGAGACGCACGCTTACGATGACAACCGACATGCAGATCGCGCTGCCGGCGCGCGCGGAGAACATCGCGATCGTGCGCCACGCGCTGGGCGCGTTGGAGGACGCGTATGCGCTCGACGCCCAAACGTTGTCCGACATCCGGCTGGCGGTGACGGAGGCGTGCACGAACGTGGTGGTGCACGCCTACCCCGACGGCGGCGAGGGTCCGATGGAGGTGCTGGCGACGATGCTGGGGGACGAGCTGCACGTGGTGGTGCGCGACGAGGGCACCGGAATCAGCCCCCGCCCCGACAGCCCCGGCCTCGGCCTCGGCCTGCCACTGATCGCGTCGCTCGCCGAGAGCGTGCAGCTGGGCCGCGACGAGCGGCAGCGCACGGAGGTGCGGATGACCTTCTCGCTCAACAACGCCCCCCACCACTACGACGGCGCCGCCGCGCGCAACGGCGCCGGGGCGGCTCAGGCCGCCACCGCAACGCAACCGGTCGGCGCCGCGACCGCACAGGCCAACCCCACCGATGGGCGGGCCGCCGATACGGGCGCCGCCGCCGGGCCGGCAACCTTCGGTGCGACCGAGTCGACGGGGTCGCAGTGACGGAGGAACCGCCGATCGAGAGCTCGGCATCGCTGCGCCTGGCCAAGGGACCGCTGGTGGGGCCGGCGTTGTGCCGCGTGGTGTCGATCGTGCTGGCGCGCGCCCACTGCCCGATGGACCAGATCGACGACGCGATGCTGGTGTGCGACGCGCTCAGCGCCCACGCCCCCGATCACACCCTCGACGGCCAGCTGTCCTTCGCGGTGAGCGCGCGCGGAGGGCGCTTTGAGCTGCGCGTGGGCGCACTGGCCGACGCGTCCGCCAAGCGCCTGGTGGCGGAGTCGGTGCTGCCCGGTGTGGGCAACGTGCTGGAACGGATGACCGACGAGCTGCGGATCGAGCCGGCCACCGCCGGCGGCGCCGGCGAGGAGCTGGTGCTGGGGATGTCGTTTTAGACTCTCCGCACGCCACCACTTTACCTTCTGAAGTGGCTTGGTGGGATGTGTGCGTTTACTTTCGGGCTCCCACCAGCTGGTGGGAGCCCGATCGTTTCAGACTTCCACGTGCCCCACGCGCCCGATGGTGGGTCAGTTTGCAAACTGACCCACCACCACGTGCCCCAACTACTTTACTTTGTAAAGCGATCTGGGTGTGTGTGCATTAACTTTTCGGACACCAACCAATTTGGTTGGTGTCTCCGACGAAGACATCACACCAGCCCCCGGGCGGCGTCAGCCGCGCCGCCGTATCGCGTCAGCCGCGGCTGCGCGCTTTGGTGGGGCTCTTGGGGGCGGAGCGGGGTTTTTTGGCCCGTTTGCGGGCGGGCGGCGCGCCGTTGTCGTCGGCCGGGGTTCCTTCCACGACCTCCTCCTCACGCGCGCGGCGGGCGCGCACCTGTTCGATGCTGGCCTCCAGCGCGCTCATCAGGTCGGGAGCCTCCAGCGGCTGGTCGCGCGGCGGCGGTTCCAGGCTCACCTGCTCGCCGCTGGCCTTCTGATCGATCAGGTCGAGCAGCGCCTCACGGTAGGTGTCGCGGTAGTTGGCGGGGTCGAACGGACGGGCGATCGAGTCGACCAGCTTGTGGGCGATCTCCAGCTCGCTGTCGCTGAGCTCGACGTGCTCTTCGTGCAGCTCGTGCAACTCCGAGGCGGGCACCACCTCGTCGCCGAAGTTCATGGTGGTCATCACCAGCGTGTCGCCGCGCGGGTGAATCGCCACCAGCTGCTGGCGGGAACGCAGCACCACACGCCCGACCGCCACCTTGTCGGTGTCGCGCATCGCCTGCAGCAGCAGCTTGTAGGGGCGGGCGCCGCCGCGGTTGGGCACCAGGTAGTAGGGACGGTCGAACAGGATCGGGTCGATCTCGTCCATCTGCACGAAGTCCTCGATCTCGATCGAGCGCGTGAACGCCGGCTCCAGCGCGGCGAACTCCTCCGGCTCGATCACCACGTGCCGTCCGGGCGCGATCTCGTAGCCCTTGACGATCTCGCTGAAGGGCACCTCCTCCTCCTCGGCCGAGCAGTAGCGCTTCTGCACGATCCGCGCGTGATCGGGGGCGTGCAGCTGGTGGAAGTGCACGCTGCGCTCGCTGACGGCGGTGTACAGCTTGACGGGCACACTCACCAGCCCGAACGTGAGCGTCCCTTTCCACATCGACCGGGCCATCCCCACAGTGTTACGGCTGCGCGGCGGATGTCAAGCGGCGGGCGCGGGCGTGCGCCTACGCCCCGTCCTCGCCGGCGCGCATACGCACCAGCGCCTGGCGGATCAGTCGGGAGACCTGCATCTGCGAGACGCCGATCCGCTCGCCGATCTCCGCCTGCGTGAGATCCTCGGCGAAGCGCAGCTGCAGCACGAGGCGTTCGCGCGGGGTGATGCGCGCCAGCAGCGGCGCGAGCATCGCCTTCTCTTCGGCGTGCGCAAAGCCAGCCTCCTCGACGCCGAGCGTGTCGGCGATGCTCTCCCCCGCCTCCTCGCCGCCGGCGGCCGCGCGAGGCGCGTCCAGCGAGGCGGCGCGATAGGCGGCGGCCGCCTCCAGCGCGTCCAGCACCCGCTCCTCGGAGGCATCGACGGCGCGGGCGATCTCGCTCACCGAGGGCGAGCGGTGCCGGCCCACCGAGAGGTGCGTGACGGCGCGATCGACGCGCAGCGCCAGCTCCTGCAGGTCGCGGGGCACGCGCACCGACCAGGTGCTGTCGCGGAAGTGGCGCTTCAGCTCGCCGAGGATGGTGGGGACGGCGTAGCTGGAGAACACCACCTCGCGTTTCGTGTCGAAGCGGTCGATCGCCTTGATCAGCCCCACCGACCCCACCTGCACGAGGTCGTCGAGCGGCTCTTCGGCGTGCTGGTAGCGGCGGGCGAGGCGGCGCACCAGCGGCAGATAGCGTTCGATCAGCCGCTCGCGCGCATGCGCGTCGCCCCGCTCGCGCACGCGCGCAAACAGCTCGGCGTCGGTGGCGTCGGTGCGCGCACCGTCGGCGGCAGCGGCAGAGGGGCGAGCGGCCGCTCCCGGAGCGCCGCTCGCGGGAGGTGTCAGCCTCATGAGACGAGCATAGCCGTAGCGGGGGACTACGTAGCTAATACTGAACCTATGGTGGCCGCGCTGTTGAGCAGGCAGCGCACGCGCACCCCACAGTCGCCCGCCATCGGCAGCTCCGCCAGCGGCCGCTCCAGCGTTTGCGCGAGCGCCGGCAGCTCGGGGACAAGCGCCGGCGCCAGCCACTCGATCGGCGCCTGCCTGCCGTTGCCTGGCGGCAAGCTGGCACCGTTGGGCGGCACAGCTTTTGCCCAGCGGGCGAAGTCGCAGGCGCCGCTCAGCAGCAGCCGCTCCCGGGCGCGCGTCATCGCCACGTACAGGATCCTGTCCTCCTCGGCCGCTTCGGCGCGGCGGCGCTCCTCGCACAGCTCCTCGTAACGCAGACAGGCGACCGCAGGCGATCCGTCGAGACGCGCAAGGCGGAGCCCCACACGCTCACCGTCCACCAGCAGGTCGGGCACGGCGCCGTGAGCGGCGCGCCCGAGGTCGGCGAGACACACCACCGGGAACTCCAGGCCCTTGGTGGCGTGAATCGTCATCAGCCTCACCGCGTCGGGCTCCGAGCCCGTCGGAGCGTGAGGCTCGGCGCTTTCGGCGAGAACACGGCGGTGGGCGACGTGGTCGAGGAAGCCGCGCAGGTCGCGGCCCTCGGCGACCTCGAAGCGGCGGGCAAGGCGCACCAACTTGTGGACGTTGGCCATCCGCCGCTCGCCGGAGGGGAGCGCCAGCACGTGCTGTTCGTAGCAGCCATGTGCGATCGCGCGCACCAGCATCTCCGCCGGGCTGAGCGTCAACGCCAGACGCCGCTCGGCGGCGAAACGATCGGCGAAGCCGCGCAGACGTTCGCCGTCGTGGGCGGAAAGCCGAACGTGGACCTCGTCGTGGGCCGAAAGCCCAACGTGGACCTCGTCGTGGGCGGAAAGCCGATCGTGGACCTCGCCGTGGGCCGAAAGCCCAACGTGGACCTCGCCGTCGCCGTCCGCCCAATCCGTCACATCGGGCTCCGCCGGACCTACGGCGGGAGTATCCGCCGACTCTTGCACGACGCAATCCCCAACTCCGGCGATCGCCGCCCACGCCCCCACGCCGGCGGCGCGCGCACCCATCGCGATCAGTGCGAGGCCGTCGCTTGAGATCCCCACCAGCGGCGAGGCGAGCACCGAGTAGAGCGCCAGCTCGTCCAGAGGGTTGGCGAGCGCGCGCAGCCACGCCAACAGGTCGCCCACCTGCTGGTGGCCCCAGAAGCTGCCCACCGCCGCGAGCGTGCCCAGGCCCTGCTCCTCCAGCGCCTGCTCGTACAGCGGCAAATCGGTGGCGGCGCGCACCAGCACGGCGACGTCGCCCGCCTGCGCCTGGCCGGCGGCGACCAGCTCGGCGACCCGCTGGGCCAGCAGGCGCGCTTCAGCCTGGCGCCAGAGCGGCGCCGGCGGCAGCGCGCCGGCGATGTGCTCGGCGTGGGGCGACTCCGCCCAGCCGCCGCGGTCGGTGAGCAGCAGCTCGACCGCGGGGTCGTCGTGGCGATTGTCGACGTCGCCCCGCCCGCCGGCGTCGCCCCGCCCGCCGGCGTCGCCCTCCCCGCCGGCGTCGCCCTCCCCGCCGGCGTCGCCCCGCCCGCCAGTGTCGCCCGCACGGCCGGCGACCAGCGGCGTGTAGGTGTCGCCGAAGCGCTCGCCAAACACGCTGTTGATCGCCGCGATCAGCGGCGCGCGACTGCGGAAGTTGCAGGTGAGTGCGATCGCCGCGCCCTGGCCTTCCAGGCGACGGCGACGGGCGCGGAAGATCTCCACCTCTGCGTGGCGGAAGCCATAGATCGACTGCAGTTCGTCGCCGACCGTAAACAGGTTGTCGCGCTCCAGCAGCTCCAGCAACTTCAGCTGGCGGCCGTTGGTGTCCTGAAACTCGTCCACCATCAGCAGCTCGATGCGCTCCGACCATCGGCGCCGCACGCCGTCGTGGGCGCGCAGCAGGTCGCCGGCCAGCAGCTCCAGGTCGTCGAAGTCGAGCGCCGCGCGGGCGCGCTTGCGCTCGGCGTACCCACGCCCGAAGCGCTCCAGCAGCTCGCCCAGCACCACGCAGGCGGTGATCGCCTCGCGCTCTCGAGGGTCTGCGCACAGCGGCAATGGCACGGAGTTGGTGGGTTCCAACTCGAACAAGGTCGGCTGCGCCACAACCGTCTCGGGCCGCGCCGACACCGCCGACTCCCGAGCACCGCTGGGCACCGTGGGCACAAACACCGGCTGGCCCAGCTCTGGGTGGGGGAGCGCCGGCGTGGGCAGCATCGGCTGCCGCACCCCCCGGCTGCGTTGCTCGGCGTAGACGCCCAGCAGCATCGCGCGCACGCGGTCGGCACCGTAGGCGGCGAGCAGCTCCACCGCGGCGTCGCGCCGTTCGCTGGCCGAAACGGGGACCGATTGAGGAGACGCTCGCTGCCGAAGCCGGGAGACGCTCGCTGGCACTCGCATCTCCGTTTCGGCCAGCATCCCCCAATCGGGCAGCGCCGACGGCGTGTGTCCCCCGGCTTCGGCGAGCAGGGCCGTGAGGGCGCCGCGGAAGGCGAGTCCGCGCAAGCGCGCGGCCTCGGTCTCGTCGAGGATCGCAAACTCGGGGTCGAGGCCGGCGGTGAGCGCGTGCACGCGCAGCAGGCGCGCGCAGAAGCCGTGGAAGGTGCCGATCGGGGCGCCCTCGGTGTCGCGCGCCGCCTCGCGCTCGCCCAATTCCAGCAGACGCGCGCGGGCGCGCTCGCGCAGCTCGGCGGCGGCGCGCTCGGTGAAGGTGATCGCGAGGATCCGGCTGGGGGCGATGCCATCGTCGCGAATTGCGCGCACGAAGCGCTCCACCAGCACCGCCGTCTTGCCGCTGCCGGCGCCCGCCGCCAGCAGCAGTGGGCCGCGCCGGCGAGCGACGGCCTGCTCTTGCTCGGGGGTCAGCGCCAAGCGACGATCCCCGGATGCGGCGGCTGGTGGCGCACCGGAGACGACTGGCGACTCACCGTCGCCGGTGGCGCGGCCGATATCGGTGTCCACCGTCAGCGCTCGCACCGGCAGATCGACGGGTACATGCAGCCGCCACCGCCCCACCCGCAGGTGGCAGGACGCGGCTCGATCGCGCCCGCGCGGGCCTCCAACGCCGCCTGGCGGGCGGCGGCGAGCACTGCATCGACCAGCTCGCGCGCCTCTGTGGCGGGGCGGGCGTCGCCGCGCACACAGTCGAGCGCCACTCCCTCCCCCTCGGCAAGGAGGCCGCGGGCGCGCAGGTCGCGACCGGAGAGCGGCTGGTAGAAGCCGCCCACCGCCGGCGCGCCCAGCAGCCGCTCGACGGCGCGCATGTACAGCGCGACCTGGAAGCTGCGCCCCGACAGCCATCTGTCGGGCGGCGTGGGCGAGCTGCTCTTGTAGTCGTACACAACCGCCTCTCCCGTGGGCGCGAGGTCGATGCGGTCGATGTAGCCGCGCACGCGGACGGCCTCGCCGAGGTCCAGCGGCGGTAGGCCGTCGGGAGCGTCGGGGAAGCCGAACGGCAGCTCCAGATGCGTCGGCTCCAGCACTGTGGCGGGCTCGCCTTTGGCGAGGTCGAGCTGCTGGCCGGGCTCGGAGCGGGCGCCGCACTCGGCGGCGTGCTCCAAATATCGCTCGAGGTCGGCCTCCAGTCGGCGGCGCACCCCCGGCACGCGCTCGGGCGCGGTGGAAAGCGGGCGCTCGCGGGCGTGCTCCTCGAGCGCCGCGCGCAGCAGCTCGCGCGCGCGGGGCAGGCTCGCCGGGACGATGCGCGCGGAGCCGGTCTCCTCACGCAGCTGCGCGAATGTCTGGCGCAGTGCCGCGTGCGCCAGACCGCCGCGCGCCAGCGGCTCGGCCTCGGGCTCCAGGTCGCGTGCGCTCAGCAGGCGCTCCACAAACCACCGCACCGGGCAGCCCGCCCACGACTGCATGCTGGAGGCCGACCACAGCCGCCGCTCGTCCAGCTCCGCCAGCACGCGCGGGTCGCGCAGCGGGGCGATCGGCTCCACCAGCGCCACATCGGACAGGGGTGACGGAACGGGGCGATCCAGTGGCACGCTCCAGCTGTCTGCCGTCGCTGGTGGCACGCTCGGAGAGACTTCGCCCAGAGCCCGGCGCGCGCACACGCCGTGGAGCTGATCGGCAAACAAATCGCAGATGTCGTCCACGAACAGCGAGCGGGGCGTGGGCAGGCCGTCGTCGTCTGCCGTGTGCCAGCTCAGCGCCAACAGCTCCCAGGGACGTGAGATTGCCGCGTACAGCAGGTAGCGCTCGCGCGCCAGCGCGTCATGGGAATCCCCACCCGCCCCCAAGCGCAGCCCCGAAGCTTCCGCCAGCGCGCGGCGCTCCTCCTCGGAGAGGTAGGGCTCGGGGCGCGCGGGCGCCGGGAAGATGCCCTCCTGCAAGCCGCACAGGAACAGCGCGCGCACGCGGCGGGCGCGTAGCGCGAGCGGGTCGAGCACGGCGACGGCCTCGTGGTTGGCGCCGGCGGTCTCCCCCACCACCAGCTCCAGGTCGCGCAGCAGCGCGATCAGCTCGTCCGGGCCGGGCCCCAGCTCCGGCGCCGTGCCGGCGAGCTCGCGTAGCTCTTGGAAGGCCTCTTGTACCGTCACGAGCGCCTGTTCGTCCAATGCCGAAACGAAGCCCAGGCGTTGCAGCTCGGTGGATGTGCACTCGATCAGCGCCGCGGGGCTCCGTTGCGCCGCCTCCTGCAGGCGGTCAAGCGTGTCGAGCGGCCAGTGCTCGAACTCCCACAGAGCGCGTGCCCGAGCAACGCTGGTTATGCCCGCGCGTCGTGCGTGCAGCTCAAGCTCATCGGCAAGCCCCGGTTGACGCAGCACGCCGGGGGCGCGCAGCCACGCCAGCAGATCGTTGAGTCCTCGCTCGTCGTGCTCCTCGGCGAACGCGGCTTTCAGCAGGCCCAGTAGCGCGCGGCCGGTCGCCGTGCGCGACAGCGGCAGTCGCCGAGGAAGCGCGAAGGGGACGCGGCGCGCTTGGAAGACCTCTTCCAGCAACTCTGCGATCGTGTCCGGTGCGCGGTGTGCCACGGCGATCTCGGCGGGGGGCACGCCGACTGCCATGAGGGCGACGATCTCCTCGGCCACCAGCTCCAGCTCTGCGCGCTCGCCGCCGCCCTCGAGCAGGCGCAGCGCGGCCCCGTCCGGCACCGGCACGGGCGGGTCGAGCTCGAACAGGTTGCGCTCAAGGTGGTGCAGCGCCGCGCGCGCGGCCGGGGCGTAGTGGTCGGCGCGCGGCGGCAGACGGCGATGCTCGGCGACGAGCGGCAGCAGGCGCTGGAAGGTGCCGCCGCGGGAGGCGAACGCCACGCGGCCGGGCTCGTACGCGAGCGTCACCGTCAGCGGGGCGTCCACCACCGCGCCGAGCGTCTCGATCGCGTCCAGCTGCAGCCGCGTGAAGTCGTCGAAGCCGTACACCACCACCGGCGTTGCACCCCACAGGGCGGGGGCGCGGCGCAGCGCGTCCAGCGCGCGCGCGGCGCGGCGCTCGGGGCTGGCGCGCGCCGGACGCAGGCGCTGCTGGGCGCCCCGGTAGCGCTCGAACAGGTCCCCCAGCTCGCGGGCGTGCGGCGCGTGCGCCGGATCGGCCGCCATCCACGCGTCGAGCGCCGCGCGCAGGCGCGCAGGCTCCACCCGCTCCACCTCCAGCTCGCCCACCAGCGCGGCCAGCGCCCGCACCACGCCGGGAGTGGGGTGGGGCTCGCGGTTAGCCAAGCGGCGCTCACCGCCGGGGGAGCGCCGCTTGCGGTCACCGGAGCGTTCCAGCGCCGCGGCCAGCACCTGTCCGCGGGCCAGCCTTCCGAGCGCGCACCCGGCGATGCCGGCACGGCGGAGCGTCTCGGCCAGCAGATCGTCAAAACGCTCCACGCGCGCCTCCGCGGCGCCGCTCCCGCGATCGAGCTCCCGCCGGTAGTGCTCCACGTCAGCGGCCGTCGGCACCACCAGCAGCGGCCGCTCGCCGCAGGCGCAGTGGCGGCGCAGCGCGTCCAGGGCCGCGCCGGCCTTGCCCGCGTTCGCGGGTCCGGTGATCAGCGTGATCGGCACGGGTGCCCATGGTGGCGCACCCACCCGACAACACAAATTGTGGACACCAACCATTTGGTTGGCGTTTCAAAAGAGAACATCCACATGCGCTCGTTTGTGTCCGGCCAGACACACAAGCAGTTGGTTGGCGTCTCAAAAGAGAACATCGACACGCATCCGTTTGTGTCCGACCAGACACACAACCGGTTGGTTGGCGTCCAAAAGAACAACCGCAACCGGGGCCCTGGCCTGGTTGGCGTCTCGAACGAGCGACCTACGCGGCCGACTGCGCGGCCACTGCCGCCGCGGCGTCCTCGGCCGTCTCCTCAGTGACCTTGGCGGCTCTCGTCGCCTTGGCAGCCTTAGCGGACCCGCCAGCTCCGGCGGCCTTAGCAGCCTTGGCGGCCTTGGCGGGGACCTTCGCGGCGCCGTCGGCGCCGTCGGCGGTGGCGGCGACGGTCTCGTGGTCCGGGGGCTTGGCGCCCGACTTGGCCCACGCCTCGTTGAACTCCACGCGCCATTTGCCGTCGTCGGACTGCTGCAGCGCCAGGTGGGCGCGGAAGGCGCGGCCGGAGCGGCCGCGGAAGCCGCTCACCTGGTGGGAGGTGTAGCCGGTTTTGATCAGCTCGCGCGCGATTGCCACGGGCAACTGCTTGCCGGCTTTCGACTTCCAGATGACGAAGCCGCACCCCGGGTCGTTGCGCGCCCAGCAGGAGTAGCCCTTGCGGTTTTCCACGATCGGGTGCCCGCACACCGGACAGGGGCCGAGGTTGGCTTTGGGGATGCGCACGTCTTTGAGGGTGGTGTCCAGCATCTTCACGGTCTCGCCGGCGAAGCCGGCGATGTCGTGCATAAAGCGCTCGCGCGAGTCCTCGCCGCGCTCGATCGCATCCAGGCGATGCTCCCATTCACCGGTGAGTTCGGGCGAGGTGAGCGGGTGGCGGCCGAGCAGGCGAACGACGTTGAGACCCTTCTCGGTGGCCACCAGCGCGCGTCCGTCGCGCTCGATGTAGCCGACCGTGATGAGACGCTCGATGATCGCGGCGCGCGTGGCGGGGGTGCCGATGCCGGACTCCTTCATCGCCTCGCGCAGCTCGTCGTCGTCCACCAGCTTGCCGGCGGTCTCCATCGCGCCCAGCAGCGACGCGTCGGAGTAGCGCCGCGGCGGCTTGGTCTCCTTGGCGAGCGACTTGATCTCGCGCGTCTTTACCTGCTCGCTCTCGATCAGCCGCGGCAGTTGCTGATCGGCGCCCTCGTCCTCCTCGCCGCGCGCGCCCGCGCCGCCCTCGCCGCCGACCACGCCTTCGCCGTACACCCCTCGCCAGCCGGGCACGATCAGCAGCTTGCCGCGCGTGCGGAACACGTACCTGCCGCCGCTCGCCGCCGGGATCGTCGTCTCCACGCGCGTGTTCTCGAACACCGCCTCGGGGTGGAACACCGCCAAGAAGCGGCGCACCGCGAGGTCGTACACGCGCCGGTCGTCGTCGCTCATGCGGTCGATTTTGTGCTCGCTGCGGGTGGGGATGATCGCGTGGTGGTCGGTCACCTTCTCGTCGTTCACCACGCGCCCCAGCGGCAGCACGTCGAGCGCGGTGACGTACGCGGCGCCGGCGGCGTACTCCTTGTTGGCACCCACCAGCTCGGCGATCGGCTTGATCTCGGGGATCATGTCTTTCGTCAGATAGCGCGAGTTGGTGCGCGGGTACGTCAGCGCCTTGTGCTCCTCGTACAGGCGCTGCGCGGCCGCCAGCGTGCGCCGCGCGGAGAAGCCGAAGCGGGTGTTCCCGTCGCGCTGCAGCGAGGTCAGGTCGTACAGCATCGGCGCGCGCTCGCGCTGCTCTTTGACGTCGATCTTCGTGATCGTCGCCGTCTTGCCCTCGCACGCCTCGACGATCGCGATCGCTTCTTCCTCACTCGCCAGCCGCGGTTTGGCGCCGGCGTGGAAGCGGCCGGTGTACACGCGCTCCTCGCTGGCCCCCTCCAGAGGCGACCCCGCGAACACCGCGTCGACCAGCCAGTAGGGCTCGGGGACGAACGCTTTGATCTCCTCCTCGCGGCGCGTCACGATCGCCAGCGTCGGCGTCTGCACACGGCCCAGTGACACCGCGCCGTCGAAGGAGGTTCGTAGGCGGATGGTGGCCGCGCGGGTCGCGTTCATGCCGACGATCCAGTCCGACTCCGAACGCGAGCGCGCCGCCTGCTCCAGTAGCGCCAGCTCCGAGGCGGGGCGCAGCGAGGCGAACGCCGCTTTCATCGCCGCGTTGGTCATCGAGTTCAGCCACAAGCGTCGCACCGGTTTGGTGGCGCCCGCCTTCTCGTAGATGTACGCGAAGATCAGCTCCCCCTCGCGACCGGCGTCGCAGGCGTTGATCACCTCCCCCACGTCGTCGCGGCCCAGCATCCGAGTGACCACACCCATCTGCTTGCGCGAGCGCTCGTCGCGCACCACCAGCTTGAACTGCTCCGGCACGATCGGCAGATCCTCGATCCGCCAGCGCTTGTATTTGGAGTCGTATTCGTCGGGTTCGGCCAGCTGCACCAAATGGCCGACCGCCCAGGTGACCACGTACTCCTCGGCTTCCAACCAACCCTCGTCCTTCTTGAACGTGCCCGGCAGCACGCGCGCCAGGTCGCGCCCGACCGAGGGCTTCTCCGCGATCACCAACGTCTTCGGCATGGCCGCTCAGAGTAGCGGGTGGGTCAATTCGGGTCGCACCGCCCCGTGCTCACCGGTTCGTCGGCGCCCTCCAGCTCGTGTGCCACCGTGGCATTCGCCACGCCATACCCGCCGGCCGGTCCGCCGCCGGTGGTGCCGGCAAACACGGTGCTCAGCACCTGCCCCGCGGTGCTCACCACCGGGCCGCCGGAGTTGCCGGGGCGTACCAGTCCGCGCAGCGGCGTCAGCAGCCGCTCCACCGACCCTTCGCCGTATGCGTTCTGCGTCAGCACCTGCTCGGTCGCGCCGATCCTCCCCGCCTGCACGTCGAAGGGGCCGTTTTCGGGGTACCCGAGGATCGCCCCCGCAGTCCCCGCCGACGGATTGGACGCGAGGGTAAGCGTCGGCAGGTCGAGGCCGGGCACACGCAGCACCGCCAGATCGTAGGTGGGGTCGAATGCGATCGCCTGCGCCGGCAGCTGCGGCGGCTGGCCTTCCACCTCCACCGTGGTGTCGCTCTCGCCCGCCACCACGTGTGCGTTGGTGACCACCTCTTCCGGGCGCGCCACCCACCCCGATCCCTCGATCGCCAGCCCGCACGCGGTGCCCAGCACGCGCACCACGCTGCGCGACGCCGCGCGCACCCCCGGGGCGCCCGCGATCTTCGGCGGCGGCGCCGTCAGCTGCGGCAGCGGCCCCGGCAGCGACGGCAACGGATCGAGGCGCGCCAGCGCGTTCAGCACCGGGCCCGACGGCGGCAGCAGCGAGTTCAGCTCGCCGAGGATCGCCGAGCGCTGGATGTCGGCGCGCAGTTGCGTCGCGCTCGGGATCTGTGCGGCCACCGCCGCCACGATCCACACGATCCCGAGGCCCACCGCCGCACTCAGCACGGCGCCCAGCAGCCCGTCGAGGATCCCCAGTCCGGGGACCAGCATCGTCGTACGCCGCAGCCGCCAACCGAGGCCCTCCAAGCCGGTGGCGATGATCGCCCCCGCCAGCAGCGCCCCGACCAGCCCGAACGCCGGCGCGTAGGGCGAGGCGGAGCCCTGCGGCAGCAGCAGCGGGCCCACGCGAGTGCCGACGAACGCGCCCACCGCAAACCCCCCAAACGACAGCACGCCCACGATGAACCCCTGGCGCAGCCCAAACAGGGCGAGGATCGCCACCCACACCACGATCAGCCAGTCCAGCGTCGTCACGCCCATGTTCTACCGTTCCGCGTCGTGGAAACCGGGATTGGATAGTGACCGCGATCGCCGCATCCCCATCCGATCGCCGGCGGCGCGTGCGGCCGCTGATCGCCGTGGCGGGAGTGGCGTTCCTCGCCGGGGCCATCGCGGGAGCCACCCACTCCTCCGCCTCGCCCGCCCCCGGCCTGGCGGCCGGCTTCGTGCGGGCATGGACGCACGGCGACTACGCCGCCATGTACAGCGACATCTCACAAGCCTCCCAGCGCCAGGTGTCGCCCGGCGCGTTCGCCCGCGACTACGGCGAAGCGCTGATGCTCGCCACCGCCCGCCGCCAGCGGGTCGTGGGACACCCCAGCGGCGCCCGCGGCGGCGTGGAGGTCGTGCCGGTGGCTGTGCGCACGCGCCTGTTCGGCACGCTCGCCCTGCGCTTCTCGCTGCCCCTCGTACCGGGACCGCACGAAAACGAAGTGCGCATCCGGTGGTCGCGTTCGCTCGCCTTCCCCGGCCTGCTCCCCGGCGAGCTGCTGGGCCGACGCACGCAGCTGCCTCCCCGCGCCGCCCTGCTGGCGCGCAACGGCTCGGTGCTTGCCGATGGCCCCGCCACGGCCGCCGGCACGCGCTCCTCGCCACTGGGCGCCGCCGCCAGCGCGATCGTCGGCGAAGTCGGCCCCATCCCCAGCTCGCGCCTGCACGCGCTGATGGCCGAAGGTGTGCCCGCCGACGCGATCGTCGGCGTCAGCGGCCTCGAGCTCGCGGCCGACCGCCAGCTGCGCGGGACCCCGGGAGGGGAACTTCTGGCCGTGGCGGGCGGCGCGGGCGAATCGAGCGGCGCGGCAACCGTCGGCGCAGCCGCGTCGACGGCGGGCGGTCGCACCGAAGCATCGACCGACACCGCCGAACCGCCCACCGGCGGCCGTGTGCTGGCGCGCGCCGCCCCCCGCGCCGGCGGCGCTGTGCGCACCACCATCTCCCCCACCGTGCAAGCGGCAGTGGCGAGCGCGTTGGGCGGCCAGTACGGCGGCGTGATCGCCATGGAACCTACCTCCGGCCAGGTGCTGGGCGTCGCCGGGATCGCGCTCGACGGGCTGCAGCCGCCGGGCTCCACGTTCAAGATGATCACCGTCAGCGGCGTACTCGAAGCCGGCGTCGCGCGCCCCACCAGCACCTTCCCCTACGCCACTGCCACGCGGTTGGACGGGGTGCTGCTGCACAATGCCAACAACGAGGAATGTGGCGGCTCGCTCGTGCAGGCATTCGCCGTCTCCTGCAACTCCGTGTTCTCCCCGCTCGGCGTCAGGCTGGGCGCCTCGCGCCTCGTGGCGATGGCCGAACGCTACGGCTTCAACCACCCCCCTTCGATCGAAGGCGCCGCTGAGAGCACGCTCCCGGCCGCCTCGCAGATCCAGGGCGAACTGGCCGTCGGCTCCACCGCCATCGGCCAAGACCAAGTGCTGGCCACGCCGCTGCAGATGGCCACCGTGGCGGCAACCATCGCCGATGGCGGGCAGCGGCCCACGCCCAGCCTGATCCTCGCCTCCGGCGCCGCGGGGCGGACGAGCGTCGGCGGCGGGAGCGGGGGCGGCGCCCCGGGCCCCCGCGCGATCAGCGCCGCCACCGCGCGCATTGTGCGCGGCATGATGCTCGACGTCGTGCGCTACGGCACCGGCACCTCGGCGGCGATCCCCGGCGTCGAAGTGGCCGGCAAGACCGGCACCGCCGAACTCGGCGACACCGGCTCGTGCGACCCCAGCACGGAACAGGGCTCCGAACAGAAGCCCGGGGGCGAAGAGGCGGGTGCCTCCGAAGAAGGCTCCTCGGCCGAACACATCTCAGCAAGTTGTGCCGCCGAACAAAACAACCCCAAGAACACCGACGCTTGGTTCGCCGCCTTCGCCCCGGCGCGCCACCCGAAGATCGCCGTCGGCGTGCTGATGGTGCGCGACGGCGCCGGCGGCGAAAGCGCGGCCCCGGTGGCGCGTCAGGTGATCGAAGCGGCGCTGGGCTAAACGTCCAGTTCCGCCGACGCCGTCTGCGTGGGATTGCGCGGATCGACAATCGTCAGCGTCAGCGGCCGGTTGTTCAGCGATTCCACTTTGATCTTGTACAGCAGCAGCAGCCCCTGCGTGGGCCCGTCGGCGGCAACCGTGTTGGGGGCCGGGATCTGGTTGTTGGCCGGCACCACGCCGCCCCGGTAGGCAAACAGGTTGGTGGGGCCGGGGACGATCGGATGGTAGACGTTGCCCTGCGTGTCGCTCACCGTGAAGTCGGTGGCCGCCGGGTGCGGCACGGTGCTTTCGTTGTACACCTGCATGAACACCCCAAACCACTCTTCACCGGGGCTCAAATGGCTGTCCGCCGGGCTCAGGCCCAGCAGGAACTGCGAGTCTTCGGTGTTGTAGGGGTTCAGCTCGCGCGAGATCTGCACCTGGTACACCAGCGGCCCCACGTCGAGGTAGGGCGCGTTCTTGCCCGACGACCCCGCGTACGTGCCGGTGGTCACGCGCGTGTGCGATTCCCCGCACGCGCCCAGCGCCAGCGCCGCCAGCGCGGCGGCCAGGAGCGGCAGCGTATTTCGCGTGAGGCGAGCCATGCGACGCGGCAGTCTACCCACCGGCGACCGTTGGGCGCCGCCCGCGGCCCTCGCCGGTCTCGATGATCGAGCGCAGTCGGCGCATCGCCTTCATGTTCTTGCGCCGCAACCACCCGCGTGCGCCCAGCGACTCCTGCAGCCGATCCGCCAGCGTGGCCGGCCGCGTCTCGAGCGTGTAGCGCACTCGCGTCGTGTTGCCTGCGCCGGGCGCCAGCTCGTACACGCCCAGCGTGCGCACGCGGTTGGTCTTCCCCCCGCGGCCCACCTCCACGATCCGATGCGGCGGCTCCACCTCCGCCAGCGTCACGTCGCCCCAGCCGAAGCGGCTGCCCGGTCCCCGGGCGGCCACACGGAAGCGCGCGCCCGCCCCGCGGCCCACCGAGTTCTGACGCGTCAGATGCCAGTCGCGCAGGTAGTGGTCGGTGAACTCAGCGTGGTTGGCGATGTCCTGCAGGTACTCGAACACCTGCTCGCGGGGAGCGTCGATCACGATCGAAACGGTCAGCGGGTGCATCGCGCCCGGGAGTCTATAAGCCCCGGTCGGACGGCTACGCTGCGCGGAGCGCAGCCTGGCCCGACGGGTCTGCCCGAGGCTACGCTGCGCGAGTCAGGCGTACGCAGCTGCCGTGCTGCGAGTGGCGCACAACCTCGCTCGCCACGGGGCTCTCGCGGCGCAGCGGCCGGCACAGCTCGCACACGATTCCGCCGCCCCCCTCCCCGTACAGGTGCACGCGCTCGCCCACCAGCGGCGTGCGCCCGCAGTCCACGCAGAGGTTGCGGTCGGCCGTCAGCACACTCAGGCTGCGGCGCAGCAGCACGCGCTCGAACTGCTCGATGTCGGTGACCGTCGCGGTGGCCATGACCGGGAATTCGCCGGCGCGCCGCCATCTCCTGCCCGACCGGTCCGCCGCGGTTTGCCGATCGCCGGCGCCGGGTAGAAAAGCCGGGCTTTCCTCAACCGTGCGGTCGCCACCCGACGCCTCGGGGGCCGCACCAACTCGGGATGGAGTCACAACGCACGATGGAGCCGGTCTCGACCGCCGATTGCGGGGGTGAGCGGCGGCTTTCGACGGGCGCTGTAAGCGCTTTGTCTGCGAGTTTTCGGACAATTACCAACCTTTTAGACCACAACCCAAAACTGCGGTTATGATGCGATTGGGTCTGCCGGCGGAGCGCAAGCAAGCGCCGGGGCGCGAATCCCAACACGAGAAGAGGAGCTGCGAGATGGTGCAATCTCTGACCTCGGGCACGATGGCGGGAGCGGGATCGTTTCGTTGTCAGCGCTGTGGGTACGTGCTCACGCTGGCCGCTTCGGACGCGCTGAGCGACTGCCCGGGCTGCGGCGGCCGCAGCTTCGTGCGGTCCTCGCTGTTCAGCGTTGGGCGAATCGGGCAGGGCGACGCCACGGAACTGTCGCTCGCGGGCCACCGGCAGGACGCCTCTGTTGGCGAGGCCCCCGCGTCCGAGGCCGCCGCGTCCGACGCCGATTGGCTGGAGCACGCGCGTGGGCAAATCGAGCAGCCTGGCGAGTATCTCGCCTACGAAGAGGACGGCGACACCGTGGTTGTCGCGCTCACCCAGGAGTGGACGCGGGTCGGGCGCAGCCTCGTCGCCGACGTGCGCTTCGACGACCCCACCGTCTCGCGTCGGCATGCCCTGCTGGTGCGCCAGCCCGACGGCGTGCGCGTGCTCGACGATCGCAGCCTCAACGGGGTGTTCGTCAACGGTGAGCGCGTCGAGTGGCGGATGCTCCGGGACGGCGACGAGATCGTTGTCGGGCGCTACCGCCTCTACTTCCTCAGCGCCTCCCCCGCCCCGTTCGCCGGCCGCACGCCGGCCGACGGCGGCGAACGGCTCGCCGCTGCCGGCTGCTGAGCCGTCGCCAACCTCGCTGCCGGCTGTTGAGCCGTCGCCGACCTCGCTGCCGGCTGTTGAGCTGTCGCCGACCTGGACGATCCGGCCCACCGGAACCGTCCGCATGCGCCACCCTTGACAAAGGTAACCTACCCTTGACAACGGCTGGTGCCCGGGTTTACTCTCTGAAGAGAGAGTAGGAGAGGGAAACCACAGTCTGGGATTCAGCGCCTGGAAACCGCGGGGCATTTGCAGAGGGACTGGCCGTCGCGCTCCTCCACCCGCTCCTTCCTCGGGCAGGGAGGGATGACATATGTTGCACAGCAGCCACTCCGGCGCCCGCCAGCAGCCCGCCGGCTCTCGTGCCAAGTCGACCCGCCAGGCTCGCGATCCGCGCGAGCGGTTGTTGGAGGCGATGATCGCCACCGCCTCCTACCGCGGCTACGAGCGCACCACGGTGGAGCGCGTGCTGCAGGACGCCCACGTCGCCGCGCCGGTGTTCGACGAGCACTTCGCCAACAAGGAAGAGTGCTTCCTCCAAGCGCTCGATGCCTTCCTCGCGGAGATCGAGCGCCGGGTGCTGGAGCGCGTGGAGTCTTCGATCCCATGGCCCGAACGCGTGCGCGGCGCGCTGGAGGCGCTGCTCGAGGGCCTCGCCGAAAATCCCGACGGCG
The DNA here is from genome assembly GCA_035570415.1 of Solirubrobacteraceae bacterium. Lineage (GTDB taxonomy): Bacteria > Actinomycetota > Thermoleophilia > Solirubrobacterales > Solirubrobacteraceae > Palsa-744. Next base: position 33,520 of record DATMLP010000008.1, on the reverse strand, counting down.
CACGTGTGGTGCTGGTGGAGAGCCTCTGCGCCTGCCCCACCGCCGCCGAGCGCTACCACGCGCTGCTGCGCAGCTTCCCGCCGCTGCTGGAAGAGGGCCGCTTCCACTGTGCCCATCCCGACCTGCTGCCGCCCTATACGCCCGAAGCGATGACCGGCGGCATCGCCGCGATCCTCCACCGGCGGGCGCTGGAGGACCGCACCGGCGAACTGCCCCGGCTGCGCGGCGATCTCACCTACTTCGCGCTGCTCCCCTACCTCGGCCACCACCGCGCGATCGTCGCCGCGTTCGCCAAGGAGCCTGCCGCCTGCGGCGCGTGAGGTCCGGCGTGAGGTCCGCGGCTATTTGGCGCTGGTCACGTGCGGGTACTGGCTGGTGGTGCCTTCCCAGCTGAACGGCGGCTGCTGCGTGCAGGCCGGCGCCGGCACTTCGTTGGCGGCACTCTTGGGTCCGTTGACCACGTGGTCTTCGATCAGCTGTTCGATGATCGTCTTGGACACCGTTCCGTTGGCCGTTTCCGGGTTGGCCGAGGGCGCCGAGTCGGCGCACGCCGCCGTGCTGAACACCTGCAGGCCGCCTTTGCCCAGCAGCTTCATCGCTTCCGGCTGGAAGTAGGGGTTGGCGCGGTCGGTGCCGATCCGCTGGCCGTACACCGCCAGCCCTTCGGGGCTGACCGTGTTGAGCGCGCGCAGGTAGTGCTCGATCTGGTTTTCCGACGGCGTGCGGCCGACGTCGTTGTTTTTGTCGTGCGCCTGCGTGGCGGCGGCGGCATTGGCGAACAGCGCCTGCAGCTCGGGCACGTACTCGCCGGTGTACTTGAAGAACGGCTCGATGTTGCGCAGCGGCGGCACGACGTTGGACAGCAGCGGCGTGAACGACGCCAGCGCCCGTTCGAACGCCGGCAGCCCCTTCTCCGAGGCGCTTGTGAACGGGCCGAAGTTGGTGAGCAGGCTGTTGAAGTCGGGGGTGAACGCCTGCACACCTTCCAGCAGCGGTGTCAGCTCGCGCTCCCACGCCTTTCCTTCTTCCAGCACGGGACTGGCCGTCTTGGTGAGACTGTCGAATTCGCGCAGCGTCGACGTGGCGCCGCGCTCGAACGCCGGGAATTCGCGGAACGCGTCGGCCCACTGCGCGCTGCTGGCCCCCAGCGCGTGGAAGGTGCGCTCGCCGTTTGAGATGAACCCGCGCAGCTGGTGTTCGCGTTCGGTGAGCGCGTCGAACAGCACGCCGGTGTTGTGCACCACCGCGCGCACCGCCCCTTCCTGGGAGGCGAGGATGCCCACCAGCTTGTTGGCGTTTTCCGCAAACGGTTCCAGCTCGGCGAAGTTGGCGTTGATCTGTTCGCCGCGCCCGTTGGTGGCGGTTGCCAGCGTCTGCTGCCACACTTTGAACGCGGTGCGTGTCTTGGGGTCGAGCGCCGAGAGCACGTCGTCGAGCGTCACCGCCGGGTCGACCCGGCTGGAGGCCAGCCGCCCGCCGTCGGCGATCTTGACGCCCGCCCCGGGGCTCTGGTTCTGGGGCACGCGCGGCGGGAGCAGTTCGATGAAGGTCTCCCCCAGCAGCGTCTTCTGGCGCAGGATCATCCGGTAGTTGGAGGCGATCGGCGCGTACTGGTGGTCCATTTCGACTGTCACGTCGGTGGTGCCGTCGGTGTGCGTGGCGAGGCTCACCACGTGGCCCACGTCCACGCCGGCGATCCGCACGTCCGACTCTTCCGCCAGCGCCAGCGTGCGCGACAGCTCGACCTCGAAGCGGTACCCCTTCGGCTTGAACGGCACCGGGCCGCCGAACGAGTCCCACAGGAACAGCAGCAGCCCGAAGCAGCTCAGCGCAAACAGCACGATCACGAGGATGTTGGCCAGCGTGGGCGCGCGCTTCTGCATCAGTGCCCCCCTCCCAGCGAGCCGCCCGGCGCCACCGCGGCGGCGTCGGGACCCTGGCCGAACACGCGGTCGGCGAGCATCCCGTCGGGGCTCACGCCGGTGCGCAGGCTGGCCGCTTTGGCCGCCGCGGAGGTGGGCGTCCCCGCGGCCGCGCACTGCGCCGCGGTGGGCGGGTTGAGCAGGCCGAGCACCAGTTTGGCGGTGGGATCGGCCGCTTCGATGTCGCGCAGGATCGGCACCAGCGCGCAGTTGAAGTACAGCAGTGCCTGTCCCTCGGCGCCGTGCGCGTCGCCCTGCGCCACCACGCTGTTGAGGTCGTGGTTGGCCCAGTCGAGGAAGAACATGAAGCCCGCCTGCTGGGGCCCGGGGTTGTAGCCGAGCTCGTTGAAGAATTCGTTGATCACCGTGAACCCGGTGGTGACCTGCGGCGCGGCCTGCGCGAAGTCCTTCAGCGACGGCTCCAGCTGCTGGAACACCGGCAGGATCTGACGGAACAGCGGCCGCAGCTCGTTCTTGAGGATCGGCGTGGTCGCCTTGAACGACGCGCGCGCCTCGCTCTGCGCCGAGGCCAGCGAGGTGGCGAACGGCTCGAGCGCGTGCAGCGTGTGCCCGGTGACGCCCGCCGCGGTCGCCAGCTTGCCGAGGCCGTGGTTGGCCTGGTGGAGCGCGCCGGGCAGTTCACGCAGTGTTTCCTGCACCTGGCGGTCCTCCCGCGCGAACACCGCGAGCACCGCGTTGCCCGACGCGATCGACTGCGCCAGCTTGGTGTCCTTGCTGCCCAGCGCTTCCATCAGCAGGCGGAAGTTGTGGATGCCGCGCGACACGTCGGACTGGCGCTTGGCCACTTCGCGCCCGATTTCGGTGAACTCGCGCCCCAGCGGCGCGAAGCGCTTGAACGTCGCCGACAGGTTGGCGCCGTTGCCGTACAGCCCTTCGCCGGCGCCCGCCAGCAGCTCCTCGAGGTAGGAGCGCGTTTCGGCGTCGAACGAGGCCCAGAATTCGTCGAGGTTGCCGTCGGGCGAGGTCTGTGTGACGGGGATCGTGTAGCCGCCGTATACCCGCCCGGATGAGGGGTTGCCGGGCGACACCTCCACCGTCTCGTCCTTCAGCCCCGTCTTCGGGCGCAGCAGCGCGGTGGCGTCGCGGTAGATGTAGCGCGCGTACTTGGGCGTCAGGTTCATGCTCACCAGCGCCCTGCCGTGGCGCAGTTCGACGTTGGAGATTTCGCCGATCTTCGCGCCCGCGATCGTCACCGACTGCCCCTGGCCGGGCGTGACCGCCTGGGCGGTCGTGAATTCGCCCTTCAGCACGAACGATTCGCGCCCGATCACCGGCACCCACGCCGGCACCGACAGGCGCTCGTGCGCGAGGATGTAGCCGGCGCTGCCGGCCGCGATCAGGATCATCGTGATGACGGCGATGAACGCCGTGCGGTAGCGCTCGATCTGGTCGCCGATCCCGCGCCCGCCCTCGCGCGGGTCGTGCCCCGGGTCGCCGCCTGGCTGGCCGTGCGCGCCCGAGCCGTTGCCGCTTTGCGGCTCGCTCATCGCGCCATCGCCTGTTTGCGCCGCCATCATCCACCCCCGTCCGCGGGTCCGTGCGCCAACGGTCCGTTGACTTCCGGTGGCTTTTGCGTGTAGCAGGGCACGAGCGGCTTGTACGGCGGCTCGCTGGTGGGGAAGCTGGGGCTGGTGCCTTCGGGCCGCAGGCGCGTCTGCGCGATCAGGTGTTCCCCGCCCGCCGGCGGGTTGGGCTTGATCACGGTCGCCTGCGGCGAGATCACCGTCGAGCCGGCGCCCCCGGTGATGAAGCGACCGGCGGCGCCGTTGCCGTTGAAGTTCTGGCTGAAGCCCGCCACGCCCGCCATTGCGTACCAGAATTCCTTGTATGCCGCCCCGCCCGTGGTGTTGGCGCCGTCCTGCAGCTGCGCTTCGCCGGCCGGGTAGATCACCTTGCTGAGGCACTTGCTGAAGTCGGTCAGCTGCGGCTGGAAGGAGACCTGTCCGGCGATCACACTCGCCACCTCGGGCGCGGCGGTGTGCAACGCCGTGGCCACGCCGCCCAGCTCGTTCGGTTTGAGCGCCCCGCGGAGCTGTTCGATCCACGGGAAGGCGGCGGCGCTGGTGGCGGGGATCTGTTCGACGCCGGGGATCAAATCGAGCGCGAACGTCCGGATCGACGGCGCCGCGCCCTGCAGTTCGGCGAAGCCCCGTTCGATGCCGTGCAGCGCGCCCGGCAGCTCGGCGACCGCGGTGCGCAGGCTGCTGCCCTGCGCGGCAAGCGAGTGCAGGAAGGTGTCGAAGTGGCCGACGAATTCGCCCAGCGCCTGCTCGTGCACGTCCAGTTCGGCGCTCACTTTTTCGATGCCGGCAAACAGCTTGTAGAAGTCGTTGGTTTCGGTGCCGGCCAGCGCCTGGTTGACGATCGTCCCTTTGCGCAGCGCTTCCGGGCCCACCCGGATCGCCTTGTTGAACGCCTGCGCGCCGTTCAAACCGCGCACTTCCGGCGACTGTTCGGCATTCTCCGCCGGCGTCGGCTTGGCGGTGAGCGCCGCGCCGTATTCGATCAGGAACTTCTGCAGGTTGACGCGCGTGGGGCTGTTGAGCGCGTCGAGCACCTGGTCGAGCTGCACCGGCTCCGAGGTCTGCGTCACCGGCAGCGTGGCGCCCGAGGAGAGCGTCGGCGCGGAGGGGCTGCCGGGCTGCAGTTCGACGAACCAGTTGCCTTCCAAGAAGATCTTCGGGCGGATCTTGAGCGTGGCGTCGGAGTGGATCGGCAGCCCCTTGCCTTCGATTTCCATGCTCACCAGCGCCACGTGATTGCCCTCCAGCTTGGTCGCAGTCACCTTGCCGACCGGCACCCCGGCGATCCTCACCGGCGAGGTGGGGCGCACGTTGACCGACGAGCTGAACACGGCGTTGAGCTGATAGCCGTGTTTGAACGGGACGTGTTTGACGAAGCCGAAATACACGCCCACCGCCAGCACCACCAGGAAGATCGCCCCGGTGCGCACCGGGTTGGAGCGTTTCTGCAGCTCCGACACCGCGGTGTCGCGGCGCCGCCGCCACCAGCGCACGCCGTCGTCACTCATGAGCCCTTCCCCTTGCTCTTGGCGCCCTTCGACCCGCTCGTCCCGGTGGCGCCGCCCGAGGAGCTTTCCTTCGGGAACGCCTTCTGCTGGGCCGCCGAATACTTTTCGCCGAACAGGTTTTCGCTGCGGTGCGTCACTTCGTGGTTGGTGCCCAGCGTGGTGGAGGTGTTGCCGATCACCGTCTGCCCGGCCGTGTACTGCATGTTGCCCGCTTCGCACTCGTCCGGCTGGCCGGGTCCGCCGACGTACGGGTAGGGGTTGTAGTGCAGGTGGTTGTCGTTGAAGAACTGGCCGGTGTTGACGTCGAGGTCTTTCGATTCCCCGTTGGCGGGCGCCGACGCGGGCAGCCCCTCGTTGTTGGGCCCGGACGGGCTGAGGATCGGCACCACGCGCACCACCGTGCCGTTGCCGATCGACTCCGCCAGCGAGTTGGCGAGGTTGCGGAACGTGAGCGATATGTAGTTGCAGTTGGTTTGCGCCGGCGCGAGGCCCGCGAGCAGCGGCGTGCCCAGTTCGGCGGCGCGCGTGAATTCTTCGAAGCCCAGCGCCACCTGCGGGTTGGCGGAGAACAGCGCCAGCGCCTGCAGCGCCTTGGTCAGTTGCGCGTTGAACGCGACGGCGTTGTGCAGGTTGACGGCGCCCACCTCGAACGCGTGGCCGAGCGGCGACGCCACGGTCGTCAAGATCTTCGCGCTGGGGTGCAGCAGCGCGACGAATTCCGTGGCTTTTTCGATGAACGGCTGCTCGTAGGGGAACGAGTGGATCGCCTGGTGCAGCGCTTCGGGGCCGCCTTCGATCGTCCGTTCCAAGGGCTCCGACGCCTTCGCCCACGCGGTGAAGAAGGTGGCCAGGTTGCGGAACAGCGCGGCCTGCGTCTGGGCCACCGGCGACACTTCGCGGGCGGCTTTGTCCAGCGCCACCCACAGCTGGCCGAACCCGGTTTGCGGAGAGGCGAGGTTGTGCAGTACCGGCACCGCGTTTTCGGTGAGCGGTCGCAGCGTGTGGATCGTTTCGTTGAGGCCCACGCCGCGCCCGGCGAAGCCGTTGCCGAAGGTGTTGGTGTTCTGCTGGATGGAGGCGCGCGTCTTCTTGTCGAAGATGTTGAAGAAGTCCTGGATCTCCACCGGTTCGCGCGAGTGCGACACGGGGATCGTGGCGCCCGCGGGGATCGTCCGCGGCGAGGTGCCGCGCTTCAATTCCAGGTACTTCAGCCCGATGTCCGACACCGACTGCACCTCGGTGGTCGTGTCGGCCGGCAGCGGCCCCACGTGCTTTTCGAGCTTCAAGCTGATGATCGCCGTGAGCTTGCCGGTACGCGGGTTCTGGTAGGGGACGATCTTGCTGACGATCCCCACCCGCCGGCCGAACAACCGCACCTGGTTGCCCCGTTCCAAGCCCGACGCTTCCGGCAGTTCGGCCTTGATGTCGTAGGTGGGCGTGAACGGCAGCCCGTTGTTGGCGCCGTAGGAGATGTACACGGCCACCACCGCGATCAGCACGGTGAGCGCCCCGATCAACAGCGGGCTGGCGGCGATCGAGTTGCGGCGACGGGGGTTCATGGCACCTGGGTGGGGTCGCAGTCGAGCTTGCCTTCGTCGGTGAACGGCGCCGAGCCGTCGGCCGGCGAAGGCGTCGCCCCCGCGCCGGGGCAACGGCGCAGTTCGCGGGTGCGCAGGCCCTGCAGGCCTTCCTGCGCGCTGGTGACGGGCGTCAGCGCGTTGTTGGCGCCCAGCTTGAAGTTGTTGAACACGGCGCTGATCCGCGCATACTGCCCGTTGGCGTCGTAGTAGCCGGCGCTGGTGCCGAAGGTGCGCACGAAGCCCTCCAGATCCGGGGCGTAGGGGCCGAAGAAGGCGGTCACCGGCGTCGATTCCTGCAGCGCCTTCACGTCGGCGGGCGAGCCGGTGGCCAGCTCGCCGGCCAGCGTCGGCAGCGCCAGCGCGAAGTCGGTGAGGTCGTTGCCCGGCCCCGGCTTGCTGATCGCGACGCTGAGGTTGTGCAGCACCGGCCCGGCTTCCCGCACCAACGGCCGCAAGCGGGCGAACAGCGGCGCCAGCGACTTGGTGTCGGGTCCCGCCACGGCCGCCAGCTTGCGCAGCGCGGCCAACGTGGACGGCAGTTGGGTAAACGCGTGGTTGCCCTGGCGCAGCGCGCTTGGCAGCTCCGCCACGCCCTTCTGCAGGGCGGCCTGTTCGGCGCCCAGCGCTTCCATCGCGCGGTTGCCGTTGTCCACGAAACCGGTCAGTTCTTCGCGGTGGGTAGCCAGCGTGGTGAGCGCCCTGGCGCCATACACCAGGAAGTTCTGGAACGTGCGCTGGTCTTTGGTGAGCTCGGCGAAGATGTGGTTGGCGGAGCCGAGGAACGGCCCGAAGTATTCGACGTCCAAGCTCAGAGCCGCTTCGGCGCCGGCACTGATTTCCGATTCGCCCACGAACCACTCCTGCAGGCCTTTGCGCGTAGCCGGGTTCAGCGAGTCCAGCAGCTGGTCGAGGTCGGTGGTGCCCTTGGCGGCGCTCGACGGCAGGGTCGCGCCGGCGGACAGCACCGGCGCGTTGTTGGGGCCGGGCGACAGCGCCACATAGCGCCCGGCGACGGTCGTCAGCGACGGCACCCGTACCTGCACGGTGGTGCCCCGGTGCAGCGGCACCAGCGAGCCGGACACGTGGAAGGTGACCAGCGCTTTGTAGTCGTGTGTGAGCGCGATCGCGGTGACGCTGCCCACCGGAACGCCGCCCACCTCCACCTGGTCGCCCAGCACCAGCTGGCTGGCGTTTTCGATTTCGAATTTGTAGCTGGCGCCGCCACCGCCCGCGAACACGATGTAGGCGAGTGCCGCCACCACCAGGGCCAGCACGCCGACCGCCACCCAGCGACCCACGCCACGCGGCGGCGGCGTGGCCGGCCGCAGCGGCTGCGGCCCGCCCTCTCCGGACGGTGGCAGCGGTCCGCGGACGGGAGGGGGCGGCGGGGTGGTCGTCGCCATCCTCATTCACCTCCCGAGCCGGTCGTGCCGGGGTCGGGGACCGCCGCCGCCGAGGGCTGGCTGGAGACCTCGGGCTCGGGGATCTCGCCGATCTGGGAGATCAGCCGCAGCCACTGAGTGGGGCTGAGGGGGGAGCCCGACACGCGCGCCGCCACGGCGCCGTGGCGGGCGGCCGAGGCGAACGCCACGTGGATCACACCCTTGTAGCCGGGCAGCGTCAGCGTGTTGTCGCTGCCGGGGAGGCTGATGGCGCTGACAATCTGCGCCGGCTTCATCGTGCCCTGCAGGCGCAGCAGCTTGCGCACGGCCACGTCGGTCACCGAGCCCGCGCCTTCGTTGCCGGCGATCGGCGTGCCGTCGATCGCCGCGATGTCCACCGCATCGCCGGCGGCGCCGATCGTGTTGCCCGCGCCGGGCGCGCCGGCGGTGTGCGGGCAGCCGCGGGACGACACGGTCGGACTGAGTCCCGACACCGACAGATACTCCAGCGCCGCCAGCACCCGCCGGTCGACCTCGCCGGCCCGCACCGCGCCGCGCTCGCACGCCGGCAGGCGCACGCCCGGGTCGCGCAGCACCATCTGCTCCAGCTGCGGCTTCGAAGCCAGCAGCACCTGGCCCACGGTCGGCGAGGTGGCCAAAAACGGGTTCTCGCCCTTGGCGCGGAACGCCGACGTCTCTTCCAAACGCACCCACCCGTCGAGGATCGGCTTGGGGTCGATCAGCGGAGCGCCGGCGCCGCCGGGGCGGATCTGGAAGAGCACGTGGGCTTCGGCCCCCACGTGCCCCAGCACGGTGCCCGCCAGCACCTGCACGCCGGGGTGCAGCGAGTCGAGGTAGACCTCGTTGGGGCCTTCGCGGAACTGGTGGGCAGGAGCGCCCGTCGCGTTGCCGGCCGACGCCTTGGGGAGCGTGGGCGGCGGCGTGGTGGGGTGCGGCGCCGGCGGCGTTTCCAGGGCGTTGGCCGCCCCCATCGCCAGGCCGGTGGTGACGGCCGCCTGCGAGAGCGGCGAGTGCGGCTGCACGCCGGCGCTGGCGGGCACGGTCGGGGCGGGACCGACCCCGGCGCCGCCGCCCGGGTGGGCGATCCTGGCGCTGACGCCGGCGACGCGCGGTTCCAGCACCGGGTAGACGGTGGCCGCTTCGCCCAGCTGCGCGTAGGTGTAGGTGTTGCCGTAGGCGTCGCGCAGCGACACATACCGGCCCAGCGTGGGCGAGTCGCCGGCGGCGGTGATTTCGCCGTCCTGCACCGCGATCACGGGGGCGCCGGCGGGGGCGTAGATGACGGTGCCGGCCAGCGTCTTGGCGGGGTCGGCGGGGTCGGCGGGGAAGCCGTCGCTGAAGTGCGCTTCGGCGTGCACCGGGAAGCGCGATTCGGTGAGGCCGCTGATCGCGCTCAGCAGTTCGGGGGGCGTGCCGCCCAACAGCTGTGCGCGCAGCATCACCGCTTCCACGTAGGCCGCGGAGTGGTTGTAGGCGAGCACCGCCTCGCGGATGTGCCCGGCGCCACCGGCCGCCTCCAGGTAGCGGGCGGCGGCAAAGATCGCGTCGGCCGGGTTGTAGGGGTCCTCGTAGCCCGAGCCGGTGGCGTCCACGCCGTAGCGCGCCCACGAGGAGGGCAAAAACTGCATCCACCCCTCCGCGCCGGCGCTGGAGACGGAGAGGTCGCGGCCGTAGTTGGTCTCCACCTCGTTGATCGCCGCCAGCACCTGCCAGGGAATGTCGTAGGCCGCCCCCGCCGCCTGGTAGATCGGCAGCAGGAACGGCGGCACGCGGAAGCTTTCGATGAAGAAGTCGGGGATCCCCCCGATGGCAGCCCCCAGCGCGCCGGGAAGCGGCGGCGTGAGCGTCGAGGGCGGCGGCGCCGGCGCGCCGGTGGCGTGTTCGCCGGCGTTCTTGGCGCCCTTCCCGCCGCCCTTGCCCTTGGCCGCGTTGCCGGTGTGCTTGCCCGCGCCGGGTTGCGCGCCACGGTTGGCGTGGCCGCCGGAGGTGCCGGGCGCGCTCGGCGTTTGCGGTCTCTGGCCGCTCACTTCGGGGCCACCGGCCGCAGTCGCGGGCGTGGTGGGCGTGGTCGTAGCGGGCGCGCCGGTTTCGGCGGGCGGCGCCGGCACTGTTTCGGTGGTGGCACTCGCTTCGCCTTCCCCTTCGGCCACCGGTTCGCCCACCTGCCCGTGCACGCCCGCCGGCGCTTCGGGCGCCGGCACGGTCGTCGTTGTGGTGTTGGTGCTTGCGGGCACGGTTTCGGTGCCGGCGGTGGAGCCGCTCGACGTTTCCCCCGAAGCCCCCGCGGCAGCGGCGGCGCACAGCGCGAGCGCCAGCACACATACGAGAACGGGAAGCGGGTGTCGTGGCGCGCGCATGGCTCAGTTGCCCAGCAGGTAGTTGAGGAGCATCCCGCCCGCTTGGGAGCCTTCGCTGGGCGGCGTGTAGTAGGTGGTGCCGGAGCTGGCGCCGCCGACCGGCTGGGCGACCGCCGAGGGGAGGCCCGCGGCGAGCGCGCTGGTGCCGGCGGGTCCGCCGGACGCGCCAACGCCGCCTTCGTCGCCGGGGTACTCGGCCATCGCCTGCGACAGCGTGGCGCCTTTCACCATCGCTTCGATGCGCGCCATCGCCACGGTCGTGTCGCTGCTCTTGGCGCCGGCGCTCGCCGCCTGCGCGCTCGAAGGGGAGCTGCCGGGGTAGAAGTTGGCACGGCATTCCGCTTCGGACTTCTCAAGTTCCATTTTGTAGGCAGCGCATTTGTTGCCGATCGCCACCGCGCGGGCGAAGTGGCCGAGCGAGTCGTAGCCGTTGACGTCGCCGGCGCCCATGAAGATGAAGTCGAGCAGCCGCTCGATGCCGCCCGTGGAGCGCAGGCTGGCGAACAGTTCGGAGAAGCTCTTGGCGAACGGCCCGGCGGCGGAGCCGAGCGCCTCGACCCGTTTGAGCAGGGGCTGCGTGCCCACCACCGCCGTGCCGAGCTTCTTGGAGGAGGCGCCGAGGCTCTTGAAGTACTGGGTGGTGCTGGTCGAGAAGGGGCCGATGTTGGCGAACGTGCGGTTGATCCCGGGCGCCGCGAGGCCGAGCTCGGTGAAGGTGGGAATCGACTGTTCGGCGAACGCTTCCAGCCGTTTGAGATAGGGGCGCAGCTCGCGCAGGAAGTTGGGGAGTTCGTGGAAGTTGACACCCAGTTCGCGGCTGTGGCGGGCGGTCGCTTCGGCAACCGTGTTGCCCTGCGCGAAGAATTCTTGGAGCTGCTTGCGTTCGTGCGCGATCGGCGCCAGCGCCCGGTCGCCTTCTTCGGCGAGGTTGCCCAGCACCTTGTTCTCGTCGGCGAGCATGCCGATCAGCTTTTCCAGTTCGCGCAGCGCCGGGTTGGAGCGGTGCAGCACAGCGTTGAGGTCGCTGCCGCGCCCGGCCAAGCCGGCGCCGAGTTCGTTGAGGATGATCGCCAGCCGTTGGTTCTCGGGCAGGTGGCCGATGTCGCTGAGCAGATCCACGCCTACCGGGCTGGAGGTGCGGGCAACCGGCAGCTTGTAGTCGCCGGCGCCTTCCTGGCCGGACGGGATCTTCCCCAGCGGCGGCGGCAGCGGCGCCCCTTCGGCGCGTTGCTGGGTGGGCAGGCAGTTGACGTACTTCTCGCCGATCAGCGCCTGCGGTTCGATCGTGCAGGTGGCGTCTTCGCGGAAGTCTTGGAAACCGGGGTTGGCGATGTTGAGCGTGACCGCCGCCCTGCCGCCGGGCGTGGGCGAAACCGTGCCGACCGTGCCGACCTTGACGCCGTCGATCTTCACGTTCTCGCTGGTGACCAGGTTGCCGGCGTCGTCGAATTCGGCCCACACCGTGTAGCCGCCGCCACCGCCCCCGGCGGCCGTGGCGAACAGAATCGCCACGAGCGCGACCAACGCGCAGAGGGCAGCGGCGATCGCCGCTGCTGCTTTGCTCCTGCTTGCGCTGACAGCCCACCTGCTCACTGCGTCCCACTCCTCCTCTTGCCCCTACAAGCGAGGGGACGGCTCCTCCCGGTGGAGTCGCCCCTCTCGCGATCGCCCTCTTCAGGTGAGCACCCGCCGGACGGCGGGCGCTCGTCGCTTTCGGCCTACCTTTTCGGCGTTACTTCGCCACCTCTCCCTGTAGACCTACGGCCGCTACTTCTTTTTCTTTTTGGGGCAAGGCGCGTGGTATTCGGTCACGGTGGTTTCGCCGTTCTCGAATTTCATTTCGGCCTTCAGCGGGAAGCCGCCCTTCGGGCACTTGTTGGGCAGCGTGATGTAGGAGGTGACCTTCTTGCCCTTCTTGAACGCCGAGCCGACCTTGAGGTCGATCGCTTCGGTCGACACGGCCGCCGCGCCGGGCACCGATTCGACCAGCGGGATTTCCGACTCGAACTCGTAGGCGTACTGCCCGCTCGCCGGGTGGATCGTCCCGCCGACATACACCTGCGCCGAGATCGGCGACGGCGCATTGGCGTAGAAGATCAGTTCGCCTTTGGGCGCGAAGAACGCCTGCACGGTGCCCTTCTCTTTGATCGCTTCGCCGGCGATCGTGTCGGAGGCTTCAACCGAGCCGACCGGGCTGGCCTGCGACTTCTTCGGGCATGCTTCGGGACCCTTTATTTCGAGCGTTTGGAGCGTGCAGGTGACGAACCCGTTGGTGTCGAGCTTCACGCCCTTGGGAGCCCACACGTTGACGCCTCGCAGCTGCGAGGGCGAGTCGCCCGTGACTTCCGTGCCGCGGATCGTGACTTCGAATTCGACCGCCGCCGGAGCGCCGAGGATGTCGCCGCTGCCGGAGATGCCCTTGATCGGCACCGGCACTGCTTTGAGCGTGACGGTGGGCGCCGCCGAGACGACGGTGGCGCCGATACCGAACGCCAGGCCCACAACGGCGACGGCAAGGCCCAGCAGCGCCTTGCGTGTAGATGCCATGCGCATCATCAGCTTCTCTCTCCTCTGTAAGTTGACGTAGACAGGTCGCCTCGATCCGGGTAGCTCCGGACCATGGCGGCCCGGCGACATCGAGATCTCCGAGACTCTCGCGAGTCGGAGAACTTGGCGATTCTACTTGCAACTCTATCCGTCGCGGACGATGGGTTCAAGTTCGAGCGAACGGATGCGCGCTCTGGGGCGGACATTTCGGTCACCGCTGAACTTTCGGGATCGACGCAAGTTGTTCCCATAGTTGGAGCCAAATGTGCGATTTTGCGAAGCCTGAGGCTTAGGTTGAGGGTGATGGTGGACGCGGTGGCGCGCCTATACTTTACAAAATGAAGTATTTGTCCGCAAAGATAAACAACACATCACGCACACCAGCCGACCCGATCCGCCCCAGGCGTGAGATCAAACCGACCCGCCGCCGCGATGCCCGCGCGCAGCGCCGCATAGAGGCGGCGCCTGGTTTCATACAGGTCCGACCCCCCCCGAGGAGGACACCAATGGATTTCCAGCCCAGCGCCCGCTGCGTCGATTTCAAAGCTCGCCTGGAGACGTTCATGGACGAGCACGTGCTGCCGGCCGAGCCGGTGTACGAGCGGCAACTGCGCGAGTCGGGCGACGCGCACAGCCAGCCGCCGATCATGGAGGAGCTGAAGACGCGTGCGCGCAAGCGGGGGCTGTGGAACATGTTCCTACCGGACCCCGAGCACGGCGCGGGGCTGTCCAACGGTGACTATGCGCCGCTGGCGGAGATTCTCGGGCGCAGCCACATCGCCTCGGAGGCGTGCAACTGCTCGGCGCCCGACACCGGCAACATGGAGGTGCTGCATCTGTTCGCCACCGAGGAGCAGCGCGAGCGCTGGCTGGCACCGCTACTGGCGGGCGAGATCCGTTCGGCGTTCGCGATGACCGAGCCCGACGTGGCCTCCTCCGACGCCACCAACATCGCGCTGCGGATCGAGCGCGACGGCGAGGAGTACGTGCTGAACGGGCGCAAGTGGTGGATCTCGGGTGTGCTGCACCCCCACTGCAGGATCATGATCGTGATGGGCAAGACCCGCACCGACGGTCCTCGCCACGCTCAGCAGAGCATGGTGCTGGTGCCGCTGGACACGCCCGGCGTGACGGTCGTGCGGGGGCTGCCGGTGTTCGGCTACCAAGACCACGAGGGGCACGCCGAAATCGTGTTCGAGGACGTGCGCGTGCCGGCGGCCAACCTGATCGGGGGCGAGGGCGAGGGCTTCATGATTGCCCAGTCGCGGCTGGGCCCGGGCCGCATCCACCACTGCATGCGCGCGCTGGGGGCGGCCGAGCGGGCGCTGGAGGCGATGTGCAGGCGGGCCGTGTCGCGCGTCACCTTCGGCGAGCCGTTGGCGGCGCGCGCCAATATCCAAGACTGGATCGCCGAGGCGCGGATCGAGATCGAGATGGCGCGCCTGTTGACGTTGAAGGCGGCGTGGCTGATGGACACCGTGGGCAACCGCCAGGCGCGCATGGAGATCGCCGCGATCAAGGTGGCGGCCCCCAATGTGGCGCTGAAGGTGATCGACCGCGCGATCCAGGTGCACGGCGGCGGCGGCGTGAGCGACGACTTCCCGCTGGCGTGGATGTACGCCCACCTGCGCACGCTGCGCCTCGCCGACGGCCCCGACGAGGTCCACAAGCGCTCGATCGCGCGCCGCGAGCTGGCGCCGCACCTGCCGCGGGAGTGAGCGTCGTTCCGCCTGTCACGCGAGGGGTGAGCCCACGGCTGAGACCGCCCCAGCGCCGGATAGGCGTTGGCGGTGGTGGCGGGCGGGGTTGTGCGTTTACTTTTTGCGCGCCAACCAGCTTTATTTTGTGAAGTGGTTGGGGTCTCGAAAAAGACGTCCACCCCCACCGTTGGCCAGCCGACGCCAACCACGACATCGCGCGGCCGGTTCCGGTCCGTCCGTGCCGCCGCCTGGCTGGGCGATCGACTGCTGGCGCTGCTCGCCGGACTGGCCGCCGCGACCCCGGTGATCGCCGCGACCGTGCGGGCGATCGAAGCGGGATGGGTGCCGGTCGCCGACCGCGGGATCATTGCCACGCGCGCACACGACGTGTTCACCTCGCACGCGCCGCTGGTGGGCCAGTACACGCTGGCGGGCGAAGTCACCGGCAGGGCGACGCACAGTCTCGGGCCGATGCTGTTCTGGCTGCTGGCGCCCACCGCGTACGGCGGCAGTGATGTGGGCATGACGATCACAATGGGCGCGCTCAACACGCTGTGCGTCATCGGCTGCGTGGCGCTGGCGCGCCGCCGTGGAGGCCGCGTACTGATGGTGCTGACAGCGGCGGCGATCGCGCTGATGTGCCAGTCGCTGGCGGCGGAGACCTTCCATGACGTGTGGAACCCGTCGGCCGGCCTGTTCCCGTTCACGCTGCTGATCTTTCTGTGCTGGTCGGTGGCGTGCGGCGAATACCGACTGCTGCCGTTGGCGGTGCTGGTGGGCAGCTTCGCCGTGCAGGCTCATCTCGCCTACCTCCCCCCCACGCTGGCACTGCTGGCGGTCGGCCTCGGCGGGCTCGCGGCGGGGGCGACCGCGGCGAGGCGGCGACGCACCGGTGACGCACCCACCGGAGCGCTCGACGGCGAGCGGCCCACGCCACTCGACCGCCACGGCGCCGCCGACGCGCGGGCGGGCGGAGGGTTGTGGGACACGGTCGCGCGATGGAACGGGGGTGTGTGGCGTACGCTGAAGCGCCGACGCGCTGCGATTGGGTGGACGCTGGCGACGCTCGTGGTGCTGGCGTTCTGCTGGAGCGCGACGATCGACGGGCAGCTGACCGAACATCCCGGCAACCTCACGTTGGTGATGGAAAGCGCCACCAAGCACAAGCAGACGCTGGGCGACGAAGTGGGATGGCACGCGATGGTGCGAGCGGTGGGGATCGTGCCGTGGTGGCTGCAGGAACCCAAGAGCCGCTGGCAGCGCAAGTACGAAGTCCGCGAAAGGCCGAGCGCGCTGGCGGTGAACTCGACGATCGCGACGCTGGCGGCGCTGGCGCTGATCGCGATCGTCGCACCCATGCGGCGTCGCCGCGATCTGGCGACGATGGCTTTGACCGCTCTGGTGTTGTGCCCGGCGCTGGCGGCCGTGGCCGCCTCCACTCCCACCCCGCGCCGGCTGTCGGCGACGCTCGGGTACACGATGTGGTGGGGCTCGCAGGCAGGGATGTTCGTGTGGCTGGCGCTGGGGTGGACGCTGTTGGTGGTGACGGCCGGCGGCGCGGCGCTGGCGGCGAATGCGGTGAGGAGGCGTCACCGCGCTGCACACCGATCGCGTGTGGACACCCTCGCGGGTGGTTCCTTCGAGCACACCAACCAGCCCGCCCCCGCCACCCGCAAGACCCCCTCCCCGCAAACACCCACTTCGCCGCGCGCCGTCCGCGGCCGGCTGACGGCCTTGGGCGGGGTGGCGCTCACGCTGGCAGGCATCGGCGGCGCCGTGGCGGTGGGCAACGCGGTGGCAGCCAAAGGCAAGCCGGACGAACACCAGGTGACGTACAAACCGATCAAAGCGATCGACGCGCGTTTGGCACGGCTGGTGCCAGGCGGCGGGAGCGTGCTGCTGGAGGGCGAACTGGACGGCGCGGAGATGCCGGTGAAACCGGCGGTGCGCTACTTCCTGGTGACACGCGGCACGCGCGTGCTGGCGCCCGGCAGCGAGCTGCGGCTGGGCACCTGGTATGAGCTGTACAAACGCCCCTACCGCGAAGCGCTGTATCTCAGCGACGTGCCCCGCCCGCCGGTGAAACATGTGCCCCTGGCGTTCCGGGTGCGCTTTCGCGAAGGGAAAACGGTGAACACAGTGTACGTGTGGCGCTCGCCCCACCCTGGGCGGTGAGCCCGATCGCGCCAACTTCGTCGGCGAACGCGCGTGCCGGCGGCGCGCTACCCTTGCGAGAAATGCGCGCACTGGTGCTGGATTCCGAGACCACCGGCCTGCAGGAGTTGCTGGAGCGTCGGCGCCGCTTTGGGGCCGACCGAGGCGACGAGGTGTGGGACGGTGTGCTCCATATGGTGCCGGCACCCAACTACGGCCATGGCTCGGTGGAGGCACAGGTGATCATGACCCTGGGCCCCAAGGCGCGCGCGGCGGGCTTCGAGGTCATCGGCCAGTCGAACCTCGGCGAGGGCGAAGACGACTTCCGCGTGCCCGGCATCGCCATGCACCGACGCGGCACAGGCGGCACCTGGCACGCCACCGCACCGCTCGTGGTGGAGATCGTTTCGCCACATGACGAGTCGTGGGAGAAGCTCCCGTTCTATGCCGCCCACGAGGTGGACGAGGTGCTGATCGTCGATCCCGCCAAGCGCTCGGTCGACTGGCTGGGACTCCGTGACGACGAATACCAGCCGATCGACCACAGCGGGCTGATCGACCTCGGGCGGGACGAGCTGGCCACGCGGATCGAGTGGCCGTCAAGCGGATAGCGTCAGCTGCCGCTCGTACGGCCCGCGGCCGGTGAGGCAGGTGGCGCCGCAGCGCGCCCCCAGCACGAGCGCGTCGGGGAGGGCGACGCCAGCCGCGAGCGCGTAGGTGAGGCCGGCGGCGAACGAGTCGCCGCAGCCGTAGGAGTCAACCGGGTCGCCGGGCGGCGGGGCCGCCTTCCAGCTGCCGGCCGCGCCGGAGCGCTCGCGGTAGCTGCCGCCGCGCGCGCCTTCGGTGAAGACCAGCAGGTCGGCGTCGCTCTGCGCGCGGGTCGCCTCGCCGCGCTCGACCGCGTCGCCGCCGCTCAGCACCAGCGCGTCAAGGCGCACGCCACAGCCAAGCGCGTGCCGGGCACGCGGGCTGGCGACCAGCACGCGTGCCGCGCGGGCCGCACGCAGCGCATGGACGTCACCGGCGGTGAAGTACACGCCGTCCATCTCCCCCAGCTGCTCCCACGGCAGCTCCGTGTCGGCGCCCTCCGGCTCCAAGCGCGCGCCGAAGGTGGTGATGGTGCGCTCGTCGGCATCGTCCACCAGCGTCACCGCGCTACTGGTCGGGTCGGCGCGCGGGACGGCGTGCACCCCCACCCCCAGCTCTCCCAGCCGCGCCACCGCGCGGCGGCCGTGTTCGTCGCCGCCGAGCGCCGTGAACAGCGTGGCCTCTCCCGCTAGTCGCGCCAGCTGCACGGCGGCCACCGCGCCGCCGCCGGCCGGCTCCTCGAAGGGCTCGCGCGCGTGCACGATCTCGCCGGCGCAGGGGATGCGGGACACTCGCGCGAAGCGCACCCACTCGACGTGTCCCACCACCGCCACCCGCGGCGCGTGCGCTTGCATGCGGGGCAGTCTTCCACAGGACCGCGGTTGCCGGCGCCACCGCAAGGCTCAGCAGCACAGAGACAAGAGCGCGTATCACATAGCACCCGCCACGTACTCCTCAGTCGGGCAAGCTGTCCAATATCTGTTAACCATATCGCCGCTCGGCCGTGGACACGCACGCTTTTCGTCTATCGGCGTTATCGAGGTTTTGCAGACCGCGAGTGCTCTGGTCAATCGTCGCCGGCGAGTGCACTGAACCGCGAGTTGGTAGCGACGTCGAGCTGTGGATTTGCACGCGGTGCTTTTTGTGGCACTCTTGATCTTCTTACACTTTGCGAGCGCCCGGGAGAGGTGAGCGTGCCTTTCGAGCTCCTTCGAGTTGACTTGCAAGCAGCATCTCTTCTGGGGACGCGCTCGGCCATCCACCCAAGGTGTGGATCTCGATCACCCGACCGGTGAGACTCCCTTCCCCCCGAGACACCGACGCGACAGCCATGTGGGCGCACGTCAACGCGACAGCCATGTGGGCGCACGTCAGCGCGACAGCCATGTGGGCGCACGTCAGCGCTCTACCTCCCCGCCCCAGCCGCATGCGGCCCGATCTCCCGGAGGAGATCGACGAGGTGATCGCGCGCGGCATGGCCAAGGACCCCGCGGAGCGCTACGCGGGCGCAGGCGAGCTGGCGCAAGCCGCGGCGCTCGCGCTCGGAAGTGCATCCCGGCTCACGCGACCCGGCATGTCAGATCAGGCGACGAATCGGCGTCCAGCGCTAGGTGCGCTCACCACGGTTTCAGAAAACCCGTGAGCAGGCGATGTCAGTCGAGATCGCGCTGCGAGATCAGACCGAGCTGGAACGCGCACTCCGCGAGCCTGGCGCGCTTCTGGTTCTGGCCGAGATCGCCCAGCTCGAACTTGCCGAACAACGCCCGCAGGTGCGTCTTGACCGCGTCGACGCTGAGAAACACCTCGTCGGCGATCTGCTGATTGGTCGCCGGAGTGGCGAAGGTGCCGCCGTCGCGATAGGGGCGGCACAGAGCGATCAGAACTCGCCGCCGCATTCGACACATCGAGCGGCACGACGCGGACGATCACGGTCAAAGCCGCCGGCCAACGTCGTCAGGCACGGCTACCGAGCTCGTCCAGCAGCGCCCCCACCGCGCGCTCGTCCAGCTGCGCCCCCGCGACCCGTCGCAGCTCCGCGGCGGCCTCCTGCGGCGTGCGTGCCGGACGGTAGGGGCGGTGGGTGACGATCGCGTCGTAGGTGTCGCACGCGGAGATGATGCGCGCCGCCAGCGGGATCTCCTCGCCGGCGAGGCCGTCGGGATAGCCGCCGCCGTCCCAACGCTCGTGGCTTGAGCGCACCGCCGGGGCGAGGTGGGCGAAGGCGTCGATGCGGCCCACCAGCTCGCCGCCCACCGTTGCGTGGCTGCGCATCACCACCCACTCCTCGTCGGTGAGCGGCCCCTGCTTCAGGAGGATCTCCGACGGCACCGCGATCTTGCCGATGTCGTGCAGCATCGCCGCGTAGCGCACGTCGCGCGCCTGCGTGCGTGAGAGCCCGATCCGCAGCGCCACCCGCTCGGCCAGCTCAGCCACGTCCTCGCCGTGGCAGGCGGTGTAGTCGTCCTTGGCTTCCACCGTGCTGGTGAGCGCCGCCAGCGTGGTGGTGAAGGTGTGCTCCAGATCGGCCACCAGCCCGGCGCGGTGCACGGCGGCGCCGAGCGCGGCGGCCACCGCCTCCACCAGCACCGCGTCGGCCTGGCTGAACGCGCCCGGCTCGGCCGCCTCGATGTTGAGCACCCCCCACACGGTGCCGTCGACGAAGATCGGCGCGCTTAGCTCCGAGCGCGGGTCGGTGTGGGGGTCGCGCACGATGTAGTCGGGGTCGTGGACGGTGTCCAGCACCAGCGCCGTGCTGCCCGAGCGGGCCACGCGACCGTTGACGCCCTCGTGCACCGGCTGCTCCACCAGCAGAAACTCGGTCATCACCTCCGCCAGCGGACCGGCGCCGGCGATCAGCCGCAGCATCCGGTCGCGGTGGTCGAAGCGCTGGATGGCGGCCAGATAGAAGGCGAACGTGCAGTGCAGCTCGTCCACCACCAGCCGCGCCATCTCCTCCGCCTCCTGCAGCGCCGTCAGCCGCGCCGTCAGCCGCGATGCCACGTGCAGCTGCGCGCGCAGATATGCCAGCTCGCCGGCGCCCGCCAGCGCGCGCACGCGCTCGTCGGCGCGGTGGCGGCGCAGCGCCTCGGCGCGACGCTCGCGCTCGCGCTCCCCCGGTTGTACGGACAGCTTCGGCATCGTGGACGCATCGACTGCCGACGGCGTGTGCTTGAGCGGTGTTTGCGCCATTCCGGCCAACCGCCGGGATGGGTTCGCTTGCGCCGCAAGCAGAGTCAACAGGCCGGGAGTCCCTCCACCCCTTTCCCAACCCTTTTGCCTTACGACAGCCTTCCCAGTCGCACCCCCCGCGGTTGCGCCAGCAGTCCAAGGTGGGCGGCCCCACGGCGCGGGAAAATCCCGTGGTGAGCTCGGCCCTGAGCACACCCGATCTCCTCGACTACCGCCCGCGCGCGCCGTTTCTGGACGAGCTGTTCGAGCTCGACGGCACGCCGCGGTCGGCGGCGGCCGCGCTGGTGCGCGAGATCGAGCGGCTGGGGCCCGACGGCCTGCTGGAGGCCGGTAGGCGGCGCGACGCGGTGTTCATGCAGCAGGGCATCACCTTCGAGACCAGCGGCGAGCACCAAGCGGGCGCCACCCACCCGGGCGCCGCCAAGGAGCGGCCGTTCCCGCTTGACCTGATCCCGCGCGTGCTCAGCGGCGCCGAGTGGCGCGAGCTCAAGCGCGGGCTGGCGCAGCGCATCCGCGCGCTCAACGCGTTCGTCGACGACGTCTACCACGCGCGCGAGATCGTCCGCGAGGGGCTCGTGCCGTGGCGGCTGGTGGCGGGCTGCCCGCACTTCGCGCGCGCCGTGCACGGCATCCGCCCCCCGGGCGGCGTGTACACGCACGTGGCCGGCTGCGATCTGGTGCGCCACAGCGACGGCACGTGGAAGGTGATCGAGGACAACGTGCGCATCCCGTCGGGCATCTCCTACGTGTTGGAGAACCGCGCGGCGATGGCACAGCTGGTGCCGGAGCTGTTCGCCTCCTACCGGGTGCGCCCGGTCGATCACTACCCGCAGCTGCTGCTCGGCGCGCTGCGCGCCGTGGCGCCATCGGCGGAGAGCGAGGCCACGGTGGTGGTGTGGACGCCCGGCCCCGCCAACCCCGCCTACTTCGAGCACGCGTTCCTCGCGCGCCAGATGGGCGTGGAGCTGGTGGAGGCGTCGGATTTGGTGGTGCGCGACGACGTGCTGTACATGCGCACCACCCGCGGCTTGGAGCGCGTGCACGCGGTGTACAGGCGCCTCGACGACGACTTCGTCGACCCGCTGGAGTTCCGCCCCGACTCACTGCTGGGCGTGCCCGGCCTGGTGCGCGCCTACCGTGCCGGCAGCGTGGCGGTCGCCAACGCGTTCGGCACGGGCGTGGCCGACGACAAGGCGATCTACCGGTTTGTGCCGGAGATGATCCGCTTCTATCTCGGCGAGCAGCCGATCCTCGAGAACGTCCGCACCTATCTGCTGTCCGACCCCGAAGTGCTGGAGCACGTGCTGGGCCGCCTCGACCAGCTGGTGGTGAAGCCCACCGGCGAGTCGGGCGGGCGCGGGGTGCTGATCGGCCCGCACGCCGACGAGCGGGAGCTGGAGCGCATGCGCGCGGTGGTCCGCGCCGACCCCGACCGCTGGATCGCACAGGATCTCGTGCGCCTCTCCACCGTGCCCACGGTCGACGACGATGGCAACATCCACCCCCGCCACGTCGATCTGCGCCCCTTCGCGGTGTTTGGCGAGCGCATCGACATCGTGCCAGGCGGCCTCACGCGGGTGGCGTTGGAGGAGGGATCGATGATCGTCAACTCCTCGCGCGGCGGCGGCTCCAAGGACACGTGGGTGCTGCAGGACGGCGACGACGCCGACCGGGCGGGGCCGACGATTGCCGACACGCTGCCGCCGGCGCTGCCCGACCTGCGCTACGGCGAGTGGACCGGCCAGCAGCAGCAACAGCAGCAGAATCGCCGGCACTACCCGCTGCACCACAACCCCACGGCCCCGATCGGGGGAACACAACGTCCCCCAAACCAGCGCCAACCAAACCAGCCTCCAGGCGGCTCCGGGTGCGGCCCTGGCGAGGTGTGAGCCGATGCTGGCGCGGATCGCCCACGAGCTGTACTGGCTGGGCCGCAACCTCGCGCGCGCCGAGTTCACCGCGCGCGCCGTGGAGGCCGTGTTCCAGGCCGAGCTGCAAGGCAGCTCCGACCGCGCCCCCGGCGTCGGCTTCGGCTCGCACGGGCTGCTGGCGATTTTGGGTCACACCGAGACCGGCGGCGCCGACGGCGCCGGCCCGCTGGGCGGCCTGATGCTCGACGCGCGCCGGCCGGGTTCGATGCTGGCCAGCGTGGAGCGCGCCCGCGAGGGGGCGCGCACCGTGCGCGACGTGATCAGCGCGGAGATGTGGGAGGCGATCAACACCACCGCGCTGGGCTTGCGCGGTGGCGGGCAGCCGGCGTGGGCGCGCCACGGCTGGGCGAGTGGGGCGGCCCCGACCCCGCCGCGCCGGCCGGCCCGTATCTGGCCTCGCAGTACGTCAAGCAGCGCACCGCGCTGATCTGGGGAATGGCCGCGCGCTCGATGCTGCGCGACGAAGCCAAGTGCTTCTTGGACGCGGGCGGGATGATCGAGGTGGCCGACATGGTGCTGCGGATGCTGCGCGTGGCGCTCCCGCCTGGCGAAGCGGCGCCGGCCGACGGTCACGCGCTGATACTGCTGCAGGCGGTGGGCGGCTTTCACGCCTACCTGCGGGCGGTCACCGCGCCGCCCAACGCCCAGCCGGTGGCGCGCTTCTTGCTGTTCGAGCGCGCCTACCCCGACAGCGTGGCGGCGTGCGTGGACACGCTGCACGAGGTGTTCACCGCCGCCGACGCCGGCCCCCGCAACTCCAAGCCGGTGCTGCGCGTCAGCCGGCTCGCCGCCGACCTCGACTTTCAGCGCCGCGCGCTGCCCGAAGGGGCCGAGCTGAGCGGGATCTGCGAGCGCACCCAGCAGGAGCTCGCGCACCTCGACCAGGACGTCGCCGAGCGCTACTTCGCCGGCGCCACGCCGGCGGGGGAGCGGCGATGAGAGGGTGGGTATGTGTGTATGTAATTTTTGGCCGCCAACCATTCATTTTGTGAAGCGATCGGGCTGACGATGCACTTCGCGATCCGCTATCTCACCGAGTACCGCTACGGCGGGGCGGTGAGCGACAACCTCAACGCGCTGCGCGTGCGGCCCGCCACCACCTCCTCGCAGCGTTGCGACGAGTTTCACACGCGTATCGACCCGGAGGCGCGCGTCAGCCGCCACCTCGACTATTTCGGCACGGAGGTGTTGGAGTTCGGCGTGCCCACCGACCACGACCGGCTGACGATCGACGTGCGCGCGCGGGTGGTCACCTCCGAGCCCCCGTCCCCGCCGGAGGGCTCGTGGGCGAGCTTGCGCAGCCGCGCCTACGAGGACGCCGCCGGGGAGTTTGGGTTGCCGTGGCACGACCAGCCGGCGATCGAGGGGCTGGACGAGCTGGCGCGCGCGCTCGACGCGCCCACGCCGCTGGCGGCGGTGCAGCGGCTGTGCGAGCTGGTGCCCGACCGCTTCGACTACCGCCCGGGCGTCACCTATGTGGGCTCCACCGTCGCCGACCTGCTGCGCGCCGGCGCGGGCGTGTGCCAGGACTTCGTGCACCTCTCGCTGGTGCTGCTGCGCCGCTGCGGGATTGCGGCGCGGTACGTGTCGGGCTACCTGTGGGCGGCGCCCGCCGACGGCAGCAGCGACTCGGTGGAGGTCGACACGCACGCGTGGCTGGAGGTGCTGCTGCCCGGCGACCCTCTCCAGCCCAGCCGCGGCGAGCCGGTGTGGGTGGGCGCCGACCCCACCAACCGCCGCCTGGCGGGCGACACCCATGTGAAGATCGGCCACGGCCGCTTCTACGCCGACGTACCGCCGGTCAAGGGCCTGTTCCGCGGCCCGCCGCTTGCGACCTCGCAGCTGAACGTCGCCGTCAGCATGTCGCGGCTGGATCCGCAGGCGGGGGCGCGAGCGTAGGGGCGGCGCGCCGCCACGACAAGGGCCGTCACGATCGCGCGTCTACGACGCCGCCCCAAACCAGCGCGCCCGCCGGCTGGCGCCGAAACGCTGCTTGTCGGCCATCAACGCGGCCGACGGGGCGTGGAAGGTGCCGGTTTTGGTGGGACCGGAAAGGAAGTCGATGTCGACGCTGCCGATGCGACCCGCGCCGAACTCGATGTAGCAGGTGCCGCGCCCCAGGTGGCGTTCGGGCGGCGGGCCGCCTTGCAGCTGGGCGAGCAGCGATTGCGCCACCACGCGGGCGGCGCCCTCGGCGAACACGCCCGCCTTGGGCACGCCCGCAGTCGCCACGTCGCCCACCGCGTACACCCCCGGGAAGCGCGTGCGCAGCGTGGCGGAGTCGACCGGGATGTAGCCGCCCTCGGCCATCCCGCTGGCCAGCACCACGTCGGGGGCGCGATGGGCGGGCACGCCGAGGAACAGGTCGAACGCCAGCTCGGCGCCGTCGTCGAGCGTGGCGGTTTTGCGCGCCGGATCGATCGCGCGGATGCGGCGCCCGGCGATGAACTCGATACCGCGCGCGGCAAACTCCCGTTCGAGCGCCGCCGAGGTCTCCGGGGAGGGCGGCACGGGCGTGCCCAACGGCATCACAAACGCGATTTGGCAGGCGTCGCGCACGCCGCGCGCAACCAGCTGGTCGTGCAACAGCAACGCGCACTCGCTGGGCGCCGGGGGGCACTTGAAGGGCGCGCCGCACACGCCGATCACCACGTGCCCCTGTGAAAACGTGGGGATGATCGCCGCCAGCCGCGCGGCGCCGGCGACCGAGTAGAACTCGTTGCCGCCCTCCGCCAAGCCCGGGGTGGCGTCGAAATGGTAGTCGGCGCCCAATGCCACCACCAGCACGTCGGCATCGTGCACGCCCGCGTCGGTGGTCACGCGCCGGGCCTCGGGATCGATCGCGGTCACCGTCTCGCGCAGCACGCGCACACCCGGCTTGACGAAATCGCTGTACGGCAGCCGCACCGCAGCAGGCGTGGTGCGCCCGAACATCACATCCAGCTTGGAGAACCCAAACACGAACGAGTCGGCCTTGTCGATCAGCGTCACGTCCAGCTGCTCGCCGGCGGCGGCCGACAGCGTCGTGCACAGCTCCAATCCGCCAAAACCGGCGCCCAGCACCACAATGCGCTTGTTCATACGCCTCCTCCTCGGGAGTGAAACGGCCGCGGATAAAGCTATCAGCGCCCGGCGCGTGCCGGGTGCTGTTCAGGGTGGCGCATGCGCCACCCTGCGCCGCCGCGCATGCGCGGCGGCGGGAACGGCCACATGTGGCCGTTCCGCGCCCGGCCGCATGCGGCCGGGCGGGACGCGCCGCATGCGGCGCGTCCGACCCACAACCACGCTCGATTGGCGACCCGAGGAGGACCGTGGGATAGTTTGGGGCGAACGGGAGCCGGACGTCCGAGACCACGTGCGAAGGGGGCCGGAGATGGTTGAGTCGTTCAGCATCGTCGCCGCTGTGGCGGTTGGTGTGCAGGCGCTGGCGCTGGTGGTGCTCCATGTGCTGCCGACGGGGTACAACCCCGTGCGCGACGCGGTGAGCGACTACGGGATCGGGCGGTATCGCCCGTGGTTTTGGGCGCAGGCGGTGGCCGGCGGCGTGGCCGGATTGGCGCTGGCGGTGGCGCTTGCCGAAACCACCCCTTCGGTGCCGTCGCTGGTGGTGGCGATGCTGGCGATCTCGGCGGTCGCGCGCTTTGCGATTCCCGCGTTCCCCACCGACCAGCACGGCAGTCGCTTTCAAACCGCACGCGGCACCGTTCACATGATTTTGGCGATCGTCATCTTCGCGGCGGTGATCCTCGCCGCCTCCAAACTCGGCTCCAGCCTCGAACACCAAGCCGCGTGGCAGGGTGTGCAGGGTTGGCTGAACGCGCTTCCGTGGGTGATGACCGGCGCCGCCATCGGCGTCGTGCTCGCACTCAGAGCCCCGCGGTTGAAACAGGTGTTTGGACTGGTGGAGCGCCTGTTTTATGTCGCCTCGATCGCGTGGTTTTGATCGTGTCGATCGAACTGGCGCGTATAGGGGGGTAGCAGCGGGGGCGCCGGCAGTGGGGGCGCCGGTGTGCTTACTCGCCGCCGCGAACGAGCAGCAATGCGGTGATCGCGACCACCATGCCCGCAAGCGCCACAGCCGGGCCAGGCCGCTGATCGTCGCCGAGGATGGCGCCGGTGGCGCGCTGTGAGAGCACCGACGCGCTCGCGCGAGCCGACAGCACCGATCCCAACGACGCGGCCGAGCCGATCGAAAAGGCCGATCCAACCGAGCCGATCGAGCCGACCGACAGCGCCGAGCCGACCGACCCGATCGACAGGAAGGAGCCGTCGGAGGCGACCGACAGCAACGAGCGCCGCGACCAGAGTGAGAGACCTTCCATTTGGTACAGGGTACAGCGTAGAATATCTGCCGTCCAAACGAGCCGATAGGCGCAGGCCACGGCTCCGATGGCTGAGCAACATACATAAAGCCGGCACTGTGGCGCCCACGGTTTCCGAGCGCGTTGCGGTGCCACAACCTAAAAGCAAGGAGCAATACGACATGAAGCGTCTAAAGATCGCGGCACTGGCCCTCGCGGCCGTGCTCGCGCTGAGCGCGGTTGCGGTGGCGTCAGCCTCGGCGACCGGGGAACTGGAGCTCGTCAACAGCGCAGGAAA
Source organism: Solirubrobacteraceae bacterium (assembly GCA_035570415.1). Lineage (GTDB taxonomy): Bacteria > Actinomycetota > Thermoleophilia > Solirubrobacterales > Solirubrobacteraceae > Palsa-744. Next base: position 6,498 of record DATMLP010000008.1, on the reverse strand, counting down.
GAACTCGTAAAAAACACTTCACGGGCGAAAGCGGCGAAAGCAGATACGAAACAGGAGCAGCGCGGAAAATAACATGCACGAGCACAAAACTCGCAGGCACAGTGAAAAACACCAAGAAGGGGAAGTAACCATAAGTTTCACCGGCTGCAAAAGCCTCGGCATAGCATGCAATACGGTGGGCGCAAAAAGCGGTGAAATCTCCACCACCTGGTGGGTAATTTGGGGATGGTTATGGATACCGCCGTCTCATTACGACGAGGGATGGTACCAGTCGCTCTTACCTACGGAACCGCCACGGTCGCTATCGAATGCACATCGCTGGAGAAACTCACCTTGAAGAATGGGCTGATCGCCTCGGTTGCAGAACCAGAAATAGGCAAACTGACGAAAGAATTTACCGTTCAGGCGCGTGAGAAAAAAGGCGAACAGGAAGCCACCAAGTTCAAGCTCATCGACAGCGAAGGAGCCAGCGCAAAAGAAGCCGACCTCGAAATCGAAGGCAAAGGAGCCGAAAGCTTCGGGTTCGAAAAAGCAGGCGAGGAAACGCCGGCCACAAAACTGAAATTCGAAGAAGAAGTGAAGTTAGTGGAAAACTAGATCATCTCTCAGTTGGCGTGCCGCCGTGCGAGTGCATGTCGAGACACACGCTGCACCCGTTGATCTGGCTGGCGCGCGTCTCGATCAAATACAGCGTGGTCGCCGGCACGCCGGCGCGCCGGGCGGCGGCGCCGAGCTTCTGCAGCGCCTGCATCGCGCCGGGCACGGTCTGCGCGGGGTTGTCGATTCGTGGTTGCATGATGTTCCTCCAGTTGTTGGCCGTCCGCGGTCACATCTCTTGATACCGGCGGGTCTATCTCCTTGACACGCGAGCACGGAGGAACGTGACATGACCGATCAACAGTGGCTGGCCGAGCGGTTCGAGGAGCAGCGCCCCCGGCTGCGAGGGGTGGCATACCGGATGCTGGGCTCGCTCAGCGAGGCCGACGATGCGGTGCAGGACGCGTGGCTGCGCGTCAGCCGCGCCGACGCCAACCAAATCGACAATCTGGGCGGGTGGCTGACGACGATCGTCGCCCGCGTGGCGCTCAACATGCTGCGCTCGCGCACCACCCGCCGAGAGCAGCCGCTGGACAGCCGTGTGCCCGACCCGGTGGTGGGCCCCGCCGACGGCACCAACCCCGAGCACGAGGCGCTGCTGGCCGACTCGGTGGGCTTGGCGCTGCTGGTGGTGCTGGAAACGCTCAGCCCGGCGGAGCGACTGGCGTTTGTTTTGCACGACATGTTTGCCATGCCGTTCGACGCGATCGCTCCGCTCGTCGAGCGCTCCCCCGAGGCAACCCGACAGCTGGCCAGCCGCGCCCGCCGGCGGGTGCGCGGCACCGCGCCGATCCCAGACGCTTCGCTGGCCGCCCAGTGGGAGGTGGTGGACGCGTTTCTGGCCGCGGGACGCACCGGCGACTTGGAGGCGCTGGTGGCGGTGCTCCACCCCGACGTGGTGCTGCGAGCCGACGGCGGACTCTCCGGGCTCTCCCACCACGCGCAAGGCGCGCAGGCGGTCGCCGGCCAGGCGGCGATGTGGGCGCGTGCCGGACTGACAGTCCGACGGGCGCTGGTGAACGGAGCGGCCGGGTTGGTGTCGCAACGGGATGGGCGGCCGTTTTCGGTCGGCGCATTCACGATCAGAGAAGGGAAGATCGTCGAGTTCGACATCCTGGTCGACGGCACCGGGGAGGGTCTTGCGGCCCTTTGCGACGGCCAATCCCTATCTTCAGCGCCTCTTCAAGCATGAAATGTTTGGCGTCGTCCCCAAGGGTTGTGTGGGGTGTGGATGCCTTCAGCAAGCTTGAGACCCTCGCGCCCGAAGAGTCGCTGATCAGCGCATTGCGGGTGCGACACGGCGTCCTCACTGAGGGCGGCTTCCTCATGATCACCACGCAGTGGCTGCGCTATGTGAAGCATGGCATGGTATTTACAGTGATTGCCAACGATGACTTCTGGCCGCTGGACGCGTCATTGGAGCTAAAGGCTAACGTCGGGGATATGCCCGTCTTTACGACACCGGACGGTAGCCAATTTCAAATCTATCCCGCGGTCCCGATTATCACTCGCCGACAGGCCAAAGCCTTCCACGGTATCTACCGACTAGCAGCACTGGCTATTCATCACCTAGAAGCCGACGTCGAGGGTACTGCGGTTGAGGACGCTGCGTTGCCGCTAGCGGCAACGCTATCGACCAACATTGTTGCTGAAATCAAGGATCTCGTGAATCTTCGCGATTCAGGAGCCCTTAGCGAAAGTGAGTTCGACGCAGCGAAGGCACGAGTGCTGAACTCGTAGATCGGCCTGGCCTGAAACGCAGGCAGTCGCGCTCAACGCCGATCGTGCGACAGAACCGGAGTAAAGGCGGCGGCTAGAGCCAACCGTTCGTGGCCGCTCGGCTCACCCCGCCTGAAGCCACGGCACGGGTCTTTGGTGATATATCTCCGATATGAATGTCTCGGACTCGAAAGCTGGTCGAAACGACCCGGTTAAGGCCTTTGACGAGCGTCGAGCGCTCGTCAAGCTTATCCGCGAACGAGTAGCACAACTAGGCGGAGACGACTCTGCCCGCGATCTGCGAGAGGTGTTCATATCCCGCTATGAGGCGGAGCTTGAGAACTGGAAGCGCCGTAGGGGCCTCTTTCACACCATGTTTCTAGCTGTCACGGTGGGGACCGGGGCACTCGGCGTTGTAAGCGCGGGCCTTGCTGCTGTCGCTCGCGGAAGTCGGTCAACACTCATAACTATTGCGCTGATCGTAGTAGGCGTTGTCGTGGCCGCGCTCGCTGCCGTGGTACAAGTCTTTAGTCCTCAACGGAGATATCTAGAATACAAACGCGACGAGGCGCTGCTCCGCAGGTTGGGATGGCGATTCCTGCGTGAACTCGAGGAAGGTGAGGCTCCGACGGCAGCGTACGCTACGTTCCGGGCCGACACGAGCGAGACACTCGACACGGAACACCTATCCTCTGGTGAGAACTAGGTAGTCTTGGTGGACTTGTGGGAGTTCCGTTGCGGACTGTGGTATCTGCGAATGCCGCTTGTGCGACAGCCCCTGACTACAGACATCCTATGTAGCCATTCGGTCGGCAGCACGATGAACGGCTGCGAATGGTCGCGGTCCCGGTCGGCAGAGCAGCTTAGTGTCGGCAGAACCGTCTCAGCGCATCAGCCAGGCCGAGCAGCTTGAACCCCCAGTCAGGCACCTTCCAGGCCGCTCGCAGGCCCGCGAACAATGCGAACTCGGCAAATGTCAGGTGGGGCCACATGATGTGTAGTCGGTCGCCCTTGGATGTCATCCGTCAGCGGGGGACCAACTCCCAGGCACCGGAAAGCCCATCTCGGCCGCATAGTAGTAATCGGTGAGTGGTCGATCCCATTCCAGTTGGCCAGTGCCGTCAAGAGGTGTGTAGACGCCATTGGGTGCTCGCATGATCCTGCCGGCTCTCCATGCGTCGTGCAGATTCGTCCCTAGCAACCCAGCATCCTTGGGGGTCTCCATGCCCTTTTCGCGCATCCACTTGTAGAGGGAGGTTGGACCAAGCGCACTTCCCCAAGCTCGGCTGAGGCCACTTCGAGCGCACGTACAGCGCGATCCTGAGCAGGTGCTGCGCGTCGTCTGCGTCGCGGCTCGCTCTCGGCCGTCTGCACCTGCTCGCCTCGCTGGAGTCGGCCGCGGGAGACACCCGAGGCGAATCCAAGGAGGCGGCGCAGATGCTCCACGTAGTCGTTGAGTGCCCGCTGCTCCACAAGCTTCGCCTCGTAAAGGTGTTGAAGCTCAGGTAGCTTGGCGGCAAGCTCGTCGGGATTAGATGGGTCGATGCTGAATGGCGTTATCGCTACCGGTAGTCTAGGCTCGACAAGGATAATGTCAGGCTTTGTAATCGTTGCGGGCGCGCGCTGTGCTGATCCCGTGTCGTGACTGACGCCTGCCAGCCCTTAGAGAAAGGGCTTTGAGAGCGGCTACCTGTCCCCGAACTCCCCGGAGGGCGGCATGCGATCCCCACTCGATCGGCCGTCCTCCAGCAACGCAGCAACGAGCCGAGCAACACGATCCTCGCCCAAGGACGCCGAAGGCCCAGCCCCTTCAGGGGCCGGGCCGGTGCGACCTTCGTCAAGATGGTGGAGAGGACCAGACGGTGGGCGAACCTCGTGATCGTGCGTACGCAGCCCCTAAGCCTGCCGTAGCCGGCAGTCGTCAACGAGCGCGGTCGACAACATTGTCCACTAGACAAGCTATATTGTCTAGGTGCGGATCGGCGAGCCAGCACGAAAGCACGGGATCACCGACCCAGACATCTGGCATGCCGTGCGCAACGCGATGAGACGGATACTTCTGGACGACGACCTGATGATGCTCATCGGCCCAGCCGCAGACGGGGCGCTGCTCGATATCGGCGTCCTCGACATAGAGGGCGACGACCCCGTTGTAATCCACGCCCAACCCCTGCGGCCAAAGTTCCACCGTTTTCTCGGATGAGGTGACAATGACCCGCCACACAGACAAGGAAATCGAGCAGGCCGCGAGCCGTTTTGAGCAGCTCGCCGACTCACTGGACCCCGACACAGCCCAAGTCGAAGTCACCGACGACCTCCGCGAGATCGCCACCGCCGCTGAGGCAGTGCGAGCCGATGATGCCCGCTTGCGGGAGGCCGTCCTCCTCGCTCGGGCACGCGGCCGGTCCTGGAACCACATAGCGCTTGCCCTCGGAGTATCCCGACAAGCAGCTCGACAGCGCTTCGCCGACAAGGCAAGTGTCTGACCGCCTTTGGCAGACAGCCTTATCGCCGACAATTGTCTATGGAGAGGACCGGACGGTGGGCGAACCCAGCGTTTGAGGCTCCGGCGCTGGATATCTCGGCGCCACGATCACACCCGAGCTAACCCCCGACATCGCCGAAACGAAACCTTCGCGCGAAACGCAGCCACATGAACTGGTCGGGGCGATCGGTTGAAGTGCCCGTAAATACTGGCTTTTGGGGGCGCGTGCAAATGTTTCGCAAACGTCATATCGGTTTCAGACCGCGCTGGCGCCAATCGAGGCCCAACTGCCGAGGTCGCCTCAGGTGCGCAGGCCGATGGGCGGTGCTGGTGGGTCTCGATAGATGATGGGCGGACGCACCGGGTCCGCGCCCGGGATGAGGATGCTCTCGCGGAATAGGCATAGCGCCTGTGATCCGGCCGGGCAGCGCTCGGGTAGAGCACTCCGCGATACCCCTCGCGGAACAGATCCTCTCCGGCGGCTTGGAACGATGGCCAGGTCCGCCGGCCGGGAAGGGGAACCGGGAGGTCGAGACAAGCGAGCTTGGCCGGAGTGGAGAGATCAGCGATGTCGCTCATCGCGATCGTCCAACGCCACAGGTCACGAGGCATCCCGTGAGTCGGCGGCAGCGCGATCTCGGCAAGCACCCTGTACCACTCCGCCCACGCTGTGGACTCCTCGTCGGCGAGATAGATCGCGGCCAACGTGCTGCCATGTTGCCAGCGGCCACTGGATGGCGGCAAGGCCAGCCACAAGGGATCGGCGCCATGAGGAGTCTGCCGCCACCACGAGCCAGCGACCGAAACGCGCTGAACATCTGCCGCCACTACTACGAGCCTTACGAGAAGGAGGCCTCTTCGAGCGCAGAGACCAGTTCGGCCACGCGCATGTAGTCGCCGCTGGCGATCACGTCGATCGGCTTGTGCTCCTCAAGCGCCGGCACGGGCTTTCTTAGCCATACGGCGATGTAGGACGGCTCCATCACACGCGCCAGCCGCTCCACGAGCGCAGACAGCTCGATCAGCCGCTCAGCCCGCTCACCCGTAGGGGACCGTGTATGCGCAAGCCATGCCCGAGCCGTACTGCGAGCCACACCAGTCGCACGAGCAATATCGGCATCCGTCAACTGCGCGATCTCATGCAGATAAACCGCCTCGCGGATCAAAGGCTGCGGAGCTAGGGCAGAAGACGACACCCCCGTATTGTAGCACGATTGCAGCAAAATTGTCGTAGCCGCCCTCGCCCCGCCTAAGCGATCGCTGTCGCCGCTTCTCTCGGCACGCGAACGTGGCACTACGGCGCGAATCGCGGAGGCATGGCAAGCTGCCACTACGATGCCCGAGCAGTCCCCGACGTTCACGGCCGCGAACGAACTACTCCACATGATGATGGCCCGCGCAACAGACGGGGGCAAGATCGACCCCGCTGCCTACCGCAAGGCGCGTAGCGCCGTCCTGTCCGACCTTACCGTCAAAACGCTCGCGCCCGAGTGCGTGCATATCTGTCGAGAGCCCGACAATGTATGGGCATAAGTGGACCCCCTTTGGCGGACAGCTTGATCTGGTCCCTGGTTCATGGACTCGGTTTGTGAGAGGGTGGGCGGCATGAATGCGAGGAGCTGTCATGCCGAAGTCGTATGCCCCGGAGTTTCGTCGTCGTGTGGTCGATCTTTGTCGTGCTGGACGTGCGCCTCGGC
>DATMLP010000007.1:0-190753 GCA_035570415.1 Solirubrobacteraceae bacterium | reverse complement strand
ACCACACCACACCACACCGAGGAGAGCACATTTGCCACCCACTCGCCACCGCACCAAGCAGGGAGAAGTCGATCCTGCGTTCGGCTTGAAGCTCGATCCCGACGAATTCGCCGAGCAGCAACGTCGTCGTACGCGGATACTGGAGATGCAGGACAGCATCCGCCCCGGCCGCACCACCCCGGTCGCGATCCGCTTCGACCAGTTCACGCTCCAGCGGCTGAAGACGCTCGCCGCCCTCCACAACACCGGCTACCAGACACTCCTGAAGGAGTTCGTCGTAGAACGCCTCTACGAGGAGGAGAAGCGCGCTGGCATCATCGACGCGTAGTGGGCCCGCCGCGATCGTGGGGCATGGATGCCCCACGCCTGCCCGGCGCGGGAGGATCGCAAGCTCGCGCGGATGCGCACCCTACCCCGCCATCAGCGTGCTCACCACCGCCTCATACACGCCCGCCCCGTTGCCGGCCTCGCACACGCGCACGTTGTCGTAGCCGGCGATCGCTTTCCTGATCGTGGGGTCGCGCAGGTGGGCGTTGGCGACCAGCCAGAAGGTGTGCACGTGCGCGGCGCACGCCATGTCCTCGCGCGAGTCGCCCACCGCGAACGTCTCCTCGCGGGCGTACCCGTGCGCGCGGCGGTGGAACGCCACCGCACCCGCCTTCGACGCGCCCGCCGGCACCAGGTGGTAGCCGCGCACCTGCTCCAGCTCCGCCAGCGCCGGGGAGCGCGTGCTCACATTGCCGTTGTCCACCAGCCGCAACCCCTCATAGCCATGCGCCGCCAGCAGCTCGTCGGCTTCGTGCGCGTCCACCAGGCCGCGGAACAGGTGCGACACTTCGCGTTCGGTGTGCCACGGGTCGTGGTGCTCGAGGCGGCCGGCGTAATGCTCCAGCAGCAGCGCCGGCGCGCCCGAGCGCTCGATCTGCTGGGCGATCGTCAATTCGCCCGGCAGCATGTTCCCCGTCAGCCAGTGCTCCTCGCCGTCGATCACCACACACGCTCCCGCCTCGTAGATGTAGGAGCTCTGCCCCAAAAGGCGCGCGTCCTCAGCCAGCTGCACCTTGCGCCGGCCCGACATCAGCACCACCTCCACGCCGGCGCGCAAACACGTCTGCACCGCCTTCACGCCGTCCAGCGCCACCGCCCCCTCGCCGTCGTGCAGCAGCGAGGCGCCTTTACCCAGCAGCGTGCCGTCGAGGTCGAGGTACAGGCAGCGGGCGTTCATCGCGGTTGACGGCTGTCCTCGCTCATCGGGTCACCCTCACGCTCACCAGCGGCGGGCGCTCAGACTCGGCGTCGCCGTCCCGGAGCTCGGCCAGCCGCCCTTCGCGTTGCAGTCTCCGCGCGATCGTCGCCAGCACCGTGTGCGCCATCGGCGTCAGCGCCTGCAGCGGCTGGTGGCGGTTGTGGTGCACATCGAGGTCCACCTGCGCGATCCCCGCGAGGCCCACCTCCCGCCACGCGTCGATCAGCATCGCCACCTCCACGCCATACCCGGTGGCGTACGGCAGCCGCTCCAGCAGGCTGCGGCGGGCCGCCACCTCCCCCGCCAGCGGCTGGCGCACGGCCTCCAGCTCGGGGTAGAACAGGGCCAGCGCGGGGCGCGCCATCAGGTGGTTGACGCGTCCGCCGCCATCCGGCACCGCCACGCCGCCGTGCTCAAACGGGCGCCGGTAGAAGGCCTTCACCAGCTCCACCCCTCCCTCGCACACCAGCGGGCCCAGCAGCCCCGTGGCGAAGTGCGCCGAGAAGCCCTCGCTGTCGGCGTCCAGGTAGCACACGATCTCGCTGTCCATCGCCGACAGCGCCCGCCACATCGCATCGCCCTTGCCCCGCACCGCGCCGAAGGCCGGCAGCAGCTCGGCCTCCTGCAGCACCCGCGCCCCCGCCACCCGTGCAACCGCCGCGGTGCCGTCGCGCGAGGCCGCGTCCACCACCACGATCTCGTCGATCGCGCCCACCGCTTTGAGCTTCATCAGCTCCACCACGATTCGCCCCACCGTACCCGCGCACTCCTTCGCCGGCAGGCAAATCGACACGCTCTCGCGGCGCTCGCGCGCGATTCTCGCCGTCGTGTAGCGCGAATGGTGGTAGGTGCGGAGCATCGCCTCTACTATCGCAACCGGTGGCGATAGAGCGCACGATCGAGCCTTGGAGCGCGCTGCTCGACGAGGGTCGCGCCGACGGGCGGCTGGTGCGCGGCGCCTTCGAAGGCCCCACCGCCGCCACGCTCGTCGAGATCCCCTCCGACCTGCACCCCGACGCGCTGGCGGCGCTGGCGCGCGCCGGAATCGAGCGGCTGTACTCCCACCAGGCGCACGCGCTGCGCGCCGCCTGGGAGCGGCCGCTGATCGTCACCACCGGCACCGCCTCCGGCAAGTCGCTGTGCTTCAACCTCCCCACGCTGGAGGTGCTGTGCCGCGACGCGCATGCGCGCGCGCTCTACCTCTACCCGACCAAGGCGCTCGCCCAAGACCAGGCGCGGGCACTGGCGCGCTTCGGCCTCGGCGATCGTCTGCGCCCGGCGATCTACGACGGCGACACCCCCCGCGACACGCGGGCGCAGATCCGCCGCCGCGCCGGCGTACTGCTCACCAACCCCGACATGCTCCACCTCGGGATCCTCCCCCACCACGACTCGTGGGCCAACTTCTTCGCCAACCTCGCCGTGGTGGTGATCGACGAGGCGCACGTCTACCGCGGCGTGTTCGGCTCGCACGTCGCCAACGTCATGCGCCGCCTGCGCCGCATCGCCGCCGCCTACGGCACCGCGCCGCGCTTCCTGTTGGCATCAGCAACGATCGCCAACCCGGTGGAGCTGGCGGAGCGACTCACCGGGCTGGAGGAGATCGAGCTGGTGGACGACGACGGCTCGCCGGCGCCGCGGCGGCGGATCGCGATGTGGAACCCGCCGCTCACCGACGCCGCGCTCGGCGCCCGCCGCTCCGCGCTCGGCGAGGCCGCGGAGCTGCTGGCGCGGCTGGTGCGCGACGACGCACGCGCCATCTGCTTCATGAAGTCGCGCCGCGGCGTCGAGCTGCTGACGCGGCTGGTGCGCGAGGAGCTCCAGAACGACGCCCCCGACCTCGCCGACCTCGTGATGCCCTACCGTGCCGGCTACACCCCTCAGCAGCGGCGCGAGCTGGAGGGCCGGCTGATGCGCGGCGAGCTGCGCGCGGTAATCACCACCGACGCGCTGGAGCTGGGGATCGACATCGGCGAGCTGGACGCCGCGGTGGTCGTCACCTTCCCCGGCACCGTCGCCTCGCTTCGCCAGATGTGGGGGCGCGCCGGGCGGCGCGGGCGCGGTCTCGCGGTGTACGTCGCCGGCGAGGACGCGCTCGACCAGTTCTTCTGCCGCCACCCCGACGAGTTCCTGGAGCGGCCGGTGGAGGCGGCGATCCTCGACCACGAGAGCCTCCAGATCCACCTCGCCCACCTGCTGTGCGCGGCCTTCGAGGGGCCCCTGTCGGGCGCCGACGCCGAGATCCTCGGCCCGCGCTGGGAGGCCTACGCCGAGCAGCTGCTGCACCGCGGCCAGCTGCGCCGCCGCCGCGACGGCACCTACGCGCCCCGCCGCGCCGACGCCTACCCCGCCGCCACGGTGTCGCTGCGCTCCGCCTCGCTCGACGCGTTTGCGATCGTCGAGCACTCCTCGGGGGAGATGCTCGGCACCACTGAGGCCGCGCGCGCGTTCGCCACCGTGCACCAGGGCGCCATCTACCTGCACCTCGGCCGCTCCTACGAAGTGCAGGAGCTCGACCTCGAGCGCCGCCGCGCGCTGGTGGCGCCGTTCGACGGCGACTGGTACACGCAGCCCAAGCGTCTCACCGACACCACCATCGAGCGGCTGCTCGACCAGCGTCGCACGCTCGGCGTCACGCTCAGCTTCGGCGAGGTGTCGGTGACCGACACGGTGCTCGCCTACCAGCGCCGCCGCCTCGCCGACCACGGCCAGATCGACCTCGTGCCGCTCGACCTGCCCGAAACCTCCTTCTCCACGCAGGCGCTGTGGTTCGAGATCCCGCAGGGGCTGCTCGACGTCTGCCTGCCCGGCAGTGGCGAGGCACGGCGCAACCGGGGGCCCGGCGGCGCGGCGGTGAGCGCGACCGACGACGCTCAGCACGACTCGCTGCTGGGCGCTTTGCACGCCACCGAGCACGCGCAGATCGCGGTGCTGCCGCTGATCGCCATGTGCGACCGCTGGGACATCGGCGGGCTGTCCACCAATCTGCACCCGCAAACCGGGGCGCCAACGATCTTCATCTACGACGGCCACCCCGGCGGCGTGGGGCTGACGCGCGCCGCCTTCCCGCGTTTCGAAGAGCTGTGCCGCGACGCCCACCGCCTGATTGCTGAGTGTGGCTGTCGCTCAGGCTGCCCCTCGTGCGTGCAGTCGCCCAAGTGCGGCAACCTCAACGAACCACTCGCCAAGGACGGCGCGCGAGGGCTGCTCGCAACGATGCTTGCGTCGTAGCGCCCAACCAGCGACCCCGACGCTCACGATCGTCACAATGGACAGGCGTGTCCAGCGACGTCCCCGGCAAGAGAACGATCGCGGCGCTGACCGCCCTGCTGGTGCTGGCGGTGGCGGCGCCCACCAGCCGCGCCGGCCTCGACGGGCCGCGCGCCCGCGTCGCGCAGAGCCCACCCGGCGAAATCGACGGCGGCCTCGGCGAAGGGCCGGGGGGGCGGGTGGCGCTCACCAACTGGACGCTCGCGCAGGACCCGCACAACCTCGGCCAGTTGCGCGGCTGGGGGAGCGGCGACTTCGGGGGCGTGCCGGTGAGCGTCCCCAACGCGGCCAACGCGGCTCCTGTCAAAGGGCACGCGGCGGTGGCCCGCTATGAAGGCGGCGTGGCGTGGTACCGCACCACCTTCACCGCGCCCACCGCCGGCACCTACGCGCTGGAATTCCAGTCGGCCAACTATCTCGCCGAAGTGTGGGTCGACGGGCACCCGCTCGGCGCCCACGTGGGCTTCTACCTGCCGTTCGAATTCCACGACGCGCTGGGCGCCGGCCCGCACACGCTGGTGGTGCGGGTGGACTGGCGCGACACGCTGCTGCAGACCCACGAAGGCTTCTACCGCCCGTGGTTCAACTTCGGCGGGCTCAACGGCATGGTGAGCGTGCGCCAGATCGGCTCCAGCGAGCTGCAGGATCCCACGATCCAAACCACGCTCACCCCAGATGCACCCACAGCCACGCAGGCCACCGTCCAGATCGGCGTGACCGTCCACAACGACGGCCCCGTGCGTACGCTCACGCCCGAAGGCACGCTCAGCCGGCCGGGGCAATCGATCCCCGTCACGTTCGCGCCGCAAACGGTGGGCGCCGAACAGAGCGCCACGTTCACCGCCACCGTCACCGTGCCCGCACCGGCGCTGTGGGCGCCGGGCAGCCCCAACCTGTACGAACTGACGCTGCAAGTCCCGGGCGAAAGCAACTATTCCGCGCGCGTCGGCCTGCGCCAGCTCACGTGGGGCGCGGGGAAGATGTACCTCGACGGACAGCCGCTTTTGCTGCACGGCGCCTCCGTGCAGGCCGAAGCGCCGGGGCACGGCGACGCGCTGGGCGCCGCCGAAGAGGACACGATCGTGCGGGAGCTGCAGGCGATCGACGCCAACGCCGTGCGCACCCAGCACCCGCTGCCGCCCAGCCTGCTGGAACGGCTCGACGCCGCCGGGATCCTCGTGTGGCAGGGCGTCGGGCCCGTCGATCCCTCCGGCGACTGGACCGGCACCACCCCCCAGCTGGCCGAACGGGCGCGCGAAGGGGTGCGCATCACCGCGCAGGCCGACCAGCTGCACCCCTCGATCATCGCCTGGAACCTCACCAACGAGATGGCCGGCAACGGCCACCCCGGCGGCCAGGCGCAGTATGTGGAGGCGATGGCGCAGTGGCTGCACGCCTACGACCCCGGGCGGATGGTGGCGGCGGACGTGTGGGGCGAGCATCCTCCCCACCCCGGCCACGTAGCGGCGTTCTACAACGACGTCGACGCCGTCTCCGAGACCGACTACTCCGGCTGGTACGAGGGTCTGCGCGACAAGCCCGCCAAGCTGCACAAGCTGATCGCGACGCGCCTGGCCGCGATGAGCGCCACGTTCCCCGGCAAAGTGCAGATCATCAGCGAGTTCGGCGGCGAAGGCAATGCCCTCAACAAGCCCGGGCAGCCCGGCAGCTACGCCTTCCAGACGCGCCTGCTCACCCAGCACATCCGCCTCTACGAGGCCGACCCGGCGCTCAGCGGGATGCTCGTCTGGGTGCTGCGCGACTTCGCCCTCAACCCCCGCTACTACGGCGGCTCGGTGCTCGCCGAGGACAAGCACATCAAGCTGATCGAAGGGATCCTCGGCAAGGGGCTGTTCGACTACGCCGGACAGCCCAAGCCGGCCGAGCGGGCCGTGGCGCGGCTGTACAAAGAATTGCCGGCGGTGTAGCCGACAACTTGGCAACGGCCGCCTCGCAGGCGGCGCTACGCGTCGGGCCAGTTGGCGCTCGCCATCTCCCCGTCGCCATCCGCCGGGCGCGGGCCGCCCACGGCGACGATCTCCAGGCCCTCCGGGCCGGCCTCGAAGGCGCGCACCACCTCCGGCGCCACGCGCAGCACATCCCACTGGCACAACTCCTGCGTCTCGTCGCCCAGCAGCACACGCCCGGAGCCGCCGATCACGATGTACGCCTCCTCCTGCTCGCGGTGGCTGTGGGCGACCGGACTGCGCAGGTTGGGGGCGTAGCGGAAGAGGCTGATCCCGAGGTCGCGGGAATCGAGGTGTTTGCGCGCGAACCGACCCTCGATCCCGGGGGCGCGGTCGCCCACGGCGTCCTCGATGTCCATCAGGTTGACCATGGCGAAGCCGGGCATGTCGTCTCCTTTGGCGGCGGTGGCGGGTGGCGTCACCTTAGCCCGATCGGGCGCCGGCCACCAGGAGGTCCCCCGGCGCCGCCACCGCCGCGTGGCAGGCACTCCGCGGGACCCGTCAGCCCCGCGGCCGCCCTATCCCCGATTCCCGCGCGCGATCTTCGCCAGGTCGATGGTGGCGTCGTAGACCTTGGCCTCGACGCCCTCCTCGAGCGCCACCTCGCGCAGCGGGCGGCCGGAGTCGGCGGCCACCTTCACGATCGCGGTGGCGCGGTCGTAGCCGATCGCGCCGTTGAGCGCCGTGGCGACCGCCAGCGTGGCGGCGGCGGAGGCGTCGGTGCCGGCCTTGTTGACGCGAATGCCGTCGACGCACTTCTCGGCGAACGCGCGCGAGGTGTTGGCGAGCAGGTGCAGCGACTGCAGCAGGTTGCGCGCGATCAGCGGGATCCGCACGTTGAGCTCGAACTGGCCCTGCATGCCGCCGACGGTGATTGCGGTGTCGTTGCCGATCACCTGTGCGGAGACCTGCAGCACCACCTCGGGGATCACCGGGTTGACCTTGCCGGGCATGATCGAGGAGCCCTTCTGCAGCTCCGGCAGGTAGAGCTCGCCGATCCCGGCGCGCGGGCCGGAGCCCATCAGCGCGAGGTCGCCCGCGATCTTGGTGAGCGACACCGCGATCACCTTCAGCGCGCCCGACAGCTCCACCAGCGCGTCGCGGCTGGCCTGCGCCTCGAACGGGTCGAGCGGGGCCGCGATCTGACGCAGGCCCGACTCCTTCTTCAGCTGCGCGCGCACCTTCTCGGCGAAGCGCGGATGGGTGTTGAGGCCGGTGCCGGTGGCGGTGCCGCCGAGCGGGATCTGCCCGACGTGCTCGAGCGCCGCCTGCACGCGCTCCTGGGCGAGCGCCATCTGCGCGGCGTAACCGCCGAACTCGGCGCCCAGCGTGACCGGCACCGCGTCCATCAGGTGCGTGCGCCCGGCCTTCACCACGTTCTGGAAGCTTTTGGCCTTCTTGGCGAACGAGCGTTCCAGCTGCTTGAGCGCGGGCAGCAGCTCGCGCTGGGCGACCTCCAGCGCGGCGAGGTGCACGGCCGAGGGAAACACGTCGTTGGATGACTGGCCCATGTTGACGTGGTCGTTGGCGTGCACGGGGCGGGCGGGATCCCCATCATTTGCCAGCGACGCCAGCACCTCGTTGGCGTTCATGTTGGTGGAGGTGCCGGAGCCGGTCTGGAACACGTCGATCGGGAAGTGCGCGTCGTGCTTGCCGGCGGCGATCTCCCTGGCGGCTTTCTCGATCCGCCCGGCGCGGCGCTTGTCGAGCAGGCCCAGCTCGCCGTTGACGGCGGCGGCAGCGCCCTTGATCCGCGCCAGCCAGTGCACCACGGCAGTCGGCACAGTCTCGCCCGAGATCGGGAAGTTCTCGACGGCCTTGGCGGTCTCGCCGCCCCACAGCTGCTTGTCTGGCATTGGCTCTCCCCTCGACTATCGAACGCTCGTCTCGGGACCCTAGCCGAAGCCGCATGGGTGGGCCGGCCCCGCATAGTGGAGCCGCGCGTGATGATGCTCAATCGAGAGACACCAACCAAACCTTGACAACAGAAATGAGATCTCGAATTGGTTGGCGTCCAAAAAGAAGATGTACACGCATGCACCCTCGGCCCACCGGCTGGGCCGCTCGACCGCCGCCGGCCCAGCGGGACGATCAGCAGCTGTCAACCGCAGAACGCGACCAGCTCCCGGGCGAGGCCCACGGGGTCGTCGTAGGCCATCAGGAAACCAGTGCCGGGCAAGACCCGCAACTGCGCGTCGGGGAGCAGTCGCAGCGTCGTTTCGGCGCTCTCCAGCGGATACAGGCGGTCGCTGTCGGCCCACAGCAGCAGTACGGGCATGGTCATCCGCGGGTACAGCTCCAGCAGCCGCGTCTGCGTACCGCGCGGCCAGCGGCGGGCGAACTTGGCCCACGAGCGCGCCAGGCTGGGGTTGCCGGGGACGTCGGCGAAGGCGTGGCGCACCAGGTCGCGCACCGCCGGCTCGCCCCGCGCGGAGAGGCGCATCCCCAGCGCCGGTGAGAAAACGACCGGCGCGGCGTGGGTGAGCATACGGTCCGCTCCGGGGAGCGCGCCGGCGCGGGCGGCAGTCCGCCAGGCGGCGCGCAGGCGGGCGTGCTGTTCGGGGAGATGCAGGCGGTTGGGCATCAGCACCACGCGCTCCGGGTGCAGCTGCCCGTTTTCCACCGCGCGCAGCAATATCTCGGCGCCGATGTCATGGCCGGCCAGCAGCGGGCGCGGGCCCAGCACGTCGGCGGCGAAGCCGCCCAGCACCTCGGCATACCAGTCGAGCGTGTAGGGGTGGCGGGGGCGGTCCTCGGAGTCGCCGTGCAGCGGCAAATCGGGGAGCACCACGCGGAAGCGCTCCGACAGCCGCCGCACCACCGGCTCCCACTCCATGTGCGACAGCATCGCCGAGTGCAGCAGCGCCAGCGGCGGCCCGGCGCCCAGCTCGCGGTAGGCCACGCGCGCGCCGTCGCGGTGGTGGTAGAGGCGCAGCCTCACACGTGTGGGCGGTAGCGGGGCACCTCTGCATCGTAGGTATCGTGTCCGCGCATGGCGGCCAACTGGGCGGGGACTCGCGTGCTGTTCACGGGCGCCCAGGGGTTCATCGGCTCGTGGGTGACGGAGCGATTGCTGGACGAGGGCGCGGAGGTGTTCGTGCTCGACCGTCCGCCCGCGGAGCTTTCGCGCTTTCGCCTACGGGGGCTGCACGAGCGCTGCAGGCCCGTGGCGGCCGACCTGCTGGATCCGGCGTCGCTGCGGCGCACGCTCGACGCGCACGGCGTCGACGCCGTATTCCACCTGGCGGCCGCCGCGATCGTGGGGTCGGCCGCGGATTCGCCGCTGCGCACCTACGAGGTGAACGTGCGCGGGACGTGGAACCTGCTGGAGGCGTGCCGCCTGGCGGAGGCGCCACCGCGGCGGGTGGTGGTGGCCTCCACCGACAAGGCATACGGCGCGCACGAGGAGCTGCCCTACCGCGAGAGCCACGCGCTGGCGCCGCGCTTCCCCTACGACACCTCAAAGGCGTGCGCCGATCTGATCGCGCGCTCTTACGCGCACACGTTCGGGTTGCCGGTGGCGGTGACGCGCTTCGGCAACGTGTTCGGCGGCGGCGACTTCAACTTCTCGCGGCTGATCCCGGGCACGATCAGGGCGCTGCTGGAAGGCCGGCGGCCGGCGCTGCGCTCGGGCGGGCTGATGGAGCGCGACTACCTCTACGCCGAGGATGCGGCCGGCGCCTACCTGGCCGTGGCGGAGTCGCTCGATCGCCCTGACCTACGCGGCCGCGCGTGGAACGCCAGCATCGGCGCGCCGGTGAGCGTGCTGGAGGTGGTGGGGCGGCTGGCCGAGATCGCCGGCACGGAGCTGGAGCCGGACGTGCAGGGGGACGGCACCCCGCATGGCGAGCTGACACGCCAGTGGCTTGACTCGAGCGCGATCGCCACGGAGCTGGGGTGGACGCCGGCATGGGATCTCCAGGACGGACTGGACGCTACGTACAGATGGTATGAGCGCTCCAGCGCAGCTCCGCGTCCAGTCGCCCATCCGCCAGCAGCTCCTTGAGGCGGGCGATCCGCATGAACCGCGGGCTGGCGAACTCGTCGATCGTCAGGTTGTTGTCGCGGTAGGCGGCCAGCATCTGCTCGACGCTCGAGCGCACCGTCCACTGCGGGCGCAGCTCCGGGAAGGCGTGGTGGAGCTTGGCGAAGCTGACGCGGTAGCTGCGCTTGTCAGGGCCGGCGCCGGCGGCCAACGCGACCCGCGCGCCGTCCACCACCTCGCCGACGATCTGGGCGACGTCGCGGATCTGGTAGTTCTCCGCGTCGGCGCCGATGTTGAACGCCTCGTTGTGCACCCGCGCGCGCGGCGCCTGCATGAGCCCGAGGAAGGCGCGCGAGATGTCCTCGATGTGCACCAGCGGCCGCCAGGGGGTGCCGTCGCTCTGCATCAGCACCTCGCCGGTGGCGTACGCGAAGGCGGTGAGGTTGTTCACCACCAGGTCGCCGCGGTGGCGCGGGGAGAGGCCGTGGGCGGTGGCGTTGCGCAGGAACGTCGGGCTGAACGAGTCGTCGGCGAGCGCGCCGATGTCGCGCTCGGACAGCACCTTCGATTCGCCGTAGGGCGTCACCGGGTTGAACTGCGCCGTCTCATCCACCCAATCCTGGCCAGCCGCCCCGTAGAGGCTGCAGGAGGAGGCGAACAGGAAACGCTCCACGCCGGCCCGCTTGGCGGCCTCGGCGAGCGACACCGAGGCGCGGTGGTTGATCGCGAACGTGCACTCGGGGTTGAGGTCGCCCACCGGGTCGTTGGAGAGCGCGGCGAGGTGGATCACCGCGTCGAAGCCCTCGATGTCGGCCGGCGTGGCATCGCGCACGTCCTTGCGGATGGCGGGCACCTCTGACCCGGATTGGGCCCCGAAGTCGCAGCCCTCGTACAGGTCGGAGTCGAGCCCCGCCACCGTGTGGCCGGCGTCCAGCAGCAGCGGCACCAGAACCGCGCCGATGTAGCCGCGGTGACCGCTGACGAGAACGCGCATATGGCTGGAACCTACAATGAGCCGGCCCGTGACGACCTCCACACGACACCCGCTGGTCCCCCCGCGCAAGGTCGATCCCCACCGAGAGCTGCCGGCGATGGAGCTGGAGGTGCTGGCGCGCTGGCGCGAGCGGGAGGTGTTCGCGCAGTCGCTGGCGATGCGCGAGGACGCCGAGCCGTGGGTGTTCTACGAGGGCCCCCCCACCGCCAACGGTTTGCCCGGCGCCCACCACGTGCTGTCGCGCGTGTTCAAGGACATCTTCCCGCGCTACCGGACGATGCGCGGCCACCGCGTGGAGCGCAAGGGCGGCTGGGACTGCCACGGGCTGCCGGTCGAGATCGCGGTCGAGCAGAAGCTGGGGATCGGCTCGAAGGCGGAGATCGAGGAGTACGGGATCGAGCGCTTCAACGCGCAATGCCGCGAGTCGGTGTTCGAGTACCTGGAGGAGTGGAATCGCCTCACCGAGCGGATCGGCTTCTGGATCGACCTCGACCACGCCTACCGCACGCTCGACGAGACCTACATCGAGTCGGTGTGGTGGGCGCTCGCGGAGATCGACCGCAAGGGGCTGCTGTACGAGGGGCACAAGGTGGTGCCGTACTGCCCGCGCTGCGGCACGGCGCTCTCCTCGCACGAGGTGGCCTTGGGGTACAGGGATGTGATCGACCCGTCGGTGTATGTGCGGCTGCCGATCTTCACGCCGGAGGGTCCGCTGCATGAGGGCGACGCGCTCCTGATCTGGACGACCACGCCGTGGACGCTGCCCGGCAACCGCGCGGTGGCGGTGGCGCCGAACGTGGAGTATGTGCGCGCGCAAAGCGGCGGCGCGACGCTGATCGTGGCGGCGCCGCTGGTGGAGAAGGCGCTGGGCGAGCACGCGGAGATCCTCGACCGGTTCCCCGGCAGCGCGCTGGTCGGCGCCACCTACGAAGGCCCGGTTTTCAACACCGGCCCCGAGGGCGGTTTCCCGATTGTCGCCGGCAACTTCGTGACCACCGAGGACGGAACCGGCCTCGTGCACATCGCACCGGCGTTTGGCGAGGACGACTTCAACGTGATGGTCGCCGGCGGCAGGCTCGACCCGCAGCGGCCGGGCTTGCTCTTCAACCCGGTCAAGCCCGACGGCACCTACGACCAGCGCGTGCGCTCCCACGACGGACGCTCCTACGAGGGCCGCTTCGTCAAGGACCCGCGGCTCGCCGAGGAGCTGATCTCAGACCTCGACAAGCGCGGGCTGCTGTTCAAGCGCGAGGATTACGAGCACTCCTACCCGCACTGCTGGCGGTGCGACACACCGCTGATCTACTACGCCAAGAAGAGCTGGTACATCCAAACCACCGCGATCCGTGAGCGGCTGCTGGCCGGCAACGAGACGGTGGCGTGGCACCCGCCGCACATCAAGCACGGCCGTTTCGGCGACTGGCTGTCCAACAACGTCGACTGGGCGCTGTCGCGCGAGCGCTACTGGGGCACGCCGCTGCCGGTGTGGCGTTGCGGCGAGGGACACCTGCACGTGATCGGGTCGTTCGCCGAGCTGGAGGAGCGGTCGGGGCGGTCGCTCGCCGATCACCACCGCCCGTACGTGGACGAAGTCGAGTTCACCTGCACACGCGACGGCTGCGAGCAGCCGATGAAACGCGTGCCGGAGGTGATCGACGTGTGGTTTGACTCCGGCGCGATGCCGTTCGCACAGCACCATGTGCCTTTCTCCGAAGATGGCGCCTCCGCCAAGGTCCACGCCATCCGCGAACCGACCGCCGGCGATCGTGCATCCGACGCACTGGTGCAGGCTGCCGCACGCTTCACGGCCGACCCGGCGCGCTTCCCGGCGGACTTCATCTGCGAGGCGCTCGATCAGACGCGCGGCTGGTTTTACTCGCTGCTGGCCGTGTCAACGCTGCTGTTCGACACGGCGCCCTACCGCAACGTGGTGTGCCTGGGGCTGATCCTCGACGCCGACGGCCAAAAGATGTCGAAGTCGCGCGGCAACACGGTGGAGCCGGGCCAGGTGATCGACAAGTACGGCGCCGACGCGTTCCGCTGGTACTTCTTCACCGCCAAGCAACCGTGGGACGGCTACCGCTTCTCCGAAGAGGCGATCGGCGAGGGGGTGCGGCTGTTCCTCAAGCAGCTGTGGAGCACCTACTTCTTCTACGTGCTCTATGCGCACGCCAACCACGCTTCTTTGGGAGCCACCGACACGCAGGCGCTCGAGGCGATGGGGGCAGGCGATGGCGTGCCGGCGGACGCGAGCGGTGGCGAGCGCGCGCAGGCCGACGACCTCGATCGCTGGGCGCTGTCGCGCCTTGCCGGCATCGCGGAGCTGGTGGCCGAGCGCCTCGATGCCTACGACGCGACCGCCGCCGGGCGCGCGATCGCGGAACTGGTGGACGAGCTGTCCAACTGGTATGTGCGGCGCTCGCGCAGGCGCTTCTGGGACGGCGACCCGGCGGCCTTCCAGACGCTGCGCACCTGCCTGGTGACGATCGCCAAGCTGCTGGCGCCCTTCTGCCCGTTCGTGGCGGATGAGATCTACGACAACCTCGACGGCGCGCTCGACAGCGTGCACCTCTGCGACTTCCCCGCCGGCGATGACCTGCCCCCGCGCGACCGCGCGCTGGAGGAGGCGATGGCGATCGCGCGCCAGACCGTGCGGCTCGGCCTGGGCGCGCGGGGGCAAGCGAAGATCAAGGTGCGCCAGCCGTTGGCGGAGGCGGTGGTGGTCGCCGACGGACGCGAGCGCGCGGCGATCGAGCGCCTGGCGGACGTGGTGCGCGAGGAGCTGAACGTGCGCCGCATACGGTTCGTGACGGGAGCCGAGGAGCTGGGGCGCTACGAGGTGAAGGCCAACTACCGACGTTTGGGGCCGCTGTTCGGCAAAGACATGCCGCTCGTCGCCGAGGCGATCGCGGCGCTCGACCCGGCCGCCGTCGCCGCTGCCGTGCTGGCCGAAACGGGGACGCGAGCCGAAGGCGCGTGTCGCCCGGCTTCGGTGGCCGGCGAGAACGGCAGGACGAGCCTTGGCATCTCCGTCGCCGGGCGCGAGCACACGCTGACCGCGGAGGACGTGATCCTCACGATGAAGGCCCCCGAGGGCTACAGCGTCGAGCGCGAGGGCGCCCACGCGGTGGCGCTGGAGCTGGCGATCGACGACGACCTGCGCCGCGAGGGCCGCTCCCGCGAGATCGTGCACGCCGTGCAGAACGCCCGCAAAAGCGCCGGCCTCGCGGTCGAGGACCGGATCGACCTTGCCCTCTCCGGCGACCCGGCGCTGCTCGACGCGGCCACCGCCCACCGCGACTACCTGGTGGGCGAGACGCTCACCGTCGATCTGCAGCTCGACGGCCCGCCGCCGGCGATGGAGTACACCGAAGTGACCGAGATCGAAGGACTGGAGCTGCAGATCGCGCTACGCCGCCAGCGCGGGCTCTAGCTCTGCCTCGATCTTCTTCTTGGGGTAGGCGCCGACGACGGTCTTGATGGGCTGGCCGGCCTTGAAGAGGATCATCGTGGGGATCGAAAGGACCTGGTAGGTGGCCGCGGTTTGCTGGTTGTCGTCGACGTTGAGCTTGACGATCCGCAGGTCGGGGCGCTCTTGGGCGATCTCCTCGAGCACGGGGGCCACGACGCGGCAAGGGCCGCACCACGGGGCCCAGAAGTCGACCAGCACGGGGCTGTCGGATTCGATGACCTCTGCCTGGAAGTTGTTGTCGGTGACTTCGTTCAAACCCGCCATGGGGGTCTCCTTTTCTCGCCGTCGCTCGGGGTTCCCCTCACACTATACAAAATGTAGTGAGGGTCCGCGGGGTCACGTGTGTACTTCATTTTGAGACGCCAACCATCACTTTGGAAGTGGTTGGGCTCCGAAAAGTTCATTGTCGTGCGCGCCCTCCCCGCCGGCCGGCACATCCGTTTCGCTGGCCGGGGCCGGCACGCCCGACCCGCCGGCCGGCGCATCCGTTTCGCTGGCCGGGGCCGGCACACCCGATCCACTGGCCGACGCCGGCGCATACCCGGAGGGAGGCTGGCGGCCGAAGCGCAGCCCGGGCACGAGCCACATGGCCTCGGCGGCGATGCGCCACGACATCTTGCTGGTGCCGCGCTGGCGGTCGCGGAAGACGATCGGGACCTCCACGACGCGGAAGCCGGCCCGCGCGGCGCGGTAGGTGAGCTCGACCTGGAAGGCGTAGCCGTGCGAGCGCACGCTGTCGAAGTGGATCGCCTCCAGCACCTCGCGGCGGAAGCACTTGAAGCCGCCGGTGAGGTCGTGCAGGTGCAGGCCGAGCACCCAGCGCGCGTAGGTGGAGCCGCCCTCGCTGACGACGCGCCGCAACAGGCCCCATTCCCGCACCCCCCCGCCGGGCACGTAACGGGAGCCGAGCGCAAGGTCGGCGCCGTCGGCGATCGCCTGCAACAGGCGCGGCAGGTCGGCGGGGTCGTGGGAGAAATCGGAGTCCATCTCCATCACGTACGCGGCCCCGTGCTCGAGCGCGTGGGCGAACCCCGCCAGATAGGCGGGGCCGATTCCTTCCTTGGCGGTGCGGTGCAGCACCTCGACCCACGGGTGCTGGGCGGCCAGCCGGTCGGCGATCTCGCCGGTGCCGTCGGGCGAGCCGTCGTCGACGATCAGCACGCGACGGTTTTCACACGGTGCGCCGGCCAGCGACTCCCCGGCGGCGAGCACGATCGCCTCGATGTTGTCGGCCTCGTTGTAGGTGGGCAGTATGAGCCAGGCGGTGCCGTCCACGGAAGCCACGTACCCTAGAGCACCGTCATGTCCGACCTCGCCAATCCCGCGATCGCCGACGCACTGGAGGAACTGGGCGACCTGTACGAGCTGGACGGCGCGATCGTGCACCGCGTGCTGGCCTACCGCCGCGCGGCGGAGTCGATCCGCCAGGCATCGGTGTCCGTGGCGGCGCTGGCGCGCGCCGGGCGCGCGACCGAGCTGCCGGCGATCGGCGACACGCTGCAGGAGAAGATCGCGGCGCTGCTCGACACCGGCACGATCCCCGCGGCGGAGAGGCTGCGCGCCAAGTTTCCGCCCGGCCTGATCGCGATCACACGGATCCCCGGCATCGGCCCCAAGCGCGCGCGGATGCTGTACGAGCAGCTGCAGATCGACTCGCCGCTGGCGCTGCGCGAGGCGGCGCGAGCGCAGCGGCTGCGCGGCGTGCGCGGGCTGGGGGCGAAGTTCGAGGAGAAAGTGCTCACCGCGCTGGGGGAGCTGGAAGAGCAGGGCGTGGCGATCGAGGAGCTGGGGAGCCCCGGCGCTGAGCGGGCCGGCGGGCGGGCGGGTGTCCCACTCCGGCGGCTGCTGCTGCCGGCGGCGATCGAGCTGGGCGAAACGCTGGTGGCCGGGTTGCGCGAGCACGGCCCGCCCGACGCGCACGTGCAGTTGGCCGGCTCGGCGCGCCGGGGCGCGGACAGCGTGAAGGACATCGACCTCATCGCCACCACGACGGAGCCCGAGCGGCTGGCGGCGGCGCTGGCGCAGCTGGAGCAGATCGAGCGCGTCGGCTCCACCGGTGTCGCCGGCGCCCGCGGCCGCGCGCACTCCGGCGTGGGCGTCGACCTGCGGATCGCCGCGCCGGCGCAGCTGGGCAACCTGCTGCAGCACTTCACCGGCTCGGGCCCCCACAACGCGGCGCTGCGCGAGCTGGCGGTGCGCAAAGGGCTGCACGTGTCGGAGTACGGCGTGCTGGACGACGCCACCGCCACCACGCACACGTGCGCCACCGAGGCGGAGGTGTACGAGCTGTTGGGTTTGCGCTACATACCGCCTGAGCTGCGCGAAAACCGCGGCGAGCTGGAGGCGGCAACGGGAGGGAAGGAAAGGAAAGGCAAAGGGGAGGAGGAGGGGCGGGACTCCGGGCCCGCCGAGCGCGGCCTGCCTGAGCTGATCGAGCTGGGCGACATCCGCGGCGATCTGCACTGCCACACGGTCGCCTCCGACGGCAAGGCGACGATCGAGGAGATGGCGCTGGCCGCGCGCGAGCTGGGGTATGAGTATTTGGCGATCACCGACCACTCCGCCTCGCACGGCTTCGGCAACGACGTGTCGCCGGCACAGTTGCGCGAACAGGTCGAGCGGGTCAAGGAGGCCGACGCCCGGACCGACGGCATCCAGCTGCTGGCTGGCAGCGAGGTCAACATCCACCCCGACGGATCGCTCGACTACGAGGACGCGCTGCTGGCGCGCCTGGACTGGGTGGTAGCCAGCATCCACACGGCGTTCGGCATGACCGAGCAGGCGCTGACCGAGCGGATGATCGCCGCGATCGAGCACCCCCTGGTGGACGCCATCGGCCACCCCACCGGCCGCCTGATCGAGCGCCGCGAGCCCTACGCGATCGACCTGCAGGCCGTGTTCGCCGCCGCCGCCCGCACGGGGACGCTGCTGGAGATCAACGCCAACCCCGACCGCCGCGACCTGCACGAGCACCACGCCCGGGCCGCCGTAGCGGCCGGCGTGCGCCTCGTGATCGACTCCGACGCCCACCGCCCGGCGACACTGCGCAACATGCGCTGGGGCATCCTCACCGCGCGGCGGGGGTGGGTCACGAAGCAGGACGTGGCCAACACGCGGCGGTGGGCGCAGCTTCGGGGGATGCGCAAACGGGCGGGAACGTTGTAGGACCGGGTTGTGCGAGTCAGGCTGCAGGGCAGGGGCAGAATGCTTGTCTACGCTGCACACGATTAGCCGCGCAGCACGACGAAGCTCCTGGCGGCCACGTGGGCACCTGAGCGCAACGTCAGCCGCAACCGCAGCCGCTTGTGCTGGCGCAGGAGCGAGCGCACTATTGGACGCAGCGGCACGCTCAACCCTTCCGGTTCGGGAAGCGCCCTCCCGACGAAGCGCCCGACACCAATCACTTTGCGGGGAGCATTCGCGAGGGTGACAGTGGCTTGGTAGTCGCAGGCATTTGAAAGATTCAGGCTCTCACACGCCACCCTGGCACGCAGGCTTCGAGAGGTCGCTTTCGCGCGGCATATCCGGACCTGGGTCCGTTCACGTTCCAGTTCGCGCGTCAGGCGAGCAAGGTCGAGCCGGCCGAAGTCTTTCCCGGTGCGCGCGCCAAACCAGAGATCGCCTTCCGGGCCGACCGTCATTTCTTCCGGGGTTTCGTTGGAGCTACAGAACACCAGCTCGCCGAACTCGCCCGTGCTCGTAACGCGCTTGAGGACTTCGCCAGCTTCTTGCTCGGTCACCCACAACACATCGTTGCCGGTCGTGGCGACCGACCCGGTGAAACTCCTGCCCACGCCTTCCTTCACACTGACGTGGCTCAGCACCGCTCCTTCGGGCCCCACCTGCGTGAAGCCGCTCTGTTCGACAAACCACACACCCCCGTCAGGGGTCCCCACCATTGGATCCGCCGGGGTAACGGGGCCCTGACCGGGTTCGCCGACGCGGACCTGTCTCACGATTCCACCGGGTTCCACCAGACCAATCGTCCCTGCTTCAAAATACTCCCCCATCCAGAGGTTCCCATTGGCGGCCCTCGCCAGCGCTCGCGGCACTTCATCGCCTTTGGATTCCTCGTGCCCGCCGATCAGGACTTGCTGTGCGGGAAACTGGCTCAACGCCCCCGCCGGGTTGATCCGCGACAGCACATTCCCTCCAAAACCGTTCGCGATGAACCAGAGGTCGTTTTCCGGTCCCGGGATGATCTGTTCGACTTGCTCGTGCAATGTGTAGGGAAGGTTCGGGTGCACCGGGGTCGGGAACTGCGTGAGCTGGCCTCCAGCAGTCAGTCGCCCAATGCCGGGGGATTCGTTTTCGGAGTCGATGGCGGTGCCCTCCGTGAACCACAGGTCGCCTTCCGAACCGACTGTCAAGTCGTTCGGAAGCGCCTTGAGCCGTAGAACAAGCTGCGGCCGCGGGTCGTTGATAGGCAGCCGCCCTATCCCCGACAGCTGCTCCAGACCAGGGCGGACCACGCAATCGCGTAGCAAGAACCACATGCTATCGCGTGGTCCAAACACGAGCCGCTGGTGCGCGCAGGCTTCCGGAAACGACGAGGGAAACAGCTTCAGCGGCAGTGCCGAGGCCGGCACGGCACGCCCCATCAGCGCTGCGAAGACCACAATACCGGCCATCACCGCGTGCCACCCTCGCATCTCTTGCACGAAACCTTTCATCGACATCCTAACGACCTGACTTTAGCGAAAGGTGGCAGCCTCAGCGATAGATGGTCCGCGCAATGCTGTGGTCGCACGGAGACCGGGCTGGTTGTCGAGGCTTGGCTGGTTGGGAGCAAGGTCGTGTTAGGCCGCCGCCATGATGTTGTTGTGGGCCGTGGCGTGTCGAACGCCTCCAAGCTAGGACAGCGTGCTGGCCATCAAAGTCCGGCGACAAACACCGGTGTGGTTCTCTCTGTAGTCGTTCCATCGCCTAGCTCTCCATAGCCATTCCACCCCCAACACTTGACTTGCTTGCTTTTGAGCAGGGCACATGTGGATCCACCGGCGCTCACTTCTACGGCCGATGATGAAATACCGGTCACCCGCACCGGTTCATCAACGACTTCGGACGTTTCTCCGTTACCCAATTGGCCCTCGCCGTTCGTGCCCCAGCACTTTACTTCTTCGTTTTCAATGGCGCACGCATGGTCATCTCCAACGGACAGCTTCGTCGCTTTCGTGATGCCGACCACGCCCGACGCCGTCGCGATTTCACTGGCACCGTGATGGCCGTCACCAACTGCTCCGTATTCGTTCGTGCCCCAGCAGTCGATGCCACCACCGCCAAGGACAGCACACGCCGAGACGCTGCCTGCCGAGCCTGCTGTCGCGTTGCTTACTCCGGCCACCGTCACCGGAGTCGCGCTCACTTCCCGGCTTTCGCTTTTGCCATTGCCAAAGCCACCCGACACGTTGCTGTTCCAGCAGCCGACGCTATGGTTTTCGAGCACCTCGCAGGGTGCGTACGTGCCGGACCCGGAGCTGATTCCTAGGGCCGCTTCGAGACTTTCGACCGTTTCAACTCCTTTAATTTTTTCTTCCGGTGAGCCCCAGAAGAAGGTACCCCAGCACTTAACGGTGCCGCCGCTCAATCGAGCGCACTCCTCAGTTTCTCCACTTGATATTTCCACCACACCCGACAAACCGGGAACTTCCAGGGGTGTCATGCTCGTAATACAAGACTTCCTGAGGTTCAGGCGCGCACTCTTCAGGCCCTGTAGCGGTGCCATCGCCGAGTTGGCCAAAATAGTTCCCTCCCCAACAAACGACACGGCCTGTGACGAGGACGGCACACGTGCTGTCACCTCCGGCCGAGATGGAGGCGGCTTCGCCGCAAGAGGTCGTGAACACCTTATCGCCCCCAAGCGCCGGCTTACTTTCGTTGGCTTCGTTTTCAGCCTCGGCCTGGTAGTGATAGGTGGTGCAGGCTTCCAGCCCGGTGATAGCTACCGTCTCACTCTGTTCGCCGATCGAGTTCGCCGTCGTCGCTACCGTTGTAGTGTGGCCGTAGCTTGGCGTGGTTCCGTACTCGACACGGTATTTCGTGAGCGCACCGGCTGGGTTCACTACCAGTGAGGCGGTTGCGGTAGTTGATGTGAGCGACTGCGCTACTACGGTTGTTGTCGTCGCGACTGGTGGACAGACTTCCTTGTCAGCCAGGGCAATGACACAGTACGCGGGCCGCTCGTCCGCAGGCGCTTTACCTTCGTCGGATAGCAGCGCGCTATCGAACTGGTTGCTCTTGCTGTGGGCCGCTTCTTTTTCTTCCTGCTCCTTGTTTGTGAAACGGTTTTTGTATTCGTAGTAGTCATTGGTTTCGATGTGCCCGGTCGATTGCTTCCCGAGTTCCAGGAAGTCTTCTGCGGCCACGCGCTGAGCTTCAGGGTGTCCGTACAGGGACGTGTGTCCGTTCCGTAGCCACAGCTGCACGCCGTTCTCGGTAATCCAATCCTGGGGATGACCAAGGCCAGCTTTGTGAGTGCCTTGCACGAAGGCTTGAGCTTCGGCACTCCCAGTGCCGTTCTTGCGCACGAGTTTTTTGCTCACTTCGGTCGCCAATTCAGCTGTTTCTTTGAGGTCTTTGTAGTCATGCAGACCCCAGATTTCCGGCTTGCCCGCATCCCATTTCTTCTTGCGGGAGTCTTCGATGATCGCCTTCTCGTAGCTGGTGACGTAGTTACGCTCGTTAAGACCAGGGAACTTGCGATAACCGGCGAATTCGCCAGCGATAACCTTACAGCGTGCGTGACAGCCGGCCTTGTGTAGCGCCCGCACGACGGCGCCCCATACTTCGGCGGCCTCGCCCGCCTTTAGGCTGCTAAGCTCGGGCTCGTTCCACGTGCCCCATATCCGGACGGGTGGGGTGCCTTCTTTAGCGTTACCCTTGATGAGAGCTTTCATGATCGACCGCACGTCACGATAAAAGATTTCGGGGAAGTTGTGCTGTTTTTCCTGTTTCAAACAGGTTTCCGCGTGTTTCTTTTCTCCTTCGATGCCCGGCGTGCACTTACCGAACGATATCACCGGCACCAGATGTGCATCACCCGGGAGTTCAGTTTCTCCTACCTTTGTCAACCAAGTTTTTAGCGCTTTACCTTCGGGCGCATTGTCATAGGGGATTACGAGCCGGGCGTACTTGACCTTGACGTTTTTACCTTCGGTGAGGTGCTTGTCCATGTGTTTGGCTACTTCCCATTTGCCTTCGACTTCTTCTTCGGATTCCTCGAAGGGCTGTGGGAACTGGCTGGATAGACCGTACGTGGGTGCGGGCGTGCGTTTTGCGCTCGCAACATTCGTCGGGGCGTCCGCGGACAGCGCCGCTGTGATTGGGTATTTTGCGGAGCCGGGCGTGATGCTCAGCTTGATGGTGTTGCCTTCGGCGCTGAGGGTGGCGGGCACGGTGTGGTCTTCGGCGTCCACCACGGTCGGCGCAGGGAGTGTCATGAGCGTGGTGTCTTCGGTGTGCGATTCCGCGTAGGAGGTGGCCGCGACGGCGGCTTCGTACTGGGCTTTGGTTTCTTGAGGTTGAAGTTCGCCGGATTTGGGTTTGGTTTCGCCGGTGCTCGCAGTCGAGGAGTTGGGTAGTTTGCTGAGTTTGCTTTCTTCCGGGGTTGCTTTCTGGAGGGCTTCGGCGGCCGCTTCGGCGCTGTAGCCTTCTTCGCCTTTGGTTTCGGCGGCGGTTTCGTTGCTCGGTTTTTCTTCGGTTTCTTCGACTTCGCCTTCCACGCCGGAGCCCGCTCCCGATTCGGTGACCGCGACGCTGCCGTTCGCGAGCACCTGGAGCTTCTGGTTAGCGCCAAGTCCTACCTGCCAACTGAAAGAGGTCGGGGCTGCGGAGGAGCGCATCTGGAGCATGGTGGTCGCCCCGAGCGGCTCGGGGCGCACGATCGTGTCCGTCGCGGTTTGGGTGCCCGCGTAGACCGCTGTCGCACCATTGACGATCATGGGCGTGGTCGTGGCGTTCGCAGCGGTGGAGAGGGGTTTGAGGCTGATTTCGCCGATCGGGGTGTTGACCGCGAATTCGCCGCTGGTTTCCTTTGAGAGCCAAGAGCTGGCCATGGTGCCCGTGGCCTCAAGCCCTTCCCCGGCATCTTCGGCGTTCGGCTTGATGGTCTGCCCTTCAAGTGTCGCGCTCGAAGGCGCAGCGATCACGGACGGGTCGGTTTTTTCGGCGAGTTCCATGGCTTCTTTGGCGCTGGCTTCTTTACCTGCCACCACGCTCGTCTGGGGCGAGAGCGAGCTGGCGCCACCGACCGAGTTCGTGACCGTCACGCTCACGCGCAGCGTGGAGCCGACATCGCTGCTGGTCGCTTTATAGCCAGGTTTGGTCGCCCCGCTAATCACGGCACATTTTTCCCCGGCGGCGTTGCAGCGCTCCCATCGGTAGAAATAGCGCAATGGCTGGGAGCCCGTCCACGTCCCGTTTTCGGCGAAGAGTTCGTTGCCTTCCTGAGCGGTCCCTTTAACAGCGGGCCGTTCACCGACAGACGGCGAACCGGCAGCTTCGATCACTTCACTGGCCGGAGAAGCAGCCGTTTCGAGTGTGAGGAGGTTTTCAGCGGTGACGGTCACCCTAACCGTCGAGCCGACTTCAGCGCTGCCGAGCACGTAGGTCTGGCCGGCCGCGCCGGGGATACTCGCGCAGCTTTCTCCAGCCGAGTTGCACTCTTCCCAATGGTACCTGTAGCTCAACGGTTCTTCCCCGAACCAAACCCCCGGCTGCGCGGTCAGGGTGCTACCCGCATTCGTGTAGCCTTCGATCGAAGGCGCCACGCTGACCTGTGGGAAGCCGGAGCCGGCGGCAACGACACCGCTGGCAGCCGAGGCGGCGCTTACTTTGCTTGAGCCACCGGTGGCCGTGACTGTCACGCGATCGGTGCCGCCGACATCGGCCGACACCATTGTGTAGCTCGATTCGGCTGCGCCCCCGATGCTCGCGCAACTTTCACCTTTCGAGTTGCAGCGTTCCCACTGATACGTGTAGGTGAGCGCCGCGGCGGCTGTCCAGAGCCCGGTCGTCGCCGTTAGCATGTGAGATGCTTGTGCGGTGCCGGAGATCATCGGCAACGATACGTCCGCGACAGCCGTAGCGCTCACTGTGACCGGCGCGCTCAGCGCTTCGGTCGAGCTGCCGGACGCAGTCGCCGTCACGAGCACACGGATGCTGGAGCCAGTAACGCTCGTCGGCAGTTTGTAGGTGCTGCTCGTCGCCCCGGAGATCGCCGTGCAGGCTTCGCCGGCTTCGTTGCACTTTTGCCATTTATAGACGTAGCTGTTGCCGGTGCCAGCCCACTTGCCGGTTGTCGCCGTGAGCGTGTATTCTGGCAGACCCGTCCCGGAGACCCCCGGTGCGGCTTCCAGCACCGGACCTTTTTCACTCGCTACCAGCTCTCCGGGCGAGGCGAGGGTTCCTGCATTTGCTCCTTCTTCGCTGGCCGTGACGAGCACCCTGACCGTTTTGCCTACGTCCGCCGACGCGAGCACATACGTCGACGAGGTCGCGCCACTGATGGTGGCGCATTCGCCGCCTTCCCGGCCGCAACGCTGCCACTGATAGGCATAAGAGAGGCTCGCGATCCCAACCCAGCTCCCGGAGTTCGCCGTGAGCGTCTGTCCGGCCCTCGCCGTCCCGGACACACTCGGAACCCACGAGTTCTTCAGAGTGGATTTCGCAGAGACCGTAAGCGTCGGAGCCGAGAGCGCCACCAGCGAGTCCGAAGTCCCACCCGCACCCACTCGTACCCGCAACGTGTGGCCGACATCGGCGCTTGAGAGCGCGTATTCCGCTCCCGTAGCACCAGCGATGTCCGAGCATTCCGCCCCAGACGCATTGCACCGCCGCCACTGGTAGCTCGCCGTGACACCGGTGCCGGCCCAGCCTTCGCCATTCACCGAGAGCGTCTCCCCTTCCCACGCACCACCAGAGATCAACGGGAGTTCAAGCGCCACCGGTGGCCCCTCACCACCGGCAACGCCGTATTCGACGGAGCCGTCCCCCCCGCAGCCGCCCCACCAGGAAGCCAAACCAACACGCCGACAATCCCGAGCACGAGCAACCCTACACCCCAACGTCCCGCCATCACACCAGCTCGCCTAGCTATCTCACGCCACGCCAACACCCAATGCTCCAATCGTCGGAATCGGTATGATGCCAACTGGTTACTGTGCCATCCTCGCCTCAACTTCAAGCTCAATGGAAGAAATCGCTTCTTTTGGAACAAGATGCGTTCTTTTTGGACGGGTAAACGTTCCAAAAAGACATGCCAACCGCGGCCAGCGTGGCTCTACATGGCGCGTTGGTTGTAGGCCGCTCGCCACAGCCGCAGGATCGGGAGCAGCATCCGCGTCATTGCGCCGCCTGCGGACGTGAGCCGGAGGGTGGCGGCGCGTACGGCGGTGTTGCGAGCGCTGTTCTTGGAGAGGTACATGGCTACCATGCAGGCGATGATCACCATGTGTCGCTCTGCGTCGGGGAGGGCGCGCACCTCGGCGAAAGTGCGGCGCATGAGCTGGCTCATGCCGTCGATCGCGTGCTCCGGGCTTGGGTAATGGGATACGTAGACATGGTCGCCGTTGGCGGTGTCCTCGATGTGGTCGACGTAGCTGTCGAGCATCGTTGCGACGGCTGAGGCCCACGGAAAGTAGGCGTTGTTGGTACGCTCGATTTCGACCTCGCTGCAGCGCGTCTCGGTGGCGAGCGCAAACAGGGCGTAGATCGAGATTCCGGCGCCGGCGGCGCCGGCCAGCTCGAACCAGCTCGCTTCGTGGCCGTCGGGGAACTCCCGCGCACACCAGGCGCGCAGATCGGCCTCGCGCCTGTAGGGGTCGAGATCGTGGTTGATCGCTTGGATGTTGGCGCGCAGCGCCTCGCGCGAAAGAAGCCGCATTACATGGCGATGTGAAGGCAGCCGCGCGAAGTGCGTGCGGCAGGATTCGACCAGGGCGCGCAGATAGCAGCCGTCGTCCGCCCAAGGATGGTGGCGGTAGTGGTTTGAGATCGGCGAGCCGGGGTCGAGAGCGTCGCGCAGTGCGAGGTGCAGTTGGCGGCCGTTGTGCTGTCCGGCGCGGGCGCCGCGCTCGCTTGCGCAGTCGAGGAAATCCCAGATGATCTGGTAGCTCGCCAGTAGGCGCGCGAGCGCTGGCCGGCGGACAGGGGGCAGGATCCAGAACAGGGCGGCGCCATCGATGTTCGCGCGCTTGCGGGCGAGGGCCGTCAGTGCGTCTCGACGGATCGGCGCATCGGGGATGCCTGCGGCGCGCGCGCGCCACGCCCTGACCTCTCCGGCGACTGTGCGCAGCCCCCAGAGCAGCTCGCGCGCCGTGGCGACAGCGAGCGCTCGCAGCTGGGAGAACGACAGCGGCGCCGGGTCAACAAGTCGTTTGCAGGTACTCGAATGGGCGTCAATATGCTGCGCTTACCGTACTGGGCGGCACGCGCACCACGAGGTAACCGGGTAGCGCGACGCTCGCGACGGCAACGGCGCTGACGAGTGCGAAGCTGGAGACGGCGACAATCGCTTCGATGTCGAGGGAGATTGGCAGGCCGGTCACGCTGCCGAGCGCGTGGCTGATCAGCAGCTGGCCGTAGAGTCCGAACAGCGCGCCGATCGCGCAGCCGGCGGTGAGCAGAACGGCGCTCTCGCACAGCAGCCAGCGCCACAGCACCCCGCGCTGGAAGCCCTGGCACTTGATGAACGCGACGAGGCTGCGACGCTGCCAGATCATCGAGCCCAGCGCACCCGCAATCGCGAGCGCACCCGCGAGCAGCACCAGCAGCCTGATTTGCACCAGCCGTGAGAGGCCCTGCCGAACGAGCGTGTAGTGGCGCTGAGTGCGTTCGGTGGCCGTTTCAACCGAGAGGCCGGTGGCCGGGCCGAGCGTGCGCTGGACGAGCCGGCGCACCGTCGCCGGCGATGAGCCTGGCTTGGTCTGGATCTCGTAGGCGCTCGGTTCGCTCGTGCCCCACGCCCGCGCGTATTCACTGGAGCTCAGGATGATCGCGCCCGGCGGCCACCCGAGGTTCGTGCTCAATGCGGCGACCCTCATCCGCGTCGGATGCGGCGCGGGGAGCACGAACGACTGGCCGACGCGAAGGTGGCGTTCGGAAGCAAGCGCCTGCGAGAGAACCACCCAGCCACCCTCGCGGACCCGTGCGACGGCTTGCGCGAGGTTCCCACTCAACAGCTGGCTCGGGGGAACCGGCTGGCCACTGCTGTTGGGCGGGGCAAGAACCCACAGGCGCCGATCGCCCCAGTTCAGGAAGCTTCCGCGATACGCACCGATTGCCTTCACGCCAGGCAGTCGCGCCAGCGCGGCCGTGTCGAGCGCCCTGAACGGGATCGTGGTTAGGAGACCCGATTCTCCGCCGGGGCTCACCCACACGTCGGCACCGGCGTCGATCTGGCGAGCCGATGCGTCCAGTCCGCGCTGGAGGTTGACCTGCGCACCACCAACCGCCACGGCTCCGAACACCGCAATCGCGCCGGTGGTAGCAATCGCAAGCGCACGAACCCGCGTCTGCGGAGTCTGCAGCGCGGTGACCGAAAGCACGGTCGCCGCTCCGTCGAGCAGCCGCTGTCCATGCTCGAACGCTCTAACAACCCCGTCGAATAGGGACGGCAGCAGGCAGAGCAATGCGACGACCAGCGTGATGGTTGCTGCAAATGCGACTTGAGGCCGGAGGATCAAAACGATCGTCGTGAACGCCAGACAAGCGCACCCGACGGGGAGGCGCGCTGACGCCCACCAATGCGGCCTGCTCGCACCCTCACCCGGCCCCTCGGAGCCGACCAGCAGATCGTGCAGCGGCCACAGCACGCCGACACATGCCGCCGCCAAGCCGGCGCCCACGGCGAGCGCGACGCTTTGCCATGTCACGATCCGCTCGTTGCCCACGGGGAACGCAGAGGTCAGATAGCCAGGCGTCGCATGGAACGCGACGATCGACAGCAGCTCGCCCAGCATCAGCCCGAGTACGCACGCCGACACGCCGATAATGGCGGCGTCGAACAACAGGATCTGAGCAACGATTGCATCGCTCGCGCCTGCCGGCCGGAGGTCTTCGATCAGCCTGCGCCGCAGCGGCACCGTGATCAGCATCGCGTTGAGCGCGAACATGAACCCGACGATCGCGCTGATCGCCGACAGCAGCGCCTCGCCCTGATCCTCGGGCGTCGACGCCACTCGGAACAGCGTCGCATCGAACGTCGCCGGCACCAGATTCGCGCCAGCGGTGGTGGCAAGCCGGCTGAGGCTCGCGCGGGCCTTCGCGATGCGCCCTGGTTGCACCCGGACATAGATACGTGTGACCCGGCCCTTCAGGCCGGTCAGCTGCTGCGCGTAGGCGATCGGCGCCACCGCGATCGGGCTGTGAGCCAGACCGCCGACCTCGACTTCGTTGAGCGTGGCGCCCAGCAGTGCTTCAACGATGCCCGCACCGACCTGTAGCTTCACGGTCTGCAACGGGGCAACGCCGATCGCTTCGGCGATCTGGTCGGGCAGCGTGATCACTCGCTGTGCCGCCAGCTGCCTGGCCGAGAAGTGCCGCAGCAACGAGCCGCCCAGACGCGCGAAGCGCGGGTCGGCGCCGATCAGGTCGACCGACCGCTGCCCGCCGGGACCGCTCACGTTCACCTGCTGCTCCAATACCGGTAGCGCGAACTGCACACCCGGAACCCGGCGAATCTCGTTGACCAACCGTTCCGAGACGCCATTGGTGCCCCGCGCGTCGAGCTGAAGCTGGGTGTTACCAACCACCTCCCTGGTGAGATCCTGCACCGACCGTGCAAGGCTGGTGCTGGCCACCTGCGAGGCGAACAGCAGCGCCACGCCGACGGCGATCCCGACCACGGCGAACACCTCCTGCACAAGCACCGCTCTCGCGCCCAGCCGCGCGCGGTACAGGAAGAGGATGTCGGGCAAACTCATCCAACCCATTCCCTCACACCCTCCCCGGCGCACCCTTCGACGCCGCGACCAGCAAATGATCGGGCTGGTACCGGCCGAGGCGGCCATCGCGCAGTTCGTGAACGTGATCGGCGAACCCCGCCGCCCGCGGATCGTGCGTTGCCATCACGACCACCACGCCACGCTCACGGCAGAGCTCACGCAACAGCGACAGCACCTCCACCGTCCGACGCGTATCCAACGTTCCCGTCGGCTCGTCCGCCAGCACCAGCTTCGGGCTCAGCGAAAGAGCCATCGCGATCAGCACACGCTGACGCTCGCCCATCGACAGCTGCTCGGTGCGATGCCTCGTGCGCTCCGCCAAGCCGAGTCGCTCGAGCAGCGGCTCGACCGTCGCGCCCGACCCGCGCGCGTTCGCCAGCAGAAGCTTCAGCGAAGCGTTCTGGAACACACGCGCGCCCGGGATCAACTTGTTGGGCGCCCCAACGATCCCGACCTCACGCAGCCGATACTCGTCGCTCTCCCGCCGCGACAGCGCGAAGATGTCCCGACCGGCCACATAAACACTGCCACTGTCGGGGCGCCGCAATCCAGCGATCATGTCCAGCAGCGTCGTCTTGCCGGAGCCGCTCGGACCGTACAACGCCACGAACTCCCCCTCGGCGACCCGCATCGACACATGGTCGGCGGCAACGATCGGCTCGCCGGCGCCGACGCGATAGCGCTTGACCAGCTCGCGCAGCTCCAGCACCTACGAGCCTACGCTTCGCGAAGAACCGTGCCGCTGGCCGGCGCCACCCGGGAAGTCGATGACAACCGCCTCTCCGCGCGACTGGTCGGACATCAGCTTCAACCGCCCGCCCCGCTCGAACAACCACACACGATCCGCGACCAGCGCCGTCTCCAAGTCGGCGGCGCTCACCAGCACGGCGCACTCCAGCTCCTCGACCAGATCTCGTAACAGGTCACCGGCCTCCTGCGTTTGGCGAGTCGAGAGGCCATCCAGCAGGTCGTCGGCGACGATCAACCGCGGACCGCCGGCGATCCCCCGCGCGAACCCGACCAGCACCCGCTCCCACACCGACAGCTCACCCCAGCGCCGCTCCTCACAACCGGCGATCCCCACCCGCTCCAGCGCCTTCGAGGCCAGCCGGCGCGCCTCACGGCGGCCGCGCCCGAGCGCCAACGGCAGAGCAACATAGTCGCCCGCCTTCCACGGCAGCCGCGGCTCCTTGCGATCGGTCCACGCGATCTCTCGCCCCAACAGGCGCTCCCGCGCGCGACCCGACAAGCCCACCAACTCCAGACCGCCCACCCGAACCTCACCCTCGTCGGGAGGCTGGATGCCAGCAGCCACCTCCAGCAACGTCGTCTTGCCCGCACCCTGCGACCCGACCACAGCAACGATCTCACTCCGACCGACCACGAGCGACACGTCTTTGAGGACCGAAACGTGCCGGCGCCCGTCCGCCGAGTGCTTCCACACGCCGGTCAGCTCAAGCGACTCAGCCACGATCCATCCCGGAGGCCGGCGCCTCGCGGACTTCCTCGAGCAAATCCTCGAGGTTCTCTCGCAACTTGACAAGGCGCTTGGACATCATGCCCCACAGCGCCGCTTCATCGGCGAGCTTGACGTCGCACACACCGTCCTGGAAGCTGGGTCGCTGGCCGCGCGAGCGCGATCTACGACGTTCTTGCTGCGCTCTCATGTCGCTCATATGCGCATGGGCATACCGCTTGGCACAGGCATCCTCTTCCTCGCGCACGGTCTCGATCAGCCCAAGCAGATCCTCCTGCTCGCGCGAAAACTCAAGCTTCGCCTGCAATACATCCCGCAGCACCGGCGGCACCACCGCGGACTCGCGCAACCACGTCCGGGCTTCCGCGACGCCCGCATCCGTCGCCCTATAGCTATCCAACGATGTTGGCTTCCCGGATGGCGCCTTCTTCGCGAGACGCACCAAACCCTGGTTCACGAGGCTCGACATGTTGTTATGGGCCGCATTGCGCTGCCACCGCGCATCGGGAAACTGCTGCGCCAAACGCACACTGAGCGAGGCAACCGTATCCGGCTGCTCCACCAGCAGGCACAACACCGCCATACTCGCCGACATCTCGCCTGTCTTGGGCTGTGCCATCCCGTGGAACCTTACCTGAGTTCGGACGGTCAGGAGCATTTGGATGATGCTCAGACAGCCATCAACGAGTGCCCGGCAAACACAAGCTCACCTGACGAGCGACAGAAGCTCGGGGGCAGCACATACGAGTGACGGCCTCTCGCCAAAATACTGGCCAATCAGCAGTGCTCATCGCGTACGAGCCGTGGCAACAACTCGTTCGCGACCAGCCGGTCGACGGCGGCAACAGTGAACGGCTCCACCAGCGCCGCCGCTCGCATGGGATAGTCGTCGCCCGGCGCATCGAGCGCAGCGCGCAGGGCGACGCCGAGATCACCACCGACGAGGCGCGGGTCGAGCCGGCGGGCGATCGGCAGCGCTACGTACGGGCCGGGCGCGGCGGTGGTGACAAGCTGGCAGCCGGCGGCGAGCGCCTCCAGCTGGACAAGGCCGTAATCCTCACGGCGGGGAGCGCAGACGAACACACGGGCGCGGTGAAGCAGCGCATGGTAGTCGTGCTGGGGGAGCGTGCCCAGCGCCTCGATGCTGTCGTCGTCGGCCGTGAAGCCGAGCTGGCGCAGCCGCTCCGGCGTGATCCCGACGATCGCCAGCCGCTCGCCGGGCCGGTGGACGGCGCGCCACGCCGCCAGCACGCGGTCGAGTCCCTTCTTGTGGGGGTTGGCGGCGTAGGTGAGCGCGGCAAGGTCGCGCACGCCGGACGCAATGCCCTCTTCACCGGCCGTGACGGCGGCGGGCGCAAGCCGACCCTCGCCGGCGGTGAAGTCGGCGATCGGCGAAGGCACCACCAACGCGTGTTGCTCGCAGCCTGGCACCGCCACCGCGGCCTCGGCGAGCGCGCCCGCGCTGGAGGGCAGCAGCAACGGCGCTTGGCGCAGGCGGCGCCGCTCCAGCGGCCGCTGCCACAGGCCATGCCGGCCGACACGGTTGGCGGCGGCGGGGGCGTCGAAGCGGATCGCTCCCGGCCGCGGCCACAGCAGCGCGGCGGTCGTTGTGGAGTAGATCACCGCGCGCGGCGGATGCTTCCGCAGTCGCGCCAGCGCCTGCACCGCGGCCCGCCGCGCCGCCCGCGCCCAGAGCAGGTCGGTGAGCATCAGCGTGCGCACCTCGCCGGGGTGGGCGGCGCTGGCCACCACCACCCGCGCACCGGCCCGCCGCAGCGAGCCGACCAGCTGCTCGTCGGCCACGCGCAGCCCCTCGGTGGAGCCGAGCTGGACGAGCAGCACATCGACCACGTCGATCCCCTCCCGATCCCCGTCCCCCGCCGCGAGGCGAGCCCCCCCGCTCACGGCCGGCGCCCCCACCTCACAGCAGGTTCTCAGGCCGCATCGCCTTGAACCCGGGCGCGCGCTGCAGCTCGATCGGATGGATCGGGGATGTGCGCAGCACGTAGAAGCGCACCCCGTCGCGCTCCTCGATGGCGGTCACCGCGGCGTGCTGGTGGCGCCAGGCGAGCGCCCAGATGATCGCGAAGCCGGCGCCGATCCCGGGGATCTGGGGCGCCAGGAAGGCGAGGCCGCCAGCGACCACGATGACCAGCAGCAGCGGCCACAGGCGGTTGAGCAGGATCGCGCCGGGCCGGTGCTCGGGGAGCATGTTGCTGGCGCGAGCGCCCGCCAGCAACCGCGCGATCGGCGGGTTGGCGTCGGCGCCCCGGCCCAGCCACAGCCCGATCGCGGCAGCCAGCCCCCACCAGGCGACCGACAGGAATGCCAGCAGCGAGCCGGAGCGGGTGAGAAGCGAGAGCACGGTGATCAGTGCCAGCGCCGTGGCCACGCCGGCGGACAGCAGTACGGTGGTCTTGAGGAAGTCGGAGAAGCGCACTAGCGCCCCCTCTGCAGATCTTGAAGGGGCACTACAGCAGCGCCTCGAGCAGCCGGCGCACGCCGTCGGGTCCGTCGATCGTGAGGTCGGCCTCCACCTCCAGCTCCGGCGGGGTCTCCTCGGAGCGCACCGCCACGCACACCGCGCGCTCCAGCTTCCCATGCGCAACCAGCGCGCGCAGCCCGCGGAAGGCGTCGATGTCGGTGGTGTCGTCGCCGACGTACAGCGCCGTGTGCAGCGCGTCGACGTCCGCATCCACCAGCGCGACCACACCCAGCCCCTTGTCGAGCGCCAGCGGCGGGCGCACCTCCAGCACCTTGCGACCCCAGTGCACCACCAGGCCCTCCGCTTCGGCCTGCGCGGCGATCTCGCGGGCGGCGTCCTGCGCGGCGGCCTCGTCGGGCGCGCCGCGCCAGTGGAAGGCCGCAATCGCCTGCTTGTCCTCGGCGCGCAGCCGCAAACGCTGGCGCTCGGGGGTGAGCGCGTGCGCGGCGAACGCGCGCACGCGTGCGCTCCAGGCGTCCAGCTCGGAGTCCACCTCGGGACTGGTGGCCCCCGGCCGCAGCAGCTCGCCGCCGTGGTTGCCGACGTAGGCGATCGTCCCGATCGCCACGATCTGCCGTGCGGTGGCGGCGCGGCGGCCGCTGACGCAACCCACCAGCCGATAGCGCTTGGCGATCTCGATCAGCAGCGTGCGCGTGGTCTCGGGCACCTGGGCGTCGGCGGCGTGGCGCACGATCGGCGCCAACGTGCCGTCGATGTCGAGCAGCACGGCGGCGTGGGAGGGGTCGGAGCGCAGCGGCTCCAGCGCCTCCACGAGCGGGGCGGCAGCGGGCACAGCCTTAGTATGCCCGCCATGGCGGCGCTGAGATCCCCCAACCGGACGTTGCGGCTGGCGGCGATCGGCACCGCCGCGGGCTTCTTCAGCGGGATTTTCGGGGTGGGCGGCGGCACTGTGATCGTGCCGCTGCTGGTGCTGTGGCTGGGGTACGGGGAGCGCGAGGCCACCGGCACGTCGCTGGCGGCGATCGTGTTCATCGCCGGCTTCGCCGCGGCGGTACAGGCGGGGTACGGCAACGTGCGGGTGGGGTATGGAGTGCTGGTGGGCGTCCCCGCGGTGTTCGGCGTGTTGTTGGGAACGCGGCTGCAGCAGCGCCTGCGCTCCCGCACGATCGCGCTGCTGTTCGCCGCGGTGCTGGTGGCCAGCGCGGTGGAGCTGCTGGTGCAGTGATCGGCGCGATCGTCATCGGACTGGCGGCCGGGGTGGTCGCCGGCCTGCTGGGTGTGGGCGGCGGTGTGCTGTTCGTGCCGGGCCTGGTGATCTTCATCGGCCTCACCCAGCACGAGGCCGAGGCCACCTCGCTGCTGGCGATCGTGCCGGTGGCGCTGGTGGGCGCGGTGGCGCAGGACCGCTACGGCAACGTGCGCCGCAACGACGCCCTGATGCTCGGGCTGCTGTCGGTCGCGGGGGCCGCCGGCGGGGTGGCCGTGGCCAACGCGCTCTCGGGTGAGGCGTTGCGGGTGGGGTTTGCGCTGCTGATCCTGTTCGTGGCGGCGCAGCTGGTGCGCAGGAACGTGCGCCGACCGTGAGGTCGCGCGAGGCCCCCGCCGGGAGGCGCCGCCCTATGGCACGGGTGCAGCGGACGTGGTTTTCACGGATCGAAGGTGGTAGCCCACCGCACGGCGGGCACGCGTATTGCGTCTAGACTGAAACCATGTTCGGACTCGACAATCCAATCCACATCGCGTTTCTGGTCGTGATCCTGCTGTTGGTGTTCGGCGCCAAGCGGCTCCCGGAAATCGGGCGCTCGCTGGGCAGCGGCATGCGTGAGTTCAAGGACTCGATCAGCGGCGAGGTCAAACAGCCGACGCTGAGCGCCGCCACGACTCAGCCTCAGCCTCAGCCTGTCGCGCAACCGCCGGTCGCGCAGCCGCCAGTCGTACAGCCGGTGGTGCCCGCGCCGGTGCAGCCGCCGGTCGAGCCGCAGGGTTAGCCCGCGGGACGGTTGCTCGGCCCGCCGGCGGTCGTTCCACCCGCGGGCGATCGCTCAGCCGCGCAGAATCGGCCCGCTGCGCACGGCTTCGAATGCGTACCCGGGCACACGCTTGAGCTCTTCGAGGTTCTGGTCGTTCCAGCGCGGGTCGGGAGCACCGGTGATGTACCAGCTGGAGCCGTTGTCGGCGACAATCAGCCCGTAGCGCTTCAACGCGCGCAGGATCACCAGCGACTCGCCGTGGTAGGGAGCGAGGTCGAAGCTCGCCCGCAGCCTCAGGCGCAAACCCATCGGCGGCAGGCTGGGGTTGTGACTGGAAGACGCGTAGTGGGTGGCCGGGTGGATGAAGCCGGCCTGGGTGCGCGGCACGGTGACGCGCAGCGCGTGGTTGATACGCCCGGCGTGGACTTCGTCGTAACGCACCAGCAGCGGGAAGATCGGCAGCCCCGCGGCGTCGGCGGAGGTCCAGCCGTTGGGGCGTAGCGCGTTGCTGCGAAGGTCGAACACCGCGCCCGAGGCAGCGTCCCAGCCGGCGCCGGAGCGCCGGGCTTGATACAGCTCGTACAGCTTGCACGTTCCTTGCTGGAGCACCAGCACGTGGCGATCGCCCGCTTCGCCCGCGCCCTCCACGGGGGCGTTGGCGGGGATCGGATAGGGGCCGGGATTGGATTCGGCGCCGTAGGCGGTGAAGTGGATCGCGACCTTGGGCTGCCCGGGTCCCACCACGGTGTACGGAATCCCGTAGCCGGGGTTGGTGCCGAAGTCGGGGTGCAGATGCAGGTTGGCGCCGATCGCGGCGACATATTCCTCCGAGCGGGGATCGACGGGCGCGTGCGCGATTTCCCGGTTGATGGGGTTGCTGGCGGGAAAAATCGGACACGGCCGCACAGCGCCGTGGCCGGGCGCCGCGGCGGGCGCCAGGGCGACGGTGCCGGCGAGGCATACGCCGGCGAGCGGCAGCGCGGCGAAACCCCTCATCCGACGCACGCTAGAGGTTTTTGGGGGCCGCGCGGCCGCTGTTGGACGACCGTCAGGCCACCGAGGGCCGCGCCTCGACCAGCAGCGGGGAGCCGCAGCGCCAGCAGTAGGCGGCGCCGCGGCTGTGCACGGCACCGCACGCCTTGCAGTTGCCGCCCACCCCGTCCTGCGCGGCGGCCAGCAGCCGCTCCACCTCGCCCAGCTGCGCGTCGGCCTGCTGCAGCTCGGCGGCGCGCCGCGCCAGCACGTCCAGCCGGTAGTGGTCGCGGATCGCCATCTCATACGCCAGCCCGCCCAGATCCCAGGTGAGCGAGGCCACGCGCTCGGCCAGCCTCACCCGCTCGCCACGCAGGGCGGCCAGCGAGCCGCCAAGCGCCGGTTGGGCGTTCTCCGCGGGCAGGGCGGGGAAGGCGGCAGTCGCCGCCGACTCCGCGGATGGAGCCGAGCCGGCAACGGAGGGCGACGGTGCCGAAGTTGACGGCGCCGTCGCGCGCGCAGCGGCAGCGACGCGCTCCTCGCGGGAGGGGCCGTCGGTCGCGCTGTGAGGCTGTCCGTTGGAGCCGGCGGCGGCCATCTCAGCCTCAGTGGGTTTCGATCGGTTCGTCGCCGAGCGCCGCTTTGACTTCTTTGGCGTGCTGCTTGCCGGTGGTGTGTTCCAGTTTCTTCAGGGCTGAGGAGGAGGTTTTGTGGGCGGCCGGCAGCGGCTTGGCTTTCTGGGCTTCTTTGGCCGCTTGTTTTTCTTCGGCGGCGCTTTCGCTGCCTTCGCCGCTTTCGCTCTTGCTCGCGCTCCCGCTGTGCGTCTGTGAGGAGCCCGAACCGGCAGCGCCGTTGTGGTTGGCGGAGGAGCTCGATCCCGAGCCGCTCGACCCCCCCGTCGAGCCGTTGGAGGTGCCTGCCGCGGGCGCGGCGGCGGCGAGCGCGCCGAGACCCTTGACTTCGAACACCTGCTTGCCGGAGCTGTTGGAGCCGCCGGTCAGCCAGTGCCCCACCAGCAGCCCGATCAGCAGCGCGGCGAGCAGCACCCCGAGCAGCCCGAACACGCCCGACCAGCGCCGCAGCGAGCCCACCAGCCCGGGCGGGTCGGCAGGCGGCCCGTAGCCGGCCGCCTGCGGCGCCCCGAGGATCGGCATCGCGGCCGTCTGGGGCTCGGCCTGCAGCACGTCGAGGAACGCCAGTCGCACGGGCGAGCAGGGGCGCCCGCACGCCAAGCAGTAGCGCTGGTCGGGCGCCAGCGGCGCACCGCAGCCGGCGCAGGTGGCGGCGGGAACGTTCTCGACGGAGGTGGGGAGCTGGATCACGTCCATGTCGGCCTCGCAAAAGCGACTGGATCGGCGCACGCCGTCCTAGCCAAAGCTCCCCCGCACGTAGTCGCGTGTGCGCGGCGCGCGCGGGTCCTCGAAGACCTGCTCGGCGGTGCCGTACTCGACGAGGTCGCCGAGGTACATGAACGCCACTTTGTCGGCGATGCGGCGCGCCT
The DNA here is from genome assembly GCA_035570415.1 of Solirubrobacteraceae bacterium. Taxonomy (GTDB): domain Bacteria; phylum Actinomycetota; class Thermoleophilia; order Solirubrobacterales; family Solirubrobacteraceae; genus Palsa-744. The sequence goes on along the minus strand of DATMLP010000007.1, from coordinate 153,510 downwards.
GGGCGAGGTTGTGGGTGACGATCACCACCGCCAGCTCGCGGCGCAGCTCGTGAATCAGCTCCTCGATCACGCCGGTGGAGATCGGGTCGAGCGCCGAGCAGGGCTCGTCCATCAGCAGCACCTCCGGCCGCGGTGCGATCGCGCGAGCGATGCACAGCCGCTGCTGCTGGCCGCCGGAGAGGCGCAGCGCCGGGCGGTGCAGATCGTCCTTGACCTCCTCGTACAGCCCGGCGCGCCGCAGCGCATCGACCACCAGCGGCTCCAGCTCCGGACGGCGGGGACGGCGGCGCGACTGCTCGCGCAGCGCAAACGCCACGTTGTCGAAGATCGACATCGGGAAGGGGTTGGGCTGCTGGAAGACCATTGCCACACGTGCGCGCAACGCGGTGTCTTCCAGGTCGTGGATGTCGTCGCCGTCGAGCAGGATCTGCCCGCCGCGACAGGCGCCCGGCGTCAGCTCGGTGAGCCGGTTCATGGTGCGCAGCAGCGTGGTCTTGCCGCACCCGGAGGGTCCGATCAGGGCCAGCACCTCGCCCTGGTGGATCGAGAGCGAAACCGAGCGCACGGCGTTGGCGCCGCGCCGACCGAGGCTGCTGGCGCCGCCATAGGAGACGCTGACCTCCTCCAGCCGCAGGCGCTCGGGGCCGGCGCTGGCTGCGGCCGGCCGCAGCGCCTCGCGTTGCTCCGGGGGCCGCACCGGCTCGGGCGGGCGGTCGAGCACGATCGTGCGCACCGGCGGCACCTGCTCATGGCTCGGGATCGCGAAGGCCTGCTCCAACTCGATCGCGGATTGGCTCACGAATTCCTCACATTCCACACTATAAAGACCCAAACGACTTTGTGGGGCATCTTCATACGATTCCCTCCACCGCGGCGACGAAGCCGCTGGAGCGGGCCTGGGCGCGGCCGATCCGTTCGACCAGCAGGTTGAGCGCCAGCACGAACAGCAACAGCACGAACGCGGCGGCGTAGGCCTTCTGCGGGGCACCCGCTTCCCCGGCGGGCGAGTTGTCGTAGATGTAGCTGGTGAGCGAGGAGCCGGTGCCTTTGAGGACGCCCAGGCCCGGCAGGCCGCCGTGGGCCTGCGGTTCGATCCGCAGCGTGTCGCCCAGCAACACCACCACGATCGCGGTGTCGGCGATGATGCGGCTGACACCGAGCGTGACGCCGGTGGCGATGTTGGTGCGCACGCTCGGCACCAGCACGCGCCGGATCGTCGCGATCCGCGTCTTGCCGAGCGCAAACGCCGCCTCGCGCATGTGCGCCGGCACCCCCTGCAGGCCGTTGCGCACCGCCACGAAGATCGGCGGCAGCGCGATCAGCGACATCATCGTGCCGGCGGCGAGGAACGACTTGCCGGTGACCCCGCCACCTTCGCCGACTTCGGAGACCCAGGCGAAGAGGTGCAGCTGAAACAGCGCCAGTCCGACGAAGGCGATCACGATGTCGGGCGTGCCGGCGACGATCTCGATGGCCGATTCCACCACGCGCGTCAGCCACCGCGGCCGCCCGTACTCGACCAGCCACAGCGCCGAGCAGATCGCCAGCGGCGCGGCGACCGCGACCGCGACCGCGGTCAGCAGCAGCGTGCCGAGCAGCGGGTCGAGGAAGCCTCCCGTCTGGTTCTGGGCGAGCCCGGCGGCGGGGCGGCTGAAGACCAGCGCCGGGCTCACGTACTCGACGCCGCGCACGCCCATGTAGATGACCACCGCGGCGACGACCACGCACAGCGTCAGGCCGGCCCCCCAGGCCGCGACCAGCACGAGGGCGTCGCTGAGCCTCCAGGTGCGGATCGAGGAGCCTCGCCCCCGGGTGCGCGCCGGGCGCTCGCCGGGCTGGGAGACGAGCGTGCTCATGCCCGCACCTGGTACTTGCGCAGCGGCAGCTTGATGAGATAGCCGCCGATGGACAGCACGAACGCGGAGAACAGCAGCAGCAGGGCAAATGCGTACAGAGTCGCGCTCAGCGCCGGCGCGCTGATCCCTTCGTGGTAGTCGACGATCGTCGAGGCCAGCGTGCGCAGCGGCTCGAACAGGGAGGCCAGCCCGTCACCGGGGCGCGGCGAGAAGAACACCGAGCCGGACACCATCGAGACCATGATCGCCTCGCCGAGCGCTCGGGCGGTGGCGAGCACGACGGCGGCGACGATCGCCGGCCGAATCGCGCGCAGCGTCACGGCGCGGATCGCGCGCAGGCGGTTGACGCCGAGCGCGGCGGCCCCCTCGCGCCAGGCGGCGGGCACGGCGACGAGCGCGTCGCAGATCAGCGCGACCATGATCGGCGTGATCATCAGCGCCAGCACCAGCACCGTCGGCGCGAGGCCGGCACCGGTGAGCTGGGCGGTGCCCTGCAACGAGGTGCGCTCGGAGTTGGTGATGAGGTGTTGGTCGACGAACGGCACCAACACGAGGATCCCGATCAGGCCCCACACGACCGACGGAACCGAGGCCAGCAGCCGCACGACGCGCACCATCGTGCGGCGCATCGGGATCGGCGCCAGCTCGACGATGAAGATCGAGGACAGCAGCGCCAGCGGCAGCGCCACCAGCACGGCCAGAGCGGTAACCAGCAGCGTGCCGTAGATGATCGGCCAGGCGCGCAGGTGGTAGGCGGAAGCGGGCGGGTTGGCGGAGGTGTTCAGCATCGTTTCGATCTGCACCTTCAAGCTCCCCCCGGAGCCCAGCCAGGAGAGGCCGTTGTGGGCGAAGATCGGCCAGGCGCGCTGCGCAACCAGCACGATCATCCCCAGCACGCACAGGCACGCAAACAGCGCCGCCGCGCCGAGCGTGCGCTCGGCGCGGCGGTCGGGCCAGGGGTTGCGCAGGCGAGCGAGCACCTACGAGGCTTTCACCGGCACCCACTGGGTGGTGATGATCTTGCGGGCCGTCTTGGAGGTGCGGATCCAGGAGATGAAGTTGGCGGCCGCGCCGGTGGCGGGGCCTTTGGTCACCTCATAGAAACGCGCCGTGGCGGTGTACTGACCGGAGGCCACGTTGGCGCGCGTGCAAGCCACGCCATTGTAGGCGACCGGGTGGACCGTGCCCTGGTCGGCGCGGTAGTTGGAGAGGAAGCCGATTCCCAGGGGATCGCCAGCGACCCCTTGCTCCAGCAGGCCCTCCGACGCCTCTTCGGCGGCGGTGGAGACGACCGACTTGTTGGCGAGGAACAGCGTCTTGAAGTTGGTGAGCACGCCGGCCGTGGAGGTGCGGCTGTACAGATCTATCGAACCCGACGCGCTGGCTCCGGGCACCTGGCTCCAGGTCTTGTCCTTGCCCTCGAAGATCGCCTGAACCTGCGCTTCGTTCAGTGAGGAGAGGGTGTTGGACTTGTTGGTGACGATGCAGATCCCGTATTCGGCGATCGGGTAGAAGTCGAGGCCAGGCGGGTCGGTGGGCAGCGGGTCGCGCGAGACGTCTCCGATCGTCACGCGGCCGGCGGCGACGTCGCTGATGCCGACGGTGGCGCCGCCCTGGGAGATGCGGAAGGTGACTTTGTTGTGCTGGAGCTTGGAGTACTTGTGCGCCAGCAGCTGCACCAGCGGGAAGGAGGCGGTGGCGCCGCTGATCGTGATCACGCTCGCAGCCGAGGCGATCGCGGGCACCGCGCTCCCAACCAGGGTCACAGCCGCGAGCGAGGCGACTAGGAGACGAGGGGCGCGGCTCCGCGGCCTCCGGCCGGGTGCGCCACCCTCGATGCGGCGGATGCGATTCATGGTGTGTGGGCCTCCGATTGGTTCGGTGTGTTGACAATGTCGTGGCGGGCAGCCTACCATAATCTTCATAATCAAGATCAGGATTAGCTATTTTGTAGAACCTATCGACAAGGTCTAAGTTGCGCCGCAATCGCGAAACCCCTCGACCATGAGCCCACCACTTCCACCACCCCTACCGCCCCCACCGATCCCCAAGCTGCCTTCCCGCCGCGTCAGCGCCGTGCTGGCGACCGCGGTGCTCGGCGTGGGGATCGCGGTCGGCGCCCTGATCGGCCCGGGACCGGCCGCATCGCTGGCGAGCAGCTCGCGCGCTTCGGCGCTGGCCCGTGTGCTGGCGCTGGTGGCGCTCGGCTCGGGAGCCAGCGCTGGCGGCGAACTGGCGCTCTCCCCCAACAGCCCGCCCGCGAGCACACCACAGCCAACACCTGCTGCGACCAGCGAAACGTCCGCCGGGAATGGCGCGGCCGGCGCCGCGCACGTGGCCACGCCCGCCTCCGGCGCCTCCAGCTCCCCGTCTTCCACCCCGAAGACGTCTCCAACCTCATCCACCACCCCGGCTGGGAGCGGCGAAGGGGAAGGCGAAAGCGAAAAGAAAGGCAAGCCGCTGCCGCCGGTCGCCAACGTGTGGCTGATCGAGCTGCCGTACGGCACGAGCGTCGAAAACGCGCTGAAGCAGAGCGCGGCGGCACCCTACCTCGACGGGCAGCTGAAGGGCGAGGGCACCGTGCTGAGCGGCTACTCCTCGCTGGCGGCGGCGCAGCTGGCGGGCGATGCGGCGCTGCTCTCTGGGCAGGTGAACGCGAGCGTGACCACGCTCACCCCGCCCCCGTGCGGCGCGAGCGCCTCGACCACGGCGGGCACCGGGTCCGCCACGGCCGGCTCGGGAGCCCCCACGGCGGGCGCCGGGACGGCGAGCGCGCCGTGCCCGTCGGGGGAACCGGCCGGGCTGCAGGCGGCGGACGCCTTTTTGCAGGAAGCGGTGCCGAAGATCGTGGCGAGCGCCCTTTACAAGGAACACGGCCTGATCGTGATCACGTTCGGCGCGGTGGCGCAGCAGCAGACACAGTCGAGCGGCGCGGGAGCCGGCGCCGAGGGCACGAGCACCGCGGCCGCGGGTGCGAGCGATGAAGGCCCAGGGATCTCCTACCCGCCGGGCTCGCTCACCAGCACGCTCACCGCGTCCGGCGCGCCGGCGGGAGCGCTGCTGCTCTCTCCCTTCCTCAGCCACGTGGGCGCGCGCGTCGCCGGCGCCTTCAATCCGCTCGCCCCCCACGAAAGCCTCGAAGGGCTGCTCCGGGCGAAGCCCGTCAACTGAACCACTTCACCCAACCAATGACCTGTCAACCCCAACCAGTTGCACCGTCCATCGAACAAACGGAGGCTGAATGCACTCATTGAAGTCGATCTACCGCAGCGCCCTGCGCTCGAATCGCCGCACCACCTGGTGGCTGACGGCGCTTCTCGGCGCAATCGCTTTGTCGTTGTCAAGCCCGGTGTTCGCCGCGGCCGAAACGACGCCGGCGAGCACCCCTTCCGCGGGCTCCAACCCCAACGACTATGAATGCCAGGGCCAGCTGTCGGCCGGCAAGTACGAAGGCGAAGGTACGCCCGAAGGGTCGCCGATCCAGTACCTGTTCAAATGCGACGGCCAGATCACCGGCTACCAGGTGCAGACGCAGGTGCCGATCACCGGGATCGAAGGCCAGCCGGCCGTCACCAACTACCAGAACCAGCCGCTGCCGGAAGCGTTCTCCTGCAGCGGCGCGTTCCCGGGGTATGCGGTGAACTGCGTGGGAGCCACCACCAAAGAAGCGTACGAGCGGATCACCGGCCAGTTTGAAATCGGCTGGAAGCTGTGCACCGAACCGCGCGTGGATGCGCTGTTGACGGTCACCTACGCCTATCTGGAAAAGGGCGTGATCACGCAGGCGATCGCCGGTCCGTTCGACCTCGGCCGCCCGGAGGGCTGCCCGAGCACGCCGCGATCGGGCAAGGACCGCCTGGACGCCTTCCAGGGCTCCGAACCGAAAGCGAAAAAGCACAAGCACAACAAGGCCGGGAAGGGCAAGAAAAAAGGCAAGGCCGCACCCCAAGCCAAGGGCAAAGGAGCACCCAAGAAGTAGTGCGGTGACGAACACCACGTCCCCGCCGCTGCGCCTCGGCGCAGCGGCGGGGACGCACCCACCGGCCGCCACCTGTATACACCGACGCCGATGCGGTGGCGGGCAGCTAGGCTTGCACGCCGATGGCGCGACCGGCAACCCTCTGCGCACTGCTGCTGGCGCTCTCGCCCTGGCTGCTGGCGGGGTGCGGCGCCGGATCCCAGTCGCATGGGGAAGCCGTGACGATCACCAACACCGCGGCGGTGTCGGCCGCGGCCCGCAGCTGCCCCGCGGCGTCGCAGGAAGCGATCGAAGCGGTGGCGCACCGGGTCTACCAGGAGTCGGCCACCGGCCGGATCGTCGTCCAGGCGCTCGAACGCTTGAAGGACTCCGGCGCACTGACGCGTGCAGTGGAAGCCGACGACCGCACCGCCACGCGCCGTGCGCTGCGCGAACTGCTGCTCAACCAGATCGTCAGTGTGCGGGTCACGCGCAACGGTCGCACGCTGGCACGGATCGAACGGGGCTTCGGGATCGCGCCCAGCAGCGAGCCGCTGGTGGGCGCGTACGGGCGCACGGTGGGGCAGGTGACGGTGTCGGTGCAGGGCGCCAACGGCTATGCGCAAACGCTCAAGGGGTTGCTGCACGCCCAGGTGGTGGTGGGCGGCAGGAGAGGAGACGTGATCGCCACGCTGGACCCGGCTCCCAAGCTGGCGGCGGGCGCTCGCGAAGCCGCCTACGGTGGAGTGCGCTACCGCGTGGATACGTTCGCGGCAACCGGCTTTCCCGATCAGGCGCTGCGCGTCTCACTGCTCACCCCCACCAGCGCGATCGCGGCGGTGTGCGCCGAGCACGGCGCTACCGCGGCGCAGGCCGAGGCCGACACGCTGGGGCTGGTGGCCGAACGGGTGTATTACGCCGAGCACGAAGGCAGCAAAGCGGAACTGCTGCGCCGCTACGTCGAACGCTCGCGGCCGTTCCGCGAAGCGGTGCTGGCGGGCAACGCGAAGGCGACGCGCGCGGCGATCATCGCCTTTTTCCGCACCCATCTGCACATCGTGCGCGTGCGTGTGATCCGCGGCGGCAAGCTGCTGATCGACGTGGGCGGCCCGCACGTGCTGGCGCCGATCCCGGGGGTGATCCGCGACGCCCGCGGCCAGGTGGTGGCCCACTTCCTGCTGGCGATCCAGGACGACCTCGGCTTCCAGATCCTCTCGCGTGCGTTCACCGGCGCGCAGGTTGTGATGCGCAAGGGCTCGCGCGAGGTGATGGGCTCGCTGAGACCCGGGCCCGCGAGCATCCCCGCACGCGGCAGGGTGGTGTATCGCGGCAGCGCCTACCAGGCCTACTCGTTCATGGCGCGCGCGTTCCCCAGCGGCCCGCTGCGCATCTCGCTGTTGTATGCGGTGGGTGAATAAATAGAGACGTCCGGGCCGCTGCATCGAGCGGCCCGGACGCTCGTCCATCGGTCGAGGCTGACGACCGACGCTTGCGTGGTCGGCTGGAAGCCGATCAAATTTGACTCCTTTGGCCGATATGGTGTCAACGGAACCGAGGGCTCTTCGTAGTAGTGCCGCTACCGCAGCTCGATCGTGCGCGTGACCGTCCCGAGGCTGTGGCCGCCCTGGGAGAGGCCAACCGTGACGGTGTAGCGGCCGCGCGGCAACGAGCCGAGCAGTTGGACGAGCGGCACGTTGACGGTTGCTCCGGGGACGATCGCCTTGGCCGTGGCGTTGGCGCTCAGCGAGTGGCCCGAGCCGCTGATCCGCACCTTGCCGCCGATCGGGGCGATCGTGTTGCCGGTGTTGCGCACCGCGAGCAGCAGCGTGCCGTGCTTGACGCCGCCCTGCTCGATCAGGCTGCCCGCGCTCGCGCGGAAGGACTGCGCGCCGCCGGGCGCGTCCAGGCGCAGGCTGCAGACCAAGCGGTAGGCGATCTTGATGCCGTTGGTGGCGCGGCCGCCCGGCATGCCCGTGACTTCGACGGCGCCATACAGCGAGCGGCCCGCGGGCGTGCGCGCCAGCGAGACGCCGAGGAGCTGCGAGGAGCCGGCGCCGAGCGTGAACGAGCTCGCGCTGAGGCGCGCTTCGCCGAGCGTCCTGCCCCGGTTGGGCGAGACTTCGCCGCTGGGCGACTGCACCCACGGCCGCAGCACTACCTTGACCGCCATCGATGTGCCCGTCGTGTTGGAGATCTTGAGCGAGCCGACGTTGCCAGGGTTCGCTGTGCGCTCGAAGATGCCGGGCGAGACAGACAGGCCGCCACCCGCCGCGAGCGCGTGACCCGCGCCCGCGCCGCCGGCGAGGAGGGCGATCGCGGCGATCGCCGATCGCCGGGCGCTGAACAGTCTCACAGGTCTCACGATTGCATCCCTTTCTCTCTCATGGTTTTTGGAAAAAAGCCTCGCCCGCACCGTTCACGGCCCCGCGGCTGTGATCGTGACCAGCAGGAGCTTGTGGTAGCCGCGGAGAGTGCGTGGAGCACGACCGCGCACGGTCTGGCGCAGCCGGATCGCGGCCGCTTCCAGCGAGACCGGTTCGCCCCATTCCTCGAGCACCGGGTCCACCGCCGCGTCGAGCGAGCGGTACGGGCCGTTGCCCGCCGCCGCCCGCAGCGGGATCGCGAGGGTCGAGGTCCCTTTCACCAGTCGCCCGCGGCGCCGGCCCGCGAACGCTTCCCCGTCGGCGATGCTCAGCCACGTCGGTCCTTCGGTCGCGGTCACTTCAATGGGAATGAGAGCCGTGAAGACGCGCCCGCGACGAGAGGCGCCAGAGCGCGTGAACGCGCTCGGTTCGCCCACCGAGAGGCCGAGCGTGCTTTCCACCGTGCCGCCGATGCTTGTGCCTTCTTCGGCGTGCGCGGCGGTCGCGCTCGCGAGCACCGCCACGAGCGTCGCGATGAGCGCCGGTGCGGCCACCCGGGATCGTGGGAGCGTCGCGCTCATCGCGCCGCGCGCCCCTTCTTCTTCCTCCTTGCGCGCCCCTGCGTCGTCGTCTTCTCGCGCTCGCGGCCGATCTCGATCGGGAGCTTCACCTGCACGAGCTCACCACCGATTGGACCGTAGCGGAAGATGATCGTGCGCGCACTGGTATAGCCGAGGATCGCCCTGAGGGCGCCTTTGTGCACGGTTATCGTGCGCCGGCCCGATTTGAGGATGCGCCGCCCGACCTTGTCGAGCACATGCACGACGGTCCCCGTCGGCGCGGACACGCGATGGTTGTTCAGCAGGCACGTGAGCGCTCCCCTGTAGAGGTAGTGGCGGCGGGCCAGCAGTACCGGCACGCGGCGCTTGCCGACCCTGGCGTAGCGCAGCGGCTTGGAGACAAGTTTCATTGTGAGCATCGGCCGGTAGCAGGCGACGGGCGCGCCGCTGGAGGAGTACCCCAGCACGCCGCCGCTGGCGGACCCCGGCGCGCCGCTGGAGGAGGACCCCAGCACGCCTTCGGCGACAGGGCTGCTGCTGGGGGAGCCCTGGCTGCCGATGCCGATCGTCACCGTGTTCAAGCTGGGCGGCGGGGCGCTTTCCACCACGATCGTTTCATCGACGAGCGTCGTCCTGTTGCCGGCGGCGTCGGTCACGCTCACGCGCAGTTGGTGCGAGCCGACCCCGCCGACGGGGACCGACAGCGGGACTTTCGAGACCGATTCGGGGCAGCCGGTGGCACCGAGGGGAAGTTCGAGCGTGCCGCTGGAAGATGGATGTTCGGGGCAGGCGCCGGCGCCGAGGCGCACGAACGCGACCGTGTGCCCATCGATCGACGCTTCGGCGTTCGCCAGCCCAAGGCCCGTGTCGTTCGCGTACAGCAGCAGCTGCATCGATTCGCCGGGTTCCACGGGGCCCCGCACGCCTTCGACGGCGCCGGTGGGAGGGGCTTCGTCGAGCACTCCCAACGCGAGCGAGGAGACGTCGACTCCGACCGTCCCGCTCGGCGGGGCGGTGCAGCTTTCGCCACCGAGCAGCGCGCAGCTCACGCTCACGCTCACGTAGTGCCCGGCGACCGACGGCGCCACCAGTTCGCCGCTGAGCGGCTGATCCCGGCCGGGTTCGTCGAGCGCGGCATGCTCCACGACTTCGCCGCTCGAGGTTGCGGCTTCATACACCTGGGGGTCGCCGCTCACAGAAGTCCCGTCGAAGCCGGTCGTGGAGCGCGCGATGCGCACCGAGTCGAGAGTGACGCCGGCGGGCACGTACAGCCGCCACGACGCGACCGACCCGCCTTCGGGGTCGGAGCTTGAGAATGTCGCGGCCAGGCCGCCCGTGCCGGCGGGTCCTTCGCAGCCGCGTTCGTAGGTGTCCGCGCGGCCTTCGCGGCTCGCCGTCGGGACGAACGGCGCGGCCCCGAGCGCTTCACCATGCGGGCCGTGGCAGGCCCACAGCACGACGCTGCCGGACGCCCGCGCCGGCCCGGGAAGAAAGGCCGCCGCCGCGATCACTGCGATCGCGGCGGCGGCGGTGTTTCGCAGGTGTGTCATTCACACCCAGTCTACGTCATCGCACTGCAGGCACTACGGGGTGGTGGTTGACAGGGTCAGCGTGATCGTCTTGGCGTACACGCCGGTGTGCAGAGGATCTTTCTTGCCGATCTTCTGCGTGAATTTCACCGTCAGAAGGTTATCGGCAAACGGTTCCGCGAAGTTCAGCAGGGCCTGTGGATGACCGAGTGACGTCGCGAGTGTCTGCACTCCTGTGGTGATGCCCCTTTCTTCCGCGGACGCCTGCACTTCGAGCAGGTCGGGCAGGTCATAGCTCCCCTGCACGAGATGCCCCGTGTCCGTCGCGCTCGCGTCTTCCGCGGTCAGCCTGCTGGCCGCATCCGTGTCCGTCGCCGTCACATTGCAGGTGTTTGTGTACGTTTTTGCCTCAGCGGGTATGAAATGACCCAGGTTCACTTCCGTGCAGTACGACGTCAGGGTCTGCGTGAACGGCACTTCGCCGTGGACGCCGACCGGGAACGAGTGCACCATTTCCACCTTGACGCTCACCGGCGAAGCTGCCGTCGTCGAGCCGGATGCGTTTTTCCCTGTCACCGAAACGCGCACGTAGTATCCGGCGTCGAGGGCGGTCAGCGTGTATTCGTTTGCGGTCGCGCCTTCGATCGCCGAGCATTCAGTGGCCGCTGCGTTGCAGTCTTCCCACTGGTAGGTCAACGTTTCGGGCGCGCCCGTCCATTCGGCCGCTTTGCCGCCTTTCGCGATGCTCAGCGTTTCGCCCACGTGAGGCGTACCGCCGATTGTGATCCCACCCGCCGGAGGCACCGGCGCCGCGCTGAATGCGGCCGTAACCGACTCGTTCGCGCTCAGCGGATTGATCGAGCACGATCCGGCGCCCGAGCAGGCGCCGCCCCACGCTGAGAGCGTATAGCCGGCTGCCGGCGTCGACGTCAACGTGACGGCAACTTCTTCGAATTCGGCGCTGCATGCCGTGTGACCCTGCCCGCAGTCGATGCCCGCGGGCGTGGAGGTCACGGTGCCTTCGCCGGTGACCGTCACGGTGAGCGTGTGCTTTGAAGTGGTCACCTGCACTTTGAAGGATGCCGTCGCGGTGTTTTCGTCACCGGCCACCGCGGTGCATTTCACTTCGGTGGTGCCGACTGGGAACGTCGAGCCCGATGCCGGCGTGCAGCTGAACGAGTGGAGCAGTTCTTCGGAGGCCGTGGCAGTCGCCGTGTATGACACGGCAGCGCCCGATCCGCTTGTTGCCGGGGTGGTGATGTTGGACGGCACCGTGATCGTCGGCGCCGCGCCGAATTCAACCGCGCCGATCGAGCACGGGTTGGCACGTTTCGCGCCGCGCTGATCGGTCGCCAGGCACTCCGCCTCGTCGCCGGCGCCAATCGCCGGGCTGCCGGGCTTCAGGGAGTGCACTGGCGTGGTACCGCCGTTGTTGAGCAACGATTCCTGCAGCTGCGGGTTCGTTTTGCTCAGCGCGCCGACGCCGCAGCTGCCGTTCGAGTCGAGGCTGTGATCGCTTGTGGTGGCTGTGCCGACACAGTCGCCTGAGCCTTTGTTCTCCGCCACGATCGTGTTGGTCAGGTTCAACGTGCCCACACTCTGAATACCACCGTCCGCGTTGAACGCGATGGTCGAGTTGAAGAAGCTCGCCGTGCCGTCGACGAGCACACCGAATTCCGAGCCTTCGGAAATCGTCGAGTTGCGTGCCGTCAGCGCTCCTTTGTCGGTGACGAGAATGCCGGAGCCGGTGTTCCCCTCGAGCGTCGTGTTTTCGATGGTGAGGTTGCCGAAGTCTTCGATCGCAGATGTCCCCAGCCCACCCGACGCGCCGATCTCCAAGTTCTTGATCGTCGCGGATACGCTCAGGTTGACTATGAACAGCTGCGAGGGGAACGGTTCGACCGAGCTGCCGCTGACTATGGCGGTGCTGCCCCTGACCGAGGGCGCACTGGTCGGCCCTTCGATGGTCTGAACACCGCTCGTATTCGTCAGCGCCAAGGTTTTGATCGGCACGTAGCTGCCGGACGCAAGCACGATCGTGTTGGCGCCCGAGTTGGCGTTGGCACTGGCCACCGCCGCTTCCAGTTCGGCGGTGTTTTTCACGTTGTACGTTGCGGCACTCGCTCCGGGAGTGAGCACCGCCAACGACACCGCGGCGCACGCGAACGCGACCAATGCTATTCGCAGATGCTCCATCAATCCGTACCTCATTCTATCCTCCAGTCCAGTGTGCGGGTTCCCCAGTCCAGTCAGCAGATTCCGTGATGGAATGATCCTGGCCAGTGGCCGGCTGTCGTATGACGCTCCGCTGCCATTCCGAGCGAGGGGTGATTTTCTAGCAGGCATCCCAGCTGACAGCGAGTTGTTTAAACCGGATCGTTACGATCGGTTACAAGATCATTAGGTTCTATGCACCATGCGATTCCCGCGCTTGTTCACAAGTCGTTTAGGTTTGGCACCGCTCGATGCGACAGAATGGCCCGTCTGGGGATACGGGGGTCCGCCGCTCGCACGGTCGGGGCCGCCGGTCCCGCGAGCAACCGGCAGTAGTTCTCGCATCCAAGAACGCTCACCACCTTGACCATGCCCAGGAAACCTCCACTCAGCTGGCTGCGCGCCGGCGCGAAGGCTGTTCGGGACGTGGTCACCGCCAGCCCGCTGCTGGCCGGCCTGGCGGGGACGGCGGCCGTTCTGCTGATCCTCTTCTTCGTCGGCCTCTCGCTCGTCGGACGGTCTCCGGCCGGACGGGAGACCACGCTCACGAACGCCACTGAACTGGTCTCCCGAGGACGCGTGTCGCAGGCGACCCTGCTCGACCAGGACGCCGCCATAGCGCTGCGCACCCTGAACGGCGAAAGGCTGTGGGCGAATTACCCGTCGTCGAACTCCTATACGGGCACGCTGCTCGCCCAGCTCCAGCACAAGGGCGTTCCGACGACGGTGGACGCACAGTCGGGGAAGGCGAGCCTGCACGCGACGGTTCAGTTCCTGTTGCCGATCCTCATCCTCGTCACGCTGTTCGCGTTCTTCATGACGCTGCTCAAAGACCAGGGCGCGGCGTTCGCCGCGTTCTCAAAATGGACCGGAAGTGGGCAGAAGGCCGGCGAGGGGCGGACGACGTTTGCCGATGTGGCCGGCGCTCCAGAGGCGCTGATCGAGCTGGGCGAGGTGTGCGACTACCTGGAGAACCCCGGGCGCTACGCACACCTCGGCGCCAAAGCGCCCAAGGGAGTGATACTGACCGGACCCCCGGGCACGGGCAAGACGCTCCTCGCGCGTGCCGTCGCCGGGGAGGCCCAGGCCAACTTCTTCTCCCTCTCGGGCTCGGAGTTCGTCGAGTCGCTCGTCGGCGTCGGCGCGGCGCGCGTGCGCGATCTCTTCCGCCAGGCGCGCGAACAGGCGCCCGCCATCATCTTCATCGACGAGCTCGATGCGGTTGGGCGCCAGCGGGGAGCCGGGATGGGACAGGGCAACGACGAGCGCGAGCAGACGCTCAACCAGATTCTCGTCGAGATGGATGGATTCGGCGCGGAGACCGGCGTTGTGATCATGGCCGCGACCAACCGGCCGGACATCCTCGACAACGCCCTGCTGCGACCGGGCCGCTTTGACCGGCAGGTCGTCGTCGACGTCCCGGACGTGCATGGGCGCACCGAGATCCTCAAACTGCACGCCAGCAGGAGCCCGATCTCGCCGGGCGCCGACCTGGTGCGTATCGCCCACCAGACCCCGGGGTTCACCGGCGCCGACCTCGCGAACATCATCAATGAGGCTGCGCTGCTCACCGTGCGAGCCGAGAAGCGGTTGATCGAGCAGGAAGAGCTCGAAGAGGCCATCGACCGCGTTCTCTCGGGACCCGCCCGCAAGAGCCACGTGCTCACGCGCGAGGAGGTGTGGCGAATCGCCGTGCACGAGTCCGGACACGCGATCGTCGCCCGCGCGATCGACAACTCCGCGGCGCTGCAGAAGCTCTCGGTCGTTGCGCGCGCGCGCGGGCGTGGCGGCGCGACGGTCTACTCGAGTGAGGACAAGCTCATGCTGACCCACCTCGACCTCACGAAGAACCTGGTCACGGCGATGGCCGGGGTGGCGGCGGAGGATTACGTGTTCGGCATGCTTTCCACCGGCGGGGAGAACGACCTCGACGAAGCAACCAAGACCGCGCATGCGATGGTCTCGGTCTGGGGTATGAGCGAGGCGATCGGACCGGTGACCGTCGGCGAAAAGCCCGGTGAGGTCTTCATCGCGCGCGAACTTGCCAACACGGCGAACGTGGCCGCGGCGACGCACGAACTCGTGGACAGCGAGACGCGCCGGCTGACCCACGAGGCGGAGGACACCGCCAAGCAGATCATCGACATGAACAGGCAGGTTCTGGAGGAACTCGCCAACGAGCTGGTCGAGGCCGAGACGCTGGCGGGGCCGGAGCTGAACGCCTTCCTCGAAGCGGTTGAGCGCTGGCCGCGCCCGCTCGTCCAGGGTCTCAACGGCAACGCGCCCGTGACAATGCGGGAGTCCGTCGCTGCCGGCGGTGAGGCGCCAGCCGAGGACGCGGGACCGCTCTATTAACGTCTGGTGGTCGGTATGCTCGCAAGCAGCGGCAGGAAGCTGCCCATGGAAATCTTGCTGACGGCCACTTCACCGACGGGGTTGTGATCGCCTCCAGGCTGGTAGGTTCGCCCCGCGAGCCCGACTCCTTCCAGGCTCGTGCCGTCGGCCAGCGCACGTTGGATGGCGCTCGGCTCGGCCGACCCGGCCTTGCGCACCGCGCTCTCGAGCAGGCGGATCGTTTCGAGGCCGAGACCCGGGAAGCTGCCGACGGGCTCATGGCCGGCAAGCGCACGGTAAGCGGCGGCGAAGCGCGCCGCCGCCGCACTCTCACGCGGGAAGCCGTAGGACGCAAAGGTCGCGTCTTCAAGTGCTTTGGAACCGCTTGAGAGTGTGAGCGGAGTATCCATCGCGGTGGTGCCGATGATGGTTTGCTCAACGCCCTGAGCCTGCAGGCCGGCGGCGAGCCGATTGACGAGCGGTGGAGGGAGCGCGGTGAAGATCAGCGCGGGTCTGGGACGGGTCGCCTGGATGGCACGGGCCAAACCCGAGAAATCTCCAGTTGTCGTGGCGATCGACTCACTCCCCCTGAGCTTGATGCCGCTCGCCCGTGCGGCACTGCGAAAGTCGCTGGTCAGAAGTTCGACATAGCGGCTGCCCGGAGCGCTGACGACAAAGGCGCTTCCGTAGCCGGTCATCCGCATGAAGGTGGTGAGCTCCGCGACTTCGTCGGTCGCCGCGGCGCCGACAGGCCAATAGGTGGCATAGCGGCGACCAGCCGTAGCGTCGGGATTGCACGGCGCCAGCATCAGCAGCCCCCACCGCGACGCCCCGGCAGCCAAGCTCAGCTGTGAATTCGTGTCGCACGGCAAGACAAGAACGGCGGCCGCGTCCGAACGCAGCCGGCTCTGCACAGCCGCCGCGGACAGACCATCCAAAGTCTGACGCACCAGTTTGATACGAACATGCCCGGCCAGCCCGCCTGCGGCATTCAATTCGCCGACCGCGACTTCGGCTCCCTGCGCAATCGAAGCGTTCTGTTCGCTGAAGAGACCCGGTGGCGGCTGGTCGACCACCACCGTCATCGACCCACCCGCCAGCGACCGTTCCACCGCCGGTCCACCCGCCACCGCGACACCACCAGCCCGCGACCGCGATCTACCGACCGCGGAACCCGCGGAACCTTTCCTGGACCCAGCAGCGCCCCCCGCACGCACGGAGCCTGCGGCGGGCGCCCGCTCGGCGGACCCCGGCGCCGAAGCACCGGACCGGTGACCCCCCCCATTCGCAACGGACTCACCCAGCGCCACCGCGCCCGCGGCCACAGCCACTGCAACCGTCAGGCGCAAGGCCTCGGCGCGGCTCATCGAGAGCGCCACACGAACACCGAGCGGACGCGCACGCCTGCCCCGCCGCTACCTCGCGCGGGCTGCGCGCAGCGTCACCGTCTCCTGAGTTGTGTGCGTGGCACCCGCCGCGTCATGGGCGACGATCGTAACCCGCACCCGCAGCACCTTCGTGCGTGAGAGCAGCGCGCGAGCCTTGCCCGAGAGGTGCAGCGCCAGAGCCTTGACCTGCCCGCCAGACAGCGTGAACGAGCCGTTCGCGAGTGTCAGCGGCGCTGCCTTCGGCTTCTTCTTGCTCTTGGCCTCATACCCACGGGAGGCGAGCACCGCGGTGAGCGTGCGCACCGTGACCGTGCCCGAGCAGCTCTTGTCTGCCTCCGGGCAGCTCAGCTTCAGCACGAACGCGCCTTGGGCGCTCACGGTCGTCGAGTTGACCGTCACCGTCACTTCCGGAGCGGGTTCGTGATTTTCGCTCGGCGGCGGTTCGACTTTCGGTTCGACTTTCGGTTCGACTTTTGGTTCGACTTTTGGTTCGACTTTCGTTTCGACTTTCGTTTCTCCGGCCGTCGCAAAAGTCGCGTCGGAGCCTTGGCTCGTACCGCCCGCGTTTTTGGCGACGATGCGGAAGTGGTAGGTCGTCCCCGCGCTTAGCGAGGAGATCGACGCCGTGACGGGAACCGCGCTCGAACCCGGGCCGGGATCGGACGAGCACGCCGCCGTCGACCCGTAGCTCGTGCTCGTGCCGTATTCAAACGTGCATTCGGTGACTTCCGAGCCGTTGGGGTTCACCGTCGCGTTCAGCGTCGCCGAGGTCTGCGCAACCACCGTCGCGGTGCCGGTGAGGGCCGTCGGAGCGACAGGCGCCGGTGCCGGTGTCGTGAACGTCGCATCCGCGCCTTGGCTCGTGCCGCCAGCGTTTTTCGCGACGATGCGAAAGTGGTAGGTGGTGCTCGCGGTGAGACCCGTCAGCGCCGCCGTGACGGGAACCGCGCTCGTGCCGGAGCCGGGCAGCGAGGCGCACGAGGCCGTTTTCCCGTAAGAGATGCTCGTGCCGTATTCAAACGTGCATTCGGTGACTTCCGAGCCGTTGGGGTTCACCGTCGCGTTCAGCGTCGCCGAGGTCTGCGCGATCGCCGTCGCGGCGCCCGTCACCACCGTGGGGGCGACCGGCGCGGCTGGAGTTTTCAGCGTTTCATCGGCGCCGTTGCTCGTACCGCCGGCGTTCTTGGCGACGATCCGGAAATGGTAGGTGGTGCTCGCCGAGAGACCGGAGATCGACGTCGAGACGGCGATCGCGCTCGTGCCTGATCCGGGCAGCGAGGAGCACGGAGCGGTTTTCCCGTAGGCGGTGCTCGTACCGTATTCGAAGGTGCATTCGGTGACTTCCGAGCCGTTGGGGTTCACCGTCGCGTTCAGCGTCGCCGAGGTCTGCGCGATCGCCGTCGCGGCGCCCGTCACCACCGTCGGGGCGACCGGAGCCACGCCTTTTGGCGTCACCTTGACGTTGAACGACTTGGTAGCCGTATTTTCGTGGCCGTCCACGGCCGTGCATTTGACGACGGTGGTGCCTTTCGGGAAGGTCGATTCCGATGCCGGCGCGCAGCTGAACGTGCGGATCGCGTTTTCGAAACCGGCAGCACTCGCCGTATAGGAGACGACCGCCTTTTCTTCACCTTCTTCTTCCACGACGATTTCCGCCGGCACCGTGATCGTCGGCTGGGTGCTGTTGTACTCATCCGCGCCGATGGAACACGGGTCCGCACGTTTTGCGCCGCGCTGGTCGGTCGTGGGGCACTGCGCCTCGTCGCCTGCCCCAATCGCAGGACTGCCCGGTTTCAGCGGATGCAGCGGTGTCGTGCCACCATCGTTGAGCAGCGACGGCTGCAGCAGCGGGTTCTTTTTGCTCAGCGCGCCCACGCCGCAGCTGCCGTCCGAATCGAGGCTGTGATCGCTCGTGGTTGCCGCGCCAGCGCAGTCGCCCTTGCCTGTGTTTTCGGCGAGAATCGTGTTTGTCAGGTTCAGCGTGCCATTATTTTCGATACCGCCATCGGCGTTAAACGCCACCGTCGAGTTCACGAAGCTGGCCGTGCCGCCGTCGAGAACCCCGAATTCCGAATCTTCCGAGATCGTCGAGTTGCGAACCCCGAGGGTTCCTTCATCATCGACGAGGACGCCCGAGCCGATGTTGCCCTCGAGCGTAGAGCTTTCGATCGTGAGGCTGCCTTTCGGCGTGACTTCGATCGCCGCCGTCCCCAGGCCGCCGGCGCCACCGATCTCAAGGTTCCTGAGCGTGACCGACGCCCCCCCTTCGATCACGAACAGTTGCGCGAAGGTGGGTTCGACCGACGTTCCAGCGATCGAGGCTGCCTTTCCCTTGATCGCCGGGGAGCCTGTGGGCCCTTCGATCGTCAGCGCCCCGCTGGCATTTTTGAGTACCAATGATTTCAAGGGCGTGTAGCTGCCGCCTTCGAGGACGATCTTGTTCGTTTCTGTGTTGGCGTCGGCTTTCGCTACGGCCGCGGTCAATTCGGCCGTGTTTTTCACCGAATACGTTTCGGCGCTCGCGCCAGGCGCATTCAGCATGCCGAGACCGGTGGCCAGGACCAAGAGACCGATGACGTGGCGACGACAGTTAGCTGCCTTGAGGATCATTGGTGTCCGTTCTACCAGAGGGCGGGCAGGCGAGCGCGGATTGTTCACGACTTGGAGATGATTTGTGCGAAAGTGACCGAGCCGCTGAGCAGGCGCCCGCTCTCGTGGTAGCCGCTCGAGAGACGGATGCTCAGCGTGGCATGCCCAGCGTTACGCTCCAGCACAATCCGTATGCGAACCCGTCGTTGTCGATTGGCCTTGTCCACGCCACTCCCGTCGAGGGTCGCGACGCCCCGGGATCGGTCGATCGACAGCGACGTCACGGTCAGGGCGCCGAGCACAACGTGGCGGGCGCTGTCCGCATAGAGGAATGTGGCGCTCTTGTGGCCGGTTTGAGCCCGGAGAGTGAACGCGATTCGCGAGCCGCGTGCTCCGCGCAGCCTGCCATGTCCGCTGACCACCAGCGAGATGGCGCCCAAGCCGCTCAAGCCACCCACCGATCCCGGCACGGAACTCGCCGGGCCCTGCTGGGCCTCGCTTTGGACAGCATCCACCTGGTAGGCACCGATGTCGCAGCCGCCGTTCGGGCGGATGAAGTGGCGCTGATCGTCCGGCGGGCACTTGGACTCATCGCCCGCACCGATCGCCGGACTGCCCGCTTCCAGCGCATGCGTGGGCGTCGGGCCACCGTTGTTGCGAAGCTCGACATCCAGCAGCGGATTTACATCGCTCAGCGGACCCACCCCGCAGCTGCCGTCCGAGTCGAGACTGTGGTCACTCGTGGTGGCGTGCTTCTTGCAGTCGAACGGGCTGTTGTCCGCGACGATGGTGTTCGTCAGGTTCAGCACACCGCCGGAGTTGGCGATGCCTCCGTTCGTGTTGAACGCGATCGTGGAGTTGAACAGGCTTGCGGTGCCGTCGTCGATCAGGCCGAAGTCGGAGCCATCGCTCAGCGTTGAGTTCCGCACAGTGGCCGAGCCTCCAGACTCCACCTCCAGGCCGGGCCCATCGTTGCCCTCGACGGTCGAGTTCTCGAGGTCCACGGCGCCGAGGTCGTCGATCGCGGCCGCAAAGGCCCCTCCGCCTCCCGTGGTCAGCTGCACGTTCAGAAGGGTCGCTCTCGCGTGGGCTTCCACGAGCAGGAGATCCGAGGGAAACGGTTCGACCGCGCCACCGTCGATCCTGGCTCCCCGCCCGGATGACTGCCCGACGATCGTGATGTTGCCAGTGATGCGCAACGTGACAGATGGCAGGAGCACGCCACCGGTCAAGACGATCGTGCTCGGCGCCGAACTCGCATCCGCGCGCGCAACCGCCGCTTCGAGGGCCGCTCCGTCGTCGGCGTCGTAGGACGCCGCTCGCGCGGATCCCGCGCAGGCGGCTGCCACCAACATCGCGAGCGCGAGAAGCCCTCCAAACCCACACCGGCGCATACTGGCCACCGAATCCCAGCGCCCTGGCCGATACACGTGGACGGAGCCGGCACAGCCGGCTCCGTCCACCCTTCGGTTCTCTTGACGATACCTGTCGCCCGCGCCCTCCATCTAGAAGTTCGACTCGAATCCTTCTGTCAGGAGGGGCAGCCAGGCGGTTGGCAGTGGTGCGTAGTCGTGAGCGGTGAGCTTGTCCTGTGCTGTCGATGACAGGACGTACGTGAAGTACGAGTACAAGGTCCTGCGCTGATTGTTAGTGAGCCTTGTAATCGCGTTTTCGGTTCCGCTTGTGTCGTCCAGGCCCGTGTACACCAGGTCGAACGCCAGCGCACAGATCGGGTAGCGGCTGCCCAGATCCGTCGCGTTCTCATGGTTGGGGAACTCGGCCGTCGCTTCGTTGTTGTTCGCCCAGTTGTCGTCTTCGGCGTTGAGACCCACGGCGCCGCTCTTCCCGCCGCTGGGAAGGGTCAGCGTGCTGAAATTGCAGTTGGCCGCCGAGCCGCTCTGCGGCGACTGGTAGCCCGTGTTCGTAGCGTTCTCGACGCTGGCCGTGATCAGGCCTTTGCCTTCCACCGCGTCGGCGAGATCGGCGTAGCCGACGCCGTCTGTGGTTTCTTCGACCGTTTTGACCTCCTCCGGGCCACCGCTTGAAGGGTCTTTTTTGATCGGGCTGCAGGTGCCTTCAGAGCCGGGTTTCTGCAAGCCGGGCCATTCGGTGTTGGTTTTGACGTAGGCAGACCATTCTTTGCCTACCGCGCATTCGCCTGAGACGTCGCCTCTGCCGCCGTCGGTTGCTTCCGCGTTGACCAGGTACTTCTTGAGGAATTCCGACTGCGCCGCGCTGTCCTCGCGGACCACGCGCTGGATTTCCCCTTCGCAGTTGGCCAGCGACGCGTTGTTTGCGACGAGTTCTGCGTCATTCCATTTCAGGGCATCGCCGCCATAGATCCTCGAGACCTCTTTGGCGGTGAAGTCGAGCGAAGTCGGTGGTTTGCCGCCGCAGGCCGCGCTCGGGAGGTTCACGAGCAGCGCGACAGACTCGCCCGCGATCGGGAACGACATGATGTTCGCCTGCGTGTCCTTTTCGCCAGACGTTGTGTCGGGATACGGTCCCGGCGTCGGCTCGAACGGCGGTGTGAACGTCAGCGCACACGAGCCCCCACCCGTCGTCGCGCCTGGTGTCCCGTCGAGTTCCGTCAGGTTTGCCTCGGTATAGGGAGTCGCGTCGCCGGCGTAGGCGTCGGTGCGGCACGCGGCCGCCTGCAGTCCGAATTTCGCACCCGTGGCGCTCGCCGCTTCAGCGGCCGGATAGTTGTACGCGACCATCGTATTGCCCGCGGGGCCTCCCAGGGTTTCAGGCGTGCTGCCACACACGTCTTCCTCGTAGAGCTGCGCAAATAGCGCTTCAGCGTGGGCGTTGAAGCTCGAGCCACGACCGGTGACCTTGCCGTTGGATGCCTGGCTGCCGTTGCCTGCCTGGCAGGCGAGCCCCGCTGCCGGCGGGATCGCGGAGCTCGCGTGCGCAAGCACCAGATTTGCCAGCACAGAACAACCGAGCACGCTCAGCCCGACCAGCAGGGCACGCGGGCCGAAGCCAAAGCGCTTCTGAAGTGATGTGTCCATATTTGTTTCCCACCTTGCTCGAGTCGAGATCACTGAATCGGGGCACGATTATTGGCGGCGGATCGAGGCTCATTGTCGCCTTTTCGTGATTTGTTCTTTCCTTCCAGTGAACAATCCCGCTGTGCTCTCGCGGCCCGGGGGGTCGGGCTTGATCTTTCGTTTTGGTGAACAGCTTAACTTCCTGTAAAGCTCTGGTCTGGCGACGACCGGCCAACTAAGCTCGGCTGCATGTACCGTCTCCTCGCGCTTCTTTCGTGCTGCGTGGTTTTCAGCGGGCTCGAGATGGCCGCGACTCCCGCGACCAGGACTGCCCTGGCAGACTCGTCCGTCCGCTGCGCGGGCGCGAGCACCACCACCACCGCAGCGGACGGAACCTCCAGCGCGGCCACCGTCGAACCGGGCTCGCCGCCATCCGAGGGAGGCTCCTGCTGGGAAGACGTCCAGCCGTACCCCTTCGGCAGCGCCGGCGGGCCGGTCGAAAGCTCCTCCGTGCCGAACTGCAACGATGCCATCGGCGAAGTGACCTGCCCCCTGACCGTGACGTCCATGGCCTTCAGGGCCTGGAACCGCGGCCTCGCGGCCACGACGGAGCAGGGCAGCAACGCGGCGGCAACGACCTACGGCGTCTGGATCTTCAACGGCAATCGCTGGTACCCGTCCCCGACGTTTCCCGGCAGCAAGAAGTGCCCGGGAAACACGATCGTGTGGGCGGGCAAGCTCGACTACTGGCTCGTGGGACCCGGTCCCGAAGACGGCAACGATGGAAAATGGGCGGATCTCTGCCGCTTCGAAGGCGAGGTCGACCTCGAATGGGAGCAGTTCGCGCTCCCCAGCGCCACCAAAGAGCACGTGGGAGAAAGGCCGGGCGGCATCACCTCGGCCGCCTGCTATGCCTGGAACGACTGCTGGTTCTTCGGGACCTACGGCACGGTCGTGCACTGGAACGGCAAGGCCCTGACCAACGCCTCCCCCGCTCCATCGCAGAGCCTGCTGCAGGGCGAATACACCGCCGCCGCGGCGCGCGAAGGCCCGGCCGGCGAACGCCTCGGGATTGCGGTGGGCGCAACCAGCGAAGCGTATGCCGATGGGCCGTTGACGACACTGCAAGGCGAGCCGCCGGCGCAGCTGTCCGCCTCCAGCGGACAGGCCTTCTCGCCACTCCCGTTCACCCCGTTCACGAGCCCGCAGGTGGACGATCCCTTCAGGACCGACCTCGTTGCCGCCGGCATCGACGCGGCGGGCCAGGGCTGGGTGGCGGGCAACCCAGCCGGCCTGCGCCTGGAAGAACGCCGCGAGGGGCCATCCTCGGAAGGGGGCGAGCTCGTTCAGCCGGCCTCGCGGCCGTTCGCGCCGCCCGAGTCGCCGCAGCCCTCCCCGCTGCAGCCGGTGTCCGCCTCCGGCGCGGCGGCCGCGTGCACCGGCCCACCGGCGACTCGCTTCACGTATACGCCGAGCTACGAACACATCTCCGCGGCGGGGGCCTTTCTGTGGTCTTCGATGGCGGTTTTTCCCAGCTCCGGCGAAGCGCTGGCGGGGGGTAAGGCCTGGGAAGCGGCCGCCGGCCGCGAAGAACCAGCCGGTCAACCGGTGGTCGCCCAAGCCAACTGCGAAGGGACCACGACCCTGACGCGCTTCTCCGAAGGTTCCTCGGCGCCGGCCGACCGCGCGGGCGGCGTGACCGCGGTCGCCGCCAACGCCGCCAACGACGCCTGGGCGGCAACGAGCGCCGGAACGAGCGGCGGCCCTTTGACCGCGAGCGATGAGTTCCCGCACCTCTACCGGCTGACCGACGGAGAACCGCCGGAGGCACCCGAAGGCGACGAAGAAGAACCAGAACGGCTGAAAGAAGAAGAAGAAGGACGAGAAGAAGAACCGCAGCCCCCCGCGGCGGAAGCGCCTCCACCACCGCCACCCGTGGAAGCACCGCCAACCGTGACCCGGACTCACAAGGTCACGCTGCCGCCCGCCGTCTATGACGTCAAGGCAAAGCTCCACACGGTCAAGCGCAACGGGCAGGTGCACCTGAACCTCTACATCACGTTCAGGGTACGCAGGCCGGTCACGATAGGGGCGCGGGCGCTTCGTTCCGGGCACGTCGTCAGCCAGGCGCGCCCACGACATTTCGCCGGGCATCGCGGCCTGCTTGTTCTGAGCCTCAATCGCAAGCGCTGGCCAACCAAGGTGGGCTTCTTCGCATGAGCAGGGCGCGCTCGATCAGAAGGCTTGCTGTGGTGCTGCTCACGCTCGCGATTGCGGGCGGCGCTGCGTCCTGGCCGCAAGACGGCCGCGCTTTGACGATCACCACGGAAGCCGGCGCGTCGACGCCCGACGGCGAAGGCGCCGCGCCGGCCGGCAGCGGCCCTGAAGACTCAGACTCAACGTCAACTGAAGGCTCGGCCTCCACATCAGAATCAACGTCAAGCTCACAAACGCCGTCGCCGCCATCTGAAGCGACCGCGCAGGCGTCGACGCCTCCTTCGTCGTCAACGACCCCTTCGCCCTCAACCTCGACCTCCAGCCCGGGGCCGTCGGTGGTGGCACAGGCGCCACAGCCACAGCTGCCAAAGGAGCCCATCTCGCACCCCCACGCCCACGAGCATGCCAGGCGAGTGGTCGTGCAGACCGCGGGCAGCAGCGCCGGGAGGCCGCCAGCGCCGAACCCGGTGCATGCTTCGACGCCCGCGCCAAGCCCGAGCGCGCTCTTCGGCTCTCCGCTGGCGTTCCCCGACGGTAGCCCGCTGCTGAATTTCTTCCTTGACACTTACCGCACGCCACCGTTCTTGCTGCCCATCTACATTGCGGCCGCCCAGCGCTACGGGGTGCCCTGGCAGGTGCTGGCCGCGATCAACGAAGTCGAGACCGACTACGGCTTGGATCTCGGCCCCTCGAGCGCGGGAGCGGAGGGTTGGATGCAGTTCTTGCCGGAAGAGTGGCTGATATACGGCGTGGACGCGAATGGGGCCGGCGTACGCGATCCGAACAACCCGGCCGACGCGATCTTTGCGACCGCCCGCTATCTCGCGGCGGCCGGCGCCAGCCACGACCTGCGGGGAGCGATCTACGCCTACAACCACTCCGCGGGCTACGTCGAATCCGTGATCCTGCGCACCCGGCTGCTCGCGGCCACTCCGCAGTCGCTGATCAGCAGTCTCAGCGCGATCGCCAGCGGACGCTTTCCGGTGGCGGGCGGCCGCTCCCACGCGGTGACAGCGGCCTGGAGCAAGCCACCACAGGCCAGCGTCGCCGCTTCACCGGGCGCACCGGTGCTCGCCGTGCAGACCGCGGAGGTCGTCCAGATCGGGCGCAACGCAACGCTGGGGCGCTTCATCGAACTGCGCGATGCCTACGGAAACACCTACACCTATGCCCACCTCGGCCGTGTCCTGAAGCGTCGGGGCACGTGGCTTGCGGCGGGCACGGTGCTGGGCAGCGTGGGCGCTGGGCCGGCGGGCTCGCAAGCGCACTTCCTGTTCGCAATCCGTCCCGCGGGCGCCGGGCCGATCGACCCGCTTCCGCTCCTGCAGAGCTGGCAGCTGCTGGACGAAACCCAGGGTCACACCCAGCAGGGAGCGCAGCCGCTGTTCGGCCCCGATTCCCGTGAGGCCCTGATCGACGAGACTCAGCTGTTGCGCAAGCGTCAGCTGCGGTCGCGTGTGCGGCGCGATCCCACACTGGACGCGGCGCAGTGGCGCAAGCTCCTCACGCGCGTATCGCGGATCGCAGAGCCCCATGTGCCGAGCGCACCGACAAGTTCGGCTGTCGCGGACAACCCGGGCTCGCCCCTGCCGAGGGCCGAGCCGCTGCCGGGGGCGCCCGCCGTCACGCCCTTGACCTCGGGACCGGAAGTGGCCCTCGAAACTCCGGGCACCGGCGCCGTCCTGACGGAAAAGACCGAAGACCCAGAGCTGATGGCCAAGACAGGGGGACTCTCGTCGATCGCCTCATACGAGTTTCAATACAGGCCCGTCGAATCCCCGGAATCCGAAGCATGGACCACGATCGAAACAACGACGAACTCGAGCACGATCTTTGAAACGAACATCGAAGACAAACCCGTGAGCGACGGCCTCTACAACCTGCGCGTGATCGTAACCACGACCGAAGGCAGCAAATATGAATCCGAGCTGACCGATCGTCTGATCGCAAACAGCTCGCCCGTGGTCACGCTCACCACGCATCCCGCGGCCGACGCCAGGGGCACGATTGCCTTGGCTGCCGCAATCCCGAGCACCGCGAATGTCAGCTCCGTCAGCTTCCAGTGGGCCCACTCCAACAGCCCCCCCGGCAGTGTGAGGTGGACGACGATCGGCGCATCCCTGCCCGCCACCGGGCTCGTGAGCGCGAGCTTCGACACCAAGACGCTGCCGGACGAAGGCAATGGCGAATACGACTTCCGCGTCGTACCCGTCAATCCCGGCGAATTCGTCTCGATCCCCGTCCGCAAGCTGCTCGTGGACAACGCGCCGCCGGCCGTCGAACTGACCAGCCCGACGCCCGGATCGCATCTCGGCAAACAGGTCACCCTCTCGGCCGAGGCGACGGACGCCATCTCCGGCGTCGCATCGGTTCGCTTCCAAGCGCGCTCGCTGGCCGGTGCCGGCGCCTGGATCGACGTCGGCGGCAAGACGACCATTCCCGAGTCCTTCGGGTCCAGCATCTACACGCATACCCTCGATACCGAATCCCTGCAGAACGGGCCCTACGACTTCCGCGCGATCGCGGAGGATGTGGCGGGCAACGAAGCGACCTCTCAGGTGGTGAGCGACGTCGAGGTCGACAACCCGTCGCTCACCCCCGCGGTTTCGGCATCGATCGCCGGCGTCGCGGCTCCGGCGCGGGACGTCAGCTTCCTCGGCGCCATCGCGGGCAGCCCGGAACACGAAGCCTGGGCATACGGATTCACGAGCGCGCCCCCCGCGGAAGTGAACGGGAGCCAGCTGCCCTACGAAGCGCAGGGCGAACAGCTCGTCCTGCTGCGCTACACCGACAGGGACAGCTGGCAGATAGCCGAAGTGCCGCGCGGACCGGAGGGCGAACCGTTCAAGCTGCTGAAAGCCGACGAAGTCTCGGACGCAACCGGCGGAGCGCATGTCGCAAACCAGGTGCATGTCGCGGGCGCGATGACGCCCTCCGGAGAAGCCTGGCTGTCGGTGGCCGAGGCCTCGACGAACAGGGGACAGCCGCCGGTGGTGGGCCTCTTCCACCGCGCCCCTGGCGAAAACCAGTTCAGGCTCGACGCCGAAGCCACCCGGACGCTGGGCCCGCTGCTCGGATCCGAAGCGGAAGATCCCGGCCGCCAGGGCGTCACCCTGCGGCTCGGCGAAGGCGAAGGCGGGCACGCGTACGGCATGCTCACCGCGTCCGGTCAGTACGCGGCGCTGGGCGAACTCAGGTATGGGCTGTTGCAGGATGGCAAGTGGACCGTCGAAACCGTCAAGGCCGCGACCGAGCCGCCAAAGCCCTTCAGCTCCGCAGACCCGATCAGGATGAAGCTCGAGGATGTGCAGGGCCCGGACGCAGGCTGGGGCGCGTTCGAAGTCGAGGGACATCCGCCCGGGTTGGGGCTCGTCCTCGGTCACCTCCAGGGCGGCGAATGGACGTTTTCGCCGACCGGCCTGGATGCGCTCGACCTCACGGGAGCGCTCGCAACGGAGAGCAACGGGAAGGGCGAAGTGCTGCCCGAAGCGCTGAAGGCCGACGGCAAGGGCGTCTGGATCGAAGCGAGGGTGGACCTCACTCCCGGCAGGGAAAGCGGCCGGGTGGTGGCGCGCTACGAAGCTGAAGGCGCGAGCGGCCACATCACCAACTCGTGGTGCACGCTGCCGGTGACCAACTCCTGCGAAGAACCGCTCGAATCGCCGAGCGGCCGGGCGACTGTGCCCGACGCGATCTTCCAGACGGAAAGCGGACCGGTGGCGCTGGGATTGAGGGAAGGATCCGTCGACGTGTTCGCCCACGGCGAGTGGACCAGCGTCCTGGCGCCCGGCTACGGACCGTTCCCCGGCCAGACGGGAGCGGACGACGTGTTCGCCAGCCCCAACGAAGGCTGGCTTGGCGGCGTCGAGGCGCTCGGGCACTGGACCGCCAACGGGGCATCCGGCTCGCTCACCTCCTGGCCGCTGCCCGACCGCGCGCCGCTGATGAGCGTCGCGCTGCCCCCGGGCAGCCCGGGTGAAGCAGGCGAATCGGGTGCGCTGGCGGTCGGGTTCGATGGCACCACGCTGAGCTACGACGCCTCCGCGGGCTGGCTGGTGCAGCCCACCCCCCCGCGCGCGCGCAAGCTCAACCTGCTCGGCGTCGCCTTCGCGGGCCCGAGCAGCGCCTTCGCGGTGGGCGAGTTCGGCGTCATCCTGCACTGGGATGGCACGACGTGGTCGGAAGACCCGCAGTCGACCTCGCTCACCGACTCACAGCTGAACGCGGTGGCATTCGCACAGTCGGGCGAAGGCTGGGCAGTCGGCGCCGACGGCACGATCCTGCACTACAACGGCAGCAGCTGGAGCAAAGAACAGCCTCCGGAGGCCGACTCCGGCGTCGACATCACCTCGGTCGCGGTGGCCGGCTCGGAAGTCTTCGCGGTCGCGGCCGGCAACCTGATCACTCGGTCGCCTGACGGGGACTGGACAGAAGTCGACGCCTCGGTGTTGCCCAGCGGGCTGGCTCGCGGCAACCTGCGCGTGGTCGCCGGCCTGCCCGACGGGGGCATCGTCGCCGCGGGCAAGTCGCTCGTGCTCGTCCGCGAAGCGGCCGGGCAGGGCTTTGCCTACGCCGCGCAGCCGCTCGAGGGGATCGCCGTCGCCCTCGCCCCGTTTCGCGACGCCGGCGGCAGGCTGCGCACCTACGTATCGATTGCGCCACCGGCCGCCGGGCGCGGAAACCCCCCCGAAGTCGGCGGCTTCCCCCCCGGCGACGGCGAGCTGCTGCGCCAGACCGAAGGCGGATGGCAGGACCTGAGCCACGCGCAGTATGCCGGCAATGAAATCACCGGAGACGGCGCGCTCAAGAGCGATCCGGTGCTGGCGGTCGCCACCGGCCCGGCCGGCGAACACGCCTGGGCGGCGGGCGGCTATGACGGAACCGAAGACGCGGCCGGACAGGGAACCGAAGAACCACTGTCAAGCCGGCCCGTCAGCTGGCAGAGCGCATCGATCTGGCACTACGACACCACGGGCAGCGCTCAGCCTCCCGATTTGCAGTCCACGACACCGAGCCTCCCCGCCGAACCGGGCACGGTGTCCTTCGCCTTCTTCACGAGCCCGATGTGCAAGGAAGAGTGCGTGTCGGCGCCGGACGCGCAGCCCGACGTCAACCTGACCTCCGCCGCCAAGCAGATCGCCACCTACGCCGCGCAACCCGGGGGGCCGGCGTTCGCCATGCTGGGCGGCAACGCGGTCGGGCCGCTCGAAGGCTCAAAGATCCCGGCAGCGAAGCAGGAAGCCGATTTCGCACACCTGCCCGAACTGCTTGCGCCGCTTGCGGGCGTTCCGACGTTCGCCGCCCTGGGGCCGTTTGATCCGGTGTCCGGTGCGACCAACCCGGCACTGCCGTGGGCCGAAGCGTTCGCCGGTGCGCCGCCGCCGTTCGGGTCCGGCCCCGACGCGCCCGGGATCACGCCCGTCTCCTCGCCTGAGGAAACGCCGGCCACCGGCGAAGCGCACCTCTACTACGCCTTCGACGCCGCCCAGAACGGAGGCACGCTGCGGGTGCTCGTGCTGGACAACGCCGACCCCAAAGGCGCTCTTGAAGAAAGCACGCGCCAGCGACCGTGGCTGGAACAGCAGCTGCAAAAGGCCGAAGAGGAAAACGTGCCGGTCGTGGTCGTCACCGCGCACCCACTGCGAAACCTGAACCGCGGCGATGAAACGGAAGAGGAAGAAATCGCCGCGCTGCTCGCACACGCCGGTCTGCGCGAAGGTCACGAAGCAACCGTGCTGGCGGTATTCACGACCGACGGCGCCCAGCCGGGCAACAGCGCCGGCGAAGTCCACGAACTCGATGAACACCACCTCATCCCTGAAGATGCCGGCCCCGAAGAACCAAAGATACCCGAGTACGAAGGCGCGACGCTCGGTTACCAGCAGACGAAGAACAACGGGGTGATGTGGTACTTCGCCTCGATCGACACAAATCCAGGTACCCGCTCGGTGCAGGTGGCGGCGGTCCCCGTGATCGAATCCCTCTCGTTGAAGGCGATCGATGGGCTGAGCGTCGCGCGCAGCCGGACGCTGGAGTTCGAAGCGGTGGGTCGCCGCCCGCCGGGAACGCTGGCGACGAAGGTCGGTGAAAACTTCCAGGGCTATGACGACTACGTCGAAATTCCAGCGCCCAACTGCGGTGCGACATGCGTGTCCCCGAGCTACTCCTTCACGAGCTCGGAACCGACCGTCGGCAACTTCGTGGAACCGACCGGTGAAGGGTCGCCTTTCCCCAAGCTCAGCGCGAGCGGGCACCCGATCGCCTCCAGCACATCGGGCCTGTTCTGCGCTTACAACGCGGGCACAACCACGGTCACGGTCACGGCGGGCCTGTTCAGCTACTCGGAGACGGTCACGGTCCAGCGCGGCAGTTTCGGCAGGCCCTGCGGCACCGTCCCCCCCGCCGGCCTCCAGGCGGGGACCGCGTTGCACTCCAGTCAGACGCAGCGACCGGTGAAGGCGGCCGCCGCGCCGCCGCCCCCACCGGCGGCAGCCCTCTCCGCTGTCAACCCCACGCTCCACTTCATACCGCCACCGCCCGCAACGCAGGCGCCGCCGGTGACGCCGGCGCCCGCGCCCAAGCTCGCGGCGCCGGCGCCACGACCGTCGGCGCAACCACCGGAATCGCTGGGAACCCCGATGGAACAGCTGGGGATACCCCCCGCCATCCTGCCCGCGGCGACGCCCCCGGTCGAGCCGATCCCGCCCGGCGCCGGCGGCTACGCCCAGAGCCCCTCGGCGGCCGAGCGCCGGGAAAAGGCCCGCAAGCAGGCCAGCCAGTCGGCGTTCGCGATCCGGCCTGCGGGTGCGAGCAGCCAGGAATCGCGCAGCGGTGAATACTGGTTCTACGCGGCCGTGGGGATCGCCACCCTGCTGGCCCTCCTGCTGAGCGCGCGAGCCCTGCCCGCGGGGCCTCGGCCCCGTCCAGTCCTACTGATCGATCGCCGCGCCGAGGCCGCGCGCAGGCGCAGGAGACGCTGAGCGAGCGTCGGCAAGCAAGCGGATGGAGAGTCTCAGCACACCCACTGTTTTCACCCCGCGGGAGCGAGGGCCGCAACCGGCGCAGTGGCGCGGCGAGCGGCCTCGCCACGGGCGCGGGGGCCCGCTGGTCGGGGCCGTTGCGGCGATCGGATGTCTGGCAGCGCTCGGCTTCCTCGCCGCGTTCGTGGCGCTGTCCGGCGCTCCCGCAAGGCCGGTGGCGGCCGCCCGCCACGGCCTGGGCAGCCTGCCGGCCGCGGCGCAGAGCCCGATCTCGGCGGCGTTGGGCAGCGATGAACCGGCCTATGACGTCCTCGGCCTGCACGCCCACAACCCCGCCCAGCAGTTGCGCGTGGCCTTCTCGCGCCGGGGTGTGACGGTCGCCTCTGGGGAAGCGCGACTCGGCATGGCGCTCACGGCATATGGCTACGCGAGCGCGCTGATGCCGCTCGCATCGACTATTGCGCCGCGTGCGAGCGGCAACCGCGTGAACTATCGGCGCCGGTCGCTGACGGAGTGGTATGTCAACGGTCCGTTGGGACTGGAGCAGGGCTTCGACGTCACCGCACGCCCCACCAGCGGCCGCGGTCCGCTCACGCTCTCGCTCGCGATCTCGGGCAACCTCAGCTCGCGGCTGCAACACGACTCGGTGTTTCTGACAGGCCGGAGAGTCGCACTTCGCTACGACGGTCTGCTGGTCACCGATGCGCGGGGACACACGTTGCGCTCGTGGCTGCAGCTCCTCAGAGGCCATGTACTGATCCGCATCGACGACCGTGGAGCGGCCTACCCGCTACGGATCGACCCGTTTATCCAGCAGGCGGAGCTCAGTGCCTCGAACGGGGCCGAAGGCGACCAGCTCGGTTACTCGATAGCCGTTTCAGGCAGCACGATCGTCGCGGGCGCGCCGTTCCACAAAGTGGGCACGAACCTCTACCAGGGCGCTGCGTACGTGTTCACACCGCGCTCGGGCAAGTGGGCGAACATGACCCAGACCGCAGAACTGACCGCGTCAGACGGTGGCGAAGGGGACAGCCTCGGCTACTCCGTCGCGATCTCCGGCGACACGATCGTCGCGGGCGCGCCCTATCACGAGGTGGGCTCGAACACACGCCAGGGCGCGGCCTACGTGTTCACGATGCCAGCGGGGGGCTGGGAAAACACGACCCAGACGGCTGAGCTGACAGCCTCAGACGGCGCCGGCGACGACCAGCTCGGCTACTCCGTCGCGATCTCCGAAAACACGGTCGTCGCCGGGGCCCCATTCCACAAGGTCGGCTCGGACGCGAATCAGGGCGCGGCCTACGTGTTCACGATGCCAGCGGGGGGCTGGGCCAACACAGACCAGAGCGCCGAGCTGACAGCCTCAGACGGCGCCGGCGCGGACCAGCTCGGCCACTCGGTCGCGATCGCCGAAAACACGGTCGTCGCCGGAGCCCCATTCCACAAGGTCGGCTCGGACGCGAATCAGGGTGCGGCCTACGTGTTCACGGCGCCGCCGGGCGGCTGGGCCAGCACAGACCAGAGCGCCGAGCTGACAGCGTCGGACGGCGCCGAAAACGACCAGCTCGGCTACTCCGTCGCGATCGCCGAAAACACGGTCGTCGCCGGTGCGCCGCGCCACATGGTGGGCTCGAACACGAGCCAGGGCGCCGCATACGTGTTCACGATGCCCGCCGGTGGATGGGAGAACACGACCCAGACGGCCGAGCTGACCGCCTCAGACGGTGGCCAGAGCGACCAGCTCGGCAGCTCGGTGGCGATCTCCGACGGCACGATCGTGGCCGGGGCCCCGTATCACGACCTGGGTTCGAACCTGTTTCAGGGTATGACCTACCTGTTTACCGCGGCCGGGGGCGGTTGGACGAACGCCACCCAGACCGAAGAGCTGAGCGCCTCAGACGGCACCGGGGGCGACAGGCTCGGCAGCTCGGTGGCGATCTCCGAAAAGACGATCGCCGCGGGCGCGCCTTTCCACGTGGCTTCATATACGTCCAAAGGCGAAGCTCGCGTGCGCGAGGGGACGGTTTACGCGTTCACCCCCCCGGTTCCAGGCATCACGATCAGCTCGCCGAAGAACGGCGCCTCCTACAAGCTTGGGAATGAAACAGTCGCAGAAACAGTGGAAGCCAAGTACGCGTGCAGTGCACCCGCGGGGGCAACCGTGGTCACGTGCACAGGCTCCGTCGAAAACGGCGCATGGATCGACACGAGCACGCTCGGAATGCATACCCTCACGGTCACCACGACCGACAGCGAAGGCGTCAGCGCGTCCAAGAGCGTGACCTATACCGTCGCGGCGGTGCAGCTCGACACCGTCGTGGGGGCGCAGCTCGTCATCCCGTCGAAGCGACCGACCATCAGCAGGGTCGGGGAGCAGGCCACGACCTGGCGCGAGGGCAACGCGCTGGCCCACATCAGCGCCAACAGACAGCCGCCACTCGGCACGACCTTCTCCTTCGGCCTCAACGAGCCGGCGCGCGTGACGCTCGCGTTCACCCGGGCGGCCGACGGGCGCAAGGTCGGAAGGAGGTGTGTTGCGCCGACCGCTGAGAACAAGAGCAGGCACCCGTGCACTCGAACGGTGGTGGCCGGAACCCTGAGGTTCTCCGCGCGCACGGGACCAAACAGGGTGAGCTTCCAGGGTGTCATCTCGAGGAGGAAGAAGCTCGAACTCGGCAGCTACACGCTTGTGCTCACGGCGACGGCATCGGGCGAGCACTCGACACCGAGAAGGCTCGAGTTCACGATCGCCGGCTGACCCGGGCTGTGGCGACCAGAACTCGCTGGTACGCGCGCACGAGTCAGGGCTCGTGGGGCCCTCAGGCCGCCAAACTGGAACTGGCCTCCTCGAAAGCCAAGGCGGACTCGAGGTCGTCCCACGCCACGCCAGAGCAATCGACGGGCTCCGCCGAGAAGCGGAAGCCATGGCCCCAATGGGTGTGAATGTAGCGCCAGAGCGGTGAGGCGCGCTCAAGCTTGCGGCGCAGCTTGTGGACGAAGACGTCCAGCGAGCGGTCATTGCGAACCATCGCGGGGCCCCAGAGACGTTTGTAGATGAACTCGCGCTCGAATATCTCATTGTCGGCCCCCGCCAGCAGCTCGATGAATTCGAACTCGCGCCGTGTCAGCCGAAGGCTGCGCCCGGCCACGAACGCCTGGTACTGGTCGCGGCGGACTTCCACCTCGCCCACCGTCACGGGCTCGACGCTGCGCGGCTCGGGCCGGCGTCGGTGACCCACGACGGCTTCGATCCGAGCGACGAGCTCCTCCGGATGGCAGGGCTTGGTGAGCCAGTCGTCGGCGCCCATCTGCAGGGCGCGCACACGTTCTGTGGCCGTAGAAGAGCCCGTGCAGATGATGATGCGGTACTTCGGCCCCGCCAGGCACAGGCGCTCGAGCCACCGCCAGGGCCGCGGACCCAGGACAGCCAGGTCGATGACGAGCGCGTCGAGGCGCATCGAGGCGATCTTCTCCGTGGAGACTGTCGGCGCCAGCACGCGGTGACTCCATTCCAGGCGCTCCAGGCGCTTTGCGAGCACGACCAGAAAGCCCGAGTCACGGTCCAGGACCGCGATCCGCAGCGGTGCCAGCTGGGGCGGGGCGACCGGGTCGTCTTCTGCTGTGAAGGATCGCTGCGGCGTCGATGTGCGCTCGCGCGGCCGAGATCGGTCCCGCCCGATACGCCTTGGCACGTCGTGATGGGGAAGAGTAGGAGCCCCCTTACTTCGTAACCCCATATCCCTTAACTCCGATCTATAAAGTGAACAATTGCAGCGGGATGGTATCAGCCCATTGCTCAGTTGGCCAGCTTTGGCGAGAGTTGGCCAGCTTTGCCGAGAAATCCCTGGCGGGGACCACCCGCGCAAACTCCGATCGGGCGCTCGCACTCATGCGGCGAGCGGAACCTTCGCCCGCGTGCGACGCCGCCGGCGCTCGCGCGCCTCAGCTAAGCCGTCCAGCGGTTGCACAGCGAAGCTGTAGCCGATGCCGGCGTGGGTGTGGACGTAGTCCCAACTGGGGGAGCCCGCCGCCAGCTTGCGGCGCAATTTGTGGACCAGCACATCCACCGAGCGGTCGTCGCGCCGCATCTCGCAACCCCAGATGCGACTGTAAAGGAATCTACGCCCCAAGACCACTCCCGGCGCTTCGACCATCAGCACCATCAGCTGGAGCTCGCGGCGTGTGAGATTGAGACTGCGCTCCCCCGCGAACGCCTGGTAGAGGTTTGGACGGATCTCGACCTCGCCGAAGCAGATCGGCTGCGAGTCGCGTGTCTCCAACCGCTGCAGGTGCCGCGCCACAGCCTGGACGCGAGCCATCAGCTCATCGGGGTGGCAGGGCTTGCCGAGCCAGTCGTCGGCGCCCAAACGGAGCGCGCGGACGCGTTCGGCGGGGGTGGAGACGTGTGTGCAGACGATCACCGCGAATGCACGCGGGCCCGAGCAAAGCTCCTCCAGCCAATCCCAGCGCGGGGTGCCGAGCGCCTCCAGGTCCACGATCAGCGCATCCAGAGCCATGCGGCGGATCGTCGTCGCCGCGGACTCCGGGGGCAGCGTGCGGTGTTTCCAGCCGAGACGCGTGATGCGGTCGGCAAGCGTGAGCAGGAAGCCGGAGTCGTTGTCGAGCACGGCGATCCGCAATGCGGTGGGTCGGCTTCGGGTGGAGAGCGAAAGCTGCATATCTCATATTTTCGATTGACAAAGATATGATTTGGGGCGGCACTGTCGCAGGGTCCCCCACTGCTTTGGTCAAAAAGTGTGAAAATGGGTTTGAAAGCCTCGTCCTCGCCGCACGCCGGCCGGTGTCCAGCGCGTCCAGCCGGGGCTCCTACGGCGCCTGAAGCTCTTCGCCGGATGTCATCGGCCGGCGCGCGAGCAGGCCATCGTCGTCGACGAAGTAGGCGCCCATGCGCAGCAGCGGCGGCGAGTAGACGTGCAGCGTCACCGCGGGGTGCGAACCGGCGTGGCTGATGCGGTGGATGTCGGAGGGCAAGAAGTGGAAGATGTCTCCGACTGCGAACACCCGCTCGCGTGGAGCGCTGCCGAGCGTGAGCCGCTCCTCGCGGACGGAGCCGCCGACGACGGCGACGGCGCCCGCCGAGACGTCGTGGTCGTGAAAACCGGTGTCGTGATCGTTCATCCAGCAGATCAGCCAGGCGGTGAGGTGCTGGTCGCACAGCAGCTCCTCGTAGTGGCGCTGCGTGGCGTCGTGGGCGACCATGTCGATCCACAGCTCGGGCCGCTCGGAAAGCTCGGTGACGAACGCGCGCAGCTCGGGGATCGTCAGGTCGCGCCCGCGAGGGCGCAGGATCGCGCGCAGCGGATTTGCTCCCGGGGAAGCGCCGGGCAAGCCGGACGCGGCGAGCGTGGCAGCGCTGTGGCTCATCGCGCCGCCAGTTGCAAGGGCGGCTCATGGGACCGGGAGTCGCGCACACTCGGGAACGCGCGCTCGGTGGCATCGGCGATCGCCTCCCAGTCGAGCCGCTCCGGCATGCCCAGCTCGTCCGGGTCGATGACCGGGCGATCGGAGCCGTACAACAGCTGTTGCGGCCCCACCGCGCCAGCCACGGCACGCACGGCCGACGGGCCGTAGGAGGAGGTGTCGTAGAACAGCAGCGGGTCGGCCAAACGCGGAGTGGGCCCGCCGCGGGCGCGCAGCCGCTCGGCGTGCAGCGGCGCCAGGCCGGCGAGCATCGCGAACACCACGCGCAGGTCGGGGTAGTCGGTGCGCGCCACGCCGGCGAGGGTCAGCCAGGCGGCCTGCATCTGCGCGACGTAGCGGGTGAGTGCCGGCCACCACAGCGGATCGGCCAGCGAAGGGGTGGACGGCGAGAGCTCGCGATCGCGGCCCGGCCCCGGGTGGACGAACAGCGCCGCGCCGCGCGACTGCAGGCGGGCGAGCACCGGCCGCAGGCAGGCGAGTGCGTCGACCCCGGCCAGTGCGCCGGCGGGCAGTGAGATGCCGATGCACCCGCGGTCGAGCAGGCGATCGACGTCGTCGGGGCGGGGGCGGTCGAGCGCGATGGCGCCCCACACCGCAAACGGCGGGCCGAGCGCGAGCGCCCCGTCGTGGTAGGCGTCGAGCAGCGGCGTGGCCTGCTCGCGCGCGAGCGACTCGATGCCCAAAGGGCTTGATATGCAGAGGAAAGCCTCCGCCAGCTCGTCGCGCCGGAGCAGCGCCGCGCGGCGCGCGAGCGTTTCGCCGGAGGTGTCGATCACATAGGGACGCTCGCCGGCGAGGTGAAGCACGAGCAAATGGTGCTCGCGGCGCAGGAGCGGCAGCTCGTGGCGGGCCGCCAGCGCCTCCAGGAGGGACGCGGTCCAGAAGTGTTGATGTACGTCGATCTTGTTCATCGGGCGGGTTTTCGGCTGTGTGCGGCGCGGCCGAGAGCGACTGCGCGGAAATATACCACGTTTGTCGATCAAGTTTATGCACTTTATGCTTGACATGGATCACATTCCTGATAATGTCGATGGACAATGTCGCTCACCGCGCCGCTCGACACCTCCGAACGCAGGCCCGCCTTGACCCCGCGGGTGTGCGCGGTGGCGCGCGGCGGTGCGGGCGGGCGATGTAGAGGTCGCTGAAGCGGCCCTCTCCTCACACCGGGGGAGACCTCCCTCCCTCCTCCGGCTTCCACACCCAAGGGCGCTGGGCCGGCACTTTGGGCCGGCCCAGCGCCCGCCCCATCCGATCCCGCAGAAAGGAGATCCCATGCCACGCGTACTCGTGACAACCGACCGGCCCACTCAATCCGACGCGCGGGTGCTGCTCGACGAGCAGGTCCACCCCGTGCACCTCAGCAGCGACCACTCGGCGACGCAGTTCATCGAGCGGTTGGGCTGGGCGATCAACGACGCCGAGGAGCTCGAGCAGCCCTCGCGGCGCCGATGACGTCCGTGCTGATCGCCTCGGCGGCGTGGACGCTCACGATGCTGGTGGTCGTCGCGCTGTGCCTGGCCGCACAGCTCGGCGACCAGCCAGCCG
Organism: Solirubrobacteraceae bacterium; assembly: GCA_035570415.1. Taxonomy (GTDB): domain Bacteria; phylum Actinomycetota; class Thermoleophilia; order Solirubrobacterales; family Solirubrobacteraceae; genus Palsa-744. The sequence goes on along the minus strand of DATMLP010000007.1, from coordinate 115,539 downwards.
AATGATGCGCTTCGGCGCGGCGGGCCGACGCCGCCACCGGCAACGATCGGGGCGGCGTCCGGTTCGCCACCTCGCGGCAAGCGACATGCCCCCGCCGCCGCACCTCACACGAGGCTGGTAGTCATCCGCTCGACTTCCTCGACCGAAGTGAGACCGTCCCTGACCTTCGCGATGCCGTCGTCGCGCAGGCGGCGCATGCCCTGCGCGGCGGCGGTGGCGGCGATCTCGTCGACCGAGCCGTGCTGGAGCACCAGCGTGCGGATGTCCTCGCTGATGCTCATCACCTCATACAGCCCCACGCGCCCGCGGTAGCCGGTGCCCGCGCAGCGCGAGCAGCCCGCGGGAGCGTAGGGCTGGGCGTCGAGGCCGTACTCCTGCAGCACCGACTCCGGCAGCGTCGCCAGGCGCTTGCAGTGGGGGCAGAGCCTGCGTACCAGCCGCTGCGCCACCACGCAGTCGACCGCGGAGGAGATCAGAAACGGCTCGATGTCCATGTCCACCAGCCGCCCCAGCGCGCTGGGGGCGTCGCGCGTGTGCAGCGTGGAGATCACCATGTGGCCGGTGAGCGCCGCCTCCACGGCGATGTGAGCGGTTTGGCGGTCGCGGATCTCGCCCACCATGATCACGTCGGGGTCGGCGCGCAGCATCGAGCGCAAGCCGGTGTCGAACGTGACGCCGGCCTTGGGGGCCACCTGCATCTGCTTGATCCCGGCGATCCGCGACTCGACCGGATCCTCGATCGTGATGATCGAGCGCGCGCCGTCGTTGAGCGCGCCCAGCGCCGCATACAGCGTGGTGGACTTGCCCGAGCCGGTGGGCCCGGTGACGAGCACCGCGCCGTGCGGACGGCGAACGGCGGACGCGAAGCGGTCGCGCTCCTCGGGCTGCATCCCCAGCGAGTCGAGGTCGCTGACCACCACGCCTTTGTCGAGGATCCGCATCACCGCGCCCTCGCCGTACACCAGCGGCAGCGTCACCACGCGGATGTCGATGCGCCGGCCTTCGACGTTGAGCGCCAGGCGGCCGTCCTGGGGGGCGCGGCGCTCGGAGATGTCGAGGTCGGCCATGATCTTGATGCGCGACACCATCCCGGTGGCCATCCGCCGGCGCACGGTGGCGGCCGGATGGAGCATCCCGTCGACGCGCAGCAGCACCCGCGTGTCGGTCTCTTCGGGGTTGATGTGGATGTCGGAGGCGCCCTGTTGCACGGCCTGCGCGATGATCGAGTGCACCAGCTTGATCACCGGCGCATCCTGGTCGGCCTCCTCGGCGAGCGCTGTGGCGATCGGCTCAGCGCTCTCTTCGCCGTCGACCGTTTCACCGATCTGCTCGATCGCTCCCTCCAGCCGCCCGAGGCGCGAAGCCAGCAGCTTGACGTCCTCGGCCGAAGTTGCCGCCACCCGCACGCGGCGGCTGGTGATCATGGCGATGTCGTCAATCGAGAGGATGTTGGTGGGGTCGGCCATCGCCAGCAGCAGCGCGCCGTCCTCCATGAAGCGCACCGGCACCGCCTGGTAGCGCTTGATCGCCTCGGCGCTCAACAGGTTGACGGCGCCCATGTCGGGCTCATACACCGACAGGTCGACGTAGTCGAGCCCAAACCGTTCGGCCACCACCCGCGCCAGCTGGTCTTGGCGCAGCACCCCCTGCTCCACCAGCACCTGCCCGGTGGGCTTGCGCTGCGTGCGCGCCGCCTCCACCGCCTGCTCGACCGCATTGCGGTCGGCGAAGCCGAGGTCCACCACCACCTCGCCGATGCGCCTCACCGAGCGTCCGGGGCGCAGCGGGGCGCTGAGGCCGTTGGCGGCGCCGGCGGTTGGCTCCAGCCCATTGGCGGGCGGACGCTCCAGCACCGCGATCACCGCCGGGCGCTCCAACACTGCGGTTGCGGCAGGAGAGGAGGAGGAGGGAGGGGGCGGCTCGGGCGCCGATTGGGCGGCGGCGGGCGACTCGAGCACAGACAGCTCCGCAGCCGCCTCAGGAGGGGCGCCGGCACCCGCGGGGGCCGCGAGCGACATTTGCGCGGTGACCGTCGCGGGCACACCGGATGACACCGGAGCAGAAGCCGCGGGCACCGTGACCGATGCCGCCGCAGTCGCACTCGATGGCGCGAGCGGGGGGGTCGATCCCGGCGCAGGAGCTGCCGCGAGGGCAGAGGAGGCCACCGGGGCGGGGGCGGCCGCGGGCTCAGGGGTCGGGGCAGGGGCGTGGGCGGCCGCCGGCTCAGGAGTCGGGGCAGGCACGGGGGCGACCGCCGGCTCAGGGGCAGGGGCAGGGGCGACCGCGGGAGCGGTGGGTGAGGGAACGGTGGGCTGCGACGTGGGGCTCGGGGCCTCGGCCTCGCGCGTCTCGGCCTCGCGCGCCCCGCGTCGGCGTCGAAACCAACTCATCGCTGTCTAATCGGCATCATCGCCACGCCGCTTGACCGTGCCTAGCACGGATGCACCGGCGGCGCGCAACGGCGGCCGGCGTGGCAGGTAGAGACGGCTGTGCGCTACGGCCCGTGCTCGAAGGCGCCCTTCAGGTGGGCGTCGAGCGCGTTGCAGCGGTAGAGGGCGATCGCCTCGGCGCTCGCGAAGTGTCCGCCCGGGAGCGCTTCGGGGCCGTGGTGGGCAAGGATGCAGTGCTCCAGCGCCATCCGCCGCTCGGCGGACAACGAGCTGGGGTAGTGCGGCGCCAGCAACCGCAACCCCAGCTCGACGTGCCCGAGCAACCGCCCCTCTTCGCTGCGGGCGATCTCGGCGCCGTAGGTGAACTCGCGGGTCTTGCCGAGGTCGTGCAGCAGCGCCGCCGCCAGCAGCAGGTCGCGGTCGAGGCGGAGATGCAGAGTGCACAGCTCCAGGGCCAGCGAGGCAACTGCCACGGTGTGCTCCAGCAAACCGCCGAGGTAGGCGTGGTGGTTGCCCGCGCCCAATCGCCCGGTGCCCCCCGGCCGCGGGGCGGCGGGCACCGAGCAAGGTGCGCGGCGCAGCTCACGACGAAGCTCGGCGTCGGCCAGCACGCGCTCCACCAGACCGCGCAGGCCGGCGTCGTAGAGCTCGCGCGCGAGGTGCTCGTAGAAGCCCTCGAGCTCGTCGAGGTCGCGATGGGCGACCGGCAGGAAACCCTCCGGGTCGGGTTGCTCCCCCCCGGCTCCGGCGATCGCGCGCAGCTCGATCTGCAACTGCTCGCGGAAGCGCCCCACGCGCCCCTCCACTCTCACCAGCTCGCCCCGCTCGAACCGTCCAGCCAGCAGATCGGCGTCGCGGAAGGCGCGCGCGAGGATCGAGCCGGTACGGTCGCGCAGCTCCACCGTCAGGTAGGGGGTGCCGTTGCGCGACAGCTGACGTTCCTTGCGGGCACACGCAAACACGCCCTCCACCTGCTGGCCCTCGCGCAGGGTGGCAACGGTGGGCTGTTCCTCCGCGGCGGTATCCATCACCGCATGATGTACGGTGAAGCGGATGCAGCCGTTGATCTGGGATCGTCGTCCGACGGGCCTTCGCGCCCCGGCGATGGTGTGCGCGTTCGAGGGCTGGAACGACGCGGGCGACGCCGCCTCCTCGGCGGTCGCCTATCTCAGCCGGGCGCTGTCGGCCGAGCGCTTTGCGCATGTGGACACCGAGGAGTTTTTCGACTTCCAAGCCAACCGCCCCCGTATCCGCCTCTCTCCGGGCGGCGACGATCTCACGCCCGCTCGTCGTGAGATCGACTGGCCGTCGGTGGACATCTACGACGCGGCCGTTCCCACCGCCCCGCGCGATCTGGTGCTGGTGCGCGGCGTGGAGCCGTCGCTGCGCTGGCGCACGTTCAGCGAGCTGATCGTCGAGCTGGCCGAGGCGCTGGGAGTGCGCATGGTGATCACCGTCGGCGCGCTGCTGGCCGACGTGCCCCACACGCTGCCGGTGGCGATGACGGGCTTCGCCACCGATCCCGCGCTGATGGAGCGGCTTGGCGGCGCCAACCGTGCCAGCCGCTACGAGGGACCGACGGGGATCGTGGGGGTGCTGCACAGCGCCGCAGGCGCGGCCGGGCTGCCGTCGGTGAGCCTGTGGGCCAGCGTCCCCCACTACGTCGCCGCCGCGCCCTGCCCCAAGGCGACGCTGGCGCTGGTGCGCCGCGTGGAGGATCTTGTGGGGGTCTCGATCGACCTTGACGAGCTGGAGGAGGCAGCCGCCAGCTACGAACGCCAGGTGGGGTTGGCGGTGTCCAGCAACCCGGAGGTGCAGGCATTCGTGGAGAGGCTGGAGCAGGACGCCGAAAGCGCGGAGGATGAGGAGGGCGAGGAGCGGTGGGGAGCCGACTGGGGGCCGATGTCGCCCGACGACCTGCCCTCGGGCGAGCGGCTGGCGAGCGAGTTCCAGCGCTTTCTGCGCCAGCAGGGGGATCAGAAGCCGCCCGGCGGGGGCTGAGCGTAAGGCGGCCCGGGGATGGCTGCGGCGCAAGCAGCCCGGAGAGGTGGCTGAGCGCGAGCAGCCCGCGGAGGTGGCTGAGCTCGTAAGCAGCCTGCGGATGGCTGAGCGCGAGCAGCCCGCGGATGGTGATTAAAAGGTCGGCGGGGCGGCTTGGCCGCCCCGCCGACTGAGGGAGGAGAGGGTCCTACTCCTGCCGGCGGGATATGAGGCCGACAGACTCTCCCGCGCCCTGGCCTCTCCACAAACCGGGGGCGGGGGAAGCTCGATCGTTTATACGAGGTTGAGCACGCGCTCCTGCAGGCGGTTGGCGAGGTCGGCGCCGTCCTCCAGACGTGCGCGCACCGCATCCTCGAACTGGCTCTGGGTCTTTTCGAGCTGCGCTTGGGTCTGCTCGACCCGCGAGGTCACGCCCTTGGTGAGGCGTCCGCGGCGCCGATCCAGCTCGCGCCGGCGCTGGCGCAGTTCGCGCTCCACACGAGTGCGGGTTTTGCGGACCTCGCGCTCCAGCCGCGTGCGGGCGGCGCTGCCGCGGTGCTCGAATTTGCGCAGCTGGTTCTGCGCCTTGGTGGGCGTTGAGTAGCTGGCGATCGCATCACTCACGCTCGTCACCACCCGCTCGCGGGCGATCAGCGCGGCGCCGACCGGGATCAGCACAGCCCGTTCGGCGTAGTCGCCGACGAGGTCGGTGGTACCCCGAACCGGACGAGCGGCGCGCCCGCGCGCCGACGCCCGGGCGCCCGGGGTCTTGGCGGTGGCTTTGGCTTTGGTGGCACCGCGCGAGCGAGCCGCGTTGGCACGGGTTTTGGTCGCGCCGGAGCCGGTCCGTTTGGGGCCCGCCGCCCGTTTGGGCGCGGTCGATGCTTGCGGTGCGACGGTTGTGGGGGTGGTCGTGTCAGGCATTGAGAGGTGTCTCCTGTGGTTGCGCTCTTCTCGGGGGAGAAATCGATGGGTACGTTTGTTCTATGCGGCCGCTGGTTGGCTGACTGCGAACATGTGTTTGTACCCGGCGCTTCCCAGATCGTTACACGGGCAGCTTAGCACGACCCACAGGGGCCTCAATAACAGGCATTATCCTGCTTGACTTTGTGACGTACGGAACATTTGTTCGTCCACGCGGGCGGGGTCAACCTCTCTGGGCAGTTTCAAGGTCGGCGGTTGGCGCCGAGCGCAGAGCACGGCGCGACTGCGGCGGGCCGCGTCAGCTTTTGGCTTCGATGAGCTGCCCTGAGCCGGGTGCGTCAGCGTCGCGGATCGTGGCGTTGTGCCTGCCGCGGACGGCAGGCCGAGTTATGTGCGTGGAGGAGTTGTCCGTTGTTGGGGACACACCAGTCGCAGCGGCCAGCCGGCGCACGCTCCAGTGCGTACTGCCATCAGGTGGTGTGTGGAGCGTCTGTTATGGCTGGTTTCGTTCGCTCGCGGTCACCGATTCCGCTTCCGCGAGGTCGATGTTGGCGTCCAGGATCGCGGTGTTGCGCCCCGGACGGGAGGGCAGGCCGATGATCGCGTCGACTATCGAGGAGCCCAACACGCCGCCGCAACCGGTCGCTTCGGGCACGCTGAAGGAGTTGTTCACAAGCGAGGCGCCGCTGCCGACGACCGCTTCGAATCCGTGTTCGACGACGCTCTCTTCTTCGCCCGGATGGCCGGCGATCGGGCGGTTCGGCGGTGGCGGGCTCGTCGTGCCATCGGTGAGTTCGATCTCGACCGGGTTCGCTTCCCCACCCAGATAACAGTTGCTCCCGAGCACGCTGTTGTCGAGTTTCACCTTCAACGGCATGGTCAGAGCGTCTCCGTGTTCTTCGAGGAGGTTCGTGATATCGAGCTTCACCGCGCTCAGGGGGCCGGCGAGTTCCGCGGTTGCCGTCACTTCGGTGCGGCTCGTCACGGCGCCGGCCCCCAACAGCCCGCCGGGGACATTCAGCGCGGTCCGCGAGAGCGTGTTCCCGTCTTCGGCCCCAGCGAGAACGTACGCGTTGACGTTCGGCCCGGGAGCGTGGATCAGCCCGCCCTGCAGCGTGATCGTCTTGCTGATCGGCACGATCTCTTTGCCGAGCACGAACTCGCCGCCGGTGATGTGCGCCACGAGACATTGAGCGACCGCGGGATTGCCCAGGGGGCAGTCGGAGAAGACCGCGAACACTCCTCGCGGGTGATGCTGCGCCGCCGCCGCCCGGCCCGGACTCGACAGGGCGACCACCGAAATCGTCACCGCGGCGAGCCGCCCCAAACCGCCGCGCCAGTGGGGCGCCAGCCGCCACCCGAAGACCGACAACGATGGTGTGCGTGCGCCGAACATGAGCCCTCAGCCTTTCCTCTTCGTCCGGTGGCCACGCCCGCGCGCCCTCTTCGGGCGCGCCCTCCTCGCCTTGCCGCAACCCTGAACTTCGACCTTCGTCTTGGCCGCGATCTGCGCGCCGTTCTGCGCAGTGAATTCGGTCGGCATCACGAGCTTCTTCTGCTTACACAGGTTGCCGAGCGCGGTGAGCGCCGAGAATTCGCCCTCGGGGAGCGTCAGTTCAAACGTGCTGAAGGGCGTGTCGGGGACAGTCTTGAACGTCGTGCTGGTGACCCCGGCTTTACTGATAAACGTCGTCCCAACGACGTCCACAGTCACGCCATCGCCCTGCAGCACCATCGTCAACGACGGGAACGCTTCGCCGCCGTGGCTGACGAAGATCGCCGGGCCTTCCAACGCCACCGGCAGGATCGGCGTGTGCACGACCGCCATCCCGATCCTCGACGCCGGCGGACACCCTGCGGGGTTCGCTTCAAACTGCTGTCCGGTGCACGCTTTTCGCAGCGTCGTCAACCGGGAGGGCAAGGCCCTCGGCAGTTCGACTTTGACGCGGGCGATGTTCGCCTGCGTGCCCTGCGGCGCGTTGGGCTCGGAGAGCTTCGCGGTGAGACTCACGCCATCCAGCCTCGTGTCTTTCGCCGGTTTCGAGAAGACGCGGAATTTCGGGGCGAACTTCAGGTTCGCGCAGCTGGCGGTCTGAAACGGCGAGGAGATCGTCGCGCTGGCGCCTTCGTGGGCGGTAAGGGTGCTGCCAATCGCCATCGGGGCGCAGCTGGTGGGATTGATGATGAAGTTCGGCCGGTCGATGTACACGCGGATGTCGCGGACGTGGGTGACGATCCCGTCGATGATCGTCGGGATCGGTTCGCTGGTCGTCGGACTGACGCTGACCTGCGCCGTGGAGGGATCGATGTTCAGCCCAAAGCGCAGCACAACCGTCCCCAGGTCGAACGGGCCGACTTTCGCGGAGGTGATGCTCACGAGCGAGAACGGCGCGCATCCGGGCGTGTCCGCCGCGCAGGCGCCCTTGCCGTTGTAGGGGCCGGCAAGGTAGATCTTGCCGGGGACGTACGCCAGCACGGCGCCCACACCGGTGCCGACCAGCGTGTGGCCGACCTGGCTTGAGGCAGGGCAGGAGGGGTTGGCTTCCTCTTGCGCCCCGGTCTCGCGCCTGGCCGCTTCGATATCCGCCTCCGGACAGTAGGGGATCCCGGTCAGGTCGCCGGTCAATCCCGGCGGCAGGTTCGTGGAGAAGCCGGCAATCTCCTGGTCGGCATCGCCACGCGTCAGGTGCAGGTAGAACGGGCTGAACGCACCCGCGTTGTTGTTCAACGTCCCCGACTGGATGCCCGGGTGAAACGGCGGCACCCCACCCGTGGGGCACGGACCGCCGCCGACACCGCTCGTGATCGTAAACGCCGAGGTGTCAATGACGGGCGCGAGGGGTTCCGACCAGGGCGTCAATTCGGCCTTCGTTTCATACGTCCCGCACGTCGGCGGGGTGATCAGCGGCGCCTGCTGACCTTCGCGGAAGTGGAAGTTGAAGTGGCTGAACGGCAGTGGCGGGTTGTTTTCGAAGGTCGTGACCAACTGGCCGGTGAGGGGGTTGGGGGTGACCTTTCCCGCGAGTTTGATCAAAACCCCCGTTTCTGGGTTCTTCGCCACGAGGTACAGCGCCACGAGCGAGCCGAACGGGTTTTCATGGGGCTGGGCGATGTAGATGTTCCCGTGAATCTTCTGCGTCAACACCGGCGTTTCGATTTCCACCGTCCCGAGCTTCGATTCGTTGGGGCATCCCGCTCCCGGGGCGGACTCGATAGTTTCCCTGGCGTAGTCAGCTGGTGTGCAGCCCACGAGCCCGACACCGGCGGAGGGGTTGATCGTGAAGCCTTCGGGCAGCGTGACCGCGGTCGCGTTCAGCTGCGACTGCGCGAGACCTTCCTCGTTTGTGAGACCTTCGTTCTTGAAGTTGACATTGAAATCCAGGCCGCTGGGCGACGAGGCGCTATTGGTGGTCGGGCCCGACTGGATCGTCGAATCGAACGGCAGCTGGTTGCAGCCCTTCAGCGGCGGCGTCTGTTCGGAGGACTGATAGTCCCCGAACACTCCCGGCTGCGTCCACGAGTCGACTTCCACCGACGCCTGCAGCGGACCGGCACACGACGTCGGCGTCGTGAGGAACGCAGGGGGATGTTGTTCTTCGGGACTGTTGCAGGCACCGTGGTTGGTGAGGCGCGATTCGGCGAGGCAGCTCCAGCCGCGCGAGTTGTCGTGGCGCGGATCGCCCGGCGTGCCCCACACTGTCACGCGCGCGCTGATCAACCCTGCGCCCTGGGTAATGTTCGTGCTGTCCACGTCGATGCCATAGTCTTCGCTCACGCCGGGCACGACGCCTTCGCCCGGCCCCGAGCGCAAAGAGGCGTCGAGCAGGACCGGAACGTTCCCGAGCGGGATCGCGAACCCAAAACGGGCGGGCTCCCCGAAATATGTTTCGACCGCGAACAGGGGGACGGTGATGATCGAATACCGGAGAAAGGCCGGTTCGAAGATCGTCACTGACGCGACCCCGACCGCGCTCTGGGCGGAGCAGCCGTTTTCCTCAGGATTGGCCCCACTGCCAACCTTGAAGACCAGGAACTGGCTGAGGCTGCAGGTGGGGATCGGCGTCGGGTCGCCGATGAAACCGGCGGGAAACTTCGTGAAGACGTCCTTCGCCATACCCACAGGTTCAACTGACGGCTTGTGGAACTGATTTTCAACCGTCGTCTTGTCTGGTCCCTGGTTCAGCGAGACGGTCGTGGTCATTTGAAACGGATGAGACCCCGCCTTGGTGTCCAGCCCGCCTCCTTCTTCTTCGAACCGAGTACTGAAATCTTCGATACCGAACGGTGTCGGTTGTTCGCTGAACACCAACGCTCGTGCCAGCGACGCCGCCGGAGCACCACCACCGGTTGCGCTTGCCCGGTTCAGTTCGCCCGCGTGAGCACCGGGCTTGACTCTCACCGCGATCCGGACTTCGAGCTCGCCGAACGGCGGGAGCGCGCCTTCCAGGCTGCACGAGAGCTTCGCCAGCGAGCACGGCAGCGCACCGAATTCCTGCGGGTCTGCTCCATGTTCGGATTCGCTGCCGGCGATACCCACAGCTTCAAGTCCTTCGGGCAGCGTGTCGGCGATCGTGACCGGCGAGGATTCGCCGTCCACGTCCGCATCGCCGAGATTCTCGGCGATCACCGCAACCTCGCCCGTTTCACCCGCCTGCGAGGGTAGGTACCCCGGACGCGACACCGACGTCAACTGCCACCACGGCGAAGCGGCCAACGCTGAGGAGCTAGAGAAAGCAAGGACAGCCAGCGTAGCCGCGACGCAGAGTCCGGCCCTTTGCATCCAACCTACTGGCCGGCGGATCGAACTGGTCATGTTACTTCCTCCCCTTCGCCGACTTATGAGCCGATCTCTTTGCTTTCCTTGGCCGCTTCTGTTTGACACACTTGCCGTGGCTGAGTTTTTTGGGCTCCTTGCATTTCACCGTCTTCTTCGTAACTTTCGCAGGCGGCGCGAGCGGCGTTATGAGGTTCCCGGGGCCGCTGAAGGTGAGTGAGCCGGGGGTCGGGTCGTTCGGCGCTTCGACGAAACCCTGGCACGCATCGCCCTGGCATTCCACCGGCTTCACCGGTTCGGTTTCGCCGCCACCGACACGCGCATCGTAAACGTCATATGCGCTGTCGGTATCACGACTGGAAAGCTGAGCCGCAGTCAGAAAGAACACATCGTCGCCGTTTTCCGAAGCGTCGAGGAACGCTGATTCACGACCAGAGGTGCCAGAGGAAATCAATCCCACACACCCATCCGTCTGCGCGCTATAAACCTGGGCAGCGGTGCTTTTTGAACTCGAGCAGGAGCCAACCCCTTCGGGCTCGTACTCGTACACGTCCAACGCCCCGTTTGAGTCCTGCGGAACGAGCCCATCGGTCGCATTGAAGAACAGGCGGCCTGAATCCAAGAGGTAGCGATCCTGATAACCGGCGACACCCTCGTTCATTTCATTATAACCAGGAACGTTGGCCGCAACCAGATCGTTTTCCGGCCAAGCGACTCTGGCGATGCCCCCGATCTCTGTTCCCATCTGTCGCGCTTCGACTCCGTGCGGACGGGCACCTGAAGGGTCGCAGGACGGGCACACGACGAGGTTTGCCGCAGCGCTGTACAGGTAAACCTCGGCGACCGGCTTACCCGTCACAACATCACGACTGTCGTACTTCGTCAGCGGCCGCTGCGACATAAACTCCAACCATTCACCGTTGCGCGAGACGCGCGTCGGCTGTTCGCGAAGATTGGGAGACCAATCGCGGGCCGCCGTACTCGAAAGGGCCGCTACGAACGTGGTAACCCCGTCGTGGGATACATAAAGATTGCAGATGCTTTTTTCATCGTTGGCTCCGCAGTCGGCCGGCTTGGCTTCTTCCGCTACCGCGCCGTTGTCGACCTGGTTGTGGGCCAGAACACCGTTTGCGAAGAAGTACACGAACGATCCGTCTTCGCTTGCGCCAGGGATGAAACCTTGCACATTTGCGCTTTCGCTGCTGTTCGCGGGGGTCAGGTCGGTGAGATCGCATTCCAGTTCGCCCGATTCGCCCGTCACGACCTGACAACGGTAGAGGTCCGGACGGTTTTCAGTCGCGCCTGACCCAGGGGTCAGCTGCTGTGTGTCTGTGAAGAAGATCACCGAATCGTCGCTCGAAGCATCCTGGAAGGTCGGCGCGACCGGACCCTTGCCGCTGCCGCCCTTGTTACGGTCCAGTTGCAACGTTTCCTGGCTTTCGAGATCGCGCAGATACAGATGGAGACCTCCCTTGGTCTCAGACCATACGACGCGTGAGCCGTCCGTGGAGATCGCGTTGCGCGTGTCATTCCCGGAGCCAAGCTCTACGCCTTCGGGCGCGGGACCGCCCACACCGGGAAGGATGCTGATCAGTTGCGGCTGGCCGGCCGACCACTCATACAGGCTGTATTCGGGTGCGCTTTCGGTGAGAGACGCCTTCGCCATCAGGACGACATGCGCGAGATCGGGGCTCGCGCCAAGGAACTGCGGCCCGCAGAAGACACCGTCACAGTCGCTACTTTCTTGGCCGAATTCAGTGCCGGCAGGAACATTCGCAAACCCTGCCTTGCCGGTGACCAGCGGGTGGTAGCAGGAGCTTGTGCAACCTGCGGCTTGATCGCCAGCGGGAAAGTCGGAGCGCAGGTACGGAGTCTTTTCCGAGGCTTCCGCCGAGATCGACGGAACGAAGCCGCCGACCGGTTCGACGATCGCCGAGGACAGGTCGGGTGAGAACAGCTTATATTCAGGACCCGGCCCCGCCAAGGAGCCGACTGGGCTTTCGTGCGGGGTCGCGATATCGACTGATGCCCAAGCAGTTGCAGAGCGGGTGGAGAGAACCTGGACCTGCCCGACGGCGTTACCCTGCGGCACGGCTTCGGTCGGAGCGTTCGCAAGGTAGGAGATCGCTTCGCCATTAATGGCGGCCTGGATACCCCTCGGTTCGATGCCAGCACCGTGCTTGTCGGGCGTAGACACCAGTTCCCACGCGCGGCCGTCCGGGAGCGAGAAGCTGCCGATCGGCTCCGTGGTGAAGATCTCGTCGGGTCCAATCGCTGCTTCGACGCCTTCGCCGAGTACGCTCTCGGCGACCACCCGGTAGTGGTAGGTGACCCCGTGCTCCAAGCCCATAAGTTCGAATGTGGGGGTTTGTTCGGAGCCCGCCGCGCCCAGGGTCGTCTCCGGCGTGGATCGTGTATACACACCCGCTTCACGGCCGTATTCGACGCGCACACGGGTCGCGACATTATTCGGGTCAACCTGCGCCTGAAGGACCGCGTCCGTCGAGGTGACTTCAAGCGGAGAGGCGTTTTCCACCACGGGCGGGCCGATGGTGAGGTCTTCGCCGAAGCGGGGCTCGTGGTTGAATTCGTTTTCGTCGTTTGCGTTGGAGGCGACCAGGCGATAGTGATAGGTCTTGGCGGCTTGCAGGCCGGTTACGTTGGCCTGGACTTCGACTTCCGCGTTGCCTTTGCCAATCTGGGCGGCGGTCTTGTCGCAGGGTTCGGAGTGTTCGTAGGGCTTGCCCGCTTCACCCCATTCGAGGCGACAGCCCTTGGTGCCGGCGTTCAGTTCGATCCCCGAGGGGTTGACGGTACCGGTGAGGGTGGCGGAGGTACGGGTGGGGTTCAGCGGCCTAGTGGTGTGGACTTCCGGGAGAGTAAGGAGAGCGAAGACGGCCACCCTGTCCGTTTCGGTGACGTATAGAGGCTTGGCGGAGGAGGAGGCGTCGATCGCGATGCCCTCGGGGGATTCGGAGATGAGGCCGGCCCCGAAGGTTTCCGCCGGTTCGCAGCCGGGCTCGGGGACTTCTGGGGTGATGACCGGGTGACAGGAGGAGTCGTAGCGCTTGAGCAGGCTGACCTGTCCGAACTTGCCTTCGGCGCCGTACAAGTAGAGTTCCCCGCTGGTGGGGTCGACGGTTAGGCCCCGGGGGTGGAAGACAGATTCACTGCCTCCACTGGACTTGACTTCGGCCGCCGAGGGGGCGACCTGGCCGATTTCTTTGCCGGTCGATTCATACTTCCTGAGGACCTTGTTGCCAAGTTCGTCGACATAGACGTTGTCTTCTGAGTCGAGGGCGAGGCGGCCGGCGGCGTGGCTCCAACCGCCGGTGAACGCGCCTTCGGGGTTGAACTCGAAAACCTTGCCGTAGAGTTCGTCTACCCAGAGGTTGCCGGCGGGGTCGACGGCGATGCCCGTAATTTCGGCGAAGGGGCCGGCGATCGGGGCGGGCGGATCGGCGACGGCGGAGCCGGTGAGCTGACCGTTGGGGTTGGGGGTGGTGTCGCCCCAGCTTTCGATGGGCTGCCCGGAGGAGTCGAACTTCTCGATGGTGCCGGCAGGGGCGAATGTGCCGGTGGAGATATAGACGTCGCCCTTGGAGGGGCCGGTGGAGTCATCGACGGCGATGTAGGTGGGTCCTTCTGTGGGGGCAGGGCCCGCTGTGGGTGTCGCCGGCTGGCACTGGGCGTGGCAGACCTCGAACGAGCTATGCCCCTGCAGTGGGGTGGAGACGGTGACCGTGGCGGAGGAGGGAGTGAGGCGGCCGGCGTCGGCGGTGAGCTGGGGAACGTAGGTGTCGGCCAGCCGGCCCTTGAATTCGACCGTCCAGGGACCCCCGGCGGAGCCGGTGAGAGCCACGTTGCCGGCACCGATGCCGGGCAGGACTTCGAGCGCTGCGGCCACTTCAGCCACGGTTGCGTTGTGAGGGATCGGAGCGGTGGTCTCGGTGGCGGCGATCCGCTCGTTGCCGCTTGGGTCGATCGAGGTGGCCGACAGAGTGAAGGAGCCGGTGGTGGAGTCGATCGCCGCGACGGTGGTGGTGGCGTCGAGCCAGATTTTGGCGCCCGAGCTGACCGCGGGGGCTGAGAGGGTCAGCGTCCCGGCGCCGACCGAGGCGATCGTGGTGCCGGCGGGGATACCGCTACCTTTGATCGGCTGACCGGTGGCGAATTGGCCGGCGCTGGTAGTTAGCGAGGTGACGGTCGGGGAGCCAGCGGTAAGAATACCCTCGCCGTCGGCCGAGTCGACCTCGGTGGCGTCACCAACGCGCAAGGCGCCAGTGGCGTCGGTGGTGGCAATGACCTGGTTGGAGCCTTCGGCGGTGGTTCCATCGACAGTGGCGCTGGTCAGCGTGAGCGTGAAGGAGCCGCCGCTGGGAGAGCTACCGGGGGTGATCGTCTGGCGCTCGTTGTTGGCGACGTTGCCAGCAGCTTCGGCGACGCTGATGGCAACGCCGGATGCGGTGGCCGTGGCCGGCTTTGAAAGCGTGAGAGTACCTACGCCGACGGCTGTAATCTGCGTTTCGGGTGGGATGCCGGCGCCGGTGATTTCCTGTTCGGGGAGGAAGGTGCGATCGGTTGCGGTGATTGAGGTGATGAGCTTGGAGCCGGGGGTGAGATCGCCGGTGCCTTCGGCGCCCGCGGCAAGGACGCCGAGGCCGAACATGAACAGGAAGTGGCCTTCGGAGTCGAACTTCTCGACGCGCCGGCCGAAGCCGTCGCCACCGAGGTTGTCGATAACGTAGACGTCGTGGCTGGAGGAGTCGACGGCAATCGATTCGGGGGCGGCGAGCGGGTAGGGGTTGGCCGGGAAGGGCGCGGGGTTGGAGGCGGCTCCGAACGTTCCGGCATACAGGCGCGCCTGCTTGGCCATGGCCGGAGGGGCAAGGACAAGGAGGGCAGCGGCGCAGATCAGAACCGGGAAGAGTCCGCGCGAGGGCGCACCACTCCCTCCTATGGAGAGCAGGCTCGAGCGCGTGGCGAAGCTCCCGGTCGGACGGGACAGCATGTTGGCGTTTCGCTTGGCGTTCACGCTTGCTCCTTGGGTCGATCTGAGTGTGCGGAAAATGTGCGGTGGCGCTGTAGGCGATACTGGTGTGGGGGATGCAGTGGCCGGGCTCCCCGGAACACAGCGTTGTGTCCCGGGAGTGGCCGTATGAGATTGCTGCGGTCGGCTAGGGAGCGGTCACCGCCCAGGTACCGTAGGCGTTGCCACCCTTGGCAAAGAAGGACTCCAAGATGGCCCCGGCAGTGGAGGCGCCATTGCTCGCAGGACTGGCTCCGGCGGCACCGGCCTTGAAGATGGCATCATTTTCTGGTCCGGCGTGTTCGACTTCGGTGACGTAGATGCAGAGGTCTCCCGGGGCCGCTTTCGGTTCTTCGGCGTTCCCCAAGCAGACCGTCGAAGGCTCCGGCCCGACCGTGGAGTTGATCTGCATTCCTTTTTCGATGACCTGCACCTGACATTCAGGGTGGCCTGTCTTTCCACACGATGCGGCGTTTTCCAACGGCGCCGCAAGCGGGATCGTGAAGGAGATTGGAATGCGAGTAACTCCTTCGGCGCCTTCCGGCTCAGCGAAACCCCAGGTGCCGGTCTCGGTGGTGTTCGAAGGCAGCGTGCAATGTTCTTTCGCGCACACGCCTTCGGGGCCGGTTTTCCCGGTGATGCCTTTACCTTCGGGGCCAGTTGCGCCGGTCGCGCCTGTTGCTCCGGTTGCTCCTGTGGCGCCGATCGGGCCCGTGGGACCGGCCGGGCCAGTGGCCCCCGCCGGACCGGTCGCTCCCGTGGCCCCGGTCGCGCCCTTCGGGCCGGCGGGGCCGCGGGGTCCCTTGGGCGTGGACTTCTTCTTGGCGGCGCTCGCCGTCAGCGTGCCGTGCGAGACCGCCACGCTCGCGGGATTGGATCCCCGCTCACCCGGGTGGCCGCTAGTGCCGCCGGTCGCGGCGAACGCGCCGCCGGTGAGGGCGAAGACCAAGGCCGTCAGGGCCAGGACCGTCGCGGGGTTGATGTGCTTACGTACTCGTTGGAACATAATTATTTCTTCTCCTGGGAAGCGGGACTTACGCCCCTTGATGGTGTTGTGCAAGCGCACCCGCGGGAGCCTCGACCGGCGCGTGCATGCGGATGCTCTGCGCAACCCGCTCACCCTGGGGGGTGAGCGCCCACGCGTTGGGCTCGCCCTTGGCATGTCCCGCCCCGGTGTTGACAAGCAGGCCACAGCGCTCCAGACGGCGCAGGAGCTTTGAGATCTGCCCGGGGTCGGTGATGCCGGCGGCGGTCGCCACCTGGCGGTTGCTCGGATCGGACCCCCGGCAGGCCAGCTCGGCGATGCCCTCCAGCACCCTTGCCGTCCTGTGGGTGAGGCGCAGGTTCACGCCCGCGAGCGGGTCGCGGGCGCTCCGCGGCGCGTCGGGTTGCGCTTGCGGTGGTGCCGCGGGCGGAGTGAGCGCCGTCCGTGCTCGTTCGCGCTTGGCGGCCGCGGGACCAAGGTAGGGCAGCACGATCATCGCCATCAACTCACCCAGCAAGCTCGCCAGCGCCTCGCGTTCTCGGCGCGAGAGCCGGGAGTGGACGATCGTGAACGCCGCCCCCACTAGACCCTCGGCGGTCAGCGGAGTCAGGTTCTCGCCGCGCGGGCCTTCGCCGCGGCCCTCGTCCACCGCCACCGCCAGCCGGGCGAGGACCGCCTCGCGGCGCGCCAGCACCGAAGGGCCCGCGCGCAAGGCCTGCACCACACACACCCCTGCCAGCGCCGGCTCGCGATCGAAGAACTCCAGGATCGTCCACACGCCCGTGCGGACCCGCTCGCGCCACGGCAGCCGCTCGAGGCCCGCCGTGGCGAGCTGTTCTCCGATGACGGCGACCACCTCCTCCAGTACCGCCACGAAGCACTCGTCGCGGTTGGCAAACATCTGGTAGAAGGTGCGTCGCGACACCCGCGCACGCTCGGCGATCCGCCCTACCGTCGCCTGTTGGTAGCCCAGTTCCTCGCTCACGGCGACGGCGCCCGCCAGCAGCCGCGAGCGCTGGATCTCGTCGATCTGCGCGCGTGGAACGCTCACACCGCTCAGACGCGCGCTCGCCGGCAGCGCCAGCGCGCTCTTGCCACGCGCGGCGCTCACGCCCGCCCCCCGGAGCACAGCCCGGACCCTCCCCGCAGGGGGAACGTTGAAAGGCCCGCGAAGGCCAGAGGATGAGGAGACTCTTCGGCTAGCGGCCTAGCCGAAGAGAGAGAGAGAGAGAGAGAGATGCGACAGCGCCAAGCTGGCGCATCTAGCATCGCTCCTTACGCGACGTGCAAAGACTCCTGACACGTATTCCCCTCTCGAAACCACGCTGAATCCCAACTCCCTCATCCTTCGCGACCCGGCCCTCTACCCAACCTGCACCCTGCCAGCGCTTGACGTCAACCGCAAGACGCGGCGACCCAACCAGATCCTATGTTTGCCGTAACCCCATCAAGAGGTCTGGCAATGACCAAAAGAGACCGTACACCACATCCTCACTCTTGTCAATACCACAACAGGACGGCCCCTTGAATCACATCCCCAAATCAGCCGCTCGACGCCTCCCGCGTATCTGCAACCCGAGCTGGCAAACGGAACCGTTTAGGCCATGCGCGCCAGCCACAACTCGGGCGCCTGCAACTCATCGGCGGTCGGGAGATCCTCAGGCGAGCGCCACGCGCGCGCCAGCAGCCGCGGGCCCTCCTCCCCGCCGGCGAGCACCACGGCGTCGCAGAAGCGCCGGCCCTCCTCGTACTGGCGCATCTTCAACTCCAGCCCCAGCAGCCGCTCCAGCACTCGCCACGGCAGGCCGCGGTGCTCGCGGCGGCGCGTCATCGCCGCGCGCAGCGTGGGCAGCGACGGGAGCACCTCGGCGCCCACCGCATCCATCACGTGCTCGGCGTGCCCCTCCACCAGCGACATCGTGCTCTGCAGCCGCTCCACCAGCCGCCAGCGCTGCTCGCCGAGCGTCAGCCGCACCAGTTCGCCGCGGCGCAGCCGCTCGGCGAAGGCACGCGCGTCACCGGCGCCGGGCAGTCGCATGAGCGCGCCCAGCGACACCGTCACCTGCATGCCGTCGATCAGCTCCCGCAAGATCCCCGCGAGGTGCTCGCGCAGCCACGGCGCGCCCGAAAACTGCACGGCGTGGGTGATCTCGTGGATCGTCACCCACGCCAGCAACTGCTCGCCGTCGACCCCCATGTTGCGCGCCGCCTGATCGAGGTTGGGAGCTACCAGCAGCAGGCGCGGAGTGACGCTCGGGTCGAGCAGCGCGAGGTCGTACTGGCCGAGCACCCGCTGCGAGAGGACGCCTGCCATCGCGCCCACCTGCGCGCCCAGCAAGAGGCCGCCGGCGGCGCCCAGCGCGTCGTACAGCGGTCTCAGATCCTGACCCGGACGCTTGCGACGCAATCGCATGCGGCGGGCCGAGCCCCCCGGACCGAGCTCATCGGCGGCCAGCGACTCGAGGATCGGCCGCATCGTCTGCAAGTTGGCGGCGATCCAATGGGAGCGGTCCACCGCTTCCAGCGGGGGCAGCTCGGCGGGGAGCTCCAGGCCGGAGTAGTCGCTCACCCGGCGCGCAAACTGCATCGCCAGTGGCTGCACACGCTCGCTCCGCATCGCTCCGGCCGGTGGCGAGCCGGCGATCAGATCGCCCACGCGCTGAGCGGTGCTCCAGTCGATCGCGTCCACAGATGCAGGTTAGGAGAACGCCAGCCGTAATCCCGGGAGGGGCGGGAATATGCTTAGTGGTTGGTGCCCTCTTCGCTCGACGATCACCACGACGTGCCCTGGCTCCAGGAGCTGGGGGGCGCCGCCCCCCAGCTCCTGCCCACCGGCGTCTCCCACCGGCACGCCCGGCGTGAGCCCGCAAGGCGGGAGCATGAAGCAGCTGGGCAGCATGCGGAGCTGTTGAAGCGTGCGGAGGTGCGCGACGTGCTGGCGTGGATGCGCCTGCTGGTCGAGCCCCGTAACGCCGCCGCCGCGGTGCGGGCACTGGCGCGTCCACCGATCGAGCTGCGCCAGGTCGATCTGGCGCGGGTGATCCAGATCGTGCGTCGCCAACGCCTTGACGTGGTGGCGGCGCTGGCCGGGGCGATGGAGTCGCCGCAGCTGCCGCCCGAGGCGCGGGAGCGGATTGCGCGCTTTTTGGAACTGCACCGGTGGGCCTCAGGCGGCTTCGACACGGTGCGCGCCGACCTGTTCGTGGGGCGCCTGATCGAGCGTCTGGGCCTGCGCCGCCGGCAGCTGCTGGCGGGCGACGGCGAGGATGCGCAACGCGTGGCGGGCCTGGCGGGGCTGAGCGAGCTGGCCGAGGAGTTCGTGCGCTCGGCACCGCGCCCCACCGCTCGGGCGCTGGCGATCCACCTCGGCGACGAGGCCGAGCGCAACGGTGAGCCGCAGGCGGCGGCCGTGAAACACGCGGCGCCCGTCGAGTCGCAGACGGCCGAGAGTCCGGCCGAGGCGGCGGCGCAGGCGATGCTGCGAATGATGCGCGAGGAGGTGCTGGGCGACGTGGCACGGATCGCCGGCCGCCTCGGCGAGCTGCGACTGGACACCGAGCTGGACGTGTCCCACGGAGTGGTCAGATACCTGGAGCTGCTCAAGCTGGCCGCGCTCGCCGAGCGGGCCGCGGGCGAGCCGATGGAGGATGCGCTCGCCGACCTCAACGCGCGGCTGCGCACCGCGATGACGTCGCTGCAACGCGAGATCTACGACAGCTCGCCGCTCGATGAGCTGCTGCGCGACGAGCACGCTCGGGGTGGGCGGCCCGGGGCAGCCGCCGGGCTCGATGGCGGCGCCGACGGCGAGGTTGCGCGCACGCACGCCGCGCGCGCGTTCGCGGTGGCTGCACGCGACGAGCCCTCGCTGGCGGCGTTCCTCCCCCGGCGCGGCGAGGGTCTGGTGCTGTCGGCCTCGGACGTGGAGACCTACCGTCGCTGCCCGCTGCGCTACAAGTACGCGCGCGTACTCAAAATCCCCACCGAGCAGACGCTTCAGCAGCGCTTCGGGATTGTCGTCCACCAGGTCCTCGAACGGTTTCACGCGGCCGAGGTGGCCGACGGCGCCGATCGCCGATCGCCGGGCTCGCTCGTGGAGCTGATGGACCTGCTCGACGCCGCGTGGCGGCGGGCGGGCATGGGCGAAAGCGCACAGGAGCGCGAGCTGCTCGGCAAGGCGCGCGCGGCGCTCGCCCGATACCACGAGCGCCTGCGCGAAGAGGGGGCGCACCCGGTGTGGTTTGAGCGCCCGTTCGCTTTCGCACTCGGGCCCCACCACGTGCGCGGACGGGTAGATCGCGTCGATCGCCTCCCCGGCGGCGGCTGGGAGCTGATCGACTACAAGACCGGCTTCGCCAAAACGCCCGAGGAGCTCGGCGACGACATCCAGCTCTCGCTGTATGCGATCGCGGCGCGCGAGGCGTGGGACCTGGGGAACACCCGCCAGTCCTACTACTACGTGCTCGACGATCGCAAGGTGGCGGTGCCGGAGAGCGCCGACGGCGGCGAGGGGGTGCGGGAGGCGGTGCTGGGCGCCGGCACCGGGATCCTCGCGCAGAGCTTCGAGCCCACGCCCTCGGCGGCGGCCTGTGCGCACTGCGACTATCGCATCGCCTGCCCAGCGGCGGAGCGGTAGCGGACAACGGCCTGTCGTTGGATGGCGCACGCCCGGCGTGTCCCGTCCGGTAGCCACACGGCAGCCACACGTCACGGGCCCTCACGCGCGGTATGGGACGGCAATCGACTTCTGCGAAGATGGGCTCGTGCCCACCCACGAGCAGATCATGAAGGCGCTGGAGGTCGTGATCGACCCCGAGCTGCGCCGCTCGATCGTCGAGCTGCAAATGGTGCGCTCGGTGGAGATCGGCGCCAATGGCGTGGTGGACGTCACCGTGTCGCTCACCACCGCCGGCTGCCCGATCCGCGGCCACTTCCAAACAGCGGTCGCGCAGGCGGTTGGCGGTGTGGGGGGCGTGACGCACGTCAACGTCTTCTTCGACGTGCTCTCCGACGCCGAGAAAGCCGCCCTGCGCGAGCGGCTGGGGCGCGCCAGCCTGCCGGAGGGCGCGCTGGCGCAGGTGCGCAACGTGGTGTGCGTGGGCTCCGGCAAGGGCGGCGTGGGCAAGTCCACGCTCACCGCCAACCTGGCGGCGGCGCTCAGCGCCGAAGGGCGCCGCGCGGGGGTGCTGGACGCTGACGTGTGGGGCTATTCGATCCCGCGCATGTACGGTTTGGGCGCCACGCGTCCGCCGGTGTCGGCGCAGCGCAAGATCGTGCCGCTGGAGGCGCACGGCGTGAAGGTGATGTCGATCGGCTTCTTCGTCGAGGAAGACGCGGCTGTGGTGTGGCGGGGACCGATGCTGCACAAGGCGCTGTCGCAGTTTTTGCAGGACGTCGAATGGGGTGAGCTCGACCACTTGCTGATCGACCTCCCGCCGGGCACCGGCGACGTGTCGATGACGCTCGCGCAGCTGCTGCCGCAGGCGCGCTTTCTGATCGTCACCACCCCCCAGCCCGCCGCCCAGAGGGTGGCGCGGCGCGCGGCCGAGATGGCGCACAAGGTGTCGCTGGAGATCACCGGG
This sequence comes from Solirubrobacteraceae bacterium, assembly GCA_035570415.1. Taxonomy (GTDB): domain Bacteria; phylum Actinomycetota; class Thermoleophilia; order Solirubrobacterales; family Solirubrobacteraceae; genus Palsa-744. Next base: position 93,878 of record DATMLP010000007.1, on the reverse strand, counting down.
GTGATCGAGAACATGTCCGGCTTCACCACGCCCTCCGGCGAGCGGTATGCGATTTTCGGCGAGGGGGGCGGCCAGGAGCTGGCGGACGAGCTCGACGTGCCGCTGCTCGGCAAGGTGCCGCTGACGATGCCGCTGCGCCAGCACGCCGACGGCGGCCTCCCGCTGGTGCTCGACGATCCCGACGACCCGGCCGCCCAGGCCATCCGCCAGGCCGCGCGCGGCCTCGTCGCGATGGCGCCGCTGCCGGTGCTCGCCGAAGTCGCCGCAGGCAACGGCGCGGCCGCACCCAGCGCCCCACCGCCGGACGCCAAGCCCGTCGGCATGTCGCTGCCGATGGCTTAGCGGCTGTTGGCGAAGTACTCGGCGTTGATCGAGGAGTACTTCTGCCACTCCTCCGGCAGCTGGTCCTCGGCGAAGCATGCATCCACGGGACAGGCCTCCACGCACGCGTCGCAGTCGATGCACTCGTCGGGATCGATGTACAGCATCTCGGCGGCGTCGTACCCGGGCTCGTCGGGCGTGGGGTGGATGCAGTCCACCGGGCAAACCTCCACGCAGGAGTTGTCCTTGGTGCCGATGCACGGCTCTGCGATCACGTAGGCCATTCGCTTCCTTCTCAGTCGTTTTGTTGGGCGCTTGCGGGCAGCCAATACTAGCGGCGCGCGCCGGTTGCTAGGTTGGGGCGCGATGCTGCTGCTCACAGGCGCCACCGGCCAGGTGGGCTCCGCGCTGCTCGACCGGCTGCTCGCTGAGGGCACCCCTGTGCGCTGCCTGGTGCGCAACCCACGCCGGCTGGGCCGGCGCCGCGTGCGGGTGCAGATCGCGCTCGGCGACCTCGCCGACCCGCCCTCGTTTCGCAACGCCATGCGCGGCGTCCACACCGTCGTGCACCTCGCCGCCTCGCCGCGCGACCAGCCGCGCGGATCGATCGAGGAGCTGGTGGGGATCGCCACCTGGCGGATGGTGCGGGCGGCCGAGCGCGCCGGCGTCGAGCGCTTCCTGTTCTGCTCGGCGCTTTCCGCCTCCACCCACAGCCGTGCGCGCTTCCTGCGTGCCAAGGCGCTCGCCGAGCAGGCGGTGCGCGAGGCCGGCTTGCAGTCGGTGGTGTTGGCGCCCTCGCTCATCTATTCCCCCGGCGATCGCCGGCTGACGCTGCTGGAGCGGCTCGCGCTGCTGCCGGTGGTGCCCGTCTCCGGGCGCGCGCGGGCGCTCTATCAGCCGATCTCCGCCGGCGACGTCGCCGGCTGCGTGATGGGCGCGCTGCGTACGCCCGACGCGGCCGGCTCGTTCGAGCTGGCGGGCCCGCAGACGCTCAGCCACGAGCAAATCGTGCGCGAGGCGCTGCGCGCGCTGGGCCGCCCCCGGCCGCTCGTGCACGTGCCCACGCCCGTGGTCGCGCGCAGTCTGCAGCTACTGGAGGCGGCCGCCGGCGTGCACGCCCCGGCAACCTGGGATGAAGCGGAGCTGATGGAGGTCTCGATGGTCTGCGCACGAGGCAGCGCCGACGCCGAACGGCTGGGGGTGCGGCCGCGAGCGATGGCGAGCATTTTGAGGCACGCCTCCGCCTAGCGGTGAAGCACGCGGCGAGCGGGCCGGGCGTGTTGTGGGTCAACTTTTTGGACGCCAACCAGCTTTATTTTGTGAAGTGGTTAGAGGCCGAAAAGTCAATACACACAACACTGCCGCCGCCAGCACCGGCCGCCGTCCGCGCGTCGATTACGCCGCCGCCAGCGCGGGGCGGCGCTCAGCCCACGGCCGCGCGGCTTCCAGCTGCGCCGCCAGCGCCAGCAGCGGCCCCTCCTGCGCCGGGCGACCCACCAGCTGCACCGCAAGCGGCAAACCGTCGTCGCCGTGGAACAACGGCAGCGACATACCCGGCTGGCCGCTGGCGTTGAACATCGGCGTGAACGGGGTGAACAGACCCGAGCGGGTGAACGTCGACATCGGGTTGGGCGCCGCCGGGTCGAGCGTGCCGAGCGGCAGCGGGCGCTCCGCCAGGGCCGGCGTGAGCAGTGCGTCGTAGGGCGCCAAAAACTCCACCAATCCGCGGGTGAACGCCTGCAGACGCACGGTCGCGCCCAGCCCCTGCACCGCATTGAGTTTCTGCACCATCGAGTAAACCGCCCAACTCATCGGTTCCATGTCTTCGGCCGTCGGCTCACGGCCGGCGACCGTGCCCGAGAACGCGATCGCCAGGCTGACGTGCGTGGAGAACACCGCCCCAAACAGCTCCTGCATACCCTCCAGCTGCCACGGGGGGTCGATCTCCTCGACCTCGTGGCCCAGTTCGCGCAGCATCTCGGCGGCGTCCTCCACCGCCCGTGCGGCCAACGGGTCGACGACGGCGTCGGGGATCGGGGGCAGTGTGGTGGCGGCGATCCGGAGCGCGCCGGGGTTACGCGCGGCGGTGTGCGCGAACGGCTCGTGCGGCGGTGGCGCCCAGGTGGCGTCGCCCGGCTCATAGCCGGCCAGCACATCAAGGATCGCCGCAGTGTCGGCGACGGTGCGCGTCAGCATCCCGTCGACCCCCAGCAGCGACTCGCCCAGCTCTGGCGCCGAGGAGATCCGCCCGCGCTGGGGCTTCAGTCCCACCAGTCCGCAGCACGCCGCGGGGATCCGGATCGAGCCGCCGCCGTCGCTGCCGTGCGCCACCGGCACCATCCCTGCAGCGACCGCCGCCGCCGAGCCACCAGAGGAGCCGCCCGGCGTGCGCTCCAGATCCCACGGGTTGCGGGTGGCCCCGAACAGGCGCGCCTCGCTGGTCGGCAGGATGCCGTACTCGGGCAGCGTGGTGGTGCCGACCACGATGAAGCCGGCGTTCTTCAACCTGCGCGTCACGTTGTGGTCGTAGCTGGCGACGAAATCGCTCATCAGCGAGCAGCCGTAGGTGAAGCGCAGGCCCTTTACCGCGCGCAGGTTCTTGATCGCGATCGGCACTCCCGCAAACGGGCGCTTGTCGCCCGGCTTCACCTGATCGGCAGCCGCCAGCGCGCGCTCGCCGTCGACCTCCACGAATGCGTTGATCCTCCCATCCAGCCGCTCGATCTGCTCAAGCGAAATCTGCACCAGCTCGCGCGGCGAGATCTCGCCCGCGCGCACCATCTCGGCCAGCTCGCCGGCCGGGCGAAACATCAGATCGCTGTCCGACACCTTCCCCTCCTTCCTGCGCCCGCACGGGCGTCCATGGCAGGCTGAGAGTAACGCGTTCGGCGAGCGGCGGCAACGGCGACGATTCCTGCGACCATATGCGCTGCCCAGAAGGCAACCCGGCCGGGTGCGGCGCAACCCGCGGCAGCCGACCGGGGTGGGTGGGATCCTCATTCCAACGAGCCCAGAAAGCGAGTGCCATGAGCGCGGTTCAGACAGCACCGGAGGTCCAGGCGGGCCTCGAAGGCGTGGTCGCGTTCGCGACCGAGATCGCCGAGCCCGACAAAGCAGGAGGGGCGCTGCGCTATCGCGGCGTCGACATCGAGGATCTGGTGGGCGCGGTCCCCTACGAGCAGGTGTGGGGCCTGCTGGTGGACGGCCACTTCCAACCGGGGTTGCCGCCCGCCGAACCGCACCCGCTGACGGTGCGCTCCGGCGACCCGCGCGTGGACGTGCAGGCGGGGCTGGCGATGCTCGCCCCCGAGTGGGGTTTTGGCCAGCTGATCGACATTTCCGACGAGCAGGCCCGCGACAACCTCGCGCGCGCGTCGGTGATGGCACTCTCGTTCGTCGCCCAATCGGCGCGCGACGTAGGCCAGCCGCCAGTCCCCCAGGAGGAGATCGACCGCGCCACCTCGATCCCCGAGCGCTTTCTGATCCGCTGGCGGGGGGAGGCCAACCCCGACCACGTGAAGGCGATCGACGCCTACTGGGTGTCGGCCGCCGAGCACGGCGTCAACGCCTCCACGTTCGTCGCCCGCATCGTCGCCTCCACCGGCGCCGACGTGGCGGCGGCGCTGTCGGCGGCGATCGGCGCGCTGTCGGGCCCGCTGCACGGCGGCGCGCCCTCGCGCGTACTGAAGATGCTGGAGGAAGTGGAACAGATGGGCGACGCCGAGCGCTGGGTCAAAGAGGCGCTCGACCGCGGCGAGCGGCTAATGGGCTTCGGCCACCGCATCTACCGCGCCGAAGACCCCCGCGCGCGGGTGCTGCGCCGGACCTGCCGCGAACTGCGCTCGCCGCGCTTCGAGGTCGCCGAAGCGCTCGAGCAGGCGGCGCTGGCCGAGCTGCAAGCACGCAAGCCCGACCGTGTATTGGCCACCAATGTGGAGTTCTGGTCGGCGGTGGTGCTCGACCTCGCCGAAGTACCGGCGGAACTGTTCACGCCGATGTTCACCTGCGCCCGGGCGGCCGGATGGTCGGCGCACATCCTCGAGCAGAAGCGCGAACACAAGCTGATCCGGCCCACCGCCAAGTACGTCGGCGAGCCCTCGCGGCCGGTCGCGGCGGTGCAATAACGCACTTTTGAGTCAGAAACATGACACCACCTGGGTCACCGCCTGTGTCAGGATGGCTCGGCAAGGCGCCTATCAGGCGGCCTCTCGTGGCGGTGGATCGCGGTCGCCCATCGTGGTGACGGGCGATCTCATCGGCTGCGAGGACGGCGGACCTGCCCCCCCAGGGCTGAACCGCGACGAGGGCTCGGCATGATGCCGGGCCCTCGTCTTTGATGCGACTCTGAACCGGCGGGTGAGGCGCCCGCGGCGGAGCGCCTCACCGCCTCCCGCCGTCCTACATCATCCCGCTCATATCCGGCATGCCGCCGCCACCGCCACCGCCGGATTCCTTCTCCGGCACCTCCGCCACGATCGCCTCCGTGGTGAGGATGTTCTTGGCGATCGACGCCGCGTTCTGCAGCGCCGAGCGGGTGACCATTGCGGGGTCGATCACGCCCGCGGCCACGAGATCGACGATCTCGTTGGTGGCCGCGTTGAGACCGTGGCCTTTCTTGGCCTTGCGCACGTCGTTGACGACGACCGAGCCCTCCAGTCCCGCATTCTCGGCGAGCTGACGCAGCGGCTCCTCGAGCGCGCGCAGCACGATGCGCCCGCCGGTTTTTTCGTCATCGTCCTCGGCGCCGCCGCCGTTGGAGCTGATGGAGGCTGAGGCCTGCAGCAGCGCGACGCCACCACCGGGCACGATGCCCTCCTCGAGCGCCGCCCGCGTTGCCTGCAATGCGTCCTCGACGCGGTGCTTCTTCTCCTTCATCTCCGTCTCCGTCGCCGCGCCCACCTTGACGACCGCCACGCCGCCGGAGAGCTTCGCGAGGCGTTCCTGGAGCTTCTCCCGATCGAAGTCCGAGTCGGTGTTCTCGATCTCGTTTTTGATCTGGTTGATGCGCCCCTTGATCGCAGCGGCGTCACCGGCGCCGTCGACGATCGTGGTGTTGTCCTTGGCGACGACCACGCGACGTGCACGCCCGAGCTGAGAGACCTGTGTGTTCTCCAGCTTCAAGCCCATCTCCTCGGTGATCACCTCAGCGTTCGTGAGGATCGCGATGTCCTCCAGCATCCGCTTGCGGCGATCGCCGAAGCCCGGAGCCTTCACAGCCACGCCGGTGAACGTCCCGCGCAGCTTGTTGACGACCAGCGTCGCCAGCGACTCACCCTCGACGTCCTCGGCGATGATCAGCAGCGGCTTGCCGCTCTGGATCACGGCCTCGAGCACCGGCAGCACGTCCCTGACCGAGCCGATCTTCTGGTTGGCGATCAGGATGTAGGGGTCCTCCAGTGTCGCCTCCATGCGATCCTGGTCGGTGACCATGTAGGGGGAGATGTAGCCCTTGTCGAACTGCATCCCCTCCGTGAACTCGAGGTCCATGCCGAACGTCTGGCCCTCCTCAACGTTGACCACGCCGTCCTTGCCGACCTTCTCGATCGCATCGGCGATCACGTCGCCGATCTCTTCGTCGCCGGCCGAGATCGTCGCCACACGGGCGATCTGCTCCTTGCCGGAGACCTCCTTGGCCTGCGATTTGATGCTGGCGACCACCTGGTCCACGGCGCGCTCGATGCCGCGCTTGAGCGCCAGCGGGTTGGCGCCGGCGGCCACGTTCTTCAGGCCCTGGCGGACGATCGCCTGGGCCAGCACGGTGGCGGTCGTCGTCCCGTCGCCGGCCACGTCGTTGGTGGCGGTCGCCACCTCGCGCACCAGCTGGGCGCCCTGGTTCTCGAAGACGTCCTCGACCTCGATCTCGCGGGCGATCGTCACGCCGTCGTTGGTAATCGTAGGGGCACCGAACTTCTTGTCCAGCACCACATAGCGGCCCTTCGGGCCCAGCGTGACCTTGACCGCGTTGGCCACGGCATCCACGCCCGCCTCCAGCGACTTGCGCGCCTCGGCGTCGTACTTGATCTCCTTGTGTGCCATTTCTTCAAATCTCCTTATCGCGCCTGTGCGCGCTCTTTACGCGACCTTGGCGAGGACATCCGACTCGCGCAGAACGAGCAGATCCTCCCCATCGATCTTGATCTCGGTCCCGCCATACTTGCTGTAGAGGACTTCGTCGTCCTTCGCGACATCGAGCGGGATGCGCTTGCCGTTGTCGTCGAGCCGGCCGTCTCCGACTGCGAGGACCTTGCCCTTCTGCGGCTTCTCCTTGGCTGTATCGGGGAGCACGAGACCGCTTGCGGTCTTCTCCTCCTCCTCGATCGCCCGCACGATCAGGCGATCGCCCAGGGGCTTGAGTTTCATCTTGGTGAGACCTCCACTATCTAGAGAGTTCGATTCGCGGGGCTCCCGCCGTAGGGTGCGCCCCTGGTTTTGGCACTCTTGGTAGGCGAGTGCCAACAGCCCGCAACTATACCCGACCCCGCGTGCGATTCAAGCCCCGGGCTGGCACTTTCATGCGGTGACTGCCAGTTCGCGGGGCGGCCCCCAGGCGGTCGAGGGCCAAGCGGAGCAAGAACGCAGGGAGCGACGTGTGCTCTGCACACGAGCGACCGAGGACGCCGACCGATCGGCGGTCAGATGCGCTCGCCGATCGGCCAGCGCCGGCCATCGACCGCCTGGTCAGTTCTGTGCGCCGCCGAAGCCCTTGATCGCCTCGGTCATGCCGGTGGGGCTGTCGAGGATCTGCGAGAAGCGCACCACCGTCACCGTGTCGTCCGTCGATACCGGGCGGCCGTAGATCTGCTCGAGGAAGTTGATCAGTTCCTCGTGGCGGCGAAACTCGGGGTTGTCGTGCTTGATGTCGCGCGGCGACAGCTCCGCCAGCTTCATCACCTCCACCTGGTCGATCACCGCCTCGAAGATCCGCTCGCGGGGGGAGTACTGGTAGCCGATCGTCACCAGCACCAGCTGGTTCTTGCGGTACTTGCCAGACTTGTCGCCCAACCGGATGGTGGCGGTCTTGCGACCCCGCTTGAGCTCGTCGGCGAAGATCGTCGAGTAGAAGTTGAGCACCTGCACGACACAGCAGGCTATCGAGCCAGCGCCTTCAGCGCACGCCCGGCGATCTCGCGTTCGCCCGGATAGGTGAGCGCGGCGCATGCGTCGGCCAGCCCGATCCAGCGCGCCTCCTCGACCTCGTCGTCGTGGTCGGCGGTGTCACCGGAGAGGTAGCGCAGCAGGTAGAACACCACCGACTTCGGCACGGGGCGCCCGTCGCGCTGGTACCAGTAGCGCACCTCCCCCAACTCCTCCACCAGCTCCGCCTGCACGCCGGTCTCCTCGCGCACCTCGCGGATCGCCGCCTGCAGCGGCGTCTCGCCGGGGTCGATGTGCCCCTTCGGCAGTCCCAGCACACGGGAGCGGTCGGCGGCGCGGCGGCGGGGAACGATCACCAGCAGCTGGCCGTCGCGCACGACCGCACCGCCCGCCGAGCGCTCCTGCGGACGTGCCGGTGATCGCTCAGAAGACATACGCTCGCAACGCCTCCGGGTCGTGCACCACCAGCCGGCCCCTGCCCTGCGAAATCACGCCGGCGCGCTCCAACACCGCCAGGAAGCGGCTCGCCGACTCGCGCGAGCTGCCCGCCAGCTTCGCCAGGTCGGCCTGGGTCGCCCAGATCTGCACGTCCCTGCCGGACTCGCCCGGCGGGGCGGCGCTCGCCTGCTCCACGAGGTCGCTCAGCGCTGCTGCGACGCGGCTCTGGACGGTCTGAAACGAGCGGCGCGCCAGGCGCTCGTTGGTCTCGCGCAGGCGGCGGGCGAGCGCCACCAGCAGGCGCGTCGCGATCTGCGGGCGGTCGGACAGCAATCGGCGCATGTCCGGCCCCAGCAACGCCAGCAGGGCGGTCGACTCGAGCACCTCTACGGTCGCCGAGCGGCGCTCGTCCTCGAACAGCGCCAGCTCGCCGAAGAAGTCGCCCGGGCCGAACGTCGCGAGCGTGATCGTGCGCCCGTCGCCGTGCTCGCGCACCGCTCTGGCGTGGCCGCCGCGCACGACGTAGCAGGTATCGCTGTGGTCGCCCTCGCGAAACACCACCTGGCCGGCCTCGTAACCGCGTGGCACCGCCAGCTGCGCGATGTGCTCGAGGTCGGCCGCCTCCAGCGTCGAGAACATCGGCACGCGCGCCAGCAGCTCGACCACTTCGGCTGCGCTTGGCGCCCGCATCGCCTGAGGGGATAGCACACCTCGTACGCGGCGCTATCGTCATTCACACCATGATCCGGTTGCCCACGACGGCGGCCCCACTGGTCGCCGTGGCGGCGTGTGCGCTCGCAGCCGCGGGAGCGCCGGCCGGCGCCACACTCGCCCGCTCCACGGTCACACCGCTGGCGCAGTCCCCCAACCTGTGGGCGACCGTGGATGTCTGCAACGCACCCCACCACCCCCACACGATCGGCATCCGCGGCTCGATGCCCGGCGACGGCCGCCGCCGCGACGCCATGTACATGCGCTTTCGCGTGCAGTCGTTCGACGCCACCACCAAACAGTGGGTGGAGCTCGGTGGCGCCGAGTCCGCGTTCGTCTCGGTCGGCTCCGCCGTGGGCACCCGTCAGGCGGGGCGCACCTTCGAATTCAAGCCCACCCCCAACCCCTACATGCTACGCGGCCTTGTGGAATTCCAGTGGCGCCGCGCCGGGCACGTGGTGCATCTCGCCAGCATCCCCACCACCGCGCGGCACACCAGCTTGGCCGGCGCCGAACCGAAGGGGTTCAGCGCGGCCACCTGCGAACTGAAGTAACCCTCACGCCGCAAACAGGCGCGGGTCGTTGGTGATGATCCCATCCACCCCCATCGCCGTGAGCCGGCCCATCAGCGCCGCGTCGTCCACCGTCCACACGTACAGCTCGCCGCCGCCCGCCGCGACTGCGCGCACGAGCGGCGGGGTCACCAGTCGCCAGTGCGACATGATCGCGTCGAAGCGCCCCTCGCGCAGCGCGGCGCGGGCGCGGCCGGGCAGCCAGGCACGGTAGGCGGCGAGCATCGCCAGCGCGGGGATCGCCATCAGCCGATCTTTGGTGTAGTCGCGGCGCGCGCGCGGCACCGACCACCCCACCCGCAGCGACGGCTCGATCGCGCGCATCGCGTCGAGCTCCCGCGGGAACGTGCTGCTCACCAGCGAGCGCTCGATCAAACCTGTTTCGCGCAACTCCCGCACCACCCGTTCGCCGTAGCCGGGCAGCTTCACGTCCACGTCCAGCTCGATCCCGGCATAAGCGTCGCTGGCGAGATGCTCGAGCCCCTCGCGCAGCGTCAGCGCCGGCGCGGCGGCCAGCGCCTGGTAGTCGTGCGCCAGCAGCAGCCGGCCGCTGCCGTCGGGGCGCTCGCTCAACACGTCGAACTCGATCATGTCCACGCCGGCCCCCACCGCCGCCTCGAAACTGGCGAGCGTGTTGCCCGGCGCCAGGTGGGCGGCGCCCTTGTGGCCGACGCGGCGCGGCGCGGCGGTCGGCTCGGAGACGCTCATCATCGCCTCAGGATAGGTTGCCGCAGACGACCGGCGCCGGGCACGCGCGCGCTCATGCGGGAGCCTCCGAGCTCGCGCTCACGCGGGAGCCTCCGAGCGGCTCGGCCTCAGACGAGCTCGTCGCCGGCGAGGCTTCGGCGTGCGGCGTCGATCGCCCTACCGGCCGCCTTGGGCCCGATGTATGGGGCGAGCACCAGAAACGCCAGGTGATCGGTGAGCGCCGGCAGGTACCGCAGCCGCTTGCGCATCGCGTAGTTGCCGACGATCGCCCACAGCCCACCCGCGATCGCCTCGTTCACCACCAACGGCGCCCGGAGCGGCTCCGGCGAGCTCTCCTGCAGCAGCGCGGCCAGCTTGCCCAGCGCCGAGCCGATGCTGTCGGTGACATCGGAACCGAGCTCGAAGACGTCCTCGAACACCATCCGCGTCAGCCCGGGGTGCACCACGATGTGCTCGATCCCGGCCTTCACACCGAGGTAGGCGGCCTCCGGCCAGTCGTTCGCATGGGCCGCCGCCGCAGCGACCACGGCCAGTATTTCGTCGATGTACTCCTCCAGCGACGCCAGGAAGCACTCGCGCTTGCTGGGGAAGAATTTGTGAAACGATTCGGTTGACATCCCCGCGAACTGGGCCAGCTGCGGATCGCTGAGCTCGCGGTAGCCTTCGTCGAGCGTGAGGTGCACCACCGCGCCCAACACGCGGGCGCGCTTGTCGTCGCTTTCCAAGAAGCGCGCCGGCTCGGCCGGGCGGTATGGGGGCGGTGTTCGCGACACCCCGATCCGCGCCGCCGGCGAGCGGTAGGCGCTGATCCAATCGAGCAGTTCGTCGGTCAGCATCGACAGCTCTTCGGGGCGGTCGGTGCGCAGCCGCTCGAACATCATGTATCGGCCGCCCCCGACGATCGCCTTCGGCCCCAGCGGCGGGAGCTGCACGCCATCGGGCGCCGCTCTGAACCCGTCTGCCAGCACCCGCTCGAAGGCGACCGCCGAGCGCATCATCCGTTCGCGGCTCCTCACCCCGAGGCCCAGTCCCTCGATCAGCACCAGACGCGAGGACTTCACGTTGCGCGACGCGCCTTCCACAAACGCCTGGCAAGCTCTGTGCACACGGTTGGCCCATCCGCGCTCCGCCAACCATCCGTCCATCATCCGGCGCTTGGCGCGCGCCACGGCGATGTCGTAGGTGCCGAGGAAGCAGTCCTCCTTGTTGGCGAACTGCTCGTAGAAGGCGCGCCGCGAGACGCCCGCCAGGGTGATCACGTGCGCGACCGTGGTGGCCTTGTAACCCTGGCGGTGCACCGCCTCGACCATCGCCCCGAACAGCCTCGCACGCTGGTGGCGGGCCACCGCGTCGCGGCCCATTCCGTGTGGCCCGTGCGGGAGCCGGCGGTACATGGCGCTCAGCTCCCTCTCAGTTCCGCTCATCCCCACGCTTCCGACCATACAGGATCGCCCAAAGATTGCAAGTTAAAAATCGTGGGATCCGTCCGACGTTTTCGACCAAACAGCTATTGGCTAGATAGCCAATCTGTCCGAACAGATGCTTTCGGCGGTCATCCCGCCCGGCAGGCCGCGACGTACCGCCGGGAGGCAGCGGGGGATGCTCAGCCGGCGCGCAGCTCGGCGCGGCGCGGACCCACGTGGAAGCCGGCGCGCTGCAGCGTCGCCTCCCAGCGCGAGCCCAGCACCGGCTCGCCGTCGATGCGCTCGAGCGCCAGCCTGCCCGCAAGACGGCCGGCGCTAACGTGCTCGGCCAGCGCCGCCAGCGCCACCTCGACGCGCGTGTCGCCCGGCTCGGGGGCGATCAGCACACGCAGCCCCCTGCCGCCGCGCTCCAGATGGAGCACCGGCTGCGCGTCCACCAGCACCACGCTCGCGCCCGATTGGCGGCGACCGGAGGCCGCCTCCCCCGGCCACGGCAGCGCGCCGCCGTACGGCTGCGCCGGGTCGGTCGCGGCCAGCACCAAGGTCGCGTGCGCGGCGGCGGACGCGGACGCGGCGGGCCCGCCCGCGGCGGGCGACGACGACGCGCCGCTCTCGCGCTGCGAACGCAGCCGCTCGACCGCGCCCGCCAGCGCGAACTGGGCGCCGCCCAGCCCCTCGACGAAATAGCCGCGCCGGGCCACCCCCAGTGTCTCCAGGCGGCACAGCTCCGGGTAGAGCGCCGCGAAGCCGCCCGGCACCCCCTCCGCCCGCACCAGCTCCCGCGTGAGGATCCCGTAGCGCTCCAGCAGCAGTTCCGCCTGCGCGCGCAGGCGCTGGGCCGGTTGGGATGCCCACCCGTCCGCGGCGAACAGCGGCGCCGTCAGCGACCAGCGGCCGGGCAGGTGGGTCGCGCGAACGGCGCCCGCGCGACCCGCAAACCGCGCCCGGCGGCTGGGCATCCCCAACGGCGGTGCGGCGCGGTCGCCGCCCCCGGGCAGCGCCAGCAGCCGCGGCCCGGCCCCGCCGCCGCGGCGCGCCGGACGCGCCGGGCGCGGCGCGCGCAGCGGCGCGAACGCATCGCTGGTCGCCTCCCCGGCCCAAACGAGATCCCAGAGCGCCTCGCCCAGCTCCGCCGCGGGAACCTGCAGGTCGGCCAGCAGATCGGTGAAGAAACACGCTCCTTCTATTAGACGCGCGCGTACACGCGCGCAAATCCCGTCCTCGGGCGGCGGCGGCCCACGGGTGGGTAGGCATCCCAACGGGCCGAGCAGCGCCACGTCTTCGCGCAGGTACAGCGCCACGCGCCCGTCGGTGTGGGGTGCGCGGGAACCGGACGATCCCCGTACCCCCACCCACACCAGCTCGCCGCCTGCGCACAACTCGTCCATCCAGGCCGTGGAGTAGGCGCCCACCCGGCGCGGCAGCACCTCCTGCTCCCACGTGCGGGGCGTCAGCGCCAGCCCCTGCAGCGGGATCAGCGCCTCGCGCAGACGCTCCACGCCGGCGCCGGCCGACGCGTGGCGATCCACCCCCTGCCACGCCGGCAGAAAGGCGGCGAACGCGCGCTGCTCCGCCGGCTCGATCTCGCGGCGCAGGGCGGCCAGCGAGGCGCGCCGCAGGCGCCGCAGCACCTCCACGTCGCACCACTCGCGCTGGTCGAAACGGGGACCGATTGGGGAGACGCTCGCTGCGCTCGCATCCCCAAATCGGCCAGCGCCCACGGCGCGTGTCTCCCGGCTTCGGTCGTCCCGCGACGGGGATGCCGGTGAGGAGATCGCGCCGCCGGGCGCAGCCAAAGACGCAACGTGACGCAGTGAGGCCGGATCGGGGTGCAGCTCACCGCGCACCAGCGCGCCCCCGCGCTCCAGCTCGCGCAGGGAGCCATCCACCACCGCGGCGCCGAGGCCGTACCGCGCGCGCGGCTGCTCGCCGGTGAACGGGCCCCGCGTGGCCGCGTAGCGGCGCAGCAGCCGCCCGAGCGCGTCGGGCACGTCGGCGAGGAAGGCCTCGGGCAGCCCGCCGGGCGGGACGGCGCCCAACGCGTCGCGGTAGAGGCCGGCGTCGGCGGCGTCGATGTAGCGCTGCTGGCCGCCGATCCGCAGCGCCACCGCGCGGCGTTCGCGCGCCAGCGCCGCCAGCAGCGCCTGCGCGTCGATGCCCTCCAGCACGCGCTGCTGCGCCTCCGCCGCGGTGAGGTCGCCGAGCAGTCGCAGCGCGTCGTGCAGCTCGTCGCGGTTGGCCGCCCGCAGCCGCTCGGCGCGGCGCTGCAGCTGGTCCTCCAGGTCGTGCAGCGCGTCGGCGTCGAGCAGCTCGCGCAGCTCCTCCTGCCCCAGCAGCTCGCGCAGCAGGTCGCGGTCGAGCGACAGCGCCGCCGCGCGGCGCTCGGCGTTGGGGGCGTCGCCCTCGTACATGTAGGTGGCCACGTAGTCGAACAGCAGCGAGGACGCAAACGGCGAGGCGACCGCCGTCTCGACCTCCACCACGTCGCACTCGCGCCGCTGCAGACGGACCAGCAGCTCCGTCAGCCCGGGCAGGTCGAGCACATCGCGCAAGCACTCGCGGTAGGCCTCCAGCACGATCGGGAAGTCCTCGTAGCGGCGCGCCACCTCCAGCAGCGTCTGCGCCTTCAGCCGCTGCTGCCACAGCGGCGTGCGCCTGCCCGGGTAGGCGCGGGGGATCAACAGCGCCCGGCTGGCAGCCTCGCGAAAGCGCGCGCCGAACAGCGCCGAGCCGCCCAGCTCCGCCACCACCAGGTCCTCCAGCTCATCGGGCTCGATCAGCGCCAGCTCCAGAGCCTGTGCGCCGTCCAGCTCGTCGCTGTCGGGCAGGTGCACGATGATCCCGTCGTCGGAGAAGATCGCGTCGGCCTCCAGCCCCAGGCGCGCGCGGATGCGCGCCGACAGCGCCAGGCCCCAGGCCGCGTGGATGCGCCCGCCGAAGGGCGACAGCACGCACAGCCGCCAGTCGCCGATCTCGTCGCGGAAGCGCTCCACGACGATCGTGCGGTCGCTGGGCACCACGCGCGTGGCGTGGAGCTGCTCGCGCAGGTAGTCGACCAGGTTGCGCGCGGCGCGCGCGTCGAGGTCGTACTCGCGCTGGAGTGTCTCGGGCGACTGCCCCACCGCCCAGCGCGCGAACGCGCCGATCGCCTCGCCCAGCGCTTTGGGGCGGCCGATGCCCTCGCCCTTCCAGAACGGCACCGCGCCGGGAGCACCGGGCGCCGGCGTCACGATCACGCGGTCGCGGCCGATCTCCTCGATTCGCCACGTGGAGGCGCCCAGCAGGAACAGCTGGCCGGGCCGCGCCTCGTACACCATCTCCTCGTCCAGCTCCCCCACGCGCCGCCCGTCCGGCAGCGTCACCAGATACAGGCCGCGGTCGGGGATCGTGCCGGCGTTGGCCACTGCCAGCGCGCGCGCGCCGCGTCTGGGGCGGATCGTGCCGGCCAGCCGGTCCCACACGATCCGCGGGCGCAGCTCGCCGAACTCGGCGGAGGGATAGCGGCCGTCGAGCATGTCCAGCACCCCCTCCAGCTGGCGGCGCGGCAGCTCCGCGTAGGAGTGGGTGCGTCGCAGACGCTCGTGCAGCTCGTCCACGGCGAGCCCCTCCTCGGAGGCGGCCATCGCCACGATCTGCTGCGCCAGCACGTCCAGCGGGTTGCGCGGTACGACCGTCGGCTCGATCGCGCCTTCGCGCATTCGCCGCGCCACCACCGCGCACTCCAAAAGGTCGGCGCGGAACTTCGGGAAGATCCGCCCGCGCGAAACCTCGCCAACGCCGTGCCCGGCGCGCCCGATCCGCTGCAAACCGGCCGCGACCGACTTGGGCGACTCCACCTGCAGCACGAGGTCCACGGCGCCCATGTCGATCCCCAGCTCGAGGCTGGAGGTCGCCACGATGCAGGGGATCTCGCCGGCCTTCAACAGCTCCTCCACCACCATGCGCTCCTCGCGCGCGAGCGAGCCGTGGTGGGCGCGGGCGATCTCGCCCCGCGCCGCCGGCTGGCCCGTCCCGCCGTCCAGCGCCGCCGCCTTCTCTTCCTCGGCGGCGGCCAGCTCGTTCAATCGCAGCGCCAGCCGCTCGGCGGAGCGGCGGCTGTTGACGAACACGATCGTCGAGCGGTGCGCGCGGATCAGGCGCAGCAGCTCCGGGTAGATTGCCGGCCAGATCGAGCCGTGCAGAGGTTGATCGGAATCGCCGTGGACCACGCCGTGGAGATCGGTCATCGACTCCACCGGCACCTGCACTTTCACGTCGAGCGGTTTGCGGGCGCCGGCGTCGACGATCCGGCACTCGCGCTCGGGCCCCACCAGGAAGCGCGCCACCTCCTCGAGCGGCGTCTGCGTGGCCGACAGCCCGATCCGCTGCGGCGGGCGCCGGCCGGCGGCACGCACGAGCGCGTCGAGTCGCTCAAGCGTCAGCGCCAGATGCGCGCCGCGCTTGGTGGACGCCACCGCGTGGATCTCGTCGACGATCACCCACTCCGCGCCATCCAGAGTCTCCCGCGCGCGCGAGGTGAGCATCAGATACAGCGACTCGGGCGTGGTGATGAGGATGTCGGGCGGTGTTTTCAGCATCCGCTGGCGCTCGCGCTGGGGGGTGTCGCCGGTCCGGATCGCCACGCTCACGTCGGCGCCGATTCCCTTCAAAGGCGCCCTCAGGTTGCGCTCGATGTCGTAGGAGAGCGCCTTCAGCGGCGACACGTACACCAGCCGCGTGTGGCGCTCGCCGGCGGGTTCGGCCGCGAGGCGATCGATCGCCCAGAGGAAGGCCGCCAGCGTCTTGCCCGAGCCGGTGGGCGCCGACACCAGCACGTGCTCGCCGGCGGCGATCGCCGGCCACGCCCCCGCCTGTGCCGGCGTGGGCTCGGCGAAGGCCGCGGTGAACCACCGGCGCACCCCGGGTGTGAAGGGAACGGTGGAAAGAGACACTCTGCGAGGCGAGGCTAGCGCGCCTACGGCGGGCTCGCCCGAACACCCCGAATCGTGAGGTTTTTCCAGTAACCTCGACGGGATGGGAACGTCGAAGCTCGACCTCGATCAGGGGCTCGTCGAGTCGTGCCGTCAGGCAGCGGCGCGGATCGCCGCCGACGTCGGCGAGCAGACCGCCGGGATGACGACGGTCGCGGTCGAGCGCACCGTCGCGCGCCTGTTCGGCGTGGACGGCGCCAACGAGCTGGGGGCGCCGCTTCCCAACGTCCTGGTCGACCACGTGCGCAGCCGCGGTGGGCTCGGCAAGGGCGTGGCCCACTGGATCGCGGGCGCGATGCTCCACTCGGAGGCCGCCGGAGAGGCGAGCGAGCGCAGCGGGGCGCTTACCGGCCCGCTGCGTGCGCAGCAGATCGCTGAGCGAGTCGAGGCGGGGACGCTCGACCTGTGCGCCGCGCCGCAGGCGCCGGCCGAGGCGATCCGCGAGCGCGCCCGCGCCGAGCTGGGCCAGCGCCTGGAGGAGATCGGCGCACGCATGGAGGAGCGCCGGGAGCTGCGCGAGCGCCTCGGTGAGAGTCCGCCGCCGCTGCGCTACGTGCTGACCGCCACCGGCAACGTGTATGAGGACGTCGCCCACGGCCTCGCCGTGGCCGAGGCCGGCGGCGACATCGTCGCCGTGATCCGGTCAACCGCGCAGAGCCTGTTGGACTACGTCCCCTACGGCCCCACCACCGAGGGTTACGGCGGCACGTTCGCCACCCAGGCCAACTTCGCGATTATGCGCGCGGCGCTCGACGAGTGGTCGGAGCGGCACGGCCGCTACGTGCGCCTCTCCAGCTTCTGCTCGGGGCTGTGCATGCCCGAGATCGCGGCGATGGGCGCGATCGAGGGGCTCGACAACATGGTCAACGACGCGCTCTACGGGATCCTCTACCGCGACATCAACCCGGTGCGCGGCCTACTCGACCAGCGCATGTCGCGCACCGTCAACGGCTACTTCGGGGTGACGATCAACACCGGCGAGGACAACTACCTGCGCACCGCCGACGCGATCGAGGCGGCGCCGTCGGTGACCGCGTCACAGTTCATCAACTACTTCCTGGCGCGCGCCTCCGGCGTTCCCGACGAGCAGATCGCGCTGGGCGACGCGTTCGAGATCGACACACCCGTCACCAACGGCCTGCTGTATGAGTGGGCGCAAGCGCAGCTCACGCGCGAGCTGTTCCCCGACTGCCCCGTCAAGTACATGCCCCCCACTCGCCACATGGACGGCAATCTGTTTCGCACGCACGCGTGCGACACGCTGTTCAACCTCGTCACGGTCGCCACCGGGCAGGGCATCGAGACGATCGGGGTGCCCACCGAGGGGATCTTCACCCCCCACATCCACGATCGCGTGCTGGGGCTGCAGAACGTCAACTACGTGTTCAACGCCGCGCGCGACCTCGGCGAGGAGATCGAGTTCAAGCGCGGCGGGATCATCCAGACGCGCGCGCAGCAGGTGCTGCGCGACGCGCACGCGATGCTCGAGCGGATCGCCGAGGCGGGGCTGTTCGAGGCGATCGAGGGGGGCGTGTTCGGCGACGTCAGCCGCCATCCGCAGGAGGGGCGGGGAATGGAGGGAATCGTGGCGACCGAGGAGGGCTACTTCAACCCGGTCGCCGAGCTCATGCGGGAGACGCTGAGCGTTGTCTAGCGGGATGCCCCACACGAGCGGCGCCGAGGACGACGTTTCGAATTCTGCGTCGCGTATAACCATAGTTGCACAGGACTCGTAAAGTTGATATGAACACCCACGCCTCCTCCTCCCCTCTGCCTGCTCACGTCAAGCCATACGCCGACCACCACGGCGACGGGATCGTGCAGCTGAGCTTCACGCTGCCGGTGCCCGACGGCGCGGCGGCGCGCAAGGCGGCGATGGAGCTGGCGGGCAAGATGGGCTTCCAGCACCCCGAGGTGGTGCACCACCAGCGTCTCACCGACGACCACACGTACTTCGTGATGTACGGGCACACGGTGCACACCGTGGATTACGCGTCGCTCGCCGAAGAGGGGATCGACATCGTGCAGTACATGACCGAGGACGAGGTGGAGGCGTACGCGCAGGAGCACGTGCGCCGTCCGATCGTCGTCGTCGGCGCCTCCACCGGCACGGACACCCACAGCGTCGGGATCGACGCGATGCTCAACCTCAAGGGCTTCCACGGCCACAAGGGGCTGGAGGGCTACCGCGCCTTCAAGGCGCACAACCTCGGCAGCCAGGTACCCAACGGCACGCTGGTCGCCAGGGCGATCGAGCTGGAGGCAGACGCGATCCTCGTTTCGCAGACCGTCACTCAGCAGAATCTCCACATCCACAACCTCACCGAGCTGGTGGAGATCGTCGAGGCCGAGGGGCGCCGGCGGGAGACGATCCTCGCGTGCGGCGGCCCGCGCGTGTCCAACGAGCTGGCCAAGGAGCTGGGCTACGACGCCGGCTTCTCCAAAGGCACCTACCCCCATCACCTCGCCACGTTCCTCGTGCGCGAGGTGGCCGCCCGGCTCGGGCAGGGCGAGCCGATGGAGGAGGTGAGCGAGCAGGCCCCCGCCGGGCGCGCCGCCTTCGCCGACCACGGCGTGCGAGGGGACTTCCTGGCCGGCTAGGCTGGGATCGCCATGCAGCAGCTCGCCGACCTCACCGCGCCCGCGCGCCGCCTCGCCCTCGTGGGCTTGGCGAAGAACACCGGCAAGACGGAAACGCTGGGCGCGCTGCTGCGCGAGCTGCAGGAGCGCGGGCGCCCGGCGGGCGTGACCTCAGTCGGGCGCGACGGCGAGGAGCGCGACGTGATCGACATCCGCATCGAGAAGCCGCGCGTGGAGCTGTGCGCGGGCAGCCTGGTGGCGACCACCGACGCGCTGCTGCGCGCCGGGGCGGTGCCGCACGAGATCGTCGCCGAGACGGGCGTGCGCACTCCCCTCGGGCGGGTGTCGATCGCGCGGCTGCGCACGCGCGGCACGATCGAGGTGGCGGGCCCCAGCGCCGCTGCCGACGTGCGCGAGGTGTGCGACGCGATGCTGGCCGCCGGCGCCGAGCAGGTGCTGATCGACGGCGCCATCGACCGCCGCGCCGCCTCCTCGCCGGCGGTGTCGGACGGCTTGGTGATGTCCACCGGCGCGGCGCTGCACGAGGAGATCGAGCAGGTGGTGGCGCGCACCCGCGACGCGGTCGAGCTGGTGCGCCTGCCGGAGCTGGAGCAGACCCATGTGCGCGCGGCGATCGCCGCCAACGCCACCAGCATGCTGATCGGTCCCGAGGGCGAGGAGCCACTGACGCTGCATCCGCGCTTCGTGCTCACCAGCAGCGCCCCCGACATCGCCCAGCTGCTGCGGGCGCGCCCGGCTGCCACCCATCTGGTGGTGCGCGGCGCGCTGTGCGAGCCGTTCCTGGTCGAGCTGCTGCGTGCGGCCGGCAAGCGTCCGCTGGAGCTGGTGGCGGTGGATCCCACCAAGGTGTTTCTCACCGATCGCGGCGTCGACTGGTATCGCCGCCAGGGTCTCTCGCTGACGGTGCTGGCGAGGATCGATCTGCGCGCGATCACCGTCAACCCGGTGGCGCCGCAGTCGCACAGCTTCGATTCGGCGCACCTGCGCGCGTTGCTGGAGGAGGCGATCCCCGACGTGCCGGTGCTGGACGTGCGCGAGCCCACCCACAACCTGGTGCCGGCGGCGTGAGCAGCCCGGAGGAGTTGGAGGAGCCGGTTGCACCCGCGGGTGCCGAGGTCGCACCCGCGGGCGCCGAGGTCGCGGCCACGCCGGCGGCGGCGGGCAACGGAGACAATTCCGCCGGCGCCGACGAGCGCCGCGCGAAGATGGAGCGCCTGCGCTCCGAGGGAATCGAGCCCTACCCGCACATTTCCGCGCGCGTGCCGCGCACGTGGGTGGCCGACATCCAGAGCGCCCACGACCCCGCTGCGCTCGGCGTGGGCGAGCACGAAGGACTCGCCTACCGTGTCGCCGGGCGGCTGATCGCCCGCCGCGGACACGCCAAGTACACGTTCTTCGACCTGCGCGACCAGTCGGGCACGATGCAGGTGGTGGCGCGCCGCGAGGAGATGGGCGAGGAGCTTTACGAGCGGATGGTGGGCCTCGACATCGGCGACATCGTCACCGTGGAGGGGTGCGTGTACGTCACCCAGCGCGGGCAGCTGGCGCTGGCCGCGACCGCGTGCACGCTGCTGGCCAAGGCGCTGCGCCCGCCGCCCGACCGCTACCACGGGATGGGGGATCCCGGCGAGCGCTACCGCCACCGCGAACTGGATTTGCTGGCCAACGAGCAGACGCGCGCGATGTTCTTCAAGCGCACCAAGATGATCGAGGCGATCCACGACTTTTTGCGCGAGCACGGCTTCACGCAGGTGGAGACGCCGATGCTGCAGACGCTCGCCGGCGGCGCCGCCTCAAGGCCGTTCGTCACCCACCACAACGCGCTGGACGTGGACGTGTATTTGCGAATCTCGGTGGAGCTGTACCTCAACCGCTGCACCGTGGGCGGCCTGGAGAACATCTACGACCTCGGCCGGGCGTTCCGCAACGAGGGCATCTCCCACCGCCACAGCCCCGAGTTCACGATCCTCGAGTGGATGATGAGCTACGCCGACTACTGGGACGTGGCGAAGTTCACCGAAGAGATGGCCGAGAGCGTGGCGCTGCGCACGCTGGGGACGACCAAGGTGGAGCAGTACGACGGCAGCACGATCGACTTCGCCACCCCGTGGCGGCGGATCTCGCTGCGAGAGGCGATCGCGGACGCGGTGGGGATCGACTTTTTGGAGGCCCCGCGCGAGCAGCTGATTGCGGCGCTCGGCGAGGATGGCCAGAGCATGGAGATCATGGCGGGGGCCGAACGGGGGGAGGATCCCGGGGCCACGTGGGCGAAGCTGGTGGACGCGATCTACGTCAAGCACGTGGAGCCCACGCTGCACCAACCCACGCACGTGTTCGACTTCCCGGTCGATCTGTTCCCGATCTGCAAGCGCCACTCCGAGGACCCGCGGCTGGCCGAGCACTTCGACTCGGTGATCCGCGGCATGGAGATCTTGAGCGGCGACACCGAGCTCAACGACCCGCTCGACCAGCACGCCCGCTTCGTCGCCCAGCGCCAGCAGGCCGCCGGTGGCGACGGCGACCAGCCGCAGCCCAACGACGAGGCGTATGTGCGGGCGCTGGAATACGGGATGGCGCCCACCGCCGGCGGCGGCCTCGGCGTGGACCGGCTGCTGATGGCGCTGACCGGGGTGGAGTCGGTGCGCGAGGTGGTGCCGTTCCCGACGCTGCGCACCCGCGGGTAGCCGTTCCCGAGCGCGGCGCGCGCGGGCAGGCGGGCCGCTGAATCCCGGGACTTGGCGGTCGGGGCTCGCCCCTTACCTGACGAGCCCCGACTTGCGCGTGCCGCCAGAGGTTCCAAGGGCATGCTGCTTGCGACGCTACCCGAGCGGCGGCAGCGCCGCAAGGAATGTTTCCGACATTAGGGACTGGCCCGCGGGGCCGCTGGGACGACGCCGAGCGAAGTGCCTTCGCGGCCGCTGGGTTACGCAGCGAGCACGGCGCGGCAACCGTCGGCAAAAAACCTGCTACGCTTCCGCTTAGATTTCGATAGTACACCCGACCAAGGAGCAGCAACCCGATGCCAAAGACGATAGGCATAGACCTCGGCACCACCAACTCTTGCATGGCCGTCCTCGAGGGTGGCGAGCCCACCGTGATCGAGAATGCCGAGGGGGGGCGCACGACGCCCTCCGTGGTCGCCTTCGCGCCCTCGGGTGAGCGTCTGGTGGGCACGGTCGCCAAGCGCCAGGCGGTGACCAACCCGCAGAACACGATCTTCTCGATCAAGCGCTTTATGGGCCGCAAGGAGGGCGAGGTGCGCGAGGAGGAGTCGATCGTCCCCTACAAGGTCGTGGCCGGCCCCAACGGCGACGCCCGCGTGGAGGCCGGCGGCGAGCAGCACTCGCCGCCCGAGATCTCCGCGATGATCCTGCAGAAGCTGAAGACCGACGCCGAAGCCTACCTCGGCGAAAGCGTCGACTCGGCCGTCATCACGGTTCCCGCGTACTTCAACGACGACCAGCGCCAGGCGACCAAGGACGCCGGCAAGATCGCGGGGCTGGACGTCAAGCGGATCATCAACGAGCCCACCGCCGCCTCGCTGGCGTACGGCCTGGACAAGGAAAACGACCAGACGATCCTCGTGTTCGACCTCGGCGGCGGCACCTTCGACGTGTCGGTGCTGGAGATCGGCGACGGCGTGTTCGAGGTGAAGAGCACCGCCGGCGACAACCACCTCGGCGGCGACAACTTCGACAAGGCGATCGTCGACTGGCTGGTGGCCGACTTCAAGCGCGACCAGGGGATCGACCTGTCGGCCGACCCGATGGCGCTGCAGCGGCTGTACGAGGCGGCGGAGAAGGCCAAGATCGAGCTGTCCACCACGCAGGAGACGCAGATCAACCTGCCGTTCATCACCGCCGACTCGGCCGGCCCCAAGCACCTCGACACGCGGCTCACGCGCGCCAAGCTCTCCGAATTGACAAGCCCGCTGCTGGACCGCGTGGTGGCGCCCGTGCGCCAGGCGCTGGACGATGCCAAAGACAAGGGCGTCAAGGAGATCGACCACGTGGTGCTGGTGGGCGGCATGACGCGCATGCCGGCTGTCCAGGAGAAGGTCAAAGAGCTGACCGGCAAGGAGCCCCACCGCGGCGTCAACCCCGACGAGGTGGTGGCTGTCGGCGCCGCCATCCAGGCGGGCGTGCTGGGCGGCGAAGTGAAGGACGTGCTGCTGCTGGACGTCACCCCGCTGACGCTCGGGATCGAGACCAAGGGCGGCGTGATGACCAAGCTGATCGAGCGCAACACGACGATCCCCACGCGCAAGTCGGAGGTGTTTTCCACGGCAGAGGACAACCAGCCGTCTGTGGAGATCCACGTGCTGCAGGGCGAGCGCGAGATGGCCGCCTACAACAAGTCGCTGGGTAAGTTCCAGCTCACCGGCATCCCGCCGGCGCCGCGCGGCATCCCCCAGATCGAGGTGGCGTTCGACATCGACGCCAACGGCATCCTCAACGTCTCCGCCAAGGATCTCGGGACCAGCAAGGAGCAGAAGATCGAGATCAAGGCCGGCTCGGGGCTGTCCGACGATGAGATCAAGCGGATGGTGACCGACGCCGAGTCGCACGCCGAGGAGGACCGCAAGGCGCGCGAGCTGGCGGAGGCGCGCAACAACGGTGAGAACGCCGCCTACCAGGCCGAGCGCCAGCTGACCGACCTGGGAGACCAGGTGGACGCCGAGTCAAAGCAGCGCATCGAGGAGGCCATCAAAGAGGTGCGCGAGTCGCTCACCTCCGAGGACCCCACCGCGATCAACGCCAAGACCGACGTGCTCCAGAGCGCCTTCCACGCCGTCTCCGAGGCGATGTACCAGCGCGCCCAGGAGCAGGCCGCCGGCGCCGACGGCGGCGGCGCGAGCGACGGCGCCGGCTCGGCTTCCGGCGAGGAGGACGTGGTGGATGCCGAGGTTGTCGACGAGACCAAGGCGTAATCGATGAGCGACATCGAGGAGGCAACCGAGGAGGTCGAGCCGGTCCAGGCAGAGCCAGCCGACCACGAGGCCAGCGAGATCGAGGAGGAGCTCGACGAGCTGGTGAAGACCGCCGCGCAGCGCGACGAGTATCTGGCGCTCGCGCAGCGCACACAGGCCGACTTCGAGAACTACCGCAAGCGTGTGGCCAAGGAATCGGCTGTGGCGGCGGAGCGCGGCGTGGCGAAGCTCGCCAAGGAGCTGCTGCCGGCGCTCGACAACCTCGATCGAGCGCTGGCCGCCGCGGAGGAGGAGGACCCGTTGCTGGAGGGCGTGCGGCTGGTGCGCAACGAGCTGAGCGCAGCCCTGGCGCGTGTGGGCGTGGAGTCGTTTGACCCCAAGGGCGAGCGGTTCGACCCCGTCCATCATGAGGCGATGCTCCAGCAGCCGGTGGAGGGCGCCGAGAGCGGCACCGTGGTCGAGGTCTACCAACCCGGCTACCGCCTGAAGGACACCGTGCTCCGTCCGGCGCGCGTCGTGGTGGCGGCGTAGGGGGTCTCGCATGGCGGCCAAACAGGACCTGTATGCAACGCTGGGCGTCGACAAGAAAGCCTCGCCGGAGGAGCTGAAGAAGGCCTATCGCAAGCTCGCGCGCCAGTACCACCCCGACCGCAACCCCGACGACAAGCAGGCGGAGGCGCGCTTCAAGGAGATCTCGCACGCCTACGACGTGCTGAACGACCCGGAGAAGCGCAAGCAGTACGACAGCGGCACGGGCCCGTTCGCCACCGCCGGGGGCGGCGGCTTCGGCGGCTTCGGCAACTTCGACTTCGACGCATCTTCGATGGGGGACATCCTCTCCAACCTCTTCGGGGGGTCGGCCAGCGGCCGGCGCACGCGCGCCCAACCGCGCCCCGAACGGGGCCGCGATCTGGAGACGGAGGTGTCGATCACCTTCGAGCAGGCCGTGTCCGGTGCGCAGGTGCCGCTGTCGGTCGCCACCCAAACCAGCTGCCCGACCTGCCACGGCACGGGCGCCAAGCCGGGCACCACGCCGAAGGTGTGCCCCAAATGCGAAGGGCGCGGGATCGAGACGCAGGGCCAGGGGATGTTTTCGATCTCCCAGCCCTGCTCGCGCTGCGGCGGCTCGGGCACGGTGATCGAGGACCCCTGCCCCACCTGCCACGGCTCGGGCGCCGTGAGAACAGTCAAGAAATATCGTGTGAACATCCCCGCCGGGGTGAAGGAGGGCTCGCGCATCCGCCTGCCCGGCAAGGGCGAGACGGGCCCGCGCGGCGGGCCGCCGGGAGATTTGTACGTGATCACGCACGTAGCCCATTCGCCGGTGTTCAAACGGCGCGGCGACAACGTCGAGGTGGATGTGCCGTTGAGCATCCCCGAGGCGCTGCGCGGCGCCGAGGTGCGGGTGCCGACGCTCATTGGGACGAAGACGCTGCGCGTCAAACCGGGCACCAAACACGGCACGGTGCAGCGCCTGCGCGGTGAGGGTCCACCGAAGCTCGGCACCGGCGGCAGCGGTCGCCCACCGGAGAAAGGCGACATCCACTACCGCTTTACGATCGACGTCCCCGACCATTTGAGCGACGCGCAGAGCGCCGCCGTGCAGGCCCTCGCCGACGCCTCCAACGGGGCCGATCCGCGCGCGAAATTGTTTGAGCAGGCAGCGGCCAAGTGAGCCCGCGCGCACCCCTCCCCAAACCCCCGAACGTGGAACTGGCGCGCGACCGCGGCGTGTTCATGATCTCGGTGGCGGCGGAGCTGGCGCAGATGCACCCGCAGACGCTGCGCACGTACGAGGCGCGCGGACTGATCGAGCCCAAGCGCTCGCCCAAGGGCACGCGTTTGTACTCGCAGGAGGACGTGGAGCAACTGCGCCGCATCCAGGAGATGACGGCGGAGCTGGGGCTCAATCTCGCCGGCGTGGAGCGCGTGCTGGACCTGGAGCACCAGATCGACGACATGCACGCCCGCATCGAGGCGCTGGAGGTGCAAGCGCTCCACGCCCAGGTGGAGCTGGCCGAACGGCTGGAGGAGGTGCGCCGCTCGTTCCGCGCCGAGCTGGTGCCGTTTCCGAACTCCCGCCCGCCCAGCCGCGAGATCGTGCGGGCCGCCGACGTGCGGTCCTTCGGACGTCCACGACAGGGAGGGCGCTGAGGGAGGGCGCCGAGCCGGCGCCCTCCCTCAGCGGCTTTTACGCTTCGAGGTTTTGCAACCGATGCGATTCGAACGCTTCCACAGTGAATTCGGCGGCCCATTCCACCGCGAGGAAGCTGGTGAAGAGACCGGTGCCGGTGGCTTTGAACGTTTCACTGTCGAACGTGGCTGTTTGAGCGCTGTTGTTGACCACGCCGGCCACGGTGCCCTTGACGATGTGCCTGCCAAAAAGCGAACAGAAGATCCCCGTGAAGACGACTTCGACTTCCACTTCCTTGCCGGCTTCCCCGATGAAGACATAGTCTTTGCCGCCCACCGTCGCCAGATGGCCGGGCCAGGGGAGGCTCTTGGCTTCGACTTCTTTTGCCAGCGGACAGAGCACGTCGTTGCTGGCACATTCGAACAGGGGCAGTTCGGTGATTTCACCCTTGCCGCTTCCGGCTTCGTTGAAGACTTTGCTGTTGTAGAGGAAGTGTTTGCATTCGACTCCCACCCCAAGCACCGTCATTTTGCTGCTGGTGGCGGCGCCGACGACGGTTTCTTTGCCGGTGAGTTCGGTGCCGTTGAACTTCCACACCGGGCTGGCGCCTGCCGTTGCGCTGGCCGCGGCGCTGAGCGCGAAGGCGGCCAACAGGATCGTGAGTGCGGTTGTAATTTTTCCTCTCATGACAACAGACCTATCCGATCGGACGTGGGGCTGTCAAGAGCGAGTTTTACGGCCGCGGCGGGCGACTGGATTGGGTGGTCGGCAAATGAGGTTAAACCCCAGCAAAACAGCCATTTTGAGAGATTTCAATGCGACGCATTAACCACACCGAAGTCAGAAACACGACAGGAAGGCTAGGCTGAATCGATGCAGCCCGATCGCCTGACGATCAAGTCACAGGAGGCGCTGGCGGCGGCGGCGCGGTTGGCGGAGGAGCGCCGCAACCCTCAGGTGACGCCCGCCCACCTGCTGGCGGTGCTACTGGAGAGCGACACTGCCGCGGCCAAAGCCCCCGCGGGCACCCCCGCCGGAGGACCCGGCGGACCCACCCCGGCCGACGCCGCCGGCGGCGTGGTGGTGCCGGTCCTCAACAAGCTTGGCACCTCGCTGCCCGCGTTGCGCGCGGAGACGGGTCGCGCGCTGGACGACCTCCCCCGTCTCGGCGAGGGCTCCTCGACCGAAGGCGGCCAGCCGTCGTCCGAGCTGGTGGCGGTGTTGCGCGCGGCCGAAAAACACGCGAAAGACCTCGCCGACGAGTATGTGTCGACCGAGCATTTGCTGCTGGCGCTGTCAGACGATCAGAGCCGCGCCGGCCAGGCGCTGCGAGCGGTGGGCGCGAGCAGGGACCGTTTGCTGCAGGCGCTGGCGGAGGTGCGCGGCCCGCACCGCGTGACCGACCAGAGCCCCGAGGAGAAGTACCAGGCGCTGGAGCGTTTCGGCCGCGATTTCACGAAGCTGGCGGAGCAGGGAGCGCTGGACCCGGTGATCGGCCGTGACGAGGAGATCCGCCGCGTGATCCAGGTGTTGAGCCGCCGCACGAAGAACAACCCGGTGCTGATCGGCGAGCCGGGCGTGGGCAAGACCGCGATCGTGGAGGGCCTCGCCCAGCGGGTGGTGGCCGGCGACGTGCCGGAGTCGCTGCGCGACCGCCGCGTGATCTCGCTCGACATGGGCTCGCTGATCGCCGGCGCCAAGTACCGGGGCGAGTTTGAGGACCGGCTGAAGGCGGTTCTCAAGGAGGTGAGCGAAGCCCGCGGCGGCGTGATCCTCTTCCTCGACGAGCTGCACACGATCGTCGGCGCGGGCGCCGCTGAAGGCGCGGTGGACGCGGCCAACCTGCTGAAGCCGATGCTGGCGCGCGGGGAGCTGCGCGCGGTGGGCGCGACGACGCTGGACGAGTACCGCAAGCACATCGAGAAGGACGCGGCGCTGGAGCGGCGCTTCCAGCCGGTGATGGTGGGCGAGCCCTCGGTGCAGGACACGATCGCGATCTTGCGCGGCCTGAAGGAGCGCTACGAGGTGCACCACGGCGTGCGCATCCAGGACAACGCGCTGATCGCCGCGGCGACGCTGTCGGACCGCTACATCGCCGACCGCTTTTTGCCGGACAAGGCGATCGATTTGATTGACGAGGCGGCGAGCAAGCTGCGGATCGAGATCGACTCGCTGCCGACCGAGATCGACGAGGTGGACCGCCGCGTGATGCAGCTTGAGATCGAGCTGACGTCGCTGGCGAAGGAGACCGACGAGCCCTCAGCCGATCGCCGCACGGCGATCGAGCGCGAGCTGGCCGAGCTGCAGGAGCGCTCGCGCGCGATGAAGGCGCAGTGGCAATCCGAGAAGGACGCGATCCAGGGAGTGCGCGAGAAGAAGGCGCGGCTGGAGGAGGCGCGCGTGGAGGCCGAACGGGCCGAGCGCACCGCCGATTTGCAACGGGCCGCGGAGCTGCGCTACGGGGAGATCCCGCAGCTGGAAAAGGAGTTGGCTGCTTCGGAGGAGGGGGAGGATAAGGGGGATGGGGCTGCGAGTGGCGACGCCGCTGTGTTCCTCAAGGAGGAGGTGGACGCCGACGACGTGGCGGAGGTGGTGGCCCGTTGGACCGGTATCCCCGTCAGCCATTTGCTGGAGGGCGAGGTGGAGAAGCTGATCCACATGGAGGACCGCCTCCATGAACGCGTGATCGGCCAGGACGAGGCGGTGGAGGCGGTGGCGACAGCGCTGCGCCGCTCGCGCGCCGGTTTGCAGGACCCCAACCGCCCGATCGGCACGTTTTTGTTCCTCGGCCCCACGGGAGTGGGCAAGACCGAGCTGGCGCGCGCGCTGGCGGAGTTCATGTTTGACTCCGAGGAGGCGATGGTAAGGCTGGACATGTCGGAGTACATGGAGAAGCACACGGTCTCGCGCCTCGTCGGAGCGCCCCCCGGGTATGTGGGCTACGAAGAGGGCGGGCAGTTGACGGAGGCGGTCCGCCGGCGCCCCTACTCGGTCGTCCTCCTGGACGAGATCGAGAAGGCCCACCCTGACGTATTCAACACGCTGTTGCAGGTGATGGACGACGGCCGCCTCACGGACGGGCAGGGCCGCACGGTGGATTTCAAGAACACGGTGCTGATCATGACGTCGAACATCAACGTCGCCGCCGACCCGAGCGCCGATGGCGAGGTCGCCGACCCGGATAGCCTAGGCACTCCCTACGCCGTGGGCGTGCCGCGCTCGGGATCGTCCAGCGCCGGCGACGGTGCTGACGCCGTTGCGGCCGACGCAAAGCTGCGCGACGCGCTGCTGGCGCACTTCAAACCGGAGTTCGTCAACCGGCTCGACGACATCGTCCGCTTCCGGGCCCTCACTCGGGCGCAGATCGGGCAGATCGTGGAGCTGCAGACGCGGCGCGTGGTCGAGCGGGTGCGCGAGCGCGGGGTGGAGGTCGAGCTGACCGACGCCGCCAAGGAGCTGTTGGGCGACCTCGGCTATGACCCGACGTACGGCGCGCGGCCGCTGCGGCGGGTGATCCAGAAGCAGCTGACCGACCGGCTGGCGCTGGCGCTGCTGGACGGGAGTTTGAGGGCGGGGGAGCGGGTGGTGGTGGATGCCGCGGAGGGGCGGCTTTCGTTCGACTCGGCGTCCATCACTGCCGCCGCGTAGCACCGTGCCCACCCATTTTTGCATAAGCTTTCGCCGCCCTGCCACGCCTTGTGCCGCCACCGACAGTGCGCTGATTCCGAGGCATGCGACAAGCGCCGCCAAAATGACAGTTAGTTTGACATCTGCATGTATCTCCTTCACTGATCAATTGACTAACTGACTTGCGTCCATAAACCGAATCGCTTGTGAGCACCCAGCCGGGCACGACAGCCGCTGGCTCTCGTCTCGTAGCTGGAGCACTTCCTCTCTGTCCAGCTCTGCGCTGCTGACTGCAGCGTCCAGTGGCGCCAGGGAAACGGAACGCGGTCAAGCGGCGTGGTTGACCCCCGCGTCGCCGCGCTTAGTAGCCGCCAGTGCAAACGGGCCAAAGCCTGCAAAGCAAGCCCCTTGGCCGTCGCCAAACTCTTTGTAGAGTGGGGAACATGCTCGGGCGACCGCGCCCGACGACGGCTTTTCGACCCTATACCGTCGCCGGCCGACGCCCGGAGCCTCCTCGTCGCTCAGCACCTTCACGGCACGCCACACCCGCTGAGCCTTGACGCTGGCTCCGAGCGACGCTCGGCCGCTTCGACTTCGTCAACATCGTCGAAGTGCCCGACGAGCAGACAATGGCGAGCGTCTCGCTGGAGCTCGGCTCGCGCGAGACGCTCGCCGCGATCCCCGTCGACGACTTCATCAGCTCACTCTGACATGCGCGTCCTCGTCGTCGGCGGCGGCGGCCGCGAGCACGCGCTGGTGCAGGCGCTGCAAGGTGATGGCGTCGAGCTGTGGTGCGCCCCCGGCAACGCCGGCATCGCTCAACACGCGCATCTCCTGGACCTGGCGGCCGACGACACGGAGAGCATCGTCGCGGCCGTCGAGCGCGAAGGCATCCACTCGCGGCTCCCGTCACCGCCGTCGCGTTGCGCCCGCAGGCCAGCAGACCTCAACTGCGTTTGTAGAGGAACGGCAAGAAACCCTCGTATTCGGCATCCTGGAGCGCGCGTTCGCGGGCGGCCACGGCGTTGAACCCCTGCTTCAACCCCAGGCTGTGGGTCAATGCGAAGACGACGACGACGTATTGTTCGTGCTTGCTGCGCGTGGGGCACAGCGTGTAGCTAGTCGAATCTGTGCTGTTGACCCCCTCGACGGCGCCGGAGGGAAGCTTTCCGGCGGCAATCCCGTGCGACTTTGGCGACAGGCCCGCGACGGCCCACGCGAAGAACAGTTTGCCGTTGACCGGTTCGAGCGTGAGCACATCCACCATCAGTTCAGCGGTGTCGCTCGGGATGCCCGACCACTTCAGCGGAAGCGAGGCGTTGGCCCCGTCGCAGGTGTAGCGAACAGGAAGCCGTCCTCCGCTCGGGAACACCGGGCTCGACACTTCGACCTTTTCCACAATGGGCACATGGTGTTCCGTGGGTGTCGTACTGGCCGGCGTCGTGCCCGTAGATGTTGTCGAAGGCGCCGCTGGGGTTTCGCCTCTCGATTTCGCCGGCGTCGTCGTGTGCCTGCTCGTCGACGCGGCAGCCGCCGTGGGTGTCGGTGATTGCGCCGCAGTCGTCTGTGTCACCGTGACCGACGTCGTCGACGACCCACATCCCGTGAGTGCCCCAAGGAGCGCCAGCGCCATTATGAGCCGCACACGCATTTTCATCATCGCAAGATATCAAACGGATCGGACATCGCAGCTACCCTTTACAGAAAAACGCCGGGCTGCCAACCTGATCTTCAGGTCAGCCGCCCGGCGATGTTTCTCACCTCATATGACTACGCTTCGATCGCCGACAGCCGGTGCGATTCGAAGGCTTCCATCGTGAAAACGCCTTCCCATTCCACGGTCGAGGAGCCGACTTTGAGCCCCGTTCCCGTGTTTTTGATCGTTTCCGCGTCAAACGTCGCCGTCTGACTGCTGTTGTTGATGACGCCCCCGACTGTGCCCTTCACCGCATGGACGCCGGCCACCGCACACGACGAGCCGCCAAAGGTTACATTGACATCGACTTCTTTGCCTTTGGCTTCGCCGATCAGCAAGTATTCTTTTTCGCCTATCGTCGTCAGCTTACCGGGCCAAGGCAGGTTCTTAGCTTCCACTTCTTTTTCAAGCGGGCAGCTCGCAGCATTTGACGAGCATTCATACAGCGGCAGTTCGGTCACTTCCCCTTCGCCTTTTCCGCTTTTGTTGAATATTTTTGCATTGTACAGAAAATGCTGACATTCGACCGTGATCCCCAGCAGCGTCATCTTGCTACTAGTCGCGGCGCCGACCACCGTTTCTTTCCCGCTGAGTTCGGTCCCGTTGAACTTCCAGACGGGACTCGCGCTCGCTGAACCGGCGCCCACGGCACCCAACGCCACGGCAACAACCAGCGAGGCGAGCAACAACCTGCTGCTCTTCGGCTTCATCGTTACTCTCCTTGCAGCTAGCTTGGTTGAGAACGGATTCTTGCTCATATCGCTCACCTCAATGCGCATTTACGTCGGTCGCCTGGGCGAGGTCGATCGTGTTGTTGAGGATCGCCGTGTTGTTACCCGACGTCGCAGGGAGTCCGATCATGCTGTTGATGACCGGATCCACCAGGAACGAAAGGATGCCTCCGCAGCCGGCCGCCGCGGGAGCCGACCATACGTTGTCGACAAGCGAGTTTCCGGTGATTTCCGCAATTTCGAACCCGTCTTTGAAATTCAGTTCGCCACCACTGCCTTTAATTGGTTCATTTGGTTTCGGCGGACTTGTGGTCCCAGATGTGAGATTCCAAACGAGCGGCGAGCTGCTCGAGCCCACATAGCACGAACTGCCCAAAAACGCGTTTTCGAGATGGACCTTGACGGGTAGCTTGAGGGCGACACCTTCTTCGAGCGACAAATTAAATTCGCTCACCTTGATTTCACTGGCCGGCTTGGCGAGTTCGAGCGTCGCTTTGACTTCGAGCAAGCCGCTTTCGAAGTATTTCAGCAGCAGCCGCACGAGCGGTGGCGATTTTTCAGGCGGCACGATGCCAAGGAGGCCACCCGGCACGGTTTGCGCCGCTTTCGACAGTGTTTCGCCGCCGCTAGTGGCACCAAAGAACCGCGACGGAAAGCCTTCTGCTTCGGTCCCTTCCTGTTTCGACACGCCCCCCTGTAGCGTCACAGCGTTCGTGATCGGCGTTTTCTTTTTGCCCAAAACGATTTCGCCGCTGCTGGTGACCGAGTACAGGCACTTGAAAACTTCTGCATTCGTCGACGGACAGTAGTTGAATTTCGCAAAATCGCCCGAGTGTGCCGTTGCGCCCGTAGGAGTCACGAGCGCTACCAGAACACCGACAACCGCGGTGGCGACGCCAACACTTCTATGCGCCTTCAATCGCCGTAGCATATGGTTCTTCACATCCTTCCTTTTGTGCGAATAGACTGTTCGTTACTTCTTCTTACGCTGGGTGCCATGCATGTGCCTTTTCTTCTTTTTCTGCTTGTGACACCCATTGACAAGTATCTTTGTGGCTTGCGTTATCTGCCGACCGTTTTGCGCAACAATCATGGTCGGTGCAATGAGCTTCTCGCCACATTGGCTGAAGGCCGCTTTCGACGTCGTCCTAACGTTCGTGAACTCGGAGTACTCGCCGCGTGAAAGCGTCGTTTCAAAGCTCGTGAACGGCGCGTCTGGAACCGACTTGAAGGACGCTTTCAGCACGCCCGAACGTGAGACGTTTGATTCTCCAGTGACATCGAGCTTGACGCCTTCGCCCTGTAGCACAAACACTACGTCGGGCCACTTGGCGTTGCCGTACGACACTAGGTATGCAGGCCCTGTGAGCGGCTGCCCGAGGATCGGGGTGTGCACAATTGCGGTCCCGATGTTCGACCCAACCGGACAGGCGGCCGGATTTGCTTCGAACGTCGCCGCCGGGCAGGCCCGCCGGATCGTCGTAATGCGCACCGGAAGTTGCTTGGGGAAGTCGATCGTGACTTTGGCGATATTGGCCTGTCCCGCGCCTGTCGGGTAGGCGATCTTGATCTTGAGGCCGGTCCCATTCGCTTTGGTTGATTTGGCTTCGGTGGATGCACTCAACTCCGGCGAGAATGGAAGGTTCTTGCATCCGGCCGCCGCGAATGGGCTCGTCACGTTCGCCACCGCTCCTTCGGCCGCGTTGACAGTACTGGTGATCTGAAACTGCGCACAGCTCGTTGGGTTGAACGTGAGGTCTTTCGCGTTCAACGTCACATTGACCGTGCGAATGCGCAGCGGTACACCGTCAATGATCTGCGGGAAGACACTGCTCGTCGCGGTCACCTGGGCGGTGCTTGGGTTGATCGACAGACCTACCCTCACCACCACGTCGCCGAGATTGAATGGCCCCGCCACCGCCGGCACGACCACCGACAATCCGAATGGCGCTTCGTTATAGGGGCCGGTAAAATACACTTTCCCTGTCACGTAATAAGGCTCGCTGCCGGAGCCCACACCGACGGCCGTGGTACCAACCTGACTGTTGGCTGAGCAATCGCCGCTGGCGGCCTGCGGTTCCTGACAGCGTGGAACGTTTGCGATCGACGCCAGCAGGCCCTCGGGCAGGGTAGTCGATATCGACGCCACGTTCTGTTCGCGGTCTTCGCGTTTGAGCGTGAACGTGAACGGGCTGAACGCACCCGCCAGGTCATGGGTGGTCCCGGCGTAAAATGACGGAGAGAACGGCGACACGGCTGGACAGGCTTCACCAGCGCCGTTCCAGTTGATCACAAAGTCACCGGATGCCGTCACCGCCGATTCGCCGGGCATCTCGCTCCAAGGTTCAGCCGCTCCGACAGTCGCGTCTTCGCCACAACGCTGCGGATTGGCCAACGGCGCACGGGGCCCGCCGTTCGTCGTAACAACAACGTTGCTAATGGGAAACTGCGGCAGATCGGCGAAACGAGCGCTGATCTGGCCTGTCGACGGATCGACAGAAGCTGCGCCACGCAGCTTGATCGTTATGCCTGCGTTCGGCGCTTCGAGTTCCAAGTATAGTCTGAAGAGCACCCCGTTAGCCGCGTCTTCGGGGGTGCACACTGCTTGGCCCGGAGCGCCACAGCCTGGTTCAGCCAGAAACAAATGGCCCGTGAGTTCTTCCGAAAGGAGTGGCGTAGTCGCTATAACGTCGCCGAGCTGGGATGATGCAGGGCAGCTGCCCGGCGCCAGGTGAGCTAGGCCGTCCGCGCCAACTTCTTCTCCTTGACCTGCTTCCCATCCAGTAACCGACCCGGTTGGCAAATTGATTCCCTGAGCGCCAGTCGCCTGGCAAGGCGTAAGACCTTCGGCCGCCGCCGGCGATATCGAGGTTCCCGTTGGCAATGAGATCGTTACATTCTTCAGAGGCGGCGTTGACGGTGACGCAAAGTCGTTGGGCGCTTGTTTAACGGTGAGGCCAATTTCGTAACTAGATGGGGAGTCGGCCGCGCTCGTTCCCGACTCTCCATGCGCTGCCTGAGGATGGCCTACTACCCCAAAAGGTACCTGCAAGTTGGTACAACCTTCTAGACTCTGATACGCAGGGGCCGAATCGCCTATCGGGAGCGACGCTTGTTCCCAAGTATCTGCTTCCACTAGAGCACTTAGATTAGACGCACCACAGTCACTGGGATTAGTCAAAAGCGCTCCTAGATCACGCGTGTCTTCTTCCCCAAACCCACCTACGTAATGTTCCTGGATATCTCCGTAAAAGGTAGCGATCAATCCAATCATGCTTGCGGGCAACGTAACCCCCGGGATAACGACGCGCAGGACATACTGGCCGTCGTGATAGGCTAGGTTGGCGTAGGATACAAAAGCCAATCCAAATGCCCCAAAGGCAAACTCTGCCGCATATCCGTGCTCCGGAACAAGATTGTACAGAGGGAACTCGTGCGTAGGATCTTCAGTTGAGCCGCCCACGCCTGGCAGCATCGGCATTACTGTACCCACCCGGCTACCGGGAGGGCATCCACTGACCCCGCCCTGAGCTTCGACTAGCGATGGGCGACAACGCTGGGCTACCTGCGCATCGCCCAGGAAGCCGAGTGGGAGGTAGAAAATAAGATTCTTGACAGGTGCTACTGGATTCACTTCTGGCTGAGCATGCGGCACGATCATGTTATTAAACAGAACCGTGGTGGTCACAAAAGTGGGGTGCCCGCCGGCCTGGTCGTCAGGCCCTCCAGACGGCCCGGTGGGATCAAACCCAAAGTCACTTATCCCTACTGGCGCGTGTTCAGTTTCGACACCTACGCGGGTACTTACTTCGCTTTCCGCGGGTTGCGCTTCTCCTCCTGCGACCGTCACCCTATTGGATATTATTCCAGGCTGTGCGGTGACACGAAGGCGAGCAGTCTCTACGATAAAGCCGCTCGATACAACCGATTCAGTGAAGCGGCAGATGCCAATTTGAGGCGTCTTGACTTCGCACGAGTCCGGAACTCTAGGCTGGTCTTCCAGCGCCCGTTCGCCCAGTTCCGCAGCAAAACTTGCGCCGGGTGGTAGCGTGTCTTCTACCGCCACTTCTCCAGTGCTGGACCGTCCGCCGACATTCTCAACAACTATATTGTAGGTATCACAGTAACCCTGTCCGCCAAGGGCTTGGCATTCACTAAAGCGCTGTTCACCGGCCAGTCCTTGATCTGGCACGAACACGGACGGGGTAGGAACAGTCGTGATTTGCCAGGCAGGTGCTGCTTGCGGCGACGCTGTGGCAGTTGCTGCACACACTACGATCCACGCCATTGCTAGTAGAAAGACCGGGACGAGGGAAATAAGGTAGCGCCTCATGTTCACCGTCCCCTTATGTGCTTGGCGGCGCGTGAAGCACCGTTGACGCTTCTTCGCCGCATCCCGTCGACGATTGTGCGTTGTGCAGTCTCGCGTACACGACTTGACGTACATGGCAAGTTACCGTGACCGCCTGGCCTGTGTTTGGTACAGTGCCTCGAGTGTGACTTGCTCGGCTTAGATTTCTTTTTGGTTTTTTTGGATGATTGCTTCGTCTCTTTTGATTCGGTCAGGCTGTTTAGGTCTTCCGGTTCTTGCGTCGTACTAGCTGGAGCAGAGAATTCTGGCATTGAGAAGCTTGAAAGAGCGCAATCCTCCTCGCTGCACTGAGTTCCTGATTGCGCCTTCGGAACTCCACCATCGACGCGTGCGTCAAAGATATTGACCTGACCACCGTCGGTGTCACTCGGAAGCAAGGAATCGGCCGACTCGAACAAGATGTTGCTCGCGCTTTCGTCCATCGCCAGGAGCTGCGCCCCACACCTGAACCCTTTATATGGTTCGACGTCATTACCGTTTGAGATCAGATGGACGCTGCCGTCACCGATTGGTCCTTCGCTTCGATACTCGTATACGCTGAAGCAGCCATCTTGTGCAGCCGGCGCCAGGGGTGTCAGCGATCCAGCGCTTTCAAACGCGACAGTTACAACCCCGTTGTCGACGGAGATGTTAGATCGGTCTTCAGTCGTTTTAAAGTCGCCGTTAAGATATGCATAGTCTCCTTCGCTTAGCAAACTTGAGGCTGCGTTTCCGTCATCAGCGGAGCCTTCGTCTTCGTTTTCGGCTTTTGAGACACGGATCAATTCTGCGGATTGACTGTCGTACAAAAAGAGCTGTTGTTCCCCACTACTATGGTCGTCCGGCGTAAGCCCCTGTGTTGAGCTTGCAAAGAGTAGATACCGACCGTCGGCGGGGGACACCTCCGCAGGATGGTTATTTGTCATGGCCCAGTCACGTTCGTCTTCTTCACTGAGCGCGGAAACAAACCCGTGGGGTTCTAGCTGTTCGGCGTTTGTATTATATACATACAGATTTGGCTTGCCGGGTTGCGGGACCTGGCCAACTCGATCAGCTTCGCTAGTGAGGACGCCGCGCGCCACAAAATATATGCGGGAGCCATCCGGGGCTATCCTCATCACTCCCAGCACTTCAGCATTGCCAGCGATCAGCTTGAGGTTATGGCCGGGCAGAGCAGCGAAATCATACTCGTAGAGATTGCAGCCGCCTTCGCCTTTCGTACGAGCGCACCCGCGGCCGGCTGCGTTGTCTCGGGCCAAGGGGTCCTGGTGGGCACCGTTAAGCAACTGCTGGGTGCTCGTGAAAAAGACCTTTTCACCGTTTTCCGATGCACCCTCAAAGTTCTTACCCGATTCAGCGCTTGTTTGGCACACGCCAGTACATTCGGTTTCAGAGCGCGCTGACACGTCCACTGTCGCAGCCTGGGATGGACTGACCATACCTCCGTGGACTCGGGCCCAGACTTCGCTCACTTCTGGCGAAACGGCCGACGACGGGCACCCTAGTTCCCCTTTGAGATTAGGAGTAAAGAAGATCGTTTCGCCATCGCTAGAAATGGCGTTAAAGGTGGAGTAAGAGCTTATGCTTCCTAGCGATGCTCCGCACTCAAAGCCTACTGGGTTTCCGCTTGGGCTAGTGCCCGTAAGTTCTGTGCTACCTTTTTCTCCGAATGCGGCTACCAGTGTTGGCTTGCTATTACCTGTACCACTATATTCGAGTAGCGAACCTCCTCCGCCAAGGGTATGATCGAATGGCCATCGACCTTCCGCATCTTTTGAATTAATGACGATATGTTCGTAGTTGCTGGTGCTGGCTTGCGGCACATCTGTTTTTACAGTGGTCCCCACGTTACTAGGTTCCCCTTGGCTAAATTCGGGGCTGACAAGCGGTCCGACATCGCGATAGTCGCCCGCAGCCGAGCGGACGTACAGGTCGGCGGCGGTAGCCGATTGCTGTGGAGTATGCATAATCCACAGGCTGAGCCCATTATTTGCTTCACCGCGAACTAGAAACTGGTTAGGATACTGTGCGGCGGATGGATTAACGGGAGATATCTGCCATCCTCCATTTGTATTACGCGTGGCGACGTAGTTGCCTGCTTCAACGGCGTTTGCCTCGCCTTCCAGACCGGCAAGATCTGCAAAGCTATACAAATACGCTTTTTCTCCGTTGCTGGCGTAGCTTTGCAACTCCAGTGGATAGCCCTCCTTATATACCGGGCTGATCATCTCATACGAGCGGCAGTCGGGCAGAAAACGCAGCCCCAGTTCGGTGCGCGATTCTTCGTTGGGGCACGAGATTGCGAAGGCCGGTAAGGCACAAAGCACCTCTGCGGCGAACATGAGAGAAAGGGTGGCAAGTGCGCCAACGACCAGTAGCGTTGTTTTAGTCGCGTGCGTCTTGATCATTTGACGTGATTGCAAGGTATTGCTTTCTTCCATCGTGAGTTTGCTGCATAGGGTTCACGGCTCTAGTTTGTGCCCGCCACCGCGAGGCGGCGGGCACAAGCACTGTTTTGGACTAGATACTTGACGTTCCCGTCACCCTAAATGAGATCAGCCGAAGCTCCAGGCTTTGCCTGACTTAAGTTCGAGCTTGGCCTTGCCTTTGAGGGTCACTGTTTTTTTGAGGATTTCAAGTTCACTAGCACCAGAATTTGCTACTATTTCCTGTTTTATAGACGGCGTCTGCCCCGTCGGGCCAAGTATTCTGATATGGCCCTTAACGGCGTCTTTACCGGCTATTGAACAGCTGCCTCCCGTAACTTCAATCGTGGCGAATGATCCGCTGGGCGCTTCGAAGGTCGCTTCGACTTCGGTAGTTCCCACCGCTTTGACTTTTGACACAGTAATTTCGTTAGTTTCCACGCTAGTTCCTACAACTTGGCATGCACCTGTGCCATTAGAGCATCCAGCAAAAATCAGGTGTTTTGCCATACCTGTGGCCGTGCCTTCGAGTAAGACGCTTTCGCCTTCGAGTTTTGTACATTTATATTCAAGGCCGGCTATTCCAGACAGCACGCCGGATTCAGTTACTTCAGCTTTTTCGGTTAGTTCTGCCATTTCGCCCGATATCAGCGCGGTACCTGCAACGCACCACGATCCTGAAACACACGCAGCCGACGCCGAGGCCGACGCCAACGCGCTGATTCCGAGGCAGGCGACAAGCGCTGCCAAGACGACAGTTAGTTTTGACATCTGTATGTATCTCCTTCGCTGATTAATGAACTGACTTACTGCACCGATAACCAAACCGCTTTGTGAGCACGGCGCCTAGCACAACAGCCGGTTGGCTCTTGTCTCGGAGCTGGAGTACTCCTCTCCGTCCCAGCCTGCCCTGCTGACCCGTACCTCCAAAGGATCCCGATGCTTGGTCCTTCCCTTACCCTGCTCGTCCAGTAGTACCAGGGGGGCGGAACCGCTGTCAAGCGTAGTGGTTGACCTCTCGTGCGGCTGCGCTTAATACGCGATCGGCTGACGGGCGAAAGTCCTGCAAAACAGGCCCTTTTGCCATCTCGAAACTTTCGGCAGAGTGGGAAACACTGCGCGGAAGGCACGTCCCGGCAACGTCTTTTGACCCGGAACCGTCGCCGGCCGGCTCCCGCGCGCCCGTGGCTGCTCAGCACTTCCGACGCCATACCCCGCCGCATGGACGACTACTCTGATTCCACCACAATCAGGAGGCCCCGATGCCGACGTACATCATGCTCGCCAACCTCACGCCCGAGGGCGTGCAGACCGTCAAGAACAACCCCCAGCGCATCCACGAGGTCAACCGCGAGGTGGAGCAGCTCGGAGCCAGCGTCAAGGCTCAGTGGGCCACGCTCGGCCGCTTCGACTTCGTCAACATCGTCGAGGCGCCCGACGAGCAGACGATGGCGCGCGTCTCGCTGGAGCTGGGTTCGCGCGGCACCGTCCGCTACGAGACGCTCGCCGCGATCCCCGTCGACGACTTCATCAGCTCGCTCTGACATGCGCGTCCTCGTCGTCGGCGGCGGCGGCCGCGAGCACGCGCTGGTGCAGGCGCTGCAAGGTGATGGCGTCGAGCTGTGGTGTGCCCCCGGCAACGCCGGCATCGCTCAACACGCGCGTCTGCTGCACCTTGCCGCCGACGACACGGAGGGGATCGTCGCGGCCGTCGAGCGCGAAGGTATTCACTTCACGGTCGTCGGCCCCGAGGCACCGCTGGTCGCCGGCCTCGTGGACGCGCTCGACCGCCGCGGCCACCTCGCGTTCGGGCCCACCGCCGCGGCGGCCCGCCTGGAGAGCTCCAAGGCGTTTGCCAAGCAGGCGATGGAGGAGGCGGGCGTCCCCACCGCACGCTGGCGCCACGCGCACACGTTTGAGGAGGGCCAGCACGCCCTCGCCGAGCTGACAGGCGCCGACGGCGTGGTGATCAAGGCCGACGGCCTGGCCGCCGGCAAGGGCGTGACGGTCGCCGACTCGCTCGAGCAGGCGGTCGCGGCGCTGCGAGAGATCTTCCACGAGCACCGCTTCGGCGACGACGCCGGCGCCGGGACCGCCTCCGCGATCGTGGAAGAGCGCCTGCGCGGCCGGGAGGTTTCGCTGCTGGCGCTGTGCGACGGAGCAAGCGCCTGGCCGCTGGCGGCGGCGCGCGACTACAAGCGGATCGGCGACGGCGACACCGGCCCCAACACCGGCGGCATGGGCGCCTATTCGCCCGTGGCCGAGCTAGAGGGCGAGGGCGAGCTGTCGTGGATCGTCCACCAGCCGATCGTCGAGCTGATGCGCTCCCGCGGCACGCCCTACCACGGGGTCCTCTACGCGGGCGTGATCCTCACCGCCGACGGTCCACGCGTGCTGGAGTACAACGTGCGCTTCGGCGACCCCGAGACACAGGCGCTGCTGCCGCGCCTGGAATCCGACCTGCTCGGCCCGCTGCTGGCTGCCTCGCGCTACGGCGGCCTGCAGCGCCTCTGGGAAGGCAACGAAGAACGCGCCTTGTTGCGCTGGTCGCCCGAGTGGGCGGTCACGTTGACGCTGGCGAGCGCCGGCTACCCCGTCTCCTCCTCCAGCGGCGACGCGATCGCCGGCCTGGACGACGTGCCCGAGGGGGTCGCCGTCACGCACGCGGGAACAGCCGGCGACGACGGCGAGCTCGTCACCGCCGGCGGGCGGGTGCTGAACGTGACCGCGCTCGGCGACGACGCGCAGGCCGCCCGCGCGGCGGCGTATGCTGCGGCGCGGATGATCTCCTTCGACGGCATGCAGCTGCGCACCGACATCGCCGCCTCGGTGACGCCCGACCCCGTGGCGCGCGACCTGGGCGAGTGGCTGCGCCGCTGGTACGAACACGAACCCAGCGGCGAGCGACGGCGCGGAGGCCGAGCATGGGCGAGGTGACCCAGATCCCCACCGCGCTCGCCGAGACCGAGGTGCGCGCACAGCTGGAACAGCTGGACGTGGACGCGCCCCGCGTGGGCATCGTGATGGGCTCCAAGAGCGACATGGAGAAGATGGAGAAGGCGGCGGAGGAGCTGAAGGCCCGCGACATCCTGCACGAGCTGCGGGTGATGTCGGCCCACCGCGAACCCGACGTGGTGGCCGAATACGCCAAGAACGCCCAGCTGCGCGGCCTGCGCGTGATCATCGCCGGCGCCGGCATCTCCGCGGCGCTTCCGGGCGCGGTGGCCGCCCACACCGACCTGCCGGTGATCGGCGTGCCGCTCTCCGGCCGGCTCAGCGCCGCGGGCGGCCTGGACGCGATCCTCTCGATCGTGCAGATGCCGCCCGGCGTGCCGGTGGCGTGCGTGGGGCTCGACAACGCCCGCAACGCGGCGATCCTCGCCGCGCAGATCCTTGCGGCCTGAGCCAACCCGGCGTCGGCCGCGCCGGTGGGCGATAATTGAGCTGTGATCGCACCGCCGCCGAGGAGCCCCAAGCGGTGATCGGCCGCTACACCCGGCCGGAGCTGGGGGCGATCTGGACCGACGAGGCACGCATGGAGGCGTGGCGCGAGGTGGAGGTGGCCGCCTGCGAGGAGCTGCCGGGGCTGCTGGGTGACGGCAAGGGCCCCACAGCGGAGGAGCTGCAGGCGATCCGCGACGCGACGTTCACGGTGCAGGCGGTCAACGAGCGCGAGCTGACCACCGACCACGATATGGCGGCGTTCGTCGACGTGCTGGGCGCCTCCGCCGGCGAGGCGGGGCGCTGGATCCACTTCGGCCTCACCTCCTCGGATGTGCTCGACACGGCGTTGGCGCTGCAGCTGAAAGCGGCCGGCGAAGCGATCGTGCCAGGCGCGCGGGCGCTGCGCGACGCACTGGCGATCCGCGCGCGCCAGCACGTGCGGACGCTGTGCATCGGGCGCACCCACGGCGTGCACGCCGAGCCGACCACGTTCGGCGTGAAGCTGGCGGGGTTCGCGTTCGAGGCGCACCGCAACGCGCAGCGCTTGGAGCGCGCGTTCGCGCAGGCGGCGGTGGGAGCGTTGTCGGGCGCGGTGGGCACCTACGCGGCCACCTCGCCGGAGTTCGAGACGCGGGTGCTGGCGCGGTTGGGCCTCGCGCGCGAGCCGGTGTCGACCCAGGTGGTGGCGCGCGACCGCCACGCCGAGCTGCTCAGCGCGATCGCACTGGCCGGCGCCGGCCTGGAGCGGCTGGCCACCGAGATCCGCCATCTGCAGCGCACGGAGGTGCGCGAGGTGCAGGAGCCGTTCCGCTCCGGCCAGAAGGGCTCCAGCGCGATGCCGCACAAGCGCAACCCGATCAAGTCCGAGCAGATCTCCGGCCTCGCGCGCGTGCTGCGCGGCAACGCCCAGGCCGGCCTGGAGAACGTGGCGTTGTGGCACGAGCGCGACATCTCACACTCCTCGGTGGAGCGGATCGTGCTGGCGGACTCGACCACCCTGA
Organism: Solirubrobacteraceae bacterium; assembly: GCA_035570415.1. Taxonomy (GTDB): domain Bacteria; phylum Actinomycetota; class Thermoleophilia; order Solirubrobacterales; family Solirubrobacteraceae; genus Palsa-744. The sequence continues at coordinate 50,698 of DATMLP010000007.1, read as the reverse complement.
TCGACTACCTCCAGGCCCGCGCCACCTCGCTGGTGCAAGGCATGACGGTGGACGCGGAGCGGATGCGCGAGAACCTGGAGCTGACCTACGGCGCGATCTTCTCCCAGCGCCTGCTGCTGGCACTGGTGGAGAGCGGCATGAACCGCGACGACGCCTACTACGGCGTCCAGCGCGCCACCCAGCAAGCGTGGGACATGCGCACGCCGCTGCGCCAGCTGCTGGAGACCGACCCCATCACCTCCGCGCTCGACCTCGACGCGATCTTCGACTACGGCCATTACGTGCGCTATGCGGAGGAGATCGTGGGTCGGCTGAGCGAGATCGCCTGAAGCCGGCGCGGGCCTTGGGAGGCGATGGGCGAGCGTTTGGCGTGCGAGCCGCAACGGGCACGGCCCACACGCCAGTTTGGGTGTCAGTGCGCTTCGCGGTCGGAGGTCAGTGGAAGCTCCAGCCTTTCGTCGCGCTGTAGTTTCCCTGACCTTCCACCTTGCCGGGCTCCGAGCCTATTTTCAGTTCACCTTCGCCACGGAAGAGCAGTGGCTTCACTTTGGTGAGTTTGGACGCTTCGAGAACTACGCCCTTCGTGGCGCCCGTCACCGAGAGTTTGCCGGACAAAGTGCATTTTGTTCCGGTGAGCGTGAATTCAGTGATCACGCTCCCAGTCGACGGTTTCAGTTCGAACACTGCTTCCGAGCCGACTTGGCTCACGGTGGAAGTGACCTTCGCGGTGTCGATTTCCCCTTTTTCGACTGTGCATTCGGCGGGTTTTGCAACTTTGCATTCCTTCAATTCCACGCTTTCGGCAGCGAGCACCGTCGGCCCTTCGATGAAGCCTTTCCTGAATTCCAGCCCTTTGCATTCAATCGTTAGGGCAGATGATTTCAACACAAATGTTTTTTCAACTTCCCCTTTTTTGTTGAATTCCTCTTTGCCTTTGAGCAGTTCTTCGTGCCCTTCGGAGGTTTCAATCCACCACGCGGGCGCCGCCGAGGCGGAGGCCGTCACAGCCACATTCAATGCGAACACCGCCAAGAAGCTCAACATAACCAGCTTTGTTCGTGACATGAGCGATCATTGGTCCTTTCGTTTGATAAGCATGTATCGGACAGCGTTTGTCCATATGTCCGTAATAATCGAAAGTATGCACCGATGGCGCGAACGCTTCAAGCGTCTCGCAAGCCACGCCCCGGGGCATCGCGACGCCGTGCCTGTCGATAGAGTCAGCGGCCATGACCTCGATTGCGCTCGCCGACCTCCCTCTCCTCGCCAGCGGTAAGGTGCGCGAGCTGTACGAGCTGAGCGACGATCGCCTGCTGATGGTCGCCAGCGACCGCATCTCGACCTACGACGCGGTGCATCCGACGCCGATCCCCGACAAGGGCAGAGTGCTGACCGGGCTGTCGGTGTTCTGGTTTGCGAAGACGCGGCAGATCGTCTCCAACCACCTGATCTCCGCCACCGAGGGAGTGCCCGGGGAGGCGCGCGGCCGGGGGCTGGTGGTGCGCCGCCTGAAGATGCTGCCGGTGGAGTGCGTGGTGCGCGGCTACATCACCGGCTCGGGCTGGAAGGACTACCAGGCGAGCGGTGCCGTCTCGGGGATCGCGCTGCCCGCCGGCCTGCGCGAGTCAGAGCAGTTGCCCGAGCCGATCTTCACACCGAGCACGAAGGCCGAGGTGGGCCACGACGAGGCGATCGACTTCGAGCGCGCCACCGAGCTGGTGGGCGACCGCGCACTGATGGAGCAGGTGCGCGAGGTGTCGATCGCGCTGTACTCGTTCGCCGCCGAGCACGCCCGCGCGCGCGGCGTGATCCTCGCCGACACCAAGTTCGAGCTGGGACTCGACGAGAACGGCGAGCTGGTGCTGGGCGACGAGGTGCTGACGCCCGACTCCTCGCGCTACTGGCCGGCCGACGGCTACGAGGTCGGCAAGGGCCAGCCGAGCTTTGACAAGCAGTACGTGCGCGACTGGGCGGCCGGCAGCGGCTGGGACAAGCGCCCGCCGGCGCCGGCGATCCCCGACGAGGTGGTGGCGGGTACCCGCGCGCGCTATGTGGAGGCGTACGAGCGGATCGTCGGCGAGCCCTTCCAGGCGTGGCTGGAGCGCACGGGCGCCACCGCCGAGGCCGCCGCGACCATCGACGCACAGGGCGCGGCTTGAGGGCGCGCGTGCTGATCCGCCCCAAGGCGGGGATCCTCGACCCGCAGGGCGAGGCGGTGCAGCGTGCGCTGCCGGCGCTGGGCTTCGCGGGCGTGAGCAACGTGCACGTGGGCCGTTTGGTGGAGCTGGACGTGCCGGACGAGGCGCAGCTTCAGCCGATGTGCGAGAAGCTGCTTGCCAACCCGCTCGTCGAGGATTACGAAGTGCAACTGCTTTCGTGAAGTTCGGCGTCCTCCAATTCCCCGGCAGCTGCGACGAGGTGGACGCGCTGCACGCTGCACGCCGCGTTGGCGACGCCGAGCTGATCTGGCACGCCGAGCGCGATTTGAAAGGGGCCGACGCGATCGTAGTGCCGGGCGGCTTCTCCTACGGCGACTATCTGCGCGCCGGCGCGATCGCACGCTTTGCTCCGGCAATGGAGTCGGTGATCGCGTTCGCGCGCGGCGGCGGGTTGGTGCTTGGCATCTGCAACGGCTTCCAGGTGCTGTGCGAGGCGCACCTGCTGCCGGGCGCACTGCTGCCCAACTCCAACCTGCGCTTCACCTGCCGCCAGGTGGACCTCGAGGTGGCGCACCCCGACAGTGCGTTCACGGGCGCCTGCCGATCGGACGAGGACGGCGGCGAGGACCCCGGGCGCGCACCCGCCCCCACAATCCTGAGCATCCCGGCGAAGCACTCGTGGGGCCGCTACTACGCCGACGAGGCCACGCTGCAGGCGCTCGAGGCGAACGGCCAGGTCATCCTGCGCTACGCGCCCGGCGAGAACTTCAACGGCTCGCTGCGCGACATCGCCGGCGTGCGCAACGAGGCGGGCAACGTGTTCGGGATGATGCCCCACCCCGAGCATGCGGTGGACCCGCTCACCGGCTCGACCGACGGGTTGTGCATCTTCGAGTCGATGCGCCTCACAGTGGAGGGCTCTACTTCACAAAATAAAGCTGGTTGGAGCCCAAAAAGTAAACACACAACCGCCACCCCAGGAGCGCGCGGTGCAGGTTGACAGCGCCACGTTGCCCACCGTCGAGGACGCGCTGGCGCTGGGGCTGACACGCGCGGAGTACGAGCTGATCCGCAAGCACCAGGGCGGCCCGCCCAACCAGGTGGAGCTGGCGATGTACTCGCTGCTGTGGAGCGAGCACTGCGCGTACAAGCACTCCAAGAAGCTGCTGCGCACGCTCCCCACCGCGGGCCCGCACGTGGTGATGGGCCCGGGCGAGAACGCCGGCGCTGTGGACGTGGGCGGGGGGATGGTGTGCGCGTTCAAGGTGGAGTCGCACAATCACCCAAGCGCAGTGGAGCCCTTCCAGGGCGCGGCCACCGGCGTGGGCGGCATCCTCCGCGACATCTTCGCGATCGGCGCGCGCCCAATCGCGGTGCTGGACTCGCTGCGGTTCGGCGAGCCCGGCGCTGCCGCCGCCGGCTCGGTCGACGCGAGTACCCGTGCGCGCTACCTGCTCGCCGGCGCGGTGTCGGGGATCGGTCACTACGGCAACTCGATTGGCGTCCCCACGGTCGGCGGGGAGGTGTATTTCGAGGCTCCTTACGAGCACAACTGCCTGGTCAACGCGATGGCGCTCGGCCTGTGCAAACGAGAGCGACTCGTGCGCAGCGCCGCGGCCGGCCCGGGCAACCTGGTGGTGCTGTTCGGCGCGTCCACCGGCCGCGACGGGATCGGCGGCGCGTCGGTGCTGGCCTCCGCGGAGCTGGGCGAGGGCGACGAGGGGAAGCGCCCGACGGTGCAGGTGGGGGATCCCTTCGAGGAGAAGAAGCTGCTGGAGTGCTCTCTGGAGCTGCTCGACCGGGGTCTGCTGGTGGCGCTCCAGGATCTCGGCGCAGCCGGACTGACCTCCTCGGCGAGCGAGATGGCTTCGAAGGGCGCTGTGGGGATCGACATCGACGTCTCGTGCGTGCCGCTGCGCGAGCCCGGGATGCAGCCGTTCGAGATCATGGTGTCGGAGTCGCAGGAGCGGATGCTGTGCGTGGTGGAGCCCGCCGCCGTGGCGGCGGTGCTGGCAGTGTGCGAGAAGTGGGAGGTGGGCGGCGCGGCGATCGGCACCGTCACCGACACAGGCCGGATGCGCGTGTACGACGGCGAGCGCCTGCTGGGCGACATGCCGGTGGCGGCGCTGGTGGACGAGTGCCCGCTGTACGACCTGCGCCCGGCGCGCCCCTCCACGCCGATCTATCCCCCACCGAAGGCGACACTGGCGCGCGACGCTTCCCCCCGCGAGACGCTGCTGGCGCTGCTGCGCTCGCCCAACATCGCCTCGCGCCGCCCCCTCTTCGAGCAGTACGACCCAATCGTGCAATCCCGCACGGTTCGCCGCCCCGAACAGGCCGATGCCGCCGTGCTGCTCCTCCCCGACGGGAGCGCGCTCGCGGTCAGCATCGACGGCAATGGCCGCCGCGTTGCCGCCGACCCCTATTGGGGCACCGTGGAGGCGGCACTGGAGTGCGCGGCGAATCTCGCATGCGTCGGCGCCGAGCCGTTGGGAACGACCAACAACCTCAACTTCGGCAACCCCGAGAAGCCGCACATCGCATGGCAGCTGACTGAGGCTGTGCGCGGTCTCGGCGACGCCTGCCGGGCGCTTCAGGCTCCGATCGTGGGGGGCAATGTGTCGCTGTACAACGAGGGCACCGCCGGCCCGATCTACCCGACGCCGGTGATCGGCATGGTGGGCCGCCTGCCCGACGCCGCGCGCGCCGGTCGGCTGGGGTTTGCGCGGGAGGGTGACGCGATCGCGCTGGTGGGCCCGTTCGCCCCCTCACGGGCGGCGAGCGAGCTGGCCAAGCTGCACGGCGAGCCGCTGCCCGACGGGCTGCCGGAGATCGACCTCGACGCGGTGCTGGCCGCCCAGGCCGCCGTGCGCGAGGCGGTGCGCGCCGGCGCGCTGAGCAACGCCCACGACATCGCCGAGGGCGGGCTGGCGGTGGCGGTGGCCGAGTGCTGCTTGGCGGGCGGGCTGGGGGCGAACGTCGCCCTCCCCGAGCTTTCGGGCGAGGCACCGGCGAGCGACTCCGTGACGGCGAACGACCCCGCCCACTTTCTGGCGGTTCTCTTCGGCGAGGGCCCCGGCGGCTTTGTGGTATCCGGACCGAGCGAGGTGGTTGGCGCGCTCGGCGAACGCACAACGCTCCAGACGATCGGGGTGGTCGAAGGCGACGCGCTGACGATCGCTGCCGGCACCGTAACCGTGAGCGCCACCCTCGCCGAGCTCACCGAGGCCCACGGGGCGCTCGCCGAGCTGTTCCCATGACTGCTAGCGTGAGCCCGTGATGCGTGACGGCCCCCGCGACGAGTGCGGGGTATTTGGGATCTACGCACCCGGGCACGACGTTTCGCGTCTGTCCTACTTCGCGCTATACGCGCTCCAGCATCGTGGCCAGGAGTCCGCCGGGATCGCGGCCGCCGACCGCGGCGGGCGGATCCTCACACGCCGCGAGCTGGGCTTGGTGAGCCAGGTGTTCGGCGAGAACGACCTGCGCACGCTCGCCGGGGAGCTGGCGATCGGCCACGTGCGCTACTCCACCACCGGCTCCAACGCCTGGGAGAACTCCCAGCCGGTGCACCGCTCGGCGGGCACCCACGGCTCCCACCGCGAGCTGGCGCTGGCGCACAACGGCAATCTGATCAACGCCGTGCAGCTGCACGGCGAGCTGCTGGAGCAGGGGGTGACGTTCAGCTCGACCTCCGACTCGGAGATAATCGCCGCGCTGATCGCCACCCACCCGGCGCAGGAGATCGAGGAGGCGATCGCTGCGGTGCTCCCAAGTTTGCGCGGCGCCTTTTCGATCGTGGCGATGACCCGCGACCGCGTGCTGGCGTTCCGCGACCCCCACGGCCTGCGCCCGCTGGCGCTGGGCGTGCTGCCGCCCAACGGCGACGGTGAAACCCATCACTGCGTGGCGAGCGAGTCGTGCGCGTTCGACATCATCGGCGCCCGCCACCTGCGCGACGTGCGCCCGGGCGAGCTGGTGTCGATCGGCCCCGACGGCGTGCGCAGCCGCCAGGTGGTGGAGGGCGAGAGGCACGCGTTTTGCGTGTTCGAGTACATCTACTTCGCCCGCCCCGACTCGCGCATGAACGGCCAGGTGCTGCAGGTGGCGCGCGCGCGGATGGGCGAGATCCTGTGGCGCGAGGCGCCGGTGGCGGCCGACCTCGTGATCGCCGTCCCCGACTCCGGCAACCCCGCCGCGCGCGGCCTCGCGCGCGCCAGCGGCATCCCCCAGGACGACGGCTTCGTCAAGAACCGCTATGTGGCGCGCACGTTCATCCAGCCCGGCCAGGAGCTGCGCAAGCACGGGCTGCGGTTGAAGTTCAACCCGCTCCCCGAGGTGATCGCCGGCCGGCGGCTGGTCGTCGTCGACGACTCGATCGTGCGCGGCAACACCACCCGCCAGATCGTGCAGATGCTGCGCGACGCGGGCGCGCGCGAGGTGCACATGCGGATCTCCGCCCCCCCGATCAAGCACCCCTGCCACTACGGCATCGACATGTCCACGCGCGAGGAGATGATCGCCCACAACCGCACCACCGAGGAGGTCGCCGCCGAGCTGGGCTGCGACTCGCTGCACTACCTCTCGCTCGAGGGCGTCTACGAGGCTGTGGGCGCCACGCGCGCCACCCACTGCGACGCCTGTTTCACCGGCGACTATCCCCTCCCCGGCACGGGCGACGCCTCCGGCAAGTACGCGCTGGAGGAGCCGTCCGGCCCGATGCTGCCGCTGGTGCGGGCGTGAGGGCGATGATGCTCAGCAGGCACTTCGTCGAGCGCGCGTCTGCGCGCTGAGCGCCGGCCAGTCGGAGACACCCGGCGCGGGTACGCGCGCGCATCCACGGCCGAACAACGGCCTGCGCACACGCAATCGCATCATGGTTGCCGCGGCGCGCAACCATGCCGACTTGTGAGTCGCCGGAGGCAAACGCAGGTGCGTTCCCCGACGGTCCGAGCGCCAACGCGGCGCTCGGGTACGCGGCGTGCGAGCGCGGCGCGACCGGCTGGGGCGCGCGTCCACTCGCCGACGCCGCGCGCCGCGCGCCTGCTTGCGGCGGCGCGGTCGCAGCGCCAGCTTGCGCTCGCCGGGTCCATTGTCGGCTCGCTGCTGCTGGTGGCGCTGCTCGCGTGGCCGCTCGTGCTCTCGAACGCGACATTCAACAAAGACTGGCTCAACCACCTCTGGTACGTGTGGCACGAGAGTCGTGCGATCCGCGCGAACGCGCTGCCGAGCTTCTTCGTCGAGTACTCCGGCGGCGTCTTCTACCCGCTGTTCGCGTTCTACGGAGGCACGCTCTACTCGCTAACCGGCGCCCTCGCGCTCGCCCTCGGCGACGCTCCCCTTGTCGCCTACGTGCTCAGCTACCTGCTCGGCTTCGCCGCCGCTTACGGCGGCTGGTACTGGCTGTCGCGGATGTTCGGCGTCGGGCGCTGGCTCGCGCACGTGCCGGGCATCGTGTTCGTGACCTCCGCGGCGTATCTGACGACCGTCTACGCGCTCGGCGATTGGCCGGAGTTCCTCGCGGTGTCAATGATGCCGCCGATGGTTGCCTCCGCGCTTGCCGTCCTGCGCGCCGAGCGGCTGCGCTTCGCGCCCGCCGCTGCGCTCGCCGCGAGCTCCGTCGTGTTCTTCGGCAGCCACCTACTCACCGTCGTGTGGGGCTCCACCGTGCTTGTGCTCACCGGCGCCGCGCTGCTCGCGTTCGTGCCGGCCGCCCGCGCGCGCGCGCGCTGGCTGTATATGCGTCGCGTGCTCGCGATCGTGCTCCCTGCGTTGCTCGTCAGTGCGTGGTTCCTGCTGCCGGCCGCTGCCTACGAGTCGAAGACCGTCATCGCGCGGTCCTACGTCCTCTACCGCAGCCTGCTCGAACACGACATGTACACGATCAACGCCAAGAACCTGTTCACGCTCTCGCGCGCGCCCGCATCCGGGTCGCTTGTCACGACCGCGCTTCCGGTGCTCGCGATCGCGTGGGTGCTAGCGGGGCTATGCGTCGTTTGGCGAGAGCGTCGGCGCGACACGTGGATGCGCGTGCTCGCCGTGCTGTCGACGGCGACCGCGGCGCTGCTCGTGGTGATGACGCACGCCGGCATCATCCTCGCGCTCCCGCGCCTCTACGCGACCGTCCAGTTCGGGCTGCGCCTGGAGAGCTACGTGCTGCTCGGTATCAGCGGCTCGGTCCTCGGCGTGCTCGTGCTCAACCGCGGTCGCGCACGTCGACACGAGCTCCTCACGTGGGCGCTCGCGCCGATCGTGGTCGTGTCGGTGATCGGCGCCGCGCAGCAGGTCGCCGCACACCCCAAGGGCCTGGGCCGTGGCGTCGCGCTGAGCTCCTATCTGAAGCCCACCTACGAGCATGAAGGACTGCTCGACTACGTCGATGACGGCATACCCATCATCAAGGCACGCCTCCCACGACTCACGTTCCCGCCGCTCTCCGTGCGCGACGATCGCGTGTCCGCGCTCGTCCACTACCCGCCCGGGCAGCGTCTCGACACGAACATCCGAAGCGGCCCCGAATTCGTCCACGTCAGCGGCGCACGCATCGTGGGTACTGACCGCGAAGCCAACGACGTGCTCGAAGTCGATCGCGCCAGCGGCGCGCACGCTGGCGCGCACGGCTCGGCGACGGCGCGGCGCATCACCGTCTCCCAGGCCAGCGGCACGCCGATCGTGATTGGGCGGCTGCTCACAGTGATCGCGCTCATAGCGATCGCGCTCGAGCTGTCGCTGCTGGCCGCGCGCACGCTTTGGCGCGGACGTGGCAGTGCCAAGCAGGCGCGGGAGGGGTAGGCGACCCCGGATGGCGGACTCCGACCACAGCGCCTGTTATCTCAAGGCTGCCGCCGCACTCGCACGCGGTATCGATCCCGCGCAGCTCGACGCGATCGCCGTCCGCCTCGCGGCCGTGCGGGAGCGCTACGGACGCCTGTTCATCCTCGGCGTCGGGGGCGGCGCCGGCCACGCATCGCACGCCGTCAACGACTTTCGCAAGCTGTGCGCGATCGAGAGCTACTGCCCGAGCGACAACGTCGCCGAGCTCACGGCCCGCACCAACGACGATGGCTGGGAGACGGCGTTCAGTGCGTGGCTGGAGGTCTCTCGGCTGTCGGTCGCCGACGCGCTGCTCGTGTTCTCTGTCGGCGGCGGCTCCCGCGAGTACGGCGTGTCAGTCAACCTCGTGCGCGCGATGGAGGCCGCGAGCGACCTCGGCGCGCCGATCTTTGGCGTTGCGGGCGCGCCCGGCGGCACGCTCGCGGAGCTGGCGGAGGTCGCGGTGCTGATCAACGCGCCGGCCGCATTGCGCACGCCGATCGTCGAGTCGCTGCAGGCGGTTGTGTGGCACGGGCTGGTGTCGCATCCGAGGCTCGCCGTCCGCCAGGGACACTGGGAGTCGCTCAGCGCAAGCGCACGCCCGTGAGCGATCGCTGGCGCGAGACCCGCGTCGCCGGACTGCTCGCGTTCGCACCCGACCGCCCGCGCCCAGCTTCGAGGCGGCGGGCCGCCGTGTTCGTCGACCGCGACGGCGTGCTCAACAAGCTCGTGCCGAGCGGCGCCGGCGGGCCTGGGCGCACCGGCACGCGGCACGAGTCGCCGCTCACGCCGGCGCAAGTTCGGCTGATCGACGGCGCCGCCGGTGCCCTGCGCGGGCTCGCGCGCGCCGGCTTCGCGATCGTGTGCGTGACCAACCAGCCCGCTGCCGCAAAGCACGAGACGAGCGTCGAGCGCCTGCAGGCCGTCCACGAGCGCGTGCTTGCGCTGCTGGACGCGCAGGGGGGACGCCTGGACGCTTCACGGCTGTGCCTGCATCATCCCGAGGGCACGGATGCGCAACTCTCGTGGACGTGCCCATGTCGCAAGCCGCGGCCGGGCATGCTGCTCGACGCCGCGGAGGCGCTCGACCTCGATCTCCGCGCCTCGTGGATGATCGGCGACACCGACGCGGACGTCGCGGCAGGCCTCGCAGCCGGTTGCCGGACGATCCTGCTTGAGCACCCCGACAGCGCGCACAAGCGCTCACACGCTGTGCGTGCGCACCTACTTGCAGCCGATCTCGTCACGGCGGCGAGGCTGCTCGGCCAGTGGCGCGTCTCGGCGTCCGGCCGCACACTGCCGCCCGTCACAACGGCGCAGGCCCGCGGCGGCGAGCCGCGAGGCTCTGCACACAGCTCCACGCGAGAATCGCAAGGATCGCGACCAGCGCGAGGACGCTCAGCGCCCAGCCCGCCTTGAGCACGGCGCTCGAGCTCGTCTGCACGACGACGTGCACGGGGCCGCTGCCCGGCCTTTCGCGGCGCACCACCGTATAGCCGTAGGGGTTGCGTCCGAGCCGCCGCAGGCCGGAGATGTGCACGATGTAGCTTCCGCCGGCGATGTTCGTGAGGATCGGAGCCATGCCCGGCGGCAGGCGCACCCAGGCGGCGAAGCGGTCGCCGTGCACCTCGCTCGGGTCGAGGTTCACCGTGCGTCCCGCCGCGACGTGTATCACCGGCGCCGTGTTGTCGTTGTAGCTGCCCGGGTCATACCACGTGCGCGGCGTATGGTTTACCGAGACGAGTGCTTCGGAGCGGTTGTCGTATGACCATTCGCGAAACAGCGTGTTCGGCACCCACTGCTGCCACACGCACAGCGCCACGCTCACTGCGCAAACACCCGCAAGGCCGATGCGCAGTCGCGCCATCGACCTCCGCAGTGAGCTGGCACGCGCCCGCGAACGCGCGCTGGCGTAGCGCGGGCTCTCATCGGTGTGCGCCGCATCCTGCAGCGCGAGCGCACCGACGAGCACCAGTGCAGCTATCGCGTAAGAGATGTAGCTGCCGAGCCTGTACGGGAATTGGATCTCATCGAACGGAAACGGCATCACGCTCCACAGCGGTGTGAACATCAGCATGCCGAGCAGTAGGCAGATGAGAATCAGCACGCCAAGCCACGCGCGGCGCAGGACGCCGCGGGCGGCGCGGACCCACAGCAACACGCCGCCGGCGATCAGCGCCCAAGCGAGGAACCACACGGGCACCTGCACGTACAGGGCCGGCGTAGTCGATTCGCCGGGCACCATGCGCAGCGGATCGAGCAGCACCCCGGGCGTATCGAAGAAGCTCGCCCCGGCGACCGCCAGCGCATATGCGTGCGCGCGCACATCCGCGGCGTAGCCGATGTCCGGCACCAGATACCAGGCGTTGACCAGCACCGCAAGCATCGCCAGCCCCGCGACCATCGCAAGCCGCCTGACGGGCAGCCGGCGCCGCCTGCCGAGTGCCACCCACAGGATCAGCGCGGCGAGCAGCGCAACCGTCGTGCCCCACAGCAACGTGATGTTGTGAGAGCCGCTGAACAGCACCATCGAGACGACGAACACGAGGATCGGACCGGGCCGCCACCGCGCGACACGGGCGAGATGCACACCGCTGGCGAGCAGCGGCGCGATCACAGCCGTTGCCATGAACTCAGTCCAGGCGCCGCGGCCGTAAAGATTGGTTATGTAATAGGCGCTCGTCACGATAACGAGCCCCGGCGCATGACTCAACCAGCCACGCAGTCCGAGCTCGCGTGAGAGCCACACCATGCCGCCGTAGGTGCCCGCCACCGCAAGCGTGGTTACGCCCACATAGGCCAGGATCGGATGGCCTCCGAGCAGTTCGGAGATCCCACCGACCGCCATGTACAGCGTCCCCCCGTAGAACGCAAACCACGGATAGAACACCCCCACCCGCGTGGCGTTTAGGAAGTAACTCGGGTGCCCCGCCTGAACGAGCGCATGGCCCGCGGCCCACGTCAACCACAAATGATTGGTGAAATCGACGGCGAAGCCCGAGCTGGTGAACAGCATCGGCGCCGTCACGAGCACCACGACCGCACCCCCGGCCAGCAGCTCAAGCTGCTTGCGGCGGCGGACCAGTAGCGAGCGTGCACGCACGTGAGCGATCGGCGCTGCGCCCGTGCGGGTTGCGCGGGCACGCGACAGGCGCTCTTCGACAGGCAGCGATGCGGCCTGTGCGACGGGAGTCGCGCCGCGCCGCTGCTTCTTCTTCGTGCGTGAGCTCATCGGATTCGGGCACCGGCAATCTGTGCCGGCAGCGCGCAAAAGGATGACCTCTTGGCTGCGCGCACGTGCGCACTTCACCTCCTCGGTGCGTGCCGCAATCGCACATACCCGGTGTTTCCGGGCACGCCGGGGCCTTGCGACGGACACCGCGCCTGCCGATTTGTCTCTGACTATCGGGCCAGGAATCGGAAACATCGATCGGCGATCGTGAATGGCCCGGGGTCGGTAAGGAGCACACGCGGGAGGCAGCCAAAGTCGCTGCAACATGGGGAATGACGCCCTCGCCAAATCGCCGGCGCACCCACCGCCCGCCGACCCGTACGCGGGGCGCATCGGGCGCGGTTTTAGTCCTTCGCTAACTTGCCTCGAGGAACGCATGCCCGAACACCGAACTACACGCATCTTTGCCGACGGCGCAGACCTCGAGAGCATCTTCGAGCTGTCAGCTGATTCGCGGATCTCCGGTTTCACCACAAATCCGACGCTCATGCGTCGCGCGGGGCTCACCGACTATGCGACCTTCGCGCAGGAGCTGCTTGCTCGCATCACCACGCATCCGGTGTCCTTCGAGGTGTTCGCCGACGAGCCCGTCGAGATGCGCCGCCAAGCACGGATCATCGACTCGTGGGGCGAGAATGTCTACGTGAAGATCCCGGTCACGACGACCAGCGGCGAGATGCTCACACCGCTTGTGCGAACACTCTCCGAAGATGGTGTGAAAGTGAACGTGACGGCGCTACTGACGGTCACTCAGGTGCAGTCGGTCACGAGCGCCCTGAAAGATGGTGCGCCGTCTTATATCTCGGTGTTCGCCGGGCGCATCGCCGACGCAGGCACCGACCCGGTGCCGATCATGGCGCGCGCGGCGGAGGTCATGCGCGAAGCGCCGCGGGCGGAGCTGATCTGGGCATCGCCACGAGAGATCCTCAACGTCGTCCAGGCAAACGAGGTCGGCTGCGACATCATCACCGTCACGCACGAGCTGATCAAGAAGCTCGACTCGCTGGGCAAGGATCTCGATCAGTACTCGCTGGAGACCGTGCAGATGTTCCACCGCGACGCCGCCGCCGCCGGCTTTGAGTTGTAGGGCGATGCCGGACACCGCCGACTCAGCACGGCACCCGCGCTTGCGCGCGCTCGGGCGCGTGTGCATCACCGGCGGCGCCGGGTTCATTGGCAGCAACCTTGCCGAGCGTCTGTGCCGCGAGGGCGTCGAGGTCGTGCTGCTCGACGACTTCAGGCGCGGCCGGCGCGAGTTCCTTGCATCCGTTCTCGCCCGGCCGGGCGTGAGCCTTGTGGAGGGCGACGTGCTCGACGCACGCGTGCTCGAGCAAGCGCTTGAGGGGTGCGACTGGGTCTTCCATTTGCAGGCCAACGCCGACGTGCGCGGCGGACTCGAGCATCCGCGCCGCGACCTCGAGCAGAACACTATCGCGACCTCGAACGTCCTCCAGGCGATGTGCGCGCAGGGGGTCGGTCGGATCGCGTTCGCCTCGACCGGCTCGGTGTACGGCGAACCGCGCGTGTTCCCGACGCCCGAGCACGCGCCGTTTCCGCTGCAGACCTCGCTGTACGGAGCATCCAAGCTCGCCGGCGAGGGTCTGATCTGCGCATACGCGGCCGGCTACGGCTTCACCGGGGTGATCTGCCGATACGTGTCGATTCTCGGCGAGCGCTACACGCACGGGCACCTGTTCGACTTCTACCGCGCGCTGAAGGCCGAGCCAGCGCGCCTGCTCGTGTGCGGCGACGGCACGCAGGAGAAGTCCTACCTGTACGTGCGCGACTGCGTCGAGGCGACGCTGACGGCCGCACTGCGCCACAACGACGAGGCGGGTGCACACGTGTACAACGTCGGCTCCGAAGAAACGCACACGGTCGACGACTCGATCGCGTTGGTCGCCGAACACCTGTCGGTGTCGCCGCAGGTGCAATACACGGGCGGACCGCGCGGCTGGGTCGGCGACAGCCCTCTCGTGCGGCTCGACACGCAGCGCCTCGCGAGTCTCGGCTGGCGGGCGACGCTGACGATCCGCGAAGCTGCACTGCGCACGCTGCAGTGGTTCGACGCAAACGAGTTCGCCTGGCGCGAGGACGCTCGTGCGGGCACGTGGGCCGGGCGGCGGACATGAGCGGACCGGCGCGATGAGCGTGATCTTCAGTCGCGCGCCGCTGCGCATCTCGCTCGGCGGCGGCGGCACCGACCTGCCCTCCTACTACACCCACCACGGCGGCTTCCTGGTGGCGGCGGCGATCGACAAGTACGTGTACATGCTCAGCCACACGGTCTTCCAGCGTCGCTTCCGGATGAAGTACTCGCAGCTGGAGGAGGTCGACGAGGTGTGCGAAATCCGCCATCCAATCCTGCGCGAGAGCCTGCTGCGCCACTGGCACGGCAACCCGCTGGAGATCGCCTCCGTCGCCGACGTGCCCGCCGGCACCGGCATGGGCTCCTCCGGCGCCTACACCGTGTGCCTGCTGAAGAACCTGATCCTCGCGCGCCACACCTCGATCGCCCCTCAGGAGCTCGCCGAGGCGGCGTGCGAGATCGAGATGGGCGTGTTGGGCGAGCCCGTCGGCAAGCAGGACCCTTACGTGGCCGCCCACGGCGGCATCTGCGGCTACACGCTACGGCCCGATGGACGCGTGGAGGTGCGACCGCTCGAGCTCGACCCGGAGGTGCTGCGACGGATGCGCGAGCAGCTGCTGCTGTTCTACACCGGCGAGGCGCGTGCCGCGTCGCGAATCCTCGCCGATCAGGACCGGCGCTCGCGCGCCGGTGAGCAGGAGATGACCGACAACCTGCACCACATCAAGGAGCTCGGCCATCGCGTGCAAGAGCTGCTGGAGGCGGGCGACCTCGAGGGCTATGCGGCGCTGATGCACGAGCACTGGCAGCACAAGCGCCGCCGCTCGCCGGGGATGAGCGACGAGCGCATCGACGGGCTGTACGAGGTCGCGCGCGCCAACGGCGCGGTCGGCGGCAAGCTCGTGGGCGCCGGCGGGGGCGGCTTCCTGCTCCTCTACACGCGCCGCCCCGAGGACACGCGGCGGGCGATGGCGGCGGAGATGGCTTCGGAGCTGCGGTTTGACTTCGAGTTCGGCGGCGCGCACGCGAGCGAGTACGCATGAGCGGACTGCGCGTCGCGATCGTCGGATGCGGGCGCATCGGCACCAAGCGCGTCGATGCGCTGCGCGGGCAGGACGTGCTCGTCGGCTGCCACGACCTCGACAAGCACGCAGCCGCAAGCCTCGCGCGGCGCCACCGCGCGCGTGTGTGCGCAACGCTCGAGCAGCTGTTGGCGCTCACGCCAGACGTGGTCGTCGTGGCGAGCTCCCACGAGCGGCTTGCCGAGTTCGCCGAGCGGTCGCTCGAGCACGGCGCGCACGTGCTGGTCGAGAAGCCGGCGGGGATCTCCACCGCGCAGATCGACCACCTGATCGCACGCAGAGACGCCAGCGGCCTGCTCGTGAAGGTCGGCTTCAACCATCGCTTTCACCCCGCCCTCGCCCGCACCTACCGGGAGCTGCGCTCCGGCGCCTGCGGCGAGCTGCTGCACCTGCGCGCGCGCTACGGCCACGGCGGGCGCCTCGGCTACGAGCGCGAGTGGCGCGCCGACCCCGCGCGCGCGGGTGGTGGCGAGCTGATCGACCAGGGGATGCACCTGCTCGATCTGAGCCACTGGCTGGCCGGGCCGCTGCCGCTGCACGCCGCGCTGCTGCGTACCCAGTTTTGGCAGGTGCCTGTCGAGGACAACGCGGCGCTGATCCTCGGCGAGGCGGACGCGCGCAGCGGCCCGTGGGCGCTGCTGCACGTGAGCTGGACGGAGTGGAGGAACATGTTCTCGCTCGAGGTCTACTGCCGTCGCGCCAAGCTCGCCGTCGATGGGCTTGCCGGCTCCTACGGCCACCAGCGACTGCGTGTCTATCGGATGGAACCCGAGCTCGGCCCGCCCACGCTCGAGGAGATCGTCTACCCCGACGAAGACGTCTCCTGGCGAGAAGAATGGCGGCAGTTCGCCGAGGCGATCGCCGCGGACGGGCGCCCGCTGCTACTCGGCGAGCTCGAGGACGCGCGTTATGCGTGGGCGCAGGTTGAGAGCGCCTACGCGAGCACGCCGTATGCAGCGATGCGCGAGCAGCTGCTCGGCGGCGTGGAGGCCATCCCATGAGCGCCCGCGAGGCGCTGCTGCCCCCGCCCGGCACAGAGCACGTGCCGGCGTTTGACGCCGGATGGCGCGGCGTCGGCGGCGAGCAAGGGGCGTCCCTCCCGTTCCTGCGCTACGTCGACGACAAGGCCGTCAACTGGTCGGAGGAGCTCGAGGACCTCCATGAGCAGAGCAGCCGCCAGCACTTCATCGACGTGTGGACGCGGCGGGCGATGCTCGCCCACCTGGGCGAGCTGCCGCGCGAGCCGCTGCTTGCCGACATCGGCTGCTCGTCGGGCTACCTGCTCGACGACCTGCGTACGCGCCACCCCGATGCAACCCTGATCGGCATTGACATGGTCGCCTCGGGTCTGCGCAAGGCGCATGCGCGCATCCCGCAGGCACGCCTGGCACAGGCCGACGCATGCGCGCTGCCGCTGCGCGAGCGCAGCCTCGACGCCGCGCTCAGCGCCAACCTGCTCGAGCATCTCGCCGACGACACGCGCGCACTCGCCGAGCTGCGTCGCGTGCTGCGCCCGGGCGCACGCGCGGTCGTGGTCGTGCCGAGCGGCCCGCGCCTTTACGACTACTACGATCGCTTCCTCGGTCACGAACGCCGCTACGCACGCGGCGAGCTCGCCCGAAAGGCGCACGCAGCGGGGCTGCAGGTGATACTCGACACGCACGTAGGTGTGCTGCTCTACCCGGCGTTCTGGCTGGTCAAGAAGCGCAACCGCCATCTGGCAAGCCTGCGCGGGGAGCAGTTGCGCGGGCGGGTCGCTCGAGACATCGTCGGTACCGAAGGCTCGCTCGCGGGCAAGCTGGCGCTCGTGCTGGAGCAGCGGATCGCCCGCGCGGGCGTGCCGGCGCCGTTCGGCATCCGCGGGCTCACGGTGCTGCGCCGTCCCGAGGAGCGCACGTGAGCGAATCTTTGCGACCCAGACCCGAAGAGCGCGTCAAGGATGTGGCGCTCGGCGCGGCTGCCGGCGCACAGCTCGGCGACCGGCGCGCACGCGGCGTGCGGGCGCCGTTGGCGGCGGGTGATCGCCGCAACGTGCGGCGCACGCCCGAGCGCATGCTGAGCGTCGTGATCCCCGCGTACAACGAGGAGGCAAACGTCGAGCGCGTATACGAGCGCCTCGGCAGGGTACTGGAGCCGCTCGGCATGGCGTGGGAGATCATCTTCAGCGTCGATCCGTCAACCGATCACACCGAGCAACTGATCTTCGAGCTGCGCGCACACGACCCGCGCGTGAAGATGCTGCGCTTCTCCCGGCGCTTCGGCCAGCCGATGGCCACAATCGCGGGGCTGCAGGCCGCCGGCGGTGAGGCGGTGGTCGTGATCGACTGCGACCTGCAGGATCCGCCGGAGCTGATCCCCGAGCTCGTCGCGCGTTGGCGCGAGGGCTACGACGTCGTGTACGCGCAGCGGCGCACGCGCGCCGGTGAGACGCTCGCCAAGCGGGTCGTCGCAGCCGTCGGTTACCGCGTGATCGCACGCGTCGCCGAAGTCGAGATACCGCCCAACACCGGCGACTTCCGTCTGCTGAGCCGGCGGGTGGTCGACAATGTGCTCGCGCTGGAAGAGCACCACGGCTTCCTGCGCGGCCTGGTCGCGCTCGTGGGCTTCCCCCAGACCAGCGTGCTATACGACCGCGACGTACGCGCCGCGGGCACGAGCAAGTACAACCGCTTCTTCGGCTCGCTGCTGATCGGCCTCAACGGGCTAATCGGCTTCTCGCGGTATCCGCTGCAGCTGATCTCGCTGCTGGGCGTCGCACTGTCGGGGGTCGCCTTCTGCGTCGCCGTGGCGTATCTCGGCTTGAAGCTCGGCGGATTGCCGTTTCCCGTCGGCAACCCGACCGTCGTGATTGCCGTCGCGTTCTTCAGCGGCATCCAGCTGCTGTCACTGGGCGTGATCGGCGAGTACATTGGCCGCATTTACGACGAGTCGCGGCACAGACCCAAGTACATCCTCGAGTCTCGCCACGGCTGGGACGACGACGAGCTGTGAAGCGGCTGCCGACCGTATGCATCCTCGCGGGCGGGTTGGGAGCGCGCCTGGGCGAGCGCGTGCAGGCGCAACCCAAGCCGCTGCTCGAGGTTGCGGGCAGGCCGTTCTTGTGGCATCAGCTGCGGCTGCTGGCGGCGCACGGCGCGAGTGACGTAGTGCTGTGCGTCGGTTACCTCGGCGAGCTTGTAAGGGAGCGGATCGGCAGTGAGCTATTCGGGCTGCGCATCGCCTACAGCTTCGACGCCCCCGAACTGGAGGGCACGCTTGGGGCGATCCGTCGTGCGCGCGGCATGCTCGGTCAGCGCTTCCTCGTACTCTACGGAGACACCTACCTGCGCATCGACTACGCCGCCGCGGCGGCCGCCTGGCAGACGAGCGGCCTGCCAGCGATGATGTGCGTGCTGCGCAACGACGGGCGCTGGGAGAGTTCAAACGCCGACTACGCCGACGGGCGCGTACTTGCGTACGAAAAGAGTGCGCCGAGCGCTCACATGCGCTGGATCGACTATGGCCTCGGCGGGCTGGAGCAGCGCGCGCTCGAGTGCGCGCCAGCCGAGGCAAGCGACCTGTGCGACCTCTACCGCGTGCTCGCCGAAAAGCGACAGCTGTTCGGCTTCCTCGCGAGCGAGCGCTTCTACGAGATCGGCACGCCAGCGACGCTCGCCGAGACCGACGCGTTCCTGCGCGCGAGCGGCCACGTCGTAGCGGCCGCTGAGCCGGAGGACCCCCGGGCGCTCGCGGCAACCGCGGGAGTCGTGGGGTCGGCGTCCCAAGGCGCGGGGTATGCGCGCGCGGGGGTGGTCGGCCAGGGCGCACGTTACGGACTGGCAGGCGCCACCGTGACGCTCGTGTACCTGCTGACGACGAGTGCGCTGGCGGGCCTCGCGCACCTGCGCTTCCAGGCGGCGCTCGCGATCGGCTTCTGCACGGCGCTCTCCGTACACTTCACGCTGCAGCGCCGGTTCGTGTGGGCCGGCCGTGGCGAGTTCGCGCTGGCGCTGCCCAGGCAGGCGCTGCGTTACCTAGCGACCGCCGCCACGCAGTACGGAGCGACCGCCGCCGGCACCGCGCTGCTGCCGTCGCTGTTGGGGGTGCCCGTCGAGGGCGTCTACCTGGTGCTCGCGGTCGTGCTGGCCACAATCAACTTCGTGGTGTTCCGCCAGCTCGTCTTCCACCCGTTGGGGGCGCGGGCGATCCGGTCAGAGCGCCTTCGGCACGGGCGCGAAGAGCATGCCGTCGATCCGCCTGAGCGTCGCCAGGTCGGGCTCGTGGCGGAGCCGCTCCCTAAAGCTCTGCTCGCGCCAGGGGTCCCACTGCGCGCTGATCACACGGCCGCTGATGCCGGCGGCCGCCTCGTCGAGTAGGAAAGCGGTCAGCTCGGCCGCGCGACGGATCGGCTGCGCACCCTCCACGAGCTGACGCTCGGTGCTCGCGAAGTACTCCGCGCCCGTAAGCTCCGGTCCGGCGCCAAGCGTGGCGGCATGGATGTCGGTGGCAACGAAGCCAGGTGACACGGCGTTGACCCGCACGCCGCGCGCGGCGAGCTCGCGGGCGAGGTTCTCGGTGAGGCGCACGACGGCCGCCTTCGAGGTCGCATACGCGTCGTAGCGCGGCTGCGGCGAGGTGCCGCCGCCGCCCGAGAAGGTGACGACGGCGCCGCCGGTCGCCTCCAGCGAGGGCAGGCACGCATGGATCGCAAGCAGCGTACCGAGCACGTTCACGCGCATTGTGTGCCAGAACTCGGCGGGCGCGTACGTGCCGATCGGTCCGATCGGCACGAGCAGCGCGGCGGCGGCAACAACCCCGTCCACACCCTCGAGCGCCGCGCGGGCGGCGTCCGACCGCCACGCGTGTTCGTCGCCGACGTCGATCGCGACCGCGCGATGACCCCCGCCGGCGAGCTCCGCTACGCACTTCTGCACGAGCGTTCGATCGCGGGCGAGCGCTACCACCCGCGCGCCCAACTCGGCGAGCGCGCGGGCGACCTCGCGGCCTATGCCGCGGCTCGCGCCGGTCACGAGGATCGTGCGCCCGCCGAAGTCGAGCAGTTCGGACATCGGCGCTCCTACGGCTCGAGCCGTAGCGGCCCGCGGTACAGGGA
This sequence comes from Solirubrobacteraceae bacterium, assembly GCA_035570415.1. Lineage (GTDB taxonomy): Bacteria > Actinomycetota > Thermoleophilia > Solirubrobacterales > Solirubrobacteraceae > Palsa-744. The sequence goes on along the minus strand of DATMLP010000007.1, from coordinate 30,231 downwards.
CGTGACCTCGCGGGCGTTCTCCTGGCTGAGCATCCGCATGGACAGGCGCGCGAGCCCGAAGCCGAAGCCATGGTGCGGCGGGGCACTCCTCGTCACCGCGTGGTGCCACTCAGACCGCTCGCCTGTTGCCGTTTGGGAGTTGGTGGTTCCTATAATTAGACCATTCTTAGACCAGGATCCCTGCTCGTCAACGTGGCCCAGGACAATACACCGGGCGAACGCTCCCAAACTGTGGCCGCACCGGAGTTTCGACCCCGGCAAGTCGCAGTACGGTTCACCAGATCCGTCTCCAATTACCGCGTGCGGTGCGTGTGCGTCTCCTCTGCCCAACGGTGCCACAAAGCGCATGACCATTTGAGTTCGGGCAGAGTAGCTCGGCGATATCCGGGTACGATTCCGCATCACTTCAGACGCCCCCCATCCCCTGCCGATCGCCGTGCTGGTGTCCGGCGCCGGCACCAACCTGCAGGCGCTGCTCGACGCCGTGCACGGACGGGAGGCCGAGGTGGTGGCAGTCGCGTCGAACTCTGTCGATGCCCCCGGACTCGCGCGCGCCGAGGCACGCGAGGTGCCCACGAAGGCGTTCCCGCGCGCCGACTACCCCGACCGCGCCGCGCGCGACGACGCGATGGCCGACTGGCTGCAGGAGCGCGGTGCGCGCCTCGTGGTGCTCGCCGGCTACATGGAGCTGATCGGCGAATCGTTTTTGGAGCGCTACCCCGAAGCCGTGATCAACGTGCACCCTTCCCTGCTGCCGGCATTCCCGGGTCTGAAAGCGATCGAGCAGGCGCTGGCGTACGGGGTGAAGGTGTTTGGGGTGACCGTGCACTTCGTGGACGCCGGCGTTGACTCGGGCCCGGTGATCCTGCAAAGCGCCCGCGAGCTGCCCGACGCGCGCGACCCAGCGGAGGTGCTGGCGGCGCTGCGCCCGCTCGAGCATACGCTGCTGCCCGAGGCGGTACGGCTGTTCGCGCAGGGAGCGCTCACCCGCGATCCGGACAACCCGCGCCGGGTCACGATCAGTAGGTAGGCTGCCGAAGCGATGGCATCGGAGACCCAGCCCGCAACCGGCCTGGAGCGCACCGCCCCCGGCGAGGTGCGCGTGCGCCGGGCGCTGCTGTCTGTGTCCGACAAGACCGGGATCGTCCACTTCGCGCGCGGCCTGGCCGAGCTGGGCGTGGAGCTGGTGTCCACCGGCGGCACCGCGCGCGCACTCGAAGACGCCGGCCTGCCGGTGCGCGCGATCGATGACTTCACGGGCTTCCCAGAGATGATGGACGGCCGCGTGAAGACGCTTCACCCGCGCCTGTATGCGGGCCTCCTGGCGCTGCGCGACAACGACGAGCACCTGCGCGCGGCGGCCGAGCAGGGGATCGAGCCGGTGGACCTGGTGTGCGTCAACCTCTACCCGTTCGAGCAGACCGTCGCCCGTGGCGACGCCGCGCCTGCGGAGATCGTCGAGAACATCGACATCGGCGGTCCGACGATGATCCGCGCCGCCGCCAAGAACCACCAGTTCGCCGCTGTGGTGGTCGATCCGGGCGACTACGACGCGGTGCTCGCCGAGCTGCGCGAGTCGGGCGGGCGCCTGGCGCCGGCCACGCGCGAGCGGCTGGCCGCGGAGGCGTTTGCGCTCACCGCCCGTTACGACGCGGCGATCTCCACGTGGTTTGCGCTGCGCACCCACGGCGAGGGCTTTCCGTCGCATTGGCGCGACGCGTACGAGAAGGTGAGCGATCTGCGCTACGGCGAGAACCCCCACCAGCGCGCCGCGTTCTATGCGCGGGTGGGCTCGCCCACCCACCTGCTGGCGGGCGTGGAGCAACTGCACGGCAAGGAGTTGTCGTTCAACAACCTGCTCGACCTCTCCTCCGCGCGCGAGCTGGTGGAGGAGTTTGAGCAGCCGGCGTGCGCGATCGTCAAGCACAACAACCCCTGCGGCTGCGCCGTCGCCGGCGGCGCGCGAGCGGCGTACGAACGCGCCTTCGCGTGCGACCCCGACAGCGCCTACGGCGGCGTGATCGCGCTCAACCGCACCGTGGATCGCGCCTGCGCGGAGGAGCTCGCCAAACAGTTCATCGAGGTGTTGCTGGCCCCCGGCTACGACGCGGGCGCGCTGGAGGTGCTGCGCGAGAAAAAGAACGTGCGCCTGCTGGAGCTGCCGGAGTGGCCACCATCGACCCATGAGGTCGAAGGCAAGCCGGTGATCGGCGGCCAGCTGGTGCAGACGCGCGACGCGGTCGCGGAGACGCGTGCGCAGATGCAGACGATGGGCGCTCACCAGCCGAGCGAGGCGCAGTGGCACGACCTGCTGTTCGCATGGGTGGTGTGCCGCCACGTGCGCTCCAACGCGATCGTGATCGCCAGCGGCGGTGCCACGATCGGCATCGGCGCCGGCCAGATGAGCCGCGTCGACGCGGTGCGGATCGCGGTCGAGAAGGCGCGCAGGTTCCGTCCCGACCAACTCTCTGGCGCGTCGCTCGCCTCCGATGCCTTCTTCCCGTTCGCCGACGGCCCGCAGCTGGCCATCGACGCCGGCGTCAAGGCAATCGTCCAACCGGGCGGCTCGGTGCGCGACGACGAGGTCATCGCCGCCACCGACGCGGCCAGCGTGGCGATGATCGCCACCGGCGTGCGCCACTTCCGGCACTGACGGCCGCTGCGTTCCCTGCCGCCCCGATTCTTCACGACCTATTCGCCGATATATCGTGCTACTATCGCGATGTCTACCGATAGGAGCAAGATATGCATCATCATCAACGTCACTACACAACCCACGAAGAGCGCTGCAACCCGCGCCGGGCAGGTGGGCCGCGCGGCGGCTTCGGCTTTCCGTTCGGCCCGTTCGGCCCCGGCGGCGGCGGACCGGGGGGGCGCGGCGGCCCCCGCAAGGCTCGGCGCGGCGACATCCGCACCGCGGCGCTGCTGCTGCTCGCCGAGGAGCCGCGCAACGGCTACCAGATCATGCAGGAGGTCGAGGAGCGCAGCGAGGGCGTTTGGCGCCCCAGCCCGGGTTCGGTGTACCCGGCGCTGCAGCAGCTCGAAGACGAGGGGCTGATTCGCGCCGAGGAGGTGGAGGGGCGCAAGCTCTTCCGGCTCACCGTCGAGGGCCTCGCCCAAGTCGAAGCGCGCGATCCCACACAGCAGGCTCCGTGGGAGCAGATGGCGGGCGACCCGGGCTCCAAAGCGCACGAGCTGGGCAAGGCGATGCGCGACGTGGCGTACGCGTTTGCGCAGGTCATGCGGGCCGGCGAGGAGCAGCAGCAGGAGCACGCCCTCCGCGTGCTCACCAACGCGCGGCGGGAGCTGTACCGGATCCTCGCCGACGGGACCGAGCCCGAGGAGAGTTGAACTCCGCTAGCGTGGGCGCCGTGACCTCGGACACGGCGCCCACAAACAATGGGGCGGCTGCCCCGGCGCCCGCCGTCTCGGTGAAAGGCCTCACCAAGCGCTACGGCGAGATCGAGGCGGTGCGCGCGATCGACTTCGACGTGGCCCGTTCGGAGGTGTTCGGCTTCCTCGGGCCCAACGGCGCCGGCAAGTCGACCACGATCAGCATGCTGTGCACGCTCGTGCGCCCCACCGGCGGTGGCGCGTTGGTGGCCGGCCACGACATCGTCGCCGAACGCGACGCTGTGCGGCGCAACATCGGGCTGGTGTTTCAAGACACCACGCTCGACGGCTACCTCACCGCCGAGCAGAACCTACGCCTGCACGCCGAGCTGTACGGCGTGCCGCGCGAGACGGTGGCGCCGCGCATACAGCAGGTGATGGAGATGGTGAGGCTGTGGGAGCGGCGCAAAAGCCTCGTCGGCACCTTCTCGGGTGGGATGAAGCGGCGCCTGGAGATCGCGCGCGGCCTGCTGCACTCGCCGCGGGTGCTGTTCCTCGACGAGCCCACCGTCGGCCTCGACCCGCAGACGCGCAGCTCGATCTGGAGCTACATCGCCGAGCTCAAGCAGCGCGAGGACATCACGATCTTCCTCACCACCCACTACATGGACGAGGCCGAGTACTGCGACCGCATCGCGATCATGGACCAGGGACGGATCATCGTGCTCGACACCCCCGAAGCGCTGAAGGCGAGCGTGGGCAAGGACCGCGTGCAGATCTCCACGCCCGACAACCGCGCGGCGATCGTGGCGCTGCGCGAGCGCTTCGACGTGGAGGCCACGATCGCCGAAGGCGCCGTCACTTTCGGCGTGCCCGACGGCGAGCAGTTCGTGCCGCGCCTGTTCGCAGAGCTCGACATTCCGATCAAGTCGGTAGCGGTGTCGCGCCCGTCGCTGGACGACGTGTTCATGTCGTACACCGGCACCACCATCCGCGACGCCGAGGCCACCTCCACCGACCACATGCGCAACGTGGCAAGGATGATGGCGCGCTGATGGCGGCCACCGAGACACCCTCCGGCGCACCGACCGCCACCCCCGCCGGGCACCCCTCGGCGCCCCCGGGCCATCCCGTCGCGCAGGTGCGTGTTCCCGCGCGCAGCCTCGCCGGCGAGCTGCGCGCTATCCGGGTGGTGTGGCGGCGCGAGCTGATCCGCTTCTCGCGCGACCGCCTGCGGATCGCCACCTCGCTGGTGCAGCCGTTCCTGTTCCTGTTCGTGCTCGGCACCGGCCTCTCGTCGCTGGTTTCGGCGAGCACGCACGGCGTCAACTTCAAAACCTTCATCTACCCAGGGGTGCTGTGCATGGCGGTGATGTTCACCGCGATGTTCTCCGCCGCCTCGATCGTGTGGGACCGTGAGTTCGGCTTCCTGCGCGAGATGATGGTTGCGCCCGTGCGGCGCTCCTCGATCGTGCTTGGCAAGTGCTTCGGCGGCGCCACCGTTGCCGCCTTCCAAGGCGTGATCGTGCTGGCGATCGCCGGCTTGGTGGACGTCCCTTACTCGCTCGGGCTGATGGCGGAGCTGTTCGCGCTGATGGTGCTGCTGGCGTTCGCGATCACCGCCTTCGGGATGATGGCCGCCGCGCGCATCACCCAGATGCAGTCGTTCATGGCGCTGATGCAGATGGCGATCATGCCGATGTTCTTCATCTCCGGCGCCTTGTTCTCGGTCGCCAGCCTCCCCCGTTGGCTGGCGATCCTCAACCGCCTCGACCCGCTCACCTACGCCGTCGACCCGATGCGCCGCGCGATCTTCGCCCACCTCGCCATCCCCGCAGCGGCTCGCCACGCGCTCGCCCCGGGCGTCACCTGGTTCGGCTGGCACGTCCCCAGCCTCTTGGAGGCCGCCGTGATCGCGCTACTCGGCCTGGCGATGCTGGCGGTGGCGATAGCCGAGTTCAGTCGGGCGGAGTAATACCGTGTAGGGGTGCGTATCCGCGTTGCCCGCGCCGACCATCCCGAGGTCTCGGAGGTAATCGCCTCCGAGCATTGCGTGGTGCGCTTTCGCAAGCGCAACAGAATCCGCACGCCGGGACTGGATGCCGTTAGCGAGGCGCTGCGGCACACGTTCGAGGAGGCCGACATCACCCGCTGGGCCCCCACTTGGGTTGATACCAATAGACAAACACCCATGTGGGCGCTGCACGAGGATCTGGCCTTCCCGCTGACCCCCGCGGGTGAGCCGGGCAGCTGGCTGGCAACCACCTGCTTGATCCGCGGACACGGCTGAGCGCGCTCTGCGCGGACCGGCACGGATAGGCTCCAATGCGAATGTCCGACTCCGACCCGCACAGCGCCTACCGCGAGGCCGGCGTCGACTATGCGGTGCTGGACGCCGGCAAGCGCGGGGCGCTGGCGGAGGCGCTTGCCACTTCGCACTGGCTGACCGCGGCCGGCGCGCAGGCGGTGGACGCTTCGCGCGGCGAGCCGGCCTTCGTGCTGCGCGTTGCTGGCGGCACGCTGGCGTTCGTGCTTGAGACGCTCGGCACTAAGTCGATGATCGCTCGCGAATACCACGAGCTGGCGGGCGCCAACCGCTTCGACCACGTCGCTTACGACACCGTGGCGGCCGTGCTCAACGACCTCATCTGCGTGGGCGCGCTGCCGTTGGTCGTCAACGCCTACTTCGCCACCGGCTCCAGCGCCTGGTATGAGCACCGCGAGCGCGCCGACGCGCTCCTGGCAGGGTGGCGGCGAGCGTGCGACGACGCGAAGTGCGCGTGGGGCGGAGGCGAGTCGCCCTCGCTCGTCGATCTGCTGGCCCCCGCGGAGATCGAGCTGGCCGGCAGCGCGCTCGGCTGCGTGCCGCCGCCGGGGGAGCCGCTGCTCGGCGAGGAGCTAACGGCGGGCGATGAGATCGTGCTGCTCGCCTCCAGCGGATTGCACGCCAACGGCGCCTCGTTGGCACGGCGGATCGCGGCGGCGCTGCCCGACGGGCTGCTGAGCACGTTGGCGGACGGCTCGCGATTCGGCGAGGCGCTGCTGGCTCCGAGTGTGCTGTACGTGGAGCTGGCACGAGCGCTCCACGGCGATGAGCGGGTGACGCTCACCTACCTCTCCCACATCACCGGCCACGGGCTGCTGAAGCTGATGCGCCCGCAGCGCGAGCTCACCTATCGCATCCACGCGCTCCCCGAGGTGCCCCCGGTGCTCGCCTTCCTTGCCGAGCGGGCCGAAATGGACGCGGCCGCCGCCTACGGCACGCTCAACATGGGCGCCGGCTTCGCCGTCTACTGCCGCCCCGGCGGCGGCGAGCAGGTGGTCGCGGCCGCTCGCTCGCTCGGCCTCGACGCGCTGCTCGCCGGCATCGTCGAGGAGGGCCCGCGCCAGGTGGTGCTGGAGCCGGTCGGGGTCACGTTCGCCGGCGAGCAGCTGGCGCTGGCACCCGAGCAGGGCCGCTGAGCGCCCGGAGGGCGGCGTCAACATATCGGATGGCGTGGGTCCTTCTGGACTTGGCGCGGCGGTGTCGGTAGCGTCGTGGCATGAACAACGCGACCACCGCTGTCCGATCGCTCCCCACGGGGACCGCCGATTACGCGCCCGCCGCGAGCGAGGCGCGCTGGCAAGCGGCTTGGGAGCAGGCCCGCGCGTTTGCGACGCCGCCGCGGTCGGACCGGCGCGAGCCGGCGTACGTGCTGGCGGGCAACATCGCTGCCGCCGAAAGCCTCGAAATCGGACACATTCGCGGCTACACGATCGCCGACGCCCACGCCCGCTTCCTGCGCGCCCGCGGGCGGGCGGTGCTGTTCTCGGTGGGCTTCGACACGTCGGCACCTCGGGCTGAGAATGAGCTCGGGCAGCAGGGGATCACTCCGAGCGAGGGTATGGCGCGCCGCTGTGCGCCGCTGCGGGCGCTGGGCTGCTCCATCGACTGGGAGCGCAGCTTCGCCGTCTCCGAGCCCGACCACCACCGCTGGACGGAGCGGCCGTTCTCAGCGCTGGTGGAGCGCGGGGCGATCTACCGCCACGGTGGGCGGACCGACGAGTGGCGCTTGCGCGTCGCCGCCTACGTGCGCCACTGCGAACGCGACCTCGACGCGCTCCCCGGATGGGACGACGCCGCGCTCGCGGCGCAGCGCGAGGTGCTGGGCCGCGTGGACGGGGTCGAGCTTGACGCCAGCACGTTCGACGGCACCCTCCTGACCGTTTTCACCCCCCACCCAGATGCGATCGCGAAGGCCGCGTTCGTGGCGGTGGCGGGCGACCACCCGGACGCCGAGCGCTGGAACGCGGGCGCGTTCGCCACCGTACCCGGCGTGGCGGGGATGCTGCCGATCGTTGTCTGCGAGGAGGTGAGCGCCCGTTTCGGCGCGACCGCCGCCGTGCTGGGGATTCCCGCGGAGGATCCCGCCGACGCCGCGATCGCTGGGCGGCTGCCCGAGTCGGCGGGAACCACCTGGAAGACCTCTCGGACGAGCACCGCGCCGCGGCCCGCCGCACGCTGGCGGGCACGCGACGTGGCGATTTCCAGCCAAAGCGCGATCTGGTGGTGGCTGGCACTCTGCATCCCGCCCGAGGAGCGCGGCGACGAGCAGCCCGAGCACCTCGAATACACGCGGTGGCTGTCGGCGACGCAGATCGTGGGCAGCGCGGATGCGGCCGAAGCGATGCTCCACCAGCGGGTGCTCGCCAAGGCGCTGCGGGATGCCGGCCAGCTGCCCGAGCTGGCGGGGGGCGAGCCGTTTGCGAACGCGCTGACGTATGGAGCGATCCGCGTGGAAGGGCACACGCCCGGTGAGCCGCACGGCGAGATCGGCGTGCTCGACCCGCTGCCGGCGGCGGTTGGCGCCGACGTGCTGCGCCTGGCGCTGCTGCACGCGGCCGCGCCGCGCACGGCGTTCGCCTGGAACGACCAGCCGCTGCGCCACTGCAACAACTTCCTCCAATCGCTCCACGGCTATGCCGCGGGGCGCTTGCGGGAGTGGAGCCCCCACGTGGACGGCGCGGCCGGGATCGATCCCTCCGACCGGCTGCGCCGCCGCCTGGCCCGCTGGTGCGGCGTCGCCTACGAGAAGGTCACCGACAGCTTGGAGCGCCTGCAGATGCAGCGCGCCGCCCACAACGCGATGCTGCTGCTTAACCGCATAGAGGACTTCGAGCGCCGAGCGCTGGCGCTGCGCGGCGGCGAGCTGGAGTCCTCCGACCGCGAGGCGATCATGGCGGCGCTGCTGCTGCTCGTGCAGCTGCTGGCCCCGCTCACACCGCACATCGCCGAGGAGCTTTGGTCGCTGGCGGGCAACAACTCGCTGGTGAGTGTCGCGCCCTGGCCGGCCGCTCAGGCCACGCCCGCGGGCACCGCCCGCAGCCGCCGCACCGCGGCCAGCACCTCCTCGCGCGCGTCCTGAGGCTCGAGCACGGCGGCGTCGCCGGCTTCGCGGAGCACCTCGCGCACCAGCCAGCGCACGCCGGCGAAACTCAGCTCGACGACCACCGAGCCGTCGGCGCGCTCCTCCACCACGCGGCGGCTCTCGCGCGCCCAGCGGGCGCGCTCGGGGGAGATCCACAGGCGCGCCATGCGCGCCGCCTGCACCTCGCCGGTGCGCATCCAGCCCTCCACTTCGGCCGCCGGGTCCACCTCGGCGCGGGGCTCGAAGCGCTGCTCGGTCACCTCCGCGCGCCTGACGCGGTCCAGGCGGAAGTGGCGCATGCCTTCGCGGGCGGGGTCGTAGCAGGCCACATACCAGCCCTCGCGCCCGTTGACGAGCGCGTAGGGCTCCACGCGCCGCTGGGAGAACTCGTCCTCGTTCTCCTTGTAGTAGTCGAGCTCGACCAGCCGGTGCTCGGTGATCCCGCGCGAGATGCACCTTGATACGTCGTCGTGCTCGCCGCGGCCGTGCGCCACCTGCAACCCCTGCTCCATCGGGTCACCGCCGAGCGCCGTGACGATCTTCTCGCGGGCGGAGGTGAGCGAGCCCTCGGGGATGTGCTCGCCGATCAGGTCGATCGCCGCGATCAGCGCCTTGGCCTCCACCGGCAACAGACGCGCCGGGCGGTCGAAGTTGTCGCTGTAGGGCTCGGGATCGACCTCCACCACTTCGCCCTCGTCGGTGTCGAGGATTTCCGCGTACAGCACATAGGAGCCGCCGCCGAAGTTGACGACGTTGAGCACCTCGATGTCCTCGCGCAGCTCCTCGTCGGTCAGCTGCAGCCGCTCGCGCAGCTCGGCGAGCGACTCCCGCCGCCCCGCGCGGCCGGCGTGGATGAGAATGCCGGCCAGCGTCACCAGCCGCGCGAAGCGCTCCGGGCGGATCGCCGCCTCCACCCGCCGGGGCTCATCCCCGCCGCCATCGCCTTCGCTCGCCGACCCGCCGCGCCGGCGGCGGGCCTTGGGGGGCTGTGCGGGCACACTCGCGTGCGACCCGCCCAGCGCGTCCAAGACCTCGCTGGCCCCGTCCACCGGGCTCTCCTCGTGGCGACGCCCCAACAGCTCCAAACGCCGCCCCAGCTCCTCCACCAGCTCCGGCGGGCTCAGCAGACGGGCGTGCTCGCCCAACCCAAGTACCCACGACACCAGCATCCGCGGCGAGGCATAGGACGTGACGAACAGCCGATCGCCCGGCCCGCCATCCTCACCCTCCTCGCCGAGCCGCTCGTCAAAACTCGAGTCGCCGTCCACCGCCTCCTCGGCCGAGCGGATCTCCCCGTAGCGGCCGAAATGGCGCTCGATCTGCCACGCGATCCGTCCCGATACCAGCACCTCGGCGAGCCCTCGCTGCTCGCCCAGTTGCCACTCGGCCCGGGTGGCATAGCCGCGCGGGTCGAAGTCGGCGGGGCGTCGGAAGTCGTGCTCGGCCTTGGTGGCGTATGCCACTTTGCCGCGGATCCGCGACAGGCGAAACACGCGGATCGCCTTGCGCTCGTGGGCGTGGCCCAGCAGGTAGAACTCGCCGCCCTGAAACAGCAGGTGGTAGGGATCGACCCGTCGCGGGCCCAGCTCGTCGCGCTCCATCGAGTAGTAGTCGAAGGTGATCGTCTTCTGGCGGAAGATCGCCGTCTCGACCTTCGCCAGCCGCGCCGACAGATCGTGGCCGCCGGCGGACGCCGTGATGCCGAGCGCCACCGAGCGCTGCTGATCGGGCGCGCGCAGCGGGCTGGGCCGCCCCCAGGTGATCTGTTGCAGCGCCAAACGCAGCGGCTCGGCGTAGGCGAACTCGCCGTCCAGCAGGTGCAGCGCGGTCTGCAGCGCCGCCAGCTCCTCGTCGGTGAACTCGATCGCCGGCAGATGGAAGCTCTCCGAGCGCAGCGAGTAGCTCTCCTGCTCGGCTGCCGCGTCGGCGGGCCGATCGACGGTGAGCTGGATCCCCAGCGATTCCAGCTCGGCGCGATCCGCGTAGAAGCGGCGCGCGAACGCGTCTTCGTTCATCGCGCTGTATCCCTCCACGTCGCGCCGGATCTCCATGGCCGTGACCGGCCGACGCTCGGCCATCAGGTAGGAGATCAGCGAGAGCTGGCGGATCAGCTTCTCGGTGTCCTTCGCCATTCTTTTGCCAACGATAGAACCCGGGGGCGAGACGATGCTCGCGGCACGGGGGGCGCGGACGCTATTTGCGGAGATTCTGGGAGCCTCGGAACCCGTGTCGGAGCCGGCGGGCCCCGACACGGTAGCCGCCTACCCCTATGCGGCCTGCCGCTCCTCCGGCGCGAGCTCGCGCGGCGCCGCGAAGTAGGCGGCGGCGCCGAGCGCGCGGTCCATCTCCGACCACTGGCGCCCGGGGGCCAGCTCCTGCTCCAGCCGATCGAAGCTCCCCAGTCGCCCGCCAAGGTTGTCGATCATGTGTACCAGCGTGGCCTCGCGCGTGCACGGCACCACTGGACTGCCGTGCTCCAGCGAGCCGTGGTGGGAGAGGATGATGTGCAGCACCGACCACGCCAACCGCTCGGGAAAGCCGTCGATCTCCTCGATCTCGCGGCGGATGCGGTAGTAGCCCAGCGGGATCTCGCCGTGCAGACGACCGAGGTCGGTGAGATCGATCGCCTGGCCGCTCCCACCTCCGTCGGTGTATGCCTCGAGCTTGCCGATGTCGTGCAGCAGCGCGCCCGTGACCGCCACGTCGCGGTCGATTCCGGGGAAGGTGGCCGAGGTGGCGCTCACTGCCTGTGCCACGCCGAGGCAGTGCTCGAGCAGGCCGTGGGCGTAGGCCTGGTGGTAATACTTGGCGGCCGGCGCCGTGCGGAAGCTCTGCCACAGCGGCGAGCGCTCCCCCAGCAACCGCTCCAGCAGTACCCGCAGGTGGGAGTCCTGGATCGTGAGGATCAGCTCCCGCAGGTCGCGCTCCATCTGCGTCACCTCGCGCAGCGGCCCGGCCACCAGGTCGGCCGCCGCGAAGCTCCCGGGCTCGGCGGGGGCGAGTGCGCGCAGGTTGATTTGCGGCCCGAAGCGCGGGTGCACGGTGTAGCGCCCGCGTACGTGCACGGGCTCGCCGGCGCGCGCCAGCGATTCGGTCTGCTGCAGATCGTCCCACACCATCGTCGGCACCGCCCCGGTGCGGTCGCCCAGCAGCAGTCGCAGGTAGTCGCCGCCGTCGCGGCGCGGGCGCCGCTCCAGTCCGCGCACCAGCAGCACCTGGTCGATCTCCATGCCGTCGGTGAGCTCGTTGACGTACACGGGCCTGAAGGTAGTGGCCGTTGCGGACGGCATGCTCGCGCGGCGGCCCATGCTCGCCGGCGAACTGCGCGCTCGGCACCCGACCGACGCTGGCCGTCAAAGGACGTGGTGTTCATTTACATCATTGATGCCGCCGGTATGGAGGTGTGCCAAAACGTCTAAACGGCAGGCCAGAGTTGGGACTCACGGTATCTGGACGTTTCCTCGCGTCTTCCCTAGGTTGTGTTGTGTAAGAAGCAGTTTTGTAAGTCAGCGTTTATTCGTGTCGAGCCGGGAGAGAGCGAAAGATGACGATGACAGCGACAGCGAAGGCGGCGGGGGCACCGGTCGCAACAGGATCCGCAGTGGAGGGCATGCGGATGGTGAGTTGGAACGTGAACGGAATCCGCGCGCGGTGGCCGCGCCTGACCGAGCTGCTCACCTGCGAGCGGCCCGATGTGGTGTGCCTGCAGGAGACGCGCTGCTCGGAGTGGCACTTCCCGAGCGAGCGGCTGCGCGAGATGGGCTATCAGTCGCGCCACAGCCCGGGCTCGCAGCAGGGCGGCGGCGTGGCGATTTTGGTGCGCGACGACCACCGGATCAGCGACCGTGGCGTGGAGCTCAACCATCGGCGCGACATCGCCAGGGGCCATTGGATCGAGCTGACCACCGAGGGGATCACGATCGTCTCCGTGTACGTGCCCGCGGGCGCCGCGGCCGGCGAACAGGGCGACGCCGGCAAGCTCGCCTTTTTGGAGGCGGTGGCACGGCACGCGTGCGACGGGCACTCGCGCCCGCTGCTGATCGCGGGCGACTTCAACGTGGCGCCCACCGACGAGGACGTGTACGAGCCGGCGTGGTTTGCCGACTCCTACCAGACGGGCGAGGCCGAGCGCGCCGACCTGCGCGCGATCCTCGACGAGGGTGAGCTGGTGGACGTGTACCGCACGCTGCACCCCGACGAGCGCGGCTACACCTGCTGGGAGCAGCGCGAGGGGCACTATGGGCGCGACTATGGCTTGCGCATCGATTTGATCCTCGCCAGCGAGGCGCTCGCGCCCTATGTCGGGCGCTGCGAGGTCAACCACACCTACCGCCGGGGCTTCCGCCCCTCCAACCATGCGCCGGTGGATGTGGAGCTGCAGGACGTGCGAGCTGGCGCGCTGTGCCTCGGGGGGCAGGAGCAACTGCTTGCGGTGCAGGAGCAGCTGATCGCCGCATAGGGGGGAGGTCACGGGCCGCGGTCGCGCTTCCCGGCACCACCAGCGACCGCGGCCTGTCTGGCGGGACCGGGCCTTACTCAACCCCTTCGACGCGCCAGCCGCCGCCTTCCTTGACCAGCTTGAGCGTGCTGGTGCGCAGCTTGCCCGACCAGGTGCTGCGCACCTGCGCGGTGGCGGTGGTGCCGCTGACGGCGATTTTCTTGAGCGTCAGTTCGTAGTCGTCGATCGAACCCAGTTGGCGTTTGAGCGCCGCTTTGCAGGTGCTGCCGGCCGTGCTCAGCCGCGCGCGGGCGGCGCGCGAGAAGTCTTTTTCGCAGATGTTCTGCTCGCTGGCCGCGGAGATGTCGGATTGCAGGTCGGAGACTCGCTGCGCCACGGCATGCGCTTCGCCTTTGAAGCCGCTGGTGGTGACGGAGCTGCCGCAGGCGCCCACGGCGAGACCCAGCAGCGCGGCGAGAATCAACGAGCTGAGGGGCTTCATCGACCTCATTGTGACGCCGCTACGGCTCCAGCCGGTGGGGGCCGCGATAGAGGAAGGTCACCTCGCGGACGTTGTCTTGCCCCAGCATCTGCATCAACAGACGCGTGAGGCCGAAGCCGAAGCCGCCGTGCGGCGGGGCGCCGTAGCGGAAGAAGTCGAGGTAGTACTGGATCGGCTCGACCTCCACGCGCTTTTCCTGCGCCTGCTCGAGCAGCGTGGCGTACCGGTGCTCGCGCTGCGCGCCGGTGGTGATCTCGATGCCGCGCCACAGCAGGTCGTAGCTCCGCGTGAGCCCGGGTTGGTCGGGGTGGCGCATGTGGTAGAAGGGCCGCACCGCCACCGGGTAGTCGGTGACGAACGCGAACTCGTGGCCGTGCTCCTGCTGCACGATCGCCGACAGCGCCCGCTCGCTGGCCGGGTCGAGGTCGTCGTCGGGTCCCGGCACCTGCGGGTGGCCGTGCGCGCGCAGCAGCTCCTTGGCGTCGGCCAGCGCGATCCGCGGAAACGGCAGCGACGGAACCGCCACCGGTGTGCCGAACGTCGCCTGGATCGCCTCGCCGTGCTCGGCGGCCACCACCCCGAACACGTGCGCCAGCCACCGCTCCTCGAACGCCATCACGTCCTCGTGCGAGTCGACCCACGCGATCTCCACGTCGACGCTCGTGAACTCGGTGTCGTGGCGGGAGGTGAACGAGGGGTTGGCGCGGAACACGGGGCCCACCTCGAACACCTTGCCGAAGCCGGCCGCCATCGCCATCTGCTTGTAGAACTGCGGCGATTGCGCCAGGTAGGCGGTGCGCTCGAAGTACTCCACCTTGAACAGCTCCGCCCCCGACTCGCTGGCCGAGCCCATGAACTTGGGGCTGTGCAGCTCGAGGAAGCCCTCGCTGCGCCAGTGCTCGCGCATGGCGTGCTCGATCGTGGTCTGCACCTCGAAGATCAGCCGCCGATCGTGCCGGCGCAGGTCGAGGTAGCGCCAGTCCATTCGCTTGTCGAGCGCCGACTCGGCCGTCACCGGCAGCTCGGGCTCGGCGGGCGCGTCGATCTCGAGCGAGTGCAGGCGCACCTCGATGCCGCCCAGCTTCACGCGCTCGTCGGCCACCACCTCGCCGACCAGCGTCACCGCCGACTCGGCCGCCAGCTCGGAGAGGCGCTGGTTGAGCTCGCTGGGCGGATCGTCCTTTTGCAGCGCCACCTGCACCATGCCGGTTTCGTCGCGCAGGATCAAAAACTGCATGCGCTTCTGGTCGCGCACGGCGTTGACCCATCCACGCAGCCGTACGGTGGCGCCCACCTCGGCTGTCAGATCGGTTGTCAGAGTGCGCTCCACGCCGCGTGATCGTATATGTACCGGGCATCCCGGGCCGGCTCCGGCGCGCGCGCCCCGCTAGCCTGCCTCTCCACGATGAGCCGGCGCGCGCAGATCAGGATGGACGCCGCGGAGGTGGCCGCGTTCCTGGAGCGGGAGCGCACGGTCGTGTGCGCCACGGTCGGCCCGCGTGGATGGCCGCATTTGATGCCGCTTTGGTATGTGTTGCGCGTCAACCACACACCCGGCCCGCAGCTGTGGTCATGGACGTATGCCCGTTCACAGAAGGTGCGCAATCTGGAGCGCGACCCGCGCGCGACGCTGCAAGTGGAGGCGGGCGGGCTCTACCAGGAGCTGCGCGGGGTGATGCTGGAGTGCGAGGTGACCATCCATCGCGAGCTGGACGCGGTCAAAGCGCTCGGGCACGAGATCTTCGCGCGCTACGCCTCGCCGCGCGGACAGGCGCCGGCGAGTGAGCTGCCAGCGGAGCTGGGCGCCGTGGTGGACGCACAGGCGACCAAACGGGTGGCGCTGCAGTTTGTCGAGCGCCGGCGCGCCACCTGGGACCACCGTAAGCTCGGCGGGGTGTATTGAGTTTGGTGTGGTTGAGATGCAACCACTAAAGGGATTGATCCTCTCCGGCGGCAAGGGCACGCGTTTGCAGCCGATCACGCACACCAGCGCCAAGCAGCTGGTGCCGGTGGCCAACAAGCCGGTGCTGTTTTACGGCATCGAGGCGATGGCGCAGGCGGGGATCGAGGAGGTGGGAATCATCATCGCGCCGGAGACCGGCGGCGAGATCGAAGCCGCCGCCGGCGACGGCGAGCGCTTCGGAGTGCGCATCACCTATGTGGTGCAAGACCAACCGCTGGGTTTGGCGCACGCGGTGCTGACGGCCGAGGAGTTTTTGGCGGGCAGCCCGTTTGTGATGTATCTCGGCGACAACCTGCTGCAGGGCGGGATCGCCGACTTGGTGGCGGCTTTCCGCGAGCACAACCCCGATGCGCTGATCCTGCTGACGCCGGTGGCCGACCCGGAGAACTACGGCGTGGCCGAGCTGGCGCCGGCGGACGATCCTGCCCACCAACCGCGCGAGGGCGCCGGAAGAGTGGTGAGGCTGGTGGAGAAGCCCAAGCAGCCGGCCACCGATTTGGCGCTGGTGGGGGTGTACATGTTCACCGCGCAAATCCATGAGGCAGCACGCGCGATCGCGCCCTCGGCGCGCGGAGAGCTCGAGATCACCGACGCCATCC
The DNA here is from genome assembly GCA_035570415.1 of Solirubrobacteraceae bacterium. GTDB lineage: Bacteria > Actinomycetota > Thermoleophilia > Solirubrobacterales > Solirubrobacteraceae > Palsa-744. The sequence goes on along the minus strand of DATMLP010000007.1, from coordinate 13,988 downwards.
AGCACCTGGTGGACGCCGGTATGCGGGTGGAGCCCCACATCGTGCGCGGCTGGTGGAAGGACACCGGCCGTTTGGAGGACATGCTGGAGGCCAACCGCTTGATCCTCGACAACATCGTGCGCAGCGTGGAGGGGGAGCTGATCGACTCGCAAGTGGAGGGGCGCGTGGTGGTGGAGCAGGGGGCGCGGCTGGAGCGCACGCGGGTGCGCGGGCCGGCGGTGATCGGCGCCGGCGCACAGTTGCGCGACTGCTATGTCGGCCCCTACACCGCGATCGGCGAGGGTTGCGCGATCGCGGGTGCCGAGGTGGAGCACTCGATCCTGCTGGCCGGCTCCTCGGTGTGCGACCTGGACGGGCGCATGGAGTCGTCGCTGCTGGGGCGCAACGTGACGGTGCGCCGCGGCAACGGCCAGCCGCGCGCCTACCGGTTCATGGTCGGCGACAACTGCGACATCTCGATCCTGTGAAGCTGCTGATCGTGGGCGCGGCGGGGATGCTGGGGCACGACGCGTGCGCCGCCGCCGAGCGTGCCGGCCACCAGCCGCTGGCGGTGGACTTGCCGGAGCTCGACATCACCGACGCGGCGGCAACGCTTGCGTTCGTCGGCGAGCACCGGCCGGACGCAGCGCTGAACTGCGCCGCGTGGACCGACGTGGACGGCGCCGAGAGCCACCGCCAGCAGGCCTACGCGGTCAACGCCGAGGGCGCCCGCAACCTCGCGCGGGCGGCCTCGGCGCACGAGATCCCGCTGCTGCACATCTCCACCGACTACGTGTTCGACGGCCACGCACCACGCGACGGCGACGGCCGCGAGCGCGGGTACGTGGAGTCGGATCCCACGGGGCCGCGGTCGGAGTACGGGCAGAGCAAGCTGGCCGGCGAGCAGCAGGTGCTGGCGGCCTCGCCCCGTCACGCGGTGGTGCGCACCGCCTGGCTGTACGGGGTGCACGGGCGCAACTTCGTCGACACCATGCTGCGTCTGGCGGACGAACGCGAGGCGGTGCAGGTGGTGGACGACCAGGTCGGCTCGCCCACCTGGACGGGCCATCTGGCGCCGGCGGTGGTGGGCCTGTTGGAGCGCGGGGTGAGCGGCCTGGTGCACCACACCGGCGCCGGCGCGATCTCCTGGAACGGCTTTGCCCAGGAGATCTTCCGCCAAGCCGAGCGCGGCTGCCGCGTGGAGGCGATCACCAGCGCGCAGATTGCGCGGCCGGCGCCGCGGCCCGCGTGGTCGGTGCTGGCGAGCGAACGCAACGACATCCTGCCGATGCCCGACTGGCGCGAAGGGTTGGCGGGGTACCTGGCCGCGAGAGCTGGGATGATCCGCACATGAGGCTTGGCTGGCTTCCGGAGGTGGGTGCATGAGACTGCTGGTGTGCGGCGGCGCCGGGTTCATCGGCTCGCACTTCGCGCGGGTGCGGGTGCAAGAGCACGGCGACACGGTGACGGTGCTCGACAAGCTGACATACGCTGGCCGGGAGGAGAACCTGCGCGAGCTCGCCGATGGGCCCGGCTTCCGCTTCGTGCGCGGCGGGATCGAGGATCCCCGGGCGGTGGCCGAGGCGCTGGAGGACGCGTCCGACGGCGGCGTGCCCGAGGCGATCGTCAACTTCGCCGCCGAGACGCACGTGGATCGGTCGATCGCGGAGCCCGACGCGTTTGTGCGAACGCACGCGCTCGGCACCTACGTGCTGCTGGAGGCGGCGCGCGAGCGGGAGCTGCGCTACCTGCAGGTGTCGACCGACGAGGTGTACGGCTCGATCGAGGTGGGCACCTTCACCGAGAGCTCGCCGCTGCGTCCCTCCTCGCCCTACTCGGCCACCAAGACCGGCGCCGATCTGCTGGTGCAGGGCTACTTCCACACCTACGGCCTGCAGGCGACGATCTGCCGGGGGTCCAACAACTACGGCTCCCACCAGTATCCGGAGAAGCTGATCCCGTTGATGATCCTCAACGCGCTGCACGGCGATCCGCTGCCGGTGTACGGCGACGGCAGGCAGGTGCGCAACTGGATCCACGCCGACGACTTCGCGCGGGCGATCGGCTGCGCGCTGGAGGAGGGCGCCCCGGGCGAGGTGTACAACGCCGGCGGCCCCGACGAGCTGGCCAACATCGACGTGGTGAAGCGGATTATCGCCCTCACCGGCGCCGATGAGTCGCTGATCGAGCACATCACCGACCGGCCCGGCCACGACCGCCGCTACTCGCTCTCTTCCAACAAGGTGCGCGCGCTGGGCTGGGAGCCGCAGGTGCGCTTCGCCGAGGGCCTCGAGCAGACGGTGGCGTGGTACCGCGACAACGAGTGGTGGTGGCAGCCGATCCGCTCGGGCGACTACCGTGCTTACTACGAAAACCAATACGGCCGCGCGCTGAGCTAGCCGCGCGGCCGCCCCGGTTACTCTTTCTCGTCGTCGCGCCTATATCCGAGGCGCGCGGAGATGCGGTCGGCGGTGGAGACGAGGTGCGGGCCGAGGTGCTCGACCATCTCGTCGAGCGAGATCATCGAGCTGTGCGCCGCCATGTTGACGGCGGCAACGACCTCGCGCGACTCCGCGCGCACCGGCGCGGAGATCGAGTGCAGACCGGGCACCAGCTCCTGGTCGTTGACCGCGAAGCTCTCCTCGCGCACGTGATCCAGCTCCGAGCGCAGCCCCTTTTTGCTGGTAATCGTGTTGGGGCCACGCTTGGCCAGTTTCATGTCGGAGAGCAGGTTGCGCTGCTCGTGCTCGGGCAGATACGCCAACAGCAGCTTGCCCATCGACGTGCAGTAGGCGGGCAGCCGCGAGCCCAGCGACAGCCCGAGGTCGATCTTGCTCTGTCCGCGGCGGAAGGAGCGGGCGCGATCGACGTACAGGATCTCCGACCCGTCGAGCACGGCGAGATTGACCGTGTAGGAGGTGCGCTGGCGCAGTTCCTCCAGATACGGGCGCGAATGCTCGCGCAGGCCTGTGGAGTTGAGCGCCGACATCCCCAAATCGGTGACACGCAACCCCAACCGGTACTTGCGCGAGGCTCCCTGCTCGAGGTAGCCGAGCGCCACCAGTGTGATCACGTAGCGGTGAGTCGTCGAGCGGCTCATCCCCAGCTCGTCGGCGATGTCGGCGATCCCGAGTACCGGCTTGTCGGGCGTGAAGCAACCGAGAATCGCCAGCCCGCGCTCCAGCGATTGCGAATAACGCGGTTCGCGCAGGCTTGGAATTGCCGGTACCCATTCCCCGTCGGCGTTGAGTCTGTCAGTATGTGTGCTTGTTCTTGGCATGTGTACGCTGGACCCCTGTCCTTAGTCCCGAGTGATCTGGACCCCCTGCGGGTCATGTCTGAACAACCATCATACTTCGAAGTTCGGATGTTCTCAATCATAAGCTCGGGCTTTTTACGGAGACTGGTGTGGTATTCGCCCGGGTCGCGCACAATCTCGACGCTGGCGCCCGATTCCGCCCACCCCAGCGACCGCCGTCAGATGCCCGAGCCGGCGCCGCTCCCACCGTGGCGGGCGCCCTCGCGCCCGGCCCAGCCGGATGACCCCAACGGCTCGCACACGCACGCCCGCTCGCTGGCACACGAGTCTTCGCACACGCAGGAGTTCGTACGCCTGCGCCGGCCGCACCGGCGCAGGCGCGGGCCGTGAGCCGTTACGCGGCGCGGCTGGGGCACATCCGCGCCAGCGCACATTCGCCACATGCGGGCCGGCGCGCATGGCAGGTGCGACGACCGTGGCGCAATAGGTTGACGTGTAGCTCGAGCTCTTCGCCGGGCGGTGTGAGCGCGAGCATTTGGTCGTGGAGCTCTTCGAACCCGGCGCCTGCCCGCAGGAGGCCGAGACGCGTGGCGACGCGGGATACGTGGGTGTCGACCGGCACGTCGCGCAGCCCGTATGCGAACAGCAGTACGCACGCCGCGGTCTTGCGTCCGACGCCGGGGAGACTCGTGAGGTAGTCGCGTCCCTGCGCAAGCGGAGCATCCGCCAGCCAGTCCAACGAGAGTCCGTCGGAGGAGGCGGAGATCGCGCGCAGGATCGCCTGGATGCGCTTGGACTTCACCTTCGAGATGCCACCGGGCCGGATCGCCTCCTCGACGACCGCGAGTGGAGCGTCGCGCACCGCCTCCCAGGTCGGCAGGCGCCCGCGCAGGCGCAGGTAGGCGACGTCGCGGTTGCGGTCGTTGGTGCTCTGCGAGAGCACCGTCAGCACCAGCTCCGCCAGGGGATCGCCGTGGGGCGCCATGCGCGGGATCCCGTACACCGCTCGCAGCCGATCGCGCACGGCGCGCACGCGGCGCCGGGTGGGCGGTTTCCAAACGGCGGTGGGCACGCCGCCACGGTAGCCGGGATATGCTCGGCCGGTGATCGAGGGTCCGTCATGACGAACCCTGCCGTGAGCGAGCACACCGCCCTGCTCGGCGAGCTGCCGATCTTCTGGCGCAGTGCGCCTACGCCCGCGCCCGGCGGCGGGCAGCTCCAGTCGGTGGCGGCGCCCGCGCCCAGCGAGGCGGCGCCAGCGCTGTATGTGCACGGGGTGCCCACCAGTTCCGACGACTGGATGGAGTTTTTGCGACGCGGCGGCGGCCTGGCTCCCGACCTGCCCGGCTTCGGCCGCTCCGGCAAGCCGGGGCACTTCGACTACTCGATCGGCGGGTATGCGCGTTTTATCGAGCAGTACCTCGATTTGCTGGAGGTGGAGCGGGTGCGTCTGGTGGTGCACGACTGGGGCGCGGTGGGGTTGGCGTTCGCGCAGCGCCATCCCGAGCGGGTGGAGCGACTGGTGGTGATGAACGCCATCCCCTTCCTCCCCGGCTACCGCTGGCACCGCACGGCCCGCATCTGGCGCACGCCGCTGCTGGGAGAGTTGGCGATGGGTACCACCACCCGCCGCACCCTGCGCCTGACGACGCGCGAGTCCAATGTCGCCCCCGGGCCGCTCCCCGATGCCTGGATCGACGCGGTGCTGCGCCACTTCGACCATGGCACCCAGCGCGCGATCCTGCGGCTCTACCGCAGCTCCCCGCCCGACGAGCTGGCGCGCGCCGGGAGCGAGCTCCACCGCCTGCGAGCGCCGGCGCTGGTGGTGTGGGGCATGCGCGACCCCTACATCTCCGGCCGCTTTGCCGCCGACTACGCGCGAGCGCTGCCGGCGGCCGAGCTGCTGGAGCTGCCCGACGCCGGCCACTGGTGGTGGCTTGATCGACCTGACGCGATCGAGCGCGTGCTCGATTGGTTGGCGTCCGAAAAGTAGATGCACAACACCGACACCGCCGGGCTGATTCGCCCACCGGCGCCGGCCGCGCCGCCACAGTCGCCGGCACCGGCACCGGCACCGGCACCGGCGAACACCCGCCTGTGGAGCCCGTGGGCACTGGCGCTGGCCACGGCGCTCCCGCTGAGCGTCGCTTACCTGATCGCGCAACCGCCCAGCGGCGACCTCGCAGCGGCGACCTACCGCGGCGAAGTGTGGGCCCGCGCCGGCTTCACGCTGTGGGACAACGGCTGGTATGGCGGCCACTACCTCCCCGGCTACTCGGTGCTGGCTCCGGCGCTGGGGGCGCTGGCCGGCGAGCGGCTGCTGCTGTGCCTCAGCACGATTGCCGCGGCCGGCCTGTTTGCGCTGATCGCACAGCGCATGTTCAACCCGCCGGCGGCGCGCGTGGCGGCCGTGAGCTTCGCGGCGGGCGCCTGCGTGACGATGTTCTCCGGGCGGGTCGCGTTCACCCTCGGGCTGGCGATCGGCCTGCTGGCGGTGCTGGTGCTCATGACGAATTCCCGGTCGAGCGGACACACGGCGCTCGCCGTCACGCTCGCACTGCTGAGCAGCCTCGCGAGCCCGGTCGCCGGCGCGTTCGTGGCGCTGGCGGGCGTGGCCGACGCGCTCGCCCGGATGACCGGCCGCGCAGCCTCCGCCGGGACGACCGGCCGCGCCGCAGCCGCGACGGGTCGCGGCGGGCCGAAACCGTCAGCCAGTGGGAAAGGAGGAGGAGGAGGAGGAGGAGGAGGAGGAGCGGGGCTGCTGGCGGGGTGGCGAGGGCTGACCCTGGCGGCCGCGGCACTGACGCCGATCGCGCTGTTTTCACTGGCGTTCCCCGAAGGCGGGTACGAGCCGTTCGCGCCGTCGGTGTTCTGGCCGGGCCTCGCTGGCGTGGCGGCGATCGCGCTGGCGCTGCCGCGCCTGGGTGGCCAGCGCCCCGGAGTGGCGCGCGCGCTGAGCATCGGGGCGTGGTTGTACGCGCTGGCGCTGATCGGCTCGTTCGCGCTGCAAACCCCCGTGGGCAGCAACGCGGCCCGCCTCGGCGAGCTGTTCGCGGCGCCGCTGGTGGCCGGCGCGCTGTGGGAGCGCACGCGCCCGGGAGACGCGCGCGCCGGCCGGCCGGCGCGCGGCTGGCTGCGCCACCGCCGTGTGGCTTTGCTGGCGCTGGCCCCGGTGCTGCTGTACTGGCAGCTGGAGACCCCGATCAGCGACGTGTCGGAACTGGTGGGTGACCCGTCGGTGAATGCCGCGTACTACGCGCCGCTGCTGCACGAGTTGCAACGCCGCGCGAACGGCGAGCCGCTGCGCGTGGAGGTGCCCCAGACCGGCGCGCACTGGGAGTCGGTGTACCTCCCCGAGCACGGCTCGATATTGCTGGCGCGCGGCTGGGAGCGCCAGCTGGACACGCGCTACGGCGCGCTGTTCTACGGCCGCGGCCCGACGGCTGCCGCATACCGGGCGTGGCTGTACGAAAACGCGATCGCCTACGTCGCCCTGCCCAGCGCGCGCCTCGACTTCTCAGCCACAGCGGAGGGCCGTTTGATCGCGCTCGGACTGCCGTATTTGCGCGAAGTGTGGCGTTCGCCGCACTGGCGGCTGTTCGCGGTCGCCGGCGCTCCGCCGCTGGCGCAGCGCCCCGCGCGCATGCTGGCGGTTGGCGTGGACTCGTTCACGCTCGCCGCGCCCCGCCCCGGCAGCTTCACGGTGCGGGTGCGCTACACGCCCTACTGGGCGCTGCGACACGGTCGCGGCTGCGTGCTCCGCGCGCCGGGCGGCTGGACCGCGGTGCGGGCGCGCGCGGCGGGCACGATCGAGGTGGGCATCGACTTCGCTCTTACGCGGATCTTCAGCGATGGCGCGCGCTGCGCCTGAGCATCGATTAGGATGCCTCGATGCTCGTCCGGCTTCGCGCCCTGCAGTCACGCGCGCTTCCCAACGGCTGGCTGGACATGCTCCGCCAACTGGTGCTGTTCGGAGGCGCGTATCTGGCGTACACGTTGGTGAGGGGGATGGTGGAGGGCAGCGCGACCGCGGCCTTTCAGCACGCGCGCGAGCTGATCCACATCGAGGAAACGCTGCACGTGTTCGTGGAGCCGTCGCTGCAGGCGTGGGCGGCCAGCAGCCACCTGCTGATGGACGTGTCGAGCTGGCTGTATGTGAACGCCCAGACGACGGTCACGGTGGGCGCGTTGATCTACCTCTACCTGTGCCACAACCGCTCGTTTTATTTCGTGCGCAACATGTTGATGATCGCGATGGCGATCGCGCTGGTGGGCTACGCGGTGTTCCCGACGGCGCCGCCGCGGTTCATGCCCGAGTGGGGCTTCTTCGACCCGGTGGCGGACGTCACCGGGATGCGCATCGACACCGGGCACGGGGGCGGCGGGACCGGTGCGACGCTCACCAACCTGTATGCGGCGGTGCCCTCGATGCACGTGGCGTTCGCGCTGCTGATCGGCTGGCCGCTGGCGCGGCTGGTGCGCTGGCGGGCGCTGCGGATACTGTGGCTGGTGTATCCGCTGTTGATTGCGTTCGTGATCATCGTCACCGCCAACCACTTCATCATCGACGCACTGCTGGGCGCGCTCACCGCCGGGGTGTCGGCCTACGGCGCACTGTGGCTGGCCCGCGCACGACCGGGCGCTTGGCGGTTCGCCCCGCCGCGGCTGGAGGGGGCGAGCACGTAGGGAGATGCCCCCGCGTCATGCACCACCAGCCACCCCCGCCGGACGCCGCAACGCCGGACGCTCGCCGCTGGGCGGTGGGCGGCGGACCCGCCGCCGCGACCGCGCGGCCCGCCACGGGCGCGCGCCGCGCGTGCGCGGGCAGCGCCGCGAGCTGGTGCGCAACGCGCTGATCGAGTCGCGGCTGACCCCCAACACGATCTCACTGACCGGGCTGGCGCTGAACGTGGTGGCGGCGGCGCTGGTGTGGGAAAGCCTGTTCTTCCTCGGCGGCATCGCGTTCGTGGTGGGCTCGGTGATGGACACGCTGGACGGCCGCTACTCGCGCATGTCGGGCAAGGGCACCCCGTTCGGCGCGTTTTTGGACTCGACGCTGGATCGCATCGAGGAGGGGATCGTGCTGACGGCGGTGGCGGGATATTTCGCCTTGCGCGGCGACCGCGTGGCCGCCGCCGCGGTGGTGGTGGCGGTGCTGGCGTCGCTGATGGTGTCCTACACGCGCGCCCGCGCCGAGGCGCTGGGGGTGGAGTGCAAGGTGGGGATCGCCACGCGCCCGGTGCGGGTGGTGATCCTCTCGATCGGGTTGATCGGCGCGGAAGGAGCCCCATTCGGCAAGGGGGCCGTCCTGGGCACGTCCGAACTGCTGGCGTACACGGTATACGTGCTGGCGGCGCTCAGCGTGGTGACGGTGGCACAGCGCATCTGGCACGTGCGGCGCGCGCTCTCGGCGCCTGAAGCTTGACGCATGCCGCGACCTCGAGGTGTTACCGCGCGCCGCGCGCAGAGTAGTCTCCGGTCATGACCCCAACCATCGACAGCGGCGCCCCCACCACCAACGGCAAGGCGCGCTACCAGCAGGACAAGGTGCGCGTGGCGATCATCGGCGTGGGCAACTGCGCGTGCTCGTTCGTGCAGGGCGTGCACTACTACGCCGACGCCGACCCCTCCCACCGCGTGCCGGGCCTGATGCACGTGGATCTCGGCGGCTATCACGTGCGCGACATCGAGTTCACCGCCGCGTTCGACATCGATCGCGCGAAGGTGGGCAAAGACCTCGGCCAGGCGATCTGGGCCGGACAGAACAACACGATCAAGTTCGCCACCGGCAAGCGGGGCGTACCGAGCAAACTGGGCGTGCCGGTGCACCGCGGGATGACCCACGACGGCCTCGGCAAGTACCTCAAGGAGAAGATCGTCAAGGCGCCCGGCGAGACCGCCGACATCGTGAAGGTTTTGAAGGACACGCACACCGACGTGGTTGTGTCGTACCTGCCGGTGGGCAGCGAGCAGGCCACCAAGTGGTATGTGGAGCAGGTGCTGGAGGCGGGGTGCGCGTTCGTCAACTGCATCCCTGTGTTCATCGCCCGCGAGGACTACTGGGACCGGCGCTTCAAGCAGGCGGGCCTGCCGATCGTGGGCGACGACATCAAGTCGCAGGTGGGCGCCACGATCGTGCACCGCGCCCTCGCCCGGCTGTTCGGCGACCGCGGGGTGCGGATCGTGCACACCTCGCAGCTGAACGTGGGCGGCAACATGGACTTCTACAACATGCTGGAGCGCGAGCGGCTGGAGTCGAAGAAGATCTCGAAGACCAACGCGGTCACGTCGATCATGGAGGATGAGCTGCCCGCCCACGATGTGCACGTGGGCCCCTCCGACTACGTGCCGTGGCTGACCGACCGCAAGTGGGCGCACATCCGCGTGGAGGGCCAGGCGTTCGGCGACGTGCCGCTGAACGCCGAGCTGAAGCTGGAGGTGTGGGACTCGCCCAACTCGGCGGGCATCGTGATCGACGCGGTGCGCTGCTGCAAGCTGGCGCTCAACCACGGCGTATCGGGGCAGCTGGATGGACCGTCGTCGTACTTGATGAAGTCGCCCCACAACCAGCGCCCCGACGATCAGGCGCGCGCCGACACCGAGAAGTTCATCGCCCGCTACACCGGCAAGCCCGGCACGGGCGCGCAGCCGCGCAGGCCGCCCAAAAAAGCGGCGAGGGCGGCTTCCGCGGCCAAGTAACCTGGAGGTCGATGGCTGCGCCGTACGCGATCGCCCACGTTACCCCGTACCCGTGGGAGGCGGAGGGGAACGAGGTGAACGTGTACGTGCGGGAGCTCGCCGGGGAGCTCTCCCGCCGCGGCCACCGCGTGCTGGTGCTGGCGCCGTCGCGCTCGCAGGAGCGGGTACGCGACTCCCGGCGTCGCCTGCGCGCCGCGCGCGAGCGACCGGCGAGCTTGCTGGAGGAGGCGGGGCACGGCGCGCCGGCGGTGGTGGCGGTGGGCGAGGCGCTGGACGTGCCCCAGCTGCAGAGCGCCGCGCGCGACGGCGGCTCGCGCCCCACGCGGGCGCTGCCGATCGACGTGGCGCGCACGATCGAGGAGCTGTTGAGCGGGGTGGAGCTGGACTTCGTGCACGTGCACGAGCCGTTTGCGCCGAGCGCGGCGAATGCCGCGTTGCGCCACTCGCGCGCGCTGAACGTGGGCAGCTTCCATGCCCCCACCGAGCGGCTGATCTCGACGCTGCTGGGACGGCGGTTCGTGACGACCTTCTTCGGGCGCCTGGACGCACGCACGGCAAGCCGCCCCGAGACGGCGCAATTGATGGAGCGCCACTTCCCCGCCGAGTACCGCCTGCTGGCGCCGGCCGATGCGGCGGCGAAGCGCACCTGGAGCGCGGTGGCCGACGAGGCGCAGGAGCTCTACCGCGAGCTGGACGCCCGCCGCCGCAACCCTCGCGGGGACCCTGCGCTGCGCCGCCGGATGGCGAGCAGGGAGACGATCGACGTGGATCTGCACATGCACACCGACCACTCGCACGACTGCGCCACGCCGGTGGAGGTGCTGCTGGCGACCGCGCGCGAGCAGGGGCTGGGGGCGATCGCGGTGACCGACCACAACGAGGTGTCGGGCGCCCTGGAGGCGCGCGAGCGGGCCGCGGCGATGGACGGCGCGCCGCGGGTGATCGTGGGCGAGGAGGTGAAGACCGCCGGCGAAGGCGAGGTGATCGGGCTGTTCGTCGAGGAACGCATCCCCCGCGGGTTGACGCTGCGCGAGACGATCGCCGAGATCAAGCGCCAGGGCGGCGTGGTGTATGTGCCGCACCCGTTCGACCGCATGCACGCGGTGCCCGACTACGAGCATCTGCTGCCGGTGCTGGCGGAGGTGGACGCGATCGAGGTGTTCAACCCGCGGGTGGCGATCGGCGCGTTCAACGAGGAGGCGGCGCGGTTTGCCGCCAAGTACCGCCTGCCGGCGGGCGCCGGCTCGGACGCGCACGTCGCCAAGGGCCTCGGCTCGGTGCGGGTGCGAATGCGCGACTGGGAGGGTCCGCAGGAGTTTTTGCAGTCGCTGCGCGACGCCGAGATCGTGACGCGCCCCACCAGCCTGCTGTACGTGCAGGCGCTGAAGTTCCTGGAGACCCGCGCCACCCCGCCCGCCGCGCGGCGGGCGCGGCGCGCGCGCCGGGTGCGGCGCGCCACCGGCGAGCGATAGCGGCGATGAGCAGCCGCCAAATCGACCCGCGGCACGAGTCGGCGACCCCGCAAGCGGCGGTGCAGCATCAAGGACAAGCGCGGCAGCCGTCAAATCCTACGGCGTCGATGCCCGCCACCGATGACGAGATTCGCGAGAAGTATCTGGAGCGGGCGATCCGCGAGCTGAACGCGTTGACGCGCGAGCTGCAGACCTGCCCGCACTGCCCGCGCGGCAACGTGATGCCGGTGCTGGGCAGCGGCCACCCGCAGGCGGACGTGATGCTGCTGAAGTACGCGCCGGTGCCCTCGGAGGTGGAGGAGGGCGTGGCGTTCTACGGGCGCGCGGGCAGTGCGCTGATGAAGTCGCTCAAGCGCCTGTCGATCGACCCGCTGGCGGTGTACGGGACGCTGTGCGTGAAGTGCCCGCTGGGGGATGCGTCGCTGGCCGAAGGGTGGGTGGGGATCGACTCGTGCATGGCGCGCGTGGTGGAGGAGATCGCGATCGTGCAGCCGAAGATCGTGGTGGCGATGGGCGAGGACGCGCTGGCGACGCTCAACGAGCTGCAGGTCCCGCTGGCGCGGCCGTTGGAGCCCCGTTTCGGCGAGATCCAGCAGCTGACGCTGACGATCGACGGGCTGTATGTGCCCAACATCGACGACTCGCTGGACGAACAGGACGCCAAGCGCGTTTTCTGGGAGGCGTTCAGGGCACTTGGCGAGTGGTGGGCGTCACAGCCTCCCTACTGAGCTGTTCCCACCGGCGCATGCGCCGGTGGGCGGGGCAGCGCATGCGCTGCCCCGGACCAGGCCGCATGCGGCCTGGTCACCGAATATCGAGCACGATCTTCCCCAGCTTGCCGCCGGCGGCGAAGCGCTCGTAGGCGTCGGCGGCCTGCTCCAGCGGGAAGGTGGCGGCGATCGGCACGGTGAGCGCGCCCGTGGCGAACAGCGGCAGCACCTCGCGCTCCAGGGCGCGGGCGAGGAGCGCTTTCTCCTCCAGCGGCCGCGCGCGCAGCGTGGATCCGTGGATGCGCGCGCGCTTGCCCATCAGCGCCAGCAGGTTGAGCTCGCACTTGACGCCGGCGCTTACGCCGATCACCACGATCCGACCGCCGGTGGCGAGCGCGTTCAGGTTGTCCACCATGTTGGGGGCGCCCACCAGCTCGAGGATCACGTCGAACGGGCCGTGCTCGGCGAAGCCCTCCGGGGCGATGGCCTCGGCGCCGAGCGCGGCGACCTCGGGGCGGGACTCGGCGCGGCGCACGGTCGCCGTCACACGCGCGCCGCCCCCGCGGGCCAGCTGGATCGCCGCGGTGCCCACCCCGCCAGCGCCGCCATGCACGAGCAGGTGCTCTCCGGGGCGCAGCTCTCCTTGAGTGAAGAGGGCGTCGTGGGCAGTGGCGTACACCTCCGGCAGCCCGCCGGCGGACTGCAGCGCGACGCCGTCGGGCACGGGCATCAGCACGCGCTCGTGCACCACGCACAGCTCCGCCTGCGCGCCGCCACCGACGATCGCCATCACCGCATCGCCCTGCACGAAGCGTTCCGCCCCCGGCCCGAGCGCCGCGACCTCGCCGGCGAGCTCCATCCCGGGAATGTCTTGCGGCGAGCCGGGGGGCGCCGGGTAGAGGCCGCGGCGCTGCATCATGTCGGCGCCGTTGAGTCCAGCAGCATGTACACTTACAAGCACCTCATTCGTCCCGGCGACGGGATCGGGGTGCTCCTCGATCACTATCTCCTGCTCGCGGATCGTGGCGGCGCGCATGGCAGCGAAGCCTACCCGCGCTCCAGTAGCGCGACGCACTCGACGTGGTGAGTCTGCGGGAACATGTCGACGGACCGCACGCGCCGCAGCACATACCCGGCCTCGACGAGCTGGGCGGCGTTGGGCGCGAGCGTGGTGGGGTTGCAGGAGATGTAGACGATGCGCTTGGGGGCGGCCTCGATGATGCGCCGCACGACTTTGGCGGAGAGCCCGGCACGGGGCGGGTCGACGAGCACCACGTCGGGGCGCCCGGCGCGTGCGACGAGCTCGGGCAGCGCCAGACGGGTATCGCCAGCGAAGAAGTGGGCGCGCTCGATGTCGTTGCGTCGCGCGGCGGCGATGGCGTCGGCGACGGCCTGCTCGACGAGCTCGATCCCCCACAGCTCACCGGCACGTGGGGCCAGTGTGAGCGCGATCGAGCCGATCCCGCAGTAGAGGTCATAGACGCGCTCCCAGCCCTCTAGCGCGGCATATTCGGCGGCTATGCCGTAGAGCACCTCGGCCATCTCGGTGTTGGTCTGGAAGAAGGCCTCCGGAGAGATGCGCAGGTCAAGCTCGCCGAGCCGCTCGGGCAGCTCGGACTCGCCCCAGACGAGCTCGGTCTCGCCGCCGGCGGTGGTCTCGGCAAGCGCACCGGAGCGCGTCCACAGAACTCCCGAGAGGCGCTCGCCGAGCTCCGCGGAAAGCGCCGCCGCGAGCTCGGGGATCTCCTCCAGCTTGCCGTCGGTGCTGACAAGCCGCACCTGCAGGGCAGGTCCGCCGCGACGACCTTCACGCACGACGAGGTTGCGCAGCAGTGCGCGGCCGTCGGGACCGGGGTCGGTGTTGCGCGT
>DATMLP010000006.1:0-97578 GCA_035570415.1 Solirubrobacteraceae bacterium | reverse complement strand
ATTCGACCGCAACGGCCCGCTCTTCGGTCGACAAATATTGGTTGCGCGAACTCAGCGCCACACCGTCGAAATCACGCACCGTCGGCACGACGACAATCTTCACCGGCACATCCAGGTCGCGCACCATCCGGGTGATGACGTCGACTTGCTGCGCGTCCTTCTGGCCGAAGTAGGCTTTCGTCGGACGGGTGAGATTGAAGAGCTTCAAAACCACGGTGGCGACGCCCCGAAAATGACCGGGCCGGGAGGCGCCATCTCGGCCTTGCGAAACCGCGCTTTCCTCCACGAAGGTTGAGTGATCCTGCAGGTAGAGATTTTGCGGTGCGAAAACCAGGTCGACGCTCTCTTTGCGGCACAACGCCAAGTCCTGCCGACGCGGACGCGGATACTTCGCCAAGTCCTCCTTTGGGCCAAACTGGGTCGGATTCACATAGATACTCACCACGACTTGCCGGCATTCCTTGCGCGCCTGCCGGATCAGCGTCAGGTGCCCCTCGTGCAGCGCGCCCATCGTCGGCACCAGCCCGATCGTCGAGCCGGCCGCCCGGGCTGGCGCCAACGCGGCGCGCAGCTCCCCGACGGTGCGCAGCGTCCTCATGCGCGTGACGCGAGTCGGTGGTGGTTTCGGCTCATGGCCCTCGGTCCAGTTCCTGCGGATACCGGCGCGACAAGAGTTTGTGCTTCAGGTGATTCGGGTCCATCCTGGGCTAGCCCGGTGATGGCCTGTGACTGATGATACAGCGGTTGGCGTGGCCCGTGGGAGTCCGGAGGTGCTGTGTGAGCAGGTGCACAGATCGATCTGAATTGTCGTGTTCGTCTCATCTACGCAGATGTCAGCCTCGGATTTGCAGCCAGGCACCGACAGTGCCCCTCAACGGCTCGGGGAGCTAGCATCCGCAACGATGTCGGGCGAGGACAGCCAGCTCTCGGCTGGGCAGCGGCGCGAGGCCCTGAAGGAGGTGTACGCGCAAGCACAGGCGTGCGAACGCTGTGCGGAGCTGGCGGCGACCCGCAAAACTGTGGTGTTCGGCGCCGGCAACGCCGATGCCGACCTGATGTTCGTCGGCGAGGCACCGGGTGCGAGCGAGGACGAGCAGGGGCTGCCGTTCGTGGGGGCGGCGGGCAAACTGCTGGAGAAGCTGCTGGGAGAGATTGGGCTTATGCGTGCGGATGTGTTTATTGCGAATACCTTGAAGTGCAGGCCTCCCGGCAACCGCGACCCGCAGCCGATCGAGATCGAGAACTGCCGCGAGTACCTGTACCGCCAGGTGGAGCTGATCCAGCCGCGCGTGATCTGCACGCTGGGCAACTTCGCCACCAAGCTGCTGCGGGACGACCCCACCGGGATCACGCGCCTGCACGGGCAGCCGGAGGTGCGCGAGGTGGGGCGCCGGGCGGTGCGGCTATACCCGATCTTCCACCCGGCCGCCGCGCTGTACACGCCGCGGATGCTGCAGACGCTGCGCGAGGACTTCCAGCGCCTGCCCGAGCTGCTGGCGCTGCCGGCGCCCGAGCAATCGCAGTCGCTGGAGATCCCTGAGTTCGACGAGGAGCCGTCGCAGTCGGCAGGGGCGTCGGCGGCGGGCAACGCGTCGGTTGACGGTGCAGCGGCGAGCACTGGGGCGAGTCGCACGTCAGCCGGCGGTGAGGCCGCAGCCGACGCCGCAGCCGAGGCCGACCAGCTCGGCCTCTTCTGAGATTGGCAGCTTAAATGCGACCGGCTCACGGGAGAGGTGATCGTGAGCCGGTCGTACTGCTAGGGAGGAGGAGTTCGTCCTCTATCGGCAGCTCCCCCGCCGAGCTTGAGCGGTCTCGTTCGACGCTCCAACCAGATTGGCGCCACCGTCGCCGGCGAAACGAGCCGCCGGGCGCGGAACATGACTCTTTCGACGCTCCAACCAATTTGGTTGGCGTGCCAAACGAACACTAAAGTCTTGCCCGTGTCCGCCCGCGAGACCTCCGCCCCCGCTGAGACCGAGGCGCTGGGAGCGGAGCTGGCGAAGACGCTGCGCCCTGGCGATGTGGTGCTGGTGCGCGGAGAGCTGGGGGCGGGCAAGACGACGCTGGTGCGCGGCGCCGCGCGGGCGCTGGGGGTGAGCGACCCGGTGACCAGCCCGACGTTCGGGATCGGACACCGCTATCGCGGTAGCGACGTGGTGGTGGCGCACATCGACCTCTACCGACTGGCGGGCGGTCTGGAGCACGAGGACCAGGGTCTGCTGGATGACTACCTCAACGACACGACCATCGCGTTCGTGGAGTGGCCGCAGGAGGGGAGCCCCGAGCTGGAGCAGGCGAGCATGCGCGTGACGATCACGCACGCCGGCGGCGACCGGCGCCGGATCGAGGTGCGCGCGTTGGGATGACCATATTGGGCTTCGACACCTCTACGCCGGCCACAGCCGTGGCGTTGCGATCGTCCGACGGAACCACCCTGCGGGCGTACGACGAGGCCGCTCCCGGCGGGCGGCCCAGTCACACCTCGCGGCTGCTGGCGCTCACGCGGGAGCTGCTGGCGCAGGCCGGCGCCGACTGGGGAGAGGTCGAGCGCATCGCGGTGGGCGTGGGCCCCGGCACGTTCACCGGTTTGCGCGTGGGGATCGCCACCGCCCGCGGCCTCGCGCAGTCGCTCGGCGCCGAGCTGGTGGGTGTGGGCAGCCTGCGGGTGCTGGCGCAGGCGGCGCTGCGCGACGGTGTCACGACGCACGCCGCACCGCAAAACGTCCTGGCGATGATCGACGCGCGCCGCGGCGAGGCGTTCCTCGCCGCCTGCGACGCGCAGGCCGAGCTCGTCCCGCCCTGCGCGCTGCCCCCACAGCGGCTGGCCGCCTTGGTCGCGGAACTCGGCACCGACCGTGAATGGGTGGCGGTGGGCGACGGGGCGCTACGTTTTCAAGGAGATTTGGAGGCGCTTGCGGTGGTGGTCCCAGCGGACGCCTCGCCGCTTCACCGGATCGACGCCGGGGTGCTGTGCGAGCTGGCCGCGGATGCGCCGGCCGGCGATCCCGGGGCGGTGCTGCCCGACTACCGCCGCCGCCCCGACGCCGAGATCGCATTGGAGGGCGGTGGGGCTGCCCCCGACCCGCACGCTGCTTCGGTCAGAATGAACCCTGGGAGCAAGTCGTGAGCACCCCGATCACCACCGATGTCGCCACCGGGCGGCCGGGCCTCGAGATCCGGCGCTTGACCTACACCGATCTGCCGCAGGTGATCGGCATCGAGCGGCGCGCGTTCCCGACGCCGTGGTCGCTGGCGATGTTCGTGCTGGAGCTGTCCAAGCCGTCGGGCGTGTGTTTGGCCGCGGTGATCGACTCCGGCGAGGGCAAGCGGTTGGCGGGGTATTTGATCTGCTCGCGTTATGAGACCGTGTGGCACGTGATGAACGTGGCGGTCGCCCCCGAGCATCGCGGCGAAGGCGTGGCGTCGGCGCTGCTTGGCGAGCTGTATCGGCGGGTGGGCGACAAGCAGGCGCGGTACACACTGGAGGTGCGCCGCTCCAACACAGTCGCTATCCGCCTCTACGAACGCGAGGGCTTCCGCGCGGCGGGCATCCGCCGGCGCTACTACCAGGACAACGGCGAGGACGCGCTGGTGATGTGGCGCACCCCCGCCACGCTGGCGGGCACACTCGACGACGTGCCCAACCCCGGGTTGGTATGAAGATCCTCGCGCTGGAGACCAGCTGCGACGACACGTGCGCGGCGGTGCTGGACGGCGAGGGCAAAATCCACGCCAACGTGATCTCCTCGCAGGAGGCCCACAACCGCTTCGGCGGCGTCGTTCCGGAGATCG
The DNA here is from genome assembly GCA_035570415.1 of Solirubrobacteraceae bacterium. Taxonomy (GTDB): domain Bacteria; phylum Actinomycetota; class Thermoleophilia; order Solirubrobacterales; family Solirubrobacteraceae; genus Palsa-744. The sequence continues at coordinate 93,786 of DATMLP010000006.1, read as the reverse complement.
CCTCGCGCAAGCATTTGGAGATCGTCAACCTCGTCGTCGACGCCGCCTTGGAGCGCGCCGGTGCGACGCTGGAGGAAATCGAGCTGGTCGCCGCCACGCGGGGCCCCGGATTGGTGGGCGCGCTGCTGGTGGGTTTCGCCACCGCCAAGGCGCTGGCCGCCCCCCGCCGGCTGCCGTTTGCGGCCGTCGATCACCTGCAGGGCCACGTGGCGGCCAACTTCATCGCCGACGATCCCGGCGGCACCGACGGTCCTGACGGCACCGACGGTCCTGACGGCACCGCGGCACCTCGCGCCGCCTCGCCCGCGGCGGCGGGCCCCTTTGAGCCTCCCTTCGTCTGTTTGATCGCCAGTGGAGGTCACACGCTGCTGGCGCACGTGCGCGAGCACGATGGATATGAGCTGCTGGGCAGCACCCTGGATGACGCCGCTGGCGAGGCGTTTGACAAGGGGGCGCGGATGCTCGGCCTCGGCTACCCGGGCGGCGTGGCGCTGGAACGCCTCGCCAAGGACGGCGACCCGACCGCCTTCCCGTTCGCGGCGGGCGGCCCGCGCCCGGGTCTCGGCGTGGGTCGCCAGGCGTTTGCGCACAGCCTCGACTTTTCGTTTGCCGGTTTGAAGACCGCACTGCTGTACCGGGTGCGCGAGCTGTCCGAAGGGGAGCTGGCCGCTCGCGCCCCCGACTTCGCGGCCTCCTACCAGGCGGCGATCGTCGATCGCCTGCTGGAACGGGCCGAACGGGCGCTGGCCCAGACGGGACTCGACCGGCTGGCGGTGGGAGGCGGGGTGGCGGCCAACGGCGAGCTGCGCCGCCGCCTCGGCGAGCTGGGCGCGCGGGTGCACGTGCCACCGCGGGTGCTGTGCACCGACAACGCCGCGATGATCGCCAGCGCCGCGCGCTTTGCCGAGCGGCTGGTCTACCCCGACTACCTGCCGCTGGACGTGTACGCCACCGGAGAACGCCCGCTGTGAGCCGGCGGGTGCCGTGTCTATAGTCACGGGCGATGGCATTCGGGGAGCTCAGCGGGGCGGCGCAGGCGGCCGAGCACAACGGCAGCGGTGACGGGCAGCCGAGCGAGCGGCTGTCGCTGGGCGTGGCGGCACGGTTGTCGCGCTATCTGCAGGTGCTGACGCAGGCGCGCAAGATGGGCAAGGAGACGATCAGCTCGCAGGAGCTGTCGGACTACACCCACGTCAACTCCACGCAGATCCGCCGCGACCTGTCGGGGTTCGGCAAGTTTGGCAAGCGCGGCGTGGGCTACAACGTGGAGTCGCTGGTGTCGCAGATCCGCAAGATCTTGCGCACCGCCGGCCAGCACAACATCGCCCTGTTCGGCGCCGGCCACCTCGGCACGGCGATCGCCTCCTCTGACATCTTCGCCGACCACGGCTTCCGGGTGGTGGCGATTTTCGACGTGGACCCCGACAAGGTGGGGACGACGATCGGCAACAAGGTGGTGCGCCACCCGCGCGAGCTGTGCCAGATGGTGGACGACGAGGACATCGTGGTGGGGGTGTTGGCGACCCCCGGCGCGGTCGCCCAAGAGCTGGCCGACGAGCTTGTGCGGGCTGGCGTGAAGATCATCTTCAACTACTCCGAGTCGCTGCTGATCGTCCCGCCTGAGGTGACCGTCCACACATCCAGCCCCGCCGTGGACCTCCTCTACGCGCTCTACTTCTACCTGACCTGACCGCTTCACAAAATAAAGCTGGTTAGCGTCGAAAAGTAAATGCACAACCACCTCCTCCTCCCCAATCGTTGCCTGCCTCCGCGGCTGGCCGACCGCCACGATATGGACGGCCCGCCTCCCCAACCCTCGCCTCCGCCGGTGCCTCGCCGGCGGCCGCCCAGTGGACGCCTGAGCGCATGAGCGGGAGCGGCATCGACCTCGACCGGGCGGCGGAGACCTTCGCGCACGCGGTGGACGGCACCGTGGGCATCGAGGAGGAGTTTGCGCTGCTGCACCCCGCCACGCTCGACCTCGTCCCGCGCTTCGAGCAGCTGCGCGAGGTCGCACGCACGCGCGGGCGGGTGGGTGACCAACTCTACGAGCACATCGCCGGCGAGCTGATCAGCGCCGAGATCGAGATCGTGTCGGGCCCGGGCACCGACTTCCACGACGCGCTGGCGCGCCAGCGCGAGCGCCGCCGAGCGCTGTTCGCGATGGCGGAGGAGGAGGGGGTGGCGCTGGGCGCCACCGGCACCCACCCGTGGGCCGACTACCGCCAGCAGGGGATCATCGACACCGAGCACTACCGCCGCGTGGAGGATGGCTTGAAATATGTGGCGTGGCGCAACAACACGTTCAGCCTTCACGCCCACGTGGGCATGCGCGACGCCGACCGGGCGGTGCGCGTGTGCGACCGGCTGCGCCCGGTGCTGCCGCTGCTGTTGGCGATCTCCGCCAACTCCCCCTACCTCGACGGCCGCGACTCGGGTTTGCATTCGGCGCGCACGCAGAGCTTCACCCGCAGCTTCCCGCGCTGCGGCGTGCCCGACGCGTTCGGAGGGTGGGGGGCCTACCGCGAGTACATCGAGGCGCTGCTGCGCACCAACTCGATCGTGGAGTTCACCCAGGTGTGGTGGTCGGTGCGCCCGCACTTCGCGTTCGGCACCGTGGAGGTGCGGATCTGCGACGCGCAGCCCACGGCGGGCGAGTCGGAGGCGCTGGCGGCGCTGATCGTGGCCTGCGTGGCGCAGGCCGCGCGCGACGTGGACGAAAGCGTCCCGTTCGATGATCCCACGCCCCGGATGGTGGAGGAGAACATGTGGCGCGCGATCCGCTACGGCCTCGACGGCCGCCTGGTCGACCTGGAGCGCCTGGAGGAGTACCCTGCGCGCGCGGCGATCGAGCGCCTCGCGGCGTGGACCGCGCCGGTGCGCGCCGAGCTGGGCATCGAGCTGGTGTTCCCCGAGCGCAACGGTGCGCAACGCCAGCGGGCGATGATCGAGGCGGGCGCCACCCGCGAGGAAGTGTACGCGGCGGCAGTGGCTGAGACCAGACAAACGTATGCGGCGGAGGTGACGGTGTGAGCAGCACGCAGGACACGCAGAGCACGACGGCGACAGCGGGGCCGGGGGGTGCGGGGCAGCCGAGCGAAGACGAGCTCCGGGCCGCCTACGAAGCCGAAATGAGCCGCATCACAAGCGCCGAAATGGTGCTGCAGGCGACCGTGTCGCTGCTCAACATCGGGGCCCGTCGCCTCGGCTTGATGAGCGCCGCCGGCACGGGCGACGCCGTTCAGAACGAGCCCGCACAGGCCGACCCGGAGCGCGATTTGGAGCAGGTGCGCGACGCGATCGACGGTGTGCGCGGCCTGCTGCCGATCGTCGAGCGCCGCGCCCCCGAGCAGGCACGGGCGCTGCGCGATGCGCTGTCGCAGCTGCAGATGGCATACGCCCGCCAAACGACGGCCCCGCCGTCGCCGTCGCCCGAGCAGGGCGCCCCGGCGGGTCACGGCGCGCCGGCGGCTCAGGGCGCCCCGGCGGCCCAGGGCGCGCCGAGCACCCCGGGACAGCCCACCACGCCGGGCGGTCAGCCGCCGCCTCAGCCCCAGCCAGGCGCCGACCAGCGCCGCCCGGGACCCGCGGAGTCGACCGGCCGCCTGTGGGTGCCGGGACGGTAGAACCTACCTAAACGCCTTCCGCCGCGCATCACGATAGACTGCCCCCGATTTTCCGCCGGGGCAGGCGCTCGACGAGCGATCCGGGCGGGAGTGGACAACAGTGCGCGCGATCCTCGCGCCGCACGCCAACTTACCGCGGAGGACTTTCAGTTGAGCAGCTTCCTGACGAACCACGGGGTCGTCGTCGCCCTCGTTTGCGCCGCCTGTGCCGTCGTGTACGGCCTCCTGACGACGCGCTCCCTGCTGGCGCTTTCGCCCGGCAACGACCGCATGCAGAGCATCTCGCTCGCCGTCCAGCAGGGCGCGCGAGCCTACCTGAACCGCCAGTACATCACGATCGCCGCCGTCGGCGTGGTCGTGTTTGTCGCGTTGATCTTCGTGCAGAACATCGCCGTCGCGTGCGGTTTTGCGATCGGCGGCATCCTCTCCGGCGCGGCCGGCTACATCGGCATGAACGTCTCCGTGCGTGCCAACGCGCGCGTCGCCGAGGCCGCCCGCGGCGGGGTGTCGCCTGCGCTGAGCGTCGCCTTCCGCGGCGGTGCGATCACCGGCCTGCTGGTCGTCGGCCTCGCGCTGATGGGCGTGTCCGGCTACTACGGGCTGCTCACTGCCGTGTTCAACGACTCCCAGAAGACGGCCGTCGACGCGCTGATCGGCCTGGGCTTCGGAGGGTCGCTGATCTCGATCTTCGCCCGTTTGGGCGGCGGCATCTTCACGAAGGCGGCCGACGTCGGCGCCGACCTCGTGGGCAAGGTTGAGGCCGGCATCCCCGAGGACGATCCGCGCAACCCCGCGACGATCGCCGACAACGTCGGCGACAACGTCGGCGACTGCGCCGGGATGGCGGCCGACCTGTTCGAGACCTACGCTGTCACCGCGGTCGCGGTGATGCTGCTGGGGGTGCTCACCTTCGAACAGTCAACGCGCGTGGTGCTCTTCCCGCTGGTGTTGGGGGGCGTGGCGATCATCGCCTCGATCATCGGCACCTTCGCGGTGCGCACCACCACCGGCAACGTCGAGCGCGCGCTCTACCAGGGTCTCGTCCTCTCCGGCCTGCTGGCCGCCGCCGCGTTCGCGCCAGTCACCTACTGGCTGATGCACGACGTCGTGTTGAAGACCACCTCGGAGTCGATCAGCTGGTGGAAACTGTATCTCTGCGCGCTGATCGGGATCGGCGTCACCGCCTGCCTGTTCTTCATCACCGACTACTACACCTCCACGCGCTTCTCGCCGGTCAAGAAGACCGCCAAAGCGTCGCTCACCGGCCACGCGACAAACATCATCCAGGGCTTCGGCTCCGGCCTGCAGGCCACCTCGCTGCCGGCGCTGGTGATCGTGCTCGGCATCCTCGGTGCGTGGAAGCTCGCCGGGGGCGGCACCACCGGGATCTACGGCATCGGCGTCGCGGTGATGGGCCAGCTGTCGCTCACCGGGCTGATCGTCGCGCTGGACGCATTCGGGCCGATAACAGACAACGCCGGCGGGATCGCCGAGATGGCGGATCTGCCCGAGGAGGTGCGCAACGTCACCGACCCGCTGGACGCGGTTGGCAACACCACCAAGGCGGTCACCAAGGGCTACGCGATCGGCTCGGCGGTGCTCGCCGCGGTGGTGCTGTTTGCGGGCTTCAAGCAGGAACTGGAAGCGCACGGCACCACCCTGAGCTTCGCCATCAACGAACCGCCGGTGCTGATCGGGCTGCTGCTCGGTGGGCTGATGGTGTGCCTGTTCGCCTCGCTCTCGATCGAGGCCGTCGGGCGCGCCGGTGGCGCGGTCGTCGAGGAGGTGCGCCGCCAGTTCCGCGAGCACCCGGGGATCATGGAGGGCACCGAAGAACCCGAATACGCCACCTGCGTTGACATCGTCACCCGCACCGCCCAACGCGAGATGATCCTGCCCTCGCTGCTGCCGATCGGGATGACCGTGATCGTCGGGCTGATCGACACCCAGGCGCTGGGGGGCATGTTGATCGGCGTGATCGTGGTGGGCTTCTTCTTCGCCGTGATGATGACCGCCGGCGGCGGCGCGTGGGACAACGCCAAGAAGCTGATCGAGGACGGCGCGTTCGGTGGCAAGGGCTCCGATGCCCACGCCGCGTCGGTCACTGGCGACACGGTCGGCGACCCCTTCAAGGACACGGCGGGCCCCGCAATCAACCCGATGATCAAGGTCGCCAACATCGTGGCGATCCTCATCATTCCGCTGATTACCTGAGCACTAATCCCCGGCGCGGCCGAGACGCCGCGCCGGGCTTCATAACCTCAAAGCAGTGAGCACGCCCGTCGACGACTGGGATTGGCTGGAACCGCACGCGCCGCGCCTGCCGGCGCGCGAGCGGCTCACTGCCTGGACCGCGTCGGCGCTCGGCAGTACGCTCGGCAGCCCGATTTTGTTCGGGATCGTCTACACGTCACTGGCGTCCGCCGTGTTTTTCTCGCTGGGGGTGGTGGTCAACCACGCGCTGGGGCTGACGCCGCTGGTGTTTTTGATCGCGGCGCTGATGTTTGGGCTCACAGCGCTCACCTACGTGGAGGGCGCCTCGCTGCACCAGGAGCCCGGCGGCTCCACCGTGTTCGCCCGCTACGCCTTCAACGAGTTGGTGTCGTTCATCGCCGGTTGGGCGATCCTGCTGGACTACATCATCCTGATCGCCACCACCGCCTACGCGGCCACCCAATACCTGAAGGTGTTTTGGGCGCCGCTCGGCAACCGCGACGAGGCGCTGGCGCTGTCGCTGGCGATCATCGCCTACGTGGTGTTCTCCAACATCCGCGGCCTCTCCTCGCGCCGCGGATTGCGGATCGGGGCGCTGGTGGTGGGCGCGCTGGCGCTCGAGCTGTTCGTGATCGCGCTCGGGCTGATCCTCTACTTCAACCCCCACAAGATCACCTCTCAGGTCCACCTCGGCAGCGCCCCCAGCTGGTCGGGGCTGATCTTCGCGATCACGATCACCACGATGGCGTTCACCTCGGTCGAGTACGCCTCCGGTTTGGCGGGCGAGGTGATCGCCAGCCGTCGTGCGCTGCAGCGCCTGTTGGCCAGCGGCATCGTCGTGCTGGTGGTGGCCTACTTCGGCGTGGCGCTGTTCGCGGTCACCGCCTTCCCGATCCACGGCACCCACTCCGGCCTCGCGCACGGCTACCTCGACGACCCGGTGATCGGCCTCGCCAGCAGCCTGCGCCCGGCGGCGGTCGCCGAATTCACGCGCTACGCGCTCGGCGCCGTGGTTGCCGTGACCTTGATCGCCGCCGCCAACTCGGCGATGTTGGGGCTGTCGCGTCTGGCCTACTCGCTCTCCACCAACCGCCAGATCCCCTCACGCCTCGGGCGCCTGCACCAGCGCCGCTCGACGCCGTACGTGTTGATCTTGCTGGCGGGCGCGCTGGCGGCGGTGCTGGTAATCCCGGAGAACATCGACTTCCTCGTCGGCATTTACGCGTTTGGCGCGGTGCTGTCGTTCACGATCGCCCACCTGTCGGTGATCCGCTTGCGCTACCGCGAGCCCCACCGGCGCCGGCCGTTTCGGATGCCGCTGTCGGTGCGTGTCGGCGGCGGGCGGCTGCCGCTGTTGGCGGTGCTCGGCGCGCTGCTGTCGGCCGCCGGCTGGGTGGCGCTGGTTCTCGTTCACCAACCCGCCCGCTACGTCGGCCTCGGCTGGATGGCGGCGGGGATCGTGTTGTACCTCGTCTACCGCCATCTCGACGAAAGCTCGCCGCTGCAGCGGGTCACCGTGGCGCCCGAGGTGCTCCGGTCCGAGCAGCCCCGCGCGCGCGAGTACGGCTCGATCCTCGTGCCGCTCCACGGCGACGCGCCGGACGACGAGATCGTGCGCACCGCCGCACTGCTGGTCGCCGGCCAGCCCACCGACGAGGCCGAAGCGGCGATCGACACCGCCACGATCGAGGCGGTGTGGATCTTCCAGATGCCGATGGCGCTCACACTCGACGCGCGCCTGCCGGAGGAGCACTTCCGCGGCGCTCGCGCCGCCCTGGCGCGCGCCAAGACGCTTGGCGAGGAGCACGCCGGCGTGCACGTCGCGACCGCCACCGTGCGCGCCCGCTCGGTCGGCCAGGCGATCGTCGAGGAGGCCCGCCGCCGCGGCGTGGAGGCGATCGTGCTGGGCGCCGAGGCGCCCTCGCGGATCCGCGGCGGGGTGCACTTCGGCGGCCACCGGCGTCTGGAGACGTATGCGGGCGACGTGGTGCGCTACGTCGTCGCCCGCGCTCCCTGTCGCGTGATCGTCACCGCCCCGCCGCCGCGCGCGGCGCCCGACGCGGAGCTCCCCACGGCACAGCCAGCGGGGGCGGGCATCGTCTAATGTGCGAAGCATGTTCGTCCTGATCGTTGGCGCCGGTCGCGTCGGCTCGGCGGTCGCGCGCTCCGCCCTCGCCGCCGGCCACGAAGTGTCGGTGCTCGACGAGGACCCCCTCTCGCACGAGCGTCTCAACGCCGGCCAGGCCACCTCCTGGGAGGAGGCCGGCGGCCTGTTCACGATCGGCACGGCGCTGGAGGTCGAAGCGCTGCTGCAGGCGGGGGTGGAGCGCGCTGACGTGTTCATCGCCTCCACCGACGGCGACAACACCAACCTGATCATCGCTCAGATCGCCCAAAAGCGCTTCGACGTGCCCAAGGTGATGGCCCGCGTGATGGACCCCGCGCGCGCCGGCTGGTATGGCGAACTGGGCCTGCACACGATTTCACCCACGCGGCACGCGATCGAGATGTTCGAGCGCGCGCTCACCGTCGAGCACGCCGCCTGAGGTCTGTCGACAATGACTCGTTCAATACCCCAACCACGCCTCCACGTCGCCGCCGGCACAGCCGGGGCGGCCGAGCGGGGGCGGTAGCGTGTACGCGATCATCGTCGGCGCCGGCAAGGTGGGGCGCAACCTCGCACGCGAGCTGATCGCCAGGGACCAGGAGGTCACGCTGATCGAGTCTTCCCGCCCCCGCTATCTGTCGATCGAGGAGGAGTTCGAGCACGCCGCCCAGTACGGCGACGCCACCGAGCTGTGGGTGCTGGAGCGCGCCGGCATCCAGCGCGCCGACCTGGTGGTGGCGGTGACGGGCGACGACGAGGACAACATGCTGGTGTGCCAGGTGGCCAAGGAGAAGTACCTGTGCGACCGCATCATCGCCCGCGTCAACAACCCCCGCAACCACGAGCACTTCAAGCTGCTCGGCATCCAGCCGGCGGTCTCCGCAACCGACCTGATCTTGCGGTTGATCGAGCACGAGGTGCCGCGCTACGGCCTCGTGCACCTGCTGGCGCTGGAAGAGGAGCGTTTGGAGATCATCGAGCTGGAGGTGGTCCCCGGCGCCCCCGCCGTGGGCCGCCGCGTCGCCGACATCGAGCTCCCCGAAGGCTCCCTCATCATCTCGGTGTTGCGCGGCGGCTCCGGCTTCGTCCCCAAGGCCGACACCGTGATCGACGCGGGCGACGAGGTGCTGCTGGTGCTCGACCCGGGCCTGGAGGGCTCCATAACAGGGTTCTTCGCGCCGGGCGGTGAGGGGCAGGGGGGGTAGGGAGAGCAGGGCCGGCAGGGGTAGGGAGCCGCTCGGCTTTGGGGTGGCTCAAGCAGGGCTCGGGGCGAGCACCGCCAGACCCTGCGCGGTGGCCGCGGCCAGCAGGCGATGGTCATATGCGAGCAGCTCATCGGCCTCCACGTGCAGCGCGGTGGCGAGATGAATCGCATCGAGTGTGCGGACCTTCGCCGAGGTCAGCTCGCGACTCGCGCGCAACAGCTGTGCGCTCACCGCCACGAGCGTGCATGAGGAGAGCAGGCGCTCAACATCCTCTTGCACCTCCGCAGCAGGGTTCGCCAGCTTCGCGGCTCGCGCAACCTCGACGGTTGCCAGTCGACTCGTGACCAATACAGTCGGCTGTGCCGCCAGGTGAGCTTCCAGCGCGGCGCTCTCCCGCTCGTCGACGACGAGCTTCACCAACGCCGAGGAGTCGGCGTAGAGGAGACGCCGCTCAGCGCTCAGCGCGGTCTTCCTCGAGCGCCTCGCTCGCGGTGAGCGCGCCGGTCACCGGATGGCGCCGCAGCGGTGCGGCGAGAGGGACGCCAGGGGTGACGTCGCTCGCCTCGTGCAGGCGGTCGATGCGGTCTATCCGTGGCGGCGCCAGCACGGCGACGCGCTCCCGGTGATGGGTGATCTCGATCGTCTCGCCTGCGCGCACGCGGCGAATCGTCGCGGTCAGATTGTCGCGCAGCTCGCGTATGCCCATCTGCGACAGCATTATGGCCACATGCTACCACAATATTGGCGAGCCTCCAACGAGCCGCTCTCAACCACGCGGCGGAAGGCGTCAGCGGGCGCGGGTCCGAGTGGCCCGTCCTCTATGCTCCTATGTCGCCCTTCCGGGATGGTGTAATCGGTAACACGCGTGCCTCTGGAGCACGAATTTGGGGTTCGAGTCCCTGTCCCGGAGCTTGCTGGTTTAGCTTGGGTGAGCCAGATCTGGAGGCAGGATTCTCGGGTCGTGGCGGAACTCGTGGCAGTTCGCGCATGTGCGGGCAGTCTGTTGGCCGTCGTGAGCCGCTGCTATGCCCGAGCTGGATGCCGGCGGCCCGAGCTGCAGCCGTGGCCGGCGAGTTCGTGACGGCCCTACACGCGGTGGGGTGCGCTAGGGGTGCAGTGGTTGGTCGAGAGGCTTGCGGTCCTCAGTCTCGACGGACTCGGCGAGCGCGACGAGGCGGGACATGGGCCACCCAAGGGCGCGGGCGATCCGGTCTACGGTGCCGTAGGCGGGGTTGGTGCGGCCGTTCTCGATGTGCGAGACCCATCCCTGGTCGTAGCCGACCTCCAGGCCGAGATCCTGCTGGGAGACGCCAAGTTCCTCGCGGCGTAGTCGGATGGCGCGGCCGAGCGCGACCTGGGGGTCCTTGGCGGTGTTGGGCACATCCCCAACCCTCCGTGCAGACCTCCGTCAGCGCCATGTGGTAGGTTCCATATCGATGGTCAGTTCCTTCCTTATCCCCGGGTCGCACCGCGCTCTACAGCGGTGCTTCGCAAGCGAGAGATTCGCCGCCAGCGTAGGGTTGTCACGTCGATGCTTGCTGGGCTTCTTGGGATCGGTACTGGGCTGGGACGGTTTCGTAGCTCGCCAGAGTTCTGGCTTCACAAACTTACCAGCGAATGTTCCGTCCGGCTCATCCTCAATCCTTGGCCACCGATGCTGAAGCTCCTTGCCGACAGACTGACCTACGCGAATGTCGTCGCGGCTCTTGCGCTGTTCAGCTGGATAGGGGGAGCCTCGTACGCAGCAGCGGTAGCACTGCCTCCGAATAGCGTAGGCCCGAGGCAACTTCGCCGTGGTGCAGTAGGCGTTGTAAACGTTCTGTGTTCGCTACCTTGATACCTGAGCGATGGGGAGGGCAAAATGACCTGGATGGGGGCTGCGCTGCGACGAGCGTTGGTGGGTGTGGGGTGCTGTCTGGTTGGTCTAGCGGTTTCTCCTGCACTGGCGGTGGGTGAAGGAATTCCTTCTGAAATCGGGCCTCGTGGCGAACAGACTGGCTCCTCCCTGTCGTCGCTGGAAGGCGCGCTGATCAATGAAGCAGAACATCTTCAAAGCCAGGTAGAAGCGAGGGGAAGCAGTCCGTCCCCGGAAGAACTGCCTTCCGAAACTTTGTCGTCCTCTGTGGCGTCGCCCGTGGAAGGCTCATCTCCCGCCGAAGGGACCGGTCCCTCTCCACTTGAAGGTCGGCTCCTTCTCCCTGCGGGCCTGCCGACGATAGACGCAGAACAGGCCGAAGCAGAAAGGCAAGCCAAATTGGCGTCCCCAGAAGCCGTTGCGGCCCGCGAGGAATCGGAGCTGAAGTACGCTGGGTTGAACGGAGGCGAAGCGGCGAAGGTTGCGCGCGAAACGTTCACGCAGGTGATGGAAGAACCTGCGGGTGGCCCGCCGAAGCTGCCAGCAGGAGAAAACATCACTCATTTTCCCGCGGCGAATATCGCGCAGATCGAAGGGCCTGGGGGCAAGCACAGCGCGATTGAATCTACAGCTCCTATGGCTGTCCAGACCACGCACGGATTGATCCCAATCGACCTGAGCTTGACCGAAGAAGGCGACGCCTTCGTCTCAAAGACACCACTGGTCGATATCCAGATTCCCAAGCAGCTGGGCCAGGGCGTGTCGCTCGCCGACACTGGCGTCTCGCTGACCCCGGTAAATGAACAGGGCACTTCGCTTGGCGGCTCCGAGGGTTCCATCGATGGTGTCACTGTCATGTACCCAAACACTCAGACTGACACCGATACGCTCGTGAAGCCGACGACAAGTGGTTTTGATATGGACACGGTCTTGCGTTCGATTGATAGCCCTACTGAGCTTAATTACAAGGTCACGATGCCTCAGGGCGCGAGTCTGGTCGAGGAAGGAAGCGCGGGTTCAGTGAGCGTGGTCGACGTGGGCACCATCGTGGCTCGCATTCTCGCGCCGGTGGCGCGTGACGCGGAAGGAACCTTGGTGCCGTTGTCTGTGAAGGTCACATCTGGCGATATCATCAGTGTGACTCTGGAATCATTTGCCGATGGTAACTATAAGCTACCGATCGTAGTCGATCCGGAAGCGGAAGATCCCGTTTGGTCAAACGGATACTATAACTATCGTACCGAGTGGTACTTCAATCGCAATGGTCCAAACTTTAATGCTCCCGAACACCCGTCCGGTGGCAGCTGGACCGAGCTGATATCCAATGATCATAGCTCTGAAGAATGGGGTGGGCTGTTCTACACCACACGAGGTGAATCACAGATCACCCGTGCGCACGTAGAAGGTCACTGGAACGATTCTGGTTCGCACATAGCTAACTACGTGGTCCTCTATGTTCCAAAAAGCCCTTATACCGAGGACTATGATCCAATGCCGGAAGCGACCGAAGAAGGCCGTGGATGGGGTGGGTATGCCTGCAAGCCCGCTTTGAGTTGCCCCGAAACGATAGCAGGTGGTGCCGCGCCGGAAAATAACAACACTGTAGGATACGAGCAGGAGTCCTTTGGCGCGGGAGAAGGTCACTGGGGGGAAAACACCCTCACAAATGGGTATGTAGACATATCGCAGGAAAAAGGACCGGAACTAGAATTTAACACCACTAGCTCGACAATCTACAACTCGCAGACCAAAGAATACGTTCCGAACGTCCTCTATGGAAGTGGGGGATGGCTGGGCCCACATCATGGTGCGTTTGAAGTGCGTGCTAAAGACCCCGGGATTGGTCTGAGTCTCTATCGAGTAGGCACCTACGGCTGGAGTGATAACAAATACTATTATGACGATGAAGAATGCGAAGGCATCCAGTGTCCGTCGTACAACGACCAGGGCTATACGTACAAGACTGGTATGTCGAACGGCGAAGACAGCTTTGAAGCCCTCGCCGAAGATTATGTGGGTCTATACAAGGACATTTATCCCGAGAAGATCAAGGTAGACTCCTCTCCGCCTCACAACCTCAAAGTTGTCGGCCTGCAGAACGGCAACGAATTGCCGATGGGTGAACCGCACCTGAAAATCGAAGCGAGCGACGGGGAAGGCGCCACAAAGAGTTCCGGCATCAAATCGATCACTGTGAGCGTCGACGGGCACGAAGTGAACGGTTCTACGGCGTCGTGTTCGGAAGGGCCATGTACGGCGAGCAGTGAAATCACGCTCGCGGCTCGCGATTACACACCTGGAACGCACTCCTTGATCGTTACTGCGACAGATAATGCCAATAATGTTGCCCAGGAAGAATTGACGTTCCGTGTGCATGCTCCTAGTCCAGTGGCCATCGGGCCGGGTGAGGTAGACCCGACATACGGTGAGTTTTCGTTGAATGCGAGCGACGTTTCGCTCGGCGCCTTGAGTGGGGTGTCTCGTACCTACGAATCGCGCACCCCGACCGCTGGAGCAAACGGCCCACTAGGTCCACAGTGGACGATCAGCCTTGGTGCTGGAGAGGGTCTCACTGCACTGGCCAATGGCAATATGGTCCTAAAAGCGGACGGCGCCAGTACAACATTTACCCGCAACACCAAAGGTGAATACGAATCCCCAAATAACAGCGGCAGCCTAAAGCTGGAAGCCAAGGAAAAGGAATCAGGCAAAGGGATCAGCGAATACATACTATCGGATGCGGCCACCGGCAGCAAAACCAAGTTCGAACAACCAAGTGAAGCCGCAACTCTTACTCCAACATTTGGCAGTCGTTTCAGTGCGGAAGCGGGACAGCTAAAGCATCCAATAAGCGACGCGGTGGACTCAGCTGGCGATGTGTGGACGGTCAGCAACGAAAGCGATCTGGTCGAGAAGTTCTCGCCAGAGGGTATTCTAGTGGAGACATATGGATCGGAGGGCACCGGTGCGGGACAGTACATCGGCCCGTGGGGTATAGCGATCGACCCACGTAACGGCAACGTGTACGTCAGCGACCAGGGCAACAACCGAGTAGAGGAGCTCTCATCAGGCGGAACGTTTATTAAGGCGTTTGGCTGGGGGGTCAACAAAACTGGCAAAGACGAATTCGAAATCTGTACCAGCGAATGCAAAGCAGGGCTAGCTGGGTCCGGAAACGGGCAGTTCTCAACGATTGCTGGCGTGGCGGTGGATTCCAGCGGCAACGTGTGGGTAGCGGATTTCGGCAATAACAGGATCGAGGAGTTCAACGAAAAAGGGGAATACCTGAAAAAGTTTGGCTCGAAAGGTACAGGCAGCGAACAGTTCGAAGGTCCCACCGACATCGCGCTTTCCGGCGGTAACCTCTATATCACCGATTATCGTAATAATCGGGTGCAGGAGTTCTCGACGGCGGGAACGCATGTGGGTCAAATCGGAGAAGCCGGAAGTGAAAACGGCAAGTTCTCATCGCCCTACGGGATCGCCGCCGACCCAAGCACGGGAAATGTTTATGTGGTGGACTCCGGAAATCACCGAGTTCAAGAGTTCGCTCCCGGGAGAGTTTTTATAACAAAGTTTGGATCATCTGGGACGGGACAGGGACAGTTCACGACACCCCAGGGCGTCGCGGTCAGCTCATCGGGTCGTATCTATGTCGTGGACAACGGCTCCAACCTTGTCAACGAATGGGCACGTCCAAGTTGGTTTCCGGTGGAATCCGGTGGCCCATTGGCATCAACGTCCACGACGTACACATACACGGCCGTGGAAGAGGAAGAAAAGGTCGTTGCCGAGCCCAAGGAAGCGCTCGCGCCGATACCCGCCGGAGTTTCGTCCTGCACACCACTCGTCGCCGGCTGTCGAGCACTCACCTTCGAATACGCCAAAGAAACCATCGCCACAGGCGAAAACCCAACCGAATGGGGTAGCTACAAGGGCCATCTTGAAAAGGTCTGGTTCCACGGGTACAGCACTGCATTGAAAGAAGTAACCAAAGTAGAAGTCGCGCGATACGAATACGACAGCAAAGGCCGCCTACGCAGCGAGTGGGATCCTCGCCTAGCACATCCTCTGAAGACCACCTACGGATACGACGCCGAAGGGCACCTAACGTCGCTGACACCGCCGGGCCAGCAGCCTTGGACGCTTGTGTATGGCACGGTCGCCGGTGACTCGAACACAGGTCGTCTGATGAAGGTCACGCGAGCCCACCCCAAAACGAGCTGGTCGGAAACAGAAGTCAAAGAAAAGCTTAAAGAACAGACGCTTCTCACGAAAAATACCGAAGCACCCAAAATCACCGGTACCCCCGCCGTGGGCGTGAGGCTTGCTGCGTCCAACGGCGCCTGGACCGATAGCCCCGTGGTGTACGGGTACCAATGGGAGGACTGCAACACATCCGGCGGCGAATGCGCCCCGATCCTCGGCGCGACCAACCAGAACTACACTCCCGTATCGACAGACGTCGGCCACAAGCTGCTGGTCAACGTCACAGCGATCAACGGCGGCGGCGCGGTAGCAGCATCGAGCGCCGCGAGCACGACCGTCATTAGCAAAGTCGGTATGTTCGAGCAGACAATCGACAGCGGTCACAGCGTAAACGCAGTCTCCTGCATTCCCAGCACGACCGATTGTGTGCTCAGCGACAGCGCCGGCAAGGCGATCTACGCCACCAACGTGAGCACCAGCGCAGAAGCGACATGGAAAACATGGAACGGGCCAAGCGGGGAGAGCCCCAGCCAGGCCATAGATTGCCCGACTGCCTCTCTATGCTTGCTCGCCGACGGCAAAGAAACAGCAGGCGGCAAACTGTATTACGCCACATCACTGGGTGGATCGTTCAGTGAAGCATACAGCCCATCGTACGGCGTTGACACGATCTCCTGCGCATCGGCATCGCTCTGTGTGGACGGGCAGGACGGCCTCGGCTACTTCCGCTACTCAACAAGCCCGGCGTCCACCTCGTGGACGCTCGAGTACCAGGGCGAAGCGGCCATGAAGGGCGTGTTCTGCCTATCGTCGTCGTTCTGCGCGATGGTCGACAGTAACGGCCGGGTGCACGTAGCGACCAGCACGGGCCAGATCGAGTCATCGTCGTGGAAGGAAACCGACGTCGATGGCTCGACAGCGCTCAATGGCATCGCGTGTACGTCTACTACATCGTGCGTCGCCGTCGACAGCAGCGGAAACGCGATCAAGCTGACAATTGAAAGCAGCGGCACTGCCACCGCCGCCAAACACGACATCGACGGCACGACAGACCTGACTGCGGTTACGTGTACCGGCAGCTCAACATGCGTCGCGGTCGACAACGCCGGCAACGTCTTTGTCTCAAAAAACAGCGGCGAATCGTGGACAAAGGAATACATCCTCAGCGACAAACTCACCAGTGTCTCGTGCGCATCGTCGTCGCTCTGCGTCACGGCAGATACTTCAGGCAACGTCATAGCGTTCAATCCCGCAGGCGGGACCGGCACGGAAGGAGAATCCCACGCCCCCCAGCCTGGAGCAACAATCGAGTACGCCATCCCAGCATCGGGTACCGGGTCGCCTTATAATTTGAGCGAAGAAGAAGTCAAGAAATGGGCTCAGACGGACGACCCTGTGGAAGGCGTCGCGATCTTTCCGCCAGATGAACCACAGACGTGGCCTGCGAGCAGTTATAAACGCGCCACGGTGCGCTACTGGGACGCGCATGGACGAACCGTGAACACAGCCACGCCTACCGGCGGGATCACAACGGGCGAATACGACGAAGCTGACGAGACAGTCCGTACACTCAGCGCTGACAACCGCGCGGCCGCCCTCAAAGAAGGCTGCAAATCTGTCGCCAAAAAAGAATGTCTATCGGCAGAAGTTTCAGAAAAACTTGACACTAAAAACGAATACAACAAGGAAGAATCCGGTATAGCAAAGGAAACCAACCTCCTCAAGGTCACCGGCCCCGAACACAAAGTCAAGCTGTCCACAGGTGAAGAAGTAGAGGCCCGTCCAGTCACACACAACTTCTACAACGAAGGCTCTCGTGAAGCTGAAGAAAAGTACAACGAAGAATACGACCTCTTGACCAAGACCACCAGCGCGGCGCTACTTGGCGATGGAGAAGAAAAGGACGTACGGACATCAACCACGTCCTACGGCGGGCAGGGTAACTTGGGGTGGAAGCTACGGAAACCCACCTCAACGACCGTAGAACCTGGGGGACTAGATCTAAAGCAAACTACGCTATATGACCCGTCGACAGGTGATGTGGTGGAAACCGGTTCACCCGGTACCAAAGAAGCCCACTACCTTTCCCAATTTGGTAGCACCAATGTGTTTAGCCCGTATGCAGTCGCGATGAGCTCCGGGGGTAACCTCTGGGTCGTCAACTCTAGCGGCGATAACGTGGACGAGTTCAGTTCCGCAGGTAAATACATCGGCCAATTCGGCACCAAAGGTAGCGGCACCGGGCAATTGGACGAACCGAAGGGCATCGCCATCGATTCGTCTGGGCATATATGGGTGGTTGACAGCGGCAATGATCGTGTCGAGGAGTTCAGCTCGGAAGGTAAATACGTCAGCCAGCTCGGCTCAGCAGGGTCTGAAAATGGGAAGCTCGCTCAACCCATCGGCATTGCCATCGATACAAAAGGTGACATCTGGGTCACCGATACCGCCAATAGCCGTGTCGAGGAGTTCAATTCAGAAGGGAAATATCTTAGCAAGTTCGGTATCTACGGCACGGGTAATGGAGACTTCCAAGAACCTCGTGGCATAGCGATTGACTCAAAAGGCAACCTCTGGGTTACGGACGCAGGTAACAGCCGCGTGGAGGAGTTCAGCTCAGAAGGAACGTATCTCACTAAGTTTGGTACAAAAGGCACAAAAGAAGGCCAGCTCAAAGAACCCGACGCTGTAGGCGTAACTTCGGAAGGTGACATCGCGGTGCTAGATACCGGAAATAGCCGCGTTGAGGAGTTCTCCCCGGAAGGCGCCTATCTTAGCAAGTTCGGCTCGTCGGGGAAAGGTAATGGAAGGCTAAAACGTCCTACGGGAATGGCGATCGATGCGACGGGCAACTTCTGGATCGCCGACAATCAAAACAGACGCATAGAGGAGTTCACATCTAAAGGAGCATACGGTAGTCAGTTTTATACCCAGGAAGCGGAAGCGTCCGAAGGCTTGACTCTCGCCGGTCCCCGAGGCATAGCAAGTGACACTCATGGCAATCTCTGGGTCGTGGACGCGGTTAATGACCATATCGACAAGATAAGCCCGCTGGGTACGCTGCTCGCCAAATATGGCTCTAAAGGCTCCGAAGAAGGCCAGCTCAACAATCCCAACGGAATCGCTCTCGACAGTAAAGGCAACCTCTGGGTTGTAGATGAAGGCAACAATCGTGTCGAGGAGTTCAACCCTGAAGGTAAATATGTGGCTGCGTTCGGCTCCTATGGTTCAGGGAACGGGCAGTTTGATTCACCGAAAGATATAGCGATTGACGCCAAAGGCGATCTTTGGGTAACCGATGAAGAAAACGACCGTATAGAGGAGTTCAGCGCAGAAGGAAAATATCTCAGTCAGTTTGGCACTTCAGGAAATGGCACAGGCCAATTCAAGTGGCCCACTGGCATCACCATAGACCCAAACGGGAACCTCTGGGTATTGGACACGGGGAATTCCCGAATAGAGGAGTTTAACCCCGAAGGTAAATTCCTTTTCCAAATCAAGCTGGAAGAACATGAACTTGCGGGATGGCCCACCGGGATCGTCTACGCGAAGGGGGACCTGTGGGTCACTGATGAAGAATATGACTCGGTGACCGAGATCACGCCAGAAGGACGATATGCAGCCGAACTCACCACCGAAGGCGAAAAACCGGCGGGGGCGACAGTCGATCCTGAAGGAAATCTCTGGATTACAAATTTCCGTAGCGGTAGTGTGGCCAAGTTCAGCACGCCAGGGGCTCACCGAACTCAGATCATCTACTACACCGCAACCGAAAACTCACAATATTCAAATTGCGGGGGGCACCCCGAATGGGCTGGCCTAGTGTGTCGCACGCAGCCCACGCTACAACCCGAAGGTGCGCTGCCTGAACTGCCGGTTACAACCGTTGCTTCGTACAACCTCTGGGATGACGCGGAAGTGACGGAAGAGAAGTTCGGCAGCGGATCGAAAAACGTAACCCGAACCGAGAAGCAAACCTATGATCCCGCCGGCCGTGCGCTCACGAGCGAAGAGATCGCATCGCCAGCAAACGGTACAGCGTTGCCGACCGTAACCAACGAATACAACACGGAAACGGGCGGACTGGAAAAGCAGAGCGCCACCATCTCAGGCAGCACAAAGACCATCACAACGAAGTCCAACACGCTCGGCCAGCTTGTGGAATACACCGACGCGGAGGGCAACGTTGCGAAGTACACCTACGAAGAAGGTGGAGACGGCCGGCTCAACGAAATCACCGAAGGAAAGGGCGAAGAAGCCAAAAGCAGCCAAAAATACACTTACAACACTACGACGGGCTCTCTGGAAAAGCTCGAAGACTCGGCTGCGGGCACATTCACAGCGAACTATGATGTAGAAGGCAAGATGATCAGCGAGATATACCCCAACGGTATGTGCGCCAACACCGCATACAACTCGATCGGCGAGGCGACGAGCCTTGAATACCTCAAGACACGGAACTGCGCCGAAAAAGAAGCACCCGTATGGTTCAGCGATAGTGTCGTCCCTTCCATATACGGCGAAACGCTGCAACAAACAAGCACACTCGCCAAAGAGAAATTCAAATACGACAACGCCGGACGCCTTACCGAAGCTCAGGAAACGCCGGTGGGCAAAGGCTGCACAAGCCGACTGTACGCATACGACGAAGAATCAAACCGCACGAGCTTGACTACGCGCGAATCAGCGACCGAAACGTGCGCCACGGAAGGCGGTACTGTGCAAAGCCATTCGTATGACAGCGCCAATCGATTGATCGACGGCGGCGTGGAATATGAAACCTTCGGCAATGTAACAAAACTCCCGGCCGCCGACGCGGGTGAACATGCCGTCGTTAGCACTTACTATGTGGATAACCAGGTGGCGACCCAGACACAGAACGAACAGCTGGACAAGTACATTTATGATCCTGCTGGGAACGTAATGGAAACAGTGTCGGAAAACGAAAAAACTAAAGTGAAATCGACTGTAATCAGCCACTACGCGGGCGGCGAACTCTCGTGGACATGCCAAGAAGAAGGTAAAGCGGAATGCGCAGACGGCAAAGGGAAATGGACTCGCAGCATCGTCGGTCTTGAAGGTGGGCTCGTTGCGGTCGATGAAGCTGGTAAATCACCAATCCTGCAGTTGCGCGATCTACAGGGGAATATAGTCGCAACGGCCGAAGACAACGAATCCGCTACCAAAGTTATCTCGACGTACAACAGCACGGAGTTCGGTGTACCTCAACGGGGTACGACACCGCCCAAGTACGCATGGCTTGGAGCTAACGGACTGTCGACCGAACCTTCACAAGCCGCGGGAACAAGCACCAACGGCGGCGACTCATACATCCCGGAGATCGGCCGGGCGCTACAGACAGAACCCATCGAAAGCCCTGGTGAATTTCCAAATGGCACCGGTGGCGTTGGTAGAGTCGAAGCGCCATATCTCGGGGCGGCCAATGGACAACTGAAAGAACTGGCGGTACGAGAAGGGGTTGCACGTGAAGAAGCAAAGAAAAAGGAAGCCGAAGAACGCGCGAAGCTAACGGAACGACCTGCTAGCGAAACACACGTGGATGGCCCAGGCGAAGGCAACTGTGAAACCAATTGTGAAATCAATGAGGAAGAAGAAGGAGAAGAATCAATAGAAATTACGGTGAACGAACCCAGCGAATTTAGTGGTGCTCGTGCGTCGCTGGGAAAGCCGATTATAGAATGCAATCTGCAAGCGGACCACCCACATAAGTCGTCACACGTACCGGGAACGATCAATTTCGAAGTGTGGATACAGTGCACGGACAGCGTTCTTAATCTCCGACTTCGCGCGGTGTTGTTTAAGAACGGTAGCAAAGTTGCCGAAACGGGGTATGTTTCCAAGGGCGATACTGCTTATGGCAAGGTAAACGTGGCCGTTTCGTGCGAGAGTGGCGTATACCAAGGCTGGGGCTACGCCGACTACGAGCTCGGGCCTGATTACGACCCGCCGTCGCGAAAGCAATCCGGCTGGGGTGCTAAGGTAACCATCAAGTGCGATTGATTGCGAAGCATGCGCGACTCGAATGGTAATTTCGCCGCGTGAACTATTGATGCGCCGTATAGCCGAACTGGATGCGGCACCTCCGCAGTGGTCCGGGCAGCAAATGCTGTCTGGAGATCAGATGACAAGCTGGTTGTTGGTTACCCATTTCGCGAATGTAATGAGCCGCTACACCGATGCTTTTATGGATGCTGAGACAGGGATGGGTAGCATGATCGACCCTCTCGTCGCTGACGAGATGGCTACACACAGTGGCCTGCTGCAACGTATTGGAGAGTGCGAGCCTGACTTGATGAGATTTCTGAGGCGGCCCGATCGCCAGCATTGGACCAGAACCGCAAGGCATATTTTGCGTCCTGGCGAAACTCCTTCTCCGAACGAGTCTAGTTTTGTGACAGCTTGTCAGGCCAGTGGATACAATCCAAGCGTCAAGCCACTCGATCGTGGTTTCTATACGTCTACAGCGACGGCCGCTGGGTGTTCAATGTGGCGAGCAATGCTGGGACCGAGTGGATCGATGCTGTATCCGCAGCCGTGGTTTACGTGGGAGATGGTAATAGACGAGGGTGTAAGAATCGCGGAGATTACCAGTGCTACAAAGTGGGTGGACTTCGTGTGTTCCTATGCTTTATCATGTAATGGAATGGTATACCCGGAATGGGTGAAGATCGCGCAAGAGTTTGACGCCGTTCACATAACGGTGCCCGCAATTGTGGCAGGACAGGGATTCCACTTTGGGACCTCGTTGGGGACTATCCCGCCAGCATTTTGGGATGTCGAGACGACATTTTGGCTCAGATGGCGTTTTGCGGATGCCCGTCTTATGGCGACTGTGAAGGGGAGCTGGCATACTGGGTGATGGCCGATGCTGTACGCGGTCGACGGATTGATGACAGCGAGCTGTTCGTATCCGAGAAATGCTTTCAAGAGGAGGATTCGACTGATGGGTCGCCGGTGAACCCACTAGGTTTTGGCCCCAGGTTGTCGTAGACATGCGCGGCCGTCGCGGGTCGTGCGATTAATTCTCTGACTAGACCGTAATCCCCAGTAATCCGCCGGTAATCGGGCTTTGTGTTGTGGCGGGGTGCTGGGTAGCGTCGGTGGCATGAGGTCAGTTCCAGGTGTACGGGTCGGTTGGGGGTGGGTGGCGGCGCCGGTAGTTGCGTTGGATGGCGTAGAGCCAGTCTTCGATGTTGCTGAAGGGCTCGCGGCGGATGTCGTAGATGTGAACGCGGCGGTCGCGGGGATGGCGGCGGCTTTCTACGAGGCCGGCGGCGCGCAGGATGCGAAGGTGCTTGCTGACGAGTGGTTGGCTGCATCCGAGGGCGTGGGCGAGCCGGGTGGGGGTGCGGGGCTGGTGCGCGAGCGCCCAGACGATCCGTTGGCGCATGTGGTCGGCGAGGAGGTCCAGCGCGGGCAGGGCGGGTGGCTGAGGCCACCCGTCGCGGTTGGGGGGCTGCATGTCGCTCTGGTTATGCACGGCTGCTTGTGGCTTACCCGGATTGCGTACAGCTATGCGGCCCGCCGGGGTCCGGCTGCGGCAGGGCGAGCGGCGGGTTTGTCACACAACGGGGCCGTTTTGGACCTTTCTGGGTTGCCAAGGAGGGACCGGGCGCCCAGCGCGGCGTGCGGATTCTTTTGCCGCTGGCTGTTCCGCGAGGCCCCCGAAATCGACCTTCCTTGGGTGCCGGGAGCAAGTGAGGGGGTACCCCGAGCGCCGAAATTGCGAGTTCTTTCGTGAGAGGAGAGTCCAGACCGCACCATGAGAAGGCACCACGCACATCACCACCATCATCATGCGCTCGCGCACGCTGCGCACCATGTCGGGCACGCTGCGGCTGGGCCGGGCGGCGCGTGGTACGTCCGCGCGATCGAATCCCTCTCGTTCTCGCACTTCTCGGTGGGATGGCTGCTCGGTGGGGCGGGCTATCTGCTCGGCCGGCTGTGGCTGCCGGCGGGGGTTGTCGCGGCCGGCTGGCTTGCGGTGCTCGCAGGGCGCCTGTGGGGCCGGCATCGCCTGGCGGCGGCGGGGAGCCGTTGGGAGCTTCGCCTTGGCGAGCAGGTCTCGCGTGCGGCGCTTGAGGCGTTCACGCGGACGCTCGCCGGCGGACTGCCGCGGCGGTGGGTTGGTGCCTCGCCGTGGGTCGCGCTGTCGGTGTCATCGCTGGAGGACTGCGCGACGTGTGAAGTGTTCGTTTCCGGTGGGCTATCCCCGGCGCAGGTCCGCGCGTCGATCGAGCAGGCACTCGGGAGTGTCACAGTCGCACCGGAGGGCGAGGCGCCCGCCATTGGTGGTGGTGGCCGGGTGGTGCGGCTGCGGGTTGCGAGCCTCGCGGCGGTCGGCTCGCGGTTTTTGCCGTTGCGCGTGGATCACGGCGTGGACCCCGCCGGTCAGCTCTTGGCGTCGCTGCGCGCGCAGGAAGCCAGCGAGGGCGGCATCGTGCAGCTTGTGTTGCAGGCCCCGCCGCGCTCAGCGAGCGCGAAAGCACGGGGCCAGGCCGGGCGGCTGCGCTCGGGTCGTGGGCTTGAGCCGAGTGCTTCACTGCGCGTGCTTCAGGCGGTCTTCTCGTTTTTGGGTGAGATGCTTGACATGTTCACGTCCTCGCCGCACCCGACGAGCCGCCCGGCACCGACACGCGCGGCGGACCCGTTCTCGCTGGAGCGCGCCCGCGCGATCGACGCGAAGGCAAGCACACCGTTGTTGGCCGGGACGCTGCGGGTCGGCGGGTGGGCGATCGGGCGGCGGCGGGCGCGCGGCCGGCTGGGTGGGCTGCTTGCCGCGCTCGGCCAGTACCGCGAACTCGGCGGGCTGCGCCGCGCCTGGGAACCATTCTGCGCCACACGGCCCAAACAGTGTTTGCCGCCCGTCAGGCCACGGCTGTTGTTGGGCAGCGCTGAGGCCGCGGCCCTGATCCCGGTCCCCGAGGAAAGCGGCACGGCGCCGCTGTCATTCAGTGAGGCACCGTCGCGCAGGGTCGCGCCGGTCGCACAGGCGCCCTCCCGTGGCCTGCTGTTGGGGCGCAGCGACCACGCCGGGTTTGACCGCGAGGTAAGGGTCGAACCGAAGGCGCTCTTGCAGCACACACATGTTCTCGGGCCGACCGGCCGCGGTAAGAGCACCCTGTTGTTGAACATGACGCTGGAGGCGATCCGCGCGGGGATGGGCGGGATCGTGCTCGACCCCACCGGCGAGCTGACAGAGAACATCCTCGCCCGCGTACCGCGCGAGCACCAGGGGGATGTTGACCTGCTCGACCTCGGCGACCAGGCGTATCCGCCGGCGTTGAATCTGCTGGCGTGCCCGGCGGGTGAGGGCGACGCGCAGGCGCAGGCGATCTGCGGGATTTTCGCCAGGCTGTTCGCGCGGTTTTGGGGGCCGAGGACCGAGGACATCCTGCGCTCCGCACTGACGACGCTGCTGGTCGGCCGCGACCCGGCGGGGCCACCACCGACGTTGGCGGACGTGCTCACGCTGCTGATCGACCCCGGCGAGCGCTCCCGCTACCGCGCAAGCGACCCGGTGGCGCTCGATGTGTTCTGGCGCCAGTGGCAGACGCTCAGCGAGCCGGCGAGGGTGAATGCGCTCGCGCCCCTCTCGAACAAGCTGCGGGCGCTGCTGGGGAACCGCGCGCTTCGCAACATGCTCTGCCAGCCGGGGGCGCCGGACATGCGCGAGCGGATCAGCGCGGGGCGGTGGCTGTTGGTATCGCTGCCGCAGACGATCGGGGAGGACGCCGCCGACCTGATCGGGTCGGTGCTGCTGCACCGCGCGTGGCAGGCTGCGCAGCGTCTCGGGCCGCTCGCGCTCAGCGACCGCCCGCCGTTCCTCTGCTTGATCGATGAGTGTCACCGCTTCTGTCACTTGCCGCAGGGGATGGCGACCGCGCTCGCCCAAGCGAGGGGCTACGGGCTCGGGTTGGTGCTCGCGCATCAGCATCTCGCGCAGGTCGCAGACCATGAGCTTGACGAGGCGATCGACGCGAACTGCCAGACCAAGATTTGCTTCGCGCTCGCCGCCGCCGACGCGAAACGGATGGCGCCGCACTTCCAGCCGCGCCTCGACGCGCACGACCTTCAGGCGCTCGGCTCCTACACCATCGCCTGCCGTATCCTGCACGACAGCCGCGAGCTGCCCGCCGCGACCGCGGCCACGCTCCCGCCGCCGAAGCCCACGCCCGGTGATATGGCCGGCGCGATCCGCCAGCGCGCCCGTGAGCACGCGAGCGAGCGCCGAGCGATTGAGGAGACGATCCGCGAGCGTTACGGCAAGGCCTGGCAGCCGCCGCCGGGGCGTGCCCAGGCCGACGAATTGGACGATGAACCAGGAGGCCCGAGGCGTTCGCGGGGTGCTCCGCTGGATGCTCCGTTCGATGCTCCCTCCGACGGAGCACCCCCACCCCCCGCGATCCCGCACCACCACAAGGAATCCCGGCCCGGCGAAAACCCCGACAATGACCAGTATCTCCCCTGGCCGGGGCGGCGGCTATGAAGCCCCCGTATCTCCCTGCCGTGACCATCCGTGACCGGGAGTTGCTCGACCGGCTCTCCCAACACGAGCCCCTCTCCACCTCAGAGATTCATCTTCTCTTTTTCTCTGGTCTTCGTACTTGTCGTCGTCGCCTGCTCAGACTCGAAGCTGGGGGTCTGCTGGTGCGTGTCTTCCCGACGCGCTCCACGCGCGGCGGCAGCGCCGAGGCGCTGTGGTTTCTCTCCCCCAACGGGCGGCGCGCGATCGGCGCTCCCGGCCGGCGGCTGCCGGGCCTCTCGATCCCCGACCTCGAGCACCGCCGCGCCGCCGCCGCGTTCTTCATCGCGCTCATCGACCGGAGCCTCACCCGGCCAGAGGAGGGGTTGTATAGCTGGCTCGGTGAGCAGCAGGCGCAGGAGGAGGGCACCGGGGCGAGTGTGCGTCCGGACGGGTATGGCCGCTACCTGCTGCCCGAGGGCGAGATCACCTTTTACCTGGAGATCGACCGCGCGACCGAGCCGACCTCTCGCGTGAAGGCAAAGCTCGACGCCTACCGCCACGCGCTCGCTGCCGACCCCCGCCGCGACCACGGGAACGTCCTGCTCGTCTGCCAGGGGCCGCGCCGGCTTGCGAACCTCGCACGCTGCGCCCCGCCCGGCCCGCCGTGGGTGTGGGGCAGCACCGACGGCGAGCGCTACACGCTGCTACCCGGCCGCGACCAGCAGCGCGCGTTCTGCGAGCTGCCCGCCGGCCCGCGGCAACCCGGCCGTCGCGCCGCAGACTGCCTCGGCCGCCGCTGGCGCCACCACCCCACCCCGGCCGCGAGCACACGGGGGTCGGCGGCGTGAGTGGATCGCCACCACCACGAACGGCGCTCACGATCAACGAGGCGTGCCAGTCACTCGGCGTCAGTTGGGACTTGTTTCACGAAAGGATCGAGCCCGAGCTGCGGGTCGTGCGCATTGGCCGGCGCAAGCTGATCCCCGTCTCGGAGTTGCGGGCATGGCTCGACCGGAACGCGGAGAGGGTGCTGTGACCGATCCCATTATAGCGGTGTAGACATATGCTAAGCTGTAAGCTATGACTTCAAAAGCAACACCTAAACAGAAGGGCTCCGAGCCTGTGACGAAGATGGTCCGCGTTACGCTGACCGCCGAGCAGTGGCGGCGGCTGCGCATCAAAGCCGCCGAGCAGGACGAGAGCATGACCCGGCTCCTCGGTGTGATCCTCGCGCGCGAGGCCGGCAAGGGAGGCGATGTGTGATGCCACACCCAACGGGACTTGAACAGCGCCACGGTCGCCGCTGCAAGGGCGGCAAGTGCTCCTGCCCGTGGCAGGCGACCGTGTACAGCAAGCGCGACAAGAAGCGCATACGCAAGCTGTTCCACGGACACGGAGCGAAAGACACCGCGAAGCGCTGGAAGCGCGACGCTGAAGGTGCCGTCGAGCGCGGCGAGCTGCGCACTCCCACGGCGACGACCATCCGGGAGGCCGCGGAGGCGTTCATGGCCGGCGCGAAGGATGGGTCGATCCCGACGGCTTCCGGCGGCCGGTACAAACCGGCGACGCTGCGCGGTTACCGCGTTGGCCTCGACAAGCGCGTGCTGCCCGCGCTCGGCCGCAAGCGACTATCCGACATGCGGCGTGCAGACGTGCAGGAGTTGGCCGACCGGCTGACTGCGGAAGGGCTCAGCGCGAGCACGGTGCAGAACACGCTCGACCCGTTGCGCGCGATCTACCGCCGCGCGATCCGCCGCGACGAGGGGGTCACGATCAATCCGACGAAGGGCTTGGAGTTGCGCCGGCCGGACGGCAAGCGTGACCGCATCGTCACCCCGGTCGAGGCCGCTGCGCTCATCGCCGCCATCCCCGAGGGTGAGCGGGCGCTGTGGGCGTGCGCGTTCTACGCCGGTCTACGCCGCGGCGAACTGCGCGCGCTGCGCTGGAGTCACATCGACCTGGAGGCCCGTGTGGTCCGCGTCTCGCGCGGCTGGGATGCGATCGAGGGCGAGCAGGACACCAAGAGCGCCGCCGGCAAACGGCGCGTGCCGATCCTCGACCCGCTCGTCGCCGAGCTGACGGCGCACAAGAGCCGTACCGGCCGCGACGGTGACGCACTCGTGTTCGGCCGCACCGCGACGCAGCCGTTCAACCCGGAAACGGTGCGTCGCAACGCGCTCGCTGCGTGGGGCTGGAAGGAAGCCGCGAACCCTGAGCCCGGCGGGCGGTCGAAGGTGATCCACGTGCAGGTCAGGGCGGACGCGCTGGAGCCGATCACGCTGCACGAGGCGCGGCACACGTGCGCTTCGCTGCTGATCGCCGCCGGGGTCAACGCCAAGGCGTTGTCGGTCATCATGGGGCACTCCACGATCGCAATGACATTCGACACGTACGGCCACCTGATGCCCGGCGGCCTGGACGAGGCCAGGGCCGCCACGGACGCCTACCTCGCGCAGCTTGCCGACGGCCCACGACTGCGGCTGGCGGCGTGAAGGATCGCCGTCGGCGGCGCCGTCTCGCGCGGGACGTGCGCATCGTGATCGAGCGCACCAGCTCCTATCCCATCGAGTACGCGATCATGCTCGTCGTGCGGCGCGCCGGCCGTTGGCACACAGTGCGGACCTTCGACAACGCCCACGATTCGCAAGAGCACCACGAGCACCGCTACGTCGGCCCGGAGAAGCAGCCACCAAGCATTACGCGCGGCCCGGTCAACGAGGCGATGCACGCCGCCGAACTCAAGCTGCTGGACGGCTGGCGCGATATCGTTGATGAATGGGAGCGCACCCTGTGAGCACGATCAGCAAGAAGACCGACGAGCTGTTCATGGCCGCGTCGCTCAGCGACGGCGACCTCGGCTACCCCGCCGATGTCGAGTTCGTTCCCGCCGATGAGGAGTGGGCCGATGAGGTGGTGTGGCGCAACCTGATCGAAGGGCAGGCGACTGTGCTGGTCGGCGAGGAGAGCGAGCTTCTTCTGACCCCGCTGCGCCGCGGGCCGCTTGATCGCCTCCGCGGCCGTGTGCCCGTCAACGTCTCCCATCGCGTCCACGGCCATGCCACGCCGTACGCGATGCCCAGCCGCCTCGGGCGCCACCCGGTGCGGCAGATGCGCCAACTCGCGCACGCATAGGCCCCACGCTGCGCGGCGTCGTAGCCCCGAAGCCCGGCGGGCTGGACGAGGCCGCCACGGACGCAACCTTTCCAGCTTGCCGACGGTTCCGCGGCTGCTGCTGATGGCGTGAGAACTCGTGGCAAACTCGTGGCAGTCGCCCCCTGAAACAGCCGGATTCAACCGGACCCAGCCGGATCAGGCGAGCGGCCGAAAACCGTGTGCTGGAGCCGGATTCGGCTCTACCGCTGATGATCCGGCCGGGCCGTCCCACGGTTCGAGTCCCTGTCCCGGAGTAGCAGTTTCTCCAATGCCAGAGCCAAGCCATGAGCACCGTGGGAAAGTGCTTGGGAAAGTCGAGCATCGGTCGTCTCGACCGTCCAGGCTAATGGCAGGTCGGTCTTCGCGCACACGGCCACGTGGATGCGACATCTGTAGAACCCGCTGCCCTTGCGCGTCGAGACGGCCGAGCGGTTGCCCGCGTCGCGTCCGGTGGCCCAGCTCACCGCGGCCCTATGCCCCCATCCGATTTGGCATGGCGATGATGTTGGTGGTGGTGTG
Source organism: Solirubrobacteraceae bacterium (assembly GCA_035570415.1). Taxonomy (GTDB): domain Bacteria; phylum Actinomycetota; class Thermoleophilia; order Solirubrobacterales; family Solirubrobacteraceae; genus Palsa-744. Next base: position 64,409 of record DATMLP010000006.1, on the reverse strand, counting down.
GGTGAGGTCGGATGTCAGCTTTAGTCGTCCGCGTTCGAAGCTCCATGTGCGATCGGCGATCAGGGTTGGCTCGGAGTCGGTGGCACTCATCAGGACGCCGCATCCAGTGTCATGGGCGAAGGAAAGCAGCAGTTCGCTGGCCTTCTGGGTCCTGGTCATCCCGAAACCGTCGATCACATTGTCGACGAGCATCAGGCGGGGCCGGCTCGACAACGCTGTGCGCCGCGATCGACGGTGCTGGTAACACGCTCGTGTTGACGATCGAAAGCAGCGGTACGGCACGAGTTTCCAAGCACGACACCGATGGAGCGAACCATCTTGATTCGGTGTCATGTACGGGTAGCTCGATCTGCGCGGCGGTTGACACTGCTGGAAACGTCTTTATTTCAAAAAATGGGGGCGAAACATGGAGCGAGCATTATAAACTTGGACATGATCTGACGAGCGTCTCATGCGCGTCATCGACGCTTTGCGCCACTACCGACACAGTTGGCGAAGTCCTCGCGTTCAATCCCGGGGCAGAAACGAGCGAAGGTGAAGCGCGCTCGCCGCAGCCCGGCACAACGATCGAGTACAACGCCCCGCTTGAGGGATCAAGCGCGCCACAGCAAATGGGCGTCAACGAAAAAACTGGGGAACCAGAACCCGCGAGATGGGGGCAAGGCGACGATCCCGAATATGCGACCGCGATCTTTCCTCCCGATAAGCCACAGGGGTGGCCAGCCGGCGGCTACAAACGCGCAACCGTCTACTACATGGACAGCCAAGCACGTACCGTCAACGTGGCGGCGCCATCCGGGGCAGTATCAACCACGGAATACGAAAACGGAACCAACAATGTCGTACGCACGCTGAGTGCCGATAATCGCGCGGCGGCGGTCAAAGAAAGCTGCGAATCAAAAGAACACTGCAAATCCGCCGAAATGGCATCTCTGCTCGATACTGAAAGCAAATACAACGGCAATGGACAGTTGCTGGAAACACTAGGGCCGCAGCATACAGTGCGGCTCGCGCACGGCAAAGAAAGAGCCGACGAAGAAGTTTTGGCACGCAACCATGTCAGGTACTACTACGACGAAGGTGCCCCGGAAGGCGAAGAATACGGGCTCGTGACAAAGACGACGGACGGTGCAGAGACCGCCAGCGGTGAAGAATTCGATCAGCGCACAAGTACGACGAGCTACAACGGCCAGGACGGGCTCGGCTGGAAACTGCGTACCCCGACGTCGGTGACAACGGACCCAGACGGGCTAGATCTTACAAGCATAACCGAATACGACGCGAACACAGGGAACGTGGTCGCCACGAAGTCCCCGGCGGGAACCTCACAGACCGTCGCGCCATTGAGCTATTCCACAGCGTTCGGTAGTGAAGGATCGGGAAATGGGCAGTTCAAGGATCCAGGACTGGCAGCGGTTGACGCCAGCGGCGACGTGTGGATAGTGGACACGGAAAACGCGAGGATCGAGAAGTTCTCAAGCTCCGGTTCGTTCATCGCCGCATACGGCTCCAAAGGCACGGGCGACGGACAGTTCTCCCACCCGTGGGGCATCGCCATCAATCAAAGCACCGGGAGCGTGTTCGTTAGCGACCTGAGCAACCACCGGATCGAGAAGTTCTCCGAAGAAGGTACCTTCGAAATGGCGATCGGATGGGGCGTGAAGAACGGCAAAGCCGAACTCGAGACTTGCACGACAGAATGCAAAGCCGGCATAGCCGGCTCCGGGCTAGGTCAACTCCATGAACCGAGCGGCCTAACGATCAGTGCTAACGGCGACGTTTGGGTAGTCGACGAGGCGAACGACCGCGTCGTCGGGCTTTCTGCCACCGGCCAATATCTATCTGAGTTTGGAAGCGAAGGCTCAGGTAACGGGCAGCTCAACTCCCCGCAGGGGATAGCGATCTCCGAAGGAGAGTTTTACGTTGCCGATACCGGCAACAGCCGCATTGAGGAGTTGTCGCCCGTCGGTAGCTATCTAGGACAGTTCGGGACCGAAGGCACAGAAGCCGGGCAATTCAGAGGACCGCAGGACATCGCGGTGAACCCCAACGACGGCGACCTGTATGTCTCGGACCTGTACAACAACCGGATCGAGGAGTTAACACCGGCTGGCAAGTATCTCACGGAATTCGGGAGCTACGGAAGCGGAAAGGCACACTTCAACTCACCCACGGGCCTGGCTGTGACAAGCACGGGTGATCTGTATGTCGTCGACCATCGGCGAAGAAACCAAAACTATCACAAGCAAGTACAACACGCTCGGCCAGCTCGTCAAATACACCGACGCAACCGGCAACATCACGACATACGAATACGAAAACGGAAAAGATGCACGCCTGATAAAGGTCACCGATGCAAAGGGCAATCAGACCTACCACTACGAAGAAGAAACGACCGGATTCTTGACCGAACTCACCGACTCCAAGGCAGGCACCTTCAAAGCCAGCTATGATGTCGCCGGGAAGATGACCAGCGAGACCTACCCAAACGCGATGACCGCCAACTACACACACAACCAGGCCGGCGCGACCACGGGCATCGAATACGTCAAGACCGCGCACTGCAAGCACACCTGCCCCGAAGTCTGGTACAGCGACACCATCGTACCCTCCATCCACGGCGAAACGCTCAAGCAGACCAGCACCCTCTCCGAAGAGCCAAGCTACACATACGACACCGCGGGACGCCTCACCCAGGTCCAAGAAAACCCAGCCGGCGAAGGCTGCACCACCCGCATCTACGCCTACGATGAAGAATCCAACCGTACCAGCCTCACCACACGCAAACCAGGCACAGGAGGCGAATGCGCCACCGAAGGCGGAACAGCCGAACGCCACACCTACGACGAAGCCAACCGCCTCACCGACGAAGGCATCACCTACGAACCCTTCGGCAACACCACCAGCCTACCCGCAGCTGACGCCGACGGATCAGAACTCGCCAGCGAATACTACATCGACGGCCAAGTAGCAAAACAAGAACAAAACAAAGAGACGATCGAATACAAGCTCGACCCCGAAGACCGCACCCTCGAAGCGATCTCCAAAGGCAACACCAGCGCCACCGTCATCTCCCACTACGACGGACCCGGCAACGCACTCGCATGGACCAGCGAAGAAACCGGCGCAAAATGGCACCGCAACATACCAGGCATCACCGGCGCCCTCGAAGCCGTCCAAACCAACGAAGAAGAACCAATACTTCAACTCCACGACCTCCAAGGCGACGTCATCGCAACCGTCAGAGACAACGAAAACGAAACAGAACTCCTCACTAAATACAACAGCACAGAATTCGGCGTGCCAACAGGCAAAGAACCACCACCAAAATACGCCTGGCTAGGCGCCGCAGGCGTCGCAGGCGAACTACCCTCGGGTGTCATCACCCAAGACGGTGTCACCTACGTGCCCATCATTGGACGGCCGCTACAGACCGAGAGCGTTCCGCTGCCCTTGCCGGAAAGTGCCGCTACACCATTCAGCAGGCCATTTGAAGCGTGGGTCGGATCAAAGGCCGGAGAAGGCGCAGCACGTGAACTCGCCATCGCGAACGAAGAACGCCAAAAGCGAGAAGAAGCAAACAAGCCGCCAGGGACTATACCGGTGCCTGGTGTTGGAGAAGAAGCCCGTGGAGGGGGAGAAGAAGGAGGGTATGGTGGCGGATGTGCCGGCGACAACGCGTGCGCGGCGTCGGTCCACCACGGTGTCCATTGTGAGGCCCAAGTCTACGTTGGAGAAGAAAAGGGCTGGATCTGGTCGAGAGCATATATGTCATGTGGCGGTGTCACTATGCCTTGGAATGCGTACCTACAAGCATGTCTTATCCAAGAAGATGCGGAAGGTTATTCGCCCATTGCATCGGGGGCAGGATGGTCATGTGGATATGCTGTTATTGGAAAACAATATCCTCACCAACTCTACGCGCGTGACCACGAAGAATGTGGATTGGGCGGGGCCGCCATTTTCCGCGCCGGTGCCAAGTTCTGGTTGCCGGGTATGGACGAAACTAAATTTGTGGAAGGTAAACATGGGTACGAGTGTGGCGAATCAGCACTGGTGGCTACTGCCAACTTCATTTGGTATGAGGTCGAAACCTTCGCCCCTAGCAGGTAACTCATGTTCCGGTGCGGCTTGCAAAAAATAGCGCGATTCGTATGCCGTCACGCTTGTGGGGAGCAAGGATGCCAAAGGACTGCGGTCATTCTGGCAATGCTTCCGGTGACTGTGGCAATCGGGCTCACGGGCTGTGGGTCGGCGGGCAGACATGATCTCGCCGGCGGGCCCCGGACTCTATCACCTGCCGAAGTAACCAAGAGAAGACGCAGGGCGAACACGTTGCGAGGGCTGGGATATCTCATGTCTTCACTAGCGAAGGTGGGCCTGCCCGGTGGAGACGTCACCGGCGTTGTCGTCATACCGTGCGCGATCGGTGAGGCGAACGGCTGCTATAAGTTCGCCGAATATTGGGAAGAACCGACGCGATACGCCCGCGCGACGCTCGCCCCTAGGCGTGGGATGACGAAACGACGCATCGTGGCCACCGGTCCGAATGTCACCGAAGCTGGGCCGGGGGAACGTGCGTCTGTGTTTTATATGGGGGTGCGACACGATTGCGCCGGGCCGCCGCCATATAAATACCCATATGCATTTGCGTACGGGCTACTGCGCCGCAGGCGGGATATCGTCACGGATCACGCGGATGGCAGGACGGTGACGATGGCGAAGGCTACAGTCCCAGCGCGCCTGCGCCCTGAAGGTGTACTTGCGTATGGGCTGCTTTTGCCCGGTTCGAACGAAATCGTCGTGCACGCGCCGAACGGAAAGAGCATCGAGCGGACAGACTGGCAAGGATCTAACGACGAGGTGTCGTGCGGTGGCAGTCATAAATGATAGTGAGAGACGCGCGAATCTTGCTCCAGCAGTTGCGCTGAAGTTGCAGCTATTGGGCTATTCGTGAAGTCCGTGGATTGTTACCCTGTTCGCTTAGTCGCCACCTCATCGCCGACCCCGCTGCTTGCGTTTTCAATGGCGACGACGCAACGTGCCGGTGACCAGCAGGTTGCGTCCGAGTTGTGCGCTTACCCGAATGGTGGCGGCGGCTCGCGCAGGTAGCGTAAACGTCGCAGTTAGCTTGCCGCGGCGCAGGAGGGTCTTCTTGGAGTGGGCGGCGATCACCTTGCCGTGGTAGCGGGCTATATAGCGCACCGTGACTGTTCCGCTCGGAGGCCCGGTAATATGTACCGTGAGCTTGTGCTGGTGCAGCGTCTCGGCGATGTGGAGTTTGCTCGTCGGCTTAGTTGAGCCGCCGCTGTTGGTGCTGCCGCCGGAGTTGCCGTCATCCGAGTTTCCTCCGCTCGTGTTGGCGACACTGTGCGACCCGGTGTGCTCGGGCCAGGATTTGGGCCCGTCGTGCGATCGCAGCCTGGGCGGGTGCCCCGGAGCCGCGTATCGTGAGCGTGTACTTGACGATGCGGTGATGGCGGAGGCTGGCCGTCGGTTGTCAGAGGCGGCGCCACTGAGTTCGCGGGTGATCTTGTTCGGCTCGTTTCCAGACAGTGATTGCATGGATGCCAGGTTGAGGTACTTCTCGGCAAGCGTCACCGGTTGGCCGATCGCTAGGCCACTCGCGCGGAGCGTCACGGTGCGCCCAGTCACCGACACTGTGAAGCCGAAATTTGCTATCGCCATTCGGACCGCGAAGCGTGGCGGCTTGTAGGCGGTACAGCACCCTCTCGCCACAGAATGATTGTCGGTCCGGTTTCCACGCCGACGCCGAAACTGGGCGACTGTTACCGCCGGCAGTGCGGCAACCTAAAGGGACGCACCGAGGCGGATGCGGCTTCCGATCGGCGAGCTTGTAATCCGGGCCGGGGCGCGAGCGGGGTAACGCACGTTCTCTATGCGTAAGATTCGATGATGATATTGGCGTGCGCACGCAGCGGCCGCTCCGCAGGGGCGTTGCGCCTTGGCAGAGCGGTTGTGCGGAGCGGGTGTCTTCGTCGCTTCGCGCGATACGTGGGCCTCGCGCCCGTCGCGGCCGTTGCCGTGGCGGCCTCGGTAGGTGCGGAGAGCGCCACGGCCGCGCTGCACCGTACTGTCGTTCTGACGGCTGAACGGCCGGAAGCGAGACACCTGACGGCTCCCCAGGCGATTGCGTACCTAAACGAGCAGCGTGCTGCGAACGGGATCCCCGGGGACTTGGTGCCCGAACCGGCGCTCGACGAAGGCTGCTGGGATTACACAAACCTGTATCAGCGTGCGGCGGGCCAATTCCCGCACGAAGAGATTCCGAGTCAGCCGGGCTATACGGCCGCCGGAGACCGCGCTGCCAGGAGCTCTGATTTGGCGTTCTACACGAGCCCAGAAGATTGGAGCAATACCGTGAATCCGTGGGACGGCGCACCGCTGCATCTCTACAGTCTGTTCGACCCCCTTTCGACCACCGCCTGGTACGGAGAAACACAAGACAGATGGGGCAAGGGCGCACTGTGCATGGGGACAAGCGGCCCAGGCGAACAGCCTCTCGCCTCGCCGGATTTCTTCTCGGTCCCGGGGAATGGCACGACCAATGCACCGACGCACGAAATGGCCAGTGAGTTGCCCTTTACGCCCGGCCAAGCCGTCGGGGTTCCACTGGGTACCGAGACGGGGCCCACAATCATGCTCTGGGCCACCGGCATCAACGGACGGCTGGAGAGCGCGACGCTCACAGGTCCCGGAGGCGCCACCGTGCCGACCGGAGTCGTAACCGAAGAAACGCCCGGCCCGCCTGTGCCGGTAGGGTGGCCACCCTACCCAACGGTTGGGGGCGACTTTGTGGTTCCGTACAAGCCCCTCAAGCATTCGAGCGTATACGTGGTAAGGGCCCTGTGGGCGGATCCTCAGGGTGTGCCCTACTACCAGATGGCCACATTCACGACCGCGACACAAGCGGGCGAATCGCCACCAGGACCTAACATCGATTCGTGCTCGGAATGCGCCCACGGGTATCTCACGGGTACCGTCAAGGGCGGGCATCTGCTCCTCACGATCTCACCGGCGGCTGGTGAGCGGCTGTCCGTGACAATCGATCGCAGGCGCTTGCCCGCGCCCCACGCCGGGCAGATCCTGGCTGACGCTGAGGCGCGCTACACCGTCCATGCGCGACAGGGCACGATCAGGCTCAGGCTACCGGCCCGACATCAGCACGGCGACACCAAGCTGTTCATCACCGTGACGGTGCAACCCTTCATGGCGCTCGGCCACCGTTGGGGGGCACAGCCGGCCCTTGTGCTCCTGAACTACTGAGGGCTTGCCAGTGAGCGAGCCTGAGCAGCCGCCGGCAACGACACCACCGATGGCTGTCGCCGCGGTCGACACCATGACATTCATGTGCGCGCGAACTTCCCATGTAGCAGCCCGTCGGATGGCGTCTCGGCGTGGCGCTACTGTGCGCCCTCGTGCCCAAGATCAAGTTGTTGGTTGGCTGGGGCGATATCGTCCACGAGTGGGAGTCATCTGCAGGGGTCTGGATGAGGACCCCTCCGGCCCGGTGCTGACGGGCCGGAGGGGCTTCCTGTTTGTGGGGGAGGTGCGCGAGCACCCGATCGGTGCTCGGAGCTGCTCTACGAGCCGAACGCCTGACCCTCTCCGGGGCCTCCCGCGCCCCAATGCTGCCACGGCGGCCTGAAGCCGCCCGGGTTCCACGGCAGCAGGTAGGCCCGGTAGGTGTTGACCCCGATGGGGAACTCGGCGTTGAAGATCAGGTTGCCCCGCGGGTCGAACTCCGAGAAGTACGGCAGTGCTCCCCAGCCCACGAAGAGATTGCCCTCGGCGGTCGGCTGGGCGTTGCCCTGTGACGCCGCCGACAGGCCCTCGGGCTGGTTGTCGGAGGACAGCAGCGTGGCGACGTGCGTCCACGGATTCAACCTCACCGTGACCGCGCGGCTGTAGGGGAGCAGCGGCGTGCCGGAGGACTCGTTGTCGAAGAACGTGTACACCCCGTTGCCCAGCGGCTGGGGATCGTGCTGCCAGGCGAAGATCTCGCCCGCGCTGTCCAGCACCTGCCCCGGGGCTGCCTGGAGGGTGAAGCTCGAATCCTTGCCGCCCAGCTGCCAGACGATGTTTCCTGTGCGGGGGTCCACCTCGTAGGTAGTCCAGGTGTCGCGGGCGTCGATCAAGAGGTCACCGTTGGTGTCGACCTTCACCGCGTTGATGTGAAACCAATCCCACGGCGTGCTCGGCGACGCCGGCAGCGGCTGCTCGCTCTGGCTGTAGGGGACGTGGTTGGCGCTGTTCCACTGGGACAACACCCTGCCGGTGGCAATGTCGATCTCCTGCACGACGCCGTCGATCACGGTCTGGTTGGGGGGCCCGCCGATCGAGGTGAGGTTGGCGGTGGCGGTGGTGTAGGAGAGGATCAGCGCCGTGTTCCACGGGGTGATGAGGAACTCGTGCCCGTCCGCGCTGAGCCCGTTGCCGGCGTTGACCGTGGCGATCTGCTGGTAGTGGTCGTTGTAGATGTAGTCGGTGCCGCTGGCGAGGCCGCCCAGCCCGGTGCCCTGCCACCACGTGAGAACGGGCTGGCCGTCGTAGGTCTGGGTTCGGAAGTCACTCGCCTCCTCGCCGGCGGGGACCGCTTTGAACCAGACGACGTTGCCCTGCTGGTTGAGGATCTCGGGTCCGTTGGCATACGTGCCGGCGTCGCCGAACGGAGAGATGAAGATGTCGCCACGACCGATGTTGGGCTGTGAGGTGAGGATCGTCACCGGCGGCGGCGCCGTGGGCGTTGCCGCCTCGGCCACGCCGCTCGGGATAGTGGCGACGGAGCCGAGGACGACGGCGGCGCCGAGGGCCAACTGGCGCCATCGCCGCCAGCCGCTCCGGGACATGGTGGGAGTGGTGATTCGGGGCATGGGGCTTCCTCCTAGGGATAGGTGGGTATCGGTACTTGGTGGGGCTTGGTGATGGGAGGTCGTGGTCCGCTCGGGCCGGCCCACGGAGAGCACCCTATGACATCAATCTCATAAAGTCAACAGAAAAAGTGATCTTTCTGTGAAGCTTGTAGATACAGGGGATTGAGACGTCGGTGCCTTGTTGGTGAGTTGTCGGGATCGCCTCTGGGGAGGCGAGTCGGAGGTGGCCGCGTCGGGGGTCGCCGATCGGGGTGAGGTTGGCGGCGGCGGTGGGTCCTCGGGCGCGGGTTTACGCCGCTGCCTGCGCCGACCAGTCGCGGTACAGGGCGTGGTAGCGCCCCTCGGCGGCGATCAGCTCGTCGTGGGTGCCCTGCTCGACGATACGGCCGTGTTCGAGCACCACGATCCGCCCGGCGCGGCGGATCGTGGAGAGGCGGTGGGCGATCACGATCGCGGTGCGGCCCGCCAGCAGGCGGCGCAGGCCGGCCTCGATGCGACCCTCGGTGTGGAGGTCCACGTTGGAGGTCGCCTCGTCGAGGATCAGGATGCGCGGGTCGGCGATCAGCGCACGCGCGAAGGCGATCAGCTGGCGCTGGCCGGCGGAGAGCTGCGCGCCGCGCTCGCCCACCTCGGTGTCGTAGCCGCCCGGCAGTGCCCCGATGAACTCATCGGCGCCCACCGCGTGTGCGGCGTCGCGAATCTGCTCGGGCGTGGCGTGGGGGAGCCCGAAGGCGATGTTCTCGGCGATCGTGCCGCTGAACAGGAACGCCTCCTGGGGGACGATTCCCATCTGCGAGCGCAGCGAGTGGGCGGTCACCTCGCGCAGGTCGTGCCCGTCCACCAGCACCCTCCCCGCGGTGGGGTCGTAGAAGCGGGCGACCAGCTTCGCCATCGTCGACTTGCCGGCGCCCGTGGCACCCACCAGCGCGACGGTCTGGCCGGGGGGGACATGCAGGTCGATCTGGTCGAGCGCCAGCACCTCCGCGGGAGCGTCGCCGTTGCCGTTGGCGCTTGCAGTCGGCTCGCTCTGCCGCCGCCGGCGCCGCGGGTTGTAGGCGAAGGAGACCCCGTCGAAGCACACGTCGCCGCGGATCTCATCGAGCGCCGGCGCGCCGGGGCGGTCCTCCAGGGTGGGCGGCGTGTCGAGCAGCTGGAAGATCTTCTCGAGCGCCGCCATCCCCGACTGGTAAGTGGTGTACAGCTGGGAGAGCTGCTGGATCGGTTCGAACAGGAACGAGAGCGTCGCCACGAACGCGACCACGGTGCCGGCGGTGATGTGGCCGGCGATCGCCTGGTAGCCGCCATACAGCACGATCAGCGCCAGCGCCACGCCGGAGAGCATTTCCACGGTGGGGAAGTAGGCGGCATTGAGCCGCACGGTCACCATGTTGGCATCGCAGTTGTCGCGGTTGAGCTGTGCGAACTGCGACTCGTGGCGCGGCTCCTGCCCGAAGCTGCGCACCACGCGGATGCCCGAAAGCGTCTCCTGCAGGTAGGCGGTGATCGTCCCGATCGTCTCACGGGTGCGCCGGAAGGCGCCCGCCGACACCAGCCGGAACCAGATCGACAGCCCGGCGACGAACGGCACGATGCAGAACGTCAACAGCGCCAGCCCGGGGTCGAGGTAGAGCAGCACGAGGATCGCCCCGAACAGCGTCAGGCCCGACTGCACGAGCGTCACCACCGAGTCGGTGACGAGGCTTTCCAGCGCCTCCACGTCGTTGGTGATGCGCGAGATCAGCACTCCCGCGGGGCGGCTCTCGTAGAAGCCGATCGGCTGGCGCTGCAGATGAGTGAAGATGCGGATACGCAAATCCGCCAGCGCGCGCTGGCCGACGAGGCCGACGAGGTAGGTCTGCAGGTAGGTCATCGCCCACACCAGCAGCGCGGAGATCAGGAACGCCAGCACGACCAGCACGAGCGTGTGTGTGTCGTGGCGCTCGATCCCTTCGTCGATCGCGACCTTGGCGAGCAGCGGCGGTGCCAGCGAGGCGGCGGTGCCGACGATCAGCGCCGTGAGCATCGCGGCGACACGCAGCCGATAGGGACGCAGCAGCTCAAGCAGACCGCGCAGGTTGCGCCCGCGACTTTCCTTGCTCGCGCGCTCCCCATCCCATTGCCCACCGCGGGCAAAGCCCGGGCCGAGGCCGCGCCGGGCGGCGTTGGCACCGCCACGGCCGCCGCCCATGCCGCCACCGCCGAAGCCGCCGGGGGGGCTCACAGCGCCACTCCCCGCTCGCGCTCGCGGGTCTCCTTGGTGAGGAACACGTGCTCGGGCAGGCCCTTCTCGACGATCTCGCGGTAGAGCTCGGACTGCTCGAGCAGTTCCTCGTGGTCGCCCTGGGCGACGATCCGCCCGCCGTCCAGCACGACGATCTCGTCGGCCAGCGCGATCGTCGAGAGGCGGTGGGCGATCACGAACGTGGTGCGACCCGCCATCGCCTCCGCCAGCGCGAGCTTGATGCTCTGCTCGGTGGAGGCGTCCACCGAGGAGGTGGCGTCGTCCAGTACCAGCACGCGCGGGTTGGCCAACAGCGCGCGCGCGATCGCGATGCGCTGGCGCTGGCCCCCGGAGACGGTGAGGCCGCGCTCGCCGATCTGGGTCTCGTAGCCCTGGGGCAGGCGGCTGACGAAGTCGTGCGCCTGGGCGCGGCGGGCGGCTGCTTCGATCTCCTCGATCGAGGCCTCGGGGCGAGCGTAGGCGATGTTCTCGGCGACCGTGGCGGAGAACAGGAAGGGGTCGTCGCTCACCACCGCCACCGCGCCACGCAGCGAGCGCAGACTCACATCGCGGACATCGGCTCCGTCCAGCAGCACGCTCCCCGCCACAGGGTCGTACAGCCGCGAGATCAACGCCACGAGGCTGGTCTTGCCCGAGCCCGTGGCTCCCACCAGCGCGACAGTTTGCCCCGCGGGTACATCGAGGTCGATGTCGTGCAGTACGGCCCGTGCCTTGGCTGGCGGTTCGCGCTCTGCCGGCACTGGAGCGCCGTTGGAGGTGGGAAGAATCTCCGTCTGTGCGAGTGGGGTGGCAGGTTTCGCCGCTACCGAGCCGATTCCCGCAAGCTCGTCGTGGGGGTCCTCGTAGCGCAGCGTTACGTCGCGCAGCCGCACGTGACCGTTGCCGGCGGGTAGCGGGGGCGCGCCGGGGCGCTCGGCGAGATGGGGCTCGCGGTCGAGCACCTGAAAGATGCGTGCGCCCGAGGCGGTGGCGCGTTGGGCGAGGTTCAGCGTGACGCCGAGCGAGCGCATCGGGCTGATCAGCATGTTCATGTAGAGGTAGAAGGAGGTGAATTGACCGAGTGTCAGGTGGACGTGGATGACCGCCTCGCCCCCCAACAGCAGCACCGCGGCGAGGCCGAGCTGGGGCAGGAAGCCGATCACGGGGTTGTAGGTCGCTTCCAGTCGGGTGGTGACCATCGCCTGCTCGAACACGCGCCCGGAGCTGCGCTTGAAGCGCTCCAGCTGGCGGGGCTCGCGGGCGAACGCCTTGACGACGCGCACTCCGGTGATGTTCTCCTCGGCATCGGCGGTGAGCTCGCCGATGCGCTGCTGCACCTCCTGGATCGCTGGGCGCGCGCGGCGGCCGTAGCGGTAGGAGATGACCACCACGAACGGCACCGGCGCCAGCGCGATCAGGCCCAGCCCGGGGTCGACCACGATCATCACAATGCCCGCCAGCACGATCGTGAGGATCGACTGCAGGATGAACACGAGCCCGTAACCGAGGAAGAAGCGCACCGCCTGCAGGTCCACGGTGGCGCGCGACATCAGCTGGCCGGTCTGCTGGTGGTCGAAGAAGCCGAGCTCCAGGCGCTGCAGATGTCCGTAGACCCGCTCGCGCAGGTCGTATTCGACATCGAGCGACATCCGCCCCGCGACCATTCGCCGCCAGTACATCGCCACCCAACGCGCCAGCACCACCGCGAGGATCGCGAGCGCGAGCGTCAGCAGCGTCGTGCGATCGTCGGCACGCCGCGCCGGCTGGTGGTGCGCCGCGTGGTGGGCGCCGTTGTTGATCGCTTCCACCGCGTGGCCGGTGAGGAGCGGGAGCGCGACGGTCATCACCATCGCGAGGCTGGCGAGGATCCACGAGATCGTCAGGCCGCGCCGGTAGGGGCGCAGGAAGCCTAGGAGTCGGTAGAAAGTCGCCATAGTTGCTTAGTCAACTATTATTGCAGGATCGACTAGCCTGTGCGCGTGGCCCCCGATCCCGTCTCCCGCGAGCGGCCGCGCGCGCCAATTTCGGGGTTGTGCGGCAGTTGCGCTTTTCAACGCCTCGTGCCCAATACGCGCGGCTCGGTGTTCTCGCTGTGTGAGCGCTCGCGCGAAGACCCGCAGTTCCCGCGCTACCCGCGCCTGCCGGTGCTCGACTGCCCGGGATACGAGTGCCGGACGCAGTAACCGCACCCGGCACTACCCCGCCACACCCACCGGCTCGCCCGCCTCCTCCACAGCCTGCGGCGCCGGCTGGTCCGCCGTGACGAAGTCGCGGCTGCGCACCAGCAAAAAGGCGCACACCGCCCCGGCGAACGCCACCGCGGCGGCGACCGTGAGGATCGTGGTGAACGCTTCGATGAAGCCCGTGCGGTAGGCATGCTCGAACACGGCGGCCGCGCTGGGGGAGAGGGAGTGCAGGATGCCGCCGATTTCGCCCGACTGCAATGCCGCCGACAGCTGCCCGTGCGCGGCCGCCCCAACCGCCTGCGTCTGGCCGTGGGCGGTGAGCGTGGCTTTGGTGACATGGCTGACTTCGTGCTCGAAGATCGCGCCGAGGCCGGCGATCCCGGTGGCGATGCCCACCTGGCGGAAGGTGCTGTTGATGCCCGAGGCCATCCCCGAGCGCGAGTAGTGCACCACGCCGATCGCGGTAGACGCCAGCGGCGGGTTGATCAGCCCCACGCCCGCGCCGGCGATCACGAAGCCGGGGATCAGCACCGTCCACCCGGAGCTGACTTCCACCGCCGTCATCGCCAAGAGGCCGGCGGCGATCAGCAACAGACCACAGCCCAGCAACAATCGCACCGGCACGCGCACGCTGAGGCGCCCGGCGATCGGCGCCACGAGGAACATCACCAGGGTGGTCGGCAGGAAGCGCAAACCGGCCTGCAGCGGGCTGTAGCGCAATACGTCCTGGATGTAGAGGGTGAGGTAGAGGAACATCGCGAACATCGACGCCGAGATCGAGAAGGCGACGATGCTGGCGCCTGTGAACGCCGGGCGGCGGAACAGCGAGAGGTCGAGCATTGGCCGCGACTGGCGGCTCTCGGCGACCACGAACGCCACCAGCAGCGCTGCCGCGGCGATCAGCATCGCCAGGATCTTGGTCGAGCCCCAGCCGTCTTCGTTGCCCTCGATTAGCGCGTACACCAGCAAAAACAGCGAGCCGGAAAACGTCACCAGGCCGAGCCAGTCCACGCCGGTGGCGTTGGGGTCCTTCGACTCCTCCACGCGCGCCAGCGTCAGCACCACCGCGACGATGCCGATCGGGACGTTGACGAAGAAGATCCATTCCCAGCCGATCCCGGAGGTGATCAGGCCGCCGATCACCGGCCCCACCGCCACGGCGGCGCCGGTGACTGCTCCGAACACGCCGAACGCCACCCCGCGCTCGCGGCCGCGGAAGGCCTGCGCGATCAGCGCCAGGGAGGTGGCGAACATCATCGCCCCGCCCACCCCCTGCACGGCCCGCGCGAGGTTGAGCATCAGTGGCGTGGTGGAAACGCCGCAGACCGCCGAGGAGCAGGTGAACACCACCAGGCCGGCGGTGAAGATCAGCCGCCGCCCAAACAGGTCGGCAAGCGCGCCGGATGTCAGCAGCAGCGCCGCCAGCGTCAGCGCGTAGGCGTTCACCACCCACTGCAAATCGGCGAACGAGGAGTGCAGATCGCGCTGAATCGACGGCAGCGCCACGTTGACGACGGTGATGTCCAGCAGCAGCATGAAAATCGCGATCGACACCGCGATCAGGGTCCACCACTTGCGCTCCACGGATTGGCTCCTTTCTCCCGCTCGGTCGGGCCGGTGCTCGGCGCCCGCCTACTCGCCGTCCTTCAGGTGACGCGCGAGGAACGGCACCACCCGCTCCCACAGTAGCGCCGCCGGAACGGGCCGATAGGAGGGGCGGTAGTCGGCGAAGAAGGCGTGGCCGGCACCCTCGTATATGTCCACCTGCGTCTCGTGCGGCGTCGCCGCGACCGCCTCGCGCAGTCGCTCGCCGATCTCCGGCGAGGGGTTGTGGTCTTCGGCTCCGACCGCCGCCAGCAGCGGACAGTGCAACTGGCCCGCCAGCTCCAGCGGCGGGCGCGGGCGCAGCTCGGTCGTGCGCTCCTCGGGCGTCGCCGTGTCGATGAAGCCGCCCCAGCAGTCAACCGCGGCGTCGAGACGATCCGACGCGCACGCAAACAGCAGCGTGTAACGCCCACCCATGCAGAAGCCGATGCACCCCACCTTGCCGCTCACGTCGGGCCGGGCGCGCAGGTGGTCGGCGGCGCCCTCCAGATCGCCCAGCACCACCGCGTCGGACATCGAGAAGAGGCGCGCCATCAGCGCCTGCAGGTCACCCATCGGTGGCGGGCCGCCTTCGCGTGTGTAGAGGTCCAGGCCCAGCGTCACATACCCGACGTTGGCGAAACGGTTGACCACGTCGCGGATGTGCTCGCCAAGGCCGCCCGCCTCGTGGATCACCACCATCGCCGGGTACACACCCTCGGCGGCTGGTCGGGCGAGGTAGCCGTTGACCTGGACGCCCTCGGCGCCGGCGTACGTGAGGTCTTCGGCGAGGATCCGCGAGGGGTCGGCAACCGCCCCGGGAACGCCGTCGGGGCTGGGTTGGACTGCGACGGGCGCCGCGCGGGGGCTCACGGCTTGGGGTCCCCGGCGGCCTGGAGCGGGGGCGCCGGAGGAAAGGTGCCCTCGGCGTGGGCGTCGAGCTCGCGGATCCGGCGACGCACCCGCTTGCGCGTCTCGCCCAGCTCGTCTTTGAGCTTCGCCAGCTCGGTGGCGCGGCGCTCCACCAGCTGTAGCTGCTGGTCGATGTGACCGAGTGCCTCCTGCAGCAGCTCGCGGCGGCGTTCGGGGTGGACATCGTCGCGGCGCAGCTGCGCGCGCACCTCCGCGCGCGCCTCCTCGGCCGACAGCAGCGTCTTCAGCTCCTCCAGCGTGACGCCCAGCAGGTGCTTGAGGCGCATCACCTCGCGCAGCCGCTCCACCTCGGCGTCGGTGTAGGTGCGGTGCTGCCCCGATGGCCGCGCTGCCGCCTCCGGCAGCAGCCCGATCTCCTCGTAGTAGCGGATCGTGCGCGGCGTGGTGCCCACCAGCCGGGCCACGTCGCCGATTCGCAGCGGGGCTTCGCTCACGAGCGTGCCCCCACGATCCCCGTTTCGGCCAGCTCGCCGCCCTGGTCTTTGACGTGGCGCGGACGCAGCAGGCACACGCCGGCGCCCGCCAGCGAGGTGGCGGCCAGCACCCACAGCGCCGTGTGCATGTTGGCGATGAACGGGTCCAGCTTCTGCGCGGAGAGGCCTTTGGCGAGGCCGGAGAAGACTGCGAACAGGGTGGAGCGGGGGATCGATGAGGTGATGATCGCCATCACGAACGCGATCGACAGCACAGCGCCGGTGTTCTGCAGCAGCGTGCGCGCGCCGGCGGCGATCCCGCGCCGCTGCGGCGGCACGGTGCCCATCATGGCGGCGGTGTTGGGGCTGTTGAACATCCCCGAGCCCACGCCCACCAGCAGCAGCCACAGGGTGCTCTGCCAGTAGGGGGTGCCGACTTGCAGCGTGGTCATCGCGGCGAGCGCCCCGGCGCTCACGAGCATCCCGAGCGCGGCCAACCCGCGCGAGCCGTGACGATCGGCGTAGATGCCGGCCAGCGGGGAGGACACCAGCATGCCCACCGCCAGCGGGATCAGCTTCACGCCGGCCGTGATCGGGCTGTTGCCCTGGGCGCCCTGGAAGTAGAAGACGAACAGGAACATCAGCGCGAAGCGCGCCAACCCGTTGATGAAGGCCGCGGCGGTGGCGGCCGCGAACAGACGATTCTTGAACAGCGTCAGATCCAGCATCGGCGCGCGCGAGCGGCTCTCGATCGCCACCCACAGTGGCAACAGCACCAGCGCGGCCGCCAAACCGCCGATCACGATCGGGTCGTTCCAGCCGCTGAGGCCGCCGCGCGAGACGCCCAGCACGAGGCCGGTGAGGCCGACGATAAAGGTGACGTTCCCCAGCACGTCATACCCGCGGATCGCATCCGGTTTGGCCAGCTCGCGCAAGATCAGCGCGCCCCAGGCGGCGCCGGCGAGGCCGAGCGGGACGTTGAACCAGAACACCCAGTGCCAGGAGATGCTCACCAGCGCTCCACCCAGCACCGGCCCGATCGCCAAACCGATCGCGGCCACCATCGTGTTGGTGCCCATCGCCAGCCCCAGTTCCTCGCGCGGGAACGCGTCGGTGACCAGTGCGGCGGCGTTGGCGAACAGGAAGGCCGAGCCGATTCCCTGCAGCACGCGCCATACGATCAGCACCTCGGCGTTGGGTGAGAAGCCGGCGCCCAGCGAGGCTGCCGCGAACACGATGAAGCCGCCGACGTAGGCGCGCTTTCGCCCGAACAGGTCGGAGAGGCGGCCGGCGAGCAGCACCAGCACGGTGGCGGCGATCAGATAGGCGAGGATCACCCACACCAGCGCCAGCAGCGACGCGTGCAGCGAGCGCTCGAGGTCCGGCAGCGCGATGATCAGCGTGCCCGAGTTGGTGGCGGCCAACAGCATCCCGAGGCTCGTGCACGACAGCGCCCACCACTTGTAGTGAGCGTGGCCCTCCGCGACGCCCACCCGCCGGCGGCGAGGGGCGGAGGGAGCGCCCGTTTCGGGGGCTGCACCAGGCTCGGGAGTCGCAGTCGCGTCTGGGGCGGTCTTCGTGCTGGTCGTGAGCGCTGCGCGGGCCACGTGTGCCTTTCCTCGGAGGCGCCAACCAGGCGGACACCTCAACAACTTTACGTGAACGTAAAGATCACGATAGCAGGGCTACGCGGGCGGGCCGAGGATCTCTTCGAGGAAGAGTCGCGTCTTCAGCGGCGGCTCGAGCGCCGGGTACAGTTCGTGCAGTAGCCGAAGCGCCTGCTCGACGCTTTCCACTTTGGACTCCCGGAGCAGCAGTCGGATGTCGTCGTCGTCCTCGCCGAAGCGCATTGCCATCAACTTCATTGCCAGCAGATAGCGCGGGGAGGCGGTCGTGATTTCGATGCCTCGGATCCCAGGCACCGGCTGAGGGTTGAGGTCATCGCCCGGCAGATATCCCTTGACGGCATCGTTGAGCCAATCCTCGGGCAGGCCGAGATCCTCGGCGACTTTCGCCGCGGCCTGGTAGATCGATGTCTTGGGCTCAAACACCGCGTCGATGTCCTTGGTCACTCGACGCGCCGAGTACGCGAGCGCGATCGCGGCGCCGCCGACGATGAAGATCTGGCCGTGCACGCCCTCGCGCACCAGCTCGTCTCCAAGCGCTTGCAGTGCGGCGACGATCTGCGTTCGGGAGAATTGCTTCTCAGACACGGTCGAACACCTCACGTGCCATGAACACGCCGTGGCGTGCGATCACGGCTGGCGTGTTGGCGAGGACGTACGCGTGGAACGCGGGTCTGCTGGCCACGAACCACCAGGGCTCGACGAAGCGGGTCGGCCCGTTCACCCACGACGGGGCCGGGATCTCTCCCTCGGCGGCGAACAGCTCCGCGACCCCGGCGAGCGCGGCGTCGAAGCGGGGATCGCCGGTGGTTGGCGGTTCTTCAGCGATGAGCGCGGCCCTGCCCGGCTTGGTGGAGCCCCTGAAGTCGTCGGCGAACCCGAACAGCAGACGCGTTGCGTCCTGCTCGCGCTGATCGTGCAGGTCGTCGGCGATGGTGGGAGCGAGTTCGCCCAGCGAAGCCGCGCCGCGCCGAACACGAGGCCGGGCGAGCAATTCCAGGTCGTGGTCGCAGGCACGCAACAGGCGCTCCAGCGTGTCGATGGTGGGGGTGCGTGTGCCCGACTCGTACGCGGCGATTGCCGACTGGGCGGTGTGCGCCCGACGGGCGAGTGCAACCTGCGTCAGCTCCGCCGTGCGGCGGCAGTCTCGAAGTAGACGAGAGGCATCCACCCAACGCACTATATACATTTAGATATAATAGTTGTGGGTCGGGTTGGTAGATGGCGTCCTTGCCGTCGCGATCTGTGTCGTCGCAATCTGTCCGACACTCCCCCGGGCGCTACACCATCTCCGGCGAGGGCCCGCCCACCGCGGCGGCCTGCGCGAGGATCTCCTCCACGCGCGAGAGCGCGTCGTCATCGAGGTGCACGTCGGCGGCCGGCGCGGCGCCCTCGACGTGGTCGGGGCGGCGAGCGCCGACGATTGCCACGTGCACGGCGGGGTTGGCCAGCGTCCAGGCGATCGCCAGCTGCGCCACCGTGATATCGAGCTCGGCGGCCAGCTTCCGCAGGCGCTCGACGATCTCCAGGTTGCGCCGGTAGGCCTCGCCGCTGAACAGGTCGCTTCCGTGGCGCCAGTCTTCAGGCGCCAGCCGGGTGTCGCGCGTGAAGCGGCCGCTCAACAGTCCGTGCGCCAGCGGACCGTAGATCAGCACGCCGATGTCGTGCGCGGCGCAGTGGGGGAGGATCGACTGCTCGATATCGCGGCGCAGCATGTGGTAGGCCGGCTGCAGCGTCTCCAGCCGGCCGGCGCGTTCAAAGTCGGCCATCTGCGCGGCGTCGAAGTTGGAGGCGCCCACGTGGCGGACCTTGCCCTCGGCCACCAGCTCCTCTAGCGCCGCGGCGGTCTCGGCGAACGGGGTCTTGGCGTCGGGCCAGTGCACCTGGTAGATGTCGACGTAGTCGCTGTCCAGGTGGCCGAGGCTCTCTTCCACGCCTTTGCGAAGCCACGCGGCGCTCGAGTCGCGCACCAGCTTCTCGCCCTCGCGCCGCAGTCCGCCCTTGGTGGCGATCACCACCTGCTCGCGCGGCACTCCGCGCAAAGCCTGCGCCAACAGTTTCTCCGAGGCGCCCCACCCGTAGCCCTGGGCGGTGTCGAAGAAGTTGATGCCCAGCTCGCGTGCGCGGGTGACCGTGGCGACCGCCTCGTCACGGTCGATCTCTCCCCAGTCGCCGCCGAACTGCCACGTGCCGAGACAGATGCGCGAGACCTCGAGGCCGGTCTTGCCCAGTGTGATCGTCTCCATGTCGCCCTCCTTCACGTTGTGGTCGCTCGCCGGCATCGCCGCTGCGCGATGGCCTGGCCGGTGGGATTGTGCGGCGGTGGGTCGCCCGGTGGGTTGTTGATGAACTTTTCGGGCCCCAACCAGCTTCATTTTGTGAAGTAATTAGGGTCTGGAAAAAATACTTCTACGGCCCGCCGGTCCGCCACATCCGCGTGGCCGGATGCGTGCGGTGGTGAGTGCTAGAAAGAAGGATATGAGCGACGCGAAGCTGGACAAGTCCGATCAGGAGTGGCGCACGCAGCTGACGCCCGAGCAGTACGACGTGCTGCGCCGGGCGGGCACCGAGGCGCCGGGTACGGGGGCGCTGCTGCACAACAAGGAGACCGGCTCCTACCAGTGCGCCGGCTGCGGCGCGGAGTTGTTTGGCTCCGACGCCAAGTTCGACTCCGGCACCGGCTGGCCGTCGTTTACCGAGCCGGCGGTGGCGCAGGCGGTGGAACTGCGGCCCGACAACAGCCTGTTCATGCGCCGCACGGAGGTGCGCTGCCGGCGCTGCGGTGGGCACCTCGGGCACGTGTTCGATGACGGCCCCGGCCCCGCCGGGCAGCGCTACTGCATCAATTCGGCGGCGCTGGCGTTCCAGAAGGGCGGGGAGGCCGGCGCGAGTGACGCGAACACCGGTTCCGGCGCGTCCGCCTCCGAGACCGCGTCGGCCGCCGACACCGAGTAGCAGCCCAGCGGGCGGACGGCGCCGAGCGCTAGCCTTTCCAAGCCGATGATCATGATCGACCAGTCCCGACGGCTGTCGCAGCCGCTGCCGTGGGGCCGGCGCGAGCGCGCGATCGTGACGGTCCTGCTGGTTTGTGTGGCGCTGGCGGCGGTGGCGCTGGGCGCGTATGCGCTCACCAGCGGCGCGCCCGCGCGAAAGGGCTGCATCGAAGTGACGTTCGCCTCCACGTTGGGCGGCGCCACCGACCACGCGTGCGGCGCGCAGGCTCGCGCCGTGTGTGCCTCCCCGACGGCGTTCAAGAGCGTCGCCGACGAGCTGCGCACGGCCTGCGTGCGGGCCGGCCTGCCGTTCGCGCGGCGTCGCTGAGCGCTGGCGTCGTCCTCCGCACGGAGCGGAGGGCGTCTCTACAAATGTCGAAACCCCTCCCGCAAGTGTTGGCCACGGTGTCCCTGGTGGGCGCGTTGCAAGGCGGATTTCATGAGTGCTCGCAGTTGGCGCTCCTCCGCCCGTGTGCGGGGCGGCGCGGTCAAGCGATCCAAATCAACAGGGAACGGAGGCACATGACCTGGCTGTCATACCCAAGTTGGCTGAACGCAGGCGACAACGCGTGGCAGATGACCGCCGCCACGTTCGTCGGGCTGATGAGCTTGCCCGGCCTGGCGGTGTTGTACGGCGGCGTGATGCAGAAGCGCTGGTCGGTCAACAGCATGATGCTCACGTTTGTCGCGTTCTGCGTGACGCTCATAGTGTGGTGTTTGTGGGCGTTCAAGATGGGCTTCGGCTCGCCGATCGCCCACAGCGGCTCGGGAATCTTCGGCGCGAAAGGGTTCTTGGGGACGGCTCTCGGTGAACCTGGCAGCGTGCTAAGCCACACCGCCGAGGAGGGTCGAGCGGTGATTCCCTCGATCACGACAGGGCCGGATTTCCACTTCCCGGAGTCCTCGCTGGTCTACTTCCAGTTCGTGTTCGCCGCGATCACACCGATCCTGGCGCTCGGTTCGGTGCTTGGGCGGGTCAACTTCAAGGCGTGGATCCCGTACGTGGCGTTGTGGATCACGTTCGTGTACACGGTCAACGCCTTCCTGATCTGGGGCGGCGGCTACTTCGCCTCGCACGGCGCACTCGACTATTCCGGTGGTTATGTGATCCACCTCTCCGCCGGTATCTCAGGATTCGTGTTCGCCTGGGTGATCGGGCCGCGATTGCAGCGCGATCGCGAGGTCGACGCGCCCAACAACCTGCTGATGCTGGCGTGTGGCGCCGGGCTGCTGTGGCTGGGCTGGAACGGCTTCAACGGCGGCGACTCCTACTACGCCGGCGCCGACGCGTCGGCGGCGGTGCTCAACACCAACCTGGCCACCGCGGTGGCGATGATGGTGTGGATCGCGTGGGACTACATCTACCGCGACAAGCCGTCGATGATCGGCGCGATCAACGGCATGATCACTGGTCTCGTCGGGATCACACCATCGGCCGGGTTCGTCAACGGATGGGGCGCGATCGTCGTCGGCGCGGTCGACGCGACGATCGTGTGGATGGCGATCCGCTACCTCAGCCGCACGCGGCCGTTCCGCAACGTTGACGACACGCTCGGGGTGATCTACACCCACGGGATTGCGGGGCTGTGCGGTGGCCTGATGGTGGGGCTGCTCGCCGATCCTGCGATCGTGGAGTACGCGGGCAAGTTTGGGACTAACACCCCCAACCTGCCGGGGTTCACCGGGTTGCTGCTCGGCGGTGGCTGGACGTTGCTGCGCTGGCAGGCCGAGACCGCCGCGTGGGTGATCGCCTACACGGCTGTCGTGACGTTCATCATCCTCAAGGTCGTCGGGCTGGTGTTCCCGTTGCGGCTCACGGATGAGGAACTGGAGATCGGCGATCACGCGATCCACGGCAACGAGGTGTACCCCGCGGACGTGCCCACCCTTGGGGGTCCGCATCCGCCGACATGGCAGCCCACGCCGGCCGCGGTGGGCGGAACGACGTAGGGCAAGGTCGTCTCCGGCGGAGCGCGCCATCCTCTGGGCTCGACTCCGCCACACGACGCGACGCACTGTGGCCCCGCTTCGGCGGGGCCACAGTTGTTAACCGCTTGCCGCCAGCCCCACGGGGCAGCTGACCCCGGTGCCACCCAGTCCGCAGTAACCGCCGGGGTTCTTAGCGAGGTACTGCTGGTGGTAGGACTCGGCGTAGTAGAACGGGTGCGCCGGTGGGCCCTCGATCAGCTCTGTGGTGATCTCCCCGTGCCCCGCGGCGCTCAGCATCCGCTGGTAGGTCTCCCGCGAGGCCTCTGCCTGCGCGCGCTGGGTCTCGTTCTGCCAGATGATCGCCGAGCGGTACTGCGTGCCCACGTCGGCGCCTTGGCGCATGCTCTGGGTTGGGTCGTGGCCCTCCCAAAAGAGCCTCAACATCTCCTCGTAGCTGGTTGCGGTCGACTCGAACGCGACCAGCACGACCTCCGCGTGGCCGGTGCGCCCCGAGCACACCTCCTCGTAGGTGGGGTTGGGCGTATACCCGCCCGCGTAGCCGACCGCCGTCGTATACACCCCCGGGGCCTGCCAAAAGATCCGCTCGGCGCCCCAGAAGCAGCCCATCCCGAAGACGGCCTGTTCGAGGCCCTCCGGCGTCTGGCCCGCGTCCAGCCGCAGCGGGGTGCCGAGCACCTCGTGGCGCTCGGGCACCGCGAGCGGCTCGCTGCGCCCCGGCAGCGCCGAAGAGGCGTCGACCATCGCGGGTGGGCGGCGGCTGAAGAGCATTGCGATTCAGGTTAGCCGCGCCGAGGGGTGTTCCCGGCCGACGTTTGCGGTAGCCGGGTGGCGGACGCAAGCGCTCAAGCCGGCGGCGGGCGGTTCCGAAGAGACGAGCAGATGATTCGCGCGCGTCCCCAGAGAGCCACCGGCCGCGGCTTGGGGTTGCTGTTGCAGCGGCGCCCGCCGATGGTGTGGGCGGCGGCGCTGGTGTACGTGTGCCGTGGCGCCATGTGCTTCGCAACGCTGGCGTTTCCGGTGAGCGCCAACCAGCCGGTGCGCTTGGATCTGGTGATGGGCGTGCTCGCCGTGCTGGGAGGGGCGGCGCTGTGGGTGTTGGCCCGCAACCCGCCCGCCATGCTGATGCAGGGGCTGATGGCGCTGAGCGCGGTGACGGCGAGCGTGGTGGTCGCCCAGGCCCACACCGGCGCCGGCGCGATGCTGGTGGCGTTTGCCTACCCGTGGTCGATGATGTACGTGGCGCACTTCTTCTCGCGGCGCGCCCTGATCGTGCAGGGAATGCTGGTGTCGGTGAGCTTCGCCGTGGGTTTGCTGGCGAGCGGGCTGCCCGACATGGGGATCGTGTGGCTGGTGGTGATCGGCACTGCGTGGTCGACCGGGCTGGTGTTGGGCAACCTCAGCGAAAGCTTGCGCCAGCGCGCCGACACCGATCCGCTCACTGGGCTGCTCAACCGCGGCGGGTTCCTCGCGCTGGCGGCGCGCGAGCGGGCGATCGCCGACCGCACGCGCACGCCGCTGACAGTGGCGGTGCTGGACCTCAACGGCTTCAAGGAGATCAACGACCGGCTGGGGCACGCGGCCGGCGATCGCGTGCTGGCCGAGCTGGCGCGGCAGTGGCGCGCGCGGCTGCGCGCCGGCGACATCCTGGCACGTCACGGAGGCGACGAGTTCGTGCTGCTGCTGCCCGCCACCGCCCCCGGCGAAGCGGGTGGGGTGCTGGAGCGGCTGCGCTTCGACGACCTGCCCGTGGACTGGTCGGTGGGGATCAGCGGCTGGCTGCAAGGCGAGGACCTGGACGCCTGCTTGGCACGGGCCGACCGCAGTTTGTACAGCGTCAAGCAGGCGCGCGTCGCCGCACCGGTGGCGCCGGTGGAGGGCCGCCGCGCGCCGTCGCTGGTGGTCCCGGCATAACCTGCGGCGCGCCGCCGCCGCCGGCACCCATGTAACGCGCCGTATTCCAATAATTCCAAAGCGGACAAATCCATGTTTGGAGTTGCGCCGTCCGGGCATCATACGCACGAGGAGCATCCCTCCCTCATTCCCTCCCTGATCGGCCCGCTGCCCCCGGCGGGCCGATCCCGTTAAGGAGGAAGCCGGCGCACGACGCGAAGGCGGTTGGTTGGTGTCTCAAAAGAGACACAACACAGTGCGGCCGCAGACGACCTTTGGTTGGCGTCACAAAGGTAGAGGCAACTGCGCAGCGCTGCCAGGCGGCTGGTGGCGTCGCAGAAGAAGACAACAGCGCAGCCGCAGACGACGTTGGTTGGCGTTGCGAAAGTAACAAACAACACCACCCCTGTCACTGTCGGCAGCGGCCTGGAATCTTGGAGCGGCTACCGTTGCCGGTGCGCCGGCAGCCCCAGCCAGTTCTCCAGCGGCGCCGGCCGCCCGAGGTGAAAGCCCTGGGCGTAGTCAACGCCCAGCTCGGCCAGCACCGTGAGCGTCTGCTCGTCGCCGACGAACTCGGCGATGGTGCGCTTGCCCATCCCCCGCGCCAGCTCCACCACCGCCCCGATCACGAGGCGGTCGGTGGGGTCGGAGGCGCAGGAGCGCACGAACTCCCCGTCGATCTTGATGAAGTGGAAGGGGAGGTGCTTGAGGTAGTAGAAGGAGCCAAACCCGGCGCCGAAGTCGTCCAGGGCGAAGCGGCAGCCGAGCTCGCCCAGCCGCTGTGCGAACGAGCGCGCGGCCGCCATGTTGCCGATCGCGGCGGTCTCTGTCACCTCGAAGATCAACTGGGTGGCGTCCACCCCCGCGGTGCGCAGCTCGCGGCCGATGTGCAGCGCCAGCTGCGCGTCGCCGAGCGAGTGGGCGGAGAGGTTGATCTCCACGACCGGGTGGCGGCCCTCGGCGCGGTGCTCGCCGAGCATCCGGATCGCGCGGGTGACCACCCAGCGGTCGATCTCGCGGATCAGCCCGAACCGCTCGGCCACCGGCAGGAAGCTGGAGGGCGGGATCAGGTCGCCGTGCACGTCCACCATCCGCACCAGCAACTCGTGCTGGGTGGCGCGCCCGGTGGCGGTCTCGACGACCGGCTGGGCGTGCAGCACCAGACGATCCTCGTCGAGCGCCGCGCGGATCCGCTCGGCCCATTCCAGGCGCGCCTCGATGTGCGCCTGCCCGTGCGAGGCCCCGCCGTAGGTGACGCTGCGGTCGCGCCCGGCCTCCTTGGCGTCGTACATCGCCAGATCGGCGTTGATCAGTGCCTCCTCGGCGTCAAGCTGTTCGGTGCCCTCCAGCGGTGCCACGCCGATCGAGGCGGTGATCGGCCGCTCGCGCCCGCCGGGCCCGCGCGGGGCGTGCTCGCGGCGCACCACCTCCAGCAGCGATCGCGCCAGCGTTTCGGCTTCGGCGCGACCGCCGAGCGGCGTGAGGATCGCGAACTCGTCGCCTCCCAGCCGTGCCAGCGTGTCGCTCTCGCGCAGCCTCGAGGCCAGGGCGCCGGCCACGCGCACGATCAGCTCGTCGCCGGCGCGGTGGCCGAGCGTGTCGTTGACCTCCTTGAAGGAGTCGAGGTCCAGCACCATCACCGCGCCGGCGTGACCGTAGCGCTCGCCCCGCTCCAGGTGCTCCTTCAGCGAGCGCTCGTACGCGCGCCGGTTGAGCAGCCCGGTGAGCGGGTCGTGGTCGGCCATGTGACGCAGTTCGGCCTCGTAGCGCCGGCGCGAAGCCGCTTCTTCCAAGCGCACCTCCTCGAGCGCCTGCTCGGCTTCGTCGCGTTCGGCCAGCCGCCGCTGCACGAGCGCCTGCGCGTAGCGCTCGCGCCGGCGCGCCTGCAGTGAGACGGTGCCCACCAGCAGCGTCAGCATCGTCCCCACCAGCACAATCGCCAGCGGCAGCGAAAGCGAGGTGCCGGGTTGCCCGACGGCCAGCGTCCACACGCGGCCGGCCACGGCGATGTGCGAGATGGCGGGGTGGTGCGGCGTGCCGGCGGCCAGCAACGTGGCGGCGCCTTCGCGCAGCGCAAACGCAGCCCCGGTGGGCGCAGCGCGCGTCAGCGCGGGCCCCAGCAGCGCGTAACTGTAGCCGATCGAGGCGAATCCGCGCAGCGGCCCGTAGGCGCCGGCGCCGGGCGCCACCACGCCCGGCGGGATCGCCCCCGGGCGGCCGGGCGGGCCGCCCGCCGGCGGGGGCGCACCGGCCGGCGGAGGCGCAGGAGCGAGGGGAGCGCCGGTGCCCGCGCCTGTGTGCGCTCGCGCGGTCATTGTGCCGGGCCGACCGGCCGGCGGCCGCGGCGCGCCGGCGGGCGGCGGCGGGGGAGTGCCGCTGTAGATCGGCACATACAGCACGGTGCCGGCACCGCCGTTGTTCATCAGGCGCACTGTGGGGGTGGCGCGCGGCTGGCCGCTGCGTGCCGCCGCCAGCAGCGTGGCGAGGCGGGTGGGCTCGGCGCCGACGTCGAGCCCAATGCTCGAAGGGCCGCGGCTGGAGCGGGCGCTGTCGAGCACCACGTAGTACTCGCTCATCGCCGGCGCCACTTGGCGCACGCCGCCCCGTGGGGGCAGATCGATCGGGCCGTGCGCGCGTTCGAAGCGCGGTCGGAGCGGCGCCGGCACCGCTTCCA
Organism: Solirubrobacteraceae bacterium; assembly: GCA_035570415.1. Taxonomy (GTDB): domain Bacteria; phylum Actinomycetota; class Thermoleophilia; order Solirubrobacterales; family Solirubrobacteraceae; genus Palsa-744. The sequence continues at coordinate 37,046 of DATMLP010000006.1, read as the reverse complement.
TCAGCCCCACTCCGTTGATCCCCGGTTCGCGCTCCAACCCGCGGGCGGCGGCGGCGAAGATTGCGTTGTGCGCGCCCCAGTCGGCGCCGATGCTGGCGGCCAGCTCGGAGGTGCGCTGAATCGCCGCATCCACCGTGTAGAGCGTTTGCGTGCGGATGTTGGTGGCCAGCGTGGCGCGCCGCGCCTGCGCTTCGTGCTGGGCTTGGTGGTAGGTCACGAACGCGCCCACCGTGGTGAGCACCGCCACGCACACGGTCACCAGCGCCGGCAGCCACCGCACAAGACGCTCTCCCCGAGACACGTCTACGTATCGGCGCAAGCGGGAGAGACCTGAATATCGAAAGCCCCGCGGCCGCGCGATGAAAGTCGCGTGGCAGCTCGGCGAGATGAAAGTCGCGTGGCTGCGCGGTGAGAATCTTCAGGTCTCCCGGTATGTGGTTTTTGGCATTCCCCACAAGGGGTGTGCAAAGTGTGGCGCATGCAGACCATGCCATCGATCGACGCCACCGGCACCCGCGCCCGGAGCCGTGCGTATAAGACGGGACTGAGGCTGGCCGTGGGGCTGGCGACGGGGCTGGTGGGCCTGGTCGCGATCGCCCCCGCGCCCGGCGCCCGCGCCGAAGAACTGCCCGACGGTCGCGCCTACGAGTTGGTGACGCCCGCCGAAAAAAACGGCCTCGAACCGGGCGTGGCGGCGATCGCGCCGGATGGGGAAGCGGTTGACTGGGAGGCCACCGGCGGCTGCTGCGGCGCCAGCTCCGGCGCGGTCGAGCTGTACCGCGCACAGCGCGGCGTCGAAGGATGGGCGACGACGCCGCTCACCCCCGCCCCCAAACGGCCGCTGGTGGGGATCTTCGAAGAGCAGGCGCCGATGTTCATCACGTCCGACCTCAGCGAGACGATCTTCGAGACACCCTCCTCCTACAGCGCCGGCGACGCCGAAGACGGCGCGCTCAACCTCTACCTCGTCGGCCCCGAAGGCTCGCCCGCGTGGCTGTCGCAGGGCCCGCTGGGCGGCAGCCCGCCCGAAAGCGTCACCTTCGACGGGGCCAACGCCGACGCCGGCACGGTTGTGTTCAGCACCGCCGCGCCGCTCACCGCCGATGCCACCGGGCTGGGCGGCGGGGGCGCCGCACAGCCCGACTACCTCTACGCGCGCCAGCCCGCCACCAACCAGACCAGCCTGGTGGACGTCGACAACAACGACCAGCTGATCAACCCCTTGGGGGCGACGCTCGGCAACGGCGGCTTTTTGAATGACGGCGATATCCCGGCCGACTACAACGGCACCACCACCAACGCCATCTCCAGCGATGGGACGAAGGTGTTCTTCGAGAGTCCCCCGTACGGGCTGGAGGGGCTCGGTGCGACGCCGCCGTCGCACCTGTACATGCGCGACCTAGCCACGCACACCACCACGGCGCTCGATGAACCGTCGTCCTCCGGGTATGCGCGTTACGAGGGCGCCGCCGAAGACGGCTCGCTGGTGTTCTTCACCAGCAACGAGGGCCTCGGCGGCGATCCCTACACCGACACGGAGCTGTACGAGGCCAACACCACCGAACACCAGATCGGGCCGGCGGCGCCGGGCTCGGTGTACCCGATCTCCGCCGGCGGCGGCCCCGGGTTCCTCGACGGCGGCCTGCTGGGCGCCACCGCGATCGCCAACGACGGCTCGCACGTGTACTTCGTGGCGAAGGGGGTGCTCGCCGGCAACACCGACGCAGAGGGGGGGACGGCGACGCAGGGGGAACCCAACCTCTACGTGTTCGACACCGCCACCGGGCAAACCACGTTCGTCGTCACGCTGGGCCAGCGCGACGTCGAAATCGAAGACGAGTCGGGCCCGCTGGTGGCCGAGCCCGACCTCGACCGGCCGGCGATCCCCACGCCCGACGGCACGGTGCTGATCTTCGACTCCAGCGCCAACCTCACCGGGCAGAACGAAGCGGGGCCGGCCACCACGCTTACGGCGGAAGCCGAATACGGCCGCGAAACGCCGATCACGGTCGCCAGCACCGCGGGCATGATCGCCGGCCGCACGGTCCAGATCGGCAGCGGTCCGTTCGCCGAGACCCGGCGGATCACCGCGGTGGTGGACGCCACCCACCTGAAACTCTCCTCACCCTTCAACTACAGCCACCAGGCGGGAGAATCGGTGGAACTGCTGAGCGCCTTCGAGCTCTACCGCTACGCCACCGCCAACGGCTCGCTGGTATGCGTGTCGTGCTCGCCGCCCGGGGTGGTGACGCGCGGGTCGGTCGGCCTCGGCGGCGGCGCCGGCGGCACCTACGGCGACTCGGGGTACCCCGTGCCGATGAGCGCCGACGGGTCGCGCATCTTCTTCACCACCACCAGCTCGCTGGTGCCCGACGACGTCAACGGCGAAGAACAGCCGGTGGGGCCGTTTCGAGCGTCGCTGGCGCTGGACGTGTACGAGTGGGAGGGTGGCCAGGTGCACCTGATTTCCGCCGGGCGCGCCACCGGCGCCGCGCTGGCCGGCACCACCCCCAGCGGCAACGACGTCTTCTTCCTGACCGCCGCGCGCCTGGCGGGTCACAGTGACGGCTTCTACAACCTCTACGACGCGCGTGTCGGCGGCGGCTTCGGCACTCCGCCCGCGCCGCCCTCCTGCGAAGGCACCGGCTGCCGGCCCACCGCGCCCTCGCAGCCGGAAACCAGCTCGCCGCCCGCCAGCACACTGGTGCCCGAACAGGCCACGCTGATCGCGCCGCCCACCCCCGCGCCGACATTCGCGGTGGGTGCCGTGTCGGCCACGCAGCGCGCCCGGTTTGCGAAATCGGGGCGACTCGCGCTGACGGTGAGCGCCACCGTAGCCGGCGCGATCACCGCGCGCGCGTATGCCACGCTGCGCGGTCACAAGCGGCAGGTGGCGGCCGGCGCCGTCGCGGTGCCGGCCGGGGGCAGCCGGCAGCTGCTACTGGCGCTCACCAAGGCCGCGCGCACGGCGCTGGCGGCGCACGGCGAGCTGTCGTTGCGGATCGAAGTCAGCTTCACGCGAGCCGGCCCGCCGCAGACGATTCGCCTGACACTCACGGCCGCACGTCGGGCGCGGCGCGCGCGAACGAAGGCGCCCACCGGCAACCACTCGAGCAAAAGCGAGGCGCGACGATGATCTCGATCGACACTGCGGATCGCCTGCGTCCGGCGCGGGGGGCGTGCCCCAAACGCCGCACACGCGTGGAGTGGGCGGCGGCGCGCCCGGCGCACCGGCGGCATTGGCGGCGGCCGGCGCGCGCGGCGTTGTTGGCGCTCGTGCTGGCGGCATCTGCGGCGGGGGCGCTGACGAGCACTGCGTGGGCGGGGGAAACGGGCGCGTTTGGGATCGCCTCGTTCACCACCAGCTCCTCCTCCACGCAGGCTGGCGCGCATGCCAACTTCAGCGCATCCTTCTCGTTCGACACCGACGCGCTGAACAACCCGATCGACCAGATCGGATACGCGCACATACAGCTGCCGGCGGGGCTGATCGGCAACCCACAGAACGTGCCCCAATGCTCCGACGAACTGTTCGCCGACTTCGACTGCCCCCCCGACTCTCAGGTGGGTTTGCTGATTCCCTCGTTTGAGATCTGCCGCGGCGTCTCCACCACGCTCAGCCCCGATGGGGTGGTGGCACCGACCACGCTCGCAGTGGCGATGCACCCCGGAGCGACGACGCTCACGCTCGCCACCACAACAGGGATCGAAGCGGGCGACACACTCACCATCGGCACCGGGCCCACCTCCGCGAAGGTGATCGTCAACGAAGTGGTCAGCGGCACCGAAGTGGCACTGCTGTATGGGGTGTACGGCAGAACTTACCCGGAAGGCACACCGGTCGCCGACAACACGATCGCCGTCGCCAGCACCGCCGGCTTCTGCGCCGGCTCGTCCGAAAACGTGATCACGATCGGCAGCGGTCCCTCCGCGCAAACCGCCATGATCGCGTACGTCACCAACGCCACCCACCTGACGCTCGAAGAACCGCTGAGCGGTCAGCCCGGCGCGGGCGAACCGGTTACCTACCAAGCACACCCCGTGCCGGTGCCGATCCCGCTGTACAACCTCCAACCGCTCCCCGGCCACCTGGCGACGCTGGGCGCGTCGTTCCTGTTCGGTACGTTCCTGATGCAGGTTGAACTGCCCGGCGATCGAATGGCGGCGACGGTCAACGACGTGTCCACGCTGCTCACTATCGGAGGGGTCGGCATGACGTTGTGGGGGGTGCCCGGCGAAACGGCGCACAACCCCGAACGGTGCGAACAGATCGGCTTTCCCTGCGACATCTCCGCCGGCGGGACGGCGACGCCGTTTCTCACCAACCCCACCAGCTGCGGCGGAGCGATGACCAGCAGGCTCACCGTCAGCTCCTGGCAACAGCCCCAGCAGCAGGTGACGGAAACCACCACGCAGGGCGCCACCACCGGCTGCAGTGATCTGCGCCTGGCGCCCACACTGACGGTGACGCCGGAAACCACCCGGCGCGATACGCCCTCCGGCTATGAGCTCGACCTGAACGTCCCCCAGAACGAATCGCCGTATGGGCTGGCCAGCGCGGTGGTGCGCAGTGCGGCGATCCAGCTGCCCGCCGGCACCTCGCTGTCGCCGCCGGGCGCCAACGGGCTGCAGGGGTGCTCGCCGGCGCAGCTCGCCGCGTCCGGCTGCCCACCGGCGTCGAAGGTGGGGAGCGCCACGATCGTCACGCCGCTGCTGTCGCAGCCGCTGGTGGGCTCGGTGTATCTCGCCGACCCCACACCCTCCCAGCCGTTCGGCATTTTGCTGAGCGCGTCGGCCGAAACTGTGCGGGTGGAGCTCGCCGGCCAGCTGCAGCCGGATCCCATCAGCGGACGTTTGACGATCGTTTTCCCCGAATTGCCCGAACTGCCGTTCAGCCAGCTGCGCCTCAACGTTTTCGGGGGTCCGTCGGCGGCGCTTGCCAACCCGTTGGCGTGCGGATCGGCGCGCACGAGCTCGCGGCTGCTGGCCTACGGTGGCCAGGTGGCCGAACCAAGCTCGGAATTTGTGGTGGACGGCAACGGTGAAGGCGGCGCGTGCCCCGCCGCGCAACCGTTTGCCCCCAGCTTCAGCGCCGGCACCAGCTCGCCGGTGGCGGGCGGCTTCTCGCCGCTCACGCTCGCGGTGGGGCGCGAAGACGGCCAGCAGCAGCTTTCGACGATCACCGCGCAACTGCCAGCGGGTCTGCTGGGGATGGTGTCGCAGGTGCCGCCCTGCCCCGAACCGCAGGCGGCCAGGGGCGAATGCGACGCGGCGGCGCAGATCGGAACGGTCGCGGTCGCCCTCGGCGCCGGCTCGCAGCCACTGTGGCTGGATGGCAACGTGTACCTCACCGGTCCCTACGAAAACGCCCCGTTCGGCCTGTCGATCGCCGTGCCCGCCAGGGTCGGCCCGTTTGCGCTCGGCACGGTGGTGTTGCGTGCGCGCATCCTGGTAAATCCCGAAACGCTGCAGCTGTCGGTGAGCACCGCGCCGCTGCCGCAGATCGTGCAGGGCATCCCTCTGCGCATGCGCGCGCTGCAATTGACGATCGATCGGCCGGGGTTCATCTTCAACCCCAGCGACTGCGCCGCGCAGACGATCCTCGCCACCGTCGCCTCCAGCGAAGGCGCCGGCGCCACGCTCCACACCCCTTACGATCCGCTCGCCTGCGGCGAACTGCCGTTCGCGCCGAAACTCGCCGCCACCGTCCATCGCTCGGCTGCGGCCGGCAAAGACGGGGCCGCGGTGGCGCTGCACGTCGACTCGACGCTCGGCCAGGCCAGTTTGCGGGAAATGAGCGTGCAGCTGCCCGCACGGCTGCGCGCACGCGACGGCACGCTCCGAGGGGCGTGCCCGCAGGCCACCTTTGCGGTGGCGCCCGCCGACTGCCCCGGCACCTCGCTGGTGGGCTCGGCGACGGTCGCCACACCGGTGCTGAGCGGTCCGCTGAGCGGCCCGATCTACCTGGTGGCCGGCGCGTCGCCGGCGGCTGGGTCGTCGACGCCGGCGGGGCTGCCGGGCGCAGCACCAGCCGCTCCCCAGACGCGGCTGGTGCTGCAACTGCACGGCCAGGGCCTGACGGTGGCGGTGAACGGCAGCGTCGGTGTCGCCAAGTCGGGCGCCGCCACCATCCACTTCGCCGCGGTGCCCGACGCGCCGATCGAAGCGCTCACGCTCGATCTCCCCAGCGGTGCGCATTCGCTGCTGGGCGCCAGCCGCCTGTGTGACGGCGCGCTGGCGGTGCCGTTCACACTCACCGCTCAAAACGGCCGGGCGGTGCGGCACGTGGCGCGATTGCGGGCCTCGGGGTGCGGTTCGCCCGTGCCCCGCCACCGCTCTCACTCTCGCTGAGCGCGCCCCGCTCCGAGGCTGGCTGGGGCAGCCGGGCTACGGTCGCCGGGACACGATCCGGCGACGTAACCGCGTGGGGGTGTCGCCGGTGAGCAGCGTGCCGCACTCGGGGCAGATGCGCTCCTGGTTGGCGACTCCGTTGCGAGCAAGGTCGGCATCCTGCTCGCCGTGTGCCTGGGGGGCGGCGAGCCGGGGCGAGCGGTCGTCGTCGGGCGCGGATCGATCGCTCGCCAGTCGCCGGACGCGTCGCAGCTCTTCGCGCAGGCACCGCACCGAGAGGTGTTCGCGCTGGGCGAGCTCCAACCACCGTTCGCGCTCGTCCGCCGGCAGCGCGCACACCTCCGCGTGGTGGCTCCACGAGAGATTCTCCCGTCGTTGGGAGATTTCGAAGTGGGTGGCCACATACACCATGTTCATCAGTGTTTGCACGTCGTAGCCGGTGATCCGTGACGCGCGCGCGTAACGCTCGCCGAACTGGACGTTGCCGTAGCGCAGCCAATCGCCGATCCACCACGCCACGGCGCGGCCGATGCCGCCCAGCCGCCGCCCATGTTCAGACCATTCACGCAGATCGAGCGAATGTGTGGTGTTGCACGACCACGACGTGGGCGTAAGGTGCGCCGAGGACGAGCTGCCGGAGCGTGGCCGCTCCTGCGACGCGGCGCCTGGCCGCTCCTTCGACGGGGAGGGGGGAAGCCCGCCGATCCCCTGTCCTGGCTCGGAAATTCCCATCGATCGCCGTCCTCCACTCCCTTTTGGATAACGGGTACTGCGGGCGGCTGCTCCCGAGCCGTCCTGTACCTTGCGTCGGCAAAATTCCCACGCGTACCGCCCCCGCGGGAGAAGCATGCCCTCATCGATGCCCTCCATCGGACTACTCGAAGCATGCTATCAAATATTCAGAAGCTTGGGAATATCACGGAAGCTCATGTATCCCATTCAGGCGACGTGTCCGACTCAAGGCGTGGGGGGGCGGCAATCGCGGGGGCGTGGCGCGCTCGGTCGCGGCGGGGGAGCGGCGCTCGCGAGAAAGACCATGTCCCTGGCGGGGGGCACTTGACACGAGCGGATAGTGCTAGTTATATTAGCTTCATTGTGTTTGTGAGCGCACGCGACGATCCAACGCCGAAGCGAATGCTGGAGGCGGCGCTCGACCGTGGCGACCCCACGCCGCTGCACGACCAGGTGGCGGCGCAGATTCGCCGTGCGATCGCCGAAGGCGAGGCGCGGCCGGGCGAGCGCCTGCCGCCCGCCCGCGATCTGGCGGCGGTGATGGGCGTCAACACCAACACCGTGTTGCGCGCACTGCGGGCGTTGCGCGATGAAGGACTGCTGGAGTTTCGCCGCGGGAATGGCATCCGCGTGAGCGGCACTCCGCAACGCGGCGCGGTGGTGGCGCGCGTGCGCGAGCTGGTGAGCTTCGCCCGCCAGCAGGGGTATCGCCCCGACGAGTTGATCGCGATCATCCACGACCTCCACTGAAAGGTGCCGATGTTGCTCGACACAACAGCCCCCGTAGAGTCGCCCGGCACCGAGTCGCCCGGCACCGAGTCGCCTGTCGCGGCGAGCCCTGTGGAGGGGCCGGCACCGGCGGGTATGGCGGGGTCGCACGGGATGCCCGACGGGCCCAACCAGGGCGTAATCGAAGAGGCCAGGCGGCGCCAGCGCCAGCGCCGCGTGCGCGGAGTGCTGGGTGGGCTGGCGGCGCTGGCGGGCGTGGGCGCGCTCGTGGCGGCGCTCGGCGCCGGCGGCGACCCGGCGCCCGGCAGCCGCCACACCATCCCGGCGCCGCGCGCGGACGTGGCGCGCGCGGCCGCCAGCGGGGCGGGATTTGCGATTCGCCTGTCGCCGTCGCTGGACGGTGGTCAGGAGGGATGGTGCGTGGCCGTCGAAGAACCCGCTGGCGCTGGCATCGCGGGCGGCGGCTGTGGCATGCTGCCGGTGCGCTCCACCCCGATCGCATTCCAGGTGAGCGGCGGGAGCGCGCGCACGCGTAAGGAGTCGATCGTGGCGATCACCACGCCGCAGGTGGCGGCGGTGATGGTGGACGGCAAACGCCTGCCCACGGTGGTGCCGACAGGACTGCTGTACGGGCTGCGCGCGGTGCGCATCGTGATGCCGCTGGCGGTCCACCGCTCTCGGCACGGTCGGCTCGGCGTGAGCGTGCCCGCCGAACCGACGCTCACCCCGCTCGACGCGCAAGGGCGCCCGATCGCGCAACATGTGCTTCGCAAGCCGGGGTCGCCGGCGGCGCCGCACGCCCCCGGCGACGCGGGGCGGCCCCCGTGCTCCCTGCGCGCGCAGGGTCTGGCGGGAGTGGCGGCGCAATGGAGCCACGTGGCAGGCGCCGTGCGCCCCTATCCCGGCGCGCTGGTGGGACGCGCGTATGTGTCGTGCGTGGACGTCGAGTACTCCCTCGACCACTGGCCGCTGGATGCGGCGATCTTGCTGGACGCCGCCCACCCCGGTGCGCGGCCGGCGGCGATCCCGGGCCTGAGAAGCGTCGCCGGCGAGCCCGCCTACAACAACGGCGAGGGCGACTTCAAAGGCGACGTGACCGCCACCCGCATCCCGCACGCGTGGCTGGTGGTGGCGGGCGGGCGCAGCCTGCGGCAGCGGATCGTGCTGTTGCGCCACCTCGCCGCGGCGGTAACGCTTCCGGCCGGGTGAGCCGCGGGTGGGTGGGGCCGGCGCATGCGCCGGCCCTCGACGGGCCGCATGCGGCCCGTCGCCCGGTGGGCGCATGCGCCCACCGGCGCCTTCGCGCATGCGCGAAGGCGCACAACAACAATTAGAGTGGTAGCCGGCGATGGGGGTGAATGCTGAGGTTATGAGCGGTGCCGGCACCCGTGCGCGCACGGGCGGCGGCTGGCGCGTGGTGGCCGCCTATGGCGCGGTGGCGGCGGCCACCCAGATGCTGTGGCTGACGTATGCCGCGATCACCACCGAAAGCGCCCACCGGTACGGCGTGTCGGTTGGCGCGGTGGGGTGGTTGGCGGAGATCTTCCCGTTGCTGTACGTATTGCTGGCGATCCCCGCGGGGGCGCTGCTGGACCGCTGGTTTCGCCCGTCGCTGGCGCTCGGCGGCGCGCTGGTGGCCGTCGGCGGGTTGGTGCGGCTGGGCGGGCCGACATTCGCGTGGGCGCTGGCCGGCCAAGCGCTGGTGGCGCTGGCCCAGCCGGTGGTGATGAGCGCGGTGGCGAAGCTGCCCGGCGAATACCTTCCGGAGGGGCAGCGCGCGCTGGGAATCTCGCTGGCGTCGGCCGCCGGCTTCGTGGGGATGCTGGCGGCGCTGCTGCTGGGCCCGCTGGTGGGGGCGGCGTCTACGAGCAGCCTGCAGACGCTGCTGCAAGTGCAGGCCGTGATCGGCGTGCTGGCCGCGGTGGCGCTGGCGATGGCGCTGCGCCGGCGCGGCAGCGGCGAGGGCGAGCACACGGCGATCGCACGCGGCGTGGCGCGGGCGTTGTGGGCGCGCTCGGAGATCCGTGTGATCTCGGGGCTGGCGTTTCTCGGGTTTGGCGTGTTCGTGGCGCTGTCCACATGGCTGCAAACGCTGCTGCACCCGTCGGGTGTCTCCGAAACGGCGGCGGGCGGGCTGCTGGTGGGGATGATCGTGGCGGGCATCGTCGGCTGCGCGGTGCTGCCCGCCGCGATCGCCGCGCGCGGGGGCGAGCGCCGGTATATGGGCGCGGTGATCGTCGCCGGCTGCGTGGGCAGCCTCGCGCTGGGGGTGCTGCCGGGCGTGGCGGGCAGGGCGGTGGTGATGGTGGCGATGGGCGTCGTGCTGCTGCCGGCGCTGCCGGTGCTGATGACGCTCGCCGAGCGCCTCGCCGGCCCGGCGGCGGGCACCGCCGGCGCGATCGTGTGGATGGCGGGCAACCTCGGCGGGTTGGTGGTGGCGCTGCTGGTGCAGGCGCTGGTGCACCACCCGCTGGCGGCGTTTGGCGCGATGGCGGCGGTGGTGTTGCTGGCGGTGCCGCTGGCCACGCGCGTGGTGACGCTGCGAGCGCTCTCGCGGGAGGCGGGTGCGGACGCCGGCATCCGCGAACGTGCCTACACCGGCTGATCCTACCGGCTGATCCCTATGGTCTGGTCCCTACTGGCCGACCCTACCGGCCGACCCACCCGGCTGATCCCACCGGCCGACCCCCGGACGTGCCTACACCGGCTGATCGGCCAGCCAGTCCAGCACCTCGGCCGGGTTGCGGTGCGGGGGGAACACGGGGTAGAACACCTTGGCGATCCGCCGCTGGTGGGCGATGAACGTCAGCCTCCGGTAGAACGTCGCGCCGGCCGCCTCGAAGGTGGGCAGCCCCAGCGCCTCCGCCAGCACCAGCTCGGGGTCGCTGAGCAGCGCGTAGGGGATGTGCTCGCGCTGGGCAAACTCCACTTGCTCGTCGTGCGATTGGGCGCTGATGCCAAGCACCGCCGCGCCGTACGCGGCCAGCTCCAGCACGTGGTCGCGGAACGCGCAGCTCTGCGGCGTGCACCCACGCGCCCCGGGGATCGCGTCCCAGCCGGCGGGCAGCGGCTGGTTGGGCACGCCCGTGCGCGGGTACACGTACACCACCACCATGCGCTCGGTGGCCTCCGCCAGCAGCAGCGGCGGGCCCTGCGTGGAGCGCAGCTTCACGGGAGGCACCTCCATCCCTCGCAGGTGGTCGGCGGCGCCGTCGTCGACCGGCACGGGGATGTCCAGCGGCACTTGTCGGTAGCTCTCTGTCTCGGTCATCTTCGAGATTCTTCCAAAGGGCGGCTGGCTTTTGCTTTCTGGAGCAACGTCCGCTGTTCCAGTAGTCGCCATCGATGTGGTCAGAAGGAATTGTGGCAGGCATCGGATGATCGAAATGCAAGCTTGAGCTTTGAACGGCGCGCCCGCGAGTGTTCTAGTCGCCGGTGCTGCCGAAGCCGCCGCGGCTGCGCTCGCCGGGCTGGTGCACGCTCCACTGCGCGCGGTCGGCGCGCACAAACACGCCCTGCGCGATCCGGCTGCCAGCCGGGATGGCGGTGGGGGAGGCGGTGAAGTTGAGCAGCTGCAGCCGCACCTCGTCGTCGGGGCCGCAGTAGTCCTCGTCGATCACCCCCACCGCGTGCGGCTGCATCACGCCGAACTTGCGCGGCGTGGAGGAGCGCAAGCACACCAGCAAACACCACCCCGGCGGCGTGGCCACCACCAGGCCGGTGCCCACCAGCGCGATCTCGCCCGGCGCGATCTCCACCGGTTCGGCGGTGCACAGATCGAAGCCGTGCGCGCCCTCCGTCGCGTAGTGCGGCGGCTGGGCGGCGGGGTGCAGCAGGTGGATCGGCACATCCATCGATCGCTCCGTGGTCGGCGCCAGGGCTGGGCGCGGCCGCAGCCGCGAAGGTGGTGGAGCCTATCGGGCGAGCGCCACCGTGCGCGGTGCAGGCGGGCACTTGCGGATGCCGGCGGCGGCATGCGGGGGAGCCGGGCGCGGCGGCGCGCCCGCTGGTCGGCTTTGGCCGGGGCCGGCCGGGGCTTTGGCCGAGGTGCACGGTGGGGGCGGCGCGGGCCGGTGCCGCCGCCGGGGGGCTACCGCCCCTCACCACCCGCCGGCCGTCGCGGCAACCGGTCGCCGGCGCCGGGGCCGGAGCGCCGGGCGACGCTCGCCAGCCGGTAGCGCCGGATCCGCGGGCCCCTGCCCGGAGTGTCGAGCGCTTCCTCGGGCAACAGCAAAAACCGCCGGGGAGTGCTGGGCATCGAGTGGAAGAGAGAGCGGTTCATGACGTAATCTTGGCGTCCAACAACCTTCGCGTCTTTGGACCGCGGTCCAAAATGCGCGGCGGGCGGGTGTGGTCGATGGCGCGGGTGGCGGTGGCGTGCTTCTCATCCTTGATGTTTGATCCAGCGGCTCAGGCCGACGGGCGTGGCTGTCGCGGGCGTTGGTGTGCGGGCCAGCCGCGATCGCTCTGTATGATCCCGCCATGTTGTTGCCTGGCAACGTCGAGTGCGACTGAGGCACGATGGCTGTCAAGTTGCATCGCTGCAGCATCATGTTCGTCAAGGGCCCCCACCCCTGCTGGCGGGTGCAGAAGGCGCTGGATGAGGCGGGGGTCGAGTACGAGGTGGTCAAGCACCCCGCGCGGCGCGGCCGGCGCACGGAGCTGATCCAGACGACCGGTCAGAAGCTGCTGCCGGCGATCGAGCTGCCTGACGGCACCTTGGTGCGCGAAGAGTCGGCGCAGTTGGTGGAGCGCATTCGCGCCGGGAAGCTGGAACAGCAGTCGGCTGCGTGAGGGCGCACGGGCACGTGGCTGGCTTTGCGCGCGGTGAGCCGATTGGGCGTGCCGTTGGGGCGGTGTTGTGTGTTCACTTTTTGGGCTCCAACCAGCTTTACTTTATGAAGTCCGGCGCGGCGGATCGGCCGGGGAGAAGCTGGACGATCGGGATGGCGCGACCGGTGCGGGCGGCGCTCTCGCGGTAGGCGGGGAAGCCGGGGAACACCAGGTCGGCCAGCTCCCACAGCCGAGCCCGCTCGGTCTCGTCTTCGACGATCTCAGCGCGGAAGCGCTGGCCGCCGAGCATCACGTCGTGGGGGTGGGCGCGCACGTTGTAATACCACGACGGGTTGCCGGGAAGCCCGGCCTGGGAGGCGATGATCGTCACGCGCTGGCCGTCGTGGAAGTAGATGACGGCGTTGCGGCGCAACCGGCCGGTGCGCGCGCCACGCGTTTGCAGCAGCGCGGTGGGGATCGACAAACCGGTGCCCAAACGGCCTTTGGTGAGCCCCAGCAGGTGCGGGTCGAGCTTCCACACGATCGCCCCCCACACCGGCTGGCGCGCCAGCCGGGTGGCGAAGCGCCCGCCGGCGATGCGCACGTAGGCGCGGTGGATCGGGCCGTGGTGGGCGTGAGGGTCGACGTGGCGCAGGGGCGCGCCGCCGCGCTTACCGAGACCGCCCGGCGGTGGGGATTCGGAGTTGCCCACGCCGGAGCATTATGCCGCCCGGCGGGATCGCCACGCGGATCGACGTGGATGCCGCCAACAGAACCGCCGACAGCGGCGATCCGGAGCGCGATCTGGCGACGCTGTTTGCGAACGCAAATCAAGCTGCCTCGACGAGCACAGCGCCCCGGGCCCGCCCCGGCGGCGCCGGCTGCTGAGGCTTGGGGCTACCTGACTTCTCCTTCTTCTTCAAAGGTCAGCTTATCTTCGGTTCCCAGGCCTGCCTCTTCGGAGCCGAACGTTTCAGGCCACTACCTTCCACGTCAAGGAACGCTTTTTATACGGTTTCTCCTTTTTTCGTACTCGATGTGTCCCTCTACCCCTTTTTTTTCTCGGAGAAATCGGCCGTGAGGCTTGGTGAGTTTCGCGGGCTCCTCGGCGATGTCCTCGTAGAGCTGGTCGAGTTCCTCCTCGGTTGGCGGTGGCGGGCCCGGCCGGACGAGCGCCCTTGCTTGTCGCAGATCGTCAATCTGGGACCAGCCGTCGCGGTCTGTGATCAGCTCGAACTGGCTCAAGTCGGCGCCGGGCACGGCCGCGCTTACGATCTGCGCTGTGCGCACTGTCATCGCCGAGGCTCGTAACCCGGAGGGCCATCTGATCCAGATGGACGAGGAAGCATGGAAGCACGTGCTTGAGCAGCACGTTGAGATGCGCGACTACCTGGAGGAGACGATGGCTGCTATTCGGGCACCGGATCATCGCGAGCCGGACACCCGAGTGGGTCGCGAACGCTATTTTCGTCGCGGTGGGCCGTTGCGCTGGCTGCGAGTCGTGACCGAGCTGACCGATGCCGGCACGGATCGGGTTGTGACAGCGTTTCCGCAGTCCAACGATCCCGAGACGGTAGTCTGGAGGCGATGAGCGTGCACGTTGGCCCCTACGAGTTCGACCATGCCTCCTACGACAGCGACGGGGACGTCCTGTATCTGCGCCGCGGCGAGCCGCGGGAGGCGGCGGACACGTTCGGTACCCCCGAGGGCCACGCGGTGCGATTGGACGAGCAGGGTGAGGTCATCGGCATCACGATCGTCAACGCCAAGTGGCTGCTCGGGCGCAAGGGGAAGATCACGATCACGGTGCCCAGTCTGATCGAGCCCGACTCCGACGAGCTCGCGGCCGTCCTCGCAGCCGCCTGACCTCGACCGCTTGAGCCGGAGGGCGGTCTCGAAAGGGTCTCCCTGAGCGGCCAGTTTGAACCCAGCGGATAGGCGGCTCGATCGAAGCGGCGAGGCTCCGAGGGCGACGTGGTGCCCTTCTAGACCGCCGTCAGCGCTAGCGCCAAATCATCGGCGTTGATCTCGACTGTCTCCGAGATCGTGACCACGAGTCGGCCATCGCGCTCCAGCACACGCCGGGCGCCAAGCACCGTGAGACCGACCGCCTGGCTCGTTCCGGGCGCGTAGCGGACCACATGGCCCTCAGGTGTCTCCTCGCCCTCTCCCGGTGTGGGCTTGCCCGCGTGCAGTAGAGCACGTCGTTCGCGACATCGTAGTCGTCGTGGTCGAAGTGCAGTGACCCGATCGTGATGTTCGCGAACTCCATGACAACACTCTCCAGTGCGTGCACGAACGACAGCGATTTGGTACCCGCGGCCCTTCGCGCGAAGCTCGCGCCGCTCCTTCAAACAGAAAACCCCGCGATTAGCAGGGCTTTCCTAAGAGCGGATGATGGGACTCGAACCCACGACCTTCTGCATGGCAAGCAGACGCTCTAGCCAACTGAGCTACATCCGCGCGAGCCCACAACTATACCCAGCCGCACGCGAGCGAGGGTCGCTGGCCGCGCCGGCACGCGGGTGCGTCCCTCTTGTGCCTGCGCTCGCCGGCGCCACCGTCGCGGCTCCCAACCTCTACTCCTCCCACCGCGCCAACCGCAGCCCGCCCCAGCTCCCGCCCTCGCTCATGGCGCTGAACGCCGGCACCAGCTCGCTGGTCACCAACCCGTGCTCGGCGGTGAGCTCGTCGACGATCGTCCACGCGCGCGCGATCCGCTCCGGCGTGTCGATCGCCACGGTGATCACCGGCACGTGGCGACGGACTTGCAGCAGGCGGTCGCCGTGCGGGGGGTGATCGCCGTGAAAGCCCCAGATGCCGCGCACACTGGTTGCCCCGGCCGCGTCGCCGGCGCGCAGGCGGCGGATCAGCTGCACGTTGAGTGGCTGTCCCTCGTGGGTGGCGCTCTGCGCGCAGATCACCGTCAGCTTCTGCCACACGCCCAGCCCGCGCTCGTCGGTCGCCGGCGGCTCGTGCGGGCTGGTGAGCAGTTGCCCGTCGCGCTTGCACACGCGCACGCGCTCCAACGTCAGCAGCGGTTCGTGCAGCATGCGGCCCAGCTCGGGCAGCGCCGCGGCGATCTGCCTGCCGGTGCCCACCGCCAATACGATCATCGGGACGTCGGCGTTGCGGCTGAAAAAGCGGGCGCGCGCGCGGCGACCGTTGCGGGTGCCGTCCACACCCAGCAGCACCGTGGCGCCCGCCACGCCGCGTCGGTGCAGCAGATCGCAGATCGCCGCCCACGCCGGCTGGCCGTCGGCGCGCTCCTGGCGGCCCACATACACGCTCAGCTTCGTCTCCTGTTCCAGCTGCGCATGCGCGTGGTGGAGATCCTCGCCGCGCAGCAGCCGCGTGCGCTCCAGCGTCACCAGTCCGCGACGCTTGATTTGCAGCAGCGGCTCCAGCATCGTTTCGATCCGGTCGCGGCGGTCCACCGCGATCGACACCACCGGCAAATCTTCGGAGAGGCTCAGCAAACGGTCGGTGCGCAGGTGATGCAGCCGCCCGAAGCCCTCGCTGCCGCGCAGCAGCACGCTCGCCGCCACGCGGTGGCCGCCGTAGATTTCCAGTAGCTCGTCCGCCAGCAGCCCGTCCTTCGTGCGGTCGCGCTCGCCGAAGTAGGTGGTGAGCGTGATGCACTCCTCGTTCACAGCGCTGCTCCGATCGTGTGCCCCAGCGCCACGGCCGCAACGCCGGCGGCGAGGCTCAGCAGGATGTTGAGCGCCGCGCTGCGCCCCTGCGCCTCCTCGGCCAAACGCTGCGACTCCAGCATCCACGTGGAGAAGGTGGTGTAGGAGCCCAATGTGGCGGCACCTGCCAGCACCAGCGCGTCGCCGCCCACGCCGGCGCCGCTCAGCAGACCCAGCAGCAGCGCGCCGCTGGCGTTCACCGCGAGCGTTCCCAGCGGCAGGCTGCTTGCCTGGGCGGCGTGCGCGCCGATCGCCCTGTCCAACGCAAATCGCGCGATCGCGCCCCCGCCGCCCAGCAGCGCCACGCCGATCCACACCGGGGCGCCGATCACGCGACCACCCGCACCCTGCGCACCATCGCGGTGGCGACCCAGATCGCCGCATAGCCGGCGGCGATGCTGGCGATCGCATAGCCGGCGGCGAGCGTGTAGCGGTGGTGTTCCAGCATCGCCAGCAGCTCCACCTGCATCGTCGAGAAGGTGGTGTACGCGCCGCAGAAGCCCGTGCCCAGCAGTGGCCGGCGGTAGGTGGAGAGTGGCAGGCGGTCCTGCAATCGGGTGGCGAAATAGCCCAGCAGCAGCGAGCCGCTCACGTTGATCGCGAAGATTGCCCACGGCCACTGTGTGGCGGTGGTAACGAACGTGCTGCCTAACCACACGCGCAGCAAACCGCCCGCGGCGCCTCCCGCGAAGATCGCGCCCAGCTCGCGGGGGTCATGGCCGAGTGCCGGCCAGCGCGACATCGGCATCGGTATCCGTGAACGGCGCAAAACAGTGGGCTCCTTTCGCTGAGGCGTTTACGCGAAAGGAGCCATCAGCCCTTTTCAGGTGGGCGGTTTGGGAGGACTCGACGGCCTCCGCGTCAGGGCTCCATCTGACTGCGCGGCACCATACCGCAGCGTCGTACCACCCACTGCACGCTCACATGCACGCCACATACCGCCCGCCGTCGCCGCGCACCACCGCGCCGCGGCACTCCAGCTGCGCCAGCGCCACCAGCAGCTCGCGCGGGTCCTCGCCCTCCAGGCAGGCGCTGGCGGTGAGCTTCTCCACCGTGTCGTTGCCGGCGCCCACCTCTTCCCACACGCTCCGCGCACGGCCGCTCCCCACCGCCGGCGCGAGCATCGGCAGCTGTTCGCCGATGCCGTCCGGCGCGTCCACGCCGTGCAGCGCGTCCAGCACGTCGTAAACGCCGCGTACCATCAGTGCGCCCTCCTCGCGCAACAGCAGGTGGGGGCCGGCGGCGGCCGGGGCGCATACACGGCCCGGGACCGCCGCGATCTTCGTGCCGGCCGCGGCCGCCAGGCGCGCCGGCAGCAGCTCGGCGGGACGCTCGTGCGCCTCCACCACGATCACCAGCTGCGCCAGTGCCACCACGATCCGCGCTTGCGCCACATGACACCAGCCGCGTACCGCGCTGCCGCAGGGCAGCTCGGCCAGGGCGCAGCCGTTGGCGACGATCCGCCGGTGCAGCGCCCGCCAGCTGGCGGGGCTGGCGCGGTCGACGCCACCCGCCATCACCGTCACCGTGTTGACGCCACCGTCCCCCGCCCGCAAGGCGCCCTGATGGGCGGCCGCGGCGACGCCTTCGGCGAAACCGCCCACCACCGTGACTCCGCTCGCGGCCAGATCGCGGGCGAGGCTGTAAGCCACCTCCATGCCGTAGTCGCTTGCCCTGCGCGTCCCCACAATCGCCACCGTCGGACGCCTCAGCAGCTCGTGCATCCGCGCCACGCCGCCCGCCACGTGCAGCGTCGCCGGAGCGCGCTCGCCGTACAGCCTTGCGGGATAGCGCGTGTGGTGGCGGCAGATGCGCTCCACGCCGTCCACCGGCGGCAGTTGTGCGGCGGTGAATTGCGCGTGCGCCGTCAGCAGCTCCTCCTTGCGCCGGCCGGCGAGCGCCCGCACCAACTGCTCGTCGTTGAGCTCCAGTGCCTCCAGCAGCCGTTCGGGCTTGCGCGCGCGATAGGCCAGGCGCGCGCTCAGCTGCGCCAGCAGCCACGCACGGCGCAGGCACCTGTGGCAGGCCATCACGCGGCCCGCCTGGCGGCGCCGCGGTGCTGGGCACGCAGCGACAGCACCAGCGCTACATCCCGCTCGCGCGTGTGCCAGCTGCCGTCGAGGTCGGCGGCGGTGCGGGCCACGCGCAGCACGCGGGCCGCGCCGCGGGCACTCACCGTGCCCCGCTCCTGTGCCGCGCGCAGCAGCTGCTCGGCGCCCTCGCTGAGGGCGACGTGGCGGCGCAGCATTCGCGCGTCCATGTGTGCGTTGGCGCCCACCCCATCCTCGCGCAAACGCGCCGCCTGGCGTTCGCGGGCGGCGATCACGCGCTCGCGGGTCTCGGCCGACGTTTGCGCGGCGGCGCTTGTGCAAGGCCGCTGCAGGTGGGCGATCAAATCGATGCGGTCCAGCAGCGGGCCGCTGAGGCGCCGGCGGTGGCGGGCGAGGTCGGCTTCCGAGCAGCCACAGCGGTCGCCTTCGCCGAGATAGCCGCAGGGGCATGGATTGGTGGCGGCGATCAGCGCAAACCGCGCGGGGTACACCGCCGAGTGGCGGGCGCGCACGATCGCCACGCGCCCGTCCTCCAGCGGCTGGCGCAGCGCCTCCAGGGTGGGGCGGGCGAACTCGGACAGCTCGTCGAGAAACAGCACTCCGCGGTGAGCCAGCACCACCTCGCCCACCCATCCCCGGCGCGCGCCGCCCACCAGGCCGGCGGTGGTGGTCGAGTGGTGGGGGGCACGAAACGGGCGTCGCCCCAACAGCTCGCCGTCGTCCAGCAAGCCGGTGATGCTGTGGATGCGTGTCACCTCGATCGCTTCGGCGCGGCTGAGCGGCGGCAAAATCGTGGGCAGCCGCTGCGCCAGCATCGTCTTGCCGGTGCCCGGCGGGCCGCTCAACAGCAGGTTGTGCTCGCCGGCCGCCGCCAGCATCAGTGCCTCGACGGCGTGCGGCTGGCCGCGCACGTCGGCCAAGTCGAGCGGTGACGGTCCGCCGGGGAGGCCGGTGGGGCCTGTGTTGCCCTCTTCGCGGCCGGCGCGCGGCGGTGGCGCCGGCAGCGGGTCGCCGGGATCGCCGCGCAGCACGCGCGCCGCGCTCGTCAGCCTGCTGGCGACCTGCACCTCGATGTCGTCCACCAGCGCCGCCTCGCGGGCGCGCTCACCGGCGAGCACCAGCGCGCGCATACCCTCCTCGTGCGCGGCCTGCGCGATCGCCAGCGTGCCGTGGCAGGGCTGCACCTCGCCGTCGAGTGACAGCTCCCCGTACAGCGCATGGCTGTGCAGGCGCTCGGGCGGCAGCTGGCCGGATGCTGCCAGCACCGCGCAGGCGATCGCCAAATCGAGGCCGGGGCCGGCCTTGGGGATGTCGCCGGGGGCGAGGTTGACGGTGATCCGCCGCTCGGCAAACTCATACCCCGAGTTGAGGATCGCGGCGCGCACGCGGTCGCGCGCCTCGCGCACGGCGGCGCCGGCGAGGCCGACGATCGTGAACGCCGGCAGCCCGGCGCGGATATCCACCTCCACGGTGACCGCGCGCGTTTGCAGCCCGTCGATCGTGAACGTGTGCGCTCGCGCCAGCATCGTGCCTCCTTGGGTCGAACGGTGACGTCGCCCCGGACGGAGTGCGGCCGTCAGACGACTGTCAGCACGTTACGGCGCGCTTGGGACGGTACGCTCGGCCGAAGGCGACGATGCCCGCGCAAAGCGAGCGCCAATCAGTGGTTGGGGACTGCGAGAAAACATCGCCACCCGGGTCCGAGCTGGTGGTTGGTGCCGAGAGAAACGACAACCAGCCTCACCTGGATGGGGTGCTCGGCCGAGCTGATGGTCTGCCGAGCTGCTGGGACTCGCCATTGGGGGTCGTTCGTGTGAAGGCTATGCTTACGACGTGAGTTCCTATGTCCAAGAGATAGAGTTGCTGCTCGAAACCAACGGTGACGCTGACTTCGAGCCGGGTGTGGACGACATCGAGATCTCCGACTGGCACGAGATCACCATTCCAGAACGTCAGCTGTCGGAGGCGGGCTTTCAAATAGGGGACACAGTCGAGGTCCGCACCGTGGGTCCGGGGCAGATTCTCGTCACGCGTCTGGAGGACATGATCGCTCAGTACAGTGGCGCTCTGCCGGCCGGCACCTACTCGCCGGGCTGGCTCGAGCAGCTGCGCGATGAGTGGCAGTAGCGGCAAGCGGCGTCCGACGGGCGTCGTCCTTCTGGATACCTCGGCGGTCGTTGCCTTTCTGCAGCCGGATCACATCTTTCATGCATCTACGTCGACAGTCATCGCCGCGTATCTGCGTGCAGGCAGTCGGCTCGCGATCTCGGCAGTGACTTTGACGGAGCTCTTCGCGGGCGTTGTCCTCGGTCACCAAGAGGAGCAGGTGGTGAACGGATTTCTCGAGGAGTTCGGGGTGCTGAAGCTGCCGCTCGAAGAGGTGATCGCAAAGCGGGCCGCGCAAATTCGTGGGGCACATGTCGAGCGGACCGCGAAGGGCGCTGCCCGCCTCACTGTCAGGGTCCCGGACGCAGTGATTCTGGCGACGGCGGATCTGCATCCGCAAATCGAACTGAAAGTGAGCGCGCCCGCTTGCTCGGAGCGATGACGCACCTGTTGCTCGACGTGGGTTACAGCGAGCTGACGGATAAACAGATCGCTCAGTTCGGGGGAGTGTCCACGCGAGCTTTTCACAAACAATTCAGCGGCAAGCAGGAGTGCCTGCTGGCGGTGGTGGACGCGTTCGTCGACGAAACTCTTGATGCGATGACCGCAGCGTCTGCTGATGCCCGGGACTGGCCAGAAGCCGCTTACCTGGGTGTGAAGGCGGGAGTAACGCATCTGGTGATACATCCTGGACTCACGCGGATATCTTTGATCGATGTCTTCGAGACAGGGCCGACTGTCGGTGACTACATCGGTCGCTCGCTGCGTAAGCTCTCGAATGCCTTGGCCGAGGGCGCTCCCGAACCCCGCCGTGCTCCGCGGATCGCGCACGAAGCGGTTGCGGGAGCGCTGTGGGCTGTGGTGCTCAACTACGCGGCGAGACGGCGCTTGCGCTACCTGCAGCCTCTGGGGGGCCACCTCGCATTTATCGTGCTCGCTCCATACCTCGGTCCAAAGGAGGCCGCGCAAACGATCGGCCGCATGAGCGGCGGAACCGCTTCATAGCCCGGTGCTCTGCACGCCCGACATCGAGCGCCCGCTCTCTGCTCGCTACAACCCGTCCGGGTGGCGCACCACGAAGTCGCCGCCGTCGTCGCCGGGGCCGCCCCAGCGAGAGCCGTCTTCGGCGAGCGCGACGGTGTCGAAGCGGCGACCGTCGATCGTCATCCAGGCGTGTTCGGCGTTGGCGTAGATCGTGATGTAGCGCCCGGGGCCCGGTTCGCCGTAGGACTCGAGACCTGTGGAGTCCTCCGGTGCGGACAGCAGCCCGCCGCCGTGCAGCGCGTAGGAGACCGAGCCCGAGCAGTCGTAGCCGTAGGAGACGAACGAGCCGTGGCCACCGCCGTACACGTAGGGCCGGGTGGCGATTTCGTTGGCGGCGGCGATCACCCGCGCGACGATCGCTTCGGCGCTGGAGGAGCTGGCGCCCGGGGTGGAGCCGCCGGCGCTCGAGGAGCCCCCGCCGCCGCTGCCGCCGGCGAGCGCCCAGCGGGGAGGATGCAGTTCGGGCATCCCTCCACTGCCGAGCGCGCTCCAGGTGGCGGGGCCGACGACGCCATCCACTTCGAGGCCGTGTTCGGACTGGAAGCGACGCACGGCCGCCTCGGTTTGGGGGCCGAATTCGCCGTCGACTTCGACGTGCAGCGCTTCCTGCAGGCTGCGCACGGCGGAGCCCCGGCCGACCCGCCCGGTGCGACCAGGCGAACGGTAGGCGACGACGTGGGCGCCGCCCAACGGGTCGCCGGTCTGGCCGGCGCCCGCGTTGCCGCCGCCACCGCCGCCCCGGTTGGCGGCCGGGCGCGGCAGCGCCGAGGGCGGGGGGGTGAGTTCGGGCTGGTGGGAGACTCCTAGCGCGTGCCAGGTGGCGGGCCCGACCACGCCGTCCACCTGCAGCCCGTGCGCCGACTGGAAGCTGCGGATGGCGCGCTCGGTTGCGGGGCCGAATTCGCCGTCGACGGCGACGTGCAGGGAGGCCTGCAGATGCCGCACGGCACCGGCGGCCGCGCGTGCTTGCGCGGCCGCTTCGGCGCGTTCTTTGCGCGCGGCGGCTTCGGCGGCGGCGTGTTCGGTACGCGTGCGCGCCGCTTCGGCCGGGCTTTCGCTGGTGATGGCGCCGTTCTGCGGTTCCGTGCCGGGCGCCGGTTCGGTTTCTTCGGCGGTGGCGCCGCCCGCTGAGCTTTCGAGGATCGCGGGCGTCTGGTAGTCGCCGGTGGCGCCGGCACCGGCGGGGATCGCCGCGCCCCCATTGGCACCGTCGGTCGCCGCGCCGCTCCCCGTGGCGCCGCTGCCCGCGGCCGCTGTGCCGCCGCCCGCGGTCCCGCCGCCGGCCGTTGCTTCGCCGCCGCCCGTGGTCCCGCCGTTTGTGGCGCCGGCGCCGGACTGCGTGCCTGCGGCGGAGGTGCCGCCGTCCGCTGACCCGCCGCCCGCGGCCGCCGACCCGGACGCTTCAGAGGTGGTGCTCGCGCCCGACCCGTCCGCGCTTTCCGGCGTGGTGGCGCTGTCGTCGACGGTCAGTTCGGAGTTGGCGGCTTCGACGTCCACCGGGCCGGGGCTTTCGGCGGTGGCGTCGATCGCGCCGCCCGCACCGGACGTGCCCGCGACTTCGCGGATTTCCCCGGGCGAGGGTTCGCGTGTTTCCCCGGCGAGATCGCGCAGCACGGCCGCGCCTGACAGTACCGGCGGCGCCTGTGCGGCGAGTGCGCGCGAGGTGGCGGGGCCGACGACGCCGTCGACCGACAGCCCGCGCGTGGACTGGAAGCGGCGCACGGCCGCTTCGGTTTCGGAGCCGTATACGCCGTCGATCGCGATGCCCAGCGCCCGTTGCAGCAGGCGCACCTGGCGCCCTTCGCTGCCGGAGCGCAGCACGATGTGGTGCTGGGAGGTGGTGATCGGGTCGAGCTCCGCGGGGGCCGCGCCGGCGACGGCGACCGAGCCGCCCGTCTCCAGCAGTGCCGCGGTGGGCCCGGCGGCGAGCGCCACGAACGCGCCCAGCGACAGCCGCCGGGCGCGCGTGGAGGCCGGCACGAAGCGCAGCCGCGCGGCACGGCGTCGCGCCCGCGAGCGCCCCAGCGAGACCTCCCAGTGCTCTTGCTCGGCAAGATCGCGCGCCGCTTCGCGGCGGGCGTCGATCAATGCGGCCAACGACACCGGCGAGGCGAGTGCGGCGATTGTGGAGGAGCGCCCGCGCCGATGCTCGCGCTGGGCGTCGCGGCGGCGGCGCGCGCGTGAGCGCGCAAGCGAAGCCTCCCACGGCTCCAGCGTGGCGAGGTCGCGGGTGGCGAGATCGCGGGTGGGGACGGCACGACGGGCGTGTCCCGACATGGGCGCAGGTGCTCCTTTCAAATATTGCGATGGCGCCTACGGGGTTAGCTGTCGGGCTCGCGCACGATGCGCTACGTCACAAACGTGACGATTCGCCCCCGCGACCTCTATGTCGGTCGCTTTGGTTCCCCCGCTCGCCCTCCCCATAGGGAGGAGGATTCGGCACGAACGGCGGGGACCGTATCAGGTTTGCTCGCAATTTGCATCACATTGGAAGGAGTGCAAATACTTTTGCCGACGGCTCACCCCGGTAGCGCCGCCCGCGCGCGCCGCCGCTGCGGCGGGAGCGTGACCACGGCGGCGCTGCCGGGCGAGAGCTGCAGCGAGAGCGCGCCCGGGCGGCCGTGCACCGCCGGCAGGGCGGATGCCGGCGCCCACGTGCCGCCGGCGCTCACCGTGCGCCCGCCCAGGCGCGTGCCCTGAGTGGCCGCGGGGGAGGGTCCGGTGAGCCGCAGGATGGCACCGCCGCGCAGCCCGCGGGAGGCGCCCAGGGAGACCGCCAGCGGCGGCGAGCCGGGAGCGTCGTAGTCGATCAGCGCCAGACGGATCGTGCCGCCGGGGGAGCGCAGCGCGTAGGCGCTCAGCTCGCCCGGCGCGGTGCCGCTGAGTGTGAGCGGCAGCGGCCGCGCGCCGCCGTGGCCGGCGAGCGCGTGGGCGGCGAGCAACGCATACCACTCGGGGGCTGCGCGCAATTCGCCGGCGGCCAGCGCGCGGGTGCCGTGGGCGGCGAGCGCCGCATAGGAGGTGGGTTTTTCGATCAGATCGTGGAAGTTGACGCCGACCGTGCCGGCGGTCATCCCCCGGGCGATCCAGTCGAGCGCCCACAGCGCCGAGGCGAAGGAGTTGCTGACGCCGGGCTGGCCTTCGCAGGAGATGTTGTTGGTCTCGTCCATCCGCAGGGGCGTGCGGTGGGCGCGCGCGACGGCGAGCATTTCGGCGAGCATTTCGCTCTCGTGCAGCCGCACGGTGGGGCTGAGCAGTTCGGAGACGGTGGGGTGTTCGCCGCAGCTGGAGAGTGGGTAGTAGTGGTCGGTGAGCAGTTGCGGGTGCAGTGTGGCGGCGGCGTCGCGCACCCAGGTCAGGCCGTGCACGCCGGTGGAGGGGTCGGGGCCCGCGATCGGCACGCCCGGTGCGGCGGCCTGGATCGCGGCGATGTAGGCGGCTGCCTGCGGCAGGTAGCCGCTGACGCCGTAGCCGGGTGGGCGTAAATGCTTGCGCGGGAACAGGTCGGGCTCGTTGCCGACCTCGATGCCGGCGAGATACGGCCCGAGCTGCGCATGCGCCACGGCCGCCTCCTGCGCGGCGGCGGCCTTTTCGAAGTGGGCGAGGTTGACGGTCAGCAGCACCCGCCAGCCGCTGGCGCGCGCGAGCGCGGCGAGGTTGGCAAGGTCGGCTTCGTCGACGGTGGCGATCGCCCAGCCGGGTTTGGCGGCGCCGGCGGGCACCCACGCGGTTTGTTCGTCGGCGCTGATCCCGCCGAAGCGCATCACCCCCGGGCCGAGCGAGCGCAGCAGCGCCACCAGATCGCCGCGGTGCGCCCAGGAGGCGATCAGCGGCAAACTGCGCATCTCGAACGACAGCCCGAGGAAGTCGGCGGGGATCGCCGCCCCCCGCGGGCGCGTGCCGATGGCGATGCTCACCGGCGTGCCGCGCGGCGCTGGGCTGGCGATGAGCGCCGGCGCCGCGGCGGTGGCGGGCGGATCGGCGGCGTGCGCGTGCTGGCCGAAACGGGGATGCTCGCCGGAGGCGAGCGTCTCCCGGCTTCGATCGGCGGGGTGAGGGGGGGAGGAGGAGGGGGAGGGACTGCCCGCCAGCACCCACGCCGCGACGGCTAGCGCCGTCACTGCCGCCGAAACCTGCGGCAGGCGGCGAATGTGGACGGCGGGTACGTGCATCGGAGCATTCCTCCAGGGGTCGGCGCGACGCGATGGCCGGGCGATGGACGACGATAGGACTGTGGCACAGCGTCTCCATCACGATCAAGCGGCGCGCGCGGTCGTCCTCCTCGCGTTGCTCGCCGCGGCACTCGCCCTCGCCGGCTGCGGGGGCTCCGGGGCGACGGTGGGGACGCGGCCGCAAACCCTCGCGGTGGGCGGCTGTCCGGGGGCCACCGGGGCGTGTCCCTACCGCGACGTGGCGATCGTCAGCCGCCGCGGAGAAGGGGTGCTGCGCTGCCCGGAGGCGCTGGCGTGGGCGCCCGACGGCGATCTGTATGTGGCCGACCAGTTCAGCCACGTCGTGCAGCGCTTCTCGCCCTCCGGGCGGTTTCTCGGCCAGTGGGGCTCCTACGGCGCCGGGCCCGGCCAGTTGGGCGCGGTGGACGGCCTCGCGGTGGACGGCGCCGGCGATGTGTACGTGCTGGACTCCACGCACGACCGCATCCTGCGTTTCACGCCGTCGGGGCAGCTGCTGGGCGAATGGGGCCGGCCGGGGAGCGCGCTCGGCGAGTTCGACTTCGGCCCCGGCTACGGCCCCGACAAGCCGCCCGGCGGCGGGCTGGCGGTGGGGGGCCGGTATGTGTACGTCTCCGATTCGGCCAACAACCGGATCGTGCGCTTCGACCTCGACGGTTCCCACCCGGTGTTGTTGGCGGGCCCGGGGAGCGCGCCGGGGGAGGTCTCCTCGCCGCGCGGCCTTGCGGTGGCGGGCGACACGGTGTATGTGGCCGACGAGGGCAACCACCGCGTCCAGGCGCTGTCGCTCGGCGGGCGGGCGCTTTATGCGGAGGGCACGTTCGGCAAAGAACCGGGCCAGTTCGTCAACCCGTTCGGGGTGACGGTGTACGGGGGGCGGGTGTATGCGGTGGACGACAACAACAACCGCATCGTGGTGCTCACGCGCGCGCTGCATTACGTGGAAGAGTGGAGCGGCGAAGGCGCGTTTCACCTCAGCTACATCCGCGCCGCCGCCGTTTCGCCTTCGGGGCGTATCTATGTCGCCGACACCGGCCACGAACGGGTCGTCGCATTCGACGCCGCCGGGCGGGGGCTGCTGGCGTTTGGCACCCCCGGCATCGCGCCGGGGCAGCTGATCCTGCCGCTCGGCGTTGCCGCCGACCCTTCGGGTGGCGCGTTCGTGGTGGAGACCTACGGCTCGCGCAGCCCCATCTACCGCTTCGGCGCCGCTTTGCGCTACCGCGGCGAGTGGCAGCGTGGGGGAGGCGCGATCGTCGGCAGCCACTGGTTCGGCCCCACCGCCGCCGCGGTAGCGCCCGACGGGTCGTTGTGGGTCACCGACCCGCGCAACGACATCGTGCGCCACCTCAGCGGCGACGGCGGGTATCTCGGCGCGCTCAGCGGGCTCAGCGGCCCCGAAGGGGTCGCGCTCTCGCCCTCCGGCAACGTCGTCTACGTCGCCGACACCGGCGCCGGCACCGTCGTACGCTTCAGCTCCTCCTACCGGCCGCTCGGAAGCTTCGGCGCGGTGGCGTTCGCGCGGCCGGTGGCGGTGGCGGTGGCGCCGCGCGGCGATGTGTATGTGGCCGACGCCGGCCGCGATCGCGTGTTTGCGCTCAGCCCCTCGGGTGCGCAGCTCGCCTCGTGGGGCGGCGCGGGGCGCGCGCCCGGCCGCTTCGAGGAGCCCTCCGGGATCGCGGTGGACGCGGGGGGCGACGTGTTCGTCTCCGATCGGCTGCTCGACCGCGTGCAGAAGTTCTCGCCGCGCGGGCGCCTGCTTGGCGCCTGGGGCGCCCCCGGCGGCGCTCCGGGCCAGCTGAGCGAGCCGTCCGGCCTCGCCGTCGACTGCGCCGGACAGGTGCTGGTGGCGGACACGGCCAACAACCGCGTGCAGGCGTTCGCCGGGGCCGCCGCGCGCGGCGGCTGCACCTCTGCCCACGGTGGCTGAGCGACCGTCAAGCGCGATGCGCTATGTGCCGATAGTTGGTAGGTGTCGGCCTCCTCGCCCAATCCTCCCGGCGCCCGTGGCGAGCGTTCGGGGGCTGACGGCACGGTCGCGCTGTCGGCGCTGCGGCATGCGCAGGAGCAGTTCGAGCTGGTGTTCGAGCAGGCGCCGATCGGGATGGCGCTGCTGACCCCGGAGGGCCGCTGGGTGCGCGTCAACCGGGCGCTGCTGGCGATCACCGGCTACAGCGCCGAGGAGCTGCTGGCGAAGACGCTCGAGGAGGTCACCCACCCCGACGACCTCGCCGCCGACCTCGAGAACGTGCGCCGTCTGACGGCGGGCGAGATTCGCCACTACACGATGGAGCGCCGCTACTTCCACGCCCGCGGCCACGTTATCTCGACGATCCTGTCGGTGTCGCTGATGCGCGACCGCGACGGCAACCCCCAGCACTTCATCGCTCAGATCCAAGACATCACCGAGCGCAAGCTGATGGAGGCGCGGCTGCGCCACCTGGCCGAACACGACTCGCTCACCGGCCTCTACAACCGACGCCTGCTGGAACGCCAGCTGGCGATGCAGGTCGCGCGCTGCCGCCGCTACGGCGAGCAGGCGGCGCTGTTGGTGATCGATCTCGACAGCTTCAAGCAGGTCAACGACAACTACGGCCACAAGGTCGGCGACGAGCTGCTGACGGCGATCGCCACCGAGCTGCAGCACCGGCTGCGCGGCACCGACATGGTGGCGCGTCTCGGCGGCGACGAGTTTGCCGTGCTGCTCCCCGGCACCACCGCCGAGGATGCCCGCAAAGTGGCCGAGATCCTGCGCGAGGCGATCGCCGGCTCGAGCGTCCCGGCCCCCGACGGCGGCCTCCGCCTGTCGGTCACCGCCGCGGTTGGGGTCTCCGCGCTCGATGCCGACTCCCCCGGCGCCGAAGCGGCGTTGATGGAGGCCGACCGCGCCATGTACACCGCCAAGGGCCCGCGCGTGCGGGCGGTGGGGTAGCTGCGGGCGGTGGGGTAGCGGAGCGGCGGTCGCGTACGGCGAGACGGTGTGCGTTGCACGGAGGTTGGCGCGTCACACGACGTCGGCGCAGAGCCAGGGGAGCCGTCGCGCAGCTGGGGCTACGATCGCCTGGTGGCTTTCGCCGACGGCAACACTCTCGAGGAGACCGGCGCGAGCATCCGGTGCGCGGGAGCGAGCGCGTGAGCGGCCCCGAGGTGGGACTGGCGCTGTCGGTGTTCCTCGCTTGCGCCGTGGAGGCGGTGGAGGCGCTGACGATCGTGCTGGCGGTGGGCGCCACCCGCAGCTGGTCGTCGGCGTTCAGCGGCGTTGGCGCGGCCACGCTGGTGCTGGCCGCGATCGTGGTGGCGCTCGGCCCGGCGCTGACGGCGCTGCCGATCGACGCGCTGCGCGTGGTGGTGGGCGGACTGCTGTTGATCTTTGGGTTGCAGTGGCTGCGCAAGGCGGTGCTGCGCGAGGCGGGGCTGAAGGCCAAGCACGATGAGCTGGCGACCTTTCAGGAGGAGACCGAGGCCGCGCGGGCAGCGGGCCGCGAGGGAGGTGGCGGCTTCGACGGCTACGCGTTCACGGTCGCCTTCAAGGGCGTGCTGCTGGAGGGGCTGGAGGTGGCGTTCATCGTGCTCACGTTCGGCGCCAACCAGCACAACGTCGGGCTGGCGGCGGTGGCCGCGGCGGTGGCGGTGCTGGTGGTGATTGCCGCCGGCGTGGCTGCCCGCGCGCCGCTGGCGCGGGTGCCGGAGAACACGATGAAGTTCGCGGTCGGCGTGATGCTCAGCTCGTTCGGCATGTTCTGGGGAGCCGAGGGCGCCGGCGCCAGCTGGCCGGGCGGCGACGCCGCGCTGCTGGCGATCGTTCCCTGCGTGCTGGCGGCGGCGGCGGCGATGGTGTGGGCGCTGCGGCGCCTCCCGCGCCCGGTCGCGAGCCCCGCGGAGGGTGATTCGCTGTCCCGGCGGGCCGAGGCGATCCCATGAGCAGGGTGATCGCGCTTCTGGTCGGCGTATGGGAGTTCGTGGTTGGTGAGGACTGGCGCACCGCCATCGGCGTGGTGGTGGCGCTGGGCCTCACCGCCCTGGTTGCCCAAGCCGGCAACGCTGCCTGGTGGGTGATGCCGATCGCAGTGGTGGCGCTGCTGGCCCTGTCGCTGCGGCGCGCCGCGCGGTCGGCCGTTCGCAAGCGGTGAGGCGCTCACCGCGGCGTGCGCGAACGGACGCCAGCACACCGTCGGCGCTCACGGGCCACTGGCGCCGGCGCTGGCGGGCCACCGGCGCTGGCGTGCCACCGGCGCTGGCGTGGCGTCACGCCACTGGCGCCGGGGTGACGCTGCGCAGCCCCAGCCGGACGACGGTGCGCGCCGGGCAGAGGATCAGCTCGTAAGTGACGCAGTTCTCCAGCTCGAGCAACAGCTCGCCCCGGTTGGAGATGGCCTCGGCCACGCAAAACAGCGCTGTGCCGTCGGTGAGGTAGGCGCCGGCCGCGGGGGACCACGCCGTTTCCTCGACGCCGGCGGCCGCGTCGCTCTGCCTGGCGGCCGTCGCCGCGGCCCCGGTGAGATCGGGGATGTTGTTGGTTTGACGGCGAAGTCCCATGCCGTGAAGCTACACATGTTGGGGGCGGTGTTCTTCGGGGGAAAGCGACATTGCGCGCGAGCCTTTGCCGCGAATGGGATCGGGGCAAGCTACGGAGAGTGCTAAAAGTGGCGGCGATGGGACTGGTAACCAGGTTTGGCTTGCAGATCCCCAGCTTTAGCTATCCGGGGGTGAGCGATGCCGAGCTGTTCGAGCGGATCGCCGCGATCGCGGCGAGCGCCGAGGAGTCGGGGTGGGACTCGGTGTGGGTGATGGACCACTTCTACCAAATCGCCACTGTGGGCCCCAGCGAGGAGCCGATGCTGGAGTCGTACACGCTGCTGAGCGCGCTGGCGGCGCGCACACGCAGGGTGAGTCTCGGCGCGATGGTCACCGGCGTCACCTACCGCAACCCGGCGCTGCTGGCCAAGCAGGCGACCACGCTGGACGTGGTGTCGGGCGGCCGCGCCATCCTCGGCATCGGGGCGGCGTGGAACGAGGAGGAGCACGCGGGCTACGGCTTTCGCTTCCCGCCGATCGGCGAGCGCATGGACCGACTGGAGGAGGCGTTGCAAATCTGCCGCGCGATGTTCACGCGCGAGCGCCCCTCCTTCGATGGCCGCCACTACAAGATCGAGCGGGCGCTCAACGTGCCCCGGCCGCTGCGCCCGGAGGGCATCCCGATCCTCGTCGGCGGGGGCGGGGAGCGGCGCACGCTGGCGCTGGTGGCCAAGTACGCCGACGCCTGCAATCTGTTCGGCGACCTCGACACCGTCCGCCACAAGCTGGAGGTGCTGGCGCGTCACTGCGACACGGTGGGCCGTGACCCGGCCACGATCACCAAGACGCGGCTGGGCGCGCTCGTGATCGCCGACACCGCCGAGGAGGCGCAGCGCCGCCGCGACGCTCTGATCAGGGCGCGCGGCGGGGACCCCGAGCGCTTCCGCGGGTACGTGCTCGCCGGCGACCCCGACACGGTGTGCGAGCAGGTGGCGGCCTACCTCGACGCGGGACTGGATGGGTTGGTGTTCAACATGCACGAAGCCCATGAGCTGGCGCCGGTGCGGTTGGCTGGGGAGACGCTCACGCGGGCGTTTGGCTGAGTCGCTCCCGCTGGATCACGCGCTCTCTTTGTTGTACCGCTGGTGGGCGATCGCGTAGACGCTGGGCTTGGTGGGCGCCGGGTGGCGAACGCCGTACGCGAACGCGCGCAGGGCAAAACTCCTGGTGGGGTGGGCAACCGCGAGCATCACCAGGCCGAAGTGCCCGGACGGCCACGGCACGTAGGTCTTTACGCAGCCGCCCAACCGAGTGCCATCGTGCCCTTCCGCTTCGCAGCTGCGCAGGCGCGCCAACGGCAGGCCGCCGGCGTGGTCGACTTCGCGCCTGAACTGCTCCAGCGCGGTGCAGGCGACCGGTGGGTGGTGGGCGAGGTCGTCGGCGATCGCGTGCTCGTCGAACAGCACCGGCACGACCGGCGCCGCGCGGGTGTCGGCCATCGTTTCAGCCCTCGCCGTCGGTGGGGAGCCCGCCGAGGTGCTGCTCGAACTCGGCCGGGGTGAGCTGGCGCTCCCCGTGGCGAGCGAGCATCGCCCTCACACTCAGGTCGGGGCGCAGCAACAGGCGACCGTCGGGCTGGTGGTCCTCGACCACGTACTCGCCCGACAGATCGCCGCTGAGCGTGACATGAGCTGGCTCCATGCCCGTAAGTGTGGCAGGCGTGGCAGACCGAACCAAGGCGAGCGCGGGGAAATTTCGGGGGCCGCGATCGTTAGAATTGCGGTGCTTTGTCTGGCGGTGTTTTGTATGCATTTTCCCAACCTACCACGCCAACAGTCTCCGCGCAACCACTCTTTTCGCCGACAGCGTGGAGACTGCAACTCGCGGTGGCGGTCAGCAGCGGGGAAGTGCGCGAATGAACCCCGCCAGCCCGCCACCGGGCTCGACGGCCGATGATCCCTATCAGGCCGAGCGCGCCCGGCTGCTGCGGATGTTCGGGGAGAAACTGCGTGCCGCGCGCGAGCGCCGCGAGCTCTCCCAAGAAGCTTTGGCTCGCCTGCTCGACGTCCACCGCACCCACATCGGTGCGCTCGAGCTGGGGTTGCGCGATCCCCACCTGACGATGCTGCTGATCCTCGCCGACGGCCTCCAGGTCCCGCCGAGCGCACTGCTGGAGGGCCTGTTCGTGCCGCGCCAGCGCAAGGCGGCGACGCACTCCAAGGGTGGGGGCGGGGGGTGAGGAGCCGGCGGTGGGCGAGTCTGACGACAGGTCTGCCCCCTCCGATCCCTCGTCTGGTGGACGGGTAGTCGTCGGCGGCACGAGGCGCCACGGCCAGCCTCGCTCGGAGGTGTCGCGCTCGATACCCTTGATGGCTCTCGGCGACGTGGCGGAGTGGCTACGCAGCGGCCTGCAAAGCCGTGTACACCGGTTCGATTCCGGTCGTCGCCTCTGTGGAAAATACCTGCAAAACGACACTTTTTGACGTAGCCGGCCGTGGCCCAGAAGCTTCCAAAACGGGCCACTCTCCCAAAACTCTCCCAAAACGAGCGTATTGGCCGGCAACACAAAGGGGGCGAGCCTGGCGGCTCGCCCCCTTTAGGCGCCCCTCGATCTGTGCTTTAGGCGGCGCGGCGCAATGGCACGACGTTGTCCGGCAGCGGAGGTGGCGGAGTGCTGCGTCCGGGCTTGCCGCGGTCGCCCCAGAGCTCGGTCAGCTTCGCCGATGCCTCGCCATCCGGTGCGTAGTGCAGATAGATTTCGGTCGTCGTGATGTGGCGGTGGCCGAGCATCCGCTGCAGCTCATGGATCTTGAACTGGCGGATCGCCTGCGTACCGAAGGTGTGGCGCAGGTCGTGGAAGCGGACGCGCGGCAGGCCGGCTCGCTTGCACGCGCTGATGAAGCGCCGGTAGAGATCTGCCCCGACGATCGGCTCGCCCGGCCGGGAGCGGCGCTGAAAGACAAGCTCCTCGCCGTCCTTGCTCTGGCACAACGGCCAGAGCACCCGACGGACGTTCGCGCTCATCGGCACCGACCGGGTACGCCGGCCCTTATGCCGGCGAATCCCCCGTGAGTGGTGTAGCCGTCCTCCAGGCGGATCACCTCGACGGCGAAATCCACGTCGGAGACCTTCAGCGCGCGGATTTCGCTCATCCTCGCCCCTGCCTCCGTGGCGACGGTGTAGACCGCCTTGTCTTCCTCGTCGTTTGCCGCGGCGATCAGCCGCTCAACCTGCTCAGGCGTGTAGAAGCGCAGCTTGCCCTCGCTCTCCACCTTGGGCGGCATCCACGCCCATGCGAGCACCGGGCTTGTCGGATGCGTGCCAAAGACGCCACGAATGACACGGCGGTGATGATTGAGCGTATCTGCACTGCGCCCAGCCCGGACCAGCTCCCGTCGCAGGGCGAGGAGATCCTCCGCAGCGAAGGTGTCGAGGATGCGATCGGCCCAGGTCGAGTCAGCTCGCCACGGTCGGTCGCCAAGCCGCTTGCCGATCCGTTCGTACTCATGCAGGGTCGAGCCGCGAAGACCCTTCTCCTCCCTGGAGTGGCGGACGAACCGCTCCAGAGCGACGCGGAACGTGTGTCGGGCGTTCGGCGTCTCAGTTGCGTGCGACGCCGCGAACGTCTGTGCCTTGGCAATCGCTTCGCCTTCGGTCAGGTACCCGTGCGGCGGACGACCCTTCTTCGTCCACGCGGGGCCGAGAACCTTCCGCGAGTCCTTCCCCGAGGGAAGGACGTAGCGCATCACCCATACCGGCTTGGAGCGCGGCTTGCCCTTGCACGTCTTGGACAACCCAACCTTGACGAGCACGTGCGTTCTTTGATCTTGCATCGGGATCATTCCTCCTGATGCTGGAGTCGAGCGGCGGTTCCCAGCGCTGCTCGACTGCTGTTCCGAGTGCCCCCGGGGTTCCAGCCCCGGGGGCACTCCCTATGTGTATGCGGCATCTTATGGGAGACCTGAGACGGCGCAGTCATGCGTCTGACCGCTGGCTCTCTAGCCATGCTTCGATATCCGGCCACCGGAAGCGTCGGTAGCGGCCCACGCGGACATGGGGGATACGGTTGGCCCGCGCTGCCTTGCTGACCCATGATGGCTGGACTCCTAGACGGGCAGCCAGCTCGTCCGCCGTGAGCAGCCGCGAAGCTGCTGTCCCCTGCATTTCAGGGGTCTCGCGGATAGTCATTGCGCTGCCCGGTCGAGCATGTAGATCGGCTCCCATGCGGTTATTGACCGTGAGCGACCCAAAGCGGCCATGTAATTTCCATAGCGCCTGTTGGGGCCCTGTGGAAAGCGGGCTGACCGTCGCGTAGCGGAGCCCGAGGGCGTAGGCGAAGCGGCGGTCATGCAGTGGCGTCCGGTGCCCCGTGAAGGGTGTGGCAGGCGACGGGATGACTCAATTAAAACGGCTGGCCCCTGTCGGGTGCCCTTCGTTGGATTTGTCTCCCGCCGCCTGCCACGGACGCCGCCATGACTTCATAGAAGCGTGCTTGCTTGCTCGACATGGCTTTGTCTGGCGGTCTCCAGAACACCAGTGCCAACCAGTAGACGAGGAGACCAGAATCGATGATCGCAGTAGGCGTGGACACCCACAAGGACCAGCATCACGCGGTAGCTCTCGACAGGCTCGGACAACTACTCGCAGAGATCGTTATTACCACCGATCTCGCCGGCTACACCCAGTTCGCGAGCTGGATCAGCGACTTCGGCGGGCAGGTGCTGGTCGGGATCGAGGGCGCCGGCAGCTACGGCGCCGGGCTCTGCGAATACCTGCAAGGCGAAGGGATCGAAGTGTTCGAGGTGGAGCGTCCACGCCGTCGTGAGCGACGTACCGGCAAGTCCGATCGCCTCGACGCTCTGCTGGCAGCCAAGAAGGTTCTTGCCGGTGACGGCCTCTCGACCCCTCGGGGTGCCGGCAAGCGAGCAGCACTTCAAATGTTGCTGGTCGCTCATCGCTCCCTCGTCAGCGAGCGCTCCCGGCTTTACAACACCATGCAAGCGCTGCAGATCAGCACACCGAACGCTCTACGCGAACGAATCGGACAGGTCAAGGGCGGCGCGAAGCTCGCCGAGCGACTCACCGGGATGCGGACACGACCGACCGCAAGCTTGCAGGAGAACACCACCCTGGAAGTCCTGCGCGACATGGCCAACCGAGCTCGTGCCCTCGATACGCAAGCCAAGACCTACGCGCTCGAGATCGAGACCCTGGCACGCTCGCTTGCACCCAAGCTCTTGGAGGAGCCGGGTGTCGGACCGATCTGCGCCGGCAAGCTACTCGCTTTCAACCCGGCCAGGTTCACCAGCGAGGCCG
This sequence comes from Solirubrobacteraceae bacterium, assembly GCA_035570415.1. Lineage (GTDB taxonomy): Bacteria > Actinomycetota > Thermoleophilia > Solirubrobacterales > Solirubrobacteraceae > Palsa-744. The sequence goes on along the minus strand of DATMLP010000006.1, from coordinate 1,547 downwards.
CGTTCGCTCGCGCCAACGGCACCGCGCCACAACCCGCGTCCTCCGGCAAGACCATCCGCCACCGTCTCAGCCGCGGAGGCGATCGGCAAATCAACACTGCGATCTACACGATCGCGCTCTCCCGCTCAGTCCACCACGCGCCGAGCCGCGCATACATCCAACGACGAGTCAGCGAAGGAAAGACCAAACGAGAGGCCATGCGCTCCCTCAAGCGCTACCTCTCCAGACACCTCTACAACCAGCTCACCAACACGCCCTTGACAACATAGAAGCATCCAACGAATTGATCCGTCGGATGGGCTACCGGCGGTAGACGGCCCCATCTATGCCAACCAGCGTGCGCCCCTGGATCGTCGCCCGGATCGCGCTCGACACGGCCGACGATGGCGGGTCGTTTGCAGTCGCGTTCGTCATGGCCAGGCCGGACTCGAACCCCCGACAGGCGGATTATGATGCGCGTGCCTCCATCCCAGATTGGCTCCAGTACGACGGTTTTGCCCCACGAAATCTAGGGCTTTTCCGTCCCAGTTTGTTCCCCGGCAACGTTTGGTCCATAACTTCAACCCCGACGGATTCGATGCGCTTTACCCGCGTTACCGCGGCGGGCGGCCGCAGATGTTCACGCTGCCAGAGCGCCAGGAGATCAAGCGGATCGCGCTGAGCGACCCCCAGGACCTCGACCAGCCGTTTGCGACTTGGAGCCTGTCCAAGCTCGCTGGTCGCCGAGAGGGTGGTCACGGACCCCCGCCTCAAACGACTCATCAACACGGCAAACGTTGCCCGACACCCCACTAGCTGCGCCTCGTAGGGAAATCACGGGGATATCAGGGCGCGCTCGTCGGTTTCGGTCGACCCGAAAATTCGTTGGCCGGTTCGAGCTAGTGGGGGGTCTATAACCGACGATGAGCGCATCAAGCCCCGAGGGCATCTCCAGGTCAAGCTGGACGCCAAACGGCCGCACGCGAGCGTATTGGGCGTTCTGGCGTGACCAGAACGCCCAGAAGCCGGGCGACGCCTGGGCCCTGCGAGGCAAAGCCTCCTGCGTATTCGCCTTCTTCTTGACTACGCGTACGCCTACTTGGATGATGGCCTTCGGTCGTTTGATTGCTCACGAATCCGTCTCGAAGCCGCGACGACAATTAGGTAGCCTCCAGCGGCAAAGACCGCTGGTCCAACGCTCTCAATAAGTGTAATACCAAAGACAACGTACTGTGTCACCATACTAATAACTACTACAACGAGGGCTATCAAACTATCTTTTCGTCTCATCGGCGACCAATATCCTGATTTCGCATTTGATTTTCAATATGTGCCATCAATCTACATGGTCCGTCAACCGCCAATCACTCCAGTGACACATCCGCCCACCGCACCAGCGATTCCTCCAGCTACGGCGCCCGGCCCCGCGCCGGTCTGCGGATTCACGCGAGGGTCGGCGCTCGTGAGATCGAGTGCCGCCACGGCGGGGAGCTGGTCGCTGTCCACGAGCGCCAGCAAGGACGCTTCGGTATCTCAGCGTCACTCGACCATTACCTGGAGCTGCTCGC
>DATMLP010000005.1:0-2215 GCA_035570415.1 Solirubrobacteraceae bacterium | reverse complement strand
GTCGCCTGCCACACCCTTCACGGGGCACCGGACGCCACTGCATGACCGCCGCTTCGCCTACGCCCTCGGGCTCCGCTACGCGACGGTCAGCCCGCTTTCCACAGGGCCCCAACAGGCGCTATGGAAATTACATGGCCGTTTCGGGTCGCTCACGGTCAATAACCACTGATGAGTCCTCGCCAGTCAGCCGCGTCGGCCTCTGCGCTCGCGAACGAGCTCAGAGGCCCGGTCCTCCACCAGGGTGCCCGGTGAGGATTCACACCGTCGGCCGGCGGCCCGTAACGCGCCTGGTGCTCTGCACCGTGGGCGTGCTGTTGCTCGCTGGCTTGGTGAGTGGGGTCTTTGCGTGGCTATGGACCGAGGCCGCGTGCTTGGTTGAACTGCACGGCCCGATGCGCCTGCCGGCTGGGGATGCGGCGCGCGCGATGTGGCACCTGGTGGTTGCGGGCGGCTGGGGCTCGCCCGCGACGGCGTTCCCGGGTCGGGTCGAGCGCTCCTGCGCGCCTGGCGCCGGCGCGTATCTCGTAGTCGCGTTCGTGACCGTGTGCGTCGCGGTCTACGCGGCTGTGAGGGTCTACCGGCTCGTGCGGGGTTGGCGTGCGGGCTCGCCGCTTGGGCGGGGGCAGCGGACCCTCGCGCGTCATGCGGTGGAGCGTGGCTGGGTGCGCCCTCGGACGTGGGCGCTGCCGTCCGATATGCGACGGCTGTGGGTGGCGGCGCCGACATCGGGGCGCCCGTATCTCGGGATGATCGGGCGTGTTCCGCCGCGGATGCTTGCGGCGGAGCTTGAGGTGCAGCCGATGATCGTCGCGCCACCGCGGGTCGGCAAGTCGACGGGTTATGTCGTGCCGTGGCTGCTTGACCATGACGGGCCGGCGCTTGTGCTTTCCACGAAGCTCGATGTTTATGCGGCGAGCGCGCCATACCGGCGCGGCGTGGGACGAGTGTGGGTGTATGACCCCTTCGGTGAGAAGCCGAGCGCGGGGTTCAGCCCGTTGGTGCCCGCGCGCACCTGGAGCGGCGCGATCCGTACCGGCGAGGCGCTGGCCTCAGCCGCTCACCCCGATCAAGCGAACGCGGCGAACGAGTTTTGGGACAAGGAGGCAGCGTCGATGCTCGCCCCTTTGTTGCACGCCGCGACGCTCACCGGCGCGAGCATGAGCGAGCTCGTGCGCTGGCTGGACGCGCGGGACTTTCATGCTCCGGTCGCAGCGCTCAAGAACGCTGGCGCCCATGCCGCAGCCGACCAGCTTGAGGGCATCACCCGCCGCGACGAGCGTAACCGCGAGACGACGGTGATGAGCGCTTTGAACTTGCTGCGCGCCTACCGCTACCCGCAGGTCGCCGCGACGGCGCGCGAAGATTTGACACCGGAGCAGTTCCTTGATGGGCGGGCGAACACGATCTACGTCGTTGCGGCCGAGCACGACCAGGAGGTGCTGCGCCCGGTGATCCTCGCGTTGGTCAGCGCGGTCTATCAGGCCGTGATCGTCAAGGCACGCCGCACTGGCGCGCTGAACCCGAGGCTGTTCTGTCTCTTTGACGAGATCGCGAACACCGCTCCGCTCAGGAATCTCCCCTCCTGGCTTTCACAGTGTGGGGATCACGGCATCGTGATCGCAACGCTCTGGCAGTCGATCGCGCAGATTGACCATCGCTACGGCCGCGCCGCACGCGACGCGATCTGCGCCGCATCGACCGCGCAGGTGTTCCTCCCGCCGTTGGCGGACCCGACGAGCGCGGGCTATCTGACCGAGCTGCTCGGGGAGGAGCCCGTCGCGAACGCCTCCACCTCCGGGGTCTCGCGGCACACGCTGAACGTCGCGCGCGAGAAGGCCGGACCCTCGCCGTGGCTGCGCCAGGTCGCCCGCGGACACGGATTTCTGCTGTATCGCGATCTGCCGCCCGCGATCGTGCGCGCCCCCCGGTGGTTCGAGGACCCGCGCTTCTCACGCTATGTCGAGCTGCTGGAAATCAAGCGTCAGAGCCAAAAATCTGGGCGGCCGGTGTGCGAGCGGGATGCTCAGGCGCGCGCCCTTTCAGGCCGCGCGAGACGTCGCTAGAGCGGGCCTCTTGAAAGTCGTTGGATGCTTCTATGTTGTCAAGGGCGTGTTGGTGAGCTGGTTGTAGAGGTGTCTGGAGAGGTAGCGCTTGAGGGAGCGCATGGCCTCTCGTTTGGTCTTTCCTTCGCTGACTCGTCGTTGGATGTATGCGC
>DATMLP010000004.1:0-26399 GCA_035570415.1 Solirubrobacteraceae bacterium | reverse complement strand
CGCTCGCGCCGCCGTCTTTGATCCGCTCGCGCGCTCGCACCCGCCGGCACCGTGATCACGCCCGCCGGCCGCCGCGTCACGGTCACCTGACAGTTACTGGGATCAGCCCGCGCGGCTCTGATCGAGCGGACCCATTCATCGAGACGCGCGGGGGGCCGTTGTGAGGTTCGGTGTACCTGGAAGCTTGTCGGTGGTGCCGATGAGGATGGTGAGCAGGTCGCTTACCCGTTGTACGCGGCCGAGGCGGTCGGGAAGCGGAAGGCCGGATTGGATCGTGTACTGGTTGCGTCGTCCGTTGCGCTCGCGTGTGATGTAGCCGCCGTCCGCGAGCTCCGTGACGATCCGGTGCGCGGCGCGTTCGGTGATTCCGACTCGCTCGCTGATCTCTCGCAGGAGCACGCCCGGGTCGTGGGCGATGCAGGCCAGGACCTGGGCGTGGTTCGTCAGGAACTTCCAGCGGTGCGTCGTGGTCTCTGCCATGTATCAAGACTAGCGTATCTGGATATCTAATTCATAGATATAGATTTCATGCTATGTTGTTCATGTCCGCGGTGCTCCTCTGGTCGCTGGCGCTCACGCGCACATCCACAACGAAACGAGGAACACCATGCCCAACTCAGTCATGCCGCACCCGTCCGCCGGGGCCACCGGCAACGACGTAGCGCCCACCGCCGTCGCCGATCCCATCCCCAACGGACGCCAGCAGAACCAGCAGCCCAATCACGCGCCGCGCAGCCCGCTGCTCGCGAAACTGACCAGTCTGACCTCGATCGCCACCGTCGCCGCAGCAGGCATGATCGTCGTCGGTGCACTCGCGCTCGTCGGCGGTCACTACGACAAGCAGGTCGTTCACGACCAGCTCGCCCCGCAGAAGATCTTCTTCCCAAAGCCCGCGACAAACCCTGCCCTCGCGGCCTACGCCGGTCAGCAGGTGCTCACCGGCAAGCAGGCAAAGCTCTACGCCCAGAAGCAGATCGGTGTAGACCTGACCAAGGTTGCGGGCGGCAAGACCTACTCACAGATCAGCGCCGAGTGGATCGCCGGCGGCATGAAGAACACGACACTCGCAGATGAGCGCACCACCCTATTCATGGGAGAGACGCTGAACGGCCTACTCCTCAACGCCTGGGGCTGGTCGGTCATCGGCGGTATCGCCACCCTCGCCGGATTCATCCTGATCCTCCTCGGAGCGGCCCTTTCATTGCTCCCACTCGCCAACTGGCAGGTCAACCTCAGACGCCGCAGCCCCGTAGTGGGCGCCGCCTGACACCAGAGCTTGATTGCCGACGAGGGGGCGCGGTCATAAGCGGATCGGCCCCCTACGCGGCGACGCGCGGCAACAGCTCGTTCGAAGCCTCGGTGTTCTCGCCCTGCAGCGGGGCGCAAGCCAACTCGTCGCGGCAGGCCAGCTGGTCGTAGGTGACCGCCATGCGGCGGCGGGCCTCGCGGGTCAGGGTGCCCTCGAGGGCGCGCAGCTGGTGGGGGTGGCGCAGCTGCGCGGGGGAGAGGTCGAGGCGCAGCGTCTGGCCCGCCAGCACGGCGCCGGCGCGCAGCGTGCGCGGGCTCCAGGCGGGCGCCAGGCGGCGGGTCGTCTGGGAGGGGCCGCCGTGCAGGTCCAGCGGGGTGGCGCCGTGCGGGCCGGCCCGGTGGACGCCCAGCCAACCGGCCCACCAGCGGAAGCGGGTGGCCAGCATTTGGCGCAGCGCGGGGGTGTAGGCGTACGCGGGGGCGACGAAGCCGTCGGGCTCGATGCCCGCCAGCTTCAACAACCGCCAGCCGGCCTCCACCGCGCGACGGGTCTCCTCCGCGTCGAGGCCCACGAACTCGGCGCCGCGGCGGGCGCGCGTGGGAGCGGGGAGGCCGTGCGTCCAGCGTGGGCCGCGCAGCTGCTCGTGCTGGAAGCCGTGCTGGGCGATCGCGTCGCCCCCGCGGCGGCGCTCGATCAGCCAGTCGGTCAGCGCCGGCGAGCGCTCGCCCACCGGGTGCAAATCGCGGGCGGGGATCACCAGCAGCGTCACCCGCTCCACGCCGTGCTCGTCCAGCCACGCGCGGATCTCCGCGCAGCGCGCGTACGTCGCCGGCTCCACGTCGTGGAGGGCGACGGCGAGCGTGCGCCGCTCAGGCCGCACGGCGGGCCTCCGGGCTGCCGGCCGCGCGGTGGGGCGCCCCCGCCAGCTCCTCGACGCCGCGCGGCGTGTACGCCGGCTCTTCGCCAGCCTCGGCGCGGCGCGGGGCTTCCAGCACCCGGCGGTAACCCTCGCCGAGGCGCGCCAGCGCCGCCTCCCACGTGCGCCGCCGCACGCCAGCCAGCGCCACCGCCGCCAAACGCTGGCGCAACAGCGGCGAGCCGGCCAGCTCCAACACGCCCCCGGCGAGCGCGTCGTAAGTCGGCTCGCACAGCAAACCGCTCACGCGGTGCTCGATCAGCGAGGTGGGGCCGCCCACGCCGACGGCGACCACGGGCAGGCCGCTGGCCTGCGCCTCGAGGATCACCTGACCGAACGTGTCGGTCGCGCTCGGAAACAAAAAGATGTCGGCGCTCGCATACGCCTTCGCCAGCTCCGCCCCCTCCTGCCAGCCGAGGAAGGTGGCGTGCTCGCCGAGGCGCTCGCGCAAACGCTCCTCCTCGGGGCCGCCGCCCGCCAGCACCAGGTGCAAACGCGCGTCGCGCCCGCGGGCCTCGAGGAAGGCGTCGGCCAGCAATTCGGCGCCCTTCTCCTTGGTGATCCGCCCGCTGTAAAGCACATTCAGCTCGCCCCCCAGCGTGCGCTGGCCACGCAGCGCGGGGTCGAAGCGCGAGCAGTCCACGCCTCTGTCCCAGCGGGCGATCCGCCCACGCGCGATCCCCAGTCCTTCGAGCACCTCGTCGGAGGCGGGGGAGGGCGAGAGCACCAGGTCGCACGCGCCGTACAGCATGCGCACGGCCATGTCCATCGCGTTTGCCAAATTGGAGTCGCCCGAGCGCAGCGCCGCGTAGGCGGTCAGCTCGGTGTGGTAGCTGCCGATCAGCGGCTTGCCGAGGCCGCGCGCCACCAGCGCTCCCGCGATCCCGATCGGTCCGGGCGAGCAGATGTGGATCGCGTCGAACGCGCCCTCCGCCAGCGTCTCCACCGTCGCCGGCAGGCCCGGCACGCCGATGCGCAGCCCCGGATACAGCGGCACGTCCAGCTCCGCCACCGCCGGCAGCCGGCGGTCGACGCCGGGGTCGGTGCCGATCACCTCGATCTCATACCCGCGCACGCCGCGCTGGCGAAGCTCCTCGATCGTGCGCGACACGCCGTGGGTGGAGGCGATCCCGTCGGCCATCACCGCCACGCGCGGCACCTCCCCCTCGCGCGAGTCCAGCTTCGCCTTCTCCGCACCGAGGAACGCCGCCGCCGGGCCGTACGGGATCGCGGCGATGCAGCCCGCGAACATCGCGCCGGCGGCCGCCGTCAGATCGACGCCCCCGCCCCGCTCGATCGCGCCCGCCACCTCCGCCACCGCGCGGCCCAGCTTGCGCTCGTGCGCGCGGCACGCGCGGCGGTACAGGTCGGCGTGGGTGAACTCCTCCGCCTGCATGTGCTCGATCAGCTCGCCCTCGTTCAAATCCACCGCCGCCAACCACGCGTTCAGCAGCTGGCGCCCATCCTCGGGAGTGAGGTCGTTGCCGGTCGCCCCGTGCCGCGCGTCGCCCTCGCGCAGCAGTCGCTCAGCCATCCGCATCACCGTTCGCGGGTCGGGTGCCGCCGCGGCCGTGGCGGGCGTTGTTGTTGTTTCGTTTTGGACGCCAACCAGTTGGTTGGTGTCCGTGACGCACGTTTGCGTGCGCGTCCCCCGTCCCGCCCCAAGCCCTTCGGCCCCGGCTCCCAGCGAGCGGGCGGCGAGCGCGATCGCGGCGTGCGCCCACTTGGCGGCGCTGCCCTGCTCGCCCCGGGCGCGGGCGCGGCCGGCGCGCAGGTGGTCGAGGTACTCGGCGGGCGTGCGCGCGGGGGGCGTTTCGGTGAACGTGCGTCCGATGTCCACGCCGGCGTGGTCATCGCTGCCGCCGATTCCCACGCCGTCGTGGGTGGCGATGTAGATCGCGGCCGGCCGGTTGAGCTCGCGTGCGCGGGCGCCGTTGCGCACCTCCCAGATCCCAAACAGCTCCACCAGCCGGCGGCGGTGGCGGGGAGTGAGCGGCGCGGCCACGGTGTAGTAGGGGTGCGCCAGCGCGCACACGACGTCGCGCTCGTGCATGTACTCGGCGCACGCCTCCACGTCGTCGTTGTGCGCCTGCAGCCACTCGTGGTGCTCGGGCGCGATGCCGTAGCAAAGGACGTGCACCGCCTGGGGCTCGCCGCGGAAATGGGCGGTCAGCTCCTCGGACACAAACACGTCGGGCCGGTCGGCGATCTCCATCGCCCCGTCGATCGTGTCGTGGTCGGTGATCGTCACGAAATCCATCCCGCGCCGCTTCGCCAGCGCGTACACCTCCTCCGGCGGCGTGGCGCACTCCGGCAGCCCCATCGCGCGCTGCACCCCGAGACGCGACACCTCCGAGGCGCTGGAGTGGCAGTGCAGGTCGGCGCGGGTCACCGGACGGGCATCGGCCCCATCTCGCCCGGTTCGGGTCTGGATGCTCGCGCCGTTGGTATCCACACCAACAAGATTCGACCGCAAATTGCGGGTTCTTGTGACCGACCGGCAACCAGCTTGTGAACAGTTGGTGAACCGCGGAGCGGTCGGCAGGGAGCCCGCAGCCCCCGTGTTCAGGCCGCGTCGTCGGCTGGCAGCAGCCTGAACGTCTTGCCGCCGGAGAGCGGTTTCGGCGTGCGGAAGCGGCGTTCGTCGAGGGTGGCGATATCGATGGTATGGAGGCGCGCGGCGAGGACTACGAGCGAGGCGTCGGCGAGGCCGAGTTCCATCGATTCGTAGCGCTTGGCGACGGCGATCGCTTCGTGGATCGCGGTTGGCCACCATTCCACCTGGTAGGCGCCGCGCTCGAAGTTCTCGCGCAGTACCCCTGCCGCCCGGGAGCGGCCCTGCCGCGCGACGAGATAGTCGAGCTCGGCCACGACCAACGCCCCCACGGCACCGCCCTTGCGCTCTCCGCGCCTTTGTCGGTGGTGGTATTGACAAGTGCGGCGGGGCTAGTGTACAGTGGACATTGTCTTGGCCATCCGTTGGGTGTCTGGGACGTCACATAGAGAATCTGGCTGGGTCGCTGTGTTTCTGCGGTTGACTTCATGCGCGAGCAGGGGTGCTGGCGGGGAGAGGGCCGGGTCGCGACGGAATAAGGGAGTCGGGGTTCAACGTGTTTTGCAGAGAGGGATACGTGTCGGGAGTCGCCGCACCTCGTGTGACGAGCGAGACTAGATGCGCCAGCCAGGGGCTGTCGCATCTCTCTCTCTCTCTCTCTCTCTTCACTCTGGCGTCGCTTCGCTGACGCCGCTCATTCCTCGCGGCTGAGTTTCTGCGTCGGGGTACCCGCGCGGGAGGGGTTGGGGCTGGCTGAGGGGGGGCTGGTGTGATGCCGGCCTCGGTGGCACCCGGCCGCGAGCGTGGGCGCTCGTCCGGGCGTGCTGCGGGTCGGATCGGCGGGGGGCTCGCGGGCAGGCGTGTGGCGCGGGCGGAGGAGGCGCAGCCGCGTTCGCAGCTGGTGGCGATTCAGCGCGCTCGTCTGTTGGCGGCGGCGGTTGGCGCGGTCGATGAGCTGGGTTATGCGGAGACCTCGGTCGCCAACATCGTCGCGCGCTCGCGGGTTTCGCGGCGCACTTTCTATGAGACGTTCGCCAATCGCGATGAGTGTCTGGCGGCGGTGCTCGAGGACGCGCTGGAGCGCGCGGCGCTGGAGTTGCGCGGGGCGGGGTTGGAGGGGTTGGCGTGGCGCGAGCGTCTGCGGGTGGGGTTGTGGAGGATCCTCTCGTTCCTCGATCGCGACCCGGCGCTGGCGCGGGTGTGTGTGGTGCAGGCGCTGGGTGGCGGCCCGGCGACGCTCGCGCTCCGCGAGCGGGCGATGGCACACCTGGCGGATGCAGTGGACGAGGGACGCCGCGAGAGCGCCCGTGGCGGGGAGTGCACGCGTCTGACCGCGGAGGGTTTGGTCGGCGCGGCGTACATGATCGTCTACGGGAGGCTTGCGCGCCATGCGCCGGAGCCGCTGAGTGACCTGCTGGGCGAGCTGCTCGGGCTGATCGTGCTTCCCTATCTCGGCCCCGCCGCAGCACGCCGCGAGCAAGCCCGACCGGCACCGCCGGCGGTCCCCGCGACCCTTGCCGCCGAGGCCGAGGCCGGTCTCACCGCCTCGCGAATGGCGCGCGACCCGCTTGACGGGGTGACGATGCGCCTGACGTACCGCACGGTGCGGGTTCTGCAGGTTGTCGCGGAGCTGAGTCGATCGGGGGCTGGCCCGAGCAATCGTCAGGTCGCCGACCATGCCGGGATCGCCGACCCCGGGCAGGTCTCAAAGCTTCTGCGTCGGCTGCAGCAGCTGGAGCTGCTGCAGAACAGCGGCGGTGGGCACGCCAAGGGCGAGCCCAACGCGTGGGCGCTGACCGCGAAGGGCGAGGGCGTCGAGCGGAGCATCCGCGCGCGCTCCTCCCAACCACCGCGCGAGCGGGTGGCGGCATGAGACGCACGCACGAGAAGCAACACACGTCACCCGGGGCCGGCGCGTCCCACGACAGCGGAACGGAAGAGAGGGCTATGAACGCTCGTACGCATACACCACACACGCGGCGGCACACACCTCGGGCGCCCGGGCGGGCGCTGCCGATGCTCGCGGCCGCGCTCACTTTGGCGTGTTCGGCTTTTGCCGTGTTCGCCGCGGTACTGCCGTCGGCCGCTCTGGCCGAAGAAGCATGCCCAAACGCGGCGTTCCGCACCGGGCCCTCGGCGGCGCTGCCCGACTGTCGTGCGTACGAGCTGCTCTCGCCGCCGTTCAAGAACGTCGGACACGTCTACTGGGAAGAAGGCGATCTTGACGGGTCCTCGGGCCTGCTTAACAATTCCGGGGCTATCGCGGGACTGGAAGGCTTCCCAGAGCTTTCGCTCACGGGCCCGCTGTCCTTCTACTCGACGTCGCGCACTGCCTCGGGCTGGACGTCGGTAGCCGACGACCCGCCGAGCTCGCAATACCAGCCGTACCTGATTGGGGGGTTCCTCAATTTTGTCGGGGCCAGCGAGGATGGCCAGACCACGGTTTTCATGGACCGCGGGATCTCGCAGCCCGAAAACGGGATCGACTTCTTCATGCGCAGGCCCGATCGCTCGATTGTGGATGTCGGTCCGGCGCTTCCGCCGACAACTCCGCCCGGTGAACCAAAATCACTGGGTGAAGCCGCCCAACTGTTCCCAGCCGGGGTGTCGAGCGACGCATCGCACGTCTTCTTCACGCTCGGCAGCGACTATTGGCCGGGCGACGGCACGCAACAGTCTCCCCCCGGTGTCGCGAATCACAAAAGTCTCTATGAGTATGTGGGGGTGGGCAATACGACCCCGATGCTTGTCGGGGTCAGCGACGGCAGCACCGTCGTAGGTGGCAAGACCCTTCCCGCCGGAGAAGTCATCAGCCCGTGTGGAATCGAACTTGGTAGCAGACTCACTTCCATGGATGCCGTTTCCACGGACGGCGACACGGTGTTCTTCACGGCGCAGCCGGGGTGTGGGGGGCCGGTGGCCGATGAGCTGTTTGCGCGGATCGACAACGGTCTGCCGGATGCGCGCACGGTTGCGATCTCCGAGCCCACCAAGGAAGACTGCTCGGCGTGTGACACCGAAGCGGGGGTGTTCGCCCCTGCGACGTTCGAGGGCGCCTCAGAAGATGGCTCGAAGGTCTTTTTCTGGACCAGGCAGCCGCTGCTGGGCGGCGACACGAGCGGCAACCTCTACGAGTACGATTTCGACGCGCCCGCGGGAGAAAGGGTTGCGCTGGTCTCCGCTGGCGACGCGACCGTATCCGGCGCGTCGGCCGAAGTGCTTGAAAACGCCAGAGCCGTGGTCTCTCAGGATGGTTCCCACGTTTACTTCCTCGCGCAGGGTGTATTGACGAAAACGCCAAACGGGGAGGGCGAATCGGCCGTCGCGGGGGCGCTCAACCTGTATGTGTTCGAGCGCGATAGCGGCGATCCGACCGGCAGCATCGCGTTCGTCGCCCAGCTGTCCGGTGGTGATCTCGGACAATGGGAGTATGGTGGTGGAGAACAGTCGTATGATAACAGCGCATACGGTGGGGATGCGACACCCGACGGTCGTTTTCTGGTGTTCACCAGCGATCGCGACCTGACGCCGGACGATTCCAGTACGGCGAGTCAGGTGTTCGAGTATGACGCGCAGACTGGTGCGCTGGTACGTGTGTCGATCGGCCAGGACGGCTTCAATCACAACGGCAATGTGTCCATTGCTTACACTCCCTTCGATCGGCCTGTCAATGACGCGGTCATCGCCACGCCAAGCGGTGGTTTCGGCGACCTTTCTCAACCCGGAAGCTACACGGGCCACCTGTCGGTGTCCGCCGACGGCTCGTATGTGTTTTTTCAGAGCACCGTCGGTCTGACTCCTCAGGCTATCAATGAACGGGTTATCGGCGAAACGGTTGGCGATCCCAGCCATCGCGAACCGATATACGCCAACAACGTTTATGAGTATCACGCGGGACGGGTGAGCTTGATTTCCGACGGCCAGGATCTGAGCCATCTCTCCTTCCAGTACTCGAGCAACGTGCATCTGATCAGCACAGACCCGTCGGGCCGCGACGTGATCTTCACGACTGCCGACCAGCTGGTGGGGCAGGACGCGGACACCGCTATCGACATCTATGACGCGCGAGTCGACGGCGGCTTTCCCGCGCCCGTGCTGCCGCCGTCCTGCTCGGGGGATGCCTGTCAGGGCGCGCTGAGCGCGGCGCCGACGTTGCTCTCGCCCGGCAGCGAGTTTCAGGCGGGTGGCAACCCGCCGTTGGTGGGCCAACCGGCGGCGAAGCCCAAGGCCAAGACGAAGCCCAAGAAGGCGAAAGCGAAGAAGAACGGCAAGGCCGGTGCCAGACGCGTGAAGCGGCGTGTGGGTAAGGCAATGAAAGCCGCCGTGGGCGGCCGTGCGAATCGAAAGGCAGGTCGCTGATGAGGAGAGGGTTGATTGGCGCCCTGGCTGGTCTGAGCGTCGTGTTTGCGGGGGTCGCTGAGGCTCCGGGTGTGTCGGCTGCCGTTCCTCCGGGTCTTTCGGTCAAAGTGGTCGCAGGGCCGACGGTCTTCTCGCCCGCGTTCAACAGCAAAAGACTTCCCAATTCCTACACGGTGAAGGTGACGAATACAAGCAGTCAACCGACGGACGGGAGTCCGATCGTGATCAGGGATCAGTTGCCTCAGGGTTTGACCCCGATCCATCTTGAAGGCGAGTTCGATGCCGAAGCAAACAGCTTCGAGTTCGCCTGTGGCGAAGCGGCGACCGCGACTTGTACTTACAGCTCTGTGCTTCAGCCTGGCCAACGCGTGGCGATGGTTGTCCAGGTGGCAGTCGCGCCTGGCGCCGTGGGGCCACTGACGAACAGCGTGATCGTGTCGGGGGGTGGGGCGCCGACTGCGTCGGCGAGCGTGACGACGGCGATCGGCACGGAAGCGGAATCGTTGGCGGAGCCGTTTGGCCTCGCGACGGTGGGGGCGGAAGTGACTGGTCCGAATGGGTTGACCGATGCTCAGGCGGGCGATCATCCGTATGAGGCGACGGTCTCCTTTTCGCTGAACACGGTGGAGGGCACCCAGTACCCTGACCTCTACAATGCTGCTGGTGGCCTTAATGGTCTGGCCGCGCAGGCGAAGGATATCGTCGTCGATGTTCCCCAGGGCTTTGTCGGCGACCCGACGGTGGTCGAAAAGTGCCCGGAATACGATGTCGTGGCCGAAAACTGTCCACCCAACACTCAGATCGGCTTCGCGAGGCTGTCGATATTCGGACGTTCGACGGAACCAGCTGACGGTTCGATTTCTCCGGTATACAACGTCGTTCCCGACAAGGGCTATCCGGCGGAGTTCGTGATCCTGATTCGGGGCCTGCATGTGCTCGTGCCTTTGTATGCGAGCGTCACGCCGGACTCCAACTACGGTGTGCGGATCACCACACCCGGTATTCCGGGAGGGGGTTCTCCGATCGATGTGTCGGTGACGTTCTTCGGTACTCCGGCGACCGATCCGAATGTTTACAACGAGTACCGAAACTCGGTGTCCAACGCGCCGCCGATCGCGTTCCTGGATAATCCGGTGGACTGCTCCACGGCGCCGCAGGTGACGACGGTGTACGCCGATTCGTGGCAGAACCCCGGCCCGTATCTCCCTGATGGGCAGCCGAACTTGAGTGACCCGCGTTGGGCGTCGCGGTCGGCGACGGAGTTTCCCTCGCTCGTGGGTTGTGAACTGCTGCAGTTCAATCCGTCGCTGTCGGTGACGCCGGATACGACGCAGGCGGATGAGCCGGCGGGGACGACGGTCGATCTGCGTATTCCGCAGGCGGTGCAGCAGTTCCCGGCGTTGGTTACGCCGGAGATCGAGGGCACGACCGTGACGCTGCCGTCGGGTTTGTCGATCTCGGCGTCGGCAGGGGATGGCCTGCAGGGCTGCGATGACGCGCAGATCGATTTTTCCTCGGCGGGTGTGGGGTCGTGTCCGACCGGGTCGCAGATCGGGACGGTGAAGGTGTTCACGCCACTGCTGCCCGAACCGCTTGAAGGGCAGGTGTTCCTTGGGACGCCGCATTGCGATCCGTGTACGGACGCGGATGCCTCGGATGGAAACATGTACAGGCTCTTCCTGCAGTTCGAAGGCGCTGGGGTGGTGATCAAGCAGGAAGGCAAGATCTACACGAATTCGAGTACGGGGCAGTTGACGACGACGTTCAAGAACATCCCGCAGCTGCCGGTCAGCGATGTGCAGCTGCACTTCAGCAGCGGGTTGCGTGCGGCGTTGGCGACGCCCCAGGCTTGTGGAACGTTCACGAGCACGGCCGACCTGACGCCGTGGAGCTCGCCGATCACACCGGACGCGACGCCCGAGTCGCAGTTCAATGTGGATTGGAACGGCAACGGGGAAGCGTGCCCGGCGGTGTGGCCGTTCAAGCCCGTGTTCGAAGCAGGTACGTCGAACCCGAACGCGGGGCAGCTGAGCCCGTTGACGGTGACATTCAATCGTGAAGATCGCGAACAGGACTTCTCGCAGATCAAGATCGTGACGCCTCCGGGCTTGTTGGGGAGTTTGTCGGGGGTTCCGTTGTGTGGGGAGCCTCAGGCTGATTTGGGGACCTGTCCGTCGGCTTCGCAGATTGGGGAAATGACGGTCGCCGCCGGCCCGGGGTCGCACCCCTACTACCAGAAGGGGACTGTGTATTTGACGGGCCCGTATAAGGGTGCGCCGTTTGGCTTGTCGATCGTGGTCCCGACGAAGGCGGGCCCGTTCGATTTGGGGAACGTGGTGGTGCGCGCCAGGATCGATGTCGATCCGTATACGGCGGCGTTGACGGTGACGACCGATCCGCTGCCGCAGATCATTGATGGGATCCCGTTGCGGTTGCGGAAAACGAACGTGACGATCAACCGACCGGGGTTCATCTTCAACCCGACCGATTGTGCGCAGCTGCACATCGCCGCGACGGTCTCCGGTTCGCAGGGAACGCAGGCCGAAGAGTCGGCGCCGTTCGCGGTCGCGGGGTGCGCGGGGCTGCCGTTCGGCCCGAAGTTCAGTGTTGCGACGTCCGGCAAGCCTTCGCGGTTGGACGGCACGAGCCTCGATGCGAAATTGACGCTGCCGTCCGGGGCGCAGTCGAACATCGCGCACGTGCGGGTGGAACTTCCCAAACAGCTGCCCTCGCGGCTGCCGACGCTGCAGAAAGCGTGCCCGGCTGGCACGTTCGAAGCGAATCCGTCAGCCTGTCCCGCGGCGTCGGTGATCGGCGCCGTGCAGGCTGTGACGCCGATCCTGCCGGTGGCGCTTAGGGGCCCGGTGTACTTCGTCTCGCACGGCGGCGAAGCATTTCCGAACCTGGTGGCGGTGCTGCAGGGCTATGGGGTGCGAGTCAACCTGGTGGGCGACACCTTCATCTCCAAAGCGGGGGTCACGAGCACGACCTTCACGAACGTCCCGGACGTCCCGGTCTCGAGCTTCGAGCTGTTCCTGCCGGCGGGCCCGTTCTCGGCGTTGACCGCGAACGGGAACCCCTGCAAGGAGAAGCTCGTGATGCCGACGCAGTTCACCGCACAGGACGGCGCCCAGCTCAAGCAGAACACCCCGATCAAGGTCACCGGCTGCCCAAAAGCGAAGCAGGCCGGCAAGAAGAAGGCGAAGAAGGCCGTTCGAGCTCGCGGAGCCCGAACGACCAAGCACCGTAACGGCATCCACGGGAGGGGCAACCGATGAGGACACCCACGACAATCCTCGCGAGCATGGCCGCGATCGCGCTCAGCGCGCTGGCGGGCTCCACGGCGCAGGCGAGCGTAACCTACGTCCCGATCGCCAGCTTCGGCGCCGGCCAGTTCGACGTACCGCTTGGCGTCGCGGTCGACCAGGCGTCCGGCGATGTTTATGTCGGCAATATCCAGGAACCCGGCGGGATCTTCGAGTACCAGTCAAACGGCGCCTATCTCAAAACCATTGCGCCCGGCACCTCGTTCATCACCGGGACCGCGGTCGATCCCGTCAACCAGGACGTGTATGCCGTCAACGGGCTCGGGGAAGAAAAGATCTCGACATTCACCAGCTCGGGTCAGCTCGTCTCCTCGTTCTCGATTGCCGGGTCGGCGAACCTGATCGGGAGGATCACGGCCGTGCAGATCGCCAGCGACGCGGCCGGGAACGTGTACCTGCCGAACGCGCCGAACAACGAGCTGCAGGTGTTCAGTCCCGCCGGCGACGTGCTGAAAACGATCACCGGCTCCGGCCCGGAGGCGCTGCGGGAACCGACCGGGGTGGCGCTCGACGCCGCCGGGAATGTCTATGTCGCGGACAATGGCAACGGCCGACTGGAGGAGTTCACGGCGAGCGGCACGTTCGTGATGGCGATCGGCACCGGCGTGGACCAGACGACCAAAGGCAACGTTTGCACCGCTGCCTCCGGGGATACGTGCGGTCCCGGAAGCGATGGCTCGGAGTCGGTCGCGCTGGACGCCGCCGGCGATATCTTCGTCGGTGAGAACAGTGGCTCCGGCTTCCACGTCGTCATGTACGGGCCGAGCGGCGAAAAGATCACCGACTTCGGTCTCGGCGCGATCGGCACCTCGTCATTGGGGTCAGCGGGAACGATCGACACGCTTGCCGTCGCGCCGTCCGGCCTGGTGTACGTGACCGACGGTGCCAACAACGTCGTCTGGGTCTACACACAGGAGCTCAAACCGACGATCCAGCGCCAGTCGAGCTCGGCGGTGACGCAGACGCATGCGGAAGTGACCGCGACGATCGATCCGGGCCACGCCGACACCACCTATCGCGTCGAATACGGCACGAGCACCTCCTACGGCGCGAGCATCCCCGTGCCAGACGCCGACATCGCCGCGGCCGCCGGCCCGACAGTCGTCGCACAGGAGCTGACCGGTCTGACACCCAACGCCACCTACCACTACCGGGTCGTCGCGACGAACGCGGTCGGCCAAACACTTGGGAGCGATGAGACATTCACCACACCACCGTTGCGGCCGCCGGTGGTGAGCACTGGGCAGGCCACCGGTGTGGCGCAGAACACAGCGACGCTGACGGGAACGATCGACACGCAGGGCTTCGCAACCGTCTACGAGTTCGACATCGGGGTTGACACGAGCTACGGCACCCGGATCTTCGGCAGCGCGGGCTCCGAACAGGGCGAGTTCGCGTACGCGGCCCCGCTGCAAGGTCTCGCGCCGAACACGACCTACCACTACCGGATCGTGGCGACCAACACATTCGGCACTTCATACGGCGTCGATGAGACATTTACGACGAGCGCCTACCCGTCCGCGACGCTCAACGAACCGGCGGTGCAGACACTCGTCCCGGCGCCGCTGCTCGTCCCGGCGCCGCCGGTTGGCACGGACGGCAAGGCGCGGACCGCGAGCGTGACGGCGGCCGCCCGTACCGCACGACATGGCACGGGCGGCAAGGGCAGCAGGAAGCCCAGCAAACACAAACGGAGGCGCAGGCCTCGCGGGGTCGCTCGCGCTCACGGCGCCAGCAAAGGGGGTATGTGATGATCCGAGTATCTAGAGCCATCGCAGTTGGTCTCTGCAGCGTCGGTGTGCTTGCGGGGAGTCTCATCTTTTCAAGCGCTCCCGCGCTGGGGTTCGTCATCCACCCCTATCTTTCGCAGATCACCGAAGCCAACGGCGCTCCACTGGGAACAAATAATGCCTCGTACAGTCTGAGCGCGCCGCTGGAGTTGACGTTTGACGCCAGCGGGAACCTGCTGGTTCCCGACGCTTTCACCAACGCCGTCGATCTGTTCAATTCTAGCGACGTCTTCACCGGGCAACTGGGCGTCGGCGATTTCGTAGGTTATGCCCCGCGCAGTGTGTCGGTCAACAAAGCCACCGGCTATGTCTATGTCGGAGCAAACGGAACCGTGAACGTGTACAAGCCCGAAGGCGCCGGCAAATACAAGCTCGTGCAAAAGAGCCCCGCAGGCGCAGTCGGAGAACAGGCCTTTGTTTACGCTGCGGTCGACAATGCTAACGGGCCGCACAAGGGCGATGTCTATGTGCAGACGGACGCGAGGAACACAATTCAGGTGGTGAAACCGAATGCCGAAGGTGAACTCAATGTGGGAGCGGGCGAATCGCTGCCCCAATCGGAAGAGGGTTTCTACTACGCATCGCTGGAAGGCGGACCCGCCTCGGACCAGAGTATGGCGTTCGGTGGAGCGAGCGGAACTGTGTACCTTGCCAACCCTGGGCGCGGGTTCGTCGACGTGTACAACTCCGAAGACGTCTATCAAAGCCATCTGAGTGGCCCCGGGGGACCGTTCACTCCAACAGCTCTCGCGGTGGAACAATCGACCGGCGATCTCTATGCGGTTGACTCTGCGAACAGTGTCGTGGACGAGTTCAACGCCTCCGGCAAGCTCATTGGAAGGATCACGGAAACGCCGACCGGTGCGCTTTCCGCGCCGACCGGTGTGGCGGTCAACTCCAGCGGGCAGGTGGCCGTCTCGGATGGCGGCAGTGGCGTGGTTGACGTCTTCGGGCCGGCTGTGGTGGTGCCGGAAGCGGCCACCGGCAACGCGAGCGCGGTGCTGAGGACGAGCGCGAAGCTCGAAGGCGCAGTGAACCCGGAAGGCGAAGAAGTCACATCCTGCGAGTTCGAATACGGGACGAGCACGGCCTATGGACATACGGCCGCGTGTACGCCCGCGCCCGGCTCGGGATCGAGCCCGGTGTCGGTCAGCGCTGAAGTGAGCGGCCTCACGCCCGGAACGACCTACGACTACCGGTTGATGGCAGGCAACGCCAAAGGCGCCAATCGCGGCCTGAGTGCCACGTTGACCACTGTGGCGGTGGTGCCCAAGCTGCAGACTGAAGCCGCCAGTGGCATCGAACAGCCTGTTCCCGAAACGATCGTCGCGACGCTCCACGGGTCGCTCGAACCACACGAAGCTGACACGAACTATTACTTCGAATACGGCGAAACCGAAGCGTACGGGTCGGTGAGCCCCGCACTGCCGGGCGCCGACGCCGGGGAAGCCTCCAAAGTCGAAACGGTCCAGACGCAGATCTCCGGCCTGCGGGCAGCCACCACATATCACTTCCGGCTGGTGGGCGTCAACTCGTTCGGTGTGCAGAGGGGCGCCGATCTGGGCTTCTCCACCCCCGCGCGGGAGTTCTCGCCGCCGGCTGTGGGAGTACTGCCGGCGACCGATGTTTCGCAGTTCGCCGCAACGCTCAACGGCACGCTGGTGACCCACGAAGCGCTGGTCGACTACCGCTTCGAATACGGTACGACGACCGCGTACGGCTCGCTCGCGCCGGTGCCCGACGGCGACACATCGCTGACCTCCGAAACAGTGACCATCGCTCAGCCGGTGTCCGGCCTGCAGGCCGGCACCACCTACCACTACCGAATCGTCGCCAGCAGTCCTGGCGCCACCGAAGTGAAGGGTCCCGACGAAACGTTCACGACGCTGCCGGTTCCTGCCCCGACGGCCAGCACCGGCGCCTCCAGCGGCGTCGGCGTCGGCTCCGCGACGCTGAGTGGCACGATCGACCCGCACGGCTGGGACACCACGTACCTCTTCGAATACGGCACCAGCACCGCCTACGGGTCGAGCTGGCCGACGGTCCAGGTCGACATGGGCGCGCTGGAAGGCCCCCAGCCCGTCGTCGTAGGCATCCCGAACCTGCTGCCGAGCACGACCTACCACTACCGGCTCGTCGCGACCAACGGCGGCGGCACCAGCTACGGGCAGGACATGACGTTCACCACCGGCGAATACCCGGCGCAGGTGATCCAGGAACCGGTGGCGTTCGGCACGCTGCTGGTGCCATCCGAACCGGGCAAGGTCACGACCTCGGAGAAGAAGAAGGCTGGGAAGGGCAAGAGAAAGCCCAAGAGGAAGGGCAAGGCGCGCCATGCCGCCAAGCACCGTGGTCGGAGGAGACGGGGGCACGCGAAGGGGCGCTGACGCGCGGCGCTGCTCGACCTCGCTCGATGCTGCAGAGCGCGCTCCGGCAACGGATGCGGCGTCTGCCAAAGGTGGGTGCGGCGCCGCCCGCCAAGGACGTCGCTTGAGGGCCGCCTCGCGTAACCGCGCGCGCGGCGCGCGGTAGTGTGTATTGGCAGAGACCACCACGACCCAGCCGGGCAGGGAGAGCACAGGACAGATGAGCGAGCTGGCGCCGATGCGCGAGCAGGTGTACACCGATCCGCGGCCGAAGGAGCACTTCGACCGCTTCCACGAGCGCGCGCGCACGCGCGAACCCGACTGGGCATACGAGCTGACGCGCATGGTCACCTCGCTGTACGCGTACGCCGGTCTGCGCACCCGCGCGATCGCCACCGACAACGTGCCGGGCAACGGCGCGGTGATCCTCGCGCCCAACCACTTCTCGTTCATGGACCACTTTTTGATGGGCTGCTACATCCGCCGCAAGGTGCGGTTCATGGCCAAGTCGCAGCTGTTCAAGCCGCCGATGCAGTTCATCTACACCCACGGCGGCGTGTTCCCGGTGCGCCGCGGCGCGCGCGACGACGAGGTGTTCGTCACCGCGCACTCGATCCTCGCGCGCGGGGGGGCGATCACGATGTACTGCGAGGGGGGACGCTCGCGCGACGGGCGGCTCGCGCAGCAGGCCAAGCGCGGGATCGGTCGTCTCGCCCTGGAATCGGGGGCGCCGGTGGTGCCGATCGCGATTCACGGCTCCTCGCGCATCCGCAACTGGAAGCGGCTGCAGCTGCCGTCGGTCACCGTGCAGTACGGGCAGGCGCTGCGCTGGGAGCGCATCGCCGAGCCCACGCCCGCTCAGCAGCAGGCGGTCGCCGACGAGATCCTCACGGAGATCAAGCGGCTGTACGCGGGCTTGGAGGAGCACGGGCGCCGCGGGGTGCTGAAGCACCTGCGCGAGCAGCGCCGTGCCGCGAGGGTGTCTGGCGCGGCGCGTACAGTGAGCGAGATCAGCTGAGGCTGGGGGGGTTGCCCGGGCGCGCCCGGGTAGCGTCGCACACACGGACACGGGGCGAGAGCGGGAGGAGCGAGCGCACGATGACCAAATCGATCGACGTGGGCGAGGTGATTCGCCGCACGTTCCGGATCTACGTCGACCAGGCGCCCGTGCTGATGCCGGCGGCGGCCGTGGTGTTCGCGATCAGCGGCGTGCTGCGCGTCGTGCTGACGGCCGCCTCGCCGGGGCTGTCGCTGCTGGGCTCGCTGGTCGCGCTGATCGCCACCACGCTGTACACGGGGATGGTGACCGAGCTGGTGTCCGACGTGCGCGACGGCCGCCGCGACGCCTCCGCCGGGCAGCTGTTGAGCGCGGTGATGCCGGTGCTCGGCCAGCTGATCCTCGTCGCGGTCGTGGCCGGCGTGGGCATTCTGATCGGCTTCCTGCTGATCGTCATCCCCGGGCTGATCCTGCTGACGATCTGGTCGGTGGCGGCTCCTGTGGTGGTGCTGGAGCGCCCCGGCGGTTTGCGGGCGCTGAGCCGCAGCCGCGAGCTGGTGCGCGGCAACGGCTGGAACGTGTTCGCGGTGATCCTCGTGCTGGTGATCCTGCTGGTGATCGTCGCCGGCGCCCTGGAGATCGGCGCGGTGGCGGTCTCCACGGCGGTGGGCGTGGTGGTGACGGTGGTGGTCGGCATCCTGCTCACCCCCATCTCCTCGCTGGCGGCGGCGGTGCTGTACTTCGAGCTGCGCGACGCGCATGCGGTGGAGGTCCCCCCGGAGCCGGATCTGCCGCCGATGCAGTCGGGCGGGTTCCCCCCGGCGGCCGAGTGAGCGGCCGCGGCCGCCGGCGCCGGGCGCGAGCGCGCGCTTAAACGCGAGGAGCCCGGTTGCCCGGGCTCCGTTGCGACGCCGACCGTGGGATCCGGCTCAGCCGGTCATCCCGCCGAACAGCCCGCCGGTGATGTGCAGCGTCTGGCCGTGCACGTAGTTGGACCACGGCGAGCACAAAAAGAAGATGCCGCCCGCCGCCTCCTCGGGCGTGGCGGGGCGACCCAGCGGGATCAGCATCGAGGCCATCTGGCGCATCTGCTCGGGGATCCCCAGCTGGATCTTCTCGCCGTCCTTCTCCATCGTGTTGTCGTCCACCTTGGCCTGCGTGAGGCGCGTGTCGATGAAACCGAACGCCACCGCGTTGACGTTGACCTTGAACTGGCCCCACTCCTTGGCCACCGTTTTGGTGAGGCCCACCACGGCCGCCTTGCCGGCCGAGTAATTGGCCTGCCCGGCGTTGCCGAACGTGCCCGACGTGGACGACACGTTGACGATCTTGCGGAACACCTCCTTGCCTTCCTCGCGCTCCTTCTTGGCCGGCTCGCGCAGGTGCGGCGCGGCGGCGCGGATCACGCGGAACGGCACCACCGTGTGAATGTCGATCATCGCCTGGAAGTGCTCGTCGGTCATCTTGTGGATCGGCGCGTCCAGCGTGTAGCCGGCGTTGTTGACGATGATGTCGATCTTGCCGAACGAGTCGACCGCCTTCTGCACCAGCTGGTCGGCCATGCCCGGCTTGGTGAGGTCGCCGGCGAACACCGCCGTCTCGCCCTGGATCTCGCCGGAGGCCTGCTCGGCGATGTCTCCGTCGAGGTCGTTGATCAAAACCTGAGCGCCCTGCGAGACGAGCAGCTCCGCGGTGGCGCGTCCGATGCCGCGCGCCGAGCCGGTGACGATGGCGGCTTTGCCGTCGAGTACTCCCATGATGTGTGTTGCTCCTTTCAGTGGTTCGGGTGCCGGAGGTTATCCATCCCGAGCCCTTCGGGGAGCGGCGCCGTCAGGGCCGGCGCGGGGAGGAGTGCCCGTGCGCGTGGCGCCGATGCCGGCGGTGGCGGCGGTGGCGGTGGCGGCGGCGATGATGGCGGCGGTGACCGCGGTGGTGACGGGAGCGGCGGCGGCGGTGGTGGTGGGTGGCCTGCCCGATCGTGCGTTCCCCCCCGACCGACACGGCCGACGGCGAGCGGCGCGAGGAGTGGCCGGGCGGCACGACGGCGCCGAAGTCCTGCGTGTACAGCGCGCCCTGCTGCCCTTCGGCGAGCGACGCCGGCGGGCGCGGCTCGACGCCCACCCCGGTTTCGCGGTAGGCGCCGTCGAGGATGTTGGCGCGGTGCCCCGGCGATTCCATCCAGGCGTGGACGATCGACTGCGGCGTGGCCAGCCACAGCGTGCCCCAGGCGATGTTCTCGCCCACCACATACCCGTCCTGCGCGGAGGCGATGTAGCCGGCGGCGCGCATCCGGTCCAGTGGCGTCTGGCCGGCCGGCGAGTTGTGCGCGAAGTAGTCTTCTTCTGCCATTTCGCGGCTGTGCCGCTGGGCGGCGCGCGTCAGCTTTCCGTTGACGGTCAGCGCCACCTCGCCATGGTGTTCGCGTTCCTGGTCGATGAGGCACAGCACGGCGGTGCGCACCTGTTCGACGTTGGCGGGTGTGGGGGTGAGGCTGGTGTTGGGGCAGGAGGCGGCGGCCGCCCCGGGCGCGCTTGCGCCGAACGCCAGCGAGCACACGGCGGCGCTTGCAGCCAGCAGCGAAATGAGTCGAAGATGTGCCACCACACTCCGGCCATCGACCGGGGGCAGCCCCGGTTTGAGCGATGGGCGGAGGTTTGGACACCTTTGCTAGCGGCGCGTACGTGGTGGCACGCATCTTTGTCACAGAAACTGTGAGACTGTGGTACGGTGGCACGGTGGCCAACATCACCGTCACCGTCCCCGATGACGTGTACCGCGCGGCGCGCGTGCGCGCCGCCGAACGCGACAGCTCCGTGAGTGCGCTCGTCGCCGACTACCTGCGCTCACTCTCCGTGCGCGAGGCGGAGATCGTGAGGCTCGAAGCCCAGCAGCGGCGCGTGCAGCGCCAGATCGAGCGCTTCAGCGCCGGCGACCGCCTCTCACGCGAGGAGCTGCACGGGCGTGCGGTTCGTTGACACCAACGTCCTGCTCTACGCCATCTCCCGCGATCCCGACGAGCGCGAACGCGCCATACGTGCCAACGAGCTGCTGACTGCGCGCGACCTCGCGCTCTCGGTGCAGGTGCTGCAGGAGTTCTACGTGCAGGCGACGCGTGAAAGCCGGGCCGATCGCCTGACGCACGAGCAGGCATTCGCGCTCGTCGAGTCGTTCAGGCGCTTCACGGTGCAGGAGCTAACCACTGAGGTGATGCTCGCCGCGATGGCCACCCGCGAGCGCTTCCGCATCTCATACTGGGACGCCGCCGTGATCGAGGCCGCCCGCACCGTCGGCTGCGAGGTGGTGCTCTCTGAGGATCTCAGTCACGGCCAGGATTACGGCGGTGTGCGGGTCGAGGATCCGTTCCGGGGTGACCCTGCCGTCTCGGGTGAGCGACCTCCTGCCGTGAAAGGATGAGCGGATCGTGCATGGCTGCGCGGTGAAGATGGTCGCCGACAGGCACCGCGAGGCGGCTGAAGCTGTTGCGGGACTGCCTACAACCCCAGCACCCGCCCGAGGATCTCGCGCATGATCTCGTCGCTGCCGCCGCCGATCGGGCCCAGGCGGGCGTCGCGGGCGGCGCGCTCCACCCAGCCCTCGCGCATGTAACCGGCGCCGCCGTGGATCTGCAAACAGGCGTCCATCAGCTCGTAGGAGGCGCGTTGGGTGAGCAGCTTGGCCATCGTCACCTCCTGCAGCGGGTTCTCGCCGGCGACGAACCGGCGCAGCGCGTCGTAGGTGACGCAGCGGCAGGTGTACACGCTGGTGGCCAGCTCCGCCAGCTTGTGGCGGGTGACCTGGTGGGAGGCGAGCGGTCGCCCGAAAACCATGCGCTGGCGCGCGAACTCGGCCGTGCGCTCCCACGCCAACCGCATCGCGGCGCTCGCGCCGAGCGCCATCGCCAGGCGCTCCCACTGGAAGTTGGCCATGATCAGCTTGAAGCCCTCGTGCTCGGGGCCCAGCAGGTTGTCCTCCGGCACGAACACGTCCTCGAAGGCGATGCTCGCCGTGTCCGACGCCGCCCAGCCGAGCTTCTTGAGCTTCGCGGAGGTCACCCCCTCGCCGCGCTCCACGATCAAAAACGAGATCCCGTGGTGGCCGCCCTCCGCGGTGGTCTTGACGGCGGTGACCATGAAGTGGGCGCGCACGCCGTTGGTGATGTAGGTCTTCTCGCCGTTCACCAACCAGCCGCCGTCCACCGGCGTGGCGCGGGTGCGCAGCGCTGCCACATCGGAGCCGGCGCCCGGCTCGGTGATGGCGAGCGCGCCGATCTTCTCGCCGCGGATCGCGGGCGCCAGGTAGCGGCGCTTCTGCTCCTCGGTGCCGAACTTCCAGATCGGCGGCGTGGCGATGTTGACGTGCGCCCCGATCCCCGCCGCGGTGCCGCCCGAGCCGGTGCGGGTGAGCTCCTCGATCAGGATCGCGTCGTGCAAATAGTCGCCGCCCTGGCCGCCCCACTCCTCGGGGTACTTGAGGCCCAGGAAGCCGTGCTCGGCGAGCTTGGGAAACACCTCGTCGGGAAACCATTCATCACGCTCCCACCGCGGGGCGTGCGGCGCCAGCTCGCGCTCCACAAACCGGCGGATCGATTCGCGCAGCGCCTCGTGCTCGTCGGTGAATGGAGGGTTGGGGGCCATCAGTCGCTCAATGTGCTGTTCCAGACGGCGCATGCGCCGTCTGGCCGGAGGGCGCATGCGCCCTCCGGGACATGGCCGCATGCGGCCATGTCATCAAGATCTTTAGAGCCCGTGCGAGCGCCCGATCACCTCGAGCAACCCTGAACGGGAGGGGGGCAGGGCCCCCTCCCGACCTCCCCCCGCCGGAATCACGCATCGATCAAAGCCCGTAGGAGCGCCCGATCACCTCGAGCATCACCTCGTCGGTGCCGGCGCCGATCCGGTTGAGGCGCAAATCGCGCCACGCGCGCTCGATGCCGTACTCGCGCATGTAGCCGGCGCCGCCGTGGATCTGCAAACACTCGTCGGCCACTTCGCAGGCCACGCGCGAGGCGTGCAGCTTCGCCATCGAGATCTCGCGCACGGGGTAGTCGCCGTTGGTGTGGCGCCACGCGGTCATGTACACCATCTGGCGGGCCGTTTCGATCTTGGTGGCCATCTCCGCGAACTTGTGGCGGATCACCTGGAAGTTGCCGATCGAGCGGCCAAACGCGGTGCGCTCTTTGGCGTATTCCAGGGTCCGCTCGAAGCAACGCTGCGCGCCCGCCACGCAGCCGGCGGCGCCGATCAGCCGCTCGCCCTGCAGCTCCCACATGATGTGGTAGAAGCCCCTGCCCACCTGGCCCAGCACCGCGGACTCCGGCACGCGCACGTCCTGGAACGCCAACAGCGCCGTGTCGGAGGCGTGCATGCCCATCTTCTCCAGCTTCTTCTCGCGGATCACCCCCGGCGAGTCCATCGGCACCAGGAACAGCGTGAAGCCGTCATAGCCCGCGTCGGCGTCGGTCTTGGTCACCAGCACGATCACGTGCGCGCGGTGGCCGTTGGTGATGTACGTCTTCGAGCCGTTGATCACGTATTCGTCGCCGTCTTTCACAGCGCGCGTCTTGATCCCTTTCACGTCGCTGCCCGCGTCGGGCTCGGTGATGCCGAGGCACAAAATCTTCTGCCCCTTGATCGCCGGTTCCGCCCATGCGCGCTTCTGCTCGTCGGTGCCAAACGCCAGGATCGGGGGCATCGCCATGTCGGTCTGCACCGCCACGCCCATCGCCAGCCCGCCGCTGTTGGCGTGCCCGATCTCCTCCGCCAGCACCAGCGCGCTGTAGTAGTCGCCGCCCTGCCCGCCCCACTCCTCAGGCTTGTCGAGGCCGAGGAATCCAAGCTCGCCCATCCGCGCAATCACCGAGTCGGGGAACGTCGTCTCCTCCCATTCCTCCGCGTGCGGCGCCAGCTCCTTGATCGCGAAGTTGCGAATCGACTCGCGCAGCTGTTCGTGCTCGTCGTTGAACAAAAAGTGTTTGCGCTTTGCGTGGAAGTCCGGCTTCAGCACGGGCTCGGCGGTGGCGGCCATCGGTGGGGCTCCTTGTCTGGTGGGTCGCGCGGGACGCGGCGCGGTTCGTCGTTATCGCTTGTGCTCGCAGAAACTAGCGCTTCAGCCAGGAAAAGGAAAGCGGGTCCACGGCGGCCGAGCGTTCCGTCCCAAGGCGTGAGTAGCGTGCAGACAATGCGCTTCGCACGTCACCGCTGTTCTGATGATCGACCTGGGCCCCGCGGAGCTGGCCGAGCGGATCGAGTGGGATTAGGCAGGTGCTCGCAGGCCGCTGGCCTGGACCGTCGAGCCTGGCCCCACCATTCACACAGTTGATATAAGCTGCCGGTCCCCAAGAGGAGGCTGTGTAGGTATGCGGGATCTCTATCGGCTGTTTGCGGCCCCCCTGGCGGCGCTCGTTCTCCTCGGTGTGCCCGGCGCGGCGGCCGCCGCCGAAAGCCCGCCGTCGTCGGCGCATGCGCCTCTGCCCGCGTCGCTGGTGGCGTTGGAGCAGAAGATGGCCCAGATCCGGTTCAACACTGCACGCATCTCCGAGCGCTTGGTGTTCGGCGAACCTGGCTCGCCGGCGGGCGGAGCCGAACTGGGCAGCGCGGGCAACGAGTCCAAGCGGCAGAATTTGGTGACCGTGGTCACGGGCGCGATTCAACTCTCGCCGCGCGCGGCGGTGTTCACGAGCAAGCTGGAAGTCTCAGGGGAGGTTTCGGGGCATCCGCTCAGCGGCGAAGCTGGCGCCGAAACCGAAACGCGAACGATCGGCAACGCCCACTACACCTACCAGCCACGAGCCGCCCGGTTCGACGGTGGACGCCCGTGGGTTCGGAGGAAGGTCGAGCCGGTGCGCAAACCGCACGGAAAGGTTGCGCTGTTTGCCGATGCAGTGGCGGCGCTGGCTCCGACGTTCACCAACACGCTGACGGAGGCTGAAGGGCCCTTCGCCAAGCTGATCGACGATTTCGGCGAAGCCGTGAGCGTCCGGGAAGGGGGCTCGATGATCCTCGATGGCCAGCAGGTGACCGAGTTCACCGCGACCCTCTCGCTGAGCCGGCTGTTCGCCGGCAAACTCACGCACCGGGAGCAGCGGGAAATCGTGCGGCAACCAAAGCGAGCGACGATTGAAATCGACGCGTTCATCGCGGCGAGCGGACTCCCGGTGAGGACGACCGGCGTCTTCGGCGCTCGCAGCGATGGCATCGGCATCGAGACCGACATCCTCGGGCTCGAAGTGCCGGTTGCTGTCCAGCCGCCCCCGGCCGACAAGACGATTGCCGAAGCGCAACTGGTAAAGCTCGAACGCAAACGCATCCACCGACTGGCAAGCAAGCGGCCCCGCCAAGCGTTCGGCGCGCAAGGCCAGCTCGTAAGCCGGCCGGGCGCATGACGACCACTGGCTAGTTGGCCAGCCCAGTGCACGCCTGTTGCGCTCGCCGGTTAGGATGCCAACGTGTCTGAGCAGCCAACAGCAGAGCACCTCACTGCCGATCACGCCCCGTCTGCCCCTGACGCCTCGCAAGGCCCCATCCTCTACGCCCTCGCCGACGGCGTGGCCACGATCACGCTGAACGAACCCGCCACCCGCAACGCCCTCTCGGCCGAGCTGCTGCTGGGCCTGATCGCGGCGTTCGAGCGCGCGCGGGACGACGCCGAAACGCACTGCGTGGTGCTGGCGTCCTCGCACGAGAAGGTGTTCTCCTCCGGCGCCAACCTCGGCGGGTTCGCCGGCGACGTGCCGCTGGTGTACAAGCACTTCGGCTCCGAGCGCTTCGTGGGGCTGTTCAAGCTGATCTGCTCTTTCCCCAAGCCCGTGATCTGCGCCGCGCGCGGGCACGTGCTCGCCGGGGCGCTGGGAATCGCGCTGGCGTGCGATCTGATCGTTGCTTCCGAGGCCGCCACGTTCGGCACGCCCGAGATCAACGTGGGGGCGTTTCCGTTCATGATCATGGCGCTGATCTACCGCAACGTGCCGCGCAAGAAGGTCAACGAGCTGCTGCTGCTGGGTGAGCGCATCTCCGCGCAGGAGGCGCTGGCGGCGGGGCTCGTCAACAAGGTCGTGCCGGCCGAGCAGTTCGACGCGGCCGTAACCGAGTGGGCCACCAAGCTGGCCGGCAAGTCGCCGCTGATCATGCGCCTCGGCAAGGAGGCCATGCGCCGCCAGCTGGACATGCCGCTGGACGACGCGCTCGACTACCTGCGCGCGCAGCTGTCGCTGGCGCTGTCCACCGAAGACATCGTGGAGGGCGTCACCGCGTTCTTCGAGAAACGCGATCCCGTCTGGAAAGGCCGCTGATGAGCGACGACACGCCGATCGAGGCTCCCGTGGCGCCGGCCGCCGAAGCCCCCCCAGCCGACACGCCCGCGGCGCCCACCCAAACCCCCACCTCCCTCCTGCGCCCGCTGGTAGAGGACCTCGAAGCCCGCCGCGCGCAGGCGATGCTGGGCGGCGGCGAGGAGAAGATCGCCAAGCAGCACGAGCGTGAAAAGCTCACCGCGCGCGAGCGGATCGCGCTGCTGGTGGATGAGGGCACGTTCGTGGAGCTTGGCATCCACGGCCGCCCGCACTCCACCCAGCGCGCCATGGACGGAGTGGACGCCCCCGCCGACGGCGTGATCACCGGCTACGGCAAGATCGACGGCCGGCTGGCGGCGGTGTGCGCGTACGACTTCACGGTGATGGCGGGCTCGATGGGGATGACGGGCGAGTTCAAGGTGACGCGGCTGCGCGAGCTGGCGCTGACGAAGCGGATCCCGTTCGTGTGGCTGCTGGACTCGGCGGGCGCGCGGGTGCAGGAGGCGGCGGGC
Organism: Solirubrobacteraceae bacterium; assembly: GCA_035570415.1. Taxonomy (GTDB): domain Bacteria; phylum Actinomycetota; class Thermoleophilia; order Solirubrobacterales; family Solirubrobacteraceae; genus Palsa-744. The sequence continues at coordinate 43 of DATMLP010000004.1, read as the reverse complement.
GCGATGTTCGCGGGCTCGGGGCATCTGTTCCGCGAGGAGGTGG
>DATMLP010000003.1:0-66140 GCA_035570415.1 Solirubrobacteraceae bacterium | reverse complement strand
TCGAGCGCGCGGTCGCCGCCGGCGTCGCGCCGATGCTCGCGACGCTGATGCAGCGCGGCAGCTACATCCCCGACTGCGTGGCCGCGTTCCCGTCCGTCACCCCCGTATGCGCCGCCTCGATCGTCACCGGCGTCGCGCAGGACGAGCACCTGATCCCTGGGATGAACTGGTTTCATCGTGAGGAGCACCGCTACGTCGAGTACGGCTCGAGCTTCCGTGCGGCGCAGCGCTTCGGGATCGCGCGCCAGCTGACGGACACGGTCTACAACATGAACCGCGCGCACCTCGCCGCGGACACGCTCACCGTATTCGAGTCCCTCGACGACGCCGACGTGCGCACCGCCGGGACCACCTACCTGATGTACCGCGGCCGCCATCGCCACGAGCCCCAGCGCGACAGCGCTCTGACGCGCGTCGCCTCGGCGTTCATGCGCCACCCGGTGATGGGTCCACGCGAGCTGTTCTACGCCGACATCTTCGCCTCGCGCCGCACCGGCTGCCGCTCGGCGCTGGGGATGCCGGGCGTGCGCGACCAGCACTCCGGCTGCGTCGCCGCTCACATGGTCGAGCACGACCTGTTCGACTTCATGCTGCTGTCGCTTCCCGACAACGACTGGCACTCGCACAAGCACGGCCCCGACGGGCAGCTGCGCTCGCTTGCGCTCGCCGACCAGCAGCTCGCGCGGATGATGGCGCCGGCGGGCGGAGTCGAGCGTTTTCTCGACGACCACGCCATGATCGTCATGGCCGACCACTCGCAGGCGCCGATCCGCGCCACCGTCGCGCTGCAGGACGCGCTCGCCGAGTTCGACGTGCTCGCGCCCGGGCGCAGCGGCCCCGGCGGCGACGGGGAGTCGCGGCCGGAGGGCTCACCGGAGGCGGGCGGCCCGCCGCCTGCCCGCGCTCGCCGCCCCGAGGGAGCCCGGATCGCCGTCTGCCCCACCCAGCGGGCAGCGATGGTGTACGTGCTCAGCGAGCATCGGCCGCACGAGCTGCGCTCGGAGGTCGCGCGCCGCGCGCTCGCGCTCGACGGCGTCGAATTGGTGATGTGGTTGGAGCGCGACCCCCACGGCGCCCCAGTCGAGGGTGTGATCGCACGTGCCTCCGTCGGCGAGCTCCGTTTTCAGCCGTGCGGGGAGTTGCGCGACGCGCGCGGCGGTGCCTGGAGCGTCGAGGGCGAGCTCGGGGTGCTCGAAGCGTCGACGCGTGGCGATCTCTTTCACGCCCCCAATCACCCCGATGTGCTCGCGCGCGCCTGGTCGGCGTTGAACTGCCCCACCTCGGGCGATGTGCTCCTCTCTGCCGCACCCCACCACGAGTTCCTCGACTGGGGGCGTCAGGCGCACGTCGGCGGCGGCAGCCACGGCTCGCTGCGCGGCGAAGACTCGCTGGGTGCTCTGATTCTCTGCGGCCTCGACGCGCTGCCGGCGCCGGCGCAGTGGTCGATCCGCGACGTCGCGCCACTCGTCCTCGCGCACTTCGGTGCGTGAGGGGCGGGTACCCTCGACGTGTGCGCCGCTCCCTCGCAGCGATCGTCCTGACAGCCTGTCTCGTGGCGGCGGCTCCGGCGCCCGGCGCCCTGCCGAAGCTCACCGCGGGATTGCACACGCGCGCCGGCGCCACCGCAACCAGCGCCACCACATCCGAAAACCCGGTCCCGGTGGCCCCCTCGATCGCGCCGCCGGCCGGGCGGCGGCTCTCCTCCGACGAGGCTCTGGAAATCGCCGGGCGTCTGCCGAAGATGCGCCGCCTGCGCGCCGCCTACCCCGGCTCCTACGACGGCGCTTACCTGAAAGGCCCCGGGCGCTGGCAGGTCAGCTATTTCTCGCGCAAGGCCAAGGAAATCGGGCAGGTCATCATCTCCGACCCCAGTGGCCGGGTGCTCGAACAGTGGACCGGTTTTCAGGTGGCGTGGACGATGGCGCGCGGCTACCCCGGCGCGTTCGGGCGGCACGTCAACGCGCTCTATATCTGGCTGCCGCTGTGCGCGCTGTTCCTGCTGCCGTTCATCGAGTGGCGCCGGCCGTTCGCGCTGCGCCACCTCGACCTGCTGATGCTGCTCTCCTTCTCGGTGTCGCTCGCCTACTTCAACCACGGCGACATCTACAAATCGGTCCCGCTCAGCTACCCGCCGCTGATCTACCTGCTGGCGCGGATGCTCTTGCTTCTGCGCTCCGGCGCGCGGCCGCGGCCGCTGCGCCTGTGGATCCCGGCACCGTGGCTGGCGGTCGGGGTGGTGTTCCTGCTGGGCTTCCGCATCGGCCTCAACGTCACCGACGGCAACGTCATCGACGTCGGCTACGCCGGCGTGATCGGCGCGCAGCGGATCGTCGACGGCAAGCCGGTATACGGCCACTACCCCTCCAACAACGAACACGGCGACACCTACGGCCCGGTCAACTACGAGGCGTACGTCCCCTTCGAGCAGATCTTCGGCTGGAGCGGCCTGTGGGACGATCTGCCCGCCGCGCACGCCGCCACAATTGCCTTCGATCTGCTGGCGCTGGGGCTGATCTTCTGGCTGGGCCTGCGCCTGCGCGGCCCCACGCTGGGGGTGGCGTTGGCCTACGCGTGGGTTTCCTACCCCTTCACGCTGTTTGCGCTGGAGAGCAACTCCAACGACACGCTTGTCGCCGTCTTTCTGCTCGCCACGCTGCTCGTGGCCTCCTCGCCCCCTGCGCGCGGCGTGTTCGGCGCGCTTGCCGGCCTCACCAAGTTCGCGCCGCTGGCGCTCGCGCCGCTCCTCGCCACTCATGGGCTGCGCGAATCGCCGCGCCTGCGCCCGCCCGCCCGCTCGCTGGCGCTGTTCGCGCTCGCCTTCGCACTCACCGTGGCGCTCGTGTCGATCCCGGCGCTCACGCACGACTCGCTGCACGAGATCTACGAGCGCACGCTCGCCTACCAGGCCAACCGCGGCGCGCCCTTCTCGGTGTGGGGGCTGTACGGCGGCCTCAAGAGTTGGCAGACGCTCGCGCAGGCGGCGGCCGTCGCACTCGCGCTGGGGCTCGCGCTCCTGCCCCGCCGCCCCGGCGTGCCGGCCCTCGCCGCCGCCGCCGCCGCGATCCTGATCGCGCTGCAGCTCGGGCTCGAATACTGGTTCTACCTGTACATCGTCTGGTTCTTCCCGCTCGTCATGCTGGCGCTACTGGCGGGCGAGGCATCAGCACCTGCTCGATCGAGTCCGCCCGCAGAGGCCGCGAGCAGCGAATTGCCACTCCGTTCAGCCACGGGTCCTCCTCGGAGGTCTGAAACCGCACCGGCATCTGCGTGATCAGCGCCTCCAGCGCCAGCTCGCGCTTGACGCCGATCACGCCCCCGCGCGGGCCGGTCATGCCGACGTCCGTGATGTATGCGGTGCCGCCCGGCAGCACCCGCGCGTCGGCGGTGGGGATGTGCGTGTGCGTGCCCACCACCGCCGTCACGCGCCCGTCCAGGTGCCACCCCAGCGCGATCTTCTCGCTGGTCGCCTCCGCGTGCATGTCCACGAGGATGTGCTCCGCGTCGCCCACTTCGCGCAGCGCACCGTCGATCTCCACAAACGCCGAGCGCCCCGTGCGCAGATAGAGGCTGCCGCTGAGGTTGATCACGCCGAGGCGCATCCCCGTGGCGCTCTCCACCACGCACACGCCGCGCCCCGGCTGGCCGCGCAGGTAGTTGGCGGGGCGCACGATCCGCGGCTCTTCGTCGAGATACGGGTAGATCTCGCGGTGGTGGTAGGCATGGTTGCCCAGCGTGATCGCGTCCACGCCCGCGTTCAGCAGCTGCTTGGCCGACTTCGGCGTGATCCCCAGGCCGCCCGCCACGTTCTCGCCGTTGACGACCACCCAGGTTGGGTCGTAGCGCTCGCGCAGCAGCGGCAAACAGTCGATCAGCGTGTGCCGGCCGAGGCTGCCCACCAGGTCGCCGACGAACAGGATGGTCGCCTCGTGCTCAGCCATACTTCGCCCATGACGGGAGGAGTGTGAGCGCCGAGCCGCACACCGAGGCAGCGCCCCCCAAGCCGCAGGAGCGCGAGCTGGCCGAGGAGCCTGCCGGCGTTCCCCACCCCGCGCCGCCGCGGGTGGTGGTGCCCCGCTGGGTGCAGCTGGTGTTGCTGCCGCTGGCGCTGCTCGCCCTGTGGGCGCTGGCGCGCGCCGCGGGGAAAGTGTTCGTGATCTTCGTCGTGGCGGGCCTCATCGCGCTGATCCTCAATCCGGCTGTTGCTCTCCTCCAGCGCTCGCGTCTCCCCCGCGGCCTGGCGGTGCTCTGCGTGTACCTTGCATTCTTCCTGACATTGGTCGGCATCGGCTTCCTGCTGGCCAACCCGATCGTCCATCAGGTCCAGTCGTTCACCCACAACCTCCCCAAACTCGTCGACGAAGCCAACGAAACGCTCGCCAACCTCCAAGGCTGGCTCAACCGCCACGGCATCCACGCGAAGTTCATCAAGCAGGGCAAAACGGCGCTCCAGACGATCCAGGGAAAAATCGCCAAAAGCGCCGGCTCGCTGGCCACCTTCGGCGGTGCGCTGCTCACCGAAGTGGCGTCCGCCATCTTCGACCTCGTGCTGATCTTCGTGCTCTCCGTGTACATGCTGCTCTACGGCCAGCACATCGGGCGGCTGGTGCGGCGCGCGATGCCCGACGGCGACGGCACGCCCGCCGACGACTACCCCACGCTCACCCAGCACGCCGTCTCCCGCTATGTGGGCGGCCAGTTGCTGTTCAGCTTCGTGATGGGCGCCTCCACCGGTGTCGCGCTGTACGTCTTCGGCGCGCTCGGGATCTTCCCCGACGGGCAGAAGTACGCCGTGGCGTTCGCCATGTTCTACGGCGTGATGGAGCTGATCCCCTACATCGGCCCGATCCTCGGCGCCGTGCCGCCGGTGCTGGTGGCGCTGCTCACCAACCCCATCTCCGCGCTGTGGGTGACGATTCTGTTCGTCGGCCTGCAGCAGCTCGAGGGCCACGTGGTGGCGCCGCAGGTCTTCGGGCACACCCTGCGCATCAACCCGCTGCTGGTGATCTTCGCGCTGCTGCTGGGCCTGCAGATGTACGGCGTGGTGGGCGCCCTGATCGCGCTGCCGATCCTCGCCGTATTGCGCGAGACGTTCGTCTACCTCCGCCGCCATCTGCAGCTCGAGCGCTGGGAGCGCTCGCCGGGCGGGCTTTTGTGAGGAACCCACAGGTGGGCGTTTCGTGAACGCCGGGGAGGCTTCCACCAGCGAGAGTCAGCCGCTGCTGAGCATGCGGGGCGTCGCCAAGCGCTACGGCGAGCGCGAGGCGTTGCGCGGGGTCAGCTTCGACGCACATGCGGGGGAGATGGTCGCGGTGATCGGTCCCAACGGCGCCGGCAAGACCACGCTGCTGTCGATTGTCGCCGGCGTCCAACCAGCGACATCCGGCGAGGTGCGGATGGCCGACGGGGCAGCCGCCGGTCGTGGGGTTGGGTGGGGGGTTGGGTGGGTACCCCAACATCCGGCGCTCTACTCGCGCCTGTCGGTGGCGGAGAACCTCGAGCTGTTCGCCCGCCTGGAGCGCAACCCCGACCCGAGCGCCGCGGTTGCGACGATGCTCGAGCAAACCGGACTGCGCGAGCGGGCGGGGGAGCGGGTGGAGCATCTCTCCGGCGGCAACCGCCAGCGCGTCAACATCGCCATCGGCCTGCTCTCCGACCCGGCCGTGCTGATCCTCGACGAGCCCTCCTCCTCCCTGGACCCGCGCCAGCGCGAGCGGCTGTGGCATTTCATCGGCGCGCTGTCGCAGCGCGGCCGCTGTGTGCTGTTCTCCACCCACAACGTCGCCGAGGCCGAGCGCTATGCGCAGCGCGTATTGGTGCTGGCCGACGGCGAGCCGCTGTTCATCGGCTCCCCCGTCGAACTGGCGCGCGCGGCGGGCAGCGAGGAGGAGCTGGGCTTCGAAGGCGCGTTCGTCGAGTTCCTTCGCAAGCGGGGCCATTGATGCGCTGGCTGCTGAAGAAGGACCTGCTGATCCTCGCCCGCTCGCGCCTGCTGGTGGGAGTGCTGGTGCTCTACCCGATCGCCGTGGCGCTGCTGATCGGCCTGGCGATCTCGCGCGCGCCCGCCAAGCCGAAAGTGGCGATCGCCAACCTCTCGCCCCCTTCGGCCACCGTCGAACTGGGCGGCACGCGGCTGAATGTGGCGCACTACTACTCCCAGTTGCTCACCCAGGTGCAGCCGGTGCCGGTCGCCACCCGCGCGGCAGCCGTGCAGGCAGTCCGCTCGGGCCGCGCGCTGGCGGCGATCGTGATCCCCGCCAACCTCGCCGCGCGGCTCTCCTCGGTGACGCGCCAGGCGCACGTCGAAGTGATCTATAACAGCAACGCGCTCGAGCAGAGCTTCGTGCGCTCCACGATCGAATCGGCGCTCGCGCAGGCCAACCTCCAGCTCTCCAACCAGATCCGCCAGGTGGCGGCGCGCGTGATCGGCGATCTCGTCCGCGGCGGCAACCTCGGCGTGGCCGGCACTCCGCAAAACCTGCCCGGCCTCGGCGAAATCCCCGCGATCGTGCGCACCGTCATCGCCCACCACCCACCCGCGGCCGACCGCGCTCAGCTGCGGCGGATCGCCGAATTCGCCGAATTCGCCAACCAAAACCTCGGCGTCGCCCACGAGGTGCTGAGCACGATCAGCCAGCCCATCCAGGTGAGCGACGCCTACCTGCACGGCGGCCGCACGCCGCTCGACGCCTACGCGGTGGTGGTGGCCGTCTCGATCTCGCTGATGTTCGTGTGCGTGCTGCTCGCCGCCGGCGGGATCGCGCTGGAGCGCGAAGAGCACACGCTGGCGCGGCTCGTCAGGGGCTCCGACGGCGCGGGCGAGCGATCCGGGCGCCCGGGCCGCGCACACCCCGGCCGTGCGCTCGTCACGCGCGAGCTACTGATCGCGCAGAAGCTGCTGCTGGCCGCCGGCTGCGCGCTGATGGTGGCGTTCGTGCTGCTCGCCGGCATCGGCGCGTTCGTCCACCTGGAATGGGGCCGCGCCGGCCAGTGGCTGGCGGCGCTCGCGTTCGCCGCGCTCGCGTTCGCCGCGCTCGGTGTGGCGATCGGCGCGCTCGCCCGCGAGGTGCGCGCCGCTTCGCTGCTGGCCTTTCTGCTGTCGCTGCCGCTCGCCTTTCTCGCGCTCGTGCCCGCCGGCTCGGTCGCGGGGGGACTGTATGACGCGATCCGCGTGGTCTCGTTCGTATTCCCCTACAAGGCAGCCCTGGAGGCACTCGACGCGGCCGTCAACCGCACCACGCCCGGCCTCTTGATCTCGCTTGCCCACCTGCTGGGGCTCACCGTACTGTTCGCCGCGCTCGCGCGGCTGGGGTTGCGGCGCGTGGATTGAGCGGGAGTATCCTCGACACGATGCCGTTTCCGCAAACGCGCCTGCGTCGGCTGCGCGCCTCGCCCGCGCTGCGCGGCTTGGTGCGCGAGACGGAGCTGCGCGCCGGGCAGCTGGTGCTGCCGCTGTTCGTCGCCGAGTCCGGCGGTCCCCACGAGCCGATCGCCGGGATGCCCGGGGTGCAGCGGCTGTCGATCGCCGCGGCCGTCGAGGAAGCGCGCACGGCGCTCGCGCTGGGCATCGGCGCGGTGCTGCTGTTCGGGATCCCCGCCGAAAAGGACGCGCAGGGCTCCTCCGCGTGGGACGACGAGGGTGTCGTCCAGTTGTGCCTGCGCGCGCTCAAGCGCGAGCTGCCCGAGTTGCTGACGATCACCGACGTGTGTCTGTGCGAGTACACCAGCCACGGCCACTGCGGCGTGCTCGACGGCCCCGCCGACCCGCCTGCCGAGCGCCCGCCCGTCGTCGACAACGACGCGACGCTTGAGCTGCTGGCGCGCACGGCTGTCAGCCACGCGCGCGCCGGCGCCGACATCGTGGCGCCGTCGGACATGATGGACGGGCGCGTCGGCGCGATCCGCGCGGAGCTCGACGCCGAGGGCTTCGCCCACACGCCGATCCTCGCCTACTCCTCCAAGTTCGCCTCCGCCTTCTACGGCCCCTTCCGCGACGCCGCCGGCTCGGCGCCGGCGTTCGGCGACCGCCGCGCCTACCAGCTCGACCCCGCCAACGGCCGCGAGGCGCTGCGCGAGACGTTGCTCGACGTGGACGAGGGGGCCGACATGGTGATGGTCAAGCCGGCGCTCGCCTACGGCGATCTGATCGCCGCCGTGCGGCGTGCCACGCACCTGCCCGTGGCCGCCTACAACGTCAGCGGCGAGTATGCGATGGTGAAGGCCGCCGCCGCGGCTGGGTACCTCGACGAGCGCGCCACGGTGCTCGAGATCCTCACCTCGCTGCGCCGCGCGGGCGCCGACGTCATCATCACCTACCACGCCAAGGATGCCGCCCAATGGCTAGCCACATAGAGAACGCCCCGATCCCCAAGCTGCGCCGGCGCACCGGGGGCGCCGCCGTGTCGCTCGACGAGCTCGACCGGCGACTGCTCAACCTGATGCAGGGCAGCTTCCCGCTCGAGCCCCGCCCCTATGCGGCCGTGGCGCGGGAGGCGGGGATCGCCGAAGAGCAGGTGCTCCAGCGCGTGCGGCGCCTGTTGCAGGAGCGCATCATCCGCCAGGTCACTCCCATCTACGACACGCGCGCGCTCGGCTACTCCTCGATGCTGGTGGCCGCCAGGGTCGATCCCGAGCACCCCTGGCGGGCGGCCAAGATCGTCAACTCCCACCCCGGCGTGTCGCACAACTACCTGCGCAACCACGAATTCAACATGTGGTTCACGCTCGCCACCGAGCCCGACTCGCCACTCGGCCTGGAGGGCACGCTGGAGGTGCTGCAGCGGCTCACCGGGGCGGAGTCGATCCGCCAGCTGCCCACGCTGAAGCTGTTCAAGATCAGGATGGACCTGGAGATGGAGGGCGACACCAAAGCGCTCGCCAGCGAGGGGATCCCGCAGCAGGAGGCGGTGCTCGAGTCGGTCGCCTACGACGAGCGCGACATCGCGGTGATCCGCGCCACCCAGGGCGACATGCCCGTGATCGGCGAGCCCTATGCGCCGGCCGCGCAGCGCCTCGGGATGGACGTCGAGACGCTGCTGGAGCACATGGCGGGGATGCGCGAGCGCGGGCTCTTGCGCCGTGTGGCGGCGATCCTCTTCCACCGCCGTGCCGGCTTCTCCGCAAACGGAATGGGCGTCTGGAAGGTGCCGCCGGAGCAGATCATGGAGCTGGGCCCGCGGATGGCGTCATTCCGCGGGATCTCCCACTGCTACCAGCGCCCCACCTATGAGGATTGGCCCTACTCGGTCTTCACGATGGCCCACGGCCGCTCCAAGGAGGAGTGCGACGCGATCCTCACCGCGATCGCCGAGCAGACCGGGATCGGGGAGCGCGCCACGCTCTACTCGTCCACGGAGTTCAAGAAGATCCGCCTGCTGTACTTCACCGACGACTACAAGCGCTGGGAAGCACAGCACGCGTGAGGGCATGACCCTCTCGCTCACCGACACCCGTTCCGCGGAGCTTCACCGGCGCGCGCAGCGAGTGCTTCCCGGCGGCGTCAACTCGCCCGTGCGCGCGATGCGCGCGCTCGGTCGCGCCCCGCTATTCGTCGCCCGCGGGTCGGGTGCGGAGCTGGTGGACGTGGACGGCAACCGCTATGTCGACTACGTCTGCTCGTGGGGGCCGTTGATCCACGGCCACGCCCACCCGCGGGTGCTCCAGGCGGTGCGCGCGGCGGCCGAGCGGGGCACCAGCTTCGGCGCCCCCACCGCCGGCGAGGTCGAACTGGCGGAGGAGGTGGTGCGGCGGATGCCGGGTGTGGAGATGCTGCGCATGACCTCCTCAGGCACCGAGGCCACGATGACCGCGCTGCGCCTCGCGCGCGCCGCCACCGGTCGCGAGCGGGTGGTGAAGTTCGCCGGCGCCTATCACGGGCACGTCGACGGGCTGCTGGCGCAGGCCGGCTCGGGCCTCGCCACGCAGGCGCTTCCCTCGAGCCCCGGCGTTCCCGCGGGCGTCGCCGCGGCGACCGTGGTCGTGCCGTGGAACGACCCCGACGCGCTGGCGCAGGCGCTGCGCCTGCACGAGCCGGCGGCGATCATCGCCGAGCCGATGCCCGCCAACATGGGCCTCGTGCCGGCGCAGCCCGGCTTTCTGGAGCTGCTGCGCGAGCAGGCCGACGCCTGCGGGGCGCTGCTGGTGCTGGACGAGGTGATCTCCGGCTTTCGCGTGGCGCGTGGCGGCGCCCAGGAGCTCACCGGCGTGCACGGCGATCTGACGATCATGGGCAAGGTGCTCGGCGGAGGGCTGCCTGCCGCGGCGGTGGGGGGTCGCGCCGAGCTGCTCGAACTGCTGGCGCCGGCCGGCGAGGTCTACCAGGCGGGCACGCTGTCGGGCAATCCGCTGGCAGTCGCCGCCGGCCTGGCGACGCTCGCGCTGCTCGACGAAGCTGCGTACGCGCGCCTGGCGGCTCTCACAGAGAGGCTCGCCGCCGGCCTGCGCGAGGCCGCCGCCGAGCGCGCCGCCGGCCACCCGGTGCAGGTGGTGAGCCTTCCCGGCTTGCTCACCGTGTTCTTCAGCGAAGATCCCGTGCATGATCTGGGCGGGGCGCAGGAATGCGACTTGGATGCCCACGCCGCCTGGTGTCGCGGGCTGCTCGCCCGGGGCGTCTACCCCCCGCCCTCGCAGTTCGAGGCATGGTTCCCCTCGCTCGCCCACACGCCCGAGCAGATCGACCTCACTGTGGCTGCCGCCGTGGCGGCATTCGGGGAGCTTGGATGATGTTCTTTTTGCCCGCCAACCAACCGCGTGGCGAGCGCGCCGACGGGGTGCGGCGATGAGCCAGCCGGTCTTTGCCCGCCTGCGGGCACTGCTGTGCGAGCGGGGCGGGCTGATGGCAAGCTTGCTGGCGGACGAGGCGCCCGCCGCCAACGGACCCGGCCCGGCGCAGCTTGCCGCCGCCGGCCCGCGCGCGCATGCTCGCGCCGAGGAGTACGAGCTGCTGCTGGAGGCGATCTACGAGGGCTACCTGCTGCACTACGGCGTTCCCCGCGTGGTGTGTCCGCCAGAGCCCGATCTCGGCCTGCTGGCCGGAGACCAGTTGTACGCGCTCGGCCTTGCCCGCCTGGTGGCGCTCGGCGACCTGACGGCTGTAACCGAGTTGGCGGATGTGATCACGCTCACGGCGCTCGCCCAGGGCGACGGCCACGACGAACTGGCACGAGCCGTCTGGGACGCAGGCGCCAGGGCCGTGGGCTGGGGCGCCAGCGAGATCCACCGCCAGGCCAAGGCGTTGGTGTACGACCAAGATCCAGACGCGCTCGACGCGATGCGCGCCGCAGCCGACGGAGGGCCCAATCCCACGTAATTGTGCGGATTGACACCAGAGCTGGGCGACAAGCGACACTTCCCAGGGAGTATTGTTTGGGGTCCTTGGCCAGCAAGCACGACAAGCAGGCATCCAAATACACGCTCGACCGGCACATGCCGGGCGCGTTCGAGGGCGAGACGGTCACCCGGCGGCGGTTCATGACCGGCTCCGCACACGCGGCTGGCGTCGTGGCGGCGATGTCGTTCACGCTGCCCGCGCTCGGCTTCGCGATCGGGCCGATCTTCAAGACCAAGCCTCACACCTGGGAAACGGTCGGCCCCACCGACATGTTCCCCGACAACAACTACATCCCCACGGTGATCACGCTCACGCCGGGAATCGGAGAGGCCGGCAAGGGCCTCGTGTATGTGCGCCAGAAAAACCCGGCGATCGACACCGACCCCTACGACAAGAACACCCCCTACATAGCGATCACCTCGCGCTGCGCCCACCTGGGCTGCCCGGTGCGCTGGGTGCCGGCGGCGGAGCGCTTCATCTGCCCCTGTCACGGCGGCGTCTACGATCTCCTGGGTCGCCGCGTCGGCGGACCGCCGCCGCGGCCGCTTGACCGGTTTTACACCCGCGTGGTGGACGTCGATGGCACGGCGATGGTGCAGATCGGGTCGCGCTTCTCGGTCAACAGCGAGCTGCAGCGCTTCTCCCCCCGCGACCCCGGCGAGCCGATCGACGGCCTCGGCCAGTTCGCATATCCCTCGCGCCCCTCGATCCGTCGCTAGCGCCCCTGTATGCCCAAACTCCCCGCCCCACCGATCCCCGCGCCGCTGAAGGCCCCGCCGCCGCGGCCCGAGGAGAGCAACGGCGCGACCTCGCCGGTCGAACACGCCGCCGGCGCCGGCACGGCGGTGGTGGACTGGGTCGACGAACGCACCTCGCTGAGCGGCGCCGCCCGCTGGATGATGTTCCGCAAGGTGCCCAAGGGCACCAACTGGTTTTACACGCTGGGCTCGGCGACCATGTTCGCGTTTCTCAACCAGGCGGTGACCGGCGTGTTCCTGGCGATGTTCTACCGCCCCGACCCCTCCGGCGGCGCGTACGAATCGGTGCGCCACATCACCAACGAAGTGTTCCTCGGGCAGTTCGTGCGCGGCATGCACAAGTGGGGCTCCACCGTGATGGTGGTACTGGTGTTCCTGCACATGGGCCGCACGTTCTTCTTCGGCGCCTACAAGTACCCGCGCGAGCTCAACTGGGTGATCGGCGTGGCGCTGCTGATCCTGACGATGGTGATGTCGTTCACCGGCTACCTGCTGCCGTTCGACCAGCGCGCCTTCTGGGCGACCACTGTGGGCGTCAACATCAACGGCACCGGCCCGCTGATCGGTCCCTATCTGAGCGACTTCCTGCGCGGCGGCGCCGAAATCGGCTCGGTGACGCTGTCGCGCTTCTACGCCATCCACATGCTGCTGGTGCCCGGCTTGATCGCGGCGCTGCTCGGCGCGCACCTCTACCTGGTGGCGAAGCTCGGCACCACCGCGCCACCGTGGCAAAAAGTCGAGAAAGCCCCTGAGCTGCGGGAGACGCAGGCATGAACCAGCGTCAGAAGGAGGAGTACCTCCGCGAGTACTCGCTTTTGAAGGCCAAAGGGAAACCGTTCTTCCCCTACGCGGTCGCCAAGGACTCGATCATGGCGTGCATCGTGATGGCGTGCATCATCACGATGTCGCTGGTGCTGGGCGCGGAGCTCGGGTCGAAGGTCAACCCCACCACCGCCACCTACGTGCCGCGGCCGGAGTGGTACTTCTTCTTCCTGTTCGAGCTGCTGCGCGTGATCAAGCCGCCCAGCATGGTCGGGATGGCGACGATCGGCGTCCCTACCATCGCGATGATCCTGCTGTTCCTGCTGCCGTTCTACGACCGCGGCCCCGAGCGCCGGCCCGAGCGTCGCCCGATCGCCACGATCACCGCGCTGTTCGTGATCGGCGCGATGTTCTTCCTCACCTGGGAGGGCGCCTCCACCGGCTCGCCCTTCTCGGTGGAAATCGCCACGCCGACGGCTGTCAAGAGTGCCGGCGGCAAGGAGTTCGCGCAGTTCGAAGAAGGCCGCAACGTGATCGCTGCCAGCGGCTGCCTGGCCTGCCACAAGCTGGGCGACAACGGCAACAACGGTCCTGGCCCCGAACTCACCCACATTGGCTCGCGCATCCCGCGCCAGGGGATCGCCCGCACGCTCGTCAACCCGACACAGCCGATGCCGTCGTTCAAGCACCTGCCGCCCAAACAGTTCGAAGCGGCTGTCGAGTTCCTCTCGCAGTTGAAGTAGCGTAGAGCCCGTGGCAGGGGACACAGGCGCCGGAACATTGGAAGCGGCGCAGGTACGGGCGATGTTCGACCGCGTCGCCAGCGTGTACGACCTGCTCAACGGCGTGATGACCGCCGGCCTGCACCACCGCTGGCGCACGCGCGCGGTAGATCTCGCCCGTGTCGGCCCCGGCAGTCGCGTGCTTGACGTCGCCACCGGCACCGGCGATCTGGCGCTCGAGCTCGCCCGGCGCGTGGCGCCGGGCGGAGAGGTGGTGGGCAGCGACTTCTCCGAGGAGATGCTCACGCGCGCGCGGGCCAAGTGGGAACGTGCCCGGAACGCCGCGGGGCAGACGATCGTCGCCGCCGCGCGCTTCGAGTGGGGCGACGCGCTTGCCCTGCCCTATCCCGAGGACTCCTTCGACGCCGCCACCGTGGGGTTTGGCGCGCGCAACTTCGCCGATCTCGGCCGCGGCCTGCGCGAGCTGGCGCGCGTGGTGCGGCCCGGCGGGAGGGTGGTGGTGCTGGAGATGACCACGCCCACGCGTCCGCCGCTGTCGAGCTTCTTCGCGCTGTGGTTTGACCGCGTGGTGCCGCTGCTGGGCCGCGTGGCGGGTGACGCCGACGCCTACGCCTACCTGCCCAACTCGGTGAAACGCTTCCCGGCGCCTGCGATACTTGCCGGCGAGATGGAGCGGGCGGGCATCGGTGAGATCGGCTACCTGCTCACCGCTGGGGGGATCATCGCCATCCACGCCGGCACCGTGCCGATGGATGGCGCATGATGGGCCGATGAGCACAATCAGCCGCACCGCACACGCGCAAGCGGCCGAGGACGAAGCGGCCGTCGCGGAGATCATGCGCCGCGGCGGAGCGTCGCTGCGCGAACGGATGGTGCACATCGAGGAGCACCTCGAGCGGGTGGCCGCCGAAGCGGGCGCGCCGCTGGCGGTGCACGCCACGGCCACCGTGCTCGCCGGTGGCAAGCGCCTGCGCCCGCTGCTGGTTGTGCTGGCGGCCACCGCCACGGGGGCGCGCGACGGCGAGCACGAGCTCGAGCTGGTGCGGGCGGCGGTGGCGGTCGAGCTGGTGCACTCCGCCACGCTCGTCCACGACGACGTGATCGACGGCGCCACGCTGCGGCGCGGTCACCCTTCCGTGGTCGCGCGTGCAGGCCGCCAAGCGGCGATCGCGACAGGCGATTTGCTTTTCTCGCGTGCCTTCGCCGAGCTGGCGCGCAACGGCGAGCTTGTCCAGTTGCGCGCCCTCTCCGACGCCAGCTCGGCGCTGGCCGAAGGCGAGCTGTTGCAGCGCGAGGACCTCTACGCCACGCATGTCGCCGTCGAGCGCTACCTGCGCCGCTGCGAGCTGAAGACAGCGGCGCTGTTCGAGGCGGCCTGCCGCCTCGGGGCGCTGGTGGCGAGCGGCGGCAACGGCGACTGCGGGCTGGCCGATACGCTGGGGCTGTTCGCGCGGCGCATCGGCCTCGCGTTCCAGTTGCTGGACGACGTGCTCGACGTTTCCGGCCCGGTGGAGCGCACCGGCAAGCCGCGCGGCACCGACCTGCTGGACGGCACTGTCACGCTGCCGCTGATCCTCGCTCTCCAGTGCGATCCAACGCTTGAGAGCGTCGATCTCGCCGCGCTCCGCGGCCCCGAGCAGGCCGCCGACCTGTGCGACCGGATTGCCGCCACCGGCGCCCTGGCGCAGGCGCGCGAGCAGGCGCTGGCGCTGGTCGCCGAGGCCAAGGCGATGCTGCCGGCAATCCTCCCCGACGGGCGCGCCGCGCTACTCGACCTCGTAGCCGACGCCGTCGTGGAGCGCTACCGCTAGAAATCGCAGGGCTGGATCAGGTCTGCGTCCAGCGCGCGGATGAAGATGTCGATCTCCTCCGCCATGTTGGCATGCGTGACGCGCTGCAGATCGCTCAGCAGCGACCCGGCGGCGCGATCGAGCTCGTCGTCGAGCGCTTCCACCGCGGTCTGCTCGAACACCCCCTCGCGCGTGGCCTCGCACTCCGGGCAGCGCAGCAATATCCGCCACTGGTGTGCGCCCGCTTCCGACCAGTCGAGGGGATGCACCAGCTCCCCACCGCAGTAGAAGCACACGTGCAGCGGCTCGCTGGCCGGATCGGCGTGGCGCGTGCCCCCCGCGTGGCCCTGCCCGCCGAGGCTGGGCGGCGCCGGGTTGTCGAGGTAGACGACCTCGATCTGCTTGCCGCTTGGCAGCTGCACGTGGTGGCGTGTCTGGTGGCTCTTATCGGATGAAGGCATCTCGCGTGACCTGGAGAATGGAGTGGTTTTCCAGTGAGAGTCATCGACTGCCCCCCGCGGGCGCTTTAGGGCGTGCGCACGAATACCGAGGTTTGCCCACGCTGGAGTGCGGACAAACCCCGCATTCGGCGCCGGCCGATATATGTTGAGTGCAGATATGGCCACCGCGATCCGCCCGATCGGCCACGAAGAGCGCCTCAGCCTCGTCGACCACCTCGAGGAGCTGCGCACGCGCCTGATCATCAGCGGGGCGGTGCTGGCCGTCGCGTTTGCCGTGTGCTTTTGGCAGAACAACACGCTGCTGCACGTGATCAACCGGCCGCTGGAAAAAGTGCGCCAGGGGCAGGTGCAGCGGGGCGAGGGGACGGCCGGTCAGGCGGGGGTTACGCAGCAGGCCGTGCTGAAGGTGTCGGCCGAGGTGCAGGACATCGTCCGGATCCTCGACGCCCCGGACGCCCATCTGCCGGCCTCGGTGCGGTCGCAGTTGCGCGCGCAACTGGCCGGCCTACGCGCCGCCACCGCAAAGATCCCGGCGGTGCCCCAGAGCGAAAAACTGACCGTGCTGGGGGTCGGCGAGTCGTTCACGACCACGGTCACGGTGGTGTTCTTCTTCGCTCTGATCGTGTCGCTGCCGGTGATCTTGTACGAGCTGTACGGGTTCGTGATCCCGGCGCTGCGCCCGAGTGAGAGACGCGCCGTGGCGCCGCTGCTGGCGGCTGTGCCGGCGCTGTTCGTGGTGGGGGTGGCATTCGGCTACTTCGTGGTGCTTCCCGCCGCGCTGCACTTCCTCGTCAACTTCAACAGCAGCGAGTTCAACATCCTTGTGCAGGCCAACCCCTACTACCAATTCGCCGCCACTGTGTTGCTGGCGATGGGGCTGGTGTTCCAGGTGCCGGTGGCGATCCTCGGCGCCGCGCGCGCCGGGATCGTGACGCCCGCGCAGCTGCGCAAAGGTCGCCGCTACGCGATCGTGGCGTGCGCCGCGGTCGCCGCTTTCCTTCCCGGAGACGCCGTCACGCTGATCCTCGAGACCGTGCCCCTTTACGTTCTCTACGAGGCGAGTATCCTGTTGGCGACGTTCGTTGCGCGACGCGACGCGGCAAGAAGCTCGCGGGCGGCGGCAGGGAGCCCGCGGCAGGATCCACCATCCTCGCCCGGAGGCGGCGCCGGAGAGGGCGGGCCCGAAGCTTCCCCGTCTTCCGGTGGCTCGGGGCCTGCGTCGGGCGCGACCGTAGAGAGCACTGCCACCGATCCCTCAGTCAGCGCCATAATCGACCACACCGACTCCACACTCACCGACTGATGCTGTTCGACCTTCGAGCCCGCGGCCGTCGCCGCACCGTGCAGATTGTGTATCTGGGTCTCGCCCTGCTGTTTTTGGTGGGCTTCGTCGGCTTCGGCGTGGGAGTCGGCGGCGGCGGCGGCGGGATCTTCAACGCGTTCACCGAAAACAACGGCTCCAGCAGCGCCAGCTTCGCCGCCAAGGTCGAAGCTGCGCAGAAGCGCACACGCCAGCATCCATCTGAGCCGGCCGCGTGGGCAGCGTTGATCGAAGCGCAGCTCCACCAGGCCAGCGAAGCGCAGTACTACCACACCAGCGCGGGCGCGGCCAGCGAAACCGAAGGGTACACCGCCAAGGGCAAGGTGCTGCTGGCGAAGATCGTGGGCTCGTGGAACACCTATCTCAAGCTTGAGCGGCATCCGAGCAACGAAGTGGCCCTGAAAATGGTGAACGTCTATGGCGAAACGGGGCTCGCCCAGCCGGCCGGCGAGATGCACGCGCTGCAGATCGCGATCGCCACCGGCCCGCCCTCCGTGCGCTTGCAGTCGCTGCTCGCCGAAGCGGCCTACAAGACCGGCAACCTCAAGCTCGGCGACGCCGCCTCGCACAAGGCCGTCAGCCTCTCGCCGGCCGCCGAACGCGGGCGGGTGAAGAAGTACCTAGCGGAACTGCGCAAGAACCCGCTCAGCCACACGCCGTCGACGATCAGCAAAGGTCCGCACGGCGAACTGGTTGCCACGCAGGGTGGCAAAACCTACACCGTCAAGTCCAACGGCAAAGGCGGCTTCGTCAGCGTGACGCCGACGAAGGGCGGCAAGTCGGGCGCCAGCACGCCCGCCCTGCCGAAGGCGTCGCACCCGAGCGGCACCTCCACCAGCACCACCGGGTCGGGCGCCTCCACCAGCAAGAAATAGGCCGGTGGGCCGTGGCCGGGGTCGATCCCAACGTCGAGGCCCCCGCGCTCGGGGACGAGGCGGCCCTCACGCCCGGGGGCGAGCCCGCCGAAGCGCCCCGCGAGCTGCCCCGTTACGTCGCGCGCCTGCTGGTGGCCTGCCCCGACCAACCGGGTATCGTCGCGGCCGTTTCCGGGTTCCTTTACGAGGTGGGCGCCAACATCGTCTCCTCCCACCAATACTCCAGCGACCCCACCGGTGGGCGCTTCTTCCTGCGCACCGAGTTCTTCCTCGGCGGCCTGCTGGAGTCGCCGGCCGCGCGCGAGCGTTTGCGCGAGCGCTTCGGCGCGGCGGTGGCGGAGCGCTTCCAGATGGAGTGGGAGCTGCGCTTCTGGGGCCAGCGGCGGCGCCTGGCGATCCTCGTCTCTCGCCGCGACCACTGTTTGGTGGACCTGCTGTGGCGCTGGCGCCGTGGCGAGCTCGACGCCGACGTGGCCGCGGTGGCCTCCAACCATCCCGAGTTGGAGCCCGAGGCGCGTGCGGCGGGCGTGCCCTTCCATCATGTGCCGGTCTCGCGCGAGTCCAAGTCGGCGGCCGAGGAGCGGCTGCTGGAGCTGCTGGCAGGCCGTGTCGACGTGGTGGTGCTGGCCCGCTACATGCAGATCCTCAGCGGCCCCTTCCTGGAGCGGTTGGGCGTGCCGGTCATCAACATTCATCACTCCTTCCTGCCCGCGTTCGCCGGCGCCGAGCCCTACCGTCGCGCACACGAGCACGGCGTCAAGCTGATCGGCGCCACCGCCCACTACGTCGTCGAGGAGCTCGACGCCGGTCCGATCATCGAGCAGGGCGTCGAGCGCGTCGACCACCGTCAGAGCGTCGCCGACCTCGAACGCGTCGGCCGCGACATCGAGCGGGTGGTGCTGGCCCGGGCGCTCGCCCTGCACCTCGACGATCGCGTGATCGTGGACAGGGGGCGGACGGTGGTGTTTTGAGGGTGGGGAAGGGCCGTCGGCGCGTCGATCGCGGCACATTTCGAGCAGTCCCAGCGTGAACCCGGAGCCCGTCCGGATCGGGTGCTCGGCTAGAATGCGCCCTTCCTCGGAGTACCCGGCCCCGACGTCGGCGTTCCCGCGGGCCGTTAGCTCAACCGGCAGAGCAGGGGCCTCTTAAGCCCAAGGTTGCAGGTTCGATTCCTGCACGGCCCACTTTCACAAATTGCCTGCAAATCTGCTGGTTTTTGCATGGCGTGAGCGGTCCGAAAATGAGGTCGTTTCGGCCGTGGGTACCACATTTGGGTACCAAACGGCGCCGTAGAATGCGTCTCTCAGCGTCGATTCGTGCCTGGCGGACTCTGGCCTCTATAACAGTTCTGTTATGCTTGTAGAGTGCGTGCGCGCGACATCATCGTCATCGCCCGCCGCCGTGCGGGCCTCACCCAGCAAGAGCTTGGGGGGCGCCTGGGCACCTCGCAGGTAACCGTCGCGCGGTGGGAGAGCGGCGCGACCGAGCCCAAGTTCGAGACGGTGCAGGAGGTCGTGGCGGCGTGCGAGCTCGATCTGACGCTTGGGCTCGCAGCGGCGGATGAGGGCTCGTGGACGGCTCTGATCCACGAGCAGCTTGCGCGCGAGCCGGTGGAGCGGGTCAGGCACCTGAGCCGCGACCGCTTCGATCGAGTCGCGGCGCTTGAGCTTGTCGCGGCGGTTGGTCTGCGGGCGGTGGCGGTGGGGGAGGTCGCCGGGGCGCTGCACGGCTGGCCGTTGATCCTCAGCGACAAGGGAACGCTCGATCTCGTGGTGCATCCCGAGGATCGAGCACTGGCTACGGAGACGGTGCTCGCCGCGTCGGCGGCGCCCGATCGCGTCCGTCTGCTCGCCGCGCCCCCCGGCACCCATGGCTTTGCCGACCTCGCACGCGCCGTGATCGAGGTCACGGTCGGCGGGAGCGCAGTCGAGGTGGCGGGGCTCGTTGATCTGCTGCGCATCGCGCTCACCGACCCTGCGCCGTACAGCCAGCGATTCGCACTCGCCCTCGATGCGACGCTACAACTCACCGCACGCGGCCCGAGCCCCACGGCGGACGAGCCCCCGAGCCTGCCCGAGCGTCGCGCTCGCGCTGATGAATGGCTGGCCAAGCAGACCCAATAGATCGCGGGCGCGAGACGCTGCTCCGCGCACTGCGCGAGGGGGACGTGCGGTTCGTGGTCATCGGCGGCGCGGCGCTCCAGAGTCACGGACAGCGCTACGAGACCGAGGACATCGACGTCACGCCCGATCGGGCGCAGCAGAACCTCGCGCGGCTTGCCGACGTGCTCAACCGCCTGGAATGCAGTCTGGAGGTCGATCCGGCGCATCCCGAGAAGGCTGTGTCGCTCCCGCCGGACTACTTCACAGCGAGCGTGCTCGCACAGGCCACCGTGTGGAACCTGCGCACCGCTCATGGCAAGCTCGATTTGACGCTCGCGCCCAGTGGCTTCCCGGAGGGCTACACCCAGCTGATCGCTGACGCCGAGCAGCGCCTCGTTGCCGCGACGACGATCACGGTGGCGGTTGCCAGCCTCGCCGATGTCGAGCATTCCAAGCGCACCGCCGACCGAGCCAAGGACCGCGCGTACCTCCAGCAGGTCGGACGACTCGCCCCCCCACAACCGACGGCGGAGACGCCCGCGAGCGCACCGTCGATTGCGCACGATCTGTCGCGAGCGTATGCACGCCGTGAGGAGCTGTCCGCAGCACGTGCCGACATCGCCGACCCACAGACCACGCGACGTGACCGCGCACGCGCTCTCGCGTACGACCTCGGCCTCAAGGCGATCGAGGATGAGATCGCGGGGCTTGAGCAGAGCAACGGTGGCCCGCTCAGCGCGCAGCAGCGCAGCGAACTCGACGGGTTCCACCCCTCCCACTGAGACGGACTACCTAAACGCTTGGGGCGCAAACCACGCACCACAATGCGTGCCCATAGCATGAGAACCACATTCAGCACCAAGCAGATAGGATCGCCTCGGCATGACTACGTGGCGTGAGGGAGTCGAAGCACTCGAGGCCCCAGGAGCGCCGATCGCGATCAAGCGGCATCATTGGTTCCCATGGATCTCCCGCACGCCCATCTTGATCACGGGCGCCGCTGGCAGCGGCAAGACTGAGATGTGACGGCAGCTCACGGGACGCTTCGCGCCGGACCGTATGAGCCGACGTCCCGACGAAGGGTACTTCTTCCCGAAGGTTGCGGGTGAGGGTATACATATACGAAAGCGGAGCCTTGCTCTGACAACGATCCCTGGCCAGCCCTCCGGCAACCGCTACCGAGACATGAACTGGTTCTTTGGCCCAGGCGCCGTCCTTGAGGGGGGTCATCTTCGTGGCCACGTTTGGTTTCAATCGGGTCTGGTCCAACAGGGCAGACAGTGTCGCCAACCAGCTACAGCCATTCGATATCGAATCCCTCAGTACTCACAACATCAAACAGGAGCTCGACTCATTTCGTGCGACGTGCGAAAAGATTGAGGAAAAGCGGGTGATCGCCGAGGCCGGTATCTGCCCACGATGGCTGCTGGTTTTGGTCAACAAGATCGATCTGTACAGGGACGGGCGCGTTCAAGCCGAGGATTACTATCGGCCGACATGCAAAAGTCCATTTGATGACGTCGCACAGCAGCATTTGCCACTCACAGATCCGGTGCTGGATTTCAGTACCGGGTACTCCCGGTTACCCTTAATCCCGAGCAATACAGATTCACATCAAACGTCGGCGAAATGGCAATACCGACGCAACTAGGGAGTCATCACGTCGAGGCATCGCTAAGGCTGCTGATTAGATCATTGGAGGATCTCTGTGGTGTCTGAGCCACACCGGCGCCCTGCATCGTGGAGACCGCCGGAGCGGGATGAGCTAAATGCGCTCCAGGTACCATCGACCGGGGACGACATAGAGAGTGCGCTAGCTGCAGCCGAGCGACTGCTAACTCAGGCGCGTGAGGATGCGCGACATGCACAGAATGTGCAGTTTGCTGCCATGTCCCTGTTGATCTTGAGTCTTGTATCGCTTGCCGGTGTAGTAATCGCGATCATCGAGTCGGCGAGTTCTGCTTCAGTGCTCGCCATCGCATCACTATTCGCGATCGGAGCGCCGGCATCCCTCTACCTTCTGCAAATGGCCCGAGCGGCCAGCAATCAGCGCGACTCCCTCAATCTAGAGATAGCAACCGAGATAGCCTTGATGGTCGGCGACATCTTTTTGGATGTAGCTCAACGCGAGAAGTGGAGTGTGATGCGGAGGGAGAGCGTGCGGCTAAGGCTATCCGCGTTTCCACTTGGCAGTCATGCGATGCGGACGGCTGAATACTCGATAGCTCGCGGACGGAAGGATGTCACGCATGGACGGCGGTAGGACACCTTTTGACGGGGTGACACTCGCGGTCATTTCACTCTTCGCAGACCTAATCGGAATATTTATCTTTATCGGCTATTCCGGTAGTCGAACAGAGCGTCTCGCAATCGGTGGGGGCCTTGCGGTTCTGGCTCTAGTCTCTGGCGCAAGCACGATTATATCTGTCTTCAAAGAATGGCTTAGTCCTCGAGGCGCTTACCTTCCCCCCGGCCAAAGTCGGAAGCGAGTACTTGCTTCGGCCCTCGTGTTGTGCTTCGCAGTGCTATTGGGTCTGGGCGTCGTAGAAGTCATCAAAACACCAGGCGCTCCCGCCGCGAAGGAGAAGGTGATCGCGCCAGCGCGGTGATAGACCGGAATCGGGCTCCGTACACAGCGAGAGAGACACGTGCATCAAGTCAGCTGACCCAGCATGGCACAGGCCGGACCAATGCTCCGCGTACCCGCTGGTGCCTTGAGGGCATATCACTCCGAGCGACTGACGAGTAGGCGGCGCCTCGCCAACTCCCAGCGTGGCGCCTCCGACGGAGAAGCGAGCAGCCACGGACCACATCCGGCGGAACGATCTGAGCCTGCCGCCACTGGCACCGGAGTGGCGAACTTTCGGATCGACTTGAGATCAGGCGCGGGTTCTGCTCTGATCGCGCGCTAGCCAAGACAACAAAGTGGCCGGGCGAGTGTTGTAGCACCCGCCCGGCCTGCAGCACCGAAGGATTACGGCCTTCGATGCCACGAGATCACCGTAGCTTTGGATACGGATGGTTCATGGCGCTCGCTGGGCGCACGCTACCGCCGCGAGCAGCTCGGGATCGTCTTTCAGTCCTTCAACCTGCTGATGGGTGCCTCGGCGCTCGACAACGCCGGCCTTAAGCTCCTGGCGCTCGGGATGAAAATGGGCGAGGCGGCCGACTCGGCCCGGCCGTGGCTGCAACGCGTCGGGCTCGGCCACCGGCTGGAGCACAAGCCCTCGGAAATGTCGATGGGTGAGCGCCAACGCGTGGCGATCGCACGTGCGCTGGCGACGAACCCACGGCTGGTGCTCGCCGATGAGCCGACGGGCAACCTCGACACCAGGCGCAGCGCCGAAGTGCTGATGATGCTCAAGGAGATCGGACGCGAACAAGAGATCCCCGTCCTTTTGGTCACGCATGATCCCCAGGCGACCACGCTTGTCGATCGCGTCCTGACGCTGCGCGACGGACAGCTCAGCGACGGGCTCGCGGCTGAGCTACTGCCGACGGTCTCCTGATGCCCCGGTTTGAGCTTGACCCGCTCATCTTCCGTCTGCGGGTAAGCGTCCTGTTCGGCATGTATTGGGAACGGCTCAAGCGGCACGCGGTCGGCGAGATGCTGGCCGGCGCCGGGATCGCCGTCGGGGTGGCGCTGGTCTTCGGTGTGCTGGTCGCCAACAGCAGCATCGTCGGCTCGGCACGCGAAATCCTGCACGACGTCAATGGCACGGCGTCACTGGAACTGGCCGCGCGCTCCTCACAGGGCTTCAGTCAGATATTGGCCAAGCGCGCCTCCCAACTGCCCGGCGTCAAGGACTCCGCGTACCTGCTCAGGACCAACGCCATCATCCGAGGGCCGAGCGGAGAACGCGCCGTGCAGCTGGTGGGCGTGACAGCCGGCCTGGTCGGCATGGAAGGCTCCGCGACACAGAACCTCGGCTCAGGCGCCCTGCTGCTGCAGGGCGGCATCGGCCTCCCCTCCGGGGTGGCTCAGTCGATCGGCGTGCGGACGGAATCCACGACACGGTTGCTGACGAACGGGTACGCGCACACCGTGGCTGTCCGCGCGGTGCTTGGCGAAGGCGCAATCGGCGCAGTCGCGTCGAGCGGCATCACCGTGGCGCTGCTGCCCTACGCACAGCAGCTCACCGGCCAGCCCGGCCGAGTGACAACGTCCTCGTCCGCACCCAACCGGGCAAGACGCGCCAGGTGACGCGGGACCTGCGCGCGCTGGCTGGCAACAGGCTCGACGTGGTGCCGGCGAGCAACGAACTGCGATTGATCCGCGGCGCCGCGGCGCCGACGACGCAATCCACACAGCTGTTTGTCGCCATCTCGGTGATGGTGGGGATTCTGCTGGCGCTCAACACCATGCTGCTGACCATGCCCGAGCGCCGCCGCGTGATCGCCGATATGCGCGCCCAGGGCTTTGACTCAAAGCAAGTGCTCGTCATCCTCGCCTTTCAGGCCGGGATGCTCGGCCTCGCCGCGTCCGTCGTCGGGATCGCGGTGGGCGACGTGTTGGCACGCACGCTGTTTCACGAAGTGCCCGATTACATCGCCATTGCGTTTCCGGCCAGCGGCCATCAGACGGTGCGCGCAAGCGCAATCTTGCTTGCGCTCGGCTGCGGTGTGCTCGCCGCGCTGCTGGCGTCAATGGCGCCGATCTTCGACCTGCGCTCAGACGAGCCGATCGACGCCGTGTTGCACAAGCCGGGCGAGCCCGGCCAGGCTATCAGCGCGCGAGTTGCGCGCCGCGCCGCAGTCGTGGGTGCCGCCCTAGTCGTCGCGGTGACAGCTGTGGTGCTGATCGACTCGTCGCTGACCGCAGGTGGAGGGGTGTTGTTGGCAAGTGCCACGCTCTGTTTCATCCCACTGGCGTTCCGCGCGGCGACCCGTCTCATGCGCTACATCGGCCGCCGGTACCAGGGCGGGATGCTCGCCATCGCACTCATCGAACTTGAGGGAACCGCCACGCGCTCGGCGGTACTGGCAGGCATCGCGGCGCTTGCCATCTACGGGTCGGTCGCTGTCGGTGGAGCACGAAACGATCTGATACACGGCCTCGACCAAATCACATCTTCGACCTACGAAAGTACACCGATATGGGTGTTTGGCAACGAAAAGAACATCTTCGTCACCGACACCTTTCAGCCGCACGGCGTATCGGCCGCTATCGCCAAAGCACCGGGGGTCTCCTCAGTCAGCGTCTACCAAAACGCGTATCTCAATTACGGCTCGCGGCGGCTGTGGATACGAGCACGGCCACCCAACAGCCGGGAAATCCTGTTCGCAAGTCAGCTGGTGCGAGGCAACTTCGGGCACGCTTCGGCCCTGTTGCGCCGCGGCGGCTGGGCAGCCGTCTCCGATGCGCTGGCCGAAGAACACCACCTCCACGTCGGTGGGACGTTCACCCTGCCAACACCGATGGGCAACGCGCGGTTTGGCGTGGCAGCAATCACCACGAATATTGGATGGCCGCCCGGCGCCGTGACCATGAACACCTCGGACTTCCGGCGCTGGTGGGGCACAGCCGACCCGGCAGCACTGGGAATCAATCTCAAGCCAGGCGTGAGTCTCGCGGAAGGAAAGCGCGCTGTGCGGCACGCAATCGGCGCCCAAAGCGGACTGCAAGTGCAGACGTCCGGCGAACGCATCGACTATCTCAACCGGGAGGCGAGCCAAGGTCTGCACAGCCTCACCGAGATCTCCACGCTGCTCCTGCTGATGGCGGCGCTGGCGCTGGCGGCGGCGCTCTCGACCGCCATCTACCAACGACGCTCACGGCTGGCGACACTCAAAGCGGACGGGTTCACCCGCCTCCAGCTCTGGCGCGGCCTGCTGATTGAGAGCGGCGTCATCCTCGCCATCGGCTGCTTCGACGGAGCCATTCTCGGCCTTTATGGGCACACCCTCGCCGACCGCTACCTACGGCTCGGCACCGGGTTCCCCGCACCGTTCTCACTCGGCCTGCCCCACGCGATCTTCACCCTGGTCGTCGTCGTCGGCGTGGCCCTAGCGGTGATCGCGCTCCCCGGATACTCAGCGGCCGGCATCACGACCGAAACCAGTTTGCAGGAGTGAGATTGCGCACGCCGGTTGCGCGCGCGACCATATCGTGTGCCCTGCGCGCTAAATCGGCGGATGGCGAGCGCGGCGGCCTTTGCGCTGGCCGCGCGCAGCTACTGGCTCGACGTCTTCCCGGTGGTGCGCCGTGAGCTGCGCCGCCTGCGCGTCGAGGCCAGCCGGATTCCCGACCCAACCCTGCGCCGCCTCGCGCTCGAAGCCCAGGCGATCAAGTGGAGCAGCCTGGAGGGAGCGGCGGCCTTCGCCGCGTTCGTAACCCCTGCGCGAAGGTCTGCCCTCGCGCGTCTGCTGGTCGGCTACCAGGCCGCCTTCGACTACGCCGACACACTGATGGAGCAGCCGATCGAGGCTCCGGCCGCCAACGCGCGCCAGCTCCACGCCGCGCTCACCGCCATCCTCGAACCCGGCTTGCCCCACCCCGACTACTACCGCCACCACGCCACCAGCAACGACGGCGGCTATCTCACCCGGCTGGTGGACGGCTGCCGCGCTGTCGTCGCCGAGCTGCCCGCCTATCCGGCGCTGGCTGCAAAAGCGATCGAGAGCGCCCAGCGCGGCGTCGAGTACCAGTGCCGCATCAGCTTGTCCACCGAGCAGGATTACCCGGCGCTCAGCCGCTGGGCCGAGCACGCCACACCACACCGTTCGTTGCGATGGTGGGAGACATGGGGATCGTGCGGATCTTCGCTGGACACACTCGCACTACTGGCCGCCGCCGCCGATCCGGCGACCGGCACCACCCAAGCAGCGGCGATCGACGACCTGTATTGGCCGTGGGCCGGAGCCGTACACGCCCTCCTAGACGCACTGATCGACCACGCCGACGACACCGCCAACAACCGCCCCAACCTAATTGACCTCTACGCATCCCCACACCAGACCGCCGAACGCATGGCGTTCTTGACCATCGAGTCCGTCCACCGCGCCGCGCATGCCGGCAGCGCCCACATCCTCATCCTCGCCGGCATGGTAAGCGTCTACCTCTCAGACCGAGAGGCGTGGGTGCCGGCGTCCCGGCCCGCCGCCGAAAGCATCCTTGACGCGCTCGTCGACCTCGCCTCGCCCACGATGCTCGTGCTGCGCGCCCGGCGGCTCACACGGCACGGCACGTGAATATTCGACCCGTTCGGTTCGCATACCCACTTGCGGATACCTACCCATGGTATACCCCCTTACAGACTTCACACGGGCCACCTTGCCAGCCATGCTAGCCATGCGATGACCGGTGGGCTACGAACTGAGCGCTTGAATCGGAATGGCGGCGGGGATGCCTTCCCGCCGTTACCGGATGCTCGGCGGGCAGCGTGTCGGCCACCGCATATAGGTTCAGGGCAACCGCACGGTCGGGTCGGGCCGTTTCCTTCCTTTCGGCCGGCCCACCTTACTTCGAGGACAGGCACGACCGGCACCGCAGGAGAGGTCAGCTACGGCGTGATTGCCCGCCGAGGGGTAGCAGCGGCGCACCCACGCCGAAGGGGCTTTGTGCTTGACTTCAGCCTATGCCATTTGACCGGACTGGTATTGCTGACTCAAATCCAAGGAAAAGGAGCCGCTGGACTGCTGGATCAAGACGCGATCGGGATCGAGTCAAGCCGACGTGCCGCAATGCGCTCGTCCGGTTGCGTCCCCGGAAGGCTAACTGGGGCGAAGGTTTGTATGACTAATGACCAAGGGGGCTGATGAGCACTGGCAGACCGAGAAGTATCCGGGTGGCGATACTTTCGCTCGTTTTTGCGATGGTGTTGGCCGTAGGTTCGCAGAGCGCTTATGCGTGCAGCGCCGAAGAAGGAAAGCACTGTTATGGCCTCACGGCATGGAATATGAATAAATCCCTGGGCGAAGAAGTTTATGGTGCTCAGTTTGCGGTACCGGGATGCTGAAAGGAAATGATTCCAATGAAGAAGCTAATCGTTCTGGTAGGTATAACCGTCCTGCTCGGCACCGTGGGTGTAACCTACGCTGCTACCTCTCAGGAAACGGGAGGTAGCGTGCCACACGCACCTGAAGGCCAGTCCGAAGGGCCTCCACCAGCCACGCAATACAGCGCTCCCTCTGCCACGGCGTTGATGCTTTCAGATAGCGCTATCGCCGCGGTCGCTCGAAACGAAGCGGAGAAAGCGGACGACGAACAGCCGACGATAACGGCAGTCAACACCACGCTTCAACAGGCCATCGAAACTAACCCGGCAGGCAAGGCGCCGGCCAATCCGGCCACCGAAGCGATGATGAAAAGTAAGGTCGTGCTCGTCACGATGTATGGACACTTTCAACTGAACAGGGCACGTCTACCGATGGGGGATCAAAAAATCCCTACTGGCACTGTGTTCACATTGGCTATCGATGCTTACACGGGTCAGGTGGATTATCGTGAACTATCAGAACAGGCTGCGCCTGGCATTGTGGCACTAGGCACAGCTAGGGAACTACCGTAAGGGAAGAGATATGAGACGATCACTCATTATTGCCATTACTACCACCGTCAGCGTCTTTGCGGTGGCCGCATCGGAGGTATCGGCCTTGCAGGTATCGCCAGCCGATCTCACCGGAGAAGTCAAGGCAAGAGTATCACTACCGCCCGGGAAACAACGTCCGCATCGGACTTCTACCCCGGTGCAGGCGATAGTCTCGGTCACGATCACCTCGGAAACGGGTAGCCTCGTCCTAAAAGAGATGATATTCACAAACACCAAACTAATGCTGTGGGTGCCGCGCGGTCATTACAGCGTGAGCGCGGAAATCGGACCGCCAACAGTCGGTCAGCCAAGGCAATGCGGCAGAGCACAATTGGTAGTAAATAACAGGAGGCAGACCAACTTCAAACTGACGTGCCCTTTGCGTTGAGGGCTGCCATCAGGCCCCGGCTGGACCGTCGGGGGGTAGCTGCCGAACTGGCACGTTTTTGTAGAGTCGGCGGATCCGCGCCCAAAGCGGGTCCGCCGAGAACGCTTGCCATGACCTAAGATTTGAAGCCGGGCGGCTGCGCTTCGGTCGCGGACGTCAGCCCAGCGTGTCGCTGCGCGTGCTGACCGCCGCGAGGTTGCCAGGCCTCCTGCACACGCCCGTTTCGACCGTAGAAGATTGGGCACGCCGTGGCATCCTGCCGAGCGTCAAGATCGGCAAGCGCAGGCTCTACATCCGTCAGAACATCGAAGCGGTGTTGATCGGCAGCAATCAGGCCGCGACCGGTGCATCCTCGGGCGCACCTGCTGCGAACGCAGCAGTAAACGCCTGCGCCTGCTCGGACGCGGGGCGTGCGTGCAGATAATGGCCTGTGGTGGCAAAGCGCACTGTGGCCCATTGCCTTCTGGATCGTCACGACATCGATCCCGCGCATCGCCAGCAGCGAGCCGAACGATGTGGCGCAGGGCGTGGAAGCGCAGCGGGAGGACGCCGGCTGCCGCCTGCGCGCTACGGTAGCGGCGGCGCAGCGCCGAGTCATCGAGTGGACGGCCGAGCGCGTTGCAGAACACAAGGTCGTCGGGGCTGGTGAAATGCTCGCGCCGGCTTGCACGGTCCAGCGCCGCCGCGGCCTGGTTGGCGAGCGGCACCCGCCGGGTGTGCCCGAATTTCGTAGATGATTCGACGCCTGCGCTCATGGCGCGGGCTACGTTCAGCGCCGAGTCGGCGAAGTCAACGTTGCCTCTTAAGCTCAAGGTTGCAGGTTCGATTCCTGCACGGCCCATCGTCAGAATCCCATTTAAACAAGCCAAAAACCCCGACTTCGCCTCCGAAGTCGGGGTTGGTCTAGGCAAGATGGGTACCAGCCGTGGGTACCAAACGACCGGCAGTGGCTCACGGAATGTGGTCGAACAGCCGGCCAGCGGGTACTTCGAGCGCTTCCGCCAGGGCCACGATCGTGAAGAAGCGAGGAGCGCGTATGCCGCGCTCCACCATATCGTCAAGCTAGAGGCGCAACGGCAGGACGGCACTTGCTCGGGCTTGAGCCCGGCGCACGACGTCGCGCATACCGTCTATTAGGGCAGGTTCCACGATTAGTGTGTAGGATCGGCCCGTGTTGAAGCGCGCTCGCAAGCTACGCCGAGAGGCGAGGCTCCTCGCAGAACTCCGAATCTTGCCGCCGAGGGTGGCACTGTTCCAGTGGCGAGCGTGGAGACTCGCATCGCGCGTGGGGGACGGCTTTAGTCCCGTTTCTCGCACCGACCCGCAAAAGCTGGCGGTGTTGTTGAGCGCCGCTCGTGGACGTCAGCGGGTTGTCGAGCTTGGAACCGGGACGGCATGGACAGCCATCTCGCTGGTCTTGGCGGACCCGGGACGGTCGGTTTTGAGCTACGACCCGATTGAACGACCCGAGCGCGAACGGTATTTGCGGCTCGTGAGCCCGCGCGCTCGGCGGCGGCTGACCTTCGTGGGCGTTTCGGGCGATGAGGGTCCACGAGACGGTGAGCCGGTCGAGCTGCTGTACATCGACAGCTCGCACGCCAAAGATGACACCATACGTGAGGTGGAAGCCTGGCGCCCGGCGCTTATAGAGGGGTCACTCATGGTATTCGATGACTTCGCTCACGCAGAATACCCAGGCGTCGGAGAAGCCGTAGCGCATCTAAAACTCATGGGCGAACAGCGGCGGGGCCTGTTCGTTCACCGGGTAAAGAGCTAGCAAACCAGCGCGTCCTGCCGAGGAGCGTCACTCCGTGCGTCGCGTGTCTCTCGAATTATCTTTAAATATGGATCTCATTTCTCAAGTTGCGACCCGGTCGCGCCGATGTTGTTGACGATATGGCTTGGTTCGTGGACCAAAACATGAGCGGCTATCGGCTCTGACGCCCCAACAAGGTACGGGCTGGGAAAGCACCATGACCTCGCCTGACCGGGCGATATCCGCTGTCGTTGCGCGGCTCCACTCCCGGCGAGTGGAGATCGAGCGCGCAATCCTCAGGCGTGTCCTCGAGGTCGCGTCCGATAGCCCACATTCGGGAGATTCCGAGTACATCCTCGGGCTTCGCGCCGCGGTCGTGTCGATCGTGGAGTACGCCCTGAGGGGCGTCGAGCGAAAAGAGGGGTCGTTGGAGCCGATTCCATCGGCAGCAGTTGCACAGGCCCAACGCGCCGCACGTATGCGTATGCGCCTAGACACAGTCCTGCGTCGCTATATCGCAGGCTACGCACTGGTCTGGGACTTCGTCATGGAGGACGCGACCGCTAGATCACCACGCAGACAGCATCGTTACCCCGCGATCGTGGTCGCCTGACCGCCGGTCTGGTTGCCACTGATGAGGGCGCGTGATCGTCACGCTAAGCCAGTTGCGCGACGCGGACTTTAGGGAGACACTCCTACAGCAGTCGCGAGTGCGCCGAGCACAATCATGAGCACAACGACCATGAGAGAAGGCGGAAATAATAGCATCAGCCGTAGCTCGATTCGGCGAAGCCCGGCCATAGAGCGGTCTCAGCACGAGACCCGGCCGATTATCTTCAACTTCAGCGACGTGCCTGTCACGGTCAAACCCGAGTCTGACCCCGAGCTGGTCCGCTGCGATATGCAGCGTGCTTGGGAGGAGCTACATAGCCGCTCATAGCCATCGCGGCGATTATCCATCATGCTGTTCCGGCCGAGTGCGTGGTCATCACAGTGTTGAGCGACGCACAACTTGACATCACACCTCATCATGCTGCATGGTGAGTGCATGACATCGCCCACAGCCAGCAACAAACCGACACCTGACGCCGAGGCACAACCCGCATACGACTTCGAGGTCGTGCTTGCGAAGATGATCGCGCTCGCGGCTCGCAACGGGGTCGAGGATCTGCACGCCGCTGGTGCGTTCTCCGACCAGCAAGCCCCCGCCCTCAACCGGCAGATACGCGGGCGGGTCTACGAGCTGCTCGTCGCCACCAATCGCCGCGACTATCGCCGGGCCGATGATCCACTCGACAAGTACATCAACGATCTTGCACACGGTCACAGGGGAGGCCAGACCGTGGCGGCACTTCAAGGCTCAGTCGCACGCGCCGTGGATGACTTCGCCGCTGTTGAGGCCATCGACACAACCACCGCAACCAAGCTCCGCAAAGCAGCAATCAAGGGTGCCGTAGAAGCCTACAAGACGGTGACTCGACTGAGTCTTGGCAGGTCCAAAGACGAGGAGCATGATCGCTTCGCCGTAGACTTTGGCTGAGGAGCGTCCCTTCCTATTGGGAGGAGCCCGAGGTCAGCCCTGAGTTTCAGAAGCTGCTCGACGCATCAGCCCATGACCGACGGGCAGCTAAACCGATCCTGAGCAAGTCAGCACGTACCTCCCCCGCTCGATCCGCACGAGTCGACGCGAGGAACCCGAGACGTTGGAAGCAAGAGCACTCCTGATCGAGGACCACGCGACCGGCTCGCCCAGCGACACCTCAACCGCTGCGTGGATGTCCTTGGCCCGCATCGGCTTGTCTTGCTCGGCCAGCACTTGGACGACAGCCTTCAGCACCCAGCCTG
The DNA here is from genome assembly GCA_035570415.1 of Solirubrobacteraceae bacterium. Taxonomy (GTDB): domain Bacteria; phylum Actinomycetota; class Thermoleophilia; order Solirubrobacterales; family Solirubrobacteraceae; genus Palsa-744. The sequence goes on along the minus strand of DATMLP010000003.1, from coordinate 33,482 downwards.
GCCGACGAGGCCGCTGCCGGCAAGCTACAGCCCGCCGCCGAGGCCCGCCGCTGGCCCGTACAGCGGCCAGCTTCCGGGCCAGGCGGGCCAACGGCCCCTGTAGATCGTGGTTCGATAGAACTCCGATTAGGCCCATTTTCGAGGGGTATCGCGACCTTAAGCGAACCACCGCTTGCTACAAGCGCGTGTGCCTCCGGTTCTTCCAGACCGAGGACGGCCTACTATCCCGAACTCGGCCGCTTGACGAGCTTCGAGGCATTTGCGGGCCTACTCCGGTGCCGAGGCAAGGAAGTAGACGGGCTTCAGCGGCAGGCGTCGCCGGTCGGGGTCGGGGAGTCCCTGCATATGCTGGACCCACAGCTCGACGAAACGCTCGAGGTCGATCAGCTTCAAGCGGCGCTTCTCCTGCGAGCGCGCCTCCCTCTCCGCCTGCGAGGAGAACCCGGCGGCTGAGATGTAGATGCCGACATCCTGGTCACCAAGGACGGCCATGAACGCGCGCAGGCTCTCCGCCGAGACCTTCTCGGTGTCTCGACGCTTCACCTGCACCTTGATCCGGGGGCCGGTGGTGCCCAGCGGGTCCGTGTGGGCGATCAGATCGATGCCCCCATCCGGGCCGGGCGGAGCGATCCAATCTACGTAGTAGTCCATCGCCTTGAGCAGCGCCCCTACGAGCCGCTGGAAGTCATACGGTGGCATGGTTGTCAGGTACGCACGGATCTCCGCCCACGCGGAATCCTGCGCCTCCTCCAACGTGCCAGTGCTATCGACGACCTCGCTCGCCTCCTCGATCTCGGCCTGCTGGGGTTGCCGCTCCTTCTCCCACGCGCGGTAGCCCCGGACTGCCTCCCGCTCGAAGGCTTCGGGATCGGAGAACGATTGATACGCCCGTCTGCCCTCATCGGTCAGCGACCAGCTGCCGCCGCTCTTGACCAGCCATCCAGCCTTCACAGAAGTGATCGTGGCGAAGCGGATCGTCTTCTCATAACGCCGCACGCTCGGATTGCGCGGGTAGGTTTCCCGCTCGAACTCGGTTGGAGGCACCAACTGCTCGACGGCCTTGAGCACCTGCGCCGCGGGCAGCCCATCCGCCTTGTCCATGAGCACCGCGAATACGCCCTGCACGAGTTCCCCGCGGCGCCTGCTGGTGATCTCCGCCACCTATCGGTCCTCCGTGCTCATCCACGTATGATCCCACTTGCTGCCCCCTCGCCGACGCGAGTTCGTGACTGAGCAGGCACGCGGGAGCAATAGCCGACGGGACGAGATGCGATGATGCTCGCATGGGCAAGGTCGTCGACCTCTTGAGCCGGCCGACATACGGCCTCGCGCAGATTGATTCGCTGCTTGGCTTGCAGGCCGGCACAGCGCGCCGATGGATCGACGGCTACCACCGGAGCGGGAAGCTGTACGCCCCGGTCGTGCGGGAGCACAGCACCGGCGAGGAGCTCGCCACCTGGGGCGAGTTCATCGAGACGAGACTGCTTGCCGAATACCGCGACGCCGGCGTGCCGATGATCCGCATGAGACCCGCGGTCGAAGCGTTGCGCCAGGAGTTGAAGGTGCCCTATCCGCTCGCTTCGGCGCGAACGTGGCTGCGCCCAGAGGGGCGTCGCCTCGTGCGCGTAGTCGAAGAGAAGGTCAACCTCGATCCGCATTTGGCGCTCGTTGTAGTAGCTACCGGCCAGACGCTGGCGTGGTCGGCCGAGGCTGACCGCTTCCGTGCCGCGATCGAGTGGACAGGCGACAGCGACGACGCGGAACCGCGCCGGCTGCGGCCCGTCGCTGGGATCAGTGAGGTAGTGGTCGATCCGCTGCTGGGGTTCGGTGAGCCCGTCGTGCGGGGCGTCAGGACCGAGATCATCCGCGAGCTCGTGCGGGCCGGCGAATCGCAGGACGCGATCGCCGAGGTGTACGAGCTGCCACGAGAGTCTGTGGAAGCTGCCGTGCGATACGAGCTGCTGCGCGTGGCGGCCTGACGATGCCGCGTGGCGGCCAACCCTGATCGACTCAGGTTCTACGTCGACGAGAGCGCACTCGGTCTCGGCAAGACGCTCGCGGCTGCCCGCGAAGACGTGATCCACGCCGGGCACCCACTGATCCCCGAGTGTCCGCTCGGAACCCTCGACCCTGAGTGGATTCAGGCCGTCGCCGCGCGGAACCTGATCGTAATCGGGAGGGACAAGCGCATCAGGACTCGCCCCGCTGAGGTGCAGCAACTTGTCACCGCGGGACTGCGGGTGTTTCGCATCGGCGGCAAGAGAGACACGACGACCTGGGGATGGCTCACGTGGCTCGTGCGCCATTGGGACGAGATCGAGAGCATCATCCGCACACGCGACACCGGCCCATGGTTCTACGTTATCTACGAGCGCAGCATCGCCGAGCTCAAAATCCCCGATCCACGGTAGACCAGTCGCATGGACCTCCCGAGCCCGCATCGGCTCCCCCCTGCCACCCAAGACCTGGACCAGAGCATCGATCACCCAGCCCGGCCGTCGCGTCGACGCCGCTGGCTCGGAACCGCCCTCGGCGGCGCTTCACCGGCCCGAGCTGCCGCCAACTTCTCGGCCACACGGCCCAACGACCCCTGTAGATCGTGGTTCGATAGAACTCCGATTAGGTCCACCTTTCCCGACCGTTGCCACCCGGCGCTCGGAAGGTCGGGGTGCTCACCCCGCCAGCATGCGCTCGACCGCAGCGACGTAGTCGGCAGCTCCCGCCACGATCCTCTCGGCCTCGCCACGATCCGGCGTGATCGCTTCGTAGTCGCCCCCCTCGCGCGTGCGTTGGGCGTCGTGGGCCAGCGCGTGGAGGTGCTGGTCGAAGGCGCCGTTCACCACATACCGCTCGTGGAAGAGATGCCACGTGCCGCCGTGCGTGCGGGCGTACTCGTCACGCTCGGACAGTGCGGCGCGAGCGGCGTAGAGCATTGCGTAGTAGGCGGCGCTGACAGCGACCTCGAGGTGCCCGGAGGCAAGAAGCTCGCGCCCGCTCACCACGCGGTCGCGCGCCTGGTCCATGAACTCCTCCGAGCGTGGGCTCACTCCAGGCCGCTCCCGTACAGCACCAGCTTGTCGCGATCGACCTCGGCGATGAAGAACGAGCGGATCTCGCGCCGCCCGCGCAGCCACTCGGGGGTTCTCACCGACAACGAGCACCACACGGGGCTGACCCCCTCGGTGGGGGCGATCTCGTAGGCGAGCTCGGTCGCTCTTCGCCCGATTTGCCAGGGGTTGCCGTCGGCGAGCACCATCATGTCGATGTCCGACTCTGGGTGCGGCGCCTCACCACGGGCTCGCGAGCCGAACAGCCAGATCGCGTGCAGATCGGGGCCCAGCTCCCCGCGTAGGCGTTCCACGAGGCGTTCCACCACGCGGCGCTCGGCCTCCGAGAGCGACGCGGGTGCCAGGATGTCGGAGAGCTGCGTCACCATCGCTGCAGAGCATAGGCTCCATTCACGCCATCTCCCCAACGCCGCGATCATCGGGGAGCCTCCGGGTTCGATCAGTAATTGCGCGCGGGTCTACCGGACTGGCTCAGCCTTGCTCCATGCGCCGCTTCAGCTCGCCGGGGCGCCCGTTGATGAAGATCGCGCGCGTCGCCGCCTCCACCGGCCCGCGGATCACCAGCCCCAGCACGCGGCCGGGGTCGGTGTCCAGCGTGTATGTGGCGCGGGTATGCCCTTTGTCGATCTCCTCCAGCTCCCACGCGCCCTCCACCGACTTCATGTCGCCCTGCTCCTGCGTCCACGCCAGGCGCGACGGCTCTTCGTAGCGGAAGCGCACGCGCGCCTTCACGCGTCGCACCTTGAGGTCGTTCTCGGTCTCCACCAGCGTTGGGCGGCCGTCGCCGTCGCGCTCCAGCACTGTCATTCGGTCGAGGCCTCCCTGCCATTGCGGCGCCTGCTGCACGTCTTCCACCACCGCCCACACCTGTGCGAGTGGGGCGTCGATCTCGACGCTGGAGCTGCCCTGCAGATGTGCCACGCCAACCTCCGTGGGGGACCGATCGCAGCTCCACGATAGCTCGCGGCGGCCGCCCGTCTACGGCGTGACGATCGCGAACGACGGGTCGGGCTCGTCCAGCAGGCCCAGCAGCTCGCCCAGCTTGGCGGCGTCGCCCTCCACCCGCAGACGGCCGGCCGCGAGCAGCTCGCCGATCGGCGTGACCCCGGCGAACAGCTCGTCGAGCGCGCTGCGCTCCACCACCACCGTGGCATCGGCGTCGGGGTCCTGCTGGCCGGGGGAGTGGATCAGCACGCCGTTGCTGAGCCGCAGCACGTGACGCTCGTCGAGGTCGGTGAACACCCAGTTGAAGCTCAATCGCAGCTCCCCCGCCCGAGGGCCGTCAAGCCGGATCGCCAGCACGTCGAACAGCTGCGCGGTGCTCAGCAGCGCCACCATCTCCCTGGAGGGCGTGTTGTGAGTCTCGCGCACACCCTCGCGCAGCTCCAGCGCCCCCGTCAGAAAGAAGTTGCGCCACGGCGCGTTCTCCGCGCCGTACGCCAGCTGCTCCAACGCCTGCGCCTGCAGCTCGCGCGCCTGCCCGTCGGTGGGGTCGGCGAACACGGCGTGCCCCATCAGCTCCGCCACCCAGCGGTAGTCGCCTTCGGCGAATGCGCGCCGGCCCTCCCGCAGCACCGCCTCCGCGCCGCCCATCGCGCGCACGTAGCGCACGGCCGCCTGCTCGGGCGGATGCGGCCACAGGTGCGCCGGGTTGCCGTCAAACCAGCCCATGTAGCGCTGGTAGATGCCCTTGGCGTTGTGGCTCACGGTGCCGTAATACTCGCGGCAGTGCCACTCGCGCTCGAGGCCCGACGGCAGCGTCAGCTGCTCGGCGATCTCGCTGCCCACATAGCCCTTGTTGAGCAGCCGCAGCGTCTGGTCGTGCAGATACCCGTACAGATCGCGCTGCGCCGCCAGCAGCGCCACGATCCGTTCGCGCCCCCAACGCGGCCACTGGTGCCCGGCGAACAGCGCGTCGGCGTGCTCGCCGAACAGGTCGATCGCCTCGTGCAGATAGCGCGACCACAGGCGCGCATCGCGCACCAGCGCCCCGCGCGGCGTGATCACGTTGTGGAGATTGTGGGTGGCGTTCTCGGCGATGCACAGCGCACGGTGGTCGGGGAACAGGAAGTTCATCTCCGCCGGCGCCTCGCTGTCGTGCGTCATCTGAAACACCATCGCGATCCCGTCCACCGTCGCCTCCTGGCCGGTGGCGACGATCTCCAGGGTGGGCGGCACGATCCCGATCGTGCCGGTGGAGACGGCCATACCCAGGCCGGTGCCCACCTGCCCGCCCGGTCCGCGCTCCAGCAAGTTGCCGAACATGTACGCCGCCCGGCGCGCCATCGCGGTGCCGGCGTACACGTTCTCGCTGATCGCATGATGCAGAAAACCCTCCGGGGCCATCACCGGGACTCGCCCTGCCGCCACCTCCTCCGGGTCCACCACCCCCAGCGCGCCGCCGAAGTGATCGACGTGGCTGTGGGTATACAGCAGCCCCGTCACCGGCCGCTCACCGCGGTGGGCGCGGTACAGCGCCAGCGCCGCCGCCGCCGTCTCGGCGCAGATCAGCGGGTCGATCACCAGCACCCCCTCGCGCCCCTCGACGATCGTCATGTTGGAGAGGTCCATGCCGCGCACCTGATAGATCCCCGGCACCACCTCGAACAGCCCATGGATCGCGTTCAGCTGCGCCTGGCGCCACAGGCTGGGGTTTACGGTGTCGGGGCACTCCCCGTCGAGAAAAGCGTAGGACTCCATGTCCCACACCACGCGCCCGCCGGTGCCGCGCACGACCGCCGGTGACAGTTCGGCGATCCGCCCCCGGCGTGCGTCCTCGAAGTCCGCGCGGTCGTCCAGCGGCAACTTCATCAGCAAAGCCCGGTTGGCAGCGGCGATCTGACCGGTGGGCCCGGTCTCCGTGGCGGCACCGTCGCTCATGCTTTCACCTCAGTTGGCGCGTCTGAAACGATTTGAGTAAGGCTACGGTCTCGAACCGGTGCCGGTCAAGAGCTTCGCGGGCGTGTTTCCGATCGGCAGTCCAAACGGTGCCTTGGCTGGGTTGGCGACAGCGTCCATCGCCAGAACGGCGGCCCGCTCAACCCTGGGTGATCGCCTCGGCCGCGGCCTCGCGGCCGATGAACGGGGTGAGCGCGATGTAGCTGACGTGGTCGGTCAGCTCCGGCAGCCGGCGCGTCTGGCCTCTGAGGATGTAGTCGTGCAAGAGCTCAAACACCCCGCCGACGATCGCCTCGCCCACGATCGGCGTCGAGGACTGCGATGGCGCACCCTCGCCGAGGTCCATGTCGAGCAGCTCCGCATACGCCCCGTTGGCCTCCGCCACACGACCGGCCACGTGCGGATAGGCGATCAATATGTCGACGCACGACAAATGCGCCAGCGCCGGCTCGGAGGCAAGGAACTCCAGCAGCGCCCGCGCGCCGGCGCGCACCCCGCCGACCCAGTCGGTCTGGTGGGCGAGCGCCCGGTTGACCGCCGCTTTGGCGCGTGTGTGCCCAACCTCGAAGGTGGCGAGGAACGCTTCCTCCTTGTTCTCGAAATGGCTGTAGAAGGTCTGCAGCGACACCGCCGCCGCCGCCGCGATGTCCTCGAGGCTGAGCGCTTGGTAGCCGTCTCTGGCGGTGAGTTTGGCGATCGCGTCGAAGATCCGCTCGCGCTGATTGAACTCCACGAAGCCGCGCGGCAGATTGTGCTCGCCCCGCGGCAGCCCGCGCACCCCCCACGGCGCCGGCGGCGAAAGCGTGCCCGGCGCCCGGCCGCCCTCCAGCCAGCGCGGCTGATAGCGGCGCGGCTTCAGCGGCATCGAGGGGGGGGAGGGGTAGTAGCCGGCGATCCACTCCATCAGTTCCGGCACGATCCGCGCAAACTCTGCTTTCAGCGACTTGTTGGAGCGTTCTTCGCGCACGCGCGTATAGGCGATCTTGCGCAGCGACCCCACCACCGCGCGGGCGACGGGATCGGGGATCGTGCCCGGTCCCGGAGCGCGCTCGAAACCGGCGCTGATGAAGCGTTCGAAGCGGGTCGCCCCATCTGCCCAGCGCTGCACGCCGATCTCGCCGGAGGCGCCCATCTCCACGCAGATCAGGCGCGCCGCATCGGGGCGCACGGCGATCGCGTCGAACAGCGCGCGGATGATCGCCTCCAGCTGCTCCAGCCAGCCCTCGCCACCGCCCGCCAGCGCCAGTAGCCGCTGTGCTTCGGTCTCGACAACCGTGTCGTAGGTTGCCAGCAGGCAATCCTCCTTGTTGTCGAAGTGCTCGTAGAAGGTGCGTCGCGAGATGCCGGCACGGGCGACGAGGTCGGAGATCGTCGTCGCCACGACGCCGCGCTCACTGACGGCCTGCACCATGGCTTCCACCAGACGTTCGCGCTGGTGGGCCGCCACGCGCTCCCGCGGGAGCGCCTGGGGCCCGCGCGGCAATCCCTTCTGGCTGTCGGAGTCGGTGCGCGGACGCGCTTTGCGCCCGCCGGCGCCGCCCCGCCGGCGATTCGTGCCCTCGCGGTCATTCGGGCGCTTCGATCGAGCGCTCTTGCCGCGCGCGTCGCCATCGCCGGCGCTCACGTCGGCGGGGCTTGCCCCGCGTCCCCCGCTCTGGGTCGCTCCCTCGGCCACATCGTCCACCTTAGTGGACGGCGGTACGCGTGCCAATGGGCTTGATCGGTGGGCAGACATCTCGCTTTCGGCTCGGCAGAGTTGACAGGATGCGTAAAACATGATTTATATGTTGTTAGGGGAAAGAGTTCAAGGGCAATCTGCAGGGAATGTCCAAAAGGGCCGGCAGGGGGACCTCGATGCCAGTAGTAGAGCGAAAAGTTAGCGTGGCGTCGAGATCGTGGCAGAGCGGCGCAGCGGCCGGCCGTGACTCGCAGCGGCCGGCTCTCGGTCGATCACGGCCCGGCATATTCTGTAGGCCACGTACTATTAGCTGGTACGGATTGGACCAAATCGACGGCCGGCTTCTGCCGGACGGGCCAATCGTCATGGGTAGGGAGGTTGGATCTTCATGAAAGCGTTCCTCTGTCAGGAGCAGCGCATGCACCGGGCACTGCACGCCCGCTGGCCATACCGGCGCTCGCACTGTCGTCACGACCTGCACTGGCTCGTGATGGTGCACCCACGTGCCGCCTGGTGCGCCTGCGGCAGACGGCACCCGATCCTGGTGTTGCCCCGCGCACGCCGGCGGCCGGGGCCACTGCGCTGACGGCGCCGGCCATCGCCTGTAGGATCGGAGGCGATGGCGGTGAGGCATCAGCCGGCGGGCACCCGGGCCGACGATCTCGGCGCTGACGCCGTCGGTCAGCGCGAGCTGCGACGCCTGGCGATCGACACGATCCGCGGCCTCGCGATGGATGCCGTGCAGAAGGCCGACGCCGGGCATCCGGGCACGGCGATGGCGCTGGCCCCGCTCGGGTATGTGCTGTTCCGGCGGATGCTGCACGTCAATCCGGGCAACCCGCTGTGGCGCGACCGCGATCGCTTCGTGCTGAGCGCCGGCCACGCGTGCGTGCTGCAGTACGCGCTGCTGCACCTCTGCGGCTACCAGCTCTCGCTGGACGACCTGCAGCAATTCCGCCAATGGGGATCGCGCACCCCCGGGCACCCTGAGCGTGGGCACACTCCCGGCGTGGAGGTGACCACCGGCCCGCTCGGGCAGGGCTTCGCCAACGCCGTGGGGATGGCGATGAGCGAGCGCTACCTCGCCGAGCGCTACAACCGCCCCGGCGAAACGGTGGTGGGTCATCACACCTACGCGATCTGCTCCGACGGCGACATGATGGAGGGCGTCAGCCAGGAAGCCGCCTCGATCGCCGGCCACTTCGGGCTGGGGCGGCTGATCGTCTGCTACGACGATAACCGCATCACGATCGACGGCAGTACCGCGATCTCTTTCGACGGCGAGAACCACCTGGCGCGGCTGGCGGCCGACGGGTGGCACGTGCAGCGGGTGGCCGACTCCGAGGACACCGACGCGCTCACCGCGGCGCTCGCCGCCGCGCGCGCCGAAGCGCAGCGGCCGTCGCTCATCGCTGTGCGCTCGCACATCGCCTACCCGGCGCCGCACGCCGTGGACACCGCCGGCGCGCACGGGGCGCCGCTGGGCGAGGATGAGGTGCGCGCCGCCAAGCTGGCGATGGGCTTCGACCCCGAGCGCCACTTCTGGGTGGACGAGCGGGTGTACGAGCACATGCGCCTCGCCGACGCCGGCACCGCAGCCGAAGGTGAGTGGCAGGCGCGCCTGCACGCCTGGCGCGAGACGCACCCGGCACTGGCGGAGGATTGGGAGCGTGCCTGGGCGGGACGGCTGGCGGACGGCTGGCGCGAGACGCTGCCGAGCTTCGCCCCGGGCGAGAAGCTGGCCACACGCGTGGCGGGACAGCGGACGATGGCCGCGTTCGCGGCGTACGCGCCGACGATGATCGGCGGCGCCGCCGATCTGGTCGAGTCGACCAAGACCCTGTTCCCCGGTGCCGGCCACTTCTCGCGCGTGCACACCGGGCGCAACGTCCCGTTCGGGATCCGCGAGCACGCAATGGGAGCGATCGTCAACGGCGCGGCGGCGCACGGCGGGATCGTCAAGCCGTACGGCTCCACCTTTTTGGTGTTCTCCGATTACATGCGAGGTTCGGTGCGCCTGTCGGCGCTGATGGGCCTGCCGGTCGTGTGGGTGTGGACCCACGACTCGGTGGGCCTCGGCGAGGACGGGCCCACCCATCAGCCGGTCGAGCACTACGCGGCGCTGCGCGCCATCCCCCATCTCTGGGTGATCCGTCCGGCCGACGCCAACGAGACCGTCCACGCCTGGCGCATGGCGCTGGAACGGGATGATGGTCCGGTGGCGCTGCTGCTCTCGCGTCAGGGGATCCCGACGCTCGACCGCGAGGGCGAAGGGCTGGCGCCGGCGGCCGCGCTGGAGCGCGGGGGGTATGTGTTGTGGGACTCCGCGCCGAGCCCACAGGCGATCCTCATCTCCACGGGCGCCGAGGTCGGCCCCACGTTGGATGCCGCGCGCCAGCTGGCGGCGGACGGCACGAGCGTGAGGGTCGTGTCGATGCCGTGCATCGAACTCTTCGAAGCCCAACCGCAGGAGTACCGTGACGCCGTGCTGCCGCCCAGCGTCACGGCGCGCTTGGCCGTCGAGCCGGGCGCCACGCTCGGCTGGTGGAAGTGGGTGGGCAGCAGCGGCGATGTGCTCGGCATCGATCGCTTCGGCGCCTCCGCTCCCGGCACGCGCGTACTGGAGGAGTTGGGCTTTACCGCCGAAAACATCGCCGCCCGCGCGCGAGCGCTGCTTTAGCCGTTAGCGGCCGCCACCCGGGGTAGGCTGTAGGGAAGCGACACCAAAAGGAGATGTAGATGCCTTCCTCCGCTCAAACCCACTCCCCGCTGCACCTCCTCTCCGCGTTGGGACAGAGCGTGTGGGTGGACTTCCTCTCGCGCGAGTCGATCCGCGGCGGCCATCTGGAGCGGCTGATCGACGACGACGCCGTGGTCGGCGCCACCTCCAACCCGACGATCTTTCAAAAGGCGATGACCGCCGGCGACGCTTACGACGAGCAGTTGCGCGAGTTGCGCGAGGAAGGGCTGGACGCGCGCGAAAGCTTCTGGCGGCTGGCCGAGCGCGACATCAAGGACGCCTGTGACCTGTTCCGGGCGATCTGGGACGGCGGCTCCGGGCGCGACGGGTACGTCTCGCTGGAGGTCGCTCCCGACTTGGCGTACGACACGCTCGCCACCTACAACGAGGCCATGCGGCTGCACGATACGGTGGACAGGGCCAACCTGATGGTCAAGATCCCCGCCACCAAGCCCGGGCTGGCCGCGATCGAGGACGTGATCGCCAAGGGCCGCTCGATCAACGTCACGCTGATCTTCTCGCTGCGCCGCTACGCCGAGGTGGCCGAGTCATATGTTCGCGGCCTGGAGCGGCTCATCGCCGCCGGCGGCGATCCGCGCAAGGTGGCCTCGGTGGCGAGCTTCTTCGTCTCGCGGATCGACACCGAGGCCGATCGGCGCCTCGACGAGCTGGTTGCGGCCGGCGGCGGGGAGGAGGTCGGTCGGCTGCGTGGGCGCCTGGCGGTCGCCAACGCGCGGCTCGCCTACCAGCACTACCGCTCGGTGTTCCGCGGCCCACGCTGGGAGTTCCTCGCGTCCAAGGGCGCCAGCCCCCAGCGCGTGCTGTGGGCATCCACTTCCACCAAGAACCCCAACTACCCCGACACGCTGTACGTGGAGGAGCTGATCGGTCCCGACACCGTCAACACGATGCCGGAGGAGACGATCGTCGCCTACCAAGACCACGGCCGTCCCCAAGCACGCCTGCAGTCCGAGCTCGGGGAGGCGCGGCAGCTGCTTGATGAGCTGGCGCGCGTCGGCGTCGACTACGTCGACCTCACCGACACGCTCGAGCGCGAGGGCGTCCAGAAATTCGCCGACTCCTTCGAGCAACTCGTGGCCGCTTTGGCCGAGAAGCGGGCGGCGCTGGCGGTGGCCTAAGCGAGCAGCCGCGCTCCGGCCGACGGCCGCACCTCGAGGGCATCCGCCGGCGGCGAGGCGCCCGGCGGGAACAGCCCGAGCACGTGGCCGCCGAAGCCGCCGCCCACGATCCGTGCGCCCGCCGCGCCGGCCCGCTTCAGGCGCGCCACCGCCGCCTCCACCGCCGGCGTGGAGCACTCGTACAGATCGCGCAGGCTGGCGTGCGCCGCATCCAACAGCGCGCCCATTCGCTCCAGCTCGCCCGCGCGCAGCGCCGCCACCGCTTGCTCCACGCGTGCGTTTTCCTCCAGCACGTGCCGTGCGCGGCGTGCCAGCACGTGCGGCAGCGCGCCGAGGCTGTCGGCGTCGGCGTCGCGCAGCGATTGCACCCCGAGCAGTTCGCACGCCCGCGTGCACTCGGCGCGACGCTCGTTGTAGCCGGAGGCGGCCAGCGCGCGTGGCTCGCCGGAGTCGAGCGTCGCCAGCCGCCAGCCGCCGTCCAGCGGCAGCGGTACCGGATCGATGGCGAGGCTGGCGAAGTCGATGCGCAACGCCCAGTCGGGTTTGCCGTACAGCGACGCCAGCTGGTCGAGCAGGCCGGTGTGGGCTCCCAGCCACTCGTTCTCCACGCGCGAGCACAGCCGCGCCAGCTCGCGACACTCCAGCTCCGCGCCGGCGAGGCCGAGCAGCGCCAGCGCCAGCGACACCTCCAGCGCGGCCGAGGACGACAGCCCGGCGTTGCGCGGCAGATCGCCGGAGATCTCCAGCTCTGCGCCCGCCACGGGCACCTCCAACAGTCGCAGCTCGGCGGCGATCCCACGCACAAACCCGCGCCAGCCCATGTCATCGCCACTCCCCTCGCGCGCGCCATCCGACCTCTCGGCGCGGCGGCGGGCCGCGGCGTCGGGGCGGGCGCTGGAAACCCCCGGCGCGAACTCGTCGCGCTCATCGAGGTCGAGTGCGCGTGCGACGATCCGGCCGCCAGCGATCGCGCGCCCGCGCACCGCGACGCCCTGCGCAATCGCAAACGGGAGGGCCAAACCGCGGTTGTAGTCGGTGTGCTCGCCGATCAGGTTGACGCGACCCGGGGCGAATGTGCGCACCTCACGCGCCAGCACGGCCGGTGGCCTGCACTCGGGGCCGGGCTCACGCGGCGGCACGGCCGATCGCCTCGCGCAGCGCCATCGCCGACTCCTCCGGGAGCGTGTCGGCGATGAACACTCCGCCGCCCTGCTCGGAGCCCGCAAGGTACTTAAGCTTGTGAGCCGTGCGCAGCGGCGGGTAGAACTCGACGTGCACGTGGCCCGCGCGCTCGGCGGCGTCATCGCCGGTGGGAGCCTGATGGACTGCCATCACGTATGGAAACGGGCGCTCGAACAGCGCGTCGTACCCGCGCGTCAACGCCTGCAGCGCCTCGGCCAGCGCGTCCAGCTCTGCGGGCTGGCAGTGCGTCAGCGACGGGCGGTGGGCGCGGAGCACCACATGCGCTTCGTAGGACCAGCGTGCCGCATGCGGCACGTACACAGCCGCCCGCTCGTTGTCGTGCACGATGCGACGTCCGTCGTCCAGCTCGCGTGCCAGCAGAGTGCAGGTGGCGCAGCCTCCCAAGCGCGTGTCCGCGGCCCGCTCGGCGGCCGGCACCGGCGGCAGGAACGGGTAGGCGTAGATCTGGCCGTGCGGGTGGTGCAGCGTCACTCCCACCTCCACGCCGCGGTTTTCGAAGATCAACACGTACTCCACGTCCGCGCGTGCGCCCAGTTCCTCGTAGCGCGCCCGCCACACCCGCATCAGCGCCCGCGCGCGCTGCGGTGGCAGCGTGGCGAAGGAGCCGTTGTGCCGGTCGGTGTACACCACCACCTCCGCCGCGCCGTGCGGCGCCTCAAAGGCCGGGAAGCGGTTCTCGAACACCGCGATCTCAAACTCCGGGAACGGGATCTCGGTGGGAGGTTGGCCGGGATGGGTGGGGCACAGCGGGCAGTGCTCCTCGCTCGGCAGAAACGTGCGCTCCTGGCGGTGGATCGCATAGTCCACCCACTCGCCGCGCAACTCCTCGAAGCGCAGCTCACCCATCCTCGCCGTCCCAGTGGTAGAGGATCAGCAGTCGCCCGTCTGGTTTGCGGTGGCGCTCGGCGGCGAGGGTCAGCTCGCGCGTCGGCCCGCGACGGTCGGCCGCGGGCGGCTGCCCGGGCGGATCGCCGGACGGCTCGCGATCGGATCCCTCGGACATCGCGTCCACGGTAGCGTGGGGCGCGCTTAAGGTTGCATCGCTACCGTCAAACCCTTGTACGAGGGGGTTCACACTCCGACGCCGCCCTCCGAACGCCGGGCGTGGCTGGTGGCGATCGCGCTCTGCCTGCTCGGCGCCGGCGTGCTTGGCGCGATCCTGGCCGGTGCGGTCGGCTCCCCCTCGCGCGCCACCGCCGGCGATCCGCCCGTGGTGCTCGTGGATGCCGTTACGCCCACCGCGGCGAATGCCTCCCAAACGGCGCTGCGATCGGGGCGCGGCACCGCCGCAGGCCCGTACGCCGCCGGCGGTGAGCGGCCCACGGCGGCTGCTGCTCACGACGTCGCGTCGGCCGGGACCGTCGTTGCCAGCCCGCCCGCCCCGGGCGGAGCGCGAGAAGCGCCCGCGGGGGCCACCGAAGTCCACATCTCCGCCGCCTGGGAGCAGGGCTTCTACCCGATCTACGCGGAGGCGCAGCGCGTGTTCGGCGTCAACTGGCTGCTGCTGGCCTCGATCCACATGCAGGAGACCGCCTTCTCCACGGCCCCCTCCACCTACCGCGGGCTCAACTTCGCCGGCTGCTGCGGGGGCCCGATGCAGTTCAACGTCACCAACGGGCCGCTCAGCACGTGGGATCTGGTGAAGGACGCCTACCGCTACGGCGTGCGTCCGGCGGTATACAACCACCGCACCGCCCGCCACCCTTCGATCTACGACGACTACGACTCGATCATGGCGGCCGCCTGGTTGCTGTACTCCGACGGCGCTGGCGGCGCGCTCGAGGACTCGGCTTGGTGGGCGGCCTACGACTACTACGGCCACGACCGCTACGGCGTCGAATACGCCGACGAGGTGCTGGCCCGCGCGATCGGCTGGTCGCAGCATGGCTTCTGCATCAACTGCGGCGTGCAGCCCCCGCTGGTGCAGGCCGTCTACGAAGCATATGGGGCGCCGGTGATGGCGAGCTACGAAGCAGAAGCAGCGGCGGTCCGTGCGGCTCACCGCCGTCGCGCGCACCGCGCGCGACGGTAGCGTTCACGCCTTCGCGATCAGCTCCCCCGCCACGCGGTCGCTGGCCAGCTCGGTGCCGCCCAGCAGGCGGCGCGTGAGTTGCGCGCGGCGGAAGTACAGCGGCGCGTCGTGCTCCCAGGTGGCGCCGATGCCGCCGTGCACGGAGATCATCGTGCGCGCCGCCGTGTCCAGCGCGCGGCCGGCCACAGAGCGCGCGGCGTTGGCCGCCAGGGGGAACTCCTCGGGGGCGCCGCGCCGCGACCAGCCGGCGTAGTAGAGCAGCGAGCGGCCGTTCTCCAGCTGGCGCAGCACCTCGGTGAGCGAGTGCTTCACCGCCTGGTAGGAGCCGATCGCGCGGCCGAACGTGTAGCGGTCCTTGGCGTATGCCACCGACACGTCCAGCGCGCTCTCCACCGCGCCCAGCGACTCGGCGGCGATCAGTGCCTGCGTCAGATGCCAGGCGTCGGCCAGTGAGCGTTCGGGGGCGTCCAAGAGCGTGACAGGCGCATCCTGAAGCGTCACGTGGCCCAGCGCGCGGGTGGCGTCGTAGCGGCGCACCGACTCGATCGACACGCCCGTGGCGGCGGCCTCCACGGCGAAGCCCGTCGGTTGACCGTCCACCAGCGCCATCCCCACCAGCACGTCAGCCCCGGGGGAGTCGGGGGCGAACGCGATCCGGCCGCTTACCTTCGCGTCGTCGCCGGCGCCAGCGGCCGTGGGGAGGGCGCCGCGCTCCATCCCGCTCGCCGGATCCACGCTCCAGCTCTCGGAGAGGTCGTCCGGCGGGCGCGCCGGCAGGTAGGCGGCTCGCCGCTCGCCGCTCGCCAAGTCGCCCAGCAGCGACGCGGCCGCCGGTGAGTCGTTGAGGATCGCGGTGGCGGGCAGGTGGCCGAGCAGCGCCACCGCAGCCAGCACGCGACCGCACTCGCCGAGCACCAGCATCGCGTCGAACGCGTCCAGCCCGGCGCCGCCGTGCGCCTCGTCGATCAGCAGGCCCGGCCAGCCAGCCTCCTTGGCGGTCGGCCACAGATCGGTGGGGGAGCCGCCGCTGTCCAGCGCCTCACGGGCTTCCTCCAGCGTCTTGAAGCGCGACAGCGCCCCGCGGGCGGCCTCGCGCAGCAGCACCTGCTCGTCTGAAAGTGCCAAATTCATGCCTTCGCCGCCTCCTTCGCGCGCAGCTCTGAGAAGGGAATGCCCTTGTCCAAACGCGGCTCTGACGGCAGGCCGAGCACGCGCTCGCCGATCATGTTGCGCAGGATCTCTTCGGTGCCGCCGGCCGACTTCAGGCCGGGGAGGAAGGAGATCATGTAGGCCCACTCGCTGTCGGTGCTCAGCGCGTCGGGGCCGACCACGTCGGCGATCAGATCGCCGGCTTTGATCGCGCCGTTGACGATCGTCACCTTCGCCAAGCCCGCCTCCGGCCCGGGGATCTGGCCCTGCTGCAGCGCTGTGAGCGTGCGGTAGCCGGTGAAGCGCACGGCCATCAGTTCCGCGGCCAGCTCGCCCAGCTGGCGGCGCACCTCGGGGTCGCGACGTGCGTGCGCGTCGGCGGCGATCGCGGCGGCGAAGCGGTTGGAGTTGTAGCCGAGGCCCTCACCGCCCAGCCCGATCGTGACGCGCTCGAACATCAGCGTGGTGAGCGCCGTGCCCCAGCCGTTGCCCACGCCGCCCACCACCGCGTCGGCGTCGAGCGACAGGTCGTCGAAGAACACCTCGTTGAACTCAGCCTCGCCGGAGATCTGGCGCAGTCCGCGCACCGTCACGCCGGGCGCGTCCATCGGCACGATGAACATCGTCATGCCCTTGTGCTTGGGCACGTCGGGGTCGGTGCGCGCCAGCAGCAGGCCGTAGGAGGCGAACTGCGCGTTGGTGGTCCACACCTTCTGCCCCGACAGCCGCCAGCTGCCGTCCTCTTGCTGGCGCGCGCGGGTCTGCACCGCCGCCAGGTCGCTGCCGGCGGCGGGCTCGGAGAACAGCTGGCACCACACCTCGTCGCCGTGCAGCATCGGGCCCAAATAGCGCGCCTTCTGCTCCTCGGCGCCGTGCGCGATGATCGTCGGGCCCAGCATCCCCACGCCGATCGCGTCGAGGATCCCCGGCACCCCGGCGCGGGCAATCTCCTGGTTGCAGATCACCTGGTCGATCGGGCCCTTGCCCTGGCCGCCGTACTCCTGCGGCCACGTCACACCCGCCAGCCCGCCCTCGGCGAGCTTGCCTTGCCAGGCCCGCCGCGCGGCGACGATCTCGTCCTCGTCCTTCAGTGCCCCCGGGCCGGTGAGCACCGGCGCCTCGGACTTGTGCTGCTCCAGCCACGCACGCGCCTGTGCGCGGTAGGCGGCCTGCTCTGGTGTGTCGTCGAGATCCACGTCGCCTCCTTGGTTGACTGACCAGTCAATCGCCTCCATACGGTACTACCTTCGGCCGGGGATGCGTCGAGGTACGTTCAGCGTCGCGGGGGGTTGAACAGCGCGCCGATGATTCCCACACCCATCAGCACCACCACGAACACCGACACCGCCGAGTCGATCGAAATGCCTTTCTGGGCCACGATCGTGTGCAGCGTGAGGAACGCGAGGCCGAAAATGAACAGCATCGCGACCAGCAGTACGAGCAGGCGCGTCATTGTGGCCACCGGGAGATCTGCATGAAGCGGGCGATCGGCGCAGACTACCTCTACGCCAGGGGACCCACGCCGGCCTGGCGCTGTGAGACGTGCTGGTCGGCGTGGTAGGAGGAGCGCACCAGCGGGCCGGCGGCGATGTGCTCGAAGCCCAGCTCGTACGCCGCGCGCTCCAGCGCGGCGAACTCGTCGGGGTGCCAGTAGCGCACAACCGGTAGGTGGCGCCCGGAGGGACGCAAATACTGGCCGACGGTGAGCACCTGCACGCCGTGCGCGCGCAGGGCGGCGAACGCCTCCACCAGCTCCTCGTGGGTCTCGCCGAGGCCCACCATCAGCCCCGACTTCGTCGTCACCTCGGCGCCGCCCATCTGCTTGGCCAATGACAGCACGCGGCAGGAGCGCGCGAACGAGGAGCCGCGGCGCGCCAGCGGGTAGAGGCGCGGGACGACCTCCACGTTGTGGTTGAACACGTCGGGACGCTCGGCGATCACCTTCGCCAGCGGCATCTCCTGCCCCTGGAAGTCGGGGGTGAGCACCTCGATGACGCAACCCGGGGCCTGGTGGCGCACCTGGCGGATCACCCCCACGAACGCCGACGCTCCCTTGTCGGGCAGGTCGTCGCGATCGACGGAGGTCACCACCGCGTGACGCAGCCCCATGCGCGCGATCGAGCGCGCCACGCGCGCCGGCTCCAGCGGGTCGTTCCAGGTGGGGCGGCCGGTCTTGACGTTGCAGAAGCCGCAGCGGCGCGTGCAGGTGTCGCCGAGGATCATGAACGTGGCGGTGCCGCGCTCCCAGCACTCGCCCACATTGGGGCAGGCCGCCTCCTGGCAGACGGTGTGCAGTTGCTCGTCGCGGATCAGCTCCGTGAGCGCGCGGTAGCGCTCGCCGCCGGGTGCCGGCACCTTCAGCCACGGCGGCTTGCGCTCGCGCAGCGGGCGGACCTCAGGGCCCAGCACACGCAGCACGTCGGCGCCGCCGGGGTTGGCGCGGGAGCGGGTGACGCTCATACCGCTGCGAACTCCGCGACCCGTGCGGCGTCGATGCCGAGTTCTCGGGCCGCGACTGGTCGCTGGCGGCGACCGTGCACCCGGCAGAAGCTAGCCGCGATGCGCGTGCGAGCGCACTCGATCGAGGTCCCACCACCCAGCTCGGCGGCGATTGAGGTCATCTCCACATCCGCCAGCCCGCAGGCGACCACCCATGAGAAAGGCTCCAAGTCGTTGTCCACGTTCACGGCGAATCCATGCGTGGAAACTCCGCGCGACACATGCACGCCGAGCGAGGCGATCTTGCGGTCTGCCACCCACACCCCGGTGTAGTCGGGGCCGTCCTGCGGCCGCGAGCGCGCGGCGACGCCCTCCTCGGCGAGCGCTGCCACGATCGCGTCCTCGATCGTGCGCAGATGGGCGATCACGTCGGTGACGCCCATGATCGGGTAGCCCACCAGCTGCCCGGGCCCGTGGTAGGTGACGCGCCCGCCGCGGTCGGTCGGCACCACCTCGATTCCGCGTGCGCGGTAGAAGTCCTCACCCAGCGTCAGCTCGCCGGGGAGCGAGCGCCGTCCGCGGGTGTACACGGGGTGATGCTCCAGCAGCAGCAGCGTGTCGGGCAGATCGCCGGCCCGGCGGCGCGCGGCTAGATCCTGCTGGATGGCGAGGGCGTCACGGTAGGGAATGGTGCCGAGGTGGCACACCCACAGCTCCTCGTCCTGGTGGACGGCCGGTGTCATCTTCTCATCCAGCCTAGCGCCGGGGGTCGCTACAGCGTAAGCGCCGCCGGCTCCTCCAGCAGCTCGCCGATGCGCTGGAGAAAGCGGGCGGCGTCGGCGCCGTAGAGGATGCGGTGGTCGCACACCAGCGTCACCGCCAGCGTGTGCCGGGCGGCGATCTCGCTCTCGTGCACCACCGCGCGCGGCTGCAGCGAGCCGACTGAGAGGATCGCCGCCTGGGGGGGGTTGACGATCGCGCTGAAGCTGCGCACGCCGTACATCCCCAGGTTGGACACCGTGAACGTGCCGCCGCTCAGCTCCGGGGGTGTGATCGCGCCGGCGCGCGCCCGCTCGGCGAGAGCGCGAGTCTCGCGGGCGATCTCGCCGAGCGCCTTGAGGTCGGCGTCGAACACGGTGGGCACCACCAGCGCGTCGGCGGTGGCCACCGCCACGCCCACGTTGACGCGCGAGTGCAGCTGCAGCTGGCCGTCGCGGTAGCCGCCGTTGGCGCGCGGATGCTGGCGCAGCGCCAGCGCGCACGCCTTTACGATCATGTCGTTGTAGGTCGGTGCCTGTTCGGGGGAGAGGCGCTTCAGCTCCTCACGCAGCCCCACGCACCGCTCCATGTCGATCTCCGCCTGCAGCGCGAAGTCGGGGATCGTCGCCTTCGACTCGGCCATCCGCCGCGCGACCGTCTGCTGGGTGCGCGTCAGCGCCACCACGGTCGTCTCGCCCTTCGCGGTGGCCACGCGCTCGGCGAGCGTGGGGGCGGCTTCCGCGCGAGCGGGCTCGGCTGCGGCGGTAATGAGCGAAGGTTCCGCCGAGACGGGCGCGGGTGCCGCCGCCGCACGAGCGGCTTCCACGTCGGCCTTGACGACCCGGCCGCTGGGGCCGGTGCCGGCAATCGTGTGCAGGTCCACGCCGCTCTCGTTGGCGATCCTCCGCGCCAGCGGCGAGGCTTTCACACGGTCCTCGCCTGCGCGCACCGTGCCTCGCACGGCAACGTCGGCCTGCCGAGGAGGCGCTTCGGCGACCGCGGTCGGGGTCGCGCTGGGCGCCTCGACGGCCTCTGCCGTCTCCCCGACGTGCGCGATCGTCGCGCCTACGGGAAGCGTGTCGCCCTCGTGCGCCACGATCTCCCTCAGCACGCCCTCCTGGTCGGACTCGTACACCATCGCCGCCTTGTCGGTCTCGATCTCCACCAGCTCCTCGCCGTGCGCCACGTGCTCGCCCTCGCGCTTGCACCAGCGCAGCACGGTGCCCTCCTCCATCGTGTCCGACAGGCGAGGCATCACGATCTCGGCCATCAGCGCCTCGCCGATCCGGCCCCGTGTTGCGCCGGCGCTGGCTGAAACGGGGATTCGCGCGTGTCTCCCGGCTTCAGTCCCAGCACCTCCAGCGCCGCCTGCACCACCTGCGGCTCGTGCGGAAAGGCGATCTCCTCCAGGGGCTTGGAGTAGGGCATCGGCACGTCGGCGCCGGTGACGCGCCGCACCGGGGCGTCCAGCTCGTCGAACGCCTGCTCGGTGATCAGCGCGCTGAGGTTGGCGCCCACGCCCCCATGCGGCCACCCCTCCTCCACCACCACGCAGCGGTTGGTGGTGTACACGGAGCGCAAAATCGTGTCGAGGTCGAGCGGGCGCAGCGTGCGCGGGTCGATCACCTCGGCCTGCACGCCGTGCTCGCGCGCCAGCGTGTCCGCCGCCCGTTCGGCGGTGATCGCCATCCGCGAAATGCCCACGATCGTCACGTCGGCGCCCTCGCGGCGCACGGCGGCGCGGCCGAAGTCAAGCACGTGCTCCTCCTCGTCGGGTACCTCCCCGCGCTGGCCGTACAGCGACTCGTGCTCGATGAAGATCACCGGGTTCTCGTCGCGGATCGCCGCCTTCAAGAGGCCCTTGGCGTCGGCGGGGGTGGAGGGGGTGGCGACCAGCAGGCCGGGGACGTGCATGAAGATCGCCTCAAAACAGTGCGAGTGGGTGGGGCCCAGCTGGTGGCCCGCCCCCTGTGGCATCCGCACCACCAGCGGCACGCGCGCCTGACCACCGAACATGTAGTGGATGTGGGCCGCGTGGTTGACGATCTGATCGAGCGCCAGCAGCGCGAAGTTGATCGTCATCAGCTCCACCACCGGGCGCAAACCCACCATCGCGGCGCCCACGCCCATCCCCACGATCGTGTTCTCGGAGATCGGCGTGTCGCGCACGCGCCGCTCGCCGAACTCCTCCAGCAGCCCGTCCGTCACCTTGAAGGCGCCGCCGAACACGCCGATGTCCTCGCCCATCAGCACCACCCGCTCGTCGCGGCGCAGCTCCTCGCGCAGCGCGGCGTTCAGCGCCTCGCGGTAGCGCATGCTCGCCATTCAGGCGTCCTCCCCGGCCAGCAGCGCGCTGGTGATCTGCTGCGGGATCTCATCCGTCACCGCGTCCGCGCCGGTCGCCGCGGGGGGCCCGCCGGCGCCGTCGGGCGGCTGCAAGGTGCGCACCGAATACCAGCCCCGCACCTGATCGCCCAGCACGTACACGTCGTCGTACAGCGAGTCGGGTGCCGGAAACGGCGAGGCTTCGGCGAACGCCACCGCTTCGTCCACCCGCGACAGCGCGTGCGCGTCGATCCGCGCGCGCTCCTGCGCGTCGATCGCCCCCTCGCGCTCCAGCAGATCGCCGAACGCCGGGATCGGGTCGCGCTCGCGCCACTGCGCCACCTCGTCCTTGGTGCGGTACTCCTCCGGGTCGGCCATCGAGTGGCCGCGGAAGCGGTAGGTGACGGCCTCCACCAGCAGCGGCCGGCGCTCGGAGCGCACGCGCTCCACCGCCTCGGCGACCACCGCGTGCGTGTCGAGCACGTCCATCCCGTCGCACCGCATCCCCGGCACCCCCAGGCTCTCGCCCTTGCGCCGCAGGTCGGTGACCGCCGAATGGCGCCCCAAAGCCGTGCCCATCCCGAACTGGTTGTTGGTGACCATGAACACCACCGGCAGCCGCCACAGCGCGGCGAGGTTGAGCGTCTCGCCGAACGTGCCCTGGTTGGAGGCGCCGTCGCCGAACACGCACAGCGTCACCTCGTCCTCGCCGCGATAGTCGCTCGCCAGTGCGATCCCCGCCGCGATCGGCAGGTTGCCGCCGACGATCCCGTACCCGCCCATGAAGCGGCGCTGGGAGTCGAACATGTGCATCGAGCCCCCGCGCCCGTGCGAGCAGCCGTCGCGCTTGCCGAACAGCTCCGCCATCACGTTGCCGGGGGGCGTGCCGCGCACCAGCGCATGGCCGTGCGAGCGGTAGGTGGAGATCAGGTAGTCGCGCTCGCGCAGCGCCCTCGCGCTGCCGACGATAGTGGCCTCCTCGCCGATCGACAGATGCAGGAAGCCGCCCACTTTGGCGCGCGCGTACATCTCGCCGGCGCGCTCCTCGAAGCGACGGATCAGCGTCATCGTCTGGAGCCACTCGCGCGCGGTGTCGGGGTCGGGAAGCGGTGTGGCCATCAATGCTCCACGGTAGACCAGCGGGCGATGAACTCCTCCGCCGGCAGCTGCGCCAGGTCGGCGCGCAGCGCCCGCGCGCGCCGCGCCGCCTGCTGTGGTGGGCAGTCCCAGAACAGCACCACCTCGCCGCTGTCGATTTCCACCACCTCGAGATGGTCGATCCGCCCCGGGTCGGCCAGCGGCGCGGGCATCCAGCCGCCGCGCCTGACGATCAGCCGGTAGGCGCGGTTGGCTTTCATCGGGCGGCTGTGCCCAAGATCTGCGCTCCCGCCGCCTCCAGCCCGCGCTCGCCGGCGAACACCCGCTCGCCGATCCGCACCGCGGGCACGTCGCTGACACCCGCGCTCGCCGCCTGCGCGGTCGCGGCCTTGAGCTGCTCCGCCACCGAGCGCAGTCGCGCCCCCTTCAACACCGCCTCGGGGTGCATCTCGCAGGCCGCGGCGGCGATCAGCACGAAGTCGGTGCTCTCCAGGTCGTGTCCACCGGCGAACGCCTGGCGGAAAGCGGCCTGCGCGAACGGCACCACGCGGCCGATGTTCTTCGCATAGGTGGCCACGCGCATCGCCAGGGTGCTGTCGAACGGAAACGGCTGCGGCCAGCGCAGCGGTGGCAAGCCGAGCGCGTCCGCGCGGCGCTCGACCTCGCCACGGAAGATCTCCGCCTCGGTGAGGCAGCGGAACGCCTCGAAGGACTCGGCGCCCGGAAGCTCGCGGGCGAGCACCGGCTGCCACTGGAGTGGGGCGGGGGGGCTCGAGAAGATGTGGAGGACGCGCTCGGCCGCGAGATAGGCGAGGGGGCTGGCGAGGTCGAAGTAGAAGGCGCGGCTCACAGTCAGAGCGTATCTCCGCTCCCATCGCGGTCAGCAGCCGAGTGCGTGGCCGCGCGATTCGCTCTAGCCGTGGATCAGCCAGCCGTCGGTGGCGCGGCCGGCCTCCATCACCGCCTCCGACAGCGTGGGGTGGCCGTGGACGATGCGCGCCACCTCGGAATAGCCGCCCTCCAGTGCGCGCACGTTCACCAGCTCCTGGATCAGCTCGGTGGCGCGGCTGCCGACGATGTGCCCGCCCAGCAACTCGCCGTAGCGCGACTCGCCCACCAGCTTCACCAAGCCGCTGCGGTCGCCGTACACGATGCCGCCGCCCACCGCGCCGTAGGGCACCTTGCCCACCACCACCTCATACCCCTGCTCGCGCGCCTGCTCCTCGGTGAGGCCGAACGAGCCCACGTTGGGGGTGCAGAAGGTGGCGCGCGGGATGTCCACATAGGCGAGTGGGTGGGTGGCGCGCCCGGCGATGTCCTCGGCGGCGATGATCCCCTCGTCGGAGGCCTTGTGCGCGAGCGCCGGGCCCGCCACCAGGTCGCCGATCGCGTGCACGCCCGCGCGGCTGGTGCGCAGCGCGCCGTCCACCGCGATCAAACCGCGCTCGTCCAGCGCCACCCCGGCCTCGGCCAACCCGAGGCCGTCGATGTCGGCGCCGCGCCCGGCGGCGATCACCAGGTAGTCCACCTGCGCCGACTCCTGGCCGTACGCGAAGCTGACTCGCGACTCGCTCACCGACACGTCGCTCACCGGCGTGCTGGTGTGCACGGCGATCCCCTGGCGCTTCAGTCCGCGCTCGACCAGGCGCGAGATGTCGGCGTCCTCGGCCGGCAGCACGCGGTCGAGCATCTCGATCAGCAGCACCTCGCTGCCCAGCCGCGCAAACGCGGAGGCGATCTCCGTGCCCGACGCGCCCGCGCCCGCCACCGCCAGGCGGGCGGGCACCTCCGGCAGCGCCCACGCCTCCTCGGTGCCGATCACGCGCCCCCCCAGCTCCACGCCCGGGATCGCCCGGGGCAGGGAGCCGGTGGCGAGGATCACGTTGGTGGGCGCCAGCGCCTGGCGCTCGCCGCCGGCGCTCGTCACCAGCACGCCCCCGTCGGCGCTCAGCGCGCCGCGGGCCTCGATCAACTCGATTCCGTTCTTCTTGAACAGCGCTGCCACGCCGCCGGTGAGCGTTGCGACCACTTTGGCGCGGCGCGCCTGGATCGCCGCGTAGTCGATCTCCACGCCGCTCACTTTCAGCCCGAACTCCTCGCTGTCGCGGATCTCGCTCAGCAGGTCGGCCGAGCGCAGCACCGCCTTGGCGGGGATGCAAGCGTAGTTGAGGCACCGTCCACCAACCTTGTCGCGCTCCACCACCGCCGTCTTCATTCCCAGCTGCGCGGCGCGGATCGCCGCCACGTACCCACCCGGTCCGGAGCCGATCACGACGCAGTCGTAGGAGCTGCCTGCCACAGTTGCGCGAGCCTATCGCAGGCCGCGAGCGGACGAGTCCGCTCCGCCCTCGGCCGTGCGGCCGGCGGTGGAGCCCGAAGGCGCCCCGGCGCCCCGCGTCGCGCGCTCGCCGGCCTGCATTCGTCCCATCACGCGCACCAGCTTCCAGAACAGCCAGCCGCCGAGGCCGATGCTGAGCAGGCACACGGCAACGGTGAGCAGCGACGTGGCGGCCACCAGCGCCAGCGAGCTGAGCGTGATCTGGAAGGCCAGCAGCGCCTCGAAGCCGAGCACCGCCCAGTAGCGTCGCCGGTACATCCCGGCCGCCAGCGCCGCCAGCACCAGCGCGATGAAGATCCCGCCGGGCACCGAGCCGCCGTGGCTGCGCAGGTTGTGGATCGTGAGCGCGCCCACCAGCACCCCGGCGGCGAGCAGCGCGGCCACCCCCACCGCAACGGTCAACGTCGCGGGTCGCTCGTGCTCGCCGAGCGGCGTCAGCCCGGCGCGCAGCCGCGCATCGCGGGCGGCTCGCGCGGACCGTGCATCCGACGGGGCCTCCAGCCGTGTGCGCAGTGCCCGTGCCGCCTGCTCCGGATCGGGGTGCTCGGCGATCGCGCGGACCGTCGCCACCCGCTCGGCCCCGGCCGCCACCACCGCCGGCAGCGTGCGCTCGTCGATCCCGCCGATCGCGAAATACGGCACACGGGCGTGCGCCGCCGCGTACGCCACCAGCTCCAGCCCCACCGCCGGGCGGCCGGGCTTGGTGGGCGTGGCGTGCACCGGCCCCACGCCGATGTAATCCACCAGCTCCGGGTCGGCGGCATCGATCTCCGCGGGCGCGTGGGTGGAGAGTCCGATCGCCATGTCCGGCCCCACCAACCGGCGCACCTCCGCCACCGGCGTGTCGTCCTGGCCGACGTGCACGCCGTCGGCCCGCGCCGCCACGGCGACCCGGGGACGGTCGTTGACGACGAACAACGCTCCCAGCTCTGCGCACAGCGCCGCGGCCTCGCGGGCGAACGCCGTGAGCTCCTCGTCGCCCAGCCGCTTGTCGCGCAGCTGCACCACGTCCACGCCGCCGGCGATCGCGGCGCGCAGCACGTCCGCCAGCTCGCGGCCCCCCGGTTGGGCGTCACACACGAGATACAGCCGCGCCTGCAGCAGCCGGGCGCGCCGCTGGATACGCAGGGGAGAGCGGGCGGAGGGTGGGGCGCCCTGGCTTGGGTGGCCGATCTCGGTGGTGCTTGTCGCCTCGCGCTCCATCGCCTCAAGTCTCGCACGGGTAAGGCGCACCAGCCGGGGCTAGCATCGATCGGGTGAGTGGCGGTGGCAAAACGCTCGACGTGGCGGTCGTGGGCGGCGGCGCGATCGGCCTTGCGGTCGCGTGGCGAGCGCGGCAGCGGGGTCTGTCGGTCGTCGTGTTGGAGCGCAACGAAATTGGCGCCGACTGCGCCTCGGCCGTGGCCGCCGGGATGCTGGCACCGGTGTCGGAGGCCGAGTATGGCGAGGCGGCCAAAAGCGTGTTGGAGCTAGGTTTGCGCTCGGCGCGGATGTGGCCGGAGTTTGCGGCGCAGTTGCTCCAGGAGAGTGGGGAAGAGGTGGGGTTGTGCCGCGCTGGCACGCTGGTGGTGGCGCGCGACGACGACGAGGCACGCGAGCTGACGCGCCAGCTGGAGCTGCGCCGCTCGCTCGGGCTGTACGCGCGACGGCTGCCGCCCAGCGCCGCCCGCGAGCTGGAGCCGGCGCTGGCGCCCACCCTGCGGCTGGCGCTGGAGGCGCCCGACGATCACAGCGTCGATCCGCGCCGCCTGCTGGCCGCCCTGCGGCGGGCGTGCGAGCGCGCCGGGGTGCAGGTGCGCGAGCACGCCCCCGTGAGCGCTGTCGCGCGCGCGGGGACCGGCGGTCGGGCGCCGGTGGTCGACGGCGATCCGGCATCGGCAGCCGACGGCGCCGTGTCGGGCGTGGCGCTCGCCGACGGGGAGCGCGTGCTCGCCGAACGCGTTGTGCTCGCGGCCGGCGCCTGGAGCGGCGAGCTGGCCGGGTTGGCGCCCCATGAGCGCGTGCCGGTGCGCCCCGTCAAGGGCCAGATCCTGCGGCTGCGCGACCCCGCCGGACCCGGTCTGTTGGAGCGCACCGTGCGTTTTCACGGCGGCTATCTGGTGCCCCGCGGCGACGGGCGCTACGTGCTGGGCGCCACCGTCGAAGAGCGCGGCTTCGACACGCAGCCCACGGTGGGCGGCGTGCATGAGCTGGTGCGCCACGCGCGCGAGCTGGTGCCGGGCGTGCTGGAGCTGCAAATCGAGGAGCTGTCGGTCGGGTTCCGGCCTGCCACCCCCGACAACGTCCCCGCGATCGGCCCCGGTGCGGTCGAGGGGTTGGTGTGGGCGACCGGCCACCACCGCAACGGCATCCTGCTGACGCCGCTCACCGCCGAGCTGGTGGCGGACGCGTTGACGGGGATGCCGCTCGAGCAGGTGCCCGCCATCGCGGGAACCCCAACCGCAGGCGCGCTGCCGGCGACCGGGGTGCCGGCATGATCCTGCTCAACGGCCGACACTCCGACCTGCGCGCCGGCGAGACCGTCGCCGACGCGCTGTCGCGGCTGGGTCTGGCGCTCGACGCACGCGGCGTGGCGGTGGCGGTGGACGCCGAGGTGGTGCCCCGCTCCGGCTGGGACAGCTTCGTGCTCGGCGCCGATGCGCATGTGGAGGTGCTGAGCGCGATGCAGGGAGGATGATCTGAGGATGGCGTCCACCAGCGCATCCGCCGCCGCACCGGTTGGCGGCACCGAGTCCGTCGAGCCCGCCGCCGACCTGCTCGCGATCGCCGGCCGCACGCTGCGCTCGCGACTGCTGCTGGGCACCGGCGGCTTCCCGTCGCTGGAGCTGATGGCGGCGGCGATCCGCGCCAGCGGCAGCGAGCTGGTGACGGTGGCGCTGCGGCGGGTGGATCCGGCCGCCCGCGGCTCGCTTATCGACGTGCTGGCCGATGCGGGCGTGGGGCTGCTGCCCAACACCGCCGGCTGCCACACCGCGCGCGACGCGGTGCTCACCGCCAAGCTGGCGCGCGAGGCGTTTGCCACCGAGTGGATCAAGCTGGAGGTGATCGGCGACGAGGAGACGCTGCTGCCCGATGCGCCCGAGCTGCTGCGCGCCGCCGAGCAACTGGTGGACGATGGTTTCACCGTGCTCCCCTACACCACCGACGACCCCGTGCTGGCGCGGCGTTTGCAGGACGTGGGCTGCGCCGCGGTGATGCCGCTGGGGGCGCCGATCGGCAGCGGCATGGGCATCCGCAACCCCTACAACATCGCGCTGCTGCGCCAAACCGTGCAGGTGCCGGTGGTGCTGGACGCCGGCATCGGCACCGCCTCCGACGCGGCACTGGCGATGGAGCTGGGCTGCGACGCGGTGATGGCCGCCTCGGCGATCTCGAGGGCGGCCGACCCGGTGCGGATGGCGCGCGCCATCCGCCACGCGGTGGACGCCGGACGGCTGGCCCACGGCGCCGGGCGGATTCCGCGGCGCACCTACGCCACCGCCTCCACCCCGGACGCGGGGCTGGCCGAACTCCTCTGACGCTTTCTCCGGGGAGGGGCCGGCTCTTGATGGGAACTCCCGGCGGTGCCAGCGGTGCGGGCAGAAGCACTCTCCTCCAGGGGAAATATACTTTTTTCTAAGTTATATTCAAATAAAGTATACTTTTTTTGCCGAAAGCATAAAATAAAGTATGCTTCCAAAGCAAGAGCTTTGAAGCCCGGCGATCTCGATATAGCGTTGCGAAAGACCAACCTATGGTGGCGTAAGCCGCATGGATGGGAGTCCGACGATAGGGATCTGCGCCGCGCCGCAGACGCGCCCTATCATCACGACGCGCGGCTCCTCTCGGACCTCGTCCCAGGAGGCCTCTACATCGTGAGCGGCCCGCGCCGGGTCGGCAAGAGCGTCGAGGTCAAGCGGGCGATCTCACGCTTGATCGACGGGGGCATCGATCCCCGCAGGATCATCCACGCGTCGTGTGAGGGCTGGTTGGCACCCGATCTCAGGGCACTGGCCGACCGTGGCCGCGGGATCGCCACGCGCGGCGTGCGCGAGCCCCGGTTCTGGTTCCTGGACGAGATCACGGCCGTCAAGGGCGACTGGCCCAACCGCATCAAGTGGCTGCGCGACAACGACCCCTTCGGCGAAGACTGCGTGGTGCTCACCGGCTCCTCCGCCCACGGGCTCGCCGAGGCCACCAAGGCGCTGGCCGGCAGGCGAGGCGGTGCCTCGGAGCCCAACCTCATCTTGCTGCCGATGGGCTTCAAGGACTTCTGCCGGGTCATCGGCGTCGAGCTTCCCGATACCCCTTCGATCAGAGCAAAGGACTTCCTGCGCCCCGAGGCCACCGCTGTGGTCGATGAACTCTTTCCGTGGTCAAACCAGCTCATCGATGCGTGGGAGGTCTACCTCCAGACGGGTGGCTTCCCGCAGGCGGTCGAGGACTTCATCCGCCACGGAGAGGTCGAGCCGGCGCTTGTCGGCTCACTCTGGGATGTCATCCACGGCGAGGCCATCAGGAGCGTTCGGTTCTCCGCCGGGCAAACCCAGGCGCTGCTCGCCCAGATCGCCGCCTCCCTCACCACACCTCTCAACTTCGAGGGCGTCGCGAGAGACTCGGGAGCTGCGGGTGCGACCGTGGCACGCCGTGTGCACGACCTGGTGGAGGCATTCATCCTGTGGCCATGCCATCGAGAGGGGCGGGGCGCACCCCACCTGAGGGCCAGGAGCAAGCTCTACTTCACCGATCCGTTGCTGGCACGCCTCGCCCATCTGCGCAATCCGGAAGCCGTGAGCGCGCCGGATCCGACGAAGCTCAGCGAGCAGCAGATCGGGCTCAGCCTCCTGCGCCAACGCGAGGCAGTCGAGCCGGGCTCGTACCCCCGCTTTGAAAGCGTCATGTACCGGCGAACCGCGACCAAGGGCGAGATCGACTTCGTCGGACCCTGGATGGGCGGCGTGCCTTTCGAGAGCAAGTACGTCGACGGAGCATGGCGACGGGAGGCGCAGACCGCCAAGGCCGCCTACCACGGTGCAGCCGTCCTTGCGACACGCTCTGTCGTCGATCGCGACGGCAGAGCAGTGGCGATTCCCGCGCCGATCGTAGCCCTGATGCTCGAACCCTGACGGTGCCGGCCGGCTCGATTACTCCTACCCCACGACTTCGATCGTGCCGTTCATCGTGGTGGGGTAGTAGGTGCACTCGTAGTGGATCACGCCCGGCTTGTCGAGCTTCAGTTCGAAGCCCCCGCCTTCGCCGAAGTCCTTGGAGGCGAACTTGTAGGGGCCGCCCTCGCTGGTGACGTTGCACTTCTCGGGATCTTCGTTGGTCCACTTGATCGTGCTGCCCACCTTCGCGCGCACGGTGTCGGGGTCGATCGCGATGTTGCGGTAGGCGATCCCCACCACGCCGCTCTTCGGTGCTTCGGAAGACGACGGCGATGCGTATTTGGGGGCCGTGACGGCTTTCAGCCCCCCGCTGGCGGTGGTTTTCTTGGATGTGGTGGTGGCGCCGGAGCCGGCGCCCGTCGAGTTGCCGGTGGTGGTGGATCCGCCGGACCCGCAACCCGCGGCGAATACAAGCGCCACGCACACGGCGGCAAGCGCAATCGTTCCCCTCACATCGCTCCTCTCATGCTCGATTCTCCCTCGTCTTCCTCGGCCCCGCTCAGCCAAACCCTGCCGTGTTCGTCAACTGAGGCTCAGCCTAGCCTAGACTGGCGCTCCCATGCCCACTTACCGATCCCCGCCCGCCGGCGTCACGGCGCTCCCGCCGGCCACCGTCACGCGCCACTTCCTCACGGGGGCCGAGCTGAGCGCGACCGAGCTGGACGCGCTGTTGACGCGCGCCGCGGAGCTGAAGGCCGCGCCGCGATCGTCCAGCGCGCTGGACGGCCGCAACGTGGCGCTGATCTTCGAGAAGCCCTCCACCCGCACCCGCGTGTCGTTCGAGGTGGGGATCGACGAGCTGGGAGGGCATGCGGTGGTGCTGCGCAGCGACGAGCTGCAGCTCTCGCGCGGCGAGTCGCCGCGCGACACCGCGCTCGTGCTCTCCAGGCATGTCGCGGCGGTGGGGCTGCGCACCGGCCCCGACGCCGTGCTGGAGGAGCTGGCCGCCCACAGCGCCGTGCCGATCGTCAACATGCTGAGCGCCCGCCACCACCCCTGCCAGGCGCTCACCGACCTGTTCACGCTGCGCGAGGCCTACGGCGCCCTGGAGGGGCTGAAGCTGGCGTATGTGGGCGACGGCAACAACGTTGCCCGCTCCCTCGCCGTGTTGGGGACGCTCGCCGGCATGCACATCGCGGTGGCCTCGCCCCCCGGCTACGCGCTGGAGGACGACCTCGCGCTTCCCGCCGGCGCCACCGGAACGCTGACGCTGCACCGCGATCCCCACGAGGCGGTGGAGGGCGCCTGCGCGGTGTACGCCGACGTGTGGGTGAGCATGGGCGACGAGGCCACGGCCGCCGAGCGGCGCGCGGCGCTGTCGGGCTACCGCGTCGACGACGCGCTGCTCGACGCGGCCGCGGCGGGCGCGTTCGCGATGCACGACCTGCCGGCGCACCCCGGCGAGGAGATCACCGCCGAGGTGATGTACGGCGAGCGCCAGCGCATCTGGGAGCAGGCCGAGAACCGCCGCCACGCGCAGAAGGCGCTGCTGGAGCTGCTGGTGGGCGGCATCGGCGCCGACGACGCGCGCGGCGCGGCGGCGGTGGCGGACCTTTCCGCATGAGTTCCGCCGAGCCGCTCCCCACCACCACCGCCACCACCCCGCGCGCCGCGCGCCCCGAGCGCGGCCAGGAGCTGGAGCTGACGATCGACTCGCTCGCCTACGGCGGCGAGGGCGTGGCGCGGCTGGGGGAGCACGGCTATGTGGTGTTCGTCGCCGGCGCCATCCCCGGCGATCGGGTGCGCGCGGTGGTGTACAAGCGCAAGCGCTCCCACGCGCACGCGCGCACGCTGGAGGTGCTCCAGCCCGGCCCCGAGCGAATCCCCCCGCGCGCCGACCATCCGGGTGTGGCGTGGCAGGTGCTCCCCTACGAGCGCCAACTGGAGATCAAGCAGTCGCAGGTGCAGGAGGCGCTCCGGCGGCTGGGCGGCTTCGAGGATTTCACGGTCGAGCCGATCGTGCCGGCGGTGCAACAGTGGCGCTACCGCAACAAGCTGGAGTACTCGTTCGGCCACGATCTGCGCACCGGCGAGCTGGTGTGCGGGTTTCACGCCCCCGCCGGCTGGAACATGGTGGTGGCGATCGACGACTGCCTGCTGGCCTCCGAAGAGGGCAACCACGCCCGGCGTGTGGGGCTCGAATGGTGTCGTGCGCAGGGGCTGCGCGCGTGGCAGCGCGGCGGGTTGGAGGGGGGCGGCCTCGGGGATGCGGCACCGGTCGAGGACGCAGTCGGCGAGCGGGGCGGGGAAGGGGGCGAGAAGGGCGGCGAGGGGGGCGAGGGCCGCGACACCGCCGCGACGTCCGCCAACTCACAGCCGCGGTCGCGCGCCCACCGCGAGGAGCGCACCGCCCCCGGTCCGGACGGCCGCGCGCAGCTGCGCAACCTGGTGGTGCGCGAGGGGCGGCACACGGGCAAGCTGCAGGTACGGGTGGTCACCACCGAGGGCGAGCTCGACGCGCCGTCGCTGGCGCACGCGCTGCACGCCGAGCTGGGCGGGCAGCTCAGCGGGGTGCTGTGGACGCGCTCGCGCCAGCTGGCGGAGACCACCGCCGGCGGGGAGACGGAGCTGGTGTGGGGCGAGGCCGAGCTGCCCGAGCGCCTCGGCGAGTTGGAGCTGCGGATCTCGCCCGAAGCGTTCTTTCAAACCAACACCGAGATGGCCGAGGTGCTGTACGGGCTGGCGGGCGACTACGCCGCGCTGGAGGGGTGGGAGCGCGTGTACGACCTGTATTGCGGCACCGGCACCATCGCGCTGTCGCTGGCGCCCCGCGCGGGGGAGGTGTGGGGGGTGGAGCTGGTGGAGCAGGCGGTCGCCGACGCGATCGCCGCGGCGCGACGCAACGAGATCGACAACACCCGCTTCTTCGCCGGCGACACGCGGCTGGCGCTGCCGGAGCTGCTGGCGCGCGCCGGGCGCCCTGACGTGGTGGTCGTCGATCCGCCGCGTGCCGGGCTCTCCCAGAAAGCGGTGCGCCGCATCATCGAAACGGGGCCGCGGCGGATCGTGTACGTCTCCTGCAACCCCACCACGCTCGCGCCCAACGCCGCGCAGCTCGCCGAGGCGGGCTGGACGCTGCGCAAGGTGCGCCCGGTGGACATGTTCCCGCAGACGCACCACGTCGAGTGTGTCGCCCTCTTGGAGCGAGGATAGGCTTCCACCGATGCGCGCCGCCACTATCCGCGAGCAGGAGATCGTGATCGAGGAGCGCCCCGACCCGGTGCCGGGTGCTGGGGAGGTGCTGGTGCGTGTGCGCGCGGCGGGGCTCAACGGCGCCGACATGATGCAGCGCCGCGGCTTCTATCCCGCGCCACCGGGCGCGCCGCAGGACATTCCGGGGTTGGAGCTCGCGGGCGAAGTCATCGGACTCGGCCAGGGTGCGGATCGGTTCGCGGTCGGCGATCGCGTGATGGGGATCGTCGCCGGCGGTGGTCAGGCCGAGCTGGCGACGGTGCACGAGCGGATCCTG
>DATMLP010000002.1:0-29543 GCA_035570415.1 Solirubrobacteraceae bacterium | reverse complement strand
TTGGGGTATGTCGACACGGCGGTTGCGGATGTGACCGGCCGGGCGCGTGTTTCGCGGCGCACCTTCTACGAGCAGTTCGCCAACAGCGACGAGTGCTTGGCGGCGGTGCTGGACGACGCGGTCGCCTCGGTGGAGCGGGAGTTGGCTGCGACCGGCGCGAGTCTCGCCGGACGCCCGTGGCGCGAGCGGGTGCGCGCGGGGCTGCTGAGGATCCTTGCGTTACTCGACCGCGACCCGGCGCTGGCGCGGGTGTGCATGGTGCAGGCGGCGCGCGGCGGCCCGCTGCTGGTGGAGCGCCGCGAGCGGGCGCTGGCGCGGTTGGCGGCCGCGGTGGACGAGGGCCGCGCCGAGCGTGCACGGGGTGTGAGCCCCACCCCGTTGACGGCCGAGGGCGTGGTGGGTGCGGCGCTCTCGATCGTGCATGCGCGAGTGGCGCGCCGCAATCCCGGGCCGCTGACCGGCCTGCTGAACGAGCTGATGAGCATGATCGTGCTGCCTTATCGCGGCGCGGCGGCGGCGCGACGGGAGTTGGAGCGGCCGGCCCTGGCGCCACAAACCGATGGCGCCGCGAGCCCCGTGACCGAGGATGCGCGCGCGGGCGATGCGCTACGGGGCGTGCCGATGCGTCTGACCTACCGCACCACGCGGGTGCTCGAGGGTGTGGCGGCGCTGCCGGGCGCCAGCAACCGCGAGGTGGCGGAGCGCGCGGGGATCCAGGACCCCGGACAGATCTCAAAGCTTTTGATGCGTCTGAAGCGAATTGGGCTGCTTACCAACGCGAGTGCGGGCCACGCCAAAGGCGAGCCCAACGCCTGGCGGCTCACGCCGCTGGGCGACCGGGTGGTAACGCAGCTTCGTCACACCGGCTTCGCCAACACCGATAACGCGTGCGTAGCGCCGGGCAGCGCCTTCACGCATGACAACGAGGAGGAGAAGTAACGATGCTCAATGCGATACGCAAGCAGCTGAACCCAGCGACCGTAATGGCGTTCGTAGCGCTCTTGTTCGCCACGACCGGCGGCGCGTTCGCCGTCACCGATCAGGGTGGTGGCGCCGGCGGCCCGCAGGCGACTGCGGCGAAGAGCAAGACCAAGGCCAAATCGACAGGCAAGCCGGGCCCGCGGGGGCCCGCTGGGCCTAAGGGTGCAACCGGGGCGACGGGACCAGCCGGCCCGGCCGGTCCCAAGGGCGAAACCGGCGTGAAGGGCGAAAACGGCGCGGCGGGGGCCAACGGCACGAGTGGCACAGATGGCGAAAGCGTCGTCACCGCGACGCTCCAAGCGGGCGAAGAAGGCTGCGAAGAAGGCGGCTCCAAGTTCACGATCGGCGGGAAAACCACGACCGCGTGCAACGGGGAAAAAGGCGAACAGGGTCCCGCCGGGACTCCGGGGACGACCGGCTTCACCAAAACGTTGCCGGAAGGCGAAACGGAGACCGGGACATGGTCTGTTTTCCAGACCGATACCCCCACCGGGTTCCACTGGTCTGTCCCGCTCTCCTTCTCGATCCCACTGAAAGCTGGCGTCACAAAAATCTACGTGATCAAGAACTGCGTGGGCTCGAGCCTGAGCGGCGCTGCGCTGGTGGCCTGCGAAAACGAAGTGAAAGCAGATGAAGCGTTCTGCCCGGGAACCACGGAAAGCCCGAAAGCCGGCGCGGGCGATCTCTGCATCTATCAGGGCACCACGTTGCTGCCGAAAGCCGAACCGGAACCAGGCAAGACGGAACAAGGCGGGCTCCCGATAATGGAGACGCAGCGTCCCGGAGGGGGTCCCCTCGAAGGAGGTGCCGGCCCAGCCGGAACGGTTCTCCTGGTCGAATACGAAGGGCCCTCAAACGCAACCGTCCTGTCGGCCGGGACGTGGGCGGTGACCGCGCCCTGAGGCTGGAGCTTTGGTCGCCGCATCGACGAGTCGCAGGTTCTCCATCGAGATCGAGGAGTGAAAGTGGATAACGCCGAGTATGTAGACAAGAAGTTCAGCACCGGGCTCCTCACCGCGTTCGATGCGGTGTGCCGTGGACGGGAGCACAACCGGCGCTCGGCCGGCGCGAAGCCATGCGGTGCTCGTGTCGCGTTTGGAGTGGCGACGGTGCTGGCAGTGGCCGCGGCGATCCTCCTCTCAGCCGCGTCGGTGGCCGGGGCGGCATACACCCACGAGCCGCTCTTTCAGCTCGGGGAAGAAATCCCGGCAACAGGGCCGCACGGTGAAGCGGTGGCGCAGCCGGGTCCGCTGGGGAAGATGGAGTCGATGGCGGTCGACTCGGGCCATCTGTGGGTTGCGGAAGGGGAATTTTTGCGACCGTCTCGTATTGATGAGTTCGATGCGGAGACCGGGGCGTTCGTCGCACAGCCGGTAGCCCTCAACGGCCCCGACACGGGTTATGGCTACGGCTATGGCGAAGGTATCGCGATCGGACATGGCACGGGTGAAGGCCTGGTGTATGTGGCTGGCCAGACCAACGATGCGACGTCCATCTCAGTGCTCAACGAAGCCGGGGCGCTGAAGGCGACCTGGCTGGGTCACACCACGCCGGCCGGCTCCTTCCCCACAGTTGCTCCTTACGGCTACGAGATCGGCACGATCAGCGATGTCGCGGTGGACAACTCGAGCAATCCACTGGACGCTGGCAGTGGCAACGTCTTTGTTGCTGTTTCCAATTTTCTTCAGGGTGTCCAATCGCCTGCGATCGAGGTTTTTCATCCCGAAGCGGACGGCGCTGAACGGTACGTCGGAGAGATAACGGGCGTATCGCCGAGCGAACCCTTCGTCTCCGCGCAGAAGATCGCCGTGGATGAAACGAGCGGCGATCTGCTCGTCGAGGACAGCCGCAACGGACACCCTGTGATTGACGTGTTCGAACCGACCGGGCTCGGTGGGTATACCTTCGTGCGCCAGCTCACTGGTCCGCCGCCGAGTGGTTCGTTTGAATCCATCGGAGCCCTTGCGGCCGACGGCGGCAATGGTGAGATCTATGTCGCAACGTATGCGCCCCCACCCGAACAAGGCCCGGTGATTGACGAGTTCAGCGCCGCAGGCTCCTATCTGGGGCACGTGGAAAACATCCCCAGTTCTACGTCATCGATTGCGGTGGAATCAAGTTCTCACGACCTCTATGCCAGGCGGCAAGCGTACGGTCCGGATGTCGTGGTTCCCGACGTCACTACAGCTGCCGTCGCCAATCTGAAGCCGGAAAGCGCGACATTGAGCGGCACGGTCAACGCGGATGGCGCTGGTAGCGCGACTTGCGGGTTCGACTGGGGCACCTCCCCCGCGCTGGGGAAAGTCGCGCCGTGCCCAAACGAAATCAAAGGAATCGCAGGTGAAGGCCCGGTGCCCGTCCAAGTCACGCTGAGTGGGCTCGAACGTGGCGTGACCTACTACTACCGCCTGCAGGCCGGCAACGCGGCAGGTACGAATCCCGGAGAAGCGTGGCAGGATGAGTCGTTTACGACTCCCGGCGCGCTGCTCCGGGGGGAGTCGGTCGAGGACGTGAGCGCGACGGCCGCGACCATGCAGGCGACGATCGACCCCAACCAGACGCCTACCAGCTATTACTTCGAATACGGCCCGAGCGCCGAATACGGCCAGCGGGCGCCGGCGCCGCCAGGCGAAGCGCTCGGGTCGGGCACGCTCGACTTGGAACCCAGCCTGCGCCTGCAGGCGCTCGCGCCCGGCACCGTCTACCACTATCGCGTCGTCGTCGTCAACGAACTGAAAGCGGGCGAATTCGAAGCGCTCGACGGGGAAGACCACACGTTCACGACGCAGCCCGCCACGGCCCCACTCGCGCTGCCGGATGGTCGCTCGTGGGAAATGGTGAGCCAACCGAACAAGCTGGGTGCGCTGATCCTGTCCGCCGGTCCCGGCGCCGTGCAGGCGTCGGTGAACGGCGACGCGATCGCCTACCAGACGAGCTCACCGACCGAAAGCGAACCGCAGGGTTATCCGACCGACGTGACGGTCCTCTCGCGGCGTGACGCCGCGGGCTGGTCCTCGCAGGACATCTCGCCGCCACACGACCAGGAGTCGGGTGTCCAGGAAAGCGGCGGCGGGGAATTCAGGTTGTTCTCACGGGACCTTTCGCTGGCCGCGGTCGTGCCGGTGACCAACGGCTTCACGCCGTTGTCGCCGGAAGCGACCGAATCGACGACATATCTGCGCACCGACTACCCGGAAGGGGACGTTGGCGATCCCTGCAACTCGTCGTGCTACCGGCCGCTCGTCACGGCTGCGGACACACCCCCGGGCACGGTTTTCGGTGAAGAACCTCGAGGCGAATGCCCGTGGCGCTCGTGCGGCCCGCGCTTCAGGGGAGCCAGCGGGGATCTGCAGCACGTGGTGGTCGCTTCCCCGGTGCAGCTCACGTCGACCCCGGCTCCGGCCGGGGGGGAAGAAGGCCTGTACGAGTGGTCGGCAGGGCATCTGCAGTTGGTGGGCGCGCCGCCACAGGGTGAAGAAGTCCCGGTGACGCTGGCGGGCGAACGCAACCCGGCCACCGGTGTCAGGCACGCCGTCTCCGAAGACGGGGAACGGGTCATCCTCCAAGGTGGCGGGGCCCTCTACCTACGCGATGTCGGCGCCGGCGACACGATCAGGCTGGACGTGCCGCAGGGGGGGACGGGCCCGAGCAGCGGCGCGAGCTACATGACCGCGAGCAGCGACGCGTCGCGGATCTTCTTCCTCGACGGTGGCCACTTGACTGCCCAGTCCTCCGCGAGCGGAGAGGATCTGTACGAATACGACCTGAACGCCCCTTCCGGCGCTCGGCTGAGCGATCTCACGGTGGATCCCAACCAGGGCGAAGCCGCGGAAGTGACGACGGTGATCGGCGCGAGCGAAGACGGCTCGTACGTGTACTTCCTCGCCTACGGCGCGCTTGCCGCAGGCTCCCGGTCGGGCGCCCTCAACCTGTATGTGCGTCACGCGGGCGCGACGAAGCTGATCGCGACCTTGTCGAGCAGTGACCGTGCCTCATTTTACAGAGAACATCTCTTTGCCCGGGTTTCCCCCAGCGGCGGATGGCTGGCGTTCATGTCCAGCGCCGACCTGACGGGGTACGACACGCGCGACGCGGTGACCGGGCAGCCCGACGCCGAGGTGTATCTGTATGGCGCCGGCGCCGGCAAGCTGGTCTGCGCGTCGTGCGATCCGAGCGGCGCGCGACCGGTGGGCCTGCAGGTAAATGGAGAAAGTGGGCGCCTTGTGGCAAAAGGCAACCTCAGCAATACGTGGGTGGCGGCGAACGTCGTGCCGTGGCAGCAGCTCACCGACAACTCTCGTTCGGGCGGCCATGAAGCGATGATCTTCTACCAGCCCCACTATCTCTCCGATAGCGGGCGACTGTTCTTCGACAGTGCCGATGCACTGGTGCCGGACGACGTCAACGGCACCGAGGATGTGTATGAGTACGAGCCTGTCGGTGTCGGCGACTGTGACTCCGCCAGCCAGATGTTTGCCTCGCGCGCGGACGGCTGCGTGGGCCTGATCTCATCAGGCGCCTCGCCGGTGGAATCGGCGTTCCTCGACGCGAGCGAAAGCGGTGGCGACGTGTTCTTTCTGACACAGGCGCGTCTGGTCACGCAGGATTACGACACCGCCTACGACCTGTACGACGCGCACGAATGCACGGAAGCGGCGCCGTGTGTCCCGACGCCGCCGGCGCAGCCGCCAGAATGCGAAACCGAAGCGTCGTGCCGAGCCGCGCCGTCGCCGCAGCCGGCGCTGTACGGAGCACCGGCGAGCGCGACGTTCTCGGGGACCGGCAACCTCGCGACGCCGGCAACGCCGGCCACGAAGCCGAAGGCCAAGCCGAAGCCCAAGGCAAAGGCGAGGTGCGGCAAGCGCAAGGCCAAGAGGTGCCCAAAAAAAGCCAAGCCCGCAAAAAAAGCCAAGCCCGGCAAGGGCAAGAGGGCGACGGCCGGCAAGTCGCGCCGAGGAGGTAACCGATGAGTCCGCTTCATTCAAAGCGCGCCGCGGTCGGGACGCTGCTCGCCGCATTCGTCGTGGCGCTCTGCGCCGTGGTCGCGCAGGGTGCCGCTCCCGCGTATGCCGCATCGCCGTGGTGGCACATCACCTCGCAGGCGCGGCCGACGTACATCCAGCCGGGCAAGGCCACCGACGAGGTCCAGGAAGTCCGCCTCAGCAGCGAAACGGGCCTGTACCGTATCGGCACATTGGCCTATTGCGGCTGCGCGCTGAAGTCGGTGGTGCTCTCGGCGAGCGAAACGCCGGCCCAGATCCAGCGCCAGCTGGAAAGCGAACTGTACGGCGCCGGCAACGTGTCGGTCACAGAAGGTCAATCGGGGCCCGGCGGCAAAGCGTACAGGATCACTTTCGTGGGAGAACTGGAATCACAGTGGGTGAGGCTCCTCGAAGCGGAACAGGTCAACAACGCAAGCCTCAGCATCACGGTCAGCGAGGTGACCAGGGGACGCCCCGATGGTGTGATCGTCGTGAACGCGGTGAACCTCGGCGACGGCTACGCCGACCCCACGGTGCAGCCGGTGACGATCGCCGACGTGCTTCCGCCCAAGCTCAAGGCGGTCAGTATCGAAGGGAGCGTCAGCGAATCTTTCAGCGGCGCTGACTTCGCAGAAGTTGCTGAAATGCTCGCATGCTCGCGGGCCCAGCTCGCCTGCACGTTCACGGGCAAGCCGCCCTCCGCGCGCAACTTCGAACTGGGTTATCCCGCAAGCGTGGCTCCCTATGAGCAGGTTCAGCTGCGGATTGCGGTGCGCTCGACCGGGGCCAAGACGGGCGCGGTGAACGAGGCAAGCATCACCGGCGGAGGCGCCCCGGCCGCTGCCGTGCGCCAGCCCTTGACCCTGAACGCCGCCGCGCCCCC
Source organism: Solirubrobacteraceae bacterium (assembly GCA_035570415.1). Taxonomy (GTDB): domain Bacteria; phylum Actinomycetota; class Thermoleophilia; order Solirubrobacterales; family Solirubrobacteraceae; genus Palsa-744. The sequence continues at coordinate 22,697 of DATMLP010000002.1, read as the reverse complement.
GTTCGGCGTCGCCGGCTACGAAGTGCGCGCCGAAGAAGAGGGCGGCGAAGTCGACACTCGGGCCGGCTCGCACCCCTTCCAGCTGACCACGACGCTGAGGCTCGACGAAACGCTCGAAGGCAAGCCCGTCTCGCTGGCCAAGGACCTGCACTTCGACCTGCCGCCCGGTCTGATCGGCAACCCGGAGCCGTTCTCGCGCTGCTCGCTCGCGCAGTTCTTCGGCCATGAATGCCCGTCGCAGACGGTGGTGGGAGTTGCGCGGGTATATGTCAATCTTCATATCCCGCTGTTCAGTCATACCGCGCCGCTGGGCGGGAGCCTCACCGACGCGGTCCCATTCATCGTTCCTTTGTTCAATCTCGAACCGGAAGCGGGGGAGCCCGCGCGCTTCGCTTTCCTGGTGGACGGCACGGTGCCGGTGTTCCTGGACACGGCCGTACGCACCGGCGGCGACTACGGAGTGACGGTCGATGTCAGGAACATCAGCCAGCAGGCGGAATTCCTCGGCAGCGAAGTGACGTTCTGGGGCGTACCGGGCGACTCGCGGCACGACAACGTGCGTGGTGGTGAGTGCCTCGAAGCTGCGCGTGAAGCCGCGATCCCGACGACCGTGAATCCTCACGAATGCGCGCCGTTGGAAGCGCACGTTCCGCCGCCGCTGCTGTCGCTGCCGACGTCCTGCACGGGGCCGTTGCAGACGTCGATGGAAGCCGACTCGTGGGCGCAGCCGGGTGCTTTCCAGGCGTACGGGACCACGGAAGCGCTGCCGGCGCTCGACAGTTGCAACCGGCTGCCGTTCGGCCCGTCGATCAAGGTGACGCCGGACGGGACGGCTGGCAGCACGCCGACGGGGTTGAACGTCGACGTGCACGTCCCCCAGGAACTGGTTCTGAACCCGACGGGCTTGGCGGAGTCCAACGTGCGCGACATCACGGTGGCGCTGCCGGAAGGCGTCGCGATCAACCCGGCCGGCGGCGACGGCTTGGAAGCGTGCTCGGAGAGCCTGGTCGGCTTCGAAGGGTTCCGCGAACAGGCGAGCGAGCCGGGCGTGCGAGGGCCGGCGTTCACGGCAACGCTCCCCGGGACTCCGGGCTCCGGCGAAGCGTTTGAGCCCGGCTTCAACTTCTGCGCGGACGCATCGAAGATCGGCACGGTGACGATCCGCACGCCGTTGTTGCCCAACCCCTTGCGGGGCGCGGTGTACCTTGCCTCGCAGGAAGCCAACCCGTTCGGGTCGCTGGTGGCGATGTACATCGTCGCGCAGGATCCCGTGTCGGGGACGCTGGTGAAGCTTCCCGGCGTGGTGCACCTGACGGCGTCGGGGCAGATCGTCGCGACGTTTGAAGACGATCCGCAACTGCCGTTCGAAGACGCCGAACTGCATTTCTTCGGTGGCGAACGCGCACCGCTGGCATCGCCGGCGCACTGCGGGAGCTACGCCACACAGGCCTCCTATACGCCGTGGTCGGGGGCCGGAGAAGTGAGTGCATCGTCGAGCTTCGAAGTGAACAGTGGTCCGAACGGGAGCGCGTGCCCGGGTGCGAGCCTGCCGTTCGCCCCGTCGCTGACGGCGGGTACGACGAGTATCCAGGCGGGCGGGTTCAGCCCGTTCACGATGACGATGTCGAGGGAAGATGGCCAGCAGCGGCTGCAGGCGATCGCGCTGCACATACCGGAGGGCCTCTCCGGCCTGCTGTCAGGTGTCGAACTGTGCCCGGAACCGCAGGCGGACCAGGGGACGTGCGGCCCCAACAGCCTGATCGGGGAAACGACCGTCGGCGTCGGTGTCGGCGGCGACCCGTTCACGGTGAAGGGTGGCAAGGTGTACATCACTGGCCCCTACGACGGCGCGCCGTTCGGCTTGAGCATCGTCAACCCGGCGAAGGCGGGCCCGTTCGATCTGGAGCACACGCAGGCGAACCATCCTGCGTGCGACTGCCTGGTGGTGCGGGCGAAGATCGAAGTCAACCCGGCCACGGCGGCGTTGACGGTCACGAGCGATAACGCGGGCCCGTACAAGATCCCGACGGCGATCGAAGGGATCCCGTTGGAGATCAAGCACGTGAACGTGACGATCAACCGTCCCGGGTTCATCTTCAACCCGACGGACTGCAACAAAACGGAAATCGGCGGGAGCTTGAGCAGTGCTGAAGGCGCGTCGCAGGCGCTGTCGGTGCCGTTCCAGGCGACCAACTGCGCGACGTTGGGGTTCGCCCCGAAATTCGCGGTTTCGACGTCGGGGAAGGTCAGCCGGCTGAATGGCACGAGCCTGAATGTGAAGCTCACATATCCAAGCGCGCCGTTCGGGTCGCAGGCGAACATCAAGCAGGTCAAAGTGGAACTCCCCAAACAGCTGCCCTCGCGGTTGCCGACGCTGCAGAAGGCGTGCACCGCTGCGCAGTTCCACACCAACCCCGCGGGGTGCCCACCGGCATCGGTCGTCGGTCATGCCAAGGCGATCACGCCGCTGGTGCCGGTGCCGTTGGAAGGCCCGGCGTACTTCGTCAGCAACGGCGGCGAAGAATGGCCGAACCTGATCGTCGTGCTGCAGGGCTATGGCGTGAGGATCGACCTGGTCGGGAACACGCTGATCAGCAAATCAGGCGTCACGAGCAGCACGTTCAAGACGGTCCCCGACGCGCCGGTCGGGAGCTTCGAACTGAACCTCCCCGCCGGTCCCTATTCGGCGCTTACGGGTTTGGGGAACCTCTGCAAGCAGAAGCTGACGATGCCGACCGAAATGCTCGCGCAGAACGGTGCCGCGGTCCATCAGAACACGAAGATCGCGGTCAGCGGCTGCCCGCGGGCGACCAAGGTGAAGAAGAAGAAGCATGACAAGAAGAAAAGGCACGATGGGCGGGGGCGCCGGAGAGGGTTGCGGCATGGTTAGGGGTCGGGCCGGGCGGCTTGCGGCGGCGGTGGTGGTGGCGGCGTGGTTGGTGTTTGGGGCGGGATCGGCGGTGGCGGCCCCGAAAGGCATTTTCAGCATCTTCTCGGGTTGTCCGCTGGGCGAGCTCGAGCAGCTGGGCGCCAACCCTGATACTTCGCTGTGTTTCTATGGGCAGATCACGAGTGGCCAGATGGCGATCGGCGGGCTCAGAGTGCCGTTTGCGCGGACGATCACGCTGGAAGGCGGGTTCGCGCAGACCGGCAATCCGGAAAACGAACGGGAATTCTTCATGGTCCCGAATCCTGGCGGCCAGACCCTTGCCGGGGCGGAATTGGCAATACGGCCGGATATGCTCGATTGTGCGGGCATCACCGGCTCCGGCAAGATGGAAAAAGAAGACCGTTTGGTGTGCGGGCTGAACCCGGGCCTGCAGGTCGCCCTCGAAGTGGTCACCAGCGCCAAGCACCGGGCTATCTTCAACCTATTCAGTTTGGCCAGGAGGGAAGGGGTTGCGCTCACGCTCCCGGTCAGGCTGCACTTGAAGGGGGCGCTGCTGGGGGCGGCGTGCTACATCGGCTCGGAAGCCGACCCGATCGAATGGCATCTGACCGACGGGAGGACCGATCCCGAGCCGCCGGCCGAAGCGATCTCGGGAAAACTTGGGCAGCTCGAAACCTTGGAAGAACCCAAACTGGTGATGCTGCGCGTCCCCAACGAGCTGCTCGTCGACAACACCTTCTCAGTCCCCGCCGCGCAGGGCTGTGGGGAAGCTTCGCTGTCTGCGTTTGTCGGCCAGCTGATTGACGCAGAGCTGCGGCTGCCATCCAAGGACGGCCACAGCTCGATCGTCATGAGCGGCACGCTGAACGTCGCCGTGTCCGGCGAAGCGGTCGAATCCAGCGAACGACTCCCCGAAGCGTAGAGCTGAGCGAAGAATTCCCTGACCCGCGAGGCCACGGCTTCGCTGCCCAGCAAGCCCGGGCGTCCTGCACGCAGGCGTTAGCGGCTGGCCGCGTACGCCTCGATATCCGCCCGCGCCGCGGCCAGCTTCGCCGCGATCTTTCCCCGCACCACCTCTTCCAGCCCCGGATTTTCCAGCTGCGAGATGAGCGGCTCGAAGAACCCTTCGACGATCACACGCACGGCGCTGGTGCGGTCGAGCCCGCGCGACTGCATGTAGAAGATGACGTCCTCGTCCAGTTCTCCCACCGTCCCGCCGTGCGAGGCGGAGACGTCGTCGGCCGACACGAGCACCGAGGGGATCGCATCCAAACGCGCCCGCGGCGAGAGCATCAGCGTGTGGATCTGCAGGTAGGTGTGGGTGCGCTGCGCGCCCGGGTCGATCTGGATCAGCCCCTCGAAGCTGGCGCGGCTCTCGCCCGCCGCGGCGCCGCGCCAGTGGACGTCGCCGCCGGAGGGCCCGGTTTCGTGCAGGTCGATGGCGAACACGTCGAGCAGCTCGCGCAGCTGGGAAAAGAAGATCCCCCGGAAGGCCATGTCGCCCCCCGGCTCGCTGACGGCCAGCTCGAGGTGGTGGCGGACGAGGTGCCCGCCGAGCAGTGAGGGCAGCCAGTGGCAGAAGGCGTCGCGCCCGACGCGCACGAACCGGGTGGAGGAGTCGAACACTTCCCCCGACCCCCAATCCTGCACCTGCGCGAGGTGGCAGCGGGCGCCCTCCTCCAGGTACAGCTCAAAAGCCCCCGCGTGCAGCGACTGCCCCTCGAAGTCGGGGGCGAGGTCGTACTCGTGCACGCGAAACTGGGAGCCCTGCTCGCCGACGATCAGCGTGCGCCCGTACTGCGCGACGCCGGGCCCGTCGATGACGTAGACGATCTCGAACGGCTCCTCGATGGCAACGCCCGCGGGCACGTGCAGGAACGCGCCGCCGGTCCAGAACGCGGCGTTGGCGGCCTCCAGCTTGTGGCGGTGGTAGGTGAGCCGCCGCGAGTACCACTTCGCAAACAGCTCGGAGTGCTCGCGCGAGGCATCCTCCAGCGAGCAGAGGATCACGCCGCGCTCGGCCAGCGCCGGATCGAGCTCGACGTGGACGACGGAGCCGTCGCGCTGCACGATCCGCCCGGCGCGCGGTTGGTTGGGGAGCGTGGAGAGAACAACATCGGGGAGCGCCTCCTCGCCGCCTGGCCGGTCGTTGGCCGCGGCGCCGTGGTGGCGCACCTGCAAGCGATCGAGATGAAGCCCGTCGAAGCTGGTGGTCCAGAACCCCGAGCGCCGCCACACGGGCAGCTCCAGCGACTCATAAACCGCGAGCGCCGCTTCGCGCAGCTGCTCCAGCGTGCGACGCCCATCGCCCGCGCCGGCGCCGTGCAGCGCGTGGTAGAGCGTGGCCTCCTTGTGTCTGCCCGGCTTGACGGCAATCTCAGACATGAACACCGAACTCCCGCCGGATCTCGTCGTACCCCTCGCGCTCCAGCCGCTCGACCAGCTCGACGCCGCCCTCCAGGACGATGCGCCCGTCGAGCATGATGTGGACGAACTGGGGCGCGATGTAGTGGAGGATGCGCTGGTAGTGGGTGATGATGAGCGCCCCGAGGCCCTGCTCTTTGTGCAGCCGGTCGACCCCCTCGGCGACGGTGCGCAGCGCGTCGATGTCGAGGCCGGAGTCGGTCTCGTCGAGGATCGCGACGTCGGGCGCGAGCATCGCCATCTGGAGGATCTCGGCGCGCTTCTTCTCGCCGCCGGAGAAGCCGTCGTTGAGGTGGCGGGAGGTGAAGGAGCGGTCGACGTCGAGCAGCTCGATGGCGCGCTGGAGCTGCGTGCGGAACTCCTTGACCTCTATGGGCTGCTCGCGTTTGGCGTTGATCGCCATCCGCAGGAAGTTGGCGACCGACACGCCCGGGATCGCCACCGGGTACTGGAACGCCAGGAACAGCCCCGCCTTGGCGCGCTCGTGCGGCTCGGCCTCCGTGATGTCCTCGCCCTTGAACACGATCGATCCCTCGGTGATCTCATACGCGGGATGCCCGAGCAGCGTGTTGGCGAGCGTGGACTTGCCGGAGCCGTTGGGCCCCATCAGCGCGTGGACCTCGCCGCGGCCGATGGCGAGGTCGACGCCTCGGAGGATCTCGCGCTCCTCGATGCGCACGTGCAGGTTGCGGATTTCGAGCTCTGCCATGTGTTCCTTTGCTTTTTTAATTGGGATAGGGGGAGGGGCTGCCGGGTGGGGGAGGGCTGCCCGGCTAAGCGATCGTGGGCAGCGGCGGACCCGCGGCCGCGGGGACCGGAAGGAGATCGGCGAGCGTGGTGTTCATGAGCGTGGAGACGATCGAGAAGCGCACGCGCGTCCACAGCAGCTTGGTGGGGCAGGCGTGCGCCGGATCGGACTCCCGCGCGCAGACGATGCTGCCGTCGGAGCTTTCCGAGATGCACTCGATCGGCGCGATCGAGCCCTCGAGCGCCTCGACGACCTCGGCCATCGTGATCAGGCGCGGCGCGCGCGCGAGCATGTAGCCGCCGCGCGATCCGCGCCGGCTCTCGATCAGCCCCGCCTTGCGCAGCCGGGCCACGAGGTGCTCCAGATACGCCAGCGGCAGCCCGTCGTGCTCGGCGATCTCCGCGAGCGGCACGACAGGCTCCTCCCCGTCGGGAGCAGCCTGGGCCCGTTGCGCGAGGGCAACCATCACGCGGACGCCGTACTCGGCCTTGGTGGAGAACATCATCGCCTCAATACCTACCTCATGAGTAGGATATCAGCGGCTTCGCGGCGTAGGAAGGAGCGCGCTCACCCGCGATGGGCGAGGTTGTGTAATCCATTGTGCGGTATGGTTTGTCTCCCCTGGCAGACTGGGCTCACGGAAGAGGTGCTCCACCGATGCGCGTCGCACGTCGCCCCGGTGCCGGCGCATTTGCACGGCTGGTATTGGGAAACCTAACCGCTTCGACCTTCGCGCCGGCGGCGGGCCCGGGCGACCCGACCGACGGGGGCGAGGAGCCGGAGCGCACGGCGATCCTGCGCGGCGGGACGATCGTCACGATGGACCCGGCCAGGCCGGTGGGGGAGGCGTTGGCGATCCGCGGCGAGACGATCCTCGACGTGGGGCCGCTGAGCGAGGTCAAACGTCACTACACGGCCGCCACCGAGATCATCGACTTGGCGGGGCACGCGGTGCTGCCGGGCTTCGTGGAGCCGCACGTGCGCGTGCTGGAGAGCGCGCTGGCGATGGCGGGTGTGGCCGAGGAGCAGGCTGCGCGACTGTGCGAGGAGCGCCCGGAGGAGTGCGCCGCGCACGTGGAGAGCGCGCTGGCGGAGCTGGCGAAACGTGGGTGCACGACCGTGTACGACGTGGCGATCGGGCGCATGGCGGGCGCGACGGAGCACCGGCTGCTGGAGGCGCTGGCGCGCGCCCCCGACGCCCCGGTGCGCGTGCGCGGCGCGTTCACCCCGGAGCTGGCGGCGGAGCTGGGCGCGCGCCCCGGCGGCGACGAGCGCTACGCCGTGGTGGGCGTCTCCTATGCTGTGGACGGGCCGCTGGAGGCGTGTGCGGCCGCGGTGGGCGAGCCCTACCTGAACGGTCGCGGCAGCGGCGCGTTGCTGCACGAGGAGCACGAGCTGCGCGAGGCGCTGCGTCCGTGGCACGAGGCCGGTTGGCAGCTGGTGATGCGCTGCGACGGCGATCGCGCTACCGAGCAGGCGCTGCGCTGCCTGGAGGCGTTGCCGTCGGGCACGGGGGGCCGTGTCGGCGATGTGCGCGACGGCGAGGGCTCGGCCGGGGGCTCGGCGGGGCGCGACGCCGACCGGTTGGCTGTGGCGGTGGGCGTGTCTCACCGCATCGACCATTTTGCCGTGGTGGGCGACGAGCAGATCGCACGCGCCGCGGCGCTGGGCGTGGGGGTGAGCCACCCGATCAACCAGGTGTATTTCCAGGGCGAGAGCCTGCGCGACGAGGTGCTGGGGCCGGAGCGCGCCGCCCATCTGCACTCGCTGTGCCGCGACCTCGAGCACGGGCTGGTGAGCTCCTGTCACAGCTCCCACGGGGCCGCGCCGGCCGATCCCTGTCTGGCGCTGCGCACGGCCACCACCCGGCTGATGCGCGGCAGCGACGACGTGCTGGGTCCCTTCCAGCAGCTGACGGTGGAGGAGGCGCTGCGCACGCTCACGGTCAACCCCGCGCGCCAGATGCTGCTGGGCGACCGCGTGGGCGCGTTGCGGCCCGGGATGCTGGCCGACCTGGTGGTGCTGGACCGCGACCCGCGCGAGGTGGCGCCGGAACGGCTGCACGAGCTGCGTGTGATCGAGACCTGGCTGGGCGGCCGCCGGCGGCGCTGGGTGTAACGCCCCGCCCACCCCGCGGCGCGCTATACTTTGTGAAGTCCATGAAACTCGACCTCCGTTAGGGAGTTTTGAGATGAGCGTTTCCTCGGCGGAGCTGCTCCGCCAGATCAAGAGCCGCATCGATGAGGTGGACCCCTCCGAGGTGAAGGAGCTGATCGGGGAGGGAGTGGCGATCGTCGACGTGCGCGGCAGCGAAGAGTTCGCCACCGGCCATCTGCCGGGCGCCAAGAGCATCCCCCGCGGCCATCTGGAGTCGCGGATCGAGAGCGCCGTGCCCGACCGCGCGGCCGAGATCATCCTCTACTGCGCCTCCGGCATCCGCTCGGCGTATGCGGCGCGCACGATGATCGAGGACATGGGTTATGAGCACGTGCGCTCGATGAAGGGCGGGATCACGCTGTGGAAGGACCGCGGCTACGAGGTGGAGATCCCCCGCGCGCTCACCGCCGAACAGCGCGATCGCTACTCGCGCCACCTGCTGATCCCCGAGATCGGCGCGGAGGGCCAGCAGAAGCTGCTGGACGCGAAGGTGCTGCTGCTGGGCGCCGGCGGCCTCGGCTCGCCGACGGCGCTGTATCTAGCGGCCGCCGGCGTGGGCACGCTGGGAATCGTGGACGACGACGTGGTGGACCTGTCGAACCTGCAGCGCCAGGTGATCCACTCCACGCAGCGGGTGGGCATCCCCAAGGTGGACTCGGCCGAGGAGACGATCCACGGCCTCAATCCCGACGTGCAGGTGGTGAAGTACCCAGTGCGCCTTGACGCGTCAAACATCATGGAGATCATCGAGGGGTGGGACGTGATCGTGGACGGCGTGGACAACTTCCCCACCCGCTATTTGCTGAACGATGCCACCGTGCGCCTGCAAATCCCGGTGGTGTCGGCGTCGATCCTCGGCTTCGACGGCCAGCTGTCGGTGTTCAAGCCCTACGCGGGCCCCTGCTACCGCTGCCTGTTCCGCGAGCCGCCGCCGGCCGAGCTGGCCCCCTCGTGCGGCGCCAACGGCGTGCTGGGCGTGCTGCCCGGCACGATGGGGTTGCTGCAGGCGACCGAGGTGGTGAAGCTGATCCTCGACATCGGCGACCCGGCGATCGGCCGGTTGCTGCTGTACGACGCCCTGGCGGCCACCCTCACCGAGGTGAAGGTGCGCCGCGACCCCGAGTGCCCGATCTGCAGCCGCGCCCCCGACGAGATCCGCGACGAGGAGCTGGGCGTGTTCCCCGACTATGAGGCGTTTTGCGCGGCGGCAGGGTAGGCTGACGCGGCGAGCGGTCCAACCGAGTCGAGTCGAGTCCACGAGGGAGAGCGAACAGATGGCGACGATCAAGATTCCCCCGGTGCTGCGCGCGTCGGTGGGCGGCGAGCGCGAGGTGAGCGCCTCCGGCGCCAACGTGGGCGAGGTGCTGCGCGACCTGGCCGCCAACCACCCCGCCACGCAGAGCCAGCTGTTTTCCGCCGAGGGCGAGCTGAATCGCTACGTGAACGTGTATCTCAACGACGAGGACGTGCGCGTGCTGGACGGCCTCGACACCGCGGTGGGCGACGGTGACACCTTGGTGATCCTGCCGGCGATGGCCGGCGGCGACGGCCGATAAGCGGCGCGATGCTGCGTCCTCGGTCGCTCGTGTGCTGATGAGCACACTTCGCTCCCTGCGTCCTTGCCTCGCTTGCTTCTCGACCGTCTAGCGCCCGGTCGGGCTTTGGTTTTTCCGCCGCAACCGCCTCTACGCTGGGCGTCCAAGATTTCGTTCAAGACTCAATCGCCTTGGACGGATGCACGATCCCTCCTTTGCCCGTGAGAGCCAACATCGTTCCCATCCCTCGATTTGGGGCCCGCCGACGGGCGATGATGTCTGCGCGGCCGCTGCTTGGCGCGGCGGTGTTGACGCTTGGCGTAGGCATGGCTTTGCCCGCCGCGGCCGATGCACGGGAAGAAGAACCGAAGGCGCCGGAATACTCACTCTCGATCGTCGAGGGTGAGAGCACGGCACCGGAAGAATCGGTGCTCTCGACCAGCGGTTCCATCGCCCTGCCGCACACGAAGGATGTGCCGGTCACCGTGCGCATCGCGGAACCTGATGGTCTGACAGTTGCTCAAAACACGCACGACGGGGGTGTCTGGCTTTCCCAGGTGCCGCAGGTAGAGGACTACGTTTATCTCGAATCTCCCGCCGGGACTCCCCTGGAGTCAGTCAAATATGACGGTCTGCCATCACTTGACCCGACGGTCTGCGCAGGCTCCACCAACTTCTCCGGTCAGCGCACCGAAGGCGAGGAAGTCGAAGGGACCGCCGACACATACGTTGTCCACCCCTCCTACACAGCTAAACGCTTCGATGGCGCTGCTCAGATCACGTCTCTCTCCGGCTCCTCGTTTGGCGGTGATTTCCTGAAGCCCTTGGAATTGGGAGAGACAGTTAGCGTGCGCGAGCATCTTGCGACGGCGCTGGGAGGTGGCGGCTCCTTCACATACAGCAGCGAAGACGTTCGCCCAGTGGGTGCCTGTCCGGCCCCGCCGCCTCCACCTCCGCCGCCCCCTCCGCCGGCGCTGGCCGGCTCTCTCTTCAAGCTGTTCGGCTCCAACTTGCACAAGCTGCTGAAGTCGGGCCTGAGCGATCAGGTGACGATCAACCAGGCCGGCACTGTCACGCAGGACCTGTACGAGGAGGACGGTTCGGTGCCCGCCACGGCATCCACTCACGGGAAGCACGGCGCCAAGCACAAGCGCCGCAAGCCGCCGGCGCTGCTGTTGGCGCGTGGCACGGTTTCGGCTACCACGGCCGGCACAGTGACGGTGCATCTGCGTGTCACGGCGAAGGGCCGCCACGCGCTCAGTCACAGCCATAGGGTGCGCGCGATGCTGGTGACCACTCTCAAAACGGGCTCCGGCACCAAGCTGAACCTCCCGACGCGCTCGGTCACGCTCGATCGTTAGATCGGCGCTCGCACTTGTCCTGAGCGCGGCCGCCTGGCTGCAACCGCCGGCGGTGTTGCCGATCCCCTCGGCCTCCGGCCCCGAAGGCCCACCGCGCCCGTACGGCGCCCCGCCGGCGCCAGGTAAAGCGCCCGCTGCCACCAACCCCGGTTTGGCGCGTGCCCAAAACCACGCCCTGCTGTACGGGCCCTTCCCGAAGGGCGGCCTGACCAGGGGAATCTCCGACCCGACGCTGATTATGAGTCCCGACCAGACCGTGCGCCAACAGGCGCTGGCGCGCATCGGCGCCACGGGGGCGAGCGTGGTGCGCATACCTGTGGAATGGGGCGCCATCGTGACCTCCCCGGCGCCCGGCGGCTTCGACGCCAACGATTCGGCGAGCGCCGGCTACGACTTCGCGCGGGTGGACGCCGCGGTGCGCAGCACGGTCGCCGAGGGTTTGACGCCGTTGCTGGTGGTGGTTGGCGCCCCCGAGTTCGCCGAGGCCCCGCATCGCTGGCCGTACGCCTATCCGGGCAGCTGGGACCCCGACCCCGCGGCGTTCGGCGAGTTTGCCACGGCGTTGGCCAGTCGCTACGACGGCTCGTTCCCCGACCCGTTGACGCCCGGCGAGACGCTGCCGCGTGTGCGGCTGTACGAAGCGTGGAACGAGCCCAACCTCGCCCGCTACCTGGAGCCCCAATGGGTCGCCGAGGGCCGGCGGTGGCGACCGTTTGCGCCGCTGCTGTACCGCCAGTTGCTCAACGCGTTCTACGCCGCCGTCAAGGCGGTGGCGCCGGGAGACACGGTGATCGCCGGCGGCCTGGCGCCCAACGGCGAACCGGCCGGCACCGGGCGGATGACCCCGGTGGCGTTTTTGCGGGAAATGCTGTGTTTGGGAGCGCACACGCCCTGTCCTGACCCGCCGCATTTCGACGTGCTGTCGTTTCACCCGCTGTCCTTCGAAAGCCCCGACCGCCCGGCGGCCTCCTCCGAAGACGTGGCGATCGCCGACATCGCCAAGGTGACCAACCTGCTGGCGCGCGCCGAACGGGCCGGCACGGCGCTGCCGCGCGCGCACAAGCCGCTGTGGGTGACTGAGCTCAACTGGGAAAGCGCCCCGCAAACCGCGCACGGCGTGCCTCCCCGCCTGCAGGCGCTGTGGATCTCGCGCGCGCTGCACCGGCTGTGGGTGGCGGGCGTGAGCATGGTGGAGTGGCAGTTTTTGGTGGATCCCTACCCCGGCGTGCCGCTCGCCACGCCCAACGGTGGCGTCGTCGATGTTGCCCGCCCCGCGGGCCTATACAGCGCCGGCGCGGTCGACGGTCGCTCCGAACCGGCGGACGCCCGCCCGAAGCCCTTCCTGCGCGGCTTCACGCTGCCGTTCGATCCGCTGCGCGTGGACCGTTGGCACGTGCGCGTGTGGGCGCTGCTGATGAGGCCCCGCCAGGCGGTGTCGCTGCAACGGCGCACGCGAAATGGACGCTGGCAGACGATCGTCCGCCTGCGAGCTGGCGCCGACGGCGTCCTCAACCAGCTCGTGTCGCTGCGAGGCGCGGTGGAGCTGCGTGTGGTCGGTGGGTCGACGCTCAGTGCTGCAATGCAGGTTCCGCAGCGTCAGAGCCGCCTGTAGCGGGCTCCCCGGCCGCCGGCACGAAGCTCATCGCCCGCTCGGCCAGCGCGGTGATCGTCAACGAGGGGTTGACGCCCACGTTGGCGGGGATCGCCGAGCCGTCGCACACCAGCAGGTTCTCGTAGCCGAACACCCGCTGGCGCCCGTCGATCACGCCGCGCCCCGGGTCGGGGGCGATCACGGCACCGCCGAGGATGTGGGCGGTGGTGGGTACGTTGAACAGCGCCTCCATCACCGAGCTCTGCGCGATCCCGCCAGTGCGCTTGGCAAGCCACTCGGCCGCCTGGTTGGCGACCGGGATGAACGTCGGGTTGGGGCGCAGCGGGTCCTGTTCGGTGCGCAGCCACAGCGTCCCGAACGGTCCTTTGCGGGGGCGCAGGGCGATGGCGTTGTCGAGCGTTTGCATCACCAGAAGGATGATCGTGCGCCGCGACCAGCGTTTGGCCGACAGGATCTTCGCGAGGCGTCCGGGGTGCAGCAGCATCTGGCCGAGCAGCTTCAGCGGTCGGGTTAGGCGAGTGCCGTCGCCGACGAGCAGCGTGTAAAACATGCGCATCGAGTCGCCGTCGTCGCCGTAGCTGACGGTCTCGATGTGGGTGTGGGGGTCGGGGTAGATGCTGGAGGTGATCGCCACGCGCTTGGTGAACCCGGCTGCCTGCTCCTCGGGCACCGTGACGGTGAGAATGGCCTCGCTGTTGGTGCGCACCAGCTCGCCCAGCTGCGCGGAGATGCGCGGCAGCGAGCCGCCGGTGCGGCAGCGCTGCAGCAGCGTGTTGGTGCCCAGCGGGCCGGCCGCCACCACCACGCCGCGGGCGCGGTGCACCTGCCGTTCCTTGCGCAGCCACGCCCCGGAGCGCACGCTTTCGACTTCGTATCCCGCGCTGCCGTCGGCACGGTCGCCGCCAACCCCGTTGCCATGGGCGGGGGCGACCGGCCGGATGTCGATCACGGTGCGTTCGGGCATCACCCGCGTGCCGCGGCGTTCGGCGAGGTAGAGGTAGTTCTTCACCAGCGTGTTCTTGGCGCCGTGGGGGCAGCCCACCATGCAACGCCCGCACAGCCGGCAGGCGGTGCGCTCGGGACCCTCGCCGCCGAAGAATGGATCGGGCACCGTCTGGCCCGCTTGCCCCTCCTCGCCGAAGAACACCCCCACCGGTGTCTTCTGGTAGGTGTCGGAGACACCCAGGTGCTCGCCCAGCTCACGCAGCAGCTGGTCGGCGGGGTCGTCGTGGGGGTTTTGCACCACGCCCAGCATCCGCTGCGCTTCGGCGTAGTGAGGCGCCAGCTCGCCCTCCCAGTCGGCCATCTCCGCCCACTGGCGATCTTCGAAGAACTGCTGGGGCGGCACATACAGCGTGTTGGCGTACCCGAGGCTGCCGCCGCCCACGCCGCAGCCGGACACAACCGCGACGTCGCGGAAGAGCGTCAGGCGAAAGATGCCCTTCATCCCCAGGTGCGGGCGCCAGGTGTAGCGGCGCACATCGCCGGTGTTCTTGGGGAACTCGTGGTCGGCGAAGCGCCGCCCGCACTCCAGCACCCCCACGCGATGCCCCTTTTCGGCGAGCCGCAGCGCGCTGACGCTGCCGCCGAATCCGGAGCCGATCACCAGCCAGTCGTAGTCGTAGTCGTGGTCCATCCCGCCGCATCCTACTTGGCTGCGCGGCCAGTGCGACGTGGGAGGCGCCCGGCGAGATTGGTTGGCGTCCAAAAAGAATGCATCGTCCTCGCCGGCTTGCGCCCCATCTCGCCGGCCTCGACGGCGGCGGCTGCAGGTGGCAGAGCCACAGGTGACCGAAAGTGCCAACGCGCGACCCAAGCCCCGCTATATTCCGTGAAGCCATGGCGGTGGAGGCTCTGCGCAACAAGCCCTGTGGGGGTCGCTACGGCGACATCGTCCAGTCGATCGGCAACACCCCGCTGGTGGAGCTGCCACGGCTGTCGCCGAAGCCCGGCGTGCGGATCTGGGCGAAGCTCGAGTCGCGCAACCCCACCGGCTCGGTGAAGGATCGTGTGGCGCGGGCGCTGATCGAAGACGCCGAGGAGAAGGGGGCGCTGGCGCCCGGCCAGACGATCCTCGAGCCGACCTCCGGCAACACGGGGATCTCGCTGGCGATGATCTGCTCGCGCAAGGGCTACCGCCTGAAGGTGGTGATGCCCGAGAACGTCACCCCCGAGCGTACGCAGCTGCTGAAGATGTACGGCGCGGAGATCGTCTACTCCGAGGGCTCCAAGGGCTCCAACGGGGCGGTGGAGAAGGCGCTGGAGATGGCCGAGCGCGACGCCTCCTACTACATGCCCTATCAGTACGGCAACCCCGCCAACCCACTCGCCCACTACAACGGCACGGCGCTGGAGATCCTCGAGGAGCTGGACGAGGTGGCGGCGTTCGTCGCCGGTCTCGGCACCGGCGGCACGCTGATGGGCAACGGCCGGCGGCTGAAGGAGACGTTCGGCGACGCCGTCAAGATCGTCGCTGCCGAGCCGATGCAGGGCGAGCCGGTGCAGGGGTTGCGCTCATTGGAGGACGGCTTCATCCCGCCGATCATCGACTTGTCGCTGCTGGATCGCAAGATCTTCGTCACCAACCGCGACGCCATCATCTGGACCCGCAAGCTGCTCGACGAGGAGAGCCTCTTCGCCGGCGTGTCCAGCGGCGCGATCGCGCGCGTGGCGGTGAGGATCGCCGGCGAGCTGGACGAGGGCAACGTCGTGTTCTTGGTGGCTGACGACGGCTGGAAGTACCTCTCCAGCGGCATCTACACGCTGCCGGTGGACGAGATCGAGAACCTCGACGCCACCGTGTGGTGGTAGGGGTGCTTATGTTGGCTGCTCGCGCGCGCCGGCCCCAGACGCGCGGCTGACGATGCTGATCGCCCAGGAACTCCTCAACGAGATGGTCGCGCACGCCCGCGAGGAGTACGACGCCGAGTGCTGCGGGATGGTGGGCTACGAGTGGGACGACTCAGACGACCGAAGCCGCCAGCCTCGCGCTGTGCGAATCCACCGCGCGCAGAACGTGTACGCCGCCACACCCGGGGGACACTCGCCTTCGGCTCGCATCCCCGGTATGGCCAGCAAGCGCTTCGAGATCGACGGCAAGGAGGTGCTGCGTGCGATGAACGAGTTCGACGACGCCGGCCTCGACCTTGGCGCGATCTATCACTCGCACACCCACACCGCTCCCTACCCGTCGCAAACCGACGTCAATTTTGCCCGCAACTGGCCGGGCGTGGAGTGGCTGATCGTCGGCCTGGCTAGCGAGGAACCCGAGGTTCGCTGCTACCTGATCGAGGACGGCGAGGTGCGAGAGGTTCCCGTGGAGATCGCGGAGGCCGTGTGAACGTCGTCAAGGTCGCATGGGCGCCCAACGCGCCCGGCGCGGAGATGCTGCAGGCTTTCCTCCGCGACGCCGGAATCGAGTCGTTGGTGCGCCGCTCGGGCGCCGGCTTCGAACCTGATCTGCTGGGAAGCGGCCCGCGCGAAATTTTGGTCGCCGAGGAGGAGGCCAACCGGGCGCGCGAGGTGCTGGGCGATCAGGCCAGTACCGGCTGAGGCGCGCCGACGTCGGTGCCGACGATCGCTTCGATTTCCTCCGACGCGCGCTCGAACTCGTCGTCGGACAGAACCGGAGTGCCCTCGAACGGCAGCTCCCGCTGCAGCTCCAGCCACGAGCGGCAGCCGAGGTACTCCTCTCGCACCTTCACGGTGACCGGCCGCGGGATACGGTAGGTGCGCAACAGCAGCACGTGCAGCGGGTGGCGCGGCTTCCACGCCAAACGCTTCTCGGCGTAGTCGGTGCGCCACACGTAGAACGGCGACAGCGCGTCGACGCAGCGGGGGTCGTCGATCGTGAACTGGCCGGCGACTTCCGCCCACGCGCGGATGCGCACGCGGTCGGGCTGCTGCAGTCCACCATCCAGCGCCAGCGCCTGCAGCGAGGGCTCACCGTCGCTCCACACGCCCTCCTCGAGCGCGCGGCGCAGCTCCGGCTGGTGGGACTCGCGCACGAGGTCGTTGCGCTGGTGGTCGAAGGTGGGGTAGAGGAAGAAGCGCTCGTGCTCGAGCTGGAAGTGCTTCTCGCTCTCGCGGATCCCTCCCTTGCGCAGCGTGACAAGCTGCTCGCCTTCGGCGAGCGCGCGGACGGTGACCGCCCATTCCTTCAAAGCAATTGGCATGGCAAATGTGAGGGGACGAGTTTCTCTGGAAGTGAGCTGCTGCTCGGTCAAGGCATGGCCATGCCCCGGGGGAGGGGTGCGGCCCGACCAACGACCTCATTAAGATACGAAATCCTAGCGGAAATCCCAAATCACCTGCAAATCTTCGCCTTTTTTGCGAGGTTTTTACGCTCCGTGGCCCCCGCCTCCCGGCGTTTCGATACGCAGACGCTGCCCGGGGAGCAGCACGCCCGAGACCTTGCCGGGCAGCGGGCGGTCGTCCAGCAGGTCGCGCCCGGGGGCGCCGGGCGCGCCGCCATCGGCGCCCGGCGGAGCGTGGCGGCGGCGCTCGGCGATCAGCGAAAAGTCGAGCTGGCGCAGCGCTTCGAGCTCGCGCACCACGCCGTCGCCGCCGCGATGCGCACCGGCGCCCCCGGAGCCGCGGCGCAGGGCGTACCGGCGTACGCGCAGCGGCAGCTCGCGCTCCAGCGCCTCCACGGGGGTGTTGAGGGTGTTGCTCATCGCCACGTGCACGCCGGACGGCCCGTCGGCGTCGGGGCAGGCGCCTTGGCCGCCGCCGAGCGTCTCGTAGTAGCTGAACGTGGGGTCGCCCAGCGTGAGGTTGTTCATCGTGCCCTGCCCCAGCGCGCGGCCGAACGCGGCCAGCACGAGGTCGGCGACGCGCGAGGATGTCTCCACGTTGCCGGCCGCCACCGCGGGGGCGTCGGACGGCGCGGGGCCGGTGGCGCGCGCGTTCAGCAGACAGCCCTCCGGCACGCGGATCTCCAACGGCCGGTAGGCGCCGGAGGAGGGCGGGATGTCGGGGTCGGTGAGCACGCGCACCGCGAAGTAGCAGGCCGAGCGGGTGACCGCCAGCGGGCAGTTGAGGTTGCCCGTGTGCTGGGGGGCGCTGCCGGCGAAGTCGAGGATCAGTCGCTCACCCGACACGGTGGCGCGCAGGCGCAGCGTGAGGTCACCGTCGATCGCCTCCAGCACGTCTTCGGCCGTGCGCACCCCGTCGGGCAGTGCCGCCAGACAGGCGCGAGTGCGCCGCTCGGCGTAGTCGAGCACCGCGTCCAGCGCCTCGCGCAACCGCTCCCGGCCCACGCGGGCGGCCAGCTCGCGCAGCCGCAACGCGCCGATCCGGTTGGCCGCCAGCTGGGCGCGCAAATCGGCGCGGCGCTCCTCGGGCTGGCGCATGCGTGCCACCAGCGAGTCGATTTCCGAGGGCGTGGCGGGGCGCGGCGAGATCACCACGCCCTCCTCCGCCAATGTGCGCGAGTCGGCGGGCATCGATCCGGGAGTGCGCCCGCCCACGTCGGCGTGGTGGGCGCGGGAGACCGCGAAGCCGATCGGGACGCAATCGGCGGACACCGGCGTGATGAGCGTGATGTCCGGCAGGTGGGTGCCGCCGGCGAACGGGTCGTTGAGAATCCACGAGCACCCCTCCACGTGCTCCTCGCCCAGCACCGCCGCCACGGCGGCGGGCATCGAGCCGAGGTGCACGGGGATGTGCTCGGCCTGCATCACCATCTCGCCGCGCGCGTCGAACAGCGCCGTGGAGCAGTCGCGCCGCTCCTTGATGTTGGGGGAGTGCGCCGCGCGGATCAGCGCCGCTCCCATCTCCTCGCACGCGGCTCGCAGCGCTCCGCTCACGATTTGCAGCTCGATCGGGTCGAGGCTCATGGGAGGGTGGGGATGGTCATGGGGGGTTGGGATGGTCGTGGGAGGGTTGGGGATCGTCCACGCGAGCGGTGGCGGAGATCGTGGCTGGCGGGGGCCGGGCATCCGTGCCCGGCCACGATGCGCAGCGGGGTCATCGCTGTTCCTGTGCGTGCAGGTGGATGGTGCCGTAGTCGTCCACTTGGCCGCGCCAACCGCCGGCCACATACAGGGTGGAGCCAGGCAGCGGGCAGATGGTGGGTCCCTCGATCGCGGTGTTGGGCGCCGGCTGGCCGGTGGCGCCGGCCAGCTCCAGCGTGGGCGCGGTGCCCCAGACCGAGACGCGGATCGTCACCAGCTCCACTTCCACGCCGTCGTCGCGGTAGCCGTAGCGCTGCTGGTGGGCTTGGGCGAACGCCTCGCGCAGAGCGTCCGGGTCGGGCGGGGTGGGCGGGCTCGACACATCGTCCTCCTCGACCGCCAGCTCGAACGACTGCCCGCGGTAGCGCAGCTCGTAGCGCACGCCCACGCGCGCCACGGGCTCGCCCAGCTCGTTCTGGGCCCGCGCCACCAGCGCCGCCCGCTCATCGGCCAGCCGGGCCGGGTCGAAAGTGTGGCCGACCGAAGCCGGGAGACACTCGCCTTCGGCTCGCATCCCCGTTTCGGCCAGCATCCCTGTTTCGGCCAGCATCACGGTGCGGGCGACATCGCGGCGCGGCGGCGCGGCGGCGAGTCCCAACGCGCTGAGCACACCGGAGGCGCGGGGGCAGAGGATGCGGCGCATGCCCAGCTCGTCCGCCAGCGCACAGGCGTGCAGCGGGCCGGCGCCGCCGAACGGCATCAACGCGAAGCCGCGCGGGTCGATACCGCGCTCCACGGTCATGGCGCGCAGCGCGCCCAGCATCTCCGTCTCGACCACGCGCACGATCCCCTCGGCGCAGCGCAGCGTGGTGAGCGTCAGCTGTGCGCCGAGCGCCGCGACCGCGCGCTCGGCGGCGGTGCGGTCCAAACGCAGCCCGCCCGCCAGCGGTGCGTCGGGCGGCAAACGGCCCAGCAGCAGGTTGGCGTCGGTCACCGTGGGCTGGGTGCCGCCGCGCCCGTAACAGGCCGGGCCGGGGTCGGCACCGGCTGAGCGTGGGCCCACGCGCAGCGCGCCGCCGGGGTCGCGCCAGGCGATCGAGCCGCCACCGGCGCCCACGGTGTGGATGTCGAGCGTGGCCAGCGCCAGCGGCCTGCCGGCGACGGTGCCCTCCGCGGTTTCCGCCACGCGGCCGCCGGCGATCAAACAGACGTCGCACGAGGTGCCGCCCATGTCGAAGCACAGCACGTTCTCCTCGCCCGCCCGCCGCGCCAGCTCCAGCGCGCCGCGCACGCCGCCGGCGGGGCCCGACAGCACGGTGAGCGCTGCGTGCGCGGCGGCTCCCTCCGCGTCGGTGAGGCCGCCGGAGGATTGCATCACCGCGGGGCGGCGCAGCCCCAGCGCGTCGGCCTCCGCGCTCAGCCGGCGCAGGTAGGCGCCCAGCAGCGGCGACAGCGCCGCGTCGACCTCGGTGGTCGCGGCGCGCTCATACTCGCGGAACGTGCCCACCAGCTCGTGCGAGAGCGAGACGTGCACGGAGGGCAGCCGCGCCGCCAGCAGCTCGCCGAGCAGCCGCTCGTGCTGGGGGTGGGCGTAGGAGTGCAGCAGCACCACCGCCACCGCTTCCACGCCATCCGCGTGCGCGATCTCCTCCACCAGCGCGCGCGCCTCGCCGGGGTCCAGCGCCCGCAGCGGGCCGTCGGGCGTCATCCGCTCCGGCGCGGCCCACCGCAGCTCGGCCGGCGCCAGCGGTGCAGCCCGGCGCTCGCACAGCCGGTAGAGGCTGGCCCGCGTTTGGCGGCCCAGCTCAACCACGTCGGTGAAGCCGTCGGTGGCGATCAACGCCGTGCGCGCCGACTTCCCCTCCAGCAGCGCGTTGGTGGCGACCGTCATGCCGTGCGCAAACCGCTCCACCTGCCGCGGCCGCGCGCCGGCGCTGGCCAACACCTCGCGCACGGCGACGAGTACGCCCCGCCACTGCTCGTCGGGGGTGGTGGGGGCCTTCGCGGTGTACACAACGCTCGGCTTCGAGGCGGCCGGCGCGTGTTCCTGCGGGAGCACCAGTACGGCGTCGTGCGGGACCACCAGTACGGCGTCGGTGAAGGTTCCGCCGACGTCTACACCGAGCAGCATCTTCGCGGCCTACGCGCGGCACGGACCGGATGACGGCCAGCTCACGAGCGCTATGGGTGAGGGATAAGTACGGTTAGTGGGAAACATCGATGGATATAAGCGCCATTTGCGTGTATTACACGAGCTTGTGGACCAAAATGCCCATCAATGGGATTGCCCTGGTGCATGGAATAGCAGTGGCTGGCCTGCCACGCTCGATCAAAAGCACGGGCGCCAGGGTGGTTTGGCACTACCTACGATGAGCACCCCGCCGCCGGCATCGGTAATCACGACACCCGCCACAACCGGCGAGCACTGCCCATGTTATCCGAGCGGTCGTGCCGTAGCGACGTTCTGTCTGTGTAGGGTGTCGTGACGTTCTGTCTGCACGGAGTCCGATAACGGGGGTGGGCACGAGGACGCTGTATCCGAAGTTGCCGCCGGGGCCGCACCCGGACTCCGACGAGCGCAGTGTCGCCTCAAACCAGCGCGCACGACTGTACGGGGCGATGATCGAGCTGGTCGCCGAACGCGGGTACGAGCGCAGCACAGTGCGGGAGTTGTGCGGGCTGGCGGGCGTCTCCAAGCGGACCCTCTACGAACGGTTTCCCGGCGGCAAGCAGGACTGCTTCCTGGCGACCTACGACGTCATCGTGCGCCGCGCCCGCAACGAGATCCTCGGCCGCGACGGGCGCAGGCTGCGGGAGCTGCAGCGCATCCCCGTCTCGCAGCGGCTGGGGACGCTGGTTGAGCTCTTCGCCGTGCAGATCATCCCCCACGCCAAGGCCGCACGGTTGGTGGTGCTGGAGGCGCCCGAGTTGGGGGCGGTGACGACAAGACGCGTCGAGAAGACCACGCAGTTGGTTGAGCGGGTCGTCTGCTGGAGCCTGCGTGAGGGCCCGGATACGCCAGGCCCTCCAGGCGCCCTGGTGCGGCGCGTAGTGGAGGAGGGCAGTCTTGTGCTGCGCGTGTGCCTGTGCGATGGGCGTCTGCGGGGGCTTACGCATGAGCTTGTTGCTGTGTGCCGGGGGAACGTCGAGGCGTTCGAGTGGGCGGGCCGTCAGAGGGACGAATCGCAGCGGGAGTGGGCGACGCACAGTCCGGCCCGAAGTTCTCACAGCCGATCGGTGCCAGTGTCGGCCGGTACCAGCGGGACGTGACCGAGATATAAACCGTCGCTTGCGCTCGAACTGCGTGGCCATTACTTTTGGATCGCGATGGTGCGCTTTGGTTCAGCGAATCGCTTAGAAGTATCGATCGTCGCTTTGTCACCCAACAGCAGGCGGCAATCGGGACGAGAGACTCGCCAGAGCTTTCGCGAGCACGCGGGGGGAGCCTGTCCGTCCGGGCGGAAGCGTCTTTGCGGGTGTCGGAGGACCGGGGCGGACTTACAGGTCAAACGCGAGGTCGTCGCCGTGGTAGTTCAGCTGTCGGGTCGACCTTCTGGTAGTACCCGGCCAGGGTGGTTTTTACGATGAGTATCCTGGCTATGATTAGTAAATCCAGTAATAAGGAGGACGGTAGTTCATGTCACGATTTAAATTTGTGTTGCTGAGTATGTTGGCGGTGATGTCGGTCGGGGCGGCGTCCTTGGCGTCCTCGGCGTCGGCCCATGAATTTGTTTTATGCATGAAGGTCGGCCCAGGACATAAATATGAAACCAAACTCAAGTGTGAAAAAGGTGAAATTGGTAGTGGAGAATGGGAAAGAGTTGGGATTGGTGCAGGAGAACTAATCCCGGCCGAAGGCATAAGCGGTACGTCAAAACTCGAAGGCGAAGCGGGTGGCGTCAAAATCATCATTGAATGTGCTGAAGATACATTTAGCGGTGAACTGGAAGCTGGCGGTGCCTCGAAAGGCGAAGTAAAGTTCAAAAACTGTAAAGTTCTGAAAAAAAATACCAAAACTCAGTTGGAAAGCTGTACGGTCAAAGAACCGATTGAATTCAAATTCAAAGACCAGC
>DATMLP010000001.1:0-93120 GCA_035570415.1 Solirubrobacteraceae bacterium | reverse complement strand
CGCCGCGAAGACGAGCGCGGCACGGACACACGCTGCGAAGAGGCCCGCCGCGCCCGCGTGAGACCCGACTCGGCCATCACGCCACCCACCCCCCGCAAGGGGTCGGCGAAAGCAGCGGATGGGAAACTCCCGGCTCTAGATCCCTAGAGCAAGAGAGAGAGAGAGAGAGAGAGATGCGACAGCGCCAAGCTGGCGCATCTAGCTACGCGCCCACCACCCCGTGCGGCGACCCCTGACACGCTGTTCTCTCCCGAAACCACGCTGAAACCCAACTCCTTCATCCGTTGCGACCCCAGTCCCTCTCCCGACCAACGTCCCGCCAGCGCTGCTGCGGCCAACCGCAAAACGCGCCGACCCAAACCCGATCCATATGTCATCACGTCACCGCCAACTGATAACGATGACAAAGGCAACCGTACACGACACCCGCCGGCTTGTCAATACCCAAACGATCAACACACACAAACACACCCGCCGCCGCGGGACGGCTCGTACCCCGACCGGACCGCAAGGCTCCACGCTTGCCACCGCAGGCGACCCCCGCTACGACCGGCCGATATCGAGCCGATCGTCACTATGTAACACTCCCGCACAAGCATCGGCGGCCGGTGGTATAACAGCAACTGCGGTGCTGCGTTCCTATCTTCCTGCGCTTGTCTTCCTGCTGCTCGGCGGCGCCGTCGGCGGCGCCTTCACGCTGCTCAACGGCGTGCTCGGGCCGCGCCGGGCGATCAAACAGAAGCAGGACCCCTACGAGTGCGGGCTGCCCTCGGAGGTCAAGCGCGGTCTGCGCTTCGGGATCAGCTTCTACATGATCGCGATGCTGTTCATCCTGTTCGACATCGAGGTGATCTTCCTCTACCCGATCGCCGTGCAGCTGCGCGCCTTCGGCAGCTACGCGCTCTCCGAGACGGCCGTCTTCATCGTGCTGCTGGTCGTCGCGTTCGTGTATGTGTGGCGCAGGGGGGCACTGGAGTGGAGGTGAAACGCACACCGATCGCCGCCGGCGACGCGGTCGATCCGAGCCGCCTGCACGTGCGCAACCTCAACGTCCCCCAGCTCCTGCGCGGCGGCGAGATGGACGGGCTGACGATGCCCACCGCGCTGGAGGGCGAGGAGCTCGAACGCCACGTGCAAGAGCGCATCCTCACAACCACGCTCGACCGCGCCGTCGCTTGGGCGCGCTCCAACTCGTTCTTCCCGCTCGGCTTCGGCCTCGCCTGCTGCGCGATGGAGCAGTTCCACACCGCCGGCCCGCGGATGGACATCGCCCGCTTCGGCTTCGAGGCGTTTCGCGCCTCGCCGCGTCAGGCCGACCTCATCATCCTCGCCGGGCGCGTGTCGATCAAGATGGCGCCGATCATCCGCCGCCTCTACGACCAGATGCTCGAGCCCAAGTGGGCGATCTCGATGGGCGCATGCTGCAGCTCGATGGGGGTGTTCAACAACTACGCGCTCGTACCGGCCGACAAGTTCCTGCCGGTCGACGTCCATGTTCCCGGCTGCCCCCCGCGCCCGGAGGCGCTGATGCACGGGATCCTCAAGCTGCGCAAGCTCGTGCAGGACGACCCCGACTCCGGCTGGCGCGAGCGCTACGACGCGGTCGGTACCGAGGAGATCGTCCCCGGTACCTGAAGCCGGGCACCGGACTCAGCCGGGCGCGAGACTCAGCCGCCGTCCAGCTCGAGCAGCGCCTCGTCGTCCTCCGCGGGGAAGGCCGGCACCGGCGACACAGGCCTGCCGCGCAGCGGCAGCGGGCCGCCGGCCGGTCGCATCTCGAACCTGACGGCGGTGGCGTCGTAGCGCAACTCGTAAAGCTCGACGCCGATCGCCAGCTGCTTGTCGCCCTGATAGGTGATCTTGCCCGTGTCGTCCTGTTTGACTTTGACGTTCGCGTCGGCCGACATGGCATGCGCGACCTCGGCACGGACGTCGATGCCGTGCGAGCGCCTGTCAGTGAGCGCGATCGAGATCGACGGGCTCCGCACCACGCCGCCCACCACGTAGAACCTGCTGTCGGCGCCGACGAGCGGGTGACCTTCCTTGAAGCGCCTTCCCGCGAATACGTCGCCGAGCGCGATCGGATCGACCGACTCGCGCGTGACGCTGCGGAAGCTGAAGCTGATGCCGCCGTCGCGAGTGCGCTCGAGCTTTGCTTTGAGCTTGTCGATCAAGCCCGGCGCCCCGAGGGCGGCGACGAAGGCCTCGAGGATCCCCAGCCCAACGCCGAACGACACCTTCCTGGAGATCGCGCCCGCCAGGTCGGCGAGTTGTTCGGGCCCATTCACGGCCGGCAGCTCTACCGGCGCGTCGAGCAACGCGCGCAGGTCGCCGGGCGCAGACACGGTCTTGCCGTTCTTCACGTACAGATCCCCGCAGCCGGCGCGCGTGCGCGGCAGGCGCAGCAGGTTGACTCCATAGTCCTCCAGAAACTTGAGCACAAGCGGGTCTTTGGCGCTGCGCTTACACATTGCTCGTCTCCTTTTGCGCATCGGCGCGGTGGTGGGCTTGGCTGACGAAGCTGAACAGCTTGCGCCCGGCCGCGATGTCACGGCCGTCGCGTTGCCGCTCGGATGGGCGGCCATCCACGGACGCCCCGGCGCCGGCGCGCGTGCCGACGCGCTGCACGTTTTCGATCTGGCGCAGGATCCTGTCGGCGACGCCGTTGCGGGCGTAGTTCTCGGGCGAGTGATCGAACGCGAGCCGCGCGGCCGCCGCGAGCACGCGCACGTCTTCGGCCAGCGGCGCGCATCCGTCGAGCGCCTCACCGGCGGCCGCCCTCGCCTGGGCCTGCTGTGCGGGCCCGAAGCTCACGAGCTGTTCGAGGCCGCCACCCCCCAGCCGCTCGTAGGGGCCGTCGAGAAGCGCGGCGACGACCACGGGCACGTCGTCCTCGAAAGCGCTCAACGCGTGCCGCCGATACGCCTCGCGCCAGCGTTCACGCAGCTCGTCGGCCTGCTCCGCGAGACCCACGCGCTCCACGACCGCAGCGGTGAGCAGCACCCGCAGCGTCCGCGTGGGATATTCCCCCCATCGTTGCTCCCCGGGCGCTTCGTTTGTCACCGAGCGCACATCCCCGGCAAGGAAGTCGATCAGCGTCGCCACATACGCAGGGCCGGTGGCGAGCGCGCCATAGAGATCGGCGAAGACCTCCCCGAGCCACGCGTGCCAGGCGACACGGCGGCTCTCGTCCACGCGAGCGTCGGCAAGCGCCACCTCGAGCACCGCGTGCAACTCCGCCGTCAAGCCCAGATCGGCCTCCACGTCGTGCCCGGCCTCGTGGGCGATCAACACCACTTCGGGCAGATGCTGCAGCTGAAACCAGGGGATCCCGATCACGGGCACCGGCAGGTGCGCCAGCGCGGCTTGGAACTGCGCCGTGCCAAGCGCCTCACCAGGGACCTCCTCGGCGCTGTAGGCGGCGCCGCGCGGCAGCGTCAGGGGGCTGGAGCCGCCGTTGAAAAACACCAGCGGTGGCTCCCTGGCGGCGGCCTCCTCGACCCACGCCTGGATCGGCCGGTAGCAGCTCCAGGCGAGGTCGTCCGCCGCCAGCAGATGGGAGCTGAACCACGGCACGTAGCGGAGCGCGAACTTGCTGCGGAAGAACTCCCAGATGCGGTGCAGCTCGAGGATCGTCAGCTCAAGCGAGCTTGCACGAACGAGCAGCGTGGAACTCTCCACGGCAAGCCGCAGACGATCCTCGATTTCGGCCGCAAACGTCTCCAGCGTGTTGGCCACCGCCCGGATCTGCGTATGGTGCTTTTCGAGCGGACTCGCCTCCTCGCTTTGGCGCCGCCACTGTGCAAGCTCGCCACTCACGCTCGTGAGCTTGGCCGAGAGCTCCGCCGCCTTGCGCTGTTCGATCGCCATCGTTGGTCAGGTCGCGATCACGCGGATGTCGCCGCGGTGGGCAAACAGCGCTACGGCCCCAAAGGCGATCGCGTCGTCGAAGCCCGCATCGCCCTGCCCCGCCACCCCGCTCGACGTGTCCTCCCGGCGGCGAATCGCGGTGGTGATCTCGCCGAGCGGCACGCCGCTGACAAGCCCGTCCACCAGCAGTCGGTACAGGTCTGCCTGCTGCTGGTAGCGCGCAAACCCGGTGGCGATCACGGCGTCGAGGTTGCCGAGCGCAAACAGCTCCCCCGCGAACGCGTTGCGCAGCAGGAGCTGCGTGATCGCCTCGGTGTTACTCGACGGCGCAGGAATGTCGAGCACCAAGATCGGCGGGGACGCCATCCGGCGCAGCGCCCTGTCCAGCGCCGCGGAGCTGAGCCGTTCACCCATCTGATCTTCCGCCCAGACTCCCTCCGGGTTGCCCCCGAAGTCGAGCTCGGCGCCCCCGCCGCGCGCCTCGACGAGCGCCGCCGTGACGTGGACGACGCGGGCCGGCACGTGCTCCAGCGTGTCGAGCTCGGCACTGCCCAGCTCATGGACGCGGCCGATGCCAGCCTTGCCGTAAACCCAACTGAGCGGCATGCCGGTCTGCGTTGAGCCCCTGAAGTTGGCCTCTTCCACGGCGCGAGTCGTGCTCACGAGCGCGACGCCCAGACCCCCATCGCCGGGTGGACGCGCGGCCCCAGGGCCAATCCGATCGCCGTCCGTCGCGGGCCGCTGGGCCCGCGACGTGCGGTACACCCAGCGCAGGTCCGGCCAGTGCGCGAGCCGCCGTCCGTCGGGCGCGCACGCGAGCTCCCAGGGGATCGCGCCGACCGGCGGGTCGTCGATGCGCAAACGCAGATCGCGCGGCTGCCCCGGCGGCGCACTCAGAGCCGACGCAAGCGCCGCGCCGAGGTCAACTTCGAAGCGTTCCCGATCGTTCCAGATAGCGGCGGAGAGCCGCGCAAACGAGGTGCGCCGGTAGGCGCCGAGCACTTCCTCCAAGCCGCGCACCCCGTGGAGCTCGCCGCGGCGCGGGTCGCCGTCGATCTCGACCAGCAGTTGCCCGGCGGGCCCCGCGCTCAGCGCCACCAGCGTCTCTCGCTCCTCGCCTCGGTCGCCTCGCGTCTGCGCCTGCAACGGCAGCCCACGCAACACGCGCTCGCGCGCGGGCAGGTCGCCAAGCTGTGCATAGACCTCGGCGGCGCGCTCGAGCTGACGCCGCTCCTCGACGTGGTCGCCCCGCTCGCGCGCGGCGCGCGCGGCGGCCTCGTTTAGGCGCGCGCGCCACGCGCCGATCGGCGCACGCTGCTCGGTGAGCAACTCGCGGGCGCGATCGAGCACACGCTGGAAGCCCTCAGAGTCCACCAGGGCGCCCAATATCATCCCGGCCGCCATGAGCAACGGCGAAGCATCGCCGACCGCTTTCCACTCGGCCCAGTTCGATGGCACCCGCACCTGCTCGTCCAGACGGCGCGCCGCCTCCAGCCAGCGGCGGCGCGCATACATGTTCTCCCCCACGCGCACGCGCAGGCGCTCCAGCCCGCGCGCGGCCTCGTCGGTGCGGCCCAGCACACGAGCGAGCTCGACGGCGGCAAACGCCAGCGGGAGCGGGGCGCCCGGCTCAGGGTCGGGCAGCGCCGAGCGCAGCGCCTCGCGCTGCGACTCAGGTGCCGCCAACGGCGGGCAGCGCTCGAATGGTCCGCACAACACCAGGCGGGCGGCCGGCGGGGCGATCCGTTCAAACGCCTCGATCAAGCCGTGCAGCGAACGCGTGGGGTCGATCGCGAGCGCCTGCAGCTCGGCCGCCACGACGTAACGCGGCGCCACGCTCCCGGCGGCGATGTCCGCCAGGAGCGCCTCGATCAGCTGCAGTGCGCGTTGCCGCTCGCCCGCGCGCGCCAACGCGTCGGCGCGCAGCAGCCGGGTCATACCCAGCAGCTCGCCCGACTCGACGGAGTGGGCAGCGCGCTCGGCGTGGTCGAGCGCGAGCATCGCGTCATCGACATCGCCGAGCTCGTGCAGCGCCATCTCCGCGCGTCTGTAGGAGGCACGCCAAACGCCGGCGGGGACGCCGGCCTGCTTCCACAGCTCGCCGGCCTCGACGAACGCGCTGCGCGCCTCTTCAACCTCGAGCAGGCGTGCGCGAGCGCCACCGCACAGCTCGTACAGCGAGGCGCACGTCGAGAGCTCCGCCGGTGAGGTGGCCGGTTTCGCCAGCACGGCGAGCGTCTGCGCAGCCACCGCGACCGCACGCTCGGGCTCCCAGCGGGCGAGGTGCGCATTTCCTTCGAGCAGTCCGGCCTGTGCGATCGCGCCGAGCGACCGCGCATCCTGGGCCGCCGCCAGCGCGCGGTCGAACGCTCCCATTCGCAGGGCCAGGTCGCCGCGGCGCAGCTCGAACTCAACCCAGCGACCCAGCGGGCGCGCCTCATCGTATGCCGCCAGCGCCCCCGCGAGGTCGTCCACCGCGGCGCGTCCGTCCACAAGCCTCAGCAAAACCTGAGCGCGCCAGTCCCACGCCCGTGGGAATGCGCCCGGCGACACCAGCGCGAGCGCCTGCTCGAGTCGCGTGAGCGCCTCCCATGGCTTCTCGCCTGCCACTGCGTCGGCGTACCCCACCAGCAGCCACAGGCGGTCCTCGGGCTCGGCATCGTCGCTGAGCGCCAGCTCGAGCTGCTCGCCGGCCTCCTGGCGGCGGCCGGCGCGGAGCAGCAGCGCCGTGCGCACCAACGCCAGCCGCGAACGATCGATGACCGGACGGCCGTCGTTGCGGTGGCGAAGCAGGTCGATCCATT
Organism: Solirubrobacteraceae bacterium; assembly: GCA_035570415.1. Classification (GTDB taxonomy): domain Bacteria; phylum Actinomycetota; class Thermoleophilia; order Solirubrobacterales; family Solirubrobacteraceae; genus Palsa-744. The sequence continues at coordinate 86,446 of DATMLP010000001.1, read as the reverse complement.
CGAGGTCGCGCTCGGCGGAGCTCCACGCCGGATCCGACGCGGGCAGGCGTCTCCCATGAGCCAGCCGGACGTCGGCCCATGCCCGCTCGAACAACGCCTGCGCGAGGGTGTCGTGATTCAAGATCGGCGTGCCGCCACGCCACGGGCGGGGCTGACCGTCATCGAGGTAGTCGCGCCCCAGCAGCTCGGTGGCGAGTTCGCGGCGCGCGTCGATGTCGCCCGATTCGCCGGCCCGCGCGAGTTGCGCGCGCCAGTATGCGGCGGCTTGCGGTCCTTCCAACTCGAAACGATGGAAGATCGCCTCGCGCATCCAGCGCGCCCAATGGTCGGGCTCGATCCGCGCCCTGCGTTCGAAGTAGACGCAGGCGTCGCGCTGGAGCTGGGCGAACACCGCATGACGCGCGACCAGGCGGCGCATCGGGTCGATGACGTCCGGATGAAAGCGCAGCACGTCGGGATCGGCGCCATCGACGTTCACCCACGAGGAGTCGCCGGCATACCGCCCGAGCTTCGCCCACAACGACTCCAGGTCGAGCTCCTCCTCAGCGCCCAGCAGATCGGTGCGGAAGACCCGTTCCGCCGCCAGGCGCTCCGGCAGAGGATCTTCGTATGGGGCGTCTCCGTCGGCGGCACCGGACATCCCCCGACGCAGGTGCGGGCCCATCACCTCGCGCACGAACTCGGCGTCCAGCACGCGCGGCACGACCCCGTAACGGAGGACCCACTGGACGTCGTGCTCGACCCGCTGCACGACCCGCTCGATCAGGTAGGCGAGATCGACCCCCTCGTACTTTTCGATCTCCTCCGCGGTCAGCTCGGGGTTCTGCTCGAGAATGTCGGCAACCAGCGCGAGCTTGAACGGCACGCCCCCGGCCACACGCGCCGCGCTCTCGAGCTCCGCGCCCGGCTGGAGCCCGCGTCGCTTGATCAGGTAACGGTGAGCCTCCGCGTCGGCGAAAACTCGCAGCTCCAGCGTGCGCGCGGTCGGGAACAGCGAGCCGAAGCCCTCCACGCGCCGCGAGAGCTCATAGCGTCCCGCCAGGACGATCTGCGTCCTCGGCGCGCGCTCGTGCACGTGCGCAAGCGTCTGGAGCAGCGGCATGAGCCTCTCACCGCTGCCGCCGGCGCCCTCCAGCAGCGCCACCTCGAGCGTGTCGAGCACGAGCAGGACTCGTTCGGAGGCGGGCAGCTCGGCGAGAACCGAGCCGCAGCGGATGGCGATGTCGTGCGAATCGTCGTCGGTGTCGAACGCCGTTGCGACGCTCTCGCCAGCGGCGGGCCGCAGCCGCAGCTGCTCGCGGCGGTGCCCGTGGTCGCGCAGCAGCTCCTTGAACGGCGCATCTCGCAGCTGCTGGTTGAGCTGGGCGGCAAGCTCGAGCAGCACGAGCGCCGGGTCGCGTACAGCCGCGACCGGGACGATCGCGTCGAAGTCGATCCGCGCACACGAGATTCGCTCGGGCTCGGGCACGCAGTGGCGCGCGATCAGCCAGCGCAGCAGCATCGTCTTGCCCATCCCCCCACGCGCCCACAGCTGCAATACGCGAGTCTCTCCCCGCAGCAGTTTCCTAACCTGTCCGCGCGTCCCCCGCGGCTGCAAAAACCGCGCCGTGCGATACCACTCCTCCAACCAGAAGCCCCGCGCGTCGAGATAGCTGCGGTATCGGTTGCGCAGCTCGCCGGCCTCGGCGCCGAGCAGCGGCAGGCGCTCGCCGAGCACGTCGACGAGATCTCGGCAGCGCGGCAGGTCGGCGTGGCCGTCGGCTTCGGCGTACAGTTCCTGGAAGCGCGCGATGCCAGCTCCCCGATTGGCGACGAGCTGGTGATAGAGGGCCTCGACGTGGTCGCCGCGAGCCTCGTAGTGCTCGGCGAGCCGCGCGCTGAGCTCCGCCAGCTCATCCGGTACCCGCGTATTCGGCGCCTCCCCCTCCCACCACCACCGCAGCTGCTCCTCGCGGATCGAGCCGTGCAGGCGGTAGACGCCCGCGAGGCTCGGCAGCGGCTGGGCGACTCCGAGCGCGAGCAGCGACTCGAGGCTCATCCGCTCCTCGAGGTCGGCCGCCAGCAGCTCGACCAGCTCGGCGTCGAAGCTGCGGACGACGCCGCAGCGCCGCAACAACCGCGCTTGGTCTTCCGGCATCGCCGCTACGAGCACGGCGATCGGGCTCTTGCCTTCCCTGAGCCCCGCGACGAGCTGATCGACGCTGGCCATCGCTCACGCAACCTTTTCCCAGCCGAACGTCTGCGCGACTGTGTCGAGCAGCGTAAAGATCTTGCCGTCCCAGGAATCCTGCAGCGACATCTCCAATCCGTGGATGAAGGCGTCCGGCTTCTCGCCCGCGTAGCCCTGCGCGCGCAGGTAGCGCCGCGTCAGCTGCCTGAAGTCCGCGGGCGGCAGCCCGGAGAGCTTGATCGGCTCGACGAGCGCCGTGAGCTCGCCCGGCAGCGGGTCTTCGTCGCTGTTGTGGACGACGATCAGGCGCACGGAGAGTTGGCCGCTCGCGATCGGCGCTACCAGCCGCTCTGCCACCAGCCGCCAGTAGGCGGGCTCGACGCACCGGATGTGGTCGAGCGCGAGCAGCACGTCGCCGCCGTCCGCGGCGGCGACAAGGGCCTGCTTGAACACGTCAAACAACTGCTCGACGATGTCTTCGGGAAGATTGGCTTGCTGTCTGCTCGTCGCGGGCAACGACGCCCGCAGAGCGGCGAATCGCTCGAACCGCGGCCGGTTGGCCTCCCCATGGTGCGGAGAGCTGCGGAGGGCCGCTTCGATCGCCATGAGCACATCGACGAAGTCGATCTTGGCGGTGCGCTCGAGATCGACATACGCGACGTTGACACCCCGCAGGGCCGCCAGGCCGAGCGCCCACTTCACGAGCGCGGACTTGCCCACGTTGGGGGACCCTGTGACCGCGAGCGCGACTCCGCTTCGCTGTTGAGACTCGCCGTCCTCGAGACCCCGCCAAAGCCGGCGCCGCTCATGCGCGCGGTTGACGAAGCGCTGCATCGAAGCGAAAGCGACATCACGCTCGATCAGCCTCTGCGTCTCCTGCCGAACTCCGCAGCGCCGCGGCAGGATGCGCTCGGGCAGCGCCGACAGCCATAGGCAGGGCAGCCAGAGGTCACGGTGCGAGTAGTCGGCGTTGAGATTCTGGCCGATCGCACGCCGTGCCTTCACCACCGCGACATCCAGCGGTTGTTCGGAGGCGAGCGCCTTATAGAGGGCGCTCGCGAACGCGGCGGCGGTGTCGCCGCGAATGTTGCCGTGCATCGCCAGCACGGCAGGAACGTCGGCCTCGAGCAGCGCGTCCGCGACCTGCCAGGCGCCCTCCAGGCCGCGCCGCGTCGCCGAGCGGCAAGCGTTGAGGAGCGCCAGCCGGGGTCGCCACGCGGCGAGCACGGCCGCGATCGCGGCCGGCGTCCACGTCCAGCCGTCAGCGCCTTGGCGCCCAGCGACAATCAGCCCTCCGCCGGCCTGCGGCTCCCGTCCATGCCCGACGAAGTGCAGGATGTGGGGCCTGAACTCCGTGTAGCGATCCTCCAGCTGTTGGAGCGTCGGGAGGTCGAGGATCTCGACATCGACAAACCCCCACATGCTGCTGAGACCGTCGCACACACCCTCGACCTCCCGGGTGGCCTGGACGTCCTCGTCGTCGGGCTTGGCGCCGACCACGATCAGCACCTTCAACAGCGGCGAGCACTCCAGCGTCTCGTCGCCATTGCGGCTGAGGTGCGCACCGTCCAGCCGGTGCACGCGCGCGCACGGGTTGCCCTCGTCGACGAACAGCGGCAGGGGCGAGTCGCCGGCCCGCATCAGCTCCCAGGGGAGCGCGCGCAGCTCGCGTGGACGCACGTCGAGCAACGCGCGCACGCCCCTGCCGCCGGGGTCCCTCCGCAGCAATTCCCACTCGCGCCTGATCTCCTCGCCGGCGATTAGATCGTGCAGGTAGACGCCAACCGACTCGAACGCCGGCGAGCGCGGATGGGTGCTCAGCAGCCCCTGAATCGCCTCGGCGCCACCGGCGGCGGTTTCGAGCTGCTCCACATTCGGCTCGGGCAGCGGATGGCCGATGGCGGCGGTGGCCAGCGGGCGCTCGAGCCAGTCCTCATTGCCGTCGTCGAGGAGCAGCTTGACCGGGTAATCACTCCCTTCCTCCTCCGGCTCGTCGACTCGAATCACCACCGTCTGCACGCGGCCGACCCCCTTGGCGCGGAATCGCGATTATCTCATTTGTTGAAAATCGTAGCAAGCATCGATTCTTGCCGAGCCGCGCTTTTCGCGCCCGCGAGCCCGGAGTTCAAGCATGCACAACCTGGGATTTCGAGCGGATCGTCACTATGTAACACTGGCGCACAAGCATCGGCGGCCGGTGGTATAACAGCCTCGTGCCTGACGCCACCGGACTCGAGCTGCTCGCGCGCAGCCTGCGTGAGGAGCTTGGCGAGGGCGCCGTGCGCGACACGCTGTTCTTCCGCGACCGCGCCACGGTCGAGATCGACCCGGCGCGGGTGCGCGCCGCGCTCGCCCATCTGCGCGCCCGGGGCTACGCCTTCCTCGCCAGCCTCCACGGCGTCGACTACCACCCGCACGAGCCGCGCCTCGGCGTCCACTACGAGCTGATCGACATGAGCCGCGTCGATCGCCTCACCGTCAAGCTGCGCGTCCCCACCGACGCGCCCGGCGTCGAGTCGGTGACCGGCGAATGGCCCACCGCCAACCACCAGGAGCGCGAGGTGTACGACATGTTCGGGGTCGTGTTCGACGGCCACCCCGACCTGCGCCGCATCCTGATGCCCGAGGACTACGAGGGCCACCCGCAGCGGCGCGACTTCCCCGTCGGCGGCGAGCCGGTGCGCTTCACCTACAACGACAACCCGACTTTGGCGAGCCCGCGATGAGCACGACCTCCGACTACCGCCGCTCCGAGCAGAGCTTCACGCTCGACGCCGCCGGCGGCGTGGCCGGCGCGCCCGGGGTCAGCGCCGACGCGATCGCCACCAGCGACCAGGCCACGCACGAGCTGCTGACGCTCAACTTCGGGCCCCACCACCCCGCCACGCATGGCGTGCTGCGGCTGATGGTGACGCTCCAGGGCGAGGTCGCGCGCGACCTCAAACCGGTGATCGGTTACGTGCACACGGGGATCGAAAAGACAGCCGAGGACAAGGCCTACTGGAAGGTGATCCCCGTGATCGAGCGGATGGACTACCTCTCCTACTACTTCAACGCGATGGCCTACTGCGGCGCCGTGGAGCGGCTGCTGGAGGTCGATGTGCCCAAGCGCGCGCAGTACCTGCGCGTGATCCACCTGGAGCTCAACCGCATCGCCTCGCACTTGATCTGGCTGGGCACCTCCGTGCTCGACCTCGGCGCCACGTCGATCTTCCTGTACTGCCTGCGCGAGCGCGAGCTGATCCTCGACCTGTTCGAGATGTCATCCGGCGCGCGCATGCACACGCGCTACTTCCAGGTCGGCGGCGTGATGGAGGACATCCCCCGCGGCTTCGAGGCCAAGGTGCGCGAGTTCCTGAAGATCATGCCCAAGCGCGCCGACGAGTACGGCGCGATCCTCAACTCCAACGAGATCGTGCTGCAACGGCTGCGCAACGTCTGCCCGCTCGACGAGGCGACGCTGCTCGGTCTCGGCGTCACCGGCCCGCTGCTGCGCGCCGCCGGCAACCCGTGGGACCTGCGCAAGGCCGATCCCTACTCCTCCTACGAGGACTTCTCCTTCAAGATCCCGGTGGGCACCGTGGGCGACAACTACGACCGCTTCGCCGTGCGCATGGCGGAGATCTACGAGTCGGTGAAGATCGTCGAACAGGCGCTCGACGGGCTGCCCGAGGGGCCGCACATCACCGAGGACCGCAAGGTCGCGCTGCCGCCCCGGCACGAGCTGGCAACCTCGATGGAGGCGCTGATCCACCACTTCAAGCTCGTCACCGAGGGCTTCCGCGTGCCGCCCGGGGAGATCTACAACCCGATCGAGTCACCGCGCGGCGAGCTGGCCTGCTTCGTGCGCTCCGACGGCAGCTCCAAGCCCGCGCGGGTGCACATGCGCGACCCCTCGTTCGTCAACCTGCAGGCGCTCGCGCACATGACCCGCAACGCGTACATCGCCGACCTGATCGCCACCACGGCGATGCTCGATCCGATCCTGGGAGGGATCGACCGATGAGGCCCCTCGAAGCGAGGCTCGCGCATACCGCGGCTTCGGCGGCCCGGACGACGACGACGGCCGGCAGGGCGGGATCGTGCATATATGAAATGCGGACTGCGTATAACAATTGTTATACGCAGTCCGAAAAGAGTACATACACCTCTGCGCCCCCCGCAGACGGCGCGGGTGGGCAGCGACGCGGAGGACTCAGTCGATGAGCGCCAGACCCCCCTTCCCCGCACCTATGGCGGGCGGCACCCCCGCGGCGGCCGTTCCCCGCTACGAGCACGGCTCGCGCGTCCCCGGCTGGGACATGCCGGCCGACCTCGATAAGGACCCGGCCACGATCCCCGATCAGGCCACCACCGAGGTGCCCGAGAATCTGCGCAGGGAGATCGAGGAGCGCATGGCGCTCTACCCCGACCGCCGCTCGGCGATCCTGCCCGCCTTGGAGGCCGCGCAGCGCATGCATGGTTGGTGCTCGCCGCAGGCGATCGAGCAGGTGGCATGCGTGATGCGGCTCACTCCCGCCGAGCTGGCCGCCGTCGCCACCTTCTACGACATGCTCGAGACCACCCCGGTGGGCCGCCACAGCGTGTACGTGTGCACCAACATCTCCTGCTCGTTGTGCGGCGCCGACGAGCTGTACGCGACGATCCGCGAGGCGGCTGGCGAAGACAAGGAGTTCAACGTGCGCCCGTTCGAGTGCCTCGGCGCCTGCGACATCGCGCCGATGGCCTCCGTGGACGGCGTGTATGTGGGGCCGCTCACCACCGACGACGTGCCGCAACTGCTCGATGACATCCGCACCGGGCGCCCGGTGCTGCCCGACAAGCAACTCGCCCGCCGCCTCGTCGCCGACCCGCGCGCCAACAGCAGCGAGTTCCCGCCCCACCCGGCCGAGCACGAGCGGGGAGGCGCGTGATGGCGGCCGCCGCACCGACCGACACGACACGCGCGGGCGGCCCGCCGATGCTACTGCTGCGCGACATCGACGAGCCCGGCCTGCACACGCTGCCGGTGTACGAACGGCGCGGCGGCTACCAGTCGCTACGCAAGGCATTTCAGATGACGCCTGAAGCGGTGCTGGAGCAGCTGAAAGCCTCCGGCCTGCGCGGCCGCGGCGGGGCGGGCTTCGCGATGGGCACCAAGGTGTCGTTTTTGCCCAAAGGCGACATGGACAAGTACCTGGTGTGCAACGCCGACGAGTCCGAGCCCGGCACCTTCAAGGACCGCGAGCTGATGCAGAAGACGCCCCACGCGCTGATCGAGGGGATCGCGATCGCCGCCTACGCGGCGGGCATCACGCGCGCGTTCATCTACATCCGCGGTGAGTATGTGCTGCAGGCCGACGTGCTCGACGCGGCCGTGCGCGAAGCGCGCGAGGCCGGCTACCTCGGCGAGAGCGTGCTCGGCTCCGGGCACCCGCTGTCGCTGGTGGTGCACCGCGGCGCCGGCGCCTACATCTGCGGAGAGGAGACCGGCCTCTTGGACTCGCTGGAGGGCAAGCGCGGCAACCCGCGGCTGAAGCCGCCGTTCCCGGCGATCCAGGGCCTCTACCAGGGACCGACGCTGATCAACAACGTCGAGACGCTGTCCACCGTGCCCACCATCGTCGCGATGGGCGGCGAGGAGTACGCCAAGCTCGGCGTGGCAACCTCCACCGGCACCAAGGTCGTGTCGATCTCCGGCCACGTGCAGCGGCCGGGCAACTACGAGATCGAGCTCGGGATCCCCTCGCGCGAGATCATTTACGATCTCGCCGGCGGGCCGGCGGGGGGGCGCAAGGTCAAGTGCTGGTTCCCCGGTGGCTCCTCCTCCCCCGTGCTCACCGGCGACGATCTCGACATACCGTACGACTTCGACTCGCTCGCCAAGGCCGGCACGATGCTGGGCTCGGGCGCGATCATCGTCGCCGACGACTCCACCCCGATCCTCGACGTGGCGCTGAAGACCGCCAAGTTTTACCGCCACGAGTCGTGCGGCAAGTGCACCCCCTGCCGCGAGGGCACCAACTGGACGGTGGAGATGCTCGAACGGATCGACGCCGGCGAGGCCACGCCGATGGACCTCGACATCATGGCCTCCGTGCAGGAGCGCATCATGGGCAACTGCCTGTGCGTGCTGGGCGACGCGATGGCGATGCCGATCGGCTCGATGATCGCCAAGTTCCGCCCCGAGCTCGAAGCGCACATGGAGCAGGCCCGCCTGCGCCACCGGCCAAACGGCGCCGCCGCCGGCGCGCCCGCGGGCGGCGTCGAGTTGGTTGGCGTCCAAAAAGAACAACAACACGCGGGGGCCCACTGATGCCCCGCCCGGAGCCGAAGACGATCACGTTCACGATCGACGGCCTGGAGGTGCAGGCGCCCGAAAACGTGACGCTGGTCGATGCCGCCAAGCTCGGCGACGTGGAGATCCCGGTGTTTTGCTACGAGCCGAAACTCGGCAACCCGGTGGGCGCGTGCCGCATGTGTTTGGTGGAAATCGAGGGCATTCCCAAGCTGCAGGCCGGCTGCGCGACGCCGGTGAAGGACGGCATGGTGGTACACACGCAGTCCGAGCGCGTGAAGACGGCACAGAACGGGGTGGTGGAGTTCCTGCTGATCAACCACCCGCTGGACTGCCCCGTGTGCGACAAGGGCGGGGAGTGCCCGCTGCAGGACATCACCTTCGGCTGGGGCCTCGGCACGTCGCGCTTCATCGAGCCCAAGCGCCACTTCGTCAAGCCCCTCGCGCTCTCCCCCCTGATCGCGATCGACCGCGAGCGCTGCATCCTCTGTTACCGCTGCGTGCGCTTCTCGCAGGAGATCTCCGAAGACCACCAGTTGGTGCTGCAGGAGCGCGGCTCGCACTCCTACGTGTCGACCTTCGACGGCCACCCGTATGTGGCGCCGTTCAGTGGCAACATCGTCGAGCTGTGCCCCGTCGGCGCGCTCACCTCGCGCGCCTACCGCTTCCGCGCGCGGCCGTGGGACAACGAGGACTCCGGCTCGGTGTGCACGCTGTGCCCGGCGCAGTGCAACGTCATGCTCACCGTGCGCGACGACCGCGCGGTGCGCGTGCTGGCGCGCGAGAACCCCGAGGTGGACGACGGCTGGCTGTGCGACCGCGGCCGCTTCGCCTATCCCACGCTCGGCGGCGACCAGCGCGTGACGGCGCCACTGGTGCGCGACGGCGGCGAGCTGCGCCCCGTCTCCTGGGAGCGCGCGTTGCGGGAGGCCACGGCCGGCCTGCGCCGCGCCGGCGCCCGCACCGCCGCGCTGGCCGGAGGGGGCGCCACCAACGAGGAGGGCGAGCTGCTGGCGCAGCTTGTGCGTGAGTGCCTCGGCTCCCCGCATCTGGACTCGCGCGCCGCCGGAGGGTTGCCGCTGGAGCTGCACCGCGCGCTCGCCGAGCCGGCGTTGCAGGCCAAGGTGAGCGACCTGGAGTGGGCGCACGCGGTGCTGGTGTTGGAGTGCGACCCGATCGCCGACGCCGCGATCCTCGATTTGCGTTTGCGCAAGGGCGCGCGCCGCCACGGCACGAAGCTGGTGAAGGCGGGTGTGGAGGAGCTGCTGCGCGAGGCCGACACCGGCGAGCTGGCCAAGGCGCTGGCGGTCGCGGGAGCCGACAGCGAGGTGGTGGTCCTCTGGCAGGAGCGGCTCACCGCGGGCCCCGACGGCGAGCGCGCCGCGCGCGCGCTGCTGGAGCTGGCCGCCAAGCTGGGTCTCGCCGGCAAGCGGAACGCCGGCCTCCTGGAAGTCCCCGCGCACGCCAACGGCCGCGGTTTGCGCGAGGCGGGTGTGCTCCCCAACGCCGGCCCGGCGCTGAGCGAGATCGCCGAGGAGGGCCTCGACGCCCCCGGCATCGCCGCCGCGTTGGCCGCCGGGGAGCTGAGCGCGGTCTACCTGCTCGACGTCGACCCGCTCGCCGACGGGCCCTCGCCGCTCCCCTCCTCCGAGCACCTGCGCTCGCCGTGGACCACGCAGCGCGCCGACTGGGAGCGGGGGCTGGAGCGCGCTTCGACGGTGATCGCCCACGCGAGCTTCCTCACCGACGGCGTCCGCGCGCACGCCAACGTGGTGTTCCCGGCCGCGGCGTATGCCGAGAAGCGCGGCACGATCGTGCACCCCGACGGCCTCGTGCAGCAGCTGCGCCCGGCGGTCGGCCATCTCGGCACGGCGCGCCCCGAGACCGAGGTGCTGGGCGAGCTGGTGGCGGTCCTCGCACGCGAGGTGGTGGGCGCGTGATCGCCGTGGTCGGCTTCTACGAAGCGTGGTGGATCCAGGTGCTGAAGGGGATCGTGATCTTCGCCGTCGGTTTGCAGCTGGTGCCGGTGGTGCTGATCGCCGAGCGCAAGCTGCTCGGCCGCTTCCAGTCCCGCTACGGCCCCAACCGCGTCGGCCCTTACGGGGCGTTGCAGCCGCTGGCTGACATCCTCAAGCTGCTCACCAAGGAGCAGTTCCGCCCGACCACGGCGATCGGCTTTCTGTTCGCGGTTGCCCCGGTGATCTCGATCCTCACGGCGGTGGCGGCATTTGCGCTGATCCCGTTCGGCAACGTGCAGCACATTTTCGGCACGCGCGTCGGCCTGTACGGCGTGGACGTGTCGATCGGCCCGCTGTACCTGTTTGCGTTCGGCGCGATCGCCTTCTACGGCGTGATGCTGGGCGGCTGGGCGTCGGGCTCGAAGTACTCGTTCCTCGGCGCGATGCGCGGCGCGGCGCAGCTGATCTCCTACGAGGTCTCCCAGGGGTTGGCGCTGGTGGGCGTGATCATGACCGCGCAGACGCTGTCGCTGACCGGCATCGTGGAAGCGCAGAAAGGGATGTGGTACATCGTCCCCCAGCTGGTGGGCTTCCTGATCTTTCTCACCGCCAGCTTCGCCGAGATCAACCGCGCCCCGTTCGATCTCACCGAGGCCGACGCGGAGCTGGTGGGCGGCTACAACACCGAGTTTGGCGGCGGCCGCTTCGCGTCGTACTACTTCGCCGAGTACCTCAACGTGCTGGTGGTGTCGGGGATCGTCACCACCGTGTTCCTCGGCGGCTGGCTGCTCCCGTTCGGCATCCACCCCCCCGGCTGGGTGGACCCGTTCGTGGTGCTGTTCAAGATGGCGCTGTTCACGTTCTTCTTTATCTGGGTGCGCGCGACGCTGCCGCGGCTGCGCTACGACCAGCTGATGAGCTTCGGCTGGAAGGTGCTGCTGCCGCTGGCCACGCTCAACGCGCTGGTGACGGCGGTGCTGGTGGTGGTGACGCACTGATGACGGCTTCGCAGGACAAGTCGCACGACGGCGACGCCTCGACGCAGGCGGCCTCCTCCTCGACGCAGGCCGGCGCCACCGCGACGCTGGCGGTCGAGCGCTGGAGCCCCGGCGAGGACGTGATCGTGGTGAGCCGCACCCCGGCGCCGGGCCCGGCGCGCAGCACGTGGCGGACGTTCAGGGAGACGGTGCGCGGCCTGTTCACCGTGTTCGGGCGGATGCGAGAACCGGTCGTCACGGTGCAGTATCCGGAGGAGAAGACGGCCGTGTACCCGCGCTTTCGGGGTCGTCACAAGCTGCACCGCTTTGATAGTTCGGACCCCACCCACCCCGGGCTCGAGAAGTGCGTGGGCTGCTCGCTGTGCGCCGCGGCCTGCCCGGCCGACTGCATCCGCGTGGTGGCAGCGGAGAACACGCCTGAGAACCGCGTGTCGGCGGGCGAGCGCTACGCGGCGGTGTACGAGATCAACATGTCGCGCTGCATCTTCTGCGGCTACTGCGAGGTGGCGTGCCCGTTCGACGCGATCACGATGGGCCACGACTACGAGCTGTCGGATTACTCGCGCTCGGATCTGATCTTCACCAAGGAGATGCTGCTGGCCGAGCCGCTGGAGCGCACGCCGTTGAGGAACGAAGGCGAGTGAGCGCCCTTTTCTTTTTCCTCGCCGCTTTCGGCGCGATCGGCGGCGCGATCGGCGTGATCGCGCTGCGCGACCCGTTTTTCTGCGTGCTGTCGCTGGTGGTGCACCTGCTGTCGCTGTCGCTGCTGTTCCTGCTGTTGCGGGCGGAATTTGTCGCCGCCGCGCAGGTGGTGGTGTACGCGGGCGCGGTGATGGTGCTGTACGTGTTCGTGGTCGCCTATGTCGGCGAGGGCCACGAGTCCCTCAGCGCCCGCCTGCGCGCGCCGTCCGGCACCAACATGCGCCTGCCGGGCGCGCTGCTCGGCGGCGCGCTGCTGGCGGAGCTGTTCATCGCGTTGCTGGGCTCCGGGTTGAAGGCGATCGAAGGGTACGGCGCCGCCTACACCCCCGGCCCCCGCGCCTACGGCACCCCCGCGTATATCGGCAACCTGCTGCTCACCCGCTTTTTGCTGGCGTTCGAGATCGCCTCGTTTTTGCTGCTGATCGCCGCCGTCGGCGGAGTTGTGCTGGCACGCCGTCGCAGCGGTTTGGAGGAGGAGGAAGAGGGGTTGGAGGGACTGCCCGCCGGCGCCGACGCCGAGACCCTGGGGCCGCTCGACCTGAAGCGGCCGGCGGGAACGGGCACGATGGCCGAGGGCGTCACCGGCCTGGCGTTCGCGGCCGGGCGGGTCGACGGCACGCACGGGGAGCCCGAGCCGGCGGGAGTCGGCGCCGGTGGGAAGCCCGGCGCGAGCGGCGATGACGAGGAGGGCGGCTGGTGAGCATCGCCTGGTACCTCGCCGTCTCGGCGATCGTGTTCGCGCTCGGCGCGGTCGGCGTGATCGTGCGCCGCAACCCGCTGGTGATCCTCCTGTGCCTGGAGCTGATGCTCAACGGCGCCAACCTCTCGTTGATCGCGTTCGCGCGAATGTGGGGCAACGGCGACGGCCAGGTTCTCGCGCTGATCGTGATGACGGTCGCTGCCTGCGAGGTGTGCATCGGCCTCGGCATGATCGTCGCCATTTACCGGCGCCGGCTGCCGATCGATGTCGATGAGATGCGGGAGCTTCAGGGATGAGCGCCGGCGCCAACAGCCCCGCCGCGCCCGCGTGCATGTGTTCTTTTTGGAGCCCAACCAGATGAGCGCGACGACGTTCGCCTGGCTGGTGCTGCTGTTCCCCCTGGCGGGGACACTGATCGTCGGCTTCGGCTACCGCTCGCTGCCCGGCCGCTCCGCCGGCTGGATCGCCACCGCGGCGATCGGGCTGGCGTTCCTCGCCGCGCTGGGGACGCTGATCAAGCTGCAGGGCCACGCGCCAACCGACCGCGAGCTGAACTCCTCGCTGTGGAACTACGCGGTGACGGTGGGGATCGACGCCAGGTTTTCGATCCTGGTGGACCCGCTGTCGGTGTACATGATCCTCGTGGTGACCGGCATCTCCACGCTGATCCACCTCTACTCGATCTCCTACCTCACCGAAGACCGCGGCTTCGCCCGCTTCTTCGCCTACCTCAACTTCTTCGTCCTTTCGATGCTGCTGCTGGTGCTGGCCGGCAACTTCCTGCTGCTGATCGTCGGCTGGGCGTTCGTGGGGGCCGCCTCCTACCTGTTGATCTCCTTCTGGTACCGGCGCACCACGGCGACGCGCGCGGGGATCAAGGCGTTTGTGATCAATGTGGTCGGCGACGTCGGCCTCGTGCTGGGCACCTACTTCATTTTCAAGCACACCGGCACCCTGGAATTCACGAAGGTGTTTGCGCGCGCGCCGCACGTGTTCGTCTCCGGCGAAGCCGACATCACGGCGGGCTGCCTGCTGCTGCTGGTTGGCGCGTTCGCCAAGAGCGCGCAGATCCCTCTGCACACGTGGCTGCCCGACGCGATGGAGGGCCCCACCCCCGTCTCTGCGTTGATCCACGCGGCGACGATGGTGACGGCCGGCGTGTACCTGATCGCGCGCATGCACACGCTCTTCGAACTGGCGCCCGCCGCGCAGGACACCGGCGCGATCGTCGGCGCGCTGACGCTGCTGATCGCGGGCACGATCGCGCTCACGCAAACCGACATCAAGCGCGTGATCGCCTACTCCACGATGTCGCAGATCGGCTACATGATCATGGGCGTCTCCGTCGGCGCGTACGCCGCCGGGCTGTTCCACCTGATGACCCACGCCTTCTTCAAGGCGCTGCTGTTCATGGCGGCCGGCTCGATCATCGGTGCGATGGCGGGCGAGCAGTCGCTCGACAAGATGGGCGGCTTTCGCAAGGCGATGCCGTTCACGTTCGCCTGTTTCGTGATCGGAGGCCTCGCGCTGTCGGGCATCCCGCCGTTTTCGGGCTTCTTCTCCAAGGACGAGATCCTGCTCGTCACGGCCGAGCGCGGCGGCTGGCACTGGGCGCTGTACGTGATGGGCTACATCGGCGCGTTCATCACCGCGATCTACACGTTCAGGATGATCTTCCGCGCCTTCTACGGCGACCCCGTGCCGGAGGCCAAGGAGCTGGAAGCGGGTCACCTCCACCACGCCGCCATGCCGTTCAACCCGGCCACAGGTGAAGAGGAGGACACCGACGTGGGCTTCCCCGGACCCCACCACGCGATCGCCGAGCGGGAAATGCCGATGCGCGTGGCGATGAGCCTGCTCGCGGTGGGCGCGATCGGCGCCGGGTTGATCCAAATCCCCGAAGTGGATCAGGTGGTGGTCAACTTCCTGCGCCCAACGTTCGCCAACTCGCCGCTGTATGAACCGCACACGCGCGACGGGCTACTCGTGTTCGGCTTGATCCTCGGCACGCTGCTGGGCCTCAGCGGGATCGCGATCGCCTACCGCATCTGGGTGCGTGAGCCGGCGATCGCCGTGCGCGCCCGCGAACGCTTCAAGCCGCTCTACACACTGTTCGTCAACAAGTGGTACTTCGACGAGGCGATCAATCTGCTGATCGTGCGCCCGATGGCCGCCGCCGGACGCTGGGCGAGCGGCACGGTCGAGCGCGTGTTCGTCGACGGCACGCTGATCGGCGGCACCACCGGCGTGGTGCGCGCCGGCTCGGCCGCGGTGCGGGCCGTGCAGAGCGGCTTCCTGCGCTACTACGCCGCGCTCTTGCTGGTGGGCGTCGGCGCAGTCGGCCTCTACTTCCTGTTGCAGTCATGAACTTTTCGCACGCCAACCAGACCTCCGGCGCGAGTGCCGCCATGAACTTTTCGCGCGCCAACCAATCCACCCCCACCACCGGCTGAGGCGCCGCGATGCCACCGCTCTCGATCCTCATCTGGCTGCCACTCGCGTTCGGCGTGCTGGGCGCGCTGCTGTCGCGCCTAGACGAGGACATGCCGGTCCACATCGCGCTGCTCGGGTCGGTCGGCGCGCTGGCGCTGTCGATCGGCTACATCGTCGACTACCACGCGGGTACAGGGCTGCAGCACGTCACCAACGTGGTGTGGATCGCGGCGCTGGGCATCCACTACAAGCTCGGCGTCAGCGGCCTCAACGTCTTTCTCGTCGGCCTCACCACGCTGCTGTTCACCGCCGCGATCGTGTCACTGCTGGTGCGCGAGGGAGCGCTGCGCCCCGAGCGCCCGGCGCTTTTCTACTTCCTCTTCACGCTCGCCGAGTCGGCGGTGCTGGGCGCGTTCCTCGCGCAGGACCTGGTGCTGTTCGTGGCCTTCTTCGACCTGATGCTGATCCCCTTCTACTTCCTCGTGGGGATCGACTGGCAGCCCTCCGTGCCCACGCCGGCGGACCGCCCCGATCGCGTGAAAGCGACGCTCAAGATGGTGATCTACACGCTGGTCGGCTCGCTGCTGATGCTCGCCGCGGCGATCGCGGCCGGCGTGCTGGCATCGGAACAGCACGGCACGCCGATCACGTTCGTGCTCTCCTCGCTTCACTCGCTGCCGCTGTCGGCCGGCTCGCAGGAGTGGATCTTCCTGTTTTTCGCCGCCGCCTTCCTCGTGAAGATGCCGGCTTTCCCGCTGCACGGCTGGATGCCCGACGGCTATCGCGCGATGCCGATCGAGGTGCTGATGGTGTTTTCCGGCGTGCTCTCCAAGGTGGGCGCGTACGGCTTTTTGGCGATCGCGCTGCCGCTGTTCCCGCATGCCGCCGTGCACTTCCAGCTGTTGATGCTGCTGATCGCGCTCGGCTCGATCGTGTACGGGTCGGTGATGGCGTTCACGCAAACCGACGCGCGGCTGATCGTCGGCTTCTCTTCGGTGGCGCAGATGGGCTTCATCACGCTGGGCATCTTCGCGCTCAACCCCCAGGGCGCCCAGGGCGCGCTGCTGCAGATGGTCAACCACGGCCTCGTGGTGGCGCCGCTGTTCTTCATCATCGCGCTGCTCGCCGCCCGCGCCGGCGGCTCGGAGGACGTGCGCGACATGGGCGGCATCGCCTTCCGCGCGCCGGTACTCGCCACGCTCTTCTTGATCGTCTCGCTCGCCACCCTGGCGATGCCCGGCTCATCCAACTTCGTGGGTGAGTTCCTGATCCTCTTGGGCGTTTTCAAAGCCAAGCTGGCGATCGCCATCGTCGCGTTCAGCGGTGTGGTGATGGCCAGCGTGTACGCGCTGCGCCTGTTCATCCGCGCCATGCACAACCGTGTTCGCGACGGCGTCGACTCCCGCGAGCTGACGCTGCTCGACAGCGCCGTGCTGGTGCCGCTGGTCGCCGTGATCATCTTCCTGGCGCTCTACCCGCAGCTGGCGCTGCATCGCAGCGAAAGCTCGGTGAAGGCGGCGGTGGCCTCGGTGCAGGCGGAAAACCACGCGGCCAGCCCCTTCGCGGCGATGGAGAGGATCCTCCGGCAAAACGGCGATCAACCGATCATTGCCAAATGGGGCGAAGCCACAGCCGAGGCTCGCCGATGAAATACGTCCCCCTCTTCCCCGCGCCCGTCGCCACCGTCCACCTCAAAGGCCCCCCGGTCAACTTCGCCGGCCTCTCGCCGCTGATCGCGCTGCTGGGCGGCGCGGCGATCGTGCTGATGGTGGGCCTGCTGGGCCGCCGCATGCGCCACACCGTCGTGCCGCTGCTCGCGCTCGTCGCGCTCGGCGCCGCCGCGGGATTGACGATCTGGCAATGGCATGAAGAAAAGTCGATCCTCTCCGGCGCGCTGCGGATCGACTCGCTGGCGCTCACGCTCAACCTGATTCTGGTGGCCGGCGGCGCTGCCACGGTGCTGCTGGCGTGGCGTTCGCTCGCAGCCAGAGAAGCCGGCCATGGCGAGTTTCACGCGCTGCTGCTCACCTCGATTGCCGGCATGTCGCTGCTGGCGGCGGCGCAGAACACGGTGGCGCTGTTCATCGGCCTGGAGCTGCTGTCGATCCCGCTGTATGTGATGTGCGCCACCGAAATGAAACGCGAGCACTCGCTGGAGTCGGGGCTGAAGTATTTGATCATCGGCTCGGTCGGCTCGGCCACGCTGCTGTACGGGCTGGCGCTGATCTACGGCGCCACGGGCGCCACCGACTTCGGCGCGATCGCGGGCGCGATCACCGGCAATGGCCTCGCCACCAACGTGCTGCTGCTCACCGGCATCGCGCTGTCGGTCGCCGGCCTCGCCTTCAAGGCTTCGGTGGCCCCCTTCCACCAGTGGACGCCCGACGTCTACGAGGGGGCGCCCACGCCGGTGACGGCGTTCATGGCGGTCGCCACCAAGGTCGCCGCGCTGGGCGTGTTCCTGCGCTTCTTCGACGTGGCGCTGATCGGCGCGCAAGACAGCTGGGCGCCGGCGGTCGCGGCGCTGGCGGCGATCACGATCGTCGTCGGCAACGTCGGCGCGCTGGGGCAGTCGTCGCTGAAGCGGATGCTCGCCTACTCGTCGGTCGCGCAGGCCGGCTATATGCTCGCCGGCGTGGTGGTCGGCTCGCAGCTGGGGATGCGCGCCACCGTGTTCTACCTGGCGGTCTACCTGTTCATGAACCTCGCCGCGTTCGCGGTGATCGTCGCGCGCGAGCGCGAAACCGAGTTCGGCGACTCCACCCGCGCGCTCGCCGGCCTCGGCCGCGAGCGGCCGTGGTTGGCGTGGCCGATGACGCTGGCGATGCTGGGCCTCGCCGGCATCCCCGCCACCGCGGGTTTCATGGGTAAGTTCTATTTGATCGACGCAGCCGTCTCCGGCAATTACACCTGGCTGGGCGTGGTGATCGTGATCGGCTCGATGATCTCGCTCGGCTACTACCTGCCGGTGATCGCCACCATCTGGATGCGCCCGGCGCCGGACGACGAAACGGTGGGCGCCGCGTCGCGACCCGCCGCGGGCGGGGACGCGCCGGTCGGGCCGTTGCCCGCGATCGCCGGCGGTTCCCCAGAGCTCGATCCGGCGCTGGAGCCGCCCGCCGGCGGTGCCGCCGAGCTCACACCCACCGCCAGCACGGCCCCCCGCGGCGGGATCTCACAGCCCGAGGTGGCGTTTGTCGCCGTTCTCGCCGGCGCCGCCACGCTGTTCTTCGGGATCGTGCCGCAGCCGCTGTTCGACCTCGTGCGCCACGTCGGCAGTGGGCTGGGACTCCTCTGACAGTGGCTTAGGCTGGGGCTCCTCCAGCGTCAGGTCATGCGCTCCCCCGGGGGCACCTCCCGGCGGATCGCGTCGATCGCCGCGCGAGATAGAGGCGGGGACTGGCGCGTCAGGTCGAGTAGTAGGCCAGCCAGGCGAACAGGCTGGTGGTGCCCGCCATCGTGCGGAACATGCCGGGAAGCGTCTGCGAGTCCTTGATCGGGCCGCCCCACCAGGAGCCCAGCCAAAGGCCGTCGGTGGTGGCGGCGTGCTGGGCGGCGGCGGCGGCGTTGGTCTCGGCCAGTTCCAGCCAGTGGGGATCGCCTACAGCCTTTCCGTAGGCCATCATCCACTCGAAGAAGATCGAGTCGTACAACGGCGCGAAGTTGTACTTGAAGCCATAGATCTCGGTCATCGAACGCGCCTGTTCGGCGGAGTGGGAGCAGTAGCCCTGCACGTCTGTCGCCTGGCACAGCAGATACTGGGCGTAGATCAGCGGCGCCTCCACGTAGTCGATCACGGTGCTGCCGGGGCCACCGCTCAGATACAGGCCGTGGAAGCCGATGTCGTGGCTGTTGCCCCAGTCGACGAATTTGCGCACCTCCGCCAGCTGGTAGCCGCTGTGGTCGATCCCGTACAGCAGCATCCCCAGCAAACTGTTGGCCGCCAGCGCCTCTCCAGCGTGATAGGGGTGGTCGGTGTTCCACCACATTCCGCCCCCATCGGCCGCGTCCCAGCCTTGCGAGGCGGCGAAGTCGAAGGCGCGCACGGCGTCGCGCAGATAGCGGCTCTCCCCGGTGGCGCGATAGGCCTGCACGAACGCCACCCCCAACCAGCCGTTGTCGTCAAACCACGCCTCCGCGCCGCGATAGCGGTCGTCGGGATAGGGGGCGTACCCATTCAGGTAGGGGTTCCAGTAGCGCTCCGACGCATGCGCGAAGCGGTTCACCTCCGCGCGGTGCTCGGGCGAGGGCGCTGCCAGCTGCAGCGCTGACACCGACTCGAACATGCGCACGTCGCCCCAGGTGGTGAGCAGCGGGTATTCGCCGGTGCAGCCGAGCGTCTCGCAATACCAGTCGCCCGAGCGCCAGCTGTCGCTCTGGTGGATGCCCTGTTCGGTCAGCGTCACGTAGTTCAGAGCCTGCGCAGAGGCGGACGAGGGCGCGAACGCCGCCAGCGCGACGATCGCGGCGGACAGCGCCGCGGCCACAAGCGGCGCCACCCAAACCCCGGCCGCAGCGGCAGCCGCAGGGACCGACGCAGCCGCAGCCGCAGTCGCAGGGGCCGACCTGGTTGCGGGGGAAATGCGCGCGCGAGCGATCACGTGAGCGTATCGGCGAGCTGCCAGCGATGCCGAGGTTTGCGCTCCGTGCTCGTCTCTTTGGCCACCATCGTGGCGGGTGCTCGCGCCGGGTGCGCCGGCTGGTCGGCGCACTGTTTGTGTCCACCTTTGCGCGCCTAACCACTAGCTGACAACTTATAAGTGATCACCGATTGGTGGGGTCACTCATAAGTGATCGCCCGCATGCGGGTCCTCAAGTGCCACCGGCGGGTCGGCCATCGAGTCGAGTTCCGCAAACGCAGCCCACATGGGCGCGCGCGGCTGATCGTCAAAGATCCAAGCAGCCGCCGGGCGCGGACGATCGGGGGTACCGGATCCCGCCCACCCCGCCGCCCCGCCTCCTGGGACGTACAGCGCGGTGTCGGGCTTGCCTTCGCGCGCTTCGCATTCGCGCTGCGGCTGTTCGTTGTAGCCGTCGAGGAAGTCGTAGTAGAAGACGTGGGCGGCGCCGGGGAGCAGGTTTTTCACCAGCCACTCCGCGTGTTGGCTCTGCTGCGCTTCGGTCCACGTGACCGTCGAGCCGTAGTCCTCGCACACAAACGCCCCCACCTCCGTCAGCCACAGCGATGTGGCGCCGTCGCCCCAGTTTTCGAGGAACCGGTCAACCGTGGCGGTGCGCTCCTGCTTGACCGCCACATAAGGGTGCATCCCCCAGTCGCGGAAGCTCCAGCCTTTGAGCGCTTCCCTGTATTCATGCTCGTACCGCACCATCTGACAGGTTTCGCAGTCCAGCAGGTTGCCCACCACCGTCGTGCAGCGATGCGCGTTGCACGCCGTCGCCGCCTGCATCGCATATTCGGCGGCACGCACAGGTGCGACATGGGTGCCCGTCGCCAATCCCTGTGCTTCGCCGCCGTTGTCGGGCTCGTTCCAAGGCTCGACCACCCGCGCTGCGGTGGCGTAGTCGAGGATCCGTTCGAGCGCTTCCCTGTACTGGGAGGGCGTCGGTCGCGCGTGCCCGCCTTCCACGAAGTTGCTCAGCGATAGGTCCAGCGTGAGGCTTGGCGTGTGGGCCTCAACCGCGTCATACCAGGCTTCAAACCGTTCGCGGTAGTCGCCGCCCGGGTTGGGACCGTCGCTCGGTTGCAGCATTGCGTTCCACTGCACCACATAGCGCACGTACGCGATGTGACCGTCCTCCACCCAAGCTTTGGCGAACCAGTTTGCGAAATACCCGTCGCCGGTGCCGTCCCACGTGGCGATGTCCTGGTCGGAGATGCCGTCCACGTATGCGATCGCGCCCGCCGGCGGCGCCAACCAGCCAGCGCATGTCAGCGCACAAACCAGCACGCCCGCAAACGCACAGGCCCACGCGCGCGCCGCGCTCACCCCCGCGTCGCGTGGGCAGCCGCTTCGGCCAGCTCCAGCTGGCGCTCCACCAGGTCGAGCCCCGCGTCCCAGAAGCCGGGGTCGGCGAGGTCGATGTCGACGATCCTCCCCAGCTCCTCGGGGCTTTTGGAGCCTCCCGCCGCCAGCAGCTGCAGGTACTGGGGGACGAAGTCCGCCCCGCCCTGCCGGTAGCGCTCGTACACCGACAGCGCCAGCAGCTGGCCGTACGCGTACGCATACACATACCCGGGCGTGTTGATGAAGTGGGGGATGTACGACCACCACGTGCGGTAGCCCTCGGTGATCTCCACCGCGTCGCCCAGCAGCTCCGCCTGGCTGTCGGCCCACAGCTCGCCGACCCGCTCCACCGACAGCTCGCCCTGCTCGCGCCTGCCGGTGTGCGCCAGCTCCTCGAAGCGGTTCATCGCCACCTGGCGGAACACCGTGGCAATGATGTCCTCCAAGTGCTCCGCCAGCAGCGGCAACCGGGTCTCGGGGGTGGTGTCGTCGGCCAGCAGCCGCCCAAACACCACCGTCTCGCCAAACACCGACGCGGTCTCCGCCAGCGTCAGCGGGGTGCCCTGGTGGAACACGCCCTGGCGCGCCGCCAGCGCGAAGTGCACGCCGTGACCCAGCTCGTGCGCCAGCGTCAGCACGTCGCGCCTGCGCGAGGTGTAGTTGAGCAGCACGTACGGGTGCGCGGAGGGCACCGCCGACGCGCAAAACGCGCCGCCGCGCTTGGCGGGGCGCACCGGGGCGTCGATGTAACGCCCGCTGAAGAAGCCTTCGGCGAGGTCGCCCAGCTCGGGGGAGAACGAGGCGTAGCAGTCCACCACCAGCTCGCGCGCCTGCGCGTAGGTGAAGCTCACCTCGTCCCGCGTCACCGCCGCCATCCGGTCGTAGTCGGCGAGGCGCTCGATGCCGAGCAGCTCGGCCTTCAGGCGATACCAGCGGCGCGCCAGCTCGTAGCGGCCGCGCACCGCGTCGATCAGCGCTTTCACCGACTCGTCGCTGGCCTCGTTGGCGAGGTTGCGCGCCGCCAGCCAGTTCGGGTAGCGGCGCAGCCGGTCGTCCACCCCCTTGTCGGCCAGTAGCGTGTTGAGCACATACGCGCGCGTGCGCAACCCCGGCGCCAGCGCCGCGGTGATCGCCTCAGCCGCCGTGCGCCGCGCCTCGCGGTCGGGCAGCGCCAAACGGCTGAGCGCCACGTCCAGCGCCACGCGCTCGGTCGCGCCATCGCCGTCCGCAGCCACGTCCGTGCGCGCGGGCAACTCCACCTCGATCGCCGACGTCAGCTCCTCGAACAGCCGCGCCCACGCGGTCGCGCCGGTGAGCGACTTCTCGGCGAGGATCTTCTCCTCCGGCTCACTCAGCAGGTGCTCGCGGTAGCGGCGCACGTTGCGCAAAAAGTGATTGCAGAAGTCGAGGGCCTCATGTGCCAGCAGCTCGTCCGCGCGCTCCCGCGGGAGCGCCGCCCACTCCAGCTCGAAAAACAGCAGCGTCGTCCCGATCGCCGTCTCGCGCTCCTGCATCAACTGCAGCAGCGCGCCGTTCTGGGGGTCGGCGGTGTCGGTGGAGAAGCGCAGCGCGGCGTAGCTGCCGGCGCGTCCCACCAGCTCGTGGATCCCCGCCAACGCCCGCATCGCCTCGGCCAGGCCCTCGCCGTCCAGCTCGGCCAGCTTGCCGGCGTAGCGCTCGGCAAACGATTGCGCCAGCGTCAGCGCCTGCTCCATCCGCGCCTTCACGCCCGCATCGCCCTCGCCGTCCACCAGCGGCTCGAGGTCCCAGGCGGCCTGCTGCAGCTCGGAGTCGGCGGGTGGGGACGGGGGTGACGCGGCGGCTGACATGCGTCGGCAGGATAGCCCCTACTCGCTGCCCAACGCGCTCAGCACGTCCAGCCGTGCGGCGCGCCGCGCGGGGCCCTGGGCGGCGAGCAGGCCGGCGAGCGCGGCGGCGATCAGCAGCAGGATCAGCGTGCCCACCGGGATCGAGAGCACGTAGCCCGAGCCCGACAGCGCGAAGGCGGTGACGAGGATCGCCCCCACCACCCCGATCACCAGCCCGAGGATGCCACCGATCATCGCGGTGATCAGCGACTCGTAGCGGATCATTTGGCGGATCTGGCGGCGGGAGGTGCCGATCGCGCGCATCATCCCCAGCTCGTGGGTGCGCTCGTAGATCGAGAGCACCAGCGTGTTGACGATGCCGAACAGCGACACGACCACCGACAGCGCGAGCAGCACGTAGACCAGCAGCAGGAACTTGTTGACTTTGCTGTTTTGTTCGCTTGTGTACTGCGCCGCGGTCTGGGCGTGAGCCTGGGGGAAGCTTCGGTGTAGCAGCGTGTGGATGGAGCCATGCACCGCGGCGCCGTCCGCGCCGGGGGCGTAAGCGACAAAGTCCACCCCGTCTTCGCGCTGCCCGAACGCCGCGCGCGCCAGCGAGCGCGAGATCGTGAGGTTGGAGAGCAGGCCGATCACTTCTTCTTTCACCACGCCCGCAATCGTCAACGTCACCCTGTGTCGGGAGGGCGTCAGCACCGAAAGGCGCTGGCCTACGCGCAGGTGGTGGGCGCTGGCGAACTTCTCGCTGACGATCGTGCCCGCCCGCCCGAGCGCGGCGAGCGTTGCCGCGGAGCCGTGTTCCCATTCGATCTTGTACATCTTTCCGAACGATTCAGGCTCGATCGCGGTGACGCGGCTTTCTTCGTCGATCACCGGCGCGCCCGGTTGCGCGAGGTCGCGCACTCTGGCTTTGGTGAAGGCGATGGCGGTGACCGCGCCCACGCCGTGGATCGCCCTGAGCGCCGGTGCCACCGCGGCGGGGATGCCCCCCTGAGCTTGCGTGTTCTGCACGATCAGGTTGCCCGCGAAGGAGCGGTTGACAGCGCGGTCGATCGTCGCGTTGGTGCCGGCGGCGAGCACCGAGATGAAGGCGACCAGTCCCAGCCCGACGGTCAGCGCGAGGGCGGTCACGAGCGTGCGGCCGGGCTGGCGGATCGAGTTCTCGCGCGCGAGGCGCGCGGTGATCCCGCGCCAGCTCACCAGCCAGCCGATCGCCCCCGCCAGCGCTGGCACGATGCGGTGGTGGCGGGCCGGGCGCTCGCCGGGACGCCGCAGCCGTGCCCACAGACGCCAGGCGCGCACGGCGAGCACCACCAGGACCAGTAGCGCGATGCCGCCGCCGATGACGAGTCGCAAACCCACCACAACCGCGAGGTACAGCGCGAAGCGGAGCATCAGCGCCCGCCGGGTGGGCAGCGGCCGGGGCGGGATCTGCACGCCCTCGCGCATCGCCGCGATTGGCGGCACGCGTGTTGCGCGCAGCGCCGGGAAGAAGCCCGCGAGCACCGTGACGACGATGCCCACGCCGAGTGAGACGATCACGGTGCGCGCCTCCAGCACCGTGCCGTTGTCGGGCAGGTCGGCACCGAACGCCTTGAACAGCCCGTCGAGCGCTGGAGCGAGGACGATCCCGCCGAACAGCCCGATCACGGCCCCCACCACGCCGAGCAGCAACCCTTCCTCGACGACGGCGCGCATGATCTGCCCACGCGAAGCGCCGAGTGTGCGCAGCAGGCCGAACTCGCGGGTGCGCTGGGCGACGGTGATCGAGATGGTGTTGAAGATGATGAACGCCCCCACAACCAGCGCAACGTAGGCGAAGATCAGCAGGAACGTGCGCAGGAAGCCGAGCTCTTCTTCGAGGTTGGTGGTTTGGTTGGCGGCTTCTTGGGCGCCGGTGCGCACCTTCAGCGTGGCCGGCACCGCGGCGCGGATACGGGAGGCCAGTTCCGTGGGGGCGATGCCGGACCGGGCGGCGACGTTGATGCTGTCGTATACGCCCGGTTCGCCCGCGACGTACTGTGCCTGGCTGGGGATTAGGAGTACAACGGTGGTGCCGCCGAAGGATTCGCTGCCTGCGAACTTGGCGATGCCGGCGATCTTGTAGCGGCGTGCCGGCGAACGGCCCGCGATGACGATCTGCTGGCCGAGCCGCAGATGGTTGCGCTTGGCGCTCGCCTGGTCGATCGCGACCTCGCTGGCGGCACGCGGCAGATGGCCCTGCGCCGCGGTGAACGCCTCGAAGCGCGGCGGCTGCAGGGCATCGACGCGCCCTGGCGCCCCGCCGCTGGTGAGCCGCTTGCCGCCAGTTGTGAGCAGCGCCGCCTGACTGGAGATCGCGCCCGAGGCCGCCGCCACGCCGGGCACCGCGCGCACGCGGGCGAGCGTGGCCTGGTTGAGCACGGAGACTTCCGAGCCGCCCAACGTTTCCTTTTCGGTGATGACCACCGCCTTGTTGGCATAGGCGGTGTCGAAGACTTCCGCGAAAGCGTGGTTGATCGTGTCGGTGAGGATGTAGGTGCCCGCCATCAGCGCCACGCCCAGCGCGATCGCGATCGCGGTCAGTGCCACCCGCACCTTGCGCTGAGCGAAGCCGCGCAGCATCAGCTTGAGCATCAGCCCACGGCCTTCATCAGATCGAGCGCGTGCTCGGCGCTCGACGCCTCCCCGTCGTGCACGATCCGCCCGTCCGCCAGCAGCAGCAGCCGGTCGGCGAACGAGGCGGCGTGGGCGTCGTGGGTGACCATCACCACCGTCTGTCCGAAGTCGTCCACGGCGTGGCGCAGCAGCGCCAGCACGTCGCCGGAGGATTTGGAGTCGAGGTTGCCGGAGGGCTCGTCGGCAAACACCACCGCCGGGCGCGAGATCAGCGCCCGCGCCACCGCCACCCGCTGCTGCTGGCCGCCCGACAGCTCCGCCGGGCGGTGGTGGAGGCGGTCGCGGATCCCCACCGTGTCGATCAGCTGGTCAAACCACTGCCGGTCGACCGCGCCACCGGCGATCGACAGTGGCAGCAGGATGTTCTCTTCGGCGTTCAGCACCGGCAGCAGGTTGAACGTCTGGAAGATGAACCCGATGCGATCGCGGCGCAGGCTGGTGAGCGCGCGGTCGTCCAGCTTGGTCAGCTCCACGCCCGCCACCTCCACCGTGCCCGCGGTGGGACGGTCGAGGCCGGCCAGCAGGTGCATCAGCGTCGACTTGCCAGAGCCCGACGGGCCCATGATCGCGGCGAAACGCCCGGTGGGGAACTCCACGCTGACGTCCAGCAGCGCGTCGACGGCGGCTTCGCCTTCGCCGTAACGCTTGGACAGCCCGTGCGCCTGCACGATCGGGCCCTGCCGGAGCGTCGCTGGGTCGGCTGCGCTCATTGACTGTCGAGTGTATGCAAGCCCGTGGCGGTGGCGTCGCGGCCGCCCGTGCACAACGAGGCGCGGGCGGCCGTACGCGAGCGTCCGGCGGACGTCCTAGCATCGCTCGCCCGATGCACGAAACCACTCCCAGCGTCTTTTTGATCGCCCGGCCATCGATCGACGTCGAGGGTGTGCGCGCATACTTGCGCGACGTCGGCGGGGAGTCGTGGCTGGATGGGCGGCTGGCCGAGGAGGATGAGGTCAACTCCGGCGAGCTGTTGGTCGAGTTCGGCGGGCGCGCCTGCTACCGCAGCTGGGAGCCCGGTCTCAACCCCAACGTCTCGCGCATCCGCACCGACCGGCGCGAGTACTTCGCCAACATCCTGCGCTCCGGGCACGGCAGCGTGCTGGAGCACGCCAGCTACTCATTCGCCCTGCGCAACGTCTCGCGCGTGTTCACCCACGAGCTTGTGCGACATCGCGCCGGCTCCGCGTTCAGCCAGGAGAGCCTGCGCTACGTGCGCCTCACCGACATCGGCTTCCGCGTGCCGCCGGCACTGGAGCCGTTGCGCGAGCAGGTGCTGTCGATCGTGGAGCAGCTGGAGGAGTTCCAGGTGAGCGCCGCCGCCGAGCTGGGGATCGACCAGGAGGGGGTGCCGTTCCACGTCAAGAAGGAGGTCACCTCCGCGCTGCGCCGGCTGGCGCCGATCGGCCTTTCCACCGACATCATGTGGAGCGCCAACGTGCGCACGTTGCGCCACGTGATCGAGATGCGCACGGCGGAGGGCGCCGAGGAGGAGCTGCGGCTGGTGTTCGACCGGATCGCGCGGCTGATGATCGCCGAGGCGCCCAATCTGTTTCAGGACTTCAGCCGCCAAGACGACGGCAGCTGGGTGCCGGAGCACCGGAAGGTGTAGGAGAGGGTCGGGACGTGGCGCGGCGCCAGTTCGATCGGAGCCCGCCGCGGATTACCGCGATTGCAAGCGTTTTATGCTCGCCCCCAGCTCACCTTCGCAGGCACCCGCTGCTGGCCACGCGTCGGCTGGACGTCCTTCACCCCTTGAACGTGGAGGCGCCGTAGTCGCCGAAGGGCTCGTCGCGCTCGCGCACCGCCGCACGGAAGCCCTCCTGCGCGGCGCGCCCCTGGAAGGCGTAGCCCTCCGCGGTGTGACGGGCGATCCCGTCGAACACGGTGCCGAGCACCTGCGTGGCGTGCAGGCCCTGGGCGTACAGGGTCTGGTTGACGAGCAGCTTCATCATCCGCAACTGGTTCACCGGCAGCCGCGCGATCCGCCCGAGGAGCATCTCGGTTCGCTCCTCCAGCTGCGCCGCGGCCGGCGCCTCGATGGCAAGGCCCCACTCCAGCGCCTCCGCCCCCGATAGGGAGTCGCCCGTGAACAGCAGCCGCTTGGCGCGCTGCGCGCCCACGCGGTGTGCCCACAAGGCGGTGGTGGGCGAGCCCCACACGCGCGCTGGAGGGTAACCGAGCTTGGCGTCGGCGGCCGCGATCAGCAGGTCGGAGCACAGCGCCATGTCGGTGCCGCCCGCGACGCAGAAGCCGTGCACCTTGCAGACGACCGGCTTGCCACAGTGAAACAGTGACATGAACGCGCGCACGCAGCGGCTCATCATCGCGTAGTCAACCATCGGATCCCACGTGCCGGCGGGATCGTGGTTGGCGGCCATCACCGCCGGATCGAGCGGCGAGCCCGGCGGCGGGGGTGTGCGCCCCTCGGCCCCCAGAGTGCCGCCGCCCTCGGCGCTCTCCACCAGGTCGTAGCCACCACAGAAGCCCTTGCCGGCGCCCCCGAGCAACACCACGCGCACGGCCGGGTCGAGGTCGGCCTGCTCGACGCAGCGCTCGAGCTCGCCGAGCAGCGCCAGCGTGATGCCGTTCCCACGCTCGGGGCGGTCCAGTGTGATGCGCGCGACGCGGTCGCGCACCTCGTATTTGACGCAGTGCAGCGCAGCGGACATCAGCCTGCTACTCCTCCTCCTCGGCGGGCGCCACTCAGGCGTCCATCCGCGCGGTGCGCCAGGCACCGAGCGCGAGGAACACGGCCAGCCACCCCACCAGCACCAGCACGGCGGTGCCCTGCGAGAGCGTGACGGTGGCGCCGTGACCCCCACTGCCGACGTGCACCGGACTGAAATGGGCGATCGCCTGGCTGAGCAGTGCGCGGCGGGAGCCGCCCAGCGATTCGATGTTGGCCAGTATCGGGCTCGCCACGACCTGCCACGCGATCAACGCGATGATCGACGCCGGCTTGGAGGTGGTGAGGGAGGCGAAGCCGACGGCCACCACGCACAGCACGCCGGTGGCCAGCAGCGCAAACCCGAGACTGTTGAACACCAACGCGGCGTCGGGCGTGGGCAGGTTGGAGGCGAATGCGAACGTGCCGATCAGCAACAGCGCGTAGGCGGCGCCGTTCACGAGGCAGCACATCGCCAGCGCCGCCGGCACGCGCGAGGCGAACAGCGCCACGCGCGAGCGGCCGGTCACCACCAGGTCGCGGAACACGCCCACCGACGCGTCGCCGGTGCCGGCCTCCACGCCGATCAGCAGCGCCGCGAGCGGGCCGAAGAACAACGCGATCACGCCCAGCCCTTCGCTGAAGTTGTGCACGCCACCGGCGGGCCCGTATTTTGCAGGGTCGGAGGCGTGCTGAATGACGCTCACCACGAAGTAGATCAGCACCGGCGCCACCGCCAGCACCAGCGCCCAGATCAACGTGCCGCGCTTCTTGCGCAGCTTGAGGAAGTCGGCGGCGAACATCTGCGCCGCGACCGTCAGCGACGAGTTGCCGCCGGCGTCGCGGCCGGGAGCCGAGGGGGCGGTCGCCGGGGCGGTGGGGGAGATCGCACTCATGCCCCCACCTCCTGCGCCGCCGACGGCTGGCCGGGCTGGCCGCCCCCTGGCCCATCGGCACCGGGCACGGCGCCTTCCAGCCGCGAGGTGATTTGCAGGAAGCGCTGCTCCAGGCTGTGGCGCACCGGCTCCAGCCGGATCACGCCCACGCCGGCGCCCACCAGCGCGGCGTTCACCCGCGCGGCGGTGTCGGGAGCGCCGCTCAACACCACCCGCAAGCCCTCGTCGGAGCGGCGCGCGTCGTGCACCAGCGGGCTGCCGTGCAATGTCGCCAGCGCCCGCTCGGCGTTGTCGACACCCACGATCAGCTCACTGCGGGCGCCCTCGCCGCCACCCGCCAGCTCGGCGATCGGGCCCTGAGCGATCACCTTGCCGCGGTCGACGATCGCCGCGTGGTCGCAGATCTTTTCCACCTCGTCCAGCAAGTGCGAGGAGAGGAACACGGTGCGGTTCTCCTGCTCCACCATCGCGCGGATCATTTCGCGGAACTCCTGGATGCCGCCGGGGTCGAGGCCGTTGGTGGGCTCGTCGAGGATCAGTAGCAGCGGGTCGGCCAGCAGACAGCGGGCCACGCCGAGGCGCTGGCGCATGCCCAGCGAGTACTTCTTCACCCGCTCGTCGCCGCGCTCCGCCAGGCCCACACGGCGCAGCGCCGGCTCGATCCGCGCCCGCACCTCCGGGCCGCGCACCGCCGCCACGGTCCGCAGGTTCTCGCGGCCGGTGAGGTTGGGGTGAAAGCGCGGCTCCTCCACGATCGCGCCCACGCGCCGCAGCGCCGCGGCGCGCTCAGAAGGCACAGGGTGGCCCAGCAGGCTCATGCTGCCGGCGCTGGCGTGCGTCAATCCCAGCAGCATCCGGATCATCGTCGTCTTGCCGGCGCCGTTGGGGCCGAGGAAGCCGAACGCGCTGCCGCGCGGCACGTGCAGGTCAACGCCGTCGATTGCCGTGCGCGCGCCAAAGCGCTTGGTCACTCCGCGGGTCTCCACCGCAGGGGCGGCGCCGCGGGCGCCGTTGTCTGTTGGCATCGGCACAGTCACATCCTTGTTCGGGGGCACGGCCTGCCTGCCTGCGTGTGCAGCATCTGTTGCGCTGCAAGTCAGCTTAGGGGCGCAGCCTCGCACATCAACTTAAACGTCTCGTGAGAACTACTGACCGTCGTCCTGCGCCTGCAGCTCCTTCACCCTAAACGTCTCGTGAGAACTACTGACCGTCGTCCTGCGCCTGCAGCTCCTTCACCCGCTCCTCCAGCTGGGCCGTCACCCCCGGGTCGCGCAGCGTGGTGACGTCGCCCAGCGCGCGGCCCTCGGCGATGTCGCGCAGCAACCGGCGCATGATCTTGCCCGAGCGGGTCTTCGGCAGGTCCTCAGCCCAGATGATCCGCTTGGGACGGGCAAACTTGCCGATCCGCTCGGCGACCGATTCGCGGATGCCCTGCTCCTCGCGCTCGTCGCCTTCGAGGTCGCCCTGCAGCGTCACGAACGCCACGATCGCCTGTCCGGTGTCCTCGTCGTGCTGGCCGATCACGGCCGCCTCGGCCACATCGGGGTGGGCGACGATCGCCGACTCCACCTCGGCGGTGGAGAGGCGGTGGCCGGACACGTTCACCACGTCGTCGATCCGCCCGATCACCCAGTAGTAGCCGTCACCGTCGCGGCGGGCGGCGTCGCCCACCAGGTAGGTCTCGTTGCCGAAGCGCTCGAAGTAGGTCTTGATGTAGCGCTCATCCTCCTTGTACAGCGTGCGCAGCATCGACGGCCACGGGCGCGTCAGCACCAACAGGCCCTGGCCGCGCTCGACCGCGTAGCCGCCGCTCTCGTCGTACACCTCGGCCTCCACGCCCGGGAAGGGCTGCGTGCACGAGCCCGGCTTGGTGGCGGTGATGCCCGGCAGCGGTGTGATCATGATCGCGCCGGTCTCCGTCTGCCACCACGTGTCCACGATCGGACAGCGCCCGCCGCCGATCACTTTGTGGTACCACAGCCACGCCTTCGGGTTGATCGGCTCGCCCACCGTCCCCAAGAGGCGCAGCGAGCTGAGGTCGTGTGCGGCCGGGTACTCCGCGCCCCACTTGATGCACGCGCGGATCGCCGTGGGCGCGCAGTAGAGGATGCTCACGCCGTAGCGCTCCACCAGCTCCCACCAGATCCCCTTGTGCGGGTAATCGGGGGCGCCCTCCCACATCACCGACGTCGCGCCGTTGGCCAGCGGCCCGTACACGATGTAGGAGTGGCCGGTCACCCAGCCCACGTCGGCCGCGCACCAGTACACGTCCGACTCGGGTTTCAAGTCGAACACGTAGCGGTGGGTGCACGACACCCCCGTGAGGTAGCCGCCGGTCGTGTGCAAAATCCCCTTCGGCTTGGCGGTGGAGCCGGAGGTGTAGAGGATGAATAGGGGGTGCTCCGCGTCCAGCGACTCGGCCGGACACTCGGGTGCCGCGGCGGCGAGCAGCTCGTCGTAGTAGCAGTCGCGGCCCTCCCGCATCTGGCAGGGCACGCCCTTGCTGCGCACCA
This sequence comes from Solirubrobacteraceae bacterium, assembly GCA_035570415.1. Classification (GTDB taxonomy): domain Bacteria; phylum Actinomycetota; class Thermoleophilia; order Solirubrobacterales; family Solirubrobacteraceae; genus Palsa-744. Next base: position 54,684 of record DATMLP010000001.1, on the reverse strand, counting down.
CCACGATCTTCTGGAGCGTGTGCAGGTCCTCCATCGCCTCGTCCACGCGATCCTTCACCGCCGCGGTCTTGCCCTTGCGCGCGGCGCCGTCCACGGTGATCAGCAGCTTGGCCTCGGAAAACTCCATCCGCTCGCGCACCGCCTCGGCGGAGAAGCCGCCGAACACCACGTTGTGGGGGGCGCCGATCCGCGCGCACGCCAGCATCGCCACCACCACCTCGGGGATCATCGGCAAGTAGATCCCCACCACGTCGCCGCGGCGCACGCCGAGATCCTTCAGCGCGTTTGCGCACCGCTGCACCTCCGCCAGCAGCTGCGCATAGGTGAGCGCGCGCTCCTCGCCGTCCTCGCCGCGCCAGTGGAAGGCCACCCGCTCGCCCCGGCCCTCCAGCACGTGGCGGTCGAGGCAGTTGTAGGACACGTTGAGGCGCCCACCCACAAACCATTTGTAGAAGGGCGGGTTGGAGTCGTCCAGCACCGTTTCCCAGTCCTGAAACCAGTGCAGCTGGCGCGCCTGACCCGCCCACCACGCCTGCGGGTCGCGCGCCGCCTGCTCGTATACCGCAGGGTCGTTCAGCAGCGCCTGCTGGCGGAACTCCGGGGAGGGCGCGAAGCTCTCCACGTCCAGCAGCACCGCCAGTTCGCGGTCGAGCGCCTCGCCCGTGACCGGGCCGGATTCAGTGGCCATCTCTGCCTCCCTTCGCTACCTCGCTATCGCTCCGCCACCAGCGCCACCACGGCCTATCTACTCACCGTTTCAGTGGCACCAACGGCAATATGACGCGTCCGAACGTCGAGTTTGTCACAGCGGCGAACGATGCGTACCACGCGACGGCCGCGGTCGCCAAGCCGATGTAGCCACCCCAGTGGATGACCGTCGTGTGGGCGCCCACGTTGCCGATCGCCAGCAGGATGAAGGTGGCGGTCAGCAGCACGAACACCGCTAGCACCGCGAGATTGACGCGCAGCGCCGCCACCGTCATGTAGGCGGTGAAGATCGCCCACGCCCACAGGTACACCCCCACCGCGTGACCCGCGTTGCCGCCGATCTGCTTGGCGTAAAACACCTCCAACGCCCAGAACGACAGCCAGAAGGCGCCGTACGAGCAGAACGCCACGGCACCGAACGTGTTGCCGGTGCGGAACTCCCACAAACCGGCGATCAGCTGCACGATCCCGCCGTACGCCAGCGCCAGGCCCAGCACCACCGGCAGGCCCTTTTCGTCGACGAGGTTGGAGTTGAACATCGACAGCACGAACGTCGTCATCGCAAAGCCCGCCAGCCCGAGCGGCGCCGGGTCGGCCGGTTTCCAGACGGTCGCCTGCGCCGCCTCACCGGGCGGCGGATCGCGACGCGGGATCGACTGGACCGGTTCGGCCGGGCGATGAATGGATGCAGCCTCCATGAGACCCTCCCTTCGAGGGCGCCTCCGGCCCTGGCGTTGGCGTTGCCGCGGCCGCGGCCCTGAGCGCCTGATGGATCGTCTTCGTTGAACGGGGAAGGGGGAATGTTGCGATTCCCGCGTTCTTTCCTCTGTTATTCCCGTTAGACGGGCAATTCAATCGTGCCGTGGCCGGCGGGTCGCTGCCGCGGGCGGCCGTCCGGCCCGGGCGGACAGGCGCTCGCGCTAACCGCGCGCGCCGCGCTTGCGCCGGCGTTTGGCGCTGTCACCCCCGCGGGCCGGCCGCACCGGCTCCGGCGCGATGTCGCCGCCGTCGTCGGCGACGGTGCCGTTGGCCGTCGTCTCCGCGCCGCCCGCCGATTCGGTGCCGCCTGCCCGCTTGGACCCGCCGCCGGCGCCCGCCCGCGCCGCGTCGCGCTGGGCGCGCACCTCCAGCTGCGAGGGCCACGGGCGCGCTTCGCCGGCCGCCCACGCGGGAGGATCGCCTCCCGGCCAGCGGCCCATCAGCAGAAGGCCGGCGCTCACCATCCAGAAGGCCGGGATCAGCTGCTGCAGCTCGCCGAGCGCCAGCCCGAACGGCGTGAACGCGAGCAGCGCGGCAAACACCCCGAGGTACATCGTCCAGCGCGCCATCAAACCGGCGCGGGCGGCGCCCAGGATCACCACGACCATCCCGGCCGCCATCGCCAACCCGCCCAGCAGCCCCAGGTACTCGGTGAGTTCCAGCACCGTGCTCTGCGTCAGCGCGTGATTGACGGCTTCGTCGGTGAAGTCGTGGCCGCCCACGAAGTTGTGCGCGTTCAGCACCTGCGCCACCGGGTGCGCGATCGACACCAGCACCATCACCAGCCCGCCCGCCAGCACCAGCGGCCGCGCCAGCTGTGTGGTCTCCGGCCGGCGGAAGCGCACCCCGTCGAGCAAAAACAGCAATACCAGCACCAGCATCAAGATCGCCAGCGCCTGCAGCACGTTGCCGGCGATCAAGCCGAACGCGTGGTGGTCGATGAACCGCACCTCCGGGGCGCCCGGGCTCACAGCCGGGTTGGCTTCCCCGCGCAGCGCCGGCGCCAAACCCTGGAGCGGACCGACCGTCGGCAGCGCGCGCAGCGTGGTCGACACGATCACGCCGCCCAGCAAAAACAGCACGCCGCCGGCGATCGCCGGCGTGCCCAGGCGCAGGCGGCGCCGGCTCTCCAACTCCACCCGCGCGCGCACCTCGGCCTTGCCGTGCTTCACCGGCCCCACCGCCGGCTCGCCGTTGTCGCTGGTGCGCGCCATGAGCAGCGCAGTCTATGGCGTTCGGGCCATCGCGGCCTCCCGTGCCCGGGCCATCGCTGCCTCCCGTGCCCGGGCCACGCCGGCCCCCAGCCGCGGCCCATCGGGATACGGCCTATGATGAGCGCATGGAGGGTGGCGGCTTGGGAGACATTTTCGGCGACCCCGACGAGCTGCAGCGGCGGCTGGCCGACTTCACGATGCAGATGCAGGGTCAGCAGCGCTTGGCGTGGGCCGACAACGCGATCAAGCTGGCGGTCGACATGACCGTGGCAGCCGTCAACCGGATCAACGTGCAGGGCAGCGCCGAGGCGCAGGCCGAACAGATCCGCAGCGTGATGGCCACCGTCTTTCCCGAGGCGGTCACGCTCGTGCGCGAGGCGCGCGAGGGGCTTCAGTAGGCGGCTCGTCTTCGAGGTAGCGCCCCCCGCCCCGCTGCGCGCGGCGCTCGGCCTCGCGTGAGGCACGACCGGCGTCGATCACCTCGCGGAAGGAGCGGAAACGGAAGATGAACACAACCGCTCCCAGCCCCACCAGCGCGGTGAGCGTGGCGATCGCGATCTGCTGGCCCACCGAGTAGGCGGCCACCGCCGCGGTGCCGGCGGCGCTGCCGGCGAACACCTTCACCAGCAGCGCCTGCTGCACACCGGCGCCGCCGGGCGTGAACGGCACGGCGCCCGCCACCTGGTTGACGCCGAACACCAGCAGCACGTTCTCCACCGAGCCGCCCACGCGAAACGCGTCGAGCAGAAACCAGAACGCCATGAACCGGCACGCCCACGCGACCGCCTGCCAGGCCGCCACTTCGCGCAGGTAGCGCGGCCGGTCGGAGAGGATTGTCAGCCCCTGGCGGATGCGCTCCCAGAAGGCCTGCACGCGCACCGACAACAGCGCGAACGCCACCAACCCCACGATCGCCAGGGCGGTGATCAAAAACAGCGTGAAGCGAAAGTGCGACGCCAGATAGGAGATGTCGAAGGAGCCCAGCTGCGCAAAGGCGGGCGGCTTCGGGAACACGCCTCGCGTGAAGGCGAAAATCAGGATCAGCACGCCCACGGTGGCGTCGAAAATCGACTCCACGAAGAACGCCGACGCCACCGTGGGGTAGGTGGATCCGGGGATCGAGCTGCGCGTGAGGAACAGCTTGATCACGTCGCCGCCACGCGCCGGCACCACGTTGTTGAAGCCCACCGCCGCCCAATACGCGCCCCAGATCCGCCGCCACTGGAAGCGCACCGCCGGGTAGGCCGCGCGCAGGCTGTGGAAGAACGCACGCGAGCGCAACGTCAGGTTGAGGGCGAAGAACGCCAGACCGAGTACCAGCGCCCCCCAGTGGACGGCAGCCAGGTCCGAGAAGAACTGGCCGGCCGCTTCCAGGAAGACGCTGACGCTGTGGCCGATCGAGGTCGAGGCGAGGGGCACGCCTCAAGCGTACGTGCCGCGCTCCCCGCAAGGCGTGCCCGACACGCCGCGCCTTCAAGACCTGTCCCGGTCGGTCTTCAGATGTCGTCCTCCTCCTCGTCCTCCTCCAACGGGTCGTCGTACTCGTCGAGGTCCAACTCTTCCTCGTCGGTGTCGAACTCCTCGTCGTCCTCCCACTCCTCGTCGTCGAACTCACGCTCGGGGGCCTCGAGAATGGTGCCCAGCGACATGCGGCTCTCCTTTCAGGGCTCGCTCATCAACTTGGTCTGCTCCGCCTCCGGCCCGGGTCCCAGGGGGAAGCGGGGCGCATCATAGTGTTGCGCCTGCACCAGGGAGCGTAACGTTGGCGGGCATGAGCGTGGCCAACAACTCGTTAGATCGTCCACTCCCACCAGCCCCCGGTGTCACCCCGGAGAAGAGCTCCCCGGTCGGGCGCGCCGCTACCGGCGTGCGCGTGGCATTGGCGGCGGCCGTGGCGCTGGTGCTGGTCGCGGTGGCGGCGGTCCCGCGGCTCGACCTCCACGAGCGTACCGGCGCCGGGCAGCCGCACACGCGCGCCGGGCGGCTACACGGGCGCGCTGGACAGCCGCATGGGCGCACGAGACAGCCGCATCCGGCGAAGACGGCTCCCTGCCCGGGCGCGGTGGGCGCCGCGCGCTGCCCCTACACGGGCGTGAGCGCGATCGGCCGCCGCGGCGAAGGCGTGCTGCGCGTGCCTGAGGCGATCGCGGTGGGGCCGGGTGGAGTGGTGTATGTGGCCGACCAGTTCAGCCACGTCGTGCAGCGCTTCTCCCCCACCGGCCGCTACCTCGGCCAGTGGGGCTCCTACGGCGCCGGCCCCGGCCAGTTTGGCGCGATCGGCGCGCTGGCGGTGGACGCGCACGACGATGTGTACGCGGTGGACAGCACCAACGACCGCGTCGAGGAGCTCACCGCGGGCGGCAGGTTCCTCCGCGCGTGGGGCGCGCCCGGCTGGCGGGTGGGCCAGTTCCGCTTCGGCGGCGGTGCCGGGCCCGACATGCCGCCCGGGGGCGGGATCGCGGTGGCCGGGGGGTATGTGTATGTGTCAGACACCAACAACAACCGCATCCAGCGCTTCACGCTCGACGGCACCGACCCGGTGGCTTTTACGCGGGCAGGCCCACATCACGCCGGATTCGCCGGCCCGCGCGGCGTGGCGGTGGCCGGCGGGCGCATCTACGTCGCCGACCTCGGCCGCGGCCGCGTGGTGGAGCTGACCCTCGATGGCCGCTTCGTGGGCCAGAGCACGAGCCGCGGAGTGCGCGCCCACCGCCTCAACAACCCTTACGGGCTGGCCGTGTACGGCGGACACGTGTATGTGGCCGACGACAACAACGGCCGCGTGGTGGAGCTCGACCGGCGGCTGCGGTGGGTGCGCGCCTACACCGGCGCCGGCGCCGATCGCCTCAGCAAGTGGCTGCGCGACGTGGCGGTGGGCGACGGTGGGCGCGTGTACGTGGCCGACTCCGCGCACGGGCGCATCGTCGAGCTGGCCGCCGACGGCGCGCCGCTGCACGCGTGGGGCACGCTCGGCATCACCCACGGGCAGATGACCCAGCCGCTGGACGTCGCCGCCGACCGTTTGGGCGACGTGTACGTGGTGGCCACCTATGGGATCGACAGCCCGATCTACCTGTACGGCCCGGCGTCGCACGATCTGCGGCACCCTTCGTTCCCCTACCGCGGCGTGTGGAAAGATGGCGGCCGCGTGGTGATCGGCACCCACTGGTTTGCGCCCACCGCCGCCACCGTCGGCCCCGACGGCAGCTTGTGGGTGACCGACCGCGCCAACGGCGTGGTGCGGCGGCTGAGCACCGAAGGGGGAACCTTCCTCGGCAGCGTCGGCCGTAACACGCTGGCCGACCCCGATGGCGTGGCGGTGAGCGCCGCGGGCGAGGTGTACGTCGCCGACACGGGCCACAACCGGGTGGTGCGCTTAAGCGCCGCAGGCGCCATGCTGGGCAGCTTCGGGGCGAGCGGGCCGCGCGCGTGGCGTCTGGAGTGGCCCACGGCGCTGGCGGTGGCGGGCGACGGCGACGTGTATGTGGCCGACAGCGGCCGCAACCGGATCGCGGTGTATGCCCCCGACGGCCGCTTCCTGGGATCCTGGGGCAGCTACGGCACCGCGCCCGGGCACTTCGAGCATCCCGCGGGCGTAGCGGTGGATGCGCGCGGCCACGTGTTTGTGTCCGACCGCGCCAACAACCGCATCGAGGAGTTCACCTCGCACGGTCACCTGCTGGCGCTGTGGGGCGCCCCGGGCGCAGGGCCGGGCGACCTCAGCCAGCCGGACGGTTTGGCGATCGACTGCAACGGCGATCTGCTGGTCGCCGACACGCAGAACAACCGGGTCGAGGTGTTCGGTGGGGTGGCAGCGGGGACGGGGTGCGAAGCGGGGTAAGGGGCGGCGCGGGGCGCCGGGTGGACCGCAGCCGATGTATACTGATACATCATGAATCGAACTCAGATTTACCTGCCCGAGGGGCAGACCAAGCGACTCGACGAGCGGGCCGGCGTGGAGGGCGTGAGCCGCTCGGCGCTGATCCGCCGCGCCGTCGATGAGTACATCGCGAGAGAAGATGGCGATCCCGTCGGCTGGCGCGCACGCTGGCGCGAGGCGGTGGATCGGACCGCCGGCATTGCGGCGTATCTACCCGACGGAGCCGACTACGTCGAGGGTCTGCGCGAGGTAGAGGCTAGGCGTCTGCAGGAGCTGGAGCTCTGAAGACGGTGATCGACACCAGCGTGCTGATCGACCATCTACGGGCGTTCGCACCGGCCAGCAAGTACATCGCCGCATTAGACGAGCAACCAGCCTGCTCGGAGGTCAGCCGCATCGAGATCATCCAGGGATTGTGTTCCGCGGAGCGCAGCGACGCCGAGACGCTCTTTTCTCTGATCGAGTGGATTCCAGTAACCGAGCAGATCGCGCGCCGAGCCGGCACGCTCGGGCGGCGCTGGCGCAAAAGCCATCCCGGGATCGGCATCGCCGATCTCGCGGTCGCCGCTACCGCGGAGCACCTGGCGGCTCCACTGGCGACCCGGAATGTGAAGCACTTCCCGATGTTTGCGGGCCTGCAAGCGCCTTATTGAACCGGCCATCCACTGACCTATGGGGCCCCTCCGATCCTGACGGCGGTGCGGTTGGCGACATCGTTGCTCACGATCACAGCCGGCCGACGCTTGTTGGCCTCTGCCCCTCGGGCAGGGTCGCAATCGACGCCCCATACCTACCTCGCCGCCAATTTCCCCAGCGCCGCCAGCACACGCGCGTCGTGCTCGGCCGGCTTCACCTTGCGCAGCACCTCCGCCACCTTGCCGTCGGGCCCGACGATGAAGGTCGTGCGCTCGTTGCCCATGTAGGTACGGTCGTACATCGACTTCTCGCAAGGGGTAGTAACCCGAGGGGGCCGTGTCGGCTAATCAACGATCGCTACCCCCGTGGACGCTAAGCAAACGATATGCCCTTATCGTTTAGTAAGCTTAGGTGGTGGTAAGCGAACGCAAAGATCCCCCACGCCCAGCATCGAGCCCCCGTACAGGCGCGTATCGGCTCGCCGACAGTGGCCCCGACGGGTACTGGGCCTTCCATCCCAACCCGCTCCCACCCAAACCGCCCCTACGCATCGACGCAGCAATGCAATCCCTCCTGGACCGCACCAACCAGGCTCTCGGCCGCCTCGACGGGATCACGCTACTACTACCCGACCCCGACCAGTTCATCTACACGTTCGTCCGCAAGGAGGCCGTCCTCTCCTCCCAGATCGAGGGCACCCAGTCCTCCCTCTCAGACCTGCTGCTGTTCGAGCACGACGCCGCACCCGGCGCACTACGCGAAGACGCCCAAGAAACCGCCAACTACATCGCCGCCCTCGACTACGGCCTCGACCAGATCGCCAAACCAGGAGCGCCGCCGCTCTCCGCGCGGCTACTACGCGAAGTCCACCGACGACTCCTACAGACCGGGCGGGGAGCGGACAAGAACCCCGGGGAGTTCCGCCGCGACCAGAACTGGCTCGGCGGGCCCCGCCCCTCCGCTGCACGGTTCGTGCCGCCACCATGGCAGGAGGTCACCGCGGCGATGGGCGCCCTCGAGAAGTTCATCCACGACGACCCAAACCCAACCCCCGTGCTCGTGAAGGCCGCGCTCGCGCACACCCAGTTCGAGACGATCCACCCGTTCCTCGATGGCAACGGACGAGTCGGACGGCTCCTCATCACTCTGCTGCTGTGCTCCGAGGGCGTACTCAGCCGGCCGCTCCTCTATTTGAGCCTGCACTTCAAGCGCAACCGCGACAGCTACTACGAGCACCTGCAGCGCGTCCGCACTGACGGGGCCTGGGAGGACTGGCTGCGGTTCTTCCTCGAAGGAGTCATCGAGGCTGCCGAGTCCACGACACTCACCACCCAGCGGGTTGTCGCAATGGTCGAGAACGATCGCCAGCAAATCCACAACTTCGGACGTGGCGCCGCCACCGCGCACCGCGTCCACGACCTCGCGACCCGCTCCGTCGTCATCGGAGCCAGCAGCTCTGCCGAACGCCTCGGCCTGACCGGCCCCCCCGTGTACGCCGCCATCCAACGACTCGAGAAAGCCGGGATTCTGCGTGAGGCAACCGGCCGGCAAAGAGGGAAGCTCTACGTATACGACGAGTACTTGAAGATCCTGGGCGAGGGCACCGAACCGTTCTAGAGAGAACAGTCTAAAGAGTCTGTCGAGACGGTCTGCGTATCACGCAGAAGGGCAAACCTGGCAGCTCAACTATGTTGATCGAGCTTCGCTGAGGGCAGACCGTACACCTCTCGGCACCGAAGAGCGGACCCGGCCTGCCCGCCCGAGCGCCTAGGGAGCCCGAATCTTAGGGAGCGCGTAGGGCAGCCAGCACCAAACCGTCGTGCTCGCCGGGCTTCACCTTGCGCAGCACCTCCGCCACCTTGCCGTCGGGCCCGACGATGAAGGTCGTGCGCTCGTTGCCCATGTAGGTACGGCCGTACATCGACTTCTCCACCCACACCCCATACGCCTCGGCGACCGCGTGGTCTTCGTCCGCGAGCAGCGTGAAGTCGAGCGCCTGCTTGTCGTGGAACTTCTTGACCTTCTTCACCGGGTCGGGGGAGATGCCCAGCACCCTCGCCCCCGCTTTGGCGTAGTCGGCGCGATGGTCGCGCACGCCGCACGCCTGGGTCGTGCACCCCGGAGTGTCGGCCTTCGGGTAGAAGTACACGACCACCGGCTGGCCGCGTAGGTCCGAGAGCTTGACGGTGCTGCCGTCCTGGTCGGGCAGCTCGAAGTCGGGGGCGGTGTCTCCTGGGTCGATCATCGCATCCGATCCTATAACGACTTCGGGTGACCGATCCGCGGCCTGGCCGGTTCCTGCTCACGGGTCGGGCAGGCGCCCGGCCTTTCGCGCGCTCTCAGGTTGCGGTGTGGACAACGACATCGGCGATGTCGGCAACCCGCAGGCGCAACTCCTCCTCGAGCTCGCTGCCCAGCTGGTGAGCATCGACCAGGGAGGTCTCAGCGCCGACGCCCAGCGTGAGGAAGATGACGCGACCGGCTTCGGTGCGAAGTAGCTTTGTCCCGCGCGGCTCCTTGCCCGTCCGCTCACGGACGATGCGCTCGATCTCCCGGATCGCGTCGAGGTCCGTGCTTGCGGTGGCCGGACGGGCGCTCAGCGGGCGCTCCATGGGCTCCAAATGTGTCTGCACCTCGCTGACGCCGGGGCGCGCTCGGATCGCCTGCTCGATGCGCTCGGCAACCGCCAGCGCCTCTTGCAGGACGAGATCGGCGGGGAACTTCAGATGCAGGGAGACGCTGGCCGAGCCGCCGTTCTCGAAGATCGTGATGTCGTGCACTTCCTTGACCAGCGGCTCGGCCAGCGCGATTGCCAGTACTCGGTCGCGGAGATCCAGGCCGCTGCGGCGAGGCTCGACGTGGACGACCACATCGCTGCCGGGCAGCTCGGTCTCGATCGCCGCCTCGATCAGGTTGGCGGCCTGGTGGCCCTCGACCACCGCCGCGCCGGGCGCCACGGCGACGATCACATCCGCGAAGTAGCGTCCGGCCGACTCACGCAGCCGCAACCGCACCAGTTCCATGTCGGGTGCCAGGCGCGCCAGCGCGCGCTCGGCTGCCTCTCTGGCCTCGGCCGGCGTGCGATCCATCAGCACGTTGGCGTTCTCCGCGATCAGCCGTGCCGCGGCGGCGAGGATGATCGCGGCGATCACGAGCGCGGCGATCGCGTCTGCTCCGACGATCCCGGCACGCACGAGCAGCAGCCCGATCAGCACAGCCACCGAGCCGGCCATGTCCCCGGCGAAGTGCAACCCGTTGGCGCGCAGGGCGGGGCTCCCGTAGAGCCGTGCGGCGCGCAAGGAGACGACGGTGCGGGTGAGGTCCACCGCCAGCGCGATCGCGATGACCGCGAACACGTACCAGTGGGTGTCGGGCGCGCCGCCGGGACTGATGAGGTGTTTGATCGCCTCGACCGCCACCACCACGCCGCCCGCGAGCAGGATGCCGGCCTCGCCGAGCGCCCCGAGGTTCTCGGCGCGGCCGTGCCCGTAGGGGTGCTCGGGGTCGGCGGGCTGGCGGCCCAAGCGCACGGCGAAGAACGTCAGGATCGCGGCGATGACGTCTCCGCTCGACTCGATCCCGGCCGACACCAACGCCAGGCTGCCAGCGATCAATCCCACTCCGAGCTTCAGGATCACCAATAGGCCGGCCGCGGCGATCGACGCGAGCGTCGTCCGTCGCTGCACGGCCACCTGCTCGCTGCCGGCGGGCTGCACCATCGGCAGAGCCTAAGCGCAGAAGCCGTGCCGGCGCGGGCAGGGATCGGGACCTCACTGGGAAGGAATCCCGCGATGGCGGAGTCGTACGGGAAACGCGCCAAACGCGGGCCGGGCGCTGGTCGCTGCCGCAGAGCCGACGAAAGGATCGCGAGATTCCGGTCGGGGCGGGGCTGCGAGCAGGCAGCCTTCTCATCCGATACCCCCAACCACAGGAGACACCCCAGTGCCTAGAACGTCGATCCTTGCTCTAGCTGGTGTTGCGCTAGCGATCGCTGGCTGTGGCAGCTCCGGCAGCTCCGGCAGCTCCAACAGCTCGTCCAGTACCAACTCCGCGGCGAGCACCAGCACGCCCGCTGAATCGACATCAAGCTCCGACCCGTTCCTGGCCAAGCTCACCAACGTCAGCAACGTCGCCTCGACGGTCCCGGCCAACGGCGACATCAACCCCTACGGCATCGTGCTGGTCCCCACCAGCGTGGGCAAGCTCCAGGCCGACCAGATGCTGATCAGCAACTTCAACGCCAAGGAAAGCGCCAAAGAGAACGGCCAGGGCACCGGCACGACGATCGTGCAGATCTCCAGCACCGGGAAGGTATCACCGTTTGCGACGATCGACGCCAACACGCTCCCCGGCCCATGCCCCGGCGGCGTCGGACTGACGACCGCGCTGAACGTCCTGCCGGGCGGCTACGTCGTCGTGGGCAGCCTGCCGACAACCAACGGCAAGACGGCGACCGCCAAGTACGGCTGCCTGATCGTGCTCGACAGCCAAGGCAAACCGGTCGAGACGATCGCCAGCAACAACATCCAAGGCCCCTGGGACTCCACCGCCAAGAGCGAAGGCTCCAAAACCACACTGTTCATCAGCAACGCGCTCAACGGCGGCGCCGCAAAGGGCGTTCACACGATCGACAACTCCACCGTGCTACGAATCGAACTGGAATCCGGCGAAGGACAAACACCGAAGGTGCTAGGCGAAACGGTGATCGCCAACGGCATCCCCTGGGTCGACTCAGCGGAAGCGCTCGTGCTCGGCCCGACCGGACTCGCACTCGCCTCCAACGGAACACTGTACGTAGCCTCGACCGACGGCAACAAGATCTTCGCGATCTCCGAAGCAACGACACGCACCACCGCGGCCGCGAAAGGCGGCACCGTCCTCACCGAAGGCGGCCACCTCGAGGAACCGCTCGGCATGGTGCTGGCACCCAACGGCAACATCATCACCAGCAACGGCGGCGACGGCAACATGGTCGAAACCACACCCGCCGGCAAGCAGGTGGCCGTGCAGACCGCCGACACCAAGACCGGAGCCGGATCGCTGTTCGGCTTGGTCGTAGCCCCAGACGGCAAAGGCATCTACTTCGTCGACGACGGCGAAAACACGCTCAACCTGCTGCACTGAGGACTGCGGTTCACCGAGAGCTCTGGGGGTGCCGCCTTCCCGGCGGCGCACCCAGAGCGATCGGTTGTAACACCCTTGGCTTCGTTGTACCTTCCTATGCTTTGACCAGCTCGCGTTGGGCGGCGTCGATCACGCCTGCGCGGTTCTTGTGGGAGCGCTCGTAGAAGCGCACGCGCTTGACGCGGCTCTCATCGCCGTCGTCCAGCATCGCGCGGATCTCCTCCACGCCGAGCTCGTCATACCCAGGCCACGGCTCGTCGCCGCGTAGACTGGCGATCCGGCTGAGGATGGTGGTGCGGTTTTCATGCTTGCGCTCGTAGGAGTCGATCTTCGCGAGGTCGACCTGCGAGAGATGTGCGAGCTTTTCGACGATCTCCGCAGCGGTGAGCTTCCCATAGCCGGCGATCGCCAGGTCTCCTTCGGAGGCTAGCGCGCCCTTGATCTGACCCTCGGCCTGCGCGACCCCGGGTATTTTGCGTGCTTCGCGGGCGGTGCGCTTTGCGCTCGATGTCGCCTCCCGAGCAGCCCCCTTCACGCTCTCCGACGTCGAGCGGGCCGCGTCGGCAGCACCCGTTTTGCTGACGTCGTATGAAGGGTTCCCGCGGATCTCCGAGCGCACCACGGCCTCGGTCAGCTTCGGGATCTCCCTCAAAATCCGGTCGAGCATCTTCTGCTCGTCGGCCCGGATGGAGTCGGCAAGGGCCTGTGTGGCCTTGTCGCCGACAGAGCTCGCCAGACGCTCGATGGCGGTGTACGTGGCGATCTCCAACGCCTCGGTCGCACACGCGTCCTTGGCGTTCTTCAAGACTTTCTCCTCTCCTCCTGTGCCGCGGAAGAGGTCGAAGGGCGTCTTTCCCAGGGCGAGTGCCTGTCCAACGGCGCTCTGGATGAGCCCAACGCCGGCTTGTATCGGGCTGCTGCCCTGTCCGAGCTCGTCCAGACGTCGCTGCACCCGAACCGCGTGGTCGCGTGTCTCGCGCAGGTGCGTTTCGAGGCCGTCGCGGTAGCTTCCCGCCGGAGTTATTGCAATCTGCGACTGCAGCACAGTGACGAGCGCCTGCTCCGTGGCGTGCGCCTCGCTGAGGTACTGCGCGATCTTCTGTTGCGCGATCTTCTGTTCGGTCTTGCTCATCGGTCTCCAGCTTTCTTTAGACAGTGTGTAACGACGTGCGCGGGTGCACGCCCAGCCGCTGTCGCTCGCGTCCGGGGCCACCCGCACTCGTCAGTCGTAGTCACTCCTCGCGTCCGGGGCCACCCGCACTCGTCAGTCGTAGTCACTCCTGGTTTGGGGCGCGGCTCTTCGTAAGGTCCGCCGACCGCCTAAACCCCGCCGCGTCTGCGATAGCCGAATCCGCCGCCCGTGAGGAAGAGCACGAGGGCCACCAGCAGCAGCAGCCAAAGCAACGGGCTTACACCGATCCCGCCAGCGACAGCCGCGATTACCAGAACAATCAAAAGCAACTCTATGAGGCCCATGGGGCCCTCCTTTGCGTTGACTCCATCGTGGCGCCGAGTTGGCTACTACCCGACGGAACGCTCAGCGAATCTTGAACGGCGGAGAAGAGAACACTCTTTATATCATAGAGAGAGCGCTCTCTCAAGTGCTAGAGTCCGATCATGCTTGAAACCGGGCGAGCGGCCGAGGCGGGGACAAGCGCTCGCGATCGGATTCTGGATACCGCCTACGAGCTGTTCTCGCAGCGCGGAATCCGCGCAGTGGGAGTCAACGAGGTGATCGAGCGCGCCGGCGTCGCGACCGCGACGCTCTACCGGCACTTCCCCTCCAAGGACGAGCTCGTGCTCGCGTTCCTGCAACTGCGCGAACAGCGCTGGACCAAGGACTTCGTCGAAGCCGGCGCCGTGAGCCGCGGCGCTAACCCCGAGGAGCAACTGCTGGCCATCTTCGACGTCTTCGACGAGTGGTTTCAGCGCGACGACTTCGAGGCGTGCTCGTTCATCAACGTCCTGCTCGAGATGGGTCCCGAACACCCCGCGGGCAGCGCCAGCGTCTGGCATCTGGAGCAAATCCGCTCGATCGTGCGTCGCCTCGCCGAGGCAGCCGGCCTACGCGACACCGAGCCCCTCGCGCGCTCCTTCCACATCCTCATGAAGGGCTCGATCATCGCCGCGAGCGAAGGCGACACGCACGCCGCACGGCGAGGCAAGGCGATGGCCCGCCTGCTCATCGAGCAACACCGCTAAGACGGCATCCCACTGACCTGTGGGGCCACCGCACGCAACCCGTTCTCACAAGCAAAACCACGGGTGGTAGGTGGTATATTGCTGTAGAGGATGAAGAAGACCAGCATCTACCTGGATCCTGCGGTCGATCGCGCGCTCGCCCGCAGGGCCACCGCTGAGGGCACCACGAAGGCCGCGCTGATCCGCGATGCCCTCGTGGCCGCGACCGCTCCGGCGGCGAGGGCCAAGCCGCTGGGATGCGGCGTGTTCGCCGGCCCCGGCGATCTCTCCGCCAACGTCGACGAGTATCTGGCGAAGACTGGGTTTGGAGAGAACTGATCGTTCTCGACACATCGGTTGTGCTGGCCTTCATGGACCGGGACGACGCCAATCATTGGCCTGTTCGCGAGTGGATGGAGACGACCGAAGAGGAGCTCAGCACGACCCCTTTGATCGTGGCTGAGCTCGACTATCTCGTTGCGCGGCAAGGCGGCCCGAGGGCGGTACGCGTACTGCGCGAGAATTTCGAGCGCGGCGCATACCAGGTCGAATGGTGGGGAACCGCGATCCACGAGGCGATAGCCGTCGCCAGGCGTCACGAATCGATGGAGCTCGGCCTCGCCGACGCCTCGCTTGTCGTCCTTGCGGCGCGCATGCAAACCATCGATATCGCGACCCTCGACGAACGCCACTTCCGTGCGTTGAAGCCGCTCTCCGAAGGCAAGACCTTCAGACTGCTGCCGGCCGATTCGACCTGAACCCGCAACCGCGGGCGCGGTGATCTGCCACGGGTAGCCTGGTTATTTGGCTTTCGTGAGCTTGCCCGCCTTGCCCGCCACCAGCTCGATCATCTGGGTGTACTTGGTCGGCTTCTTGGCCTTGCCGAGCTTCAGCGCGACGGCGAGCGTGGCCTCCAACGTCGCGTGATGCTTCACCAGGCGACGGCCCTGCCGGTTCAGGGGGATGCGCAGCACCACGGCGTGTTTTCCCTTCAGCTTGAACGAGGCCGACCCTATCCGTGTGGCGGACACGCTCGCCAAGGAGGCGGCCTTGCCATGTTTGGCTTTGAGTTTTCCGTGAAGCTCGAGCCAGGCTGTGCCGGTGCAGGCGCTGGGGCATTCGATCGTGGTGATCACCACGCCACCGCTGATCTTCGCCACCACCGGGAGGTTGGGGACCGATGAGCTGACCTTGCAACCGGTGCACGTCCCGCTCTTGCCCACCGGCCCGGTCGCGACCGGCGTGCCGCCGGCGCTGAGTGAGGAGCCGCCTTCACCTGGTTGCCCGCTCACCAGCACAGTGTCTTCGGAGATCGTCGCCTTCGCGCCAAAGAGGTTGGCTTCGTAGATCGCATAGCTCGGGCCCCCCATCCCGCCTCCGCCACCGCCACCGCCACCGCCGGAGCCGCCGGAGCCGGCGTTGCCGCCGGTGCCGATCGTGCCCCGCTCGTAGACCCCGCCTTCGCCACCCTGACCGCCCGCGCCACCGGCGCCGCCGGGACCACCGTTGCCGCCGCGGCCGCCGTTGCTCGCTTCGAGGTGGCTGCCGTAGCCGATCGTCGCCGTCGATTCGCTGGTGATGAAGAGGCCGAACGATCCGCCGCCCCCGCTGCCGCCCTGCCCGCCGTCGCCGGGACCGCCGCCGCCACCACCGCCACCACCGCTGTCGCCGGCGCCCTCTTCGGGCAGCGTGATTTCAAAGCTGAGGCCCGTCCCGCCGCAGCCGGCGCCACCACCACCGCCACCGCCGCCGCTGCTGCCGACCGCGCCGGGGCCGGCGTAGCTGGGATTCCACGTGGCCTCCTGATGGAGTTGGTATTCGGTCTGCACGTGACCCGACTGGCCGCCCACGCCGGGGCCGCCGGCGCTGCCGGGGCCGCCGTCGCCCATGCTGTTGGTGGGCGTGCACCCGCGCGTGCCGCCTTCGCCGCCACCGCCGCCGGCGCCGGCCGGGGTGGTGCCGCCGGCGCTTCCGGGGGTGCCGTGGGGCGATGACTGCGGGCATTCGGCGATCGTGCATTCTTGGAAGTACTGCCCGTTCTCGTGCAGGTAGGCGTCGCTGTAGCCGCTGAGCCCGCCGGCTCCGCCGGCGGCGCCCTGGGTGTGTTCGGGGTCGGTTCCCCCTTCGCCGCCGGCCGCGTTGCCGCCGATGTACCCCGCGTTGCACCCCGGGCTCGGCAGTTTGACGCAGAACTCCTGACCGGGCGTATGGCCCTCGGCCCCCGCGACGCCTTTCTGCCCCGGATTGCCGCTCGCGCCGGGGGCGCCGTTGGCGCCCGCCGGGGCGTTGCCGGCGCTGGCGTGGACATCCGCGAACGTGGCGTGGGCCTTGTCGATCATGCGCACCCCGTACACCGAGCCGCCGGCGCCAGGTTCGCCGCGGAAGCTCACCTGCTGGAAGCTCATTTCGGTCGATCCGTCGAGCAATAAGCCCTGCGGCTGCCCCACGAAGCGGGTCGGGTCGGACGGTTCGCGTTCGGCCTTCCAGGTGCTCGGGTTCAGGTCGCCGTAAACCGAGATCTCCTTCGCGCCGTTGAATTCTAGAGATTCGTATTCCCCGCCGGCGAAAAGCAGCTCGAGCGGGCTTACTTCACCGTGTTCGTGAAAGATTTCTTCTTCCCGGCGTTCGAGCAGCGGTTCGAGCGCCCGCGTCGACCGGAACGGTGCCTGCTTGGTGCCGTTTCCTTCGCTGGTGGCTTCCGCATCGAAGTACGCGTAAGCCGTACCGCCGGGGGGGCTGCTCGGCGGGCCGAGTTCGAAGTTGGCTGTGTCCGTCTCGGCGCCTTTGACGTGTTCCAGCTTGCAGGGATTTTGGGTGGCACAGGAGCCGCCCGACCAGCCGATGAACTGCAGGCCCGGATCTGAGCTTTCGGCCGTCAGCGTCACCGCTTCGCCTTCGTCGACGGTGCAGCTGGTAGCAACGCACACGGCCGCCGCACCCGAGGCCGTCGCACTCACTTTCGTTTCCTGTGTGGCGGTCGCCGCGGTGACCGCGAACCGCGCGAGGAACTTCGCCGTCACCGACTGGTTGGAACCGTCGTTTTCGACTTCGCAGTCGCCGGACACCACTTTGGGGCAGCCGAGCCATTCCACGAAGCCAAAGCCGCTGGAGGGCACCTCGGAGAAGCTCACCTTGCCGCTGGCTTCTGCGGGCACGGTGCACTGGGCTTCGCTGCATTCGGCTTCGGTGATCGCCGATTTGGCGGTGACCAAACCGGCGCCGTTGGGCGTCACCGACGCGGAAATGATCGCGCCCGGCTTGCCCCCGTACTGGTAGGCGCCCGAGGAGCAGTCTTTCCCGGCGGGACGTTCCGCGCCGCGCTGGTCGCTGGCGGGACAGTACTGTTCCAGGCCGTTTTTGACGGGCGGGGAGAGCGAGTCGGCGATCGCGATCGTTTCGGTGGGACCACCGTTGTCGGCGAGCTTCGGCGCTTCCGCCGATTCTTTTACGAGGCCGGGGTCCGAGGAGATGTCGTTGGTCTTTTTCTGGTTGGCCAGTTCGCAGCCCACGTCGGCGACGTCGTTGCCGCCGAGCGAGGTCGGGTTGTTCCCGGCACAGGCCCTGCCTTTGTCGTAGGCGATGATGTTGTTGGCGATCGTGCTGGTGGCTTCGCCGCCGGTCGCGAGCGTGCCGCCGCTTGCGGGAGCGCTGTTGCCCGAGAGGGTCGAATTGGTGAGTTCCAGGATGGAGCCGTTGTAGATCGCGCCACCCTCGTTTGTGCTGCCGCCTGAGACCGAGTTGTCGGCGATCGTGGAGTTGACCACGGTGAGGAGCTCGTGGCTGAAGTCGTTGGGGTTCTCACTGGAAATCCCGCCGCCGACGCCGAGCCCGCCAGTGACGGTGTTGTGGGCGATCGTGCTGTTTTCGACCGCCAGCTCCCCCACGTCTTCGATGCCCCCGCCGGCGCTCGCGGCGGTGTTGCCGGCAACCAGGACTTCGTCGAGCTCGAGCGTGCCGTTCTGTTCGATCGCGATGGCGCCGCCCTCGCCTTTTTCGGGCTCGAAGGGTTCTTCCGGCTCGATCCCCCCTTCTCCGTTGCCGCCGGTGAGCTCGAGGCGTTTGAGTACGACCCCGCCACTGGTGCCGCCGAAGTCGCCGTCAACCAGAACCCGGCTTTTGCCTGCGGCGGTGATCACGACTTCATCCGCGCGGGCGCCGAGGCCTTGGAGCGTGAGCGTGAGGCCTTCGGGTTCGCCGGCGTACTTGTGCTTGATGCGCAGCGGCCCGTTGGTCAGCGTGTAGGTGCCGACGGGAAGTTCGATCGTCTGGGTTTCCGTGTCGAAGCCGTTCACAGCGGCTTCTTCGGCAGCTTCCGCCGCGGCGATCGCCTGCCGCAGCGCACACGGCGAGGTGCACGGGCTGGTGGCCGTCGTGTCGGGGATCGAGGGGTCGGCCACGAACGTCCGCGCCTGCGCGGTGGGCGCCGCCAGTAAGCCGATCGCGACCGCCAGCACACCAACCGACCTGCCGATCCATGGATGCCGCATGATGCCCCCCGCAGTCGTGGTTTGCGCACCGACCCACGCCGGCGGCGACGGGCGAGATCATATAGATGCCCGCCGACGCCGAGCGCAGGGCGCCGCGCCTACAGCACGGCTTCAATCAGTTTGGTGAACTCCGCCTGGCCTTTGACGTTGGGGTGGTAGCTTTCCGACAGCGGCAGCGACTGCCCGTTGAGCCATTCTTCGGAGGCGCACACCTCGTGCGCTTCGAAAGCGCTCGTCGGGTTGACGAACGTGAATTTGGCCGCTTCGGCGCGTTCGCGGATCACTTTGTCGAGCAGTTCGGCGCCTTCGTTCATTTTCTTCTCGTTGCCGGAGGTGAGGAAGTTGACGTTGCAGGTCTTGCCTTCTTTGGTGAACAGCTTCGGGTAGCCCAGCACCACCACTTTGGCGTTGGAGGCGTCGGAGTGGATGTCTTTGTAGGTGGTTTCCAACCGCCCCGGCAGCGTTTTGCGCACGAATTCCTCCGATTCGGCGATCGCTTCGCCGCAGGTGAAGTAGTAGAGCGCGCAGTTGACGATCACGTTGCTGAAGCCGGCGTCGTTGCCGCCGATCGTGATCGTCACCAGGCTGGTGCTGGCGCTGAGGGTACCCAGCTGTTTTTCGTCCACTTCGGTGGTGATGGCGCCGCTGCACGCCTGGAAGCTCAGCGTGTAACCCTTGCTGGCGGCGATCTTCGGTCCGTAGGCGTCGGGGCTGCGATCGCATTCACCCGATTCTTCATAGAATTCGCGCGTGCCCACGCCGGACGAGTAGGAGTCGCCGAGCGCCACATACTGCGGTTGTGCGGCCGCGTGGGCGACCGGCACGAGCAGTACGACGGCCATCGCCGCCAGGCCCGCGATGCGCTTGTAGTTACCCATGATCCCTTCCTTCCTCTTTGTACGTTTCCCGGCGTGTGCCTATTGACCGGAACGATCCGTTTTGCCGGGCTTCGAATGCCGCACGCTAACGAGCCGCCGCCATTTGGTCAAGCACCACCGGCGCGACGGGCGCCGGGCGGGCATCGACGGCGGGACAGTGTTTCTCTCCGCCGGGCGCACCCGCGCGGAGCGCTCGCACCCACGACGCCGCTACTTCAACAGCCGCGACAGCCGCCGGTCCTTGAGCACACGTCCATCCGTTTGGCAGGCGGGGCAGTAGGCGATCGTGTAGTCCTCGAAGTGCACCGAGCGCAGCGTCTCGCCGCAGCGCGGGCAGGGGGAGCCCTCGTGGCGGTGGACGCGCAGCGGCATCGGCAGCTTGTCGGGGATCGGCAGCGCCACGGTGCGCTCGTAGTGGTCGATCGCGCCGCTCAGCACCTCGACGATCGCCTCGCGCAACCGCACCGCCTCCGCGCCGGTGAGATCGGCGCCACGCTTGTAGGGGGAGAGCCGAGCCTCCCACAGAATCTCGTCCACCCACGAGCGTCCGATGCCGGCGATGGTGCGCTGGTCGCGCAGCATCGCGTGCAGGGGGCGGGGAGCCGCCAGCAGCTCGCGTAGCGCCTCCGGGTCTCCGGGGTCGGGCCAGGCTTCGTGGCCAAGCGTGGCGAGCGCCTCGTCTCGCTCCAGGTCTTCGGCGCGCAGCAGCTTCACCCACGCCGCTTGCTTTGACCCGAACTCGCGCAAGCGCAGCTCGGCCTCCGGCGCGGCGGTCTCGCCGCCGGGTGGCAGCCGCACCCGCACCAGCAGCCGCGAGGTGCGGTCGCGCGGGCCGGCGCGCTTGTCGTACAGCTGCAAACGACCCGCCGACATCAGGTGGATCAGCAGCGCCAAACGGTCGCCGGCGCCGCCACCGCCGGTCCTGTCGTCGTCGCCGCCGCCGTGGTCGCCACCGCGCTGGTTGGCGTCCTCGTTGGATGCAACATCCACGATCAGGTGCTTGCCGCGACGGCGCACTCCCGCGACCGTGCGGCCGGCCAGGGCCGACAGTGGCGGGTCGAACGTCTTCAGCGCGTTGATGCCAGGCGCCAGCGCCGACTCGATCTCCGCCCCGCGCAGGGCGGCATCGAGTCGGCGGGCCGTTATCTCGACCTCGGGCAGCTCGGGCATCGCTGCCCGTTCACTTTAGGGCGCGGAGCTGAGCCCGATCGGCGGACCTTCGTACTTGACGCCGCCGGGGCTGGTCCAGCGCACCTTCCAGGCGGTGCCGGCGGTGGATGACGTGAAGTCCCAGTACCCCAGCGAATTGGTGGAGGCGGTTTGGAGCACGCGGAACTTCTTCGAGCCGCGCGGGCGCACGAAGACCGTCACCTTGGTGGCGCCGGTCGCCGGGCGCACGAGGCCCCACAACGTGTAGCCGTGGCCGGAGCGGTATACGAGCAGCGGCAGCGGCCAGGAGAAGTAGAGCGGCTTGGGACTGCCGTTGACGTACTCCAAGCCGGTTTGGAAACCGACGGTGCCGCCATGCACCCCCGACCCCGGGGGGCCGCCGGTGGGGTCGTCGTGCAGCAGATACTGCGAGAAGGCGGCCACGCGGGGGTTGCGCCAGGCCATGTATTCGGCGAGCGCGTCCTCTTCGGCCTGCTTGGCGGGCGACACGCCCTCGTAGCGGTTGGGGGTGCTCTGCACGCCGAACTCGGTGAGGTAGATCGGGATGCCCGCGCGGATGGCGCCGGCGGCGGCCGCTTTGTTGAGCGCGCTTTCCAGGCGGTTGAGCACGCCGATCGTGACGTCGTCGTACCCGGGCGGCACCCACAGCGGGCCCGGCTTCTGCGTGTAGGCGTGCGTGGAGTAGCCGTACGCCGGCAGCGATTCGCAGCCGCCCGCCTTGCGGTAATGGGAGTTGAGGCACAGCGCGCCGCGCATGAACGCCAGCGGCGCCACGTCGTGCAGCAGGCCGCCGCGCTTGACCCCGCCGGTCTCATTGATGTAGGAGCGGCTGAGGCTGTCGAAGCCCACCGGCGCGGTTTCGCCCATCAGCACCTTCGGGTGCGCGATCCCCCCCGCTTTGAGGCCCGCGTAGCCGGCCTGGAACAGCGCGCGGTAGACGCGCGGCGAGGCAGGCTGCCCGGAGGCGGTGAACTGCGGCTGCAGGAAGGCGATGTCGTTGGGCTCGTTCCAGATCGCAAACAGCGACACCTCCGAGCTGTAGTGGTGCCCGACGGCGGTCATAAATTCTTCGAAGTCCCTCGCGATCGGGCTGCCCAGCGCGGTGTGGTTGGAGCTGGCCCACTTGGGCACCGGCGAGGTGACGGTGAGCAGCACCTGCCATTTCAGTTCCTTGGCCTTGTTGAGCACCCAGTCGTACAGCGACCAGTTGTAGGCGGCGGGATTGGTCGCTTCGAACTTGGGGCGCTTCTTGGCGCCCGAGGCGGGCGCCACATATGACCAGTAGAGCTCTATGCGCAGCGCGTGCACGCCGAGGTGCTCCATCTGCGCGAAGGCGTGTTCGCGCTTGTGCGGTTCCAGCACCACGATGCCGGGCTCGAAGAACACGGTCTGGTTGTGCGAGGCCAGCGCCGTGGGAGCGCCGGCGGCAAGCACGGCGCCGGCGAGCAGCAGAGCGAGCAGGGATGTGCGGGCTTTGGTGAGGGAGATGGGAGCTTTGGGCATGGTGGCTATGACACGTAGGCGGCGGCGGGGTTGCGGTGGGAACGAAGAGTTGCGCGCGCTCCGATAGCGTGCGAGCCGATGAGTTCAGCAGTCGCGCCGGATGACATCGTCGACACCCACGAGCAGGCGCTCGGCAACGCGCGGCCGCCGCTGCTGGTGCTGGAGCCGCTGCGCGCGTTCCTCGACGCGCACCACCTCGGCGAGGGAGCGCTGCAGGCCAGCCCGATCGGGGAGGGCCACTCCAACGTGACCTACCTGGTGCGCCGCGAGGACGGCAGCGAGCTGGTGGTGCGCCGCCCCCCGCGCCCGCCGCTGCCGCCCTCGGCGCACGACGTGCTGCGCGAGGCGCGGCTGCTGCGCGCGCTGCAGCACACCCCGGCGCGGGTGCCGCGGGTACTGGCGGTGGGCGATGACCCGGCCGTGATCGGCTGTCCGTTTTACGTCATGGAGAAGGTGGAGGGGGAGGCGATCGTGTTTGCGCTGCCGCCCACGCTCGACACGCCCGCCGAGCGGCGACGGATCGCCGAGGAGCTGATCGACGCGCTGGCGGAGGTGCACGCGGTGGACTGGCGCGCGGCGGGCTTGGAGGACTTCGGCAAGCCCACCGGCTACCTGGAGCGCCAGCTGCGGCGGTTTGGGGGGCTGTGGGAGATCAACAAGACGCGCGAGCTGCCCGCCGTGGAACGGGTGGCGCAGTGGCTCTCCGAGCACCTGCCGGAGTCTGGGCCGGCGACGGTCGTGCACGGCGACTATCGCCTCGGCAACACGATGTTCGCCGCCGACGCGCCCGCGCGCCTGACCGCGGTGCTGGACTGGGAGATGGCGACGATCGGCGACCCGCTGGCGGACCTCGGGTACATGTGCATGGTGTGGGGTCAGGCCGACGATCCGCCCGGCGGCATCCGCGACTCGCTGGGCGCGGTCACCAAGGCCGAGGGCTTCCCCACCCGTGCGGAGCTGATCGAGCGCTACGAAGCGCGCACCGGCCGCTCGATGAGCGATCTGCGCTGGTATGTGACGCTGGCGGTGTGGAAGATGACGGTGTTCATGGAGGGCAACTACAAGCGTGCGCTGGCGGGCGCCACCGACGACCCCTATTTGAAGCACTTCGGCGAGGGCGTGCTGGCGCTGGCGGCACACGCGGAGGAGGTGGCGCGGGGTGGGTGAAGAGGCCACCCGCTCCGCCCTGCTGATCGACTGGGGCGGCGTGCTTACGACCAACCTGTTCGCGTCCTTCCACGCCTTCTGCTTGGCCGCGGAGATCGACCCGCAGAAGCTGATGGGCCGCTTCAAAAGCGACCCCGAGGCACGCGAGCTGCTGGTTGCCCTGGAGAAGGGAAAGCTCGACGAGCGCGAGTTCGAGCAGAGATTCGCCGCGCTGCTGGAGGTCGAGCCCGACGGGCTGGTGGATGGTCTGTTCGCGGGCGTGGGACCCGACGAGGCGATGGTGAACGCAGTGCGCCTGGCGCATGCCGCCGGGTTGCGCACGGCGTTGGTGTCCAACTCATGGGGAGTGCACCGCTACCCCCACGACCTTTTCGAGGAGCTGTTCGACGGCGTGGTGATCTCTGCCGAGGAGGGCATCCGCAAGCCCTCGCGCCGGATGTACGAGCTGGGGGCAGAGCGTGCCGGCGTGGCGCCCGAGGCGTGCGTATACGTCGACGACCTGCCCTTCAACCTCGCTCCCGCCGAGGAGCTGGGCATGGCCACCATTCACCACACGAGCGCCGACACCACCATCCCCGAGCTCGAACGGCTGCTCGGCCTCCCGCTGGCTTAGTCCCTTTTACCGCGCCCGTACAGCAGCTTCAGCCCTTTGCCGAGCCGCTTGGTGCCGCCGCGGGTGTAGGGGAAGAAGTGCAGTTCGCGCTTGAGCGCCAGCTTGGGCGTGACGAGGATGGCCTGCTGGTTGCAGTACTTGCGGATGCCGCCCGCGCCGTGGCGGGAGCCGAGGCCGGAGGCCTTGACGCCGCCCATCGGCAGCTCCAGGGCGGCGAAGTTGATGATCGCGTCGTTGACGCACACCGCGCCCGCTTCCACCCGCCGGGCCAGCTTTTCGCCCTTGTCGGTGTCCTTGCTGAACACCGAGCCGGCGAGGCCGTATTCGGAGTCGTTGGCGAGACGCAGCGCCTCCTCGGCATCCTTGACCTTCATGATCGGCAGCGTCGGGCCGAACGTCTCCTCGGTCATGATCTTCATCGAGTGGTCGACGTCGACGAGCACCGTCGGCTCGAAGTAGTGCCCGCCGTTCTGCTCGCCGCGGTGGCCGCCCGTCAGCGCCCGCGCGCCCTTCGACAGCGCGTCGTTGACGTGGTCCTCGACGAGGTCGACCTGCGGCGGGAATGTCATCGAGCCGACCTCCACCGTGCCCGGCCCGCCGTCGGGGCGGCCCTGGCGCAGGGCGCGCACCTTGTCGGTGACTTTGGACACGAACTCGTCGTACACCGGCGCCTCCACGTAAGCACGCTCGATCGAGATGCAGATCTGGCCGGAGTTCAGCATCGAGTAGTAGGTGGCCACGTTCGCGGCGCGCTCGAGATCGGCGTCGGCGAGCACGATCATCGGGTCCTTGCCGCCCAGCTCCAGCGAGCAGGGGATCAAACGCTCGGCGGCCGCCTGCGCGACCTTGCGCCCGGTGCGGGTGGAGCCGGTGAACATGATCATGTCGACCTCGTCGATCAGCGCGCGCCCGGTGTCGCCGCGGCCGGTGGCGACCTGGAAGACGTCGGCGGGGACGCCGCACTCGGTGAAGCCCTCGGCGAGCAGCATCGAGGTGAGCGGCGTGACCTCGGAGGGCTTGAGGATCACCGCGTTGCCGGCGGCGAGCGCGGGGATGCAGTCGCCGAAGGAGTTGACCAGCGGGTAGTTCCACGGCCCGATCACACCGATCAGCCCCAGCGGACGGTGGCGCAGGATCAGCTTCTTGCCCTTCACGAACACGGTGCTGGAGCGCACGCGCTCATCCGCCAGGTACTCCTCCGCGTGCTTGGCCCAGAAGCCGAACGCGGCGGCGCCGTAGGAGATCTCCGCCAGCTGCGCGTCCTCGTAGGTCTTGCCGGTCTCCGACACGATCGTGGCGATGATCCGCTCGGAGTTGTCGATCACCCACTTCTGCATCCGCCGCAGCACCCGCGAGCGCCCCTCGAAGCCGTACGCCTCCCAGGTGGGCTGGGCGATCCGTGCGCGCCGCGCCAGCTCCGCCACGGCCGCCGCGTCGAGGTCGGGGACGGTCGTGAGGATCTCCCCGGTGGCCGGGTTTTCGACGGGGATCTCCGCCGCCGTGGGGGCCGCCAACGCGGTGCCGTTGGTGGCGTCCTCGTGGATTTCAACCGCGTGCTGCTCGACCGTCGCCATGGCAGTAGTACCTCCCAGCTGGTTTTTGCGCTCCCACAGAGGCTACTCCTCTGAGGAGGTCTTGTCTGGCTGGGGAGCCAAGTATTTGCGTTCAGTTGGCGCATGCGCCAACTGACCACCGGCGCATGCGCCGGTGGCCGGCCGGTGCATGCACCGGCCGGAGCCGCCGCACATGTGCGGCGGCTGACCTGCGCTAGACGACGCTAGACGCGCTAGACAGCGCTAGACACGCTAGACGGCGCTAGACTGGGATGGTGGCCCGTGCAGAAAACCCCTACCGACCCGGCTTCAACGAGCCCCCCAAGGAGCTGGCGGGACGCGAGGCGGTGTTGGAAGACCTGCGCGACGCGATCGAAGTCGCCGCGCTCGATGCTCGCACCCCCCGGCCGATCCTGCTCGCCGGGCCACGGGGCGTCGGCAAGACGGTCCTGCTGGCCGAGGCCGCCGCGATCGCCGGCGGGCGGTACGGGTGGCCGCGCACGCACGTGGAGATCAGGCCCGAAACGCCCTTCACCCCCGATCTCATCGACGCGATCACCCGCACGCAGGCACTGATCGAGCAGCCGCCCACCAAGCGCGGGCTGCGCGCGGAGTCGGTGACGCTCCGCGCCGGCGTGCCGGGCGTCGGCGGCGAGGTCCGCTTCGCCCGTTCCGCGGAGACCTCGGCGGACCCCGCGCCAGCGCTGCGGGAGGCGCTCACCGGGCTTGTCGGGCTCGCGCTCGCAAGCGGCAGCGGCGTGGTGCTGACGCTCGACGAGGCGCATCTCGCCACTCGCCAAGAGCTCGCCGCGCTCGCCGCGCTGCTACAGGAGGGCACGGGAGAGCGCTGGCCGGTTGTCGCGGTGATCGCGGGTTTGCCGTTGATGCGGGCACCGGAGCATTCCGTCACCTATCTGGAGCGCGGCGCCTGGCACGAGCTGGGTTTGCTTTCGCCGCAAGAGACGGTGCGGGCGCTGCGACTCCCCGCCGAGGCCGCCGGCAGGCCGATGGACGAGGATGCGGCCGCACGGCTGGCACAGGCGTCAGGCGGGTACCCATATGCGGTTCAGCTTTACGGCCATCACGCCTGGCGCGCCTCCGCCGAGCACGATCGCATCGACCGCCGAGCAGTGGACGCCGCCATCCCACGCGCCCAGGGGGAGCTCGAACGCGGCCTCTACGCCGCTCGCTGGACCGCGGCCAGCCCCGCGCAGCGGCGCTATCTGGCTGCGCTCGCCGCGCTCGACGATGGCGCGCACGCCGCCACGGCCCGCGCCGTGGCCGACACGCTGGGGCGCACGCCCAAGCAGTTGTCGAGCGTGCGCGACGATCTCATCAAATCGGGCACGCTCAGCGCCGAAGGAAGCGAGCTGCGTTTTACGATCCCCGGCATGAGCGCCTACGTGCGCGCCCTCTAGCTATGACAGCTCGATCGAGGCGATCCCCACCGGCTCCACCGGGCGATCGGCGCCGTCGGTGGCCGTGGCCTCCAGGCGATCGACCACGTCCATGCCGTCGGTCACCTCGCCGAACACCGTGTGCTTGCCGTCCAGCCACGAGGCCTTCTTGGCGGTGACGATGAAGAACTGCGAGCCGTTGGTGTTGGGGCCGGCGTTGGCCATCGCCAGCGCGCCGCGCACCACCTTGTGGGGGTTGATCTCGTCCTCGAACGTGTACCCGGGCCCGCCCGTGCCGGTGCCCTGCGGGCAGCCGCCCTGGATCATGAAGTCCTTGATGATCCGGTGGAAGTTGAGGCCGTCGTAGAAGCCCTCGGAGGCCAGCTTGCGGAAGTTCTCGACCGTCTTCGGCGCATCGTCGTCGAACAACGTGAACGTGATCGCGCCCTCTGTGGTGTTCATTGTCGCGGTGCTGGGCATCGAGGCGGCTCCTCTGCTGGGGGTCGGGAATTCATGGGCGACAGGCTAGTCGCGGAGCAGAGTCTATGAAGCCTGACAACCACCGAGACCTCCGCGGGGCAGTGCATCGAGGTTGTGTTGTCATGGTTGGCGAAACACCGAGTGCGCGCCGATGCGACGCCAGGCGATGTGCGCCTCGCCGGGCCCATCCCGGCCTATCCGTGGCCCTTGGCTCGACTTCTGTGCCTCCACCTGCGCCACAACATCCTCGAGCACGGCCGCCAAACACTCATCGCGACCCGCGAACAACTCATAGAAAGTGCGCCGCGACACCCGCGCTCGCCCAGTGATCTTCCCCACCGTCGCACCCTCGTAGCCCAGCTCGTCGATCGCCGCGACCGCGCCCGCCAAAAGCCGCGAACGCTGGATGTCATCCACCTGCGCGCGCGGCAACACCCGCCCGGCCAACCGCGACCCCGCAAGCGCCGACGAGGTACCCGGCAACGCCGAAGAGGAGACCGGCATCACGCCACCCTCCCCACGCCGGGGGCCGCGAAACGCAGCGGACGAGCCGTTCCCGGCGCTAGCCTGCTAGCGCAAGAGAGAGAGAGAGAGAGAGAGATGCGACAGCCCCAGGCTGACGCATCTAGCTTCAGCCAACGGGCCGCAAGCAACGACCGACATCACGCTGTTCCCTCTCGAAAGCACGTCCTTCACAGCTCCCTCATCCGGTGCGACCGACGGTCCCTCTCCCAAGCGAACCCTGCAACGCGCTTGAAGTCAACCGCAGAGCAGCCAACCCAACCCGATCCGATCCCTATGTGACAACCAGGCCACCCACAGTGGCGACCATGACAAAGGCAACCATACACGCCGCCGGCCAGCTTGTCAATCCCCCCGCAGCGCCCTACCCAACCCGTTCCAGCCGCACCGGGTGCCCGCGCACCCGGCGCTCCTGCAGCGCCTCCACCACCCGGTCGGCCTCGGCGGCGGGCACGGAGAGGAACGAGAAGCGGTCGAGCACCAGCACGTCGCGCACCGCCTCGCCGTCGAGGCCGGTGGCGGAGGTGACGGCGCCGACGATGTCGGCCACGCTCACACCGCCGGCGCGGCCGCCGGCGAGCAGCAGCTTCGCGTGCGGCTCGGTGCCGTCGCGGGTGATGTGTGGCTTGGAGTGCCGGCGCGGGCGCTCCTGCACCGGCGTGGGCGGCGCCTTGGCGTGCGGCTCCCACGGGGCGATCGATGTGCCGATGTGCTTCTCGATCGCCTCCAGCTCGCGCTTTTGGCGGCTCTCCACGAATGTGATCGCCCGGCCCGAGCGCCCCACCCGGCCGGTGCGCCCGATGCGGTGCACGTAGGTGTCGGGCGAGGTGGGCACGTCGTAATTCACCACGTGCGTCACCGTCGAGATGTCGAGGCCCCGGGCCGCCACGTCGGTGGCCACCAAAATCGGCACCCGGCCGGCCTTGAACGCCAGCATCACCCCGTCGCGCGCGCCCTGGGTCATGTCGCCGTGCAGCGCCCGCACGTTCATGCCGCGGTCGCGCAGCGTGCGAAACAGCTGCTCGCAGCGCACCTTGGTGCGGACGAACACGATCGCCTGGTCGGGCCGCTCGGCGCTCAGCACCTCCACCAGCTTCTCCGGCTTCTGCTTGGCGTCCACCGGGAGCTGGAACTGCGCCACCGTGTCGATCGTGAGCGTCGCCGCCTCCACCTTCACCAGCACCGGGTCGTACAGGTACCCGTCGGCCAGTTTGCGGATCGGCGGGGGCATGGTTGCGCTGAACAGCGCCGTCTGGCGGCCGCTGGGGGTCATCGAGAGGATTCTCTCCACGTCCTCCAGGAAGCCGAGGTCGAGCATCTCGTCAGCCTCGTCGAGCACCACGAAGCGGCAGTCGTGCAGCACCAGCGAGTGGCGGCTGATCAGGTCGAGCACCCGCCCCACCGTGCCCACCACCACGTGGCCGCCGCCGCGCAGCTGCGCCTGCTGGGTGCGGATCGGGGCGCCGCCGAACACGGCCACCACATCCGCGCCGGCGTGGCCGCCGTACGCGCGCAGCGCCTGCGTCACCTGGATGCACAGCTCGCGCGTGGGCGTCAGCACCAGCGCCTGCACCTCTCGCAGCTCCGGGTCGATGTACTCCATGATCGGCAGCCCAAACGCCGCCGTCTTGCCGGTGCCGGTTTGCGCCTGGCCGATCACGTCGCGCCCCTCCAGCAGCGAGGGGATCGCCTGTTCCTGGATCGGGCTGGGCGACTCGTAGCCGACCGCGCGCAACGCCTGCAGCGTGCGCTCGGTGAGCCCCAGCTCTGCGAATGTCTTGGCCATGACGCTGGGGAGCTTACGGGTTGGGGACCGTTGTGCGCAGCCGGCGCCGCACGACGCCGAGCGAGAGCGCTCGCTCAGGCAGCGGGATCGAGCAGCAGCTTGCCGGTGGTACGCCGTTCGCGCAGGTCGATATGGGCCTGCGGCGCCTGCCCCAAGGGGTAGGTGTGTCCAACCACAACCTCCAACCGCGGGTGGGCGCCGTCGGGCGCCACACGCGCGAACAGGTCGTCGAGCGCCCGCTCGAACATGCCGGGGCGCTCCAGGCAGTGGAAGATGTAGAAGCCCACCACGGCGCGCGAGTGGCGCAGCAGCGAGCCGCTGCGCACCTCGTTTGGCTGCTGAGAGGCGATCCCGCACACCACCAGCCGCCCGAAGTGGGCCAGCGCGCGGTAGGAGGCGTCGAACACCTCGCCTCCCGCCATCTCGAACACCACGTCCACTTGCCTGCCCCCGTTCGCCTCCAGCAGCCTCTCCGTGAGGCCCTCGGGCGCGGGGTCGATCGCCGCGTCGGCCCCCAGCGCCAGCGCCAGCTCGCGCTTCTGTTCGCTCGACGCGGTCGCAATCACGCGGCCGGCGCCGAGCGGGTGGCCGAGCTGCACCGCCAGCGAGCCCACGCCGCCGGCGGCGGCGTGCACCACGACGGTTTCGCCCGCCCCCTCTGCCACGTGGGCCGCGGTGCGGTACATGTGCCACGCCGTGGTGCCCTGCACGAGCAGCGCCAGCGCGGTGCCGTCGTCGACGCCCTCGGGGATCGCGAACACGTGCGCGGCGGGGGCCACGGCATACTCGGCGTAGCCGCCGCTGCCGGTCAGCGCCACCACGCGCTCGCCGGTGTCGTCGCGCACGCCCGCCACCTCTCCCCCCGGCACCAGCGGCAGCGTGGCCTTGCGCACGTAGGAGTTGGTGCGCGTGTGGGTGTCGGCGAAGTTGATGCCGGCGCGGCTCACACGGATCAGCACCCCCCCGGGAGCGGGCTCGGGCCGCGGCAGCTCGACCGGCTTCAGCACCTCGGGGCCGCCGAACTCCGTGATCTGAATCGCGCGCATCGGCGGCACGTTATAGGGTCCGGGTCGATGCCCATCACCGTGGTCGGATCGATCGCCTACGACAGCGTCTCCACGCCCTTCGGCGAGCGCCAGCGGATGCTGGGCGGCGCCGCCGTGCACTTCGCGCTGGCCGCCTCGTTCTTCGGCGAGGTGCGGGTGGTGGGGCCGGTGGGCGAGGACTTCGGCGAGACCGAGCTCGACGTGCTGCGCCACCGCGGCGTGGACATCACCGACGTGGAGCGCATCGCCGGCGGCAAAACCTTCTTCTGGCGCGGCAAGTACGGCTGGGACCTCAACTCGCGCGAGACGCTCGATACGCAGCTGGGCGTGTTTGAGGGCTTCAAGCCCAAGCTGTCGGAGTCGTCGCGCGCCAGCGACGTGCTGTTCCTCGCCAACATCCAGCCCGACCTTCAGCGCGAGGTGCGCGCGCAGCTGCCCCGCGCGCGGTTCGTCGCGCTCGACTCCATGAACCTGTGGATCGAAGCGGCGCGCGAGTCGCTGATGAAGGTGATCGCCGAATGCGACTGTTTGATCCTCAACGACTCCGAGCTGCGCCAGCTCACCGGCAAGGCGTCGCTGTATGCGGCCGCGCGCGAGGTGCTGTCGTGGGCGTCGACGCCCACCGACGATGGGGGCCCGCCGCAGCCGCCCCGCGGGCCGAAGGTGATCGTCGCCAAGCAGGGCGAGTACGGCGCGGCGCTGGTGACCGCCGGCGGCTTCTTCTCGCTGCCCGCGTTCCCCCTGGAGTCGGTGGTGGACCCCACCGGCGCCGGCGACACGTTCGCGGGGGGCTTCGTCGGCTACATCGCCGCGCACATCGACGAGGAGATCAACGACGAGCTGCTGCGCCAGGCGATGGCGCACGGCACGGCGCTGGCGTCGTTCAACGTCGAAGAGTTCGGCACCCACCGCGTGGAGAGCCTCGCCGGCGCCGAGATCGTGGCGCGTGTGCGCCAGCTGCGCGAGTTCACGCAGTTCTCCGCCGCGCCCGTGCCGCTGGGCGATTAGCGGGAGGGGGCCCGCGCGGGCACGGCAGCTGATGGGCCAACGGCAACTCAATGCTTCAGCCTCGGTGATGCATCGGTTTGCTCTTGCTTTTCGGACGCCAACCATTTCGCGACAACACATTTGTTGTACCTTGTTGGTTGGCGCCGCAATCGGAGGCCATAGTCTGCACTCAGCCTCCCACTGCTTCATTTTGTAAATGGTTGGTGTGCGTTTTGGACAACAACATCCACGGAGCCTTCGGATGGAGCGCGGCGAGCCGGCCCGACCGCGGCCCCGGCCCCGCCCCACACGGCCCCGCCCCACACGGCCCCGAGTCGGTAGTACGATTGGATACGAGTGGATGCCTGGACGTTCATCTGGCTGATGTTTGCCTTGAAGATCCCGATCGTCGGGCTGTTTTTGATCGTGCGCTGGGCCGTGCGCCAGGGACCCGAGCCGGCTTCCGAGGGGGACGGCGGCATCGGCGTCGACCCGCGGCCGCTCCATCCCCACCACCCGCGCCACCCGCGTCCGCGGCGACCGGGGCCGGCACGCCGAGGACCGCACCGCGAATCGGCAGCCGCACCGGCGCCGGCGCGCATCCGCGTCGCCGCGGCCCGTGCGCGGCAGTCGCAGCGCTGAGCGGCCGGCCCGCCGCCCCACACGCGGCTCTGGCGGCACCGGGCGACGCCGCTGCCGCGCATTTGCGGGCCGCCCCGGCGCCGCGCCCGCTTGCGTTGCCCCATAATCGGGGACAACACCTCTGGACGGACAGACACGACAGGAGAGCGCCACATGAGCACCGAGACGGCAGGCACGCAGAGCGGGTCCCCGGGCGACCGGGCCAGCGGCAACGGCGCCGCCCCCGGCGAGACGCTGACGGTGACCGACAACCGCACCGGGCGCACCTACGAGCTGCCGGTGAGCGACGGCACGGTGCGCGCCATGGATCTCCGCCAGATCAAAACCGCCGAGGACGACTTCGGGCTGATGGCGTACGACCCGGCGTTCACCAACACCGCCTCCTGCCGCAGCGCCATCACCTACATCGACGGCGACGCCGGCATCCTCCAGCACCGCGGGTATCCGATCGAGCAGCTGTGCGAGCACTCCACCTACCTGGAGGTGGCGTACCTGCTGATCAAGGGCGCGCTGCCCACCAAGGCGCAGCTGGAGGAGTGGGTGCACGAGATCACGATCCACACGTTTGTGCACGAGAACGTGAAGGACTTCATGCAGGGCTTCCGCTACGACGCCCACCCGATGGGGATGCTGGTGGCGTCGGTGGGCGCACTGTCCACGTTCTACCCCGACGCCAGAGACCCCGCGGTGCGCGACATCCAGATCATCCGCCTGCTGGCGAAGATGCCGACGCTGGCGGCGTTTGCGTTCCGCCACAACATGGGCCAGCCGTACGTGTACCCCGACAACGACCTCGGCTACGCCGGCAACTTCCTGGGGATGATGTACAAAATGACCGAGCTCAAATACCAGCCCGACTTGCGGCTGGAACGGGCGCTGGACGTGTTGTTCATATTGCACGCCGACCACGAACAGAACGCCTCCACCAACGCGGTGCGCTCGGTGGGCTCGACGCAGGTGGATCCCTACTCGGCGGTGGCGGCCGGCGTGGCGGCGCTGTACGGGCCGCTGCACGGCGGCGCCAACGAGTCGGCGCTGCGGATGCTGCGGCGGATCGAGCGGGTCGAGAACATCCCCGACTTTTTGGCCGGCGTGAAGGAGGGCAAGGAGCGGCTGATGGGATTCGGCCACCGCGTCTACAAGAATTACGACCCCCGCGCGCGGATCATCCGCAAACACCTCGACGACGTGTTCGAGGTGCGCGGCAAGAGCCCCCTGCTGGAAGTCGCCTCGGAGCTGGAGAAGCGGGCGCTGGACGACGACTACTTCACGCAGCGCAAGCTCTACCCCAACGTCGACTTCTACTCCGGCCTGATCTACGAGGCGCTGGGCCTGCCGGTGGCGATGTTCCCGGTGATGTTCGCCATCGGCCGCACCTCCGGCTGGATCGCCCAGTGGCTGGAGATGGTGCAAGACCCCGAGCAGAAGATCGCCCGCCCGCGGCAGATCTACACCGGCGATCGCGACCGCGACTACGTGCCGGTGGAGGAGCGGGGCTGAGAGCCACCGAGCCAACATGCCCGCCGAGCGGCGGGGCTGAGCCGTAACCGTCGCGGCGCGGGCAGCGCTATAGCACCAGCGTGGCCCCGTGCCGGCGCAGCCACTCGCGGTCATCGCGAAAGCACGGCCAGTGGCGCTCCACCAGCGCCCAGAAGCGCGGCGAGTGGTTGGGCACCTCCAGGTGGCACACCTCGTGCCACACCACGTAGTCGAGCACGCTCTCCGGCGCCATCAACAGGCGCCAGTTGAAGCTCATCCGCCCCTTCGCCGAGCAGGAGGCCCAGCGCGAGCGCTGCGCGCGGATCGACAAACCGCTGTAGGGGATGCCGGCGAGCGCGGTGGCGCGGTCGAGGCGCGCGGCGATCTCCATGCGCGCCTCGCGCCGGTAGAAGCGCTCCAACGCCGGCCGCGCGTCGCCATCGGGCACCAGCAGCAGCTCGCCGCGGCGGTGCACACGCGTGCGCCCCGGCTGCGCCACCAGCGCCAGCGGCTGGCCAAGGTAGGGCACGGTGGCGCCCCGCTCGGCCACGCGCGCCAGCGTCTGGTGGGCCTCGCGCACGCGTCGCTCGATCCACGGCCGCAGCTCCGTCACCGCCGCCGCGGCGGCGCGCTCGGAAACGCGGGCGGGCAGCACCACCTCCACGCCCACCTCCCGCGTGTGGGCGAGCGGGCGCACGTTGACCCGCACTCGGCGCGCACGCGCGGAGCGGCGAATGGTGTAGGGGATGTCGGGGGTGGTCATTTGGGGGATCGTCCGCGTGAGCGGGTATCTCGACACGCCGTGTGGGCGGCGGACATCCGTGTCCGCCGGCGACGCGAAGCGCGCGAGCCACA
Organism: Solirubrobacteraceae bacterium; assembly: GCA_035570415.1. Lineage (GTDB taxonomy): Bacteria > Actinomycetota > Thermoleophilia > Solirubrobacterales > Solirubrobacteraceae > Palsa-744. The sequence continues at coordinate 19,617 of DATMLP010000001.1, read as the reverse complement.
GCGTAGGCGCCCGCCCGGAGGCATAATCGTGCGGCCATGCCCCGCTCGATCGTGAAGCTCCCCCGCGAGGTGCGCGGGCCGTACGAGGTGTACCTCAACGGCGTGCGCCAAGAGCTGGGGCGCGACTACCGCGTGCAGGACGGCGCGCTGGTGTTCGAGCGCGAGTTGCGCAAGGACCGCATCAGTGGCTGGCGCTGGCTGCTGGGGGCGTGGGGCGTGGGCACCTACCGCCAGGACGACTCGGTCGACGTGCGCTACGAAACGCCCGACGGCTCGCCGCTGGTGGCGCAGCGGCTGGAGATCGAGCCGGGCTAGGGTTCCAGCGCGCCGGCCGGCGCGCGCCGATCCCACGGCCGCGCCAGCTGCAGCGCGCTGAGGATGGCGCGCGTGGCGGGGGAGCGGTTGAGCGTGTAGAAGTGGATGCCGGGCGCTCCCCCGGCCAGCAGCTCGGCGCACTGCAGGGTGGCGCACGCCACGCCGAAGTCCAGCACCGCCTCGGTGTCATCGCCGCGCGACCGCAGCTCGCGGCGCAAGCCGTCGGGGATCGAGGCGCCGCACATGGCGCTCATCCGCTCCACCTGGCCCACGTGGGTGATGGGCAGGATGCCGGGGATGATCGGCACCTCGATCCCCGCCGCCCGCGCGCGCTCGACGAAACGGAAGTACAGCGCGTTGTCGAAAAACAGCTGCGTGATCAAGAAGTCGGCACCGGCGTTCACCTTCTCCGCCAGGTGGCGCAAATCGTCCTCGGGGCTGACCGCGTGGATGTGCGTCTCGGGGAAGCACGCGGCGCCGATCGCGAACGGGTAGTCGCCCTTGATCAGCGCCACCAGCTCGCTGGAGTACTCCAAACCGCCGTCGGTTTTCCTCCACCGATCCTCCCCCGCCGGCGGGTCGCCGCGCAGCGCCAGCACGTTGTCGATCCCCGCGTCGCGCATCTCGTCGAGCGTGGCGCGCAGCTCATCGACGGTGGCGCCCACGCAGGTGAAGTGCGCCATTGCCTCCAACCCCTGCTCGCGCTTGATGCGCTTGACGATCTCGATCGTGCGCTCGCGGGTGCCGCCGCCGGCGCCGTAGGTGACCGACACGAACGCCGGCTCGAGGGCGCGCAGCTCCTCCAGCGCCGCCAGCAGGTTGCGCTCCCCCTGCGGGGTTTTGGGCGGGAAGAACTCGAAGGAGAACACCGGCCCGTCGGTGTGCAGCAGCTGATCGATGCGCATGACGGCTCAGTTTGCCACGGCCCGCGCGTGGCCTATGGCTCGATCCGCTTGACGGTCGCCACCCGATCGATGGAGCGATCGAACGACACGATCGCGCCCACAGCCGTCGCCTCGGCGGTGGCAACGAGGTAAGCCTCCGCGAAATCCAGCCGGTCCACCTCGTAAACCTCGAGCGCCCGCAGCAACAGCGATGTGTCGATCACCGAAACTGATGGCAATGCGAGCGCCGCGCGCATCAACTCGGCGACCCGCGCGCGCTCGACCTCATAGAAGGACTCGAGCACATAAACGCACTCCGCCACCACGAGATCGGACAGCAACAGCGGCTCCTCGCCCGCAAGTGCGACGGTTGCGCGCGCCGCCATCTCCGGCGGATCGCCGGTGAGATGGCGGATCAGGACGTTCGTGTCGAGGAACGCACTCAGCGACGTTGCTCCGCACGCCCCCGGCGCGTCCTGCGCAGCACCTCATCCCACGGCGTGCCGCGCTTGGCCGCAGGGACCGCCACAGACCCCGCCATCTCGATGAAGCCCGGCGTCTTGGCGAGGATTGCCCGCCGGCGCTCAACCCGAAACAAAAGCTCATCGCCGTCGCGAAGCTCCAGAGCATCCCTGACCGACTTCGGGATCGTGACCTGGCCCTTTGAAGTTACGCGCGCCGATCTGTCCATCCCCACTCTCCTTACATATATATAAGAGTAAGGGTATCATGCGGCCGACGCGCGGACGGCCACACTCACCGCTCGACCGCCACCCACCGCTCCGCCGGCTCACCGGGGATCCGTCGCGCGCGGCCGGTGGCCTCCAGGTGGGTGAGGAACGCCAGCGTCTCGGTCAGCAGCCACGGCGCGGTGTTGGGCGAGAACGGCACCTCGTACAGCACCTCCGGCACCACTTCGAACGCGGTGCGCGGCTCCCCGGAGATGACCTCCAGCACGCGGTCGGTGCGCTCGCGCACGAGCGCGCGGTTGCCCTCGATGTGGGCGTGCACGTCGGCGAACGTGCGCCCGTGGCCGGGCAAGCAGAGCCGCGCGCCGAGGCGCTGCACGACGTCCAGCGAGCTCAAGAATTCGCCCACCGGGTCGGGCGAGTAGCCGTAGTCGAAGTACAGCGAGATGCGACCCAGCAGGTGGTCGCCGGAGATCAACAGCCGCCGCTCGGGCTGGAACAGGCAGACGTGCGAGGGCGCGTGGCCGGGCGTCTCGTGCACCGTCCACGGGCCGAGGTCGGTGGCGACGGTGACGCCGGGGAGCAGCGCGCGGTGGGGCTCGATCACCGCGGCGATCCCCGATTCGTGCTCGCGTCGCTCCGCGGCGTAGCGGCGCAGCGGCTCTTCCGGCACGCCGCTCTGGCGCGCCACCTCCAAACGGCGCGCGATCGCGGCGTCGGTGTCCTCTGCCCATTGCAGCATGTGCTGGTAGTTGGGGTGCATCCACAGCTCGCAGCCGGCGCGCTCCACGATCGTGGCGGCCTGTCCGTAGTGGTCGGAGTGGGCGTGCGTGCACACCACCAAGCGGATGTCCTCCACGCGCAAACCGCACATCGCCAGCGCCCGTTCGAGGTTGGCGAACGACCCCACCTCGTGCATGCCGGTGTCGAACAGCACCACCCCGTCGCCGTCCGCCACCGCCCACGCGTTGCCGTGCGGCACGCCCGGCCACGGCAGCGGCAAGCGCAATCGGTACACGCCCGGCAGCACCCGTTCGCCGCGGCCCAGCTCACGGCGCGAGGCTCCGTGCTCGGCGGGTTGGTTGGGCGGCGCCTGCTCGGCGCGCGGGCTCGGCACTTGGTCGGCGGGGCTGGGATCTCCGGTCGCGGACACGCGCAGAGCCTATTGGCTCGCCGCCCAGAGGGTCATGTACAAGCGTACCGCCACGGTGCCGAGATCGACTTCGTCGGCCCGAACCGGGGCCACCGGATCGGCGCCACCCACCTCGGCGCAACAGGCGGACGCTCCGGAGACACAGCCAAGCGCAACCGGCATGCAGTCACCCGATCGGATCGGGCGCTTACTCTTCCGATTCTTCAACCAAGGCGCGGCTGGCCAGCTCCATATTCAAGTTGAGCACGGCCTGGTTCTTGCTCGACGGGAGACCAAGCAGCGCGTTGAGCAAGTTGTCGACGAAGGCCGTGCCGCAGCCGTCGGCCTTCGGGACCGTGAACCCGCTGCTGACCATCGATACACCCCGTTTGAGCAGAATCCCGCCTTCTTCGAGGTCCGACGTCACGCCTGGGTTGCCCGTCAATCCCCCGCCCGTCGCGCCGGTCGTAAGGTTCAGCTCGATCGGGTTCTGGCTGGACCCAATCGAGCACTCCGAGCCCAGCACGGGGTTCACCAGCCGTAACTTGATCGGCAGCGCAAGAGCCAGTTCTTCAACGTGTTGGGATACCGTGATCGAGCTCGCCGGCACGGCCAGTTCGGCTACCGCATCGGTCGACAGACCCGGAACCGGCTGCCCCACCTTCGTCAGCGTTTCACCGTCGAGGGCCGCCACGAGCTGTTTCACTTCCGTCCCGTCGTACGCTCCCTCTTTCACCATCCCGGCCTGAAGGACCACGGTCTTGGCAAGTGGCACCACCGTGCTGCCGATCGCTATGTAACCGCCCGTGATCGACCCGTAAAAGCATCCGTTCACGTGCGCGGTATGCGTCGGGCATTGAGCGAACACGGCATACCCACCTTTGGGGGTCGCGACCGCCGAGGGAGCCGCCATGCACGCCACGGCCATCGTTACGGCCGCCGCGGCAATGATTGCCTTCTTCATCGGGGCCTCGCCTTCCGCCGCTTGGGCTTGTTGTGCGCCCCCTTTTCATGTGTCTTCCTCTTCGAGGACTCCTTCCCCTTCGGGCAGCCTGTGACCGTGATCTTGGTGCTCTGGCGGAGTTCGGCGCCGTTCTGCGCGACGAATTCGGTCGGCATCACGAGCTTCTTGGTCTTGCAGAGATTCCCGTCGGTCGTCAACGCCGAATAGGAGCCCTCCGGCAACGTCAATTCGAAGCTGCCCACGGGAGCGTCGGGGACCGTCTTGAACGTACTCGACGTGACCCCGGCTTTACTGATGAACGTATCCCCAACGAGATCGACCGTGACACCGTACCCCTGCAGCACGACGATCAGGTTCGGGAACGCTTCGTTGCCGTTGGAGACGAAGTACGCCGGGCCTTCCAACGGGACCGGAATCAACGGCGTGATCGCCTTCGCGTGACCAACCAGCGACGCCACCGGGCACCCCGCGGGGTTCGCCTTGAACTGCGCAGCCGTACAAGCCTTCTGCAGCGTAGTCAACCGCGACGGCAGCTGTTTAGGCAATTCGACTTTGACCCGCGCGATGTTCGTATAGTCCCCCTCAGGGCCATCGAACGCACCCGACGCGCCATTCGGGTAGGAGAGCTCCACATGCAAGCTCTCCCCGTCCGCCCTGCTCGCCTTCGCGGCCGTCGAGACCGCGAACTTCGGGGCGAACTTCAGGCTCGCACAGTTGGTCACCTGGAACGGGACCGACACCGGGGAACTGGCGTCTTCGGCGCTGTCGATCGCGCCGGTGATCGTCTGCGGTTCGCAGTTGGTCGGGTTGAATGTGAACCCGGGACGGTTGACGAGGACGTTGACGTGCTTGATCTGCAGAGGGATGCCCTCGATGATCGTCGGGATCGCGTGCGGCGAGCCGGGCGGGTCGGTCGTGATTGTCAACGCCGCCGTGTACGGGTTGACTTCGACCTTCGCGCGCACGACCACCGGACGGCCTTCCTGCAAGTCGAACGGACCCGCCTTCGCCGGGTTCACAATCGACAACCCGAACGGGGCACCCTCATACGGGCCAGTGATGTAGACCTTCCCACCCGTCACGCTGTAGGGGTCGTTCCCCAACCCGACGCTGACGATCGTTTCCCCGATCTCGCTTTCCGCGCCGCACGTCCCTTCGTTGGCCTGCTGTTCACCGCACAGCTTCACACCGGAGAGCAGCCCCGACACCCCGGCGGGATAGTGCAGTTGCACCGAGGAGATGCTCTGCTGGCCATCTTCACGCGACAGCGTCGTCGTCAGGTCGCTGAACGCACCCGCGTTGATGTTCGTCGTCCCCGACTCCAACGACGGGGAGAACGGCAACGGGTCCCGGCACGGTGAGCCGTTGGGGCCGCTGGTGATCTGGAAGCTGTTGGCAGGCGTCACCGGTGGCGTACCCGACCACGGCGCAAACGTCACTTCCGTCGGGTACGCCCCACACAACGCCGGCGTAGTCAACGGCGCCCGATTGGTACCGAAGAATTCCAGCGACAGATCACTGAACGGGAACTCCGGCGTATTTTCGAACGTGCTCGTCAGCTGGCCCGTTTCGGGGTTCAACACCACCTTCCCCGCAACCTTGACCCGCACCCCGGCCACCGGGTTTTCCGCGACCAGATACAGCGCGACGAGGCTCCCGAACGGGTTTTCCAATGGCCCCGCGAAGTTCTGCGGCGCCGCCAGATACACCGCACCCGTCACTTCTTCTTCCAACAATGGCGTCTTGATCCGCACGAGCGCCACCTTCGACGCGTTCGGGCATTCCGCCGCCCCCGGCGTGAATTCATCCACCCCCGATTCCGCGTTCACGCCCTTGAACCCGACCTGCGCGTTCGAGCACGCCTGCTGGCCATCCGCAGCGCTCGGGCTGATCTGCACGCCCGCCGGCAACACCGCCGTCGTGTCCTTCACATCGGCCTCCGCAAGCCCCAACGGGTTCAACACCGATTCCTGCGGAACGTGCAGATCGATGTTCAACCCCGTCGGGGTGCTCCCACCCGTCCCGTCCGGCGTCACGTCGATCGACGGGCTGAAGTCGAGCTTTTCGCAGCCCGAGAGTTCGGGCATCGTTATAGCTTTCGAGACGAAGTCGCCTGGTTCCTTCCAGGAGTCGACGCTGAGCGTCCCCGTGCGCGGCACACCGCACGACGAAGGGTTGGTCAGGAACGGTCGCACCGGCGTATTCACAGGACATTCACCCACCGAGACGGGTTCTTCGGTCGGGTCTTCTTCCCCAACGATTTGTTCCTTCAGACAGTCCCCACCACGATATGGGTTGTGACTTGCTTCCGCGGGGACTCCCCACACGGTCACGGTGGACGAATCGACATACAGAGCCTCTGAGATGTTGTGCACGTTGACCGTGATCCCATAATCTCCACCAGTGCGGACCGACGCATTCAAGATTACCGGAACGGTCCCCGCAACATCGAAAACGAACTCCGCGGGGACGCCAGGTGGCGGGACCATGTTATAGAGCGGATCCCACCACTGGTACGTCTTGGCCAACGTCACCTGTTTGCCGGTGCGTGTCAGTGCCCAGCCGATCACTGTGTCGTTCGGACATTGCTTCGCCATGAACTCTTCGTAGCTGCACTGTGGTACGACGGTCGGGTTGCCGACGAAGCCCGGCGGTAGTTCCAGTCGCACATCCTTCAAGCCGCCTTCTTCCGCGTCGGTGCCTGGAGCTGATAGTCCCAGCGTAAAGCTGGTCGTCAAGGCATAGGGGTGCGAACCCGCCTGAACGTCCGGCGACCCGTTTGCGTTGGTCGCCGACACGTTCGCGCTTTCCAATTTGATCGCCGCCGCACCGGCACTGGGCGCGAACAGAAACAGGGCAGCAAGAACCAGGAGCGGAGCTAGAATACAGCTACGCAACAGAGTGTGTGATGAGGAGAGGTCAGGGACACCCTTCCGGCCGAGGGGCTTGATGACTCCTGCCGCTGTTGGTTGTTGCACCTGGGTTTTCATGAGTTGCCCCTCCGGTTGCGGCTGGCCCTCTTCGCCTTCTTTGCTTTCTTCTTTTTAGGTACGCACTTACCCTTGTGATTCTTGATGTCACCCTTTTTGCATGTCACCGTCTTCTTGATGAGCTTCTTTGGCGGGGGCGCCACTTCGGGCGTTATGTTCCCCGCGCCCGAGAAAGTCGCGCTCGCCGGCGCGCCGAACACGCTCGGCTGCGGCGACTCCGGCCCCTTGCACGAATCTCCGTTGTTGCATGTCGGAGCCGGCACGGACACGGGGAACCCGCCGTCGATGCGCACGTCATACACGTCGACGTAGTGATCGGTGTCCTGGGGCACCAGTTGGTCGGCCGTCCCGATGAACACATCGTTACCGCTCGGGCTGGCAGCCAGGAAGAACGATTCTTCGTTGCCCGCGACATTGGAGATCGGATAAACATGGCCATTCTCGTACTCATATACGTTCCTGCGGCCATTGCTGTCATGCGGCACCAGCGCATCGGCGCTGTCGAAGAACACGCGTTCGCCATCTTCAGAGATACTGTTCAGACGAAAATCCTCCCGGCTCGCTTCGATGGTATTAAGTTCTGACTTACCGATCGGCCGCGCCCCGCTGGGGTTGCACGAAACGCACGTCAGACTCTGGGTGGTGGCATCGTACAGATACACCTCGGTGCAGGGGCCGCCACCGGGCCTCTCCCCGTCTTCCGGCGTCTGAAAACCACAATCCCCGGGTTCGGCCTGTTCGTTGTCGTAGCTCGTGAGGCGCCGCTCCGAGTCGAAGATCAAGTGCGTACCGTCACCATTCACAGCCGACCTGCTTTCCGCGGAGGGCCCTTTGAACCACGATTTTGAATCGCCGCCGTCTGTCTCTCCTACAGTCCCTCTGAGCTCGCCCTTTTCGAGCGTAGCGATGAATGTCGGCGCGCCGCCTTCGTAGGACATATATAGGTTCGCCTGACCCGAGGTCGCGCCTGCAGCCAGCACTCCTTCGGCTACGAAGTAGACATAGGAGCCTTCTTCGCTGATCTGCATCACGCCGACCACGTCGGCGCCGTCGGGATCGCCGACGTTCGTGTCGACCGTCAGGTCTTTCAGCCGTTCGCCTTCGGGCCTTTCGACGTCGTATTCGTACAGGTTCGGAGCGTTGTCGGCGGGACCGGTGTTCGCGTCGTCGGTCAGCTCCGCGCTGCTCGTGAAGAACGCCTTTGCGCCATCCGCGCTCGCACCTCGGAAGAACACGGGCGAGGGTCCGTGGGGATCGGGTTCGGAGCGCTGCGAGGCCGAGACATCGATCGTGCACGCGTCGGCCGGCACCGTGCAGTGGCCGCCCGCGACCGGACTCTGCGGCCGTTCGGGGTTTTCGCGCAGATACAGTTCGTGTTCATCGCCTATTTCCTCTCCGCTGGTCATGTAGATGCGTGAACCGTCGGAGGACACCGCGTGCCAGGCTTCTGAGTCGCTTAGAAGCCTGCCACTCGCCTCGCCCGATCCAGCGGCAGCCACCAGCGCTTCGCCATTGTTCTTGACGTTCACGAGAAATATCCTGCCGTTGACCCACTCGTCGAGCTGCCTGGGGATGACGGCGATTTCCAGTTCGTTGTAAACGATGTGAGTCAGGTCGGTTGACGCACCGGCAAGTCCTGGATGGCTCCCAATGGAGTCGCGGATACCTTCGGCGGTGCCTGGGACCTTCGACACAAGCTGATAAGAGCCTTCGGAGAAATCAGTCAAATACATCTCTTCGAATCCATTGGGCGCTTCGCTGCTCAGCTGTGCGCTTGCGTGAGTCACAATCCCCTTTGAGAGATCCGGCGTGAAGGCCATTTCGTAGAATGGAGCCCAGAAGGCCGCCCCTTCAGTCGTAGTGGACGGTTGGGCTGCGGGGGTAATGTTCCGCGTGGACCACCCATCGGGTCCACGGCTGGAGATGTATGTATCTTTCAGGTAACTGCCCGCCGATTCGCCAAAGGCTCCTACCGAGATGTAGGCGATCGCTTCGCCCGACACCGAAGACCTGGCTTCGATTCGATTGTCGGTGGCAGCGTTGCTGTCGTTCTTTTCCAGCGGCGAGACCATCTCATAAGCCCGGCAGTCGGGCAGCTCCAGCCCGTAGGGCTGTTCGGCGCGCAACTGTTCGTTGGGGCAACCCCCGGGCGGCGGCGAGCCCGTGCCGACGGGAGTGAGCGTGGTGAACGTCTCCTTGGGGCCGTGGACCTCGCCGGGCAGCGCGTTGGACGCCACGACCCGGTAGTTGTAGGCAATGCTGGGCGTCAGGCCGGTCGCGACCGCGCTCACGCTGACACCGGTCAGGGTCGCGCCGATCTCGCCTGCGGAGACCGGGATGCTCGCATCATAGGTGGGGTTGGAGCCAACGGGACCGTATTCGAAATGGTACGCCGTTGCCGAGCCGCCGGGGTCGATCTGCGCTTCGAGCCTCGCTTCGGTGAAGCCCACCGACGATGTGGACTCGCCTTCGATCGCGACGGTATCGGGTAGGAAGAACGACAATCCTTCGCTCGGGTAGGTATCGGTCGCGTCGGTCGCCGAGAGGCGGTAGTAGTAAGTTTCGCCCTGCGTCAACCCGGTCGCCGTTGCGCTGACCGCCACGGGCGCAGCCCCCGTCAGGGGTTTTCCGGCGGAGACTTCAGGCATACACGGCGCCTTTTCGGGATACGCGCCCGGTTCGGTGCCGTATTCGAGCTCGCAGTCCGTGACTGACGTGCCCCGCGGGTCGACGGTGCCCTTGACCGTGATGCTCCCCGCCGTCAAGCTCGAGACGGGCTCGACCGCCACTTCGGGCTCCGCGATGGTTTCGAAGACGGCGACGTCGTTGCCGGCGGAGTCCGCGACATACACCAGGCCACTCGCTGCGCTCCCCTTTGAGTAGTTCACCGCCACGCCGCCGGCGCCGGCCAGGTGTCCTGAGCCGAAGCTTTCGAGTTCGATCGGCGACCCCGACTTGGTGCTGTAAACACCGACGGCTTTCCCACACGGTTTAGCTTCATACCCTCTGCAATTGTCGACGTAAACGTCGTTGTTGGAGAGATCGACCGCGACTCCCGACATTACCGCCTTCTCTACCTTATATCCTTTGTTTACCTGTTCCCCAAAGCTGTTGAGCTCTTCAAGGGTTTCGAAACCCGTACTAGTATAGAAATTACCTTCGGAGTCGACGGCAAAGCCCGGGGTTGCAGATATTTCAGAGACCGTTAGTGACGAAATGAATCCGTTTGCCAGGGCGTCGCTATAATTATCGATCTTCATTTGCTCTTGCTCATCGGCCTGGGCGACCCAGACCTTCCCTTCCGGGTCCACTGCCACCCCGTTGAAATATTCGAATGGGGCGCCACCTGCTCCCTTGGTGATCTGCCCAAGATACGCTCCAGTCGCACTGAACTTGTCGATCACTCTGTGGCCGGTGTCGCTGACGTACACGTCGCCCGCGGAGGGATCGAGCGGGCTGGTCGAGTTGTCGACCGCGACCCCACTGACAGGAGGAAGTTCCCCAAACTCACCCGTAATGAAAGAGAACGCACCGGTCGGAGCGGCGGCACCCGTTTCCACTTTTGCCTTCCCTTCGACCACGACTTCGAACGTGCCGCTGCCGTTGAACTGGCCGAGATATTCACCGGTGGAGCTGAACCGCTCGATGCGACTGTGACCCCTGTCGAGGACGTACACGTCCCCCGTCGCCGTGCTGACGGCCACGCTGGTCGGTTCCGACAGCGTGCTGGCGCCGGAACCGGTGATGGATGACAGGTAGATGTGCGCGGCATTCCCCGCTAGCGCCGGGGTGCTTGCGAGCACGAGGCTCGCGGCCAGCGCGGCGAGCATCGTGGCGAGGGTTGCGAGAATCGGCCTCATCAGCTACCCCTCGGCTTCCGTTACGGCCCAGGTGCCGAAGCCAAGATCTTCTTCTTCGCTGGTTTCAACTTTCATTGACAGCATGGCTCCGGCTGTGGATGCGCCTCCGGCACTTAGATCAGTGCCTCCACTATTGATTATCCCCGCATAGATCAATGTTTTGATATATCCTTCGTACACACACAGATTGCCGGGGCTGGCCTTTGGGTTCGCAGCGTTGCCAACAGGCGTGCCGCATTCTGTGGGCGTGGTGGGTGGCGTGAGTCCGAAGGGGAAAATTTCTTCCCCCTTCTTGTTGATGAAATGGACGTGTGCTGCTTCGACGGGCGCACTCAGCGGGATCGGAAAGGAGAGCGCCGTGTAGGAGGACACGGAGGTAGACGTCCCTTCCGGATACCTTCCCGCCGCCCAAGTGCCGGTCTCGGTTTCACCGGGAGGAAGGGTCTTGGTGAATCCGGTCGTGCCTTTTGCGCCTTTTTCGCCTTTTTCACCTGGTTCGCCCGGCGCGCCCGGCGCGCCGTTTTCACCGTTTTTGCCCGCGGGACCCTGCGGTCCCGCCGGCCCTGCGGAACCGGCCGGACCCGTGGCTCCCGTTGCCCCGGTCGCGCCCGTCGCCCCGGTCGCGCCCTTGGGGCCGGCGGGGCCTCGGGGACCCACCTTGGACTTGGACTTGGACTTGGCGGCCGTTGCCTCAGACTTGGCGACCCTGGCGAGCGTGGACCTGGAGGCCGTGGCCGCCACCATCGCGCGAGCGGGGTTGGTGCCGCCGCCGTTGCTGCTGGCCGCGACGGCTCCGCCGGTCAGCGCGAAGACCAGCGCGATCGTCGCCGCGACATTGCTGTAGCTGAGGTGTGTGCGTAGGCGTTGGAACATCGGTTCTCTCCCTCTATGAGTCAAAGGGGGCATGAGCCCCTCGGTTGTCGTGGGGCGGATTGCGATCGGTCGAGTCAACGCGCTCTCGCGGCGCGCCGGACACGACCCTTCCCGGCGTTTCGCCGACGGCGCTCAGTCGCTCTACAACCTGCGCGGCAAGCGGAGTAAGGCGCCAGGCGTTGGGTGCACCCTTGCTGTGCCCGCCGCCGGTGTTGGCGACGAGGCCGAGGCGCTCGAGGCGCGCCATCAGCTTCGAGGTCTGGCCGGCGTCGGCGATGCCGGCGCGTTCGGCGACCTCGCGATTGGAGATCTCCGGCGACTCGCCGATGCACTCCAACACGCGCAGCGTGCGGTAGGTGAGGCGCATCGGCGCCTCACACAACGGGTCAGCCACGAGGGTCGCGGTGGGCGCGGAGGTCACGCGGCGTCCCCGTCCCGTCGGCGCCGAGCGAGCCTGCTCGCGGCGCGCGGCGGCGGGGCCGAGGTAGGGGAGCGCGATCATGCCCATCAACTCACCCACCAGGCGCGTGAGCGGCTTGTGCTCGCCGCGCAGCAATCGCCGGTAGACGGTGGTGAAGACGGCGCCGACCACGCCTTCGGCAGTCAGCATCGTGCACCGCGCGGCCTGCGCGCTCTCACCGCGGCCTGCGTCGACCGCCACGGCCAGGCGCGCCATCGCCTCCTCGCGCAACTCCAACACCCGGGGGTCGCCGCGCAGTGCCTCGATCACGACGATCCGCGCGAGCGCCGGCTCGCTATCGAGGAACGCCAAGATCCTCAACAGGCCGCCGCGCATGCGCTCGCGCCACGGCAGGCTCTCCAGGCCGGCCGCGGCCAACTCTGCTTCGAGCGAGCGCACGACCTCCGCGATCAGCATCGCCAGGCAAGCCTCACGGTCGGCGAACAGCTGGTAGAAGGTGCGCCGCGACACGCGCGCCCGGGCGATGATGTCGGCGATCGTCGTCTCGGTGTAACCCAGCTCGGCGATCGCCGAGCTCGCCCCGGCCAGCAGCCGCGAGCGCTGCACCTCCACGAACCGCTCCGCGCCCACACCCCGCGGCTGATAGGACCCATAATCGCGCCCCGGCCGTCGCGCCCCGCGCTGCCCCGAAGCGATTGCGCCACGCTCGACCACGGCCGTGACCGCTCGCGCGCGCATCAAACCGCTCCCCCCATACGGGGGCACAACCGGCCGGCGCGAGCCGGACCGTGGGGCGGGCTAGCGGCGGACCTTAGAAGACAAGAGAGAGAGAGAGAGAGAGAGATGCGACAGCGCCAAGCTGGCGCATCTAGCATCACACCCAACCCTGACTGCGGCGACTCCCATCACGCTGTTCCCTCGCGAAAGCACGCTGAACCCAATTCCCTCATCGAAACGACCCGGCCCTCTCCCTGTCTCCGGCAGCTGCGAGATCGGATACGGAACCCAACCCCAACCGGCCATATGTCTGTCAGGCACATGCTGTTGTCTACCTGACAAACGCCATCATAATCACACCGGGAACGTTTTGTCAATACCCCTAGCGCGATTCCCGCGGACGGAGCGTGCCGGCGGCACCGCCCGATGGGCGATGGACGACCGTGGCGCGATTCACCGGCCCGCAGGCAGCCCACGCGGCCATGGACAACTAGACTGTTCTGTCTGTCTCGACCTCCGGGAAGGAGAATCGTCATGGCCGAAGAGCACACAGAGCAAGCCGCCACCAGGGTGCGGGAGGCCGCCGCCAACATCCATCAGGCACCATCGCCGCGCGAGCGCATCTCCGGGGACCGCGCCGGCGGTGAGGACGCGGGGACGAGCGAAGCGGAGACCGTGGCGCGGCGCTACTTCGAGGCCATCAACGCCCACGACCTCGACGCCGCCGTGGGGATGTGGGCGCCGGGCGGGCGCGAGCACGTGCGCGGGCAGATCGACGCCGCCGCGCCCGAGGGCGTGCGGGCGTTCATCGGCGATCTCATCGGGGCGATGCCCGATCTCTGCTTCGAGCTGGTTTCCACCACCACCGCGGGCGAGCGCTGCGCGGTGCAGTGGCGCCTCAAAGGCACGTTCGTCGGGCCGGGCACGTTCGGCGGCCTGCGGCCCACCGGGCACCCGCTGACGCTGGAAGGGGTGGACGTGCTCACCGTGCGCGATGGTCTCATCCAAGCCAACGACGCGTTCCCCGACTCGATGGCGGTGCCCCGCCAGATCGGGATGCTGCCGCCGCAGGGCTCCACCGCCGAGCAGCGGATGATGGGCGCGTTCAACGTCAAAACCCGCCTTTCCGGGCGGCTGCTGGTCGAGCCGGAGCTGATCGCCGAGGGCGTGTGGGTGCTGAAGGGCCAGCCGGGGCCGTGCAACGTGTACTTCATCGAGGACGACGGCGGCGTCACCATGTACGACGCCGGAGCGCGCGCGATGGTGCGCTCGGTGGCAGCTGCCGGCGCCAAGCTGGGCGGCATCAAGCGGATCGTGCTGGGCCACGGCCACACCGACCATCGCGGCACCGCGCCGGCGCTGGGCGTGCCGGTGTACTGCCACGCCGAGGAGGTGCAGGACGCCGAAGGCAGCGGCGGCTTTCGCTACTGGCCGGAGGGCCTTGCCGGCCTGCCCGCCCCCCAGCGCCAGATCCACCGCGCGCTGCACCGTTTCGCCTGGGACGGCGGCCCGGTGGAGATCGCCGGCACGCTCGCCGAGGGCGACGAGGTGGCGGGCTTTCGCGTCCACCACTTCCCCGGCCACGCCCCCGGCCTGATCGGGCTGTGGCGCGAGTCCGACCGGTTGGCGCTGGCAAGCGACACCTTCTACACGATCGACATGTGGGGTCGCGACACCGAGCCCAAAGTGCCGGTGAGCACCTACAACTACGACACCGCCCAGGCGCGCCAAAGCATTCGCAAGCTGGCCGAGATGGAACCGGCGATCGTGTGGACCGGGCACGCCAAGCCCGCCAGCGGCAGCGACGTGCGCACGCAGCTCGAACGGGCCGCCGACGCCCCATGACGGAACTCCTTGCCGACGCGCCGTGACGGGACTCCTTGGCCGGTAAGCGCAAGCCCAAGCGGCGCCCGGAGCGGCTGAAGGCGCCCGACAGCGACTACACCGACGCCGACGGCAACGTGCTCACGCTGCGCGGCGCGCTCACCGCGACCACCCGCGTCAAGTACGCGCAAACGCTGGCGGGCGAAGGCGCAAGCGCAGCCGCGACACGCGAGGACACGTGGCAGCGCGCGGCGGAGCTGCTGTATGAGCGGCTGGCGGTGCGCTGGGTGATCGCGGGTGCGCCGATCGAGCACCAGCGCGAGCTGCTCGAGCGCTTTCGGGCCGCGACCCCGGCGGAGCGCACGTGGGTGAGGGAGACGCTGCGCGAGCACTGTGCGGAGCACTTCCCCGACGTACAGGCACCGTGATGAGGAGAGCGTAAGGAGAGCGATGCAAAATCGAGCTGCGTGCAACCATCGTTATACACAACTCGAAAAGTGAATATACACACGCACATCCCCCCGCCACCGGCCCGCTAGGGCGCTACCGTGGCGTGCGAAATGCGCCGCACCAAGATCGTCGCCACCATCGGTCCCGCCTCACGCGAGCCCGACACGCTCCTGCGGATGGTCAACGCGGGAATGGACGTCGCGCGGCTCAACTACTCGCACGGCTCGCTCGACGAGCACGCCGAGACGGTGCGGCGGGTGCGCGACGCGGCCGGCCGCGCGGGCCGCCCGGTGGCGATCCTGCAGGACCTGCCCGGCCCCAAGCTGCGGATCGGGCCGCTGCGCGACGGTGTCGTCGAGCTCAAGCCGGGCGATCGCGTCACCTTCTCGTGCGGCAGCGACAACGGCGCGGGCGACGCCGGTCACATGTCGATCTCCTGGCCCGGCCTCGCCGACGCGCTCCAGAAGGGCGAGATCCTCTACCTCGCCGACGGCTCCGTGCGGCTGCGCGTCGTGGCCGTGCGCGCCCCCGCCGGCGAGGTCGACGCGGAGATCGAGGTCGGCGGCGCCGTCGCCTCGCGCCAGGGGCTCAACATCCCCGGCCCCGTCGACCTGCTGCCGGCGGTGCCCGAGGAGGATCTCGCGCTGCTGCGCCACGGCGAGTCGATCGGCGTCGACATGGTCGCGCTCTCGTTCGTGCGCCGCCCCGAGGACATCGAGGATGTGCGCGAGCACACGCGCCTGCCGCTGATCGCCAAGATGGAGAAGCCGCAGGCGGTGACGCGCGCCGAGGAGATCCTCCGCGCCGCCGACTGCGTGATGGTGGCCCGCGGCGACCTCGGCATCGAGCTGCCCATCGAGCGGGTGCCGATCGTGCAGAAGGAGCTGCTGCGCCTCGCCGGCCGCCTGGCGCGCCCGTCGATCACCGCCACCCAGATGCTCGACTCGATGGTCACCTCTTCGCGACCCACCCGCGCCGAGGTGGCCGACGTGGCCAACGCCATCCTCGACGGCACCGACGCGGTGATGCTCTCGCAGGAGACCGCCATCGGCGCCTACCCGGTGGAGGCGATCGCGATGATGGCGGCGGTGGCCGAACAGGCCGAGTCGATCGCCCCCTACGAGGAGTGGAACGCCTCGCGCGTCCACCGCACCGAAGCCGACCCCGCCTACACGCTCGCCCACAGCCTCTGCATCGCCGTGCGCGAGCTGTCGCTCGACGCGCTCATCGTCCCCACGCTCTCCGGCCGCTCCGCCCGCCTGGTGTCAGCCCACCGCCCCACCGTGCCGATCTACGCGCTCTCCCCCGGCCGCGAGACCGTCCGCCGCTGCGGGCTGATGTGGGGCGTGCAGGCCGCCTCCATCCGCCGCCACGAGACCACCGAGGAGCTGATCGCCGACTCCGCCCGGCGCGTCGTCGAGCTGGGCTGGTGTCAGCCCGGCCAGCGCGTGGGGATCACCGCGGGGCTGCCCTCGGGGCGGCCCGGCACCACTAGCCTCGTACAGATTCAGGTTCTGTAGCGGCGTAAAACGCGGCCTCTTCGCGCCCCAGCTCGGTGACGGGAGGATCGTTGTAGATCCACTCGCGGGCAATCCGATTCCAGTTGGCGGTGGCGCGCAGCTGCGACAGCACGGCGAGGGTCAACATCTCCATGCGCCGCCCAAACAGGTGCTCGGCGCGCATGTCCTGGTGGCGCATGTGACGGAAGTGGCGGGAGCGGGGATCGGAGCTCTCGATCATCACCTCGGTGGCCAGCTCCGGCGTCAGCTCCATCTCGGCGTCGGTCGTATACCAGCCGATCCCATCCTCGATGAACTCCAGCAGCTCGTCGGGGTCCACGCGATCGGGCTGGGGGAGGAAGCCCGACTTCGCCAGCAGCGCGTGCAGCGCGGGGGCGTCGTGCTCGATCACCGCGCGCTGCGCCGCCAGCTCCAGTTCCACCGGCGGCGGATCCAGCCGCTTGAAGAGGCCGAAGTCCAAAAACGCCACGCGCCCGTCATCCAGTAGCAGGAAGTTGCCGGGGTGAGGATCGCCGGAGAACTGCCGGTGGCGGTAGAGGCAGCCGAGGAAGAAGCGAAACACGATCTCGCCGATCCGGTCGCGCTGCGGTTGGGGGTAGCCCTTCAGCTCCTCGAAACCGACGCCCGCCACCAGCTCGCTCACCAGCACCCGCTCGCGCGAGCACTCCGTGACCACCTCGGGAATCTTGATGAACGGGTGGCCGTTGAAAATGCGCCACAGCGAGCGCTGGTTGGAGGCCTCCAGCTCGTAGTCCAGCTCCTCACCGATCCGTTCGCGGATCTCCTTGGCGACCGCGCGCACGTCCAGCTGCGGCGTCATGCGCTTCATCAAGCGCATGATCATGTCCAGGTTCTGCATGTCCGCCCTTACCGCCGCCGCCACGCCCGGGTACTGCACCTTCACCGCCACCTCGCGGCCGTCCTCGCGCAGCCGCGCGCGGTACACCTGCCCGATCGACGCGGCCGCGATCGGCTCCTCCTCGAACGACTCGAACACCGAGGAGATCTTTGCTTCCAAATCGCTCTCAATCACCTTGCGCATCTGCTTGTACGACACGGTCGGCGCCGCGTCGCGCAGCTTCGCCAACTCGCGCTGAAACTCCTCGCGGTACTCCTCGGGGACGAGGCCAACGTCCAGGAACGACATCACCTGGCCCAGCTTCATCGCGGCGCCCTTCATCGTCCCCAGCACCGCCACGATCTGCTTGGCGGTCTCCACCTGACGGCGCGCCAGCGCTTCGCGCGAGGCCTCCTCGGAGCGGGTCACGTTCGCGGCGCGCGTGCCAAATTGCTTCACCGCCTCGCTCGCCGCCAGTTTCCCCACTGTCGCCGTGCGGCGCACCCTCGACGTTGGGATCTTCTCGCCCGCCACGGGCCCATGTTAGGGCTCAGTCGCGCGTGACCTGGGAGCCGGGCACGATGTCGTCGGCGCCGTCGTCCCAGCGTACCCACGCCTTGTGGCCGCCGTCGTAGTCGCGGCACAGCAACACCAGCGTGGCCGGCTGCCCCAGCGCCGTGCAGCGCTCGGAGCCCTCGCCATCGAGGCCGCGCCACACGCGGATGAACGGGTTGCGCTCCCACTCCTCCCCCACCGACGTGGGGTCGGCGTGCCCGGGGTGGACGACGGTCTCCGGCGGCAGCTCCATCAGCGTGCCCATGATCGAGTCCTTGAGGTCGGTGTAGGTGGTGTGGCCCGGCGCCCGCACCCCCCCGACGGAGCCGCGGAACAGCGTGTCGCCGGTAAACACCGCCCCTTCGCGACCGTTGAAGCCGCCGGGCGCGGTGCTGGAGGAGGGCCGCGACTGCGTGGCGGGCACACATACCGCAAACGACAGCATCCCTGCCGTGTGCCCAGGCGTCAGCAGCGGCCGCACCTCGAGCGCGCCGAAGCGCAGCGTCTGCCCCGGCTCGATGGTGCCGGTGGCGGTGTCGTCCTGCAGCAGCTCCCGTTCCACGGGGTGGATGACGACCTCCAGCTTCGGCCAGCGCTTGCGCAGCGCTCCCACGTCGCTGACGTGGTCGTGGTGGTGGTGGGTCAGCAGCGCGTGCGTGGGCGTCACGCCGAGACGCTCAGCCGCCGCCACCAGCGGCGCCACGGGGCCGCCGGCGTCGACGAAAAACGCCGGGCCGCCCTCGCCGTCGCACACCAGATAGGTGTTGGACAAAAACCGCGGATGCGTTGCCCACTCAACTATCACGCCGCCTCCAGCCCACGATCATCGCGGCATCGTTGCACGAAGCGGGGTTGGCGGGGCTCGTCGTGCGGGCGGCAGCTCGGCGCCGCGGCCGCCGACGGCGGCGGGTGAGGCGACTCGGCCGTAAACTCCGCGCATGCCCCTCATCCACACCTGCTATCGCATCACCGGCATCGACCGCTCCATCGCCTTCTACGAAGCGCTCGGCTTCAAGGAGGTCGGGCGCATCCCGATCCGCGACGAGGCGGTCAATGTATTCATGAACCAGCCCGGCGACGGCGACATGCCGCGCTTGGAGCTCACACATAACTTCGGCGTGGACTCCTATGAGCTCGGCTCGGGCTACGGACATATCGCGATCAGCACCGAGGACCTCGACGCGACTCTCGCCAAGCTCGCCGAGCAGGGCATCGAGCCCGAGCAGCCCCCTTACTCGGTGCGCGAGGGCGGCTCACGACTGTGCTTCGTCAAAGACCCCGACGGGTACAGGGTCGAGATTTTGGAGATGTAGGTCGAGCCCCGAGCCAAGCTCCGACTTGCGAGGCCGACCGTAGGTGCTACGCTGTGACGCACAATGTCTGCCACGCAGCAAACCACAGTAGGCAAGACCGTCGGTGTTCGTGAGCTACGTCAAAACCTGAGTCGGTACTTGGATCGTGTCAAGGATGGCGAGACGTTGACGGTCACGGAGCGAGGACACGAGGTCGCGCGACTCGTACCGTCGCACAACGCCATCGACCCTTACTACCTAGAAGTGGCCAAGCAGTACGGTGCAACGATCCC